>UCLB01000028.1 GCA_900473205.1 Hyphomicrobiales bacterium
CGCTGGACGCGGGGTGGAGCAGCCCGGTAGCTCGTCAGGCTCATAACCTGAAGGCCGCAGGTTCAAATCCTGCCCCCGCAACCAACGAAACTTGTAACAGCTTCCACTCGGGGATGCGTCCTCACACGCTCTTCGTCATAAGCCTTGAGTGGTTTGTGGAATGGCTGACATATTAGATTATTCGATCAACTTCTCCTAAAATCAAGTTTTTATCGATCGATAGCGTGCGCTATCAGGAAAGTGAGACGTGGTTTGCGTCTTACGCAATCGCCGTCCTGTTTAGGGGGAGATCGAATGAAAAAACTGTCCATATATTTGCTCGTCACATCTGCAGCTTTCAGCGCGGCGTGGACCACAGCAGATGCGCAATCGGCTCGCACGCGCACATGTCCGAAAAGTTTTGTTTTTTGGACATGACCAAGGAATTACGCAACAAGATGACCGGGAACTAAACATCGGCACTTGCAGGTGATGTACTGATGCAAAAGCCAATGGGCAATCGTATGAGCCCGGAATTGAATCAGTTCTGCGCAATGCTCACACAACGATCGGCAACGCCGAGCTTTTCATCGTCGATCTTCGTTTCTGGGTTGGCACCACTGGCTATGTTAACAATTGGGCGCCAAGACATTGGCGGCTGATTGGGCCGATCTCGGCTTCGGCTTCATGGGCGCTGTGGACGCAGCAGACGGCGAGGTCGGCATGATCTATATGCTCAAAATAATGGACGAGGCTGGCATCAGGTCGGGGGGGGGGGGGGGCCCAAACCTCACCGTAGTGCGCCAGCCGGTTTTCCAGAAACTGGAGCGGGTCCGAGTTGCCATGGTGTATGCACTGCCTGCTGGCCCGTAGCATCGCCTTCCGAGACGGTCCGCGACCGGAAGGGAAACGAGGGTGCCGAGCAATGGAGACCGAATACTCTGAAGCTGACCCAGAGCATGACGGTGACCGCTGGCCAGTTTTCCCAGTTGAAATTGATCCGCGATTCTCTCGTCGCCCGCCGCACCGAAGCGCACGTGGCACGCCCGATCGACATTCCCAAGGACAGCCAGACCTCGGTCGAGCTGCAGGGCAGACGTATGTGCTGGGCGACATAGCCGGCTATTATTTCTACAATATGGACTCCAAGGATGAGCAGGTCCAGATGCTAGCGTTCGCGGCGCCAAGGGATATGCCGACTTCGCGATTTTCTCCATTCACATGCACGAGAACCGCTAGGCCTTTCAGGCCTGTTCACAGGATCCAACGGACTACGCGGTCCGCCTTGCCCATTGTCTATTAGACAATGGGCTCGACGTGTTTCATGGTCATGGTAATCACACCATGCGGGAATCGAGATCTACAAGGGGCAGCCGATTTTCTACAATCTCGGCAATCTCTTGGTTCATCGTTTTGGCACCGATGGCACACCGTATGACGGTGATGGTAAGACCTATATCGAGGATGCTAAAGTTGGCGAACAGTGACTGCAGCAGAAAATCAACGTGATGGCCTACATCGCTGAAGTCGATTACAAGGACGGTCACCTGACCCAGGTCGGCATCCACCCCGCCAACCTCGCATTGGGCAAGGACAGGCCCTGTCGCCCATGAACATTCCCATGAGGTTATCGCGGGAAATGCGGAGCGAACCCAGCGTTCAAAGCCGTGGACCGATATGACCATCAAGATGGCGTTGGCTATATCGACGTGCCTGATGCCTCGACCGTTCCGGTTGGTACTGACATCCGGGCCAACTTCGACCGATAACGATGCGAACACCTACGGGACGGCCTATCTGCCGTCGCGCAGGTACAATTGAATCTAGCGGTGCCTTTAGCTAGGTCTCCCGACAAGGCGGTATCGTGTTGTCGTATTCCGCACTCTTGACGAACACGTCAAACTGGGCGTTTAACGGAAATCCCATACTTCAACGCTTCGTTCAGAAAGTCACGACTAAGAGCCATCTGCGTCTGCGTGATGAAAGGCCCTTACAATCATCGCTGAACCTGGCCGATTATTTATTTCCTCTGGAGAGATTATGAGTGCGTCTGATATTCAGCTTCTTTTGACTGCCTTTGGCGGTGTGGTTTTTCTTGTGGTTTTGATCGTCTCTCGCATCAGACTGCATCCGCTCCTCGCACTCATCATCACCTCGATTACCGTCGGCCTGTTGACCGGTATGCCGACGGACAAGCTGATCAAGTCGATCGAGAGCGGCGCTGGTAATACATTGGGCGCCGTAGGACTGGTCGTGGCTCTCGGTGCCATGCTGGGAAAAATCCTGGCGGATGCCGGCGTGACGGAAAGTATTGCCGACATCATCATCCGTAAGACATCGACGCGGATGCTACCCTGGGCGATGGCGGGTGCTGCCTTCGTTATCGGCATACCGATGTTTTTCGAGGTCGGTCTCGTCGTGCTGCTGCCGCTGATCTTCAGTGTTGCGCGCAAGCTTGAGGCCACATCGGCCGTCCGTGGCTCGGCCTATGTCTATGTCGGTGTTCCCGTCATCGCCGCACTGGCCGCCATGCACGGCATGGTTCCGCCGCATCCCGGCCCCCTGACGGCGATCGCATCTTTGAACACCAACATAGGCGCGACGATGTTGTATGGCTTCATCGCAGCCATCCCTGCGATCGTACTTGCTGGCCCATTGTACGGCGCCTTCATCGCCCCAAGGCTCACGGTGAAGCCGGACGATGCTTTGATCAATCAGTATTCCCCGGCGGAAGTGGAGGGCCAAGCCGCTAAGACCCCACCGGGACTGGGCATCAGCCTCCTGACTGCATTGCTGCCCGCGGTGTTGATGCTCGTCAATGCGATCGCCGAATTGGTCTTCGCAAAGGATTCGGCCATTGTCCGTATCGCGGGCTTCTTGGGCGACCCGGTGATCGCGATGCTGATCGGTGTCTTGTTTGCCGCGTGGGTGCTCGTATTTGCGCGTGGCGGTGTTTCCGAAGATTTGCGCAAATCAATGTCCGCCAGCGTCAAGCCCATCGCCAATGTGCTGCTGATCATCGCGGGCGGGGGTGCCTTCCAGCATGTGCTCACAGATGCAAAAGTCGGTGACGCGATCGTCCACCTCAGCCAACAATTTGCGCTTTCGCCCCTGATTCTCGGCTGGATCATTTCGATGCTGCTCTCCGTTTCAACCGGCTCTGCCACGGTCGGCATTGTGGGGGCATCCGGTCTGCTTGCACCTCTTGCGGGAGGCGAAGCATTGAACGTACCTCTGCTTGCCTTGTCGATTGGCTGCGGCTCACTCTTCTTCAATTATGCCAACCATGCCGGTTTCTGGCTAGTGAAGGAATCGTTCGGGATGTCGATGGGCGAGGCCACCGCAACGATTTCCGTTATTCAATCGATCGTCTCGGTGGTTGGCCTGATCATGGTGCTGCTGATGAACCTTCTACCGCCGGTGATGTAGTCGAAGTGAGAAGGATGCGCTCGCCTGAGATCAGTCGGGCAGCTCTCTTGACGGCGTCTGGCAAAGGCAATGGCGGAGCGATTTTATGAAGATATTGCTGATCGAAGACGACACAGAGCTTGCTGAATGGCTGATGAGAGCGCTCGCACGCTACAATTTCATGACGGAGTGGTCCGAGGATGGAGCCGTTGCGAACCAGCGCCTTCAGACGGAAGAATTCGACGCGGTCATTCTTGATTTAGGTCTCCCGGAAATGGACGGGCGATCATTGCTGTCAATCATGCGCGCGCGGGGAGATACAACGCCAACGCTTATCCTGACGGCCAGGGATTCGCTGGCAGAGCGTATTGAAAGCCTCCATCAGGGCGCCGACGACTTTCTTGCTAAGCCTTTCGCCATAGAGGAGCTGGAGGCACGGTTAGTCGCTCTGGTTCGCAGGGCTCATGGAAAAAATGCTGGAACCTTTTCCTCCGGCCCATTGAGCTACAATTCGTCAGAACAGCGTTTCTCACTCGATGGTGAAGTCATCGAATTGACGCCAAGGGAGCATTCGATGTTACGCATTCTGCTGCAACATGCAGGTGAACCGATGTCGAAACAGAAAATTATCGACCGGATGTTTTCCTATGACGTGGATATCCAGTTGGATGCGGTCGAGGTCATCGCACACCGCTTGCGCAAGAAACTCGGCAATGCTGTCCATATCCGTACATTGAGAGGACTTGGATATGTGCTGGAAGTCGATTCTGCATGAGTGAAAACCGTCTGATGGACCGGCCCGGTCGTCGATTGACCGCCACACTCGCACTTTGGACATTACCAGCACTGATCGTTGGTATGATGTCGACGCTGTGGTTCAGTGCCACGACCATCAACGAGTTGGCCGACAGCGCCTATGATCGATCTCTGGCCGGCGCCATCCGCGCAATTGATTCCAATATCTCGACGGAAAGCGGCGGGGTTGGTGTCGAACAACCCTATCAGCTGTTCAAGTTTTTCGAGCTGACAGCACAGGGTGCGGTGTATTTCAACGTCTACACCGACGACGGTCTGGTTCAGATCGGAG
Source organism: Hyphomicrobiales bacterium (assembly GCA_900473205.1). Taxonomy (GTDB): domain Bacteria; phylum Pseudomonadota; class Alphaproteobacteria; order Rhizobiales; family Rhizobiaceae; genus Agrobacterium. The sequence continues at coordinate 4,475 of UCLB01000028.1, forward strand.
ACGTCTTGCTGCCGCCCGCTCCGGATATCAACAGCGGGGAGTTGAGGTTTCAGGATGCGACCTACCTCGGGCAGACGATCCGCCTCGGGTCGCTGAAGCGGCCACTCTCACCCACTACCCCTGACGGGGCTCAGATCATCATTCAGGTGGCTGAGACAAAGAGATCCCGTATCGCATTTCAAAATGAACTGATCACCCGCGCGGTTCTTCGTGACATTCTGGTCATCGTAGCGCTGTCGCTTCTGCTTGCCGCTGGCGTCTACGCCTCTGTAAAGCCGCTCAACCGCCTACGCGATGCGATCGACAAGAGACAATCGGACGATCTCACCTCGATCGAGGTTGCCTCTCTGCCGCTGGAAGTCCGTCCGTTGGTTGAGGCGGTCAATCGGCTGATGCAGCGCAACGTCGAGCAGGCGAATCAACAACGACGGTTTCTGGATGACGCTTCCCATCAGCTCAGGACGCCAATGGCAATCCTCAGAACACAAATCGACGTTGCCCTTCATCAGGGGGATCTGGACGATGTTCGCAAAACGCTGGCATCATCGCGTGACGTGCTCGACCGTTCCGTGCGCACGACGAACCAGCTTCTGGCCTTAGCAAGAGCGCGGACGTCACAAGGATACGAAGCCTACCCGCTGGATCGACTTTCTCTTGAAGAGACCATTGCAGACACCGTCAGAATGTTATGGTCGCGTATTCGCAGCCGGCATATGGACTGTGTATTCGAACCTCCTGAATACAAAGTGTCTGTGCGCGCAAATGAGGGGCTTTTGCAGGAAGCGCTTGTCAATATTATCGACAACGCGATTGCTTACGCTCCTTCGAAATCGGTCATATCTATTCGGCTTTTCATTGAAGGCAAACATGCCGTCATCGAAGTGATGGATGAAGGACCTGGTATGACGGAAAAAGAGATTTCGCACGCCGGGTCGCGGTTTCGGCGCGGTTCCACAAAACGCTCCGTCGATGGCAGCGGCCTTGGTCTGGCGATTGCGTTGACGGTTTCCCGCGCTTCGGGCGGCATGATGGAAGTGCGCAATCGCTCTGACAGAAGCGGGCTTGCCGTTCGCATTCTGCTGCCGATCCTCCAGGCAACTTCGGATTGAAAGCTGTTTGAAAGCTTCGGTCGGATATACCGAAATGGGTGCAGATGGAGGTCTGCAGTCAAAAGTCGTGGAGGAGATTTCTATGAAATACAGCGTTTCCGCGCGTCTGCGGCCGTTTTCCTATGTGCAGTTTCCGGCGCGCCCGTAACCGCACTTGCAGAGCCAGCAAAACCCGAATGCATCGCACCGGCTCAGCCGGGTGGCGGCTTCGACATCACCTGCAAGCTCGCCCAGGCATCCTTGCAGAAGTCCGGTGCACTCAAGACGCAGTTGCGCGTGTCTTATATGCCTGGCGGTATTGGGGCTGTCGCTTACAATTCCATCGTCGGCCAGCGCCGCGCGGAGCCCGGCACCATCGTTGCCTTCTCTGCCGGTTCGCTTCTGAATATTGCCCAGGGTAAATTCGGCGCATATTCTGAGAAGGATGTTCGCTGGGTAGCCAATATCGGCACGGATTACGGTGCCGTTGTTGTGCAGCAAGATAGTCCCCACAAATCCCTCACCGACTTGATGGCCGCAATCAAGGCTGATCCGGCTTCTGTCATCATTGGTGCAGGTGGAACCATCGGGAGCCAGGACTGGATGAAGGCGGCAATGGCGGCACGGGCTGCTGGCGTCGATTACAAATCCATGCGGTTTGTCGCATTCGAAGGCGGCGGCGATTGCGCGACGGCTCTGCAGGGCGGCCATGTGCACGTCTGCATGAACGACGTTGGCGATAGCCATGCTGCAATCGATGGCGGCGCACCTTTGAAGCGTCTCGCCATATTCTCAGAGCAACGCCTTGCTGGAAAACTGGCCGATGTGCCCACGGCTGTCGAACAGGGCTTTGACATCAAATGGCCTATTGCGCGCGGATTCTACGTCAGTCCAGACGTCAGCGATGCGGACTACAAGTGGTGGGGCGAGGCTTTAGCGGCAACGATGACGTCGCCGGAATATGCCAAGCTGCTTCAGGAGCGCAATCTGTTTCCTATGCCGATGACGGCTGAGGAAACAACGGCGTTCGTGAACAAACAGGTCGCAGCCTATAAGACACTTGCAGCCGACTTTGGCCTGACGACAAAGTAGGATTGCACTCATGACACAAGATCGCTTCCTTGGCGTCGCAGCACTTGCTTTGGCCGCTGTCATGATAGCCTTCGGTTATAATCTTCAGGCGCCATTTGCTTACGAACCGGTAGGGACGAGAGCATTTCCGTTGATGGCCGCAGGTGCCATTGCGATTTGCGGATTGCTCCTCGTGCTGAAGCCAGGTCAAGCGAATACGACAGAAGGATCGGGCATCACTCGCCCGATCCTCATTCTCTCTGTTTGCCTCTTGGCATATGCTCTTCTCTTCCAATCCATCGGCTTCGTCATATCGACGGCGGTCATGATGATCCCGATTGCGATGGTGTTTGGTGCACTGTGGTGGCAGGGTGCGATAACAGGCGTCGTACTTGCCGTTTCATCTTATCTCCTCTTCGACACAGTTCTCGATGTTGTTTTGCCGGTTGGACCATTCGGGGGAATCATCTGATGGAAACCCTGTCTTATCTCGGCCACGGCTTTGGTATCGCACTCCAGCCCAACAATCTTTTCCTGGCCGCGATTGGCGCGGTTGTCGGTACCATGGTTGGCGTATTGCCTGGACTTGGCCCGATCAACGCCGTTGCCATGTTGGTGCCTGTCGTCTTCGCACTCGGTCTCACACCGGAATCCTCGTTGATTCTGATGGCGGCGATCTACATCGGATCTGAATATGGTGGCCGGATCAGCGCGATCCTTTTGAACGTTCCCGGCGAAGCATCCGCAGTCATGACCACCATCGAAGGATATCCGCTAGCGCGACAGGGCAAAGCGGGCATCGCTCTGTCACTCTCCGCCTGGACATCCTTTGTCGGGTCGGCGATCGCGACCGTCGGCATCGTACTGGCAGCTCCGGTTCTGGCGAGTTGGGCCTTGGCATTTGGTCCTATCGAATATGTCTCTTTGATGGTCTTTGCCTTCGCCTGTCTGACCGGCCTTCTGACGGACCAGCCGGTCAAGGCTCTGCTTGCCATCATGCTTGGCCTTGCCATTTCGACGGTGGGGATCGATGCCAATTTGGGCGTCTATCGCTACACGTTCGGATCGCCCAATCTCGTGGATGGTGTCCAGTTTGCCACCGTCGTCATCGGTCTCTTTGCTATCAGTGAATTGCTGATCATGCTCGAGAGCATGAAAGGTGGAGCCGCGCCGCGTATCGAGCAGCTTGGACGACCATTGTTCAACCGCGCTGAAATGAAATTCACCAATGCCGCGACGATGCGTGGTTCTCTGATCGGCTTTTTCGTGGGAATCCTTCCTGGTGCCGGAGGCACTGTCGCCTGCGCACTCGCCTACACCACCGAAAAGCGCGTGGTGGAGCGGAGCGATCCTGAAGGCAGCCGTTTCGGCCAGGGCGATATGCGTGGTCTCGCATCCGTGGAAGCGGCAAACAACAGCGCGTCGAACAGCAATTTCATACCCATGCTGACGCTCGGAATACCAAGTTCGGGAACGACGGCTATCATGCTGGGCGTGCTGACGCTGTATAATATAACACCAGGGCCTGCGCTTTTCCGCACGCAGCCTGACCTCGTCTGGGGCCTGATTGCATCCTTGTTCATCGGCAACATCATTCTTCTGGCGATAAACATTCCCCTCGTTGGCCTGTTTGCCAAGATGCTGTCCGTTCCAGCCTGGGTCCTCGTACCATTCATCGTGGTCGTCAGCGCAATCGGTGTCTATTCAGGCAAATCGACCACATTCGATCTGGTGCTTATGGTGGTGCTTGGCGTGGGAGCCTATTTCTTGCGGCGGTTCGGGGTTCCCACGGCACCTCTCATTCTCGGGCTCGTGCTTGGAAAAATCCTGGAGCAAAGCCTGAGACGGGCGCTTTCCCTTTCGGCTGGCGATGTGGCTATTCTCTGGTCGAGCCCGATCTCCATCGTCTTGTGGGTCATGGCCGTCGCTGTCCTGCTTGCGCCGATCCTTATGCCACGGTTCAGAAAGTGGCGTGAGAAGACCGTTATGGAAACTGACTGAGGACGCCCATGCCCTACCTCGTCGAAGCTGACACACAACGTCCCTCTGCCGGAGAGCAGTTGCGGCACATGCTAGAAACCCCGGGTATCGTGCAGATGCCCGGCGCACATAACGGGTTGGCCGCTCTGCAAGCCAAGGCGGCCGGTTTAAGGCACTCTATCTCTCGGGCGCCGCTATGAGCGCGTCCATGGGATTGCCGGATCTGGGAATTCTCACTCTTGAGGACGGTCTGTTTTTTACCAGGCAAGTCGTCCGGGCCAGCGGGCTTCCTGTACTGGTGGATGTTGACACGGGTTTTGGTGAAGCCTTGAACGTGATGCACACGGTTCGCAGCCTTGAAGAAGCGGGCGCTGCGGCAGTGCAGATCGAAGACCAGATTCTACCAAAAAAATGCGGCCATCTGAATGACAAAAAGCTTGCCACTGCCGATGATATGGCGGCAAAAATAGCAGCGGCAAGAAAGGCGCGGCGATCGCTCGTTATCGTGGCGCGCACCGATGCCGTGGCGAGCGAGGGTATTGAGAACGCGATCGACCGGGCCAGGCTCTACATCAAAGCTGGCGCGGACGCCGTTTTTCCCGAAGCGCTGACAACAGAAGCAATGTTCCGCGAGTTTGCGGCGGCGATGGGAGCAAAGCCACTTCTGGCGAATATGACCGAGTTTGGCAAGTCGCCTGCCATGTCTGCGAAAGAGCTTGTATCCCTGAACTACAAAATGGTCATATGGCCAGTGTCTTCCCTGCGGATCGACAATCGCGCGCAGGAGGTTTTGTATCGCGAGCTTGCTGAACACGGCACCACTGCTAGCCTTATCGACAACATGCAGACCCGCGTGCAACTCTATGACCTGATCGACCTCGAAGGCTATGAAGCGCTGGATTCAAGCATAATCGCCAGCCGTGTGCCACTGTAGGTGACAAGGTCAGCGCTTCCGATTCACAACGCCCTAATCGGAAGCTTTCATGTGAGGCTGTGAGACGAATTCTTGAAGGAAACGCTCGTCGTTTATCATCAGAGTTGCGACAGGAACTTCGCAGCCTGTTGTCTGATTTCTCTCTGGATCCCGTCATCCATTCTGGACCATGTGGCATAGGGTTGAGCAAGGCGACGGTTTCCGGCCAGTTTTTCCTTGTTGCGTGCGAGGAAGTCCCAGTACAGCGCATTGAATGGACATGCTCTGGGGCCGACCCGCTGTTTTGGATCGAAGTGGCAGGCCGAACAATAATCGGACATGCGGTTGATGTAATTGCCGCTCGCCGCGTAGGGTTTTGTGCCCAGAAATCCGCCATCGGCGAATTGGCTCATGCCGATCACATTGGGAAGCTCGACCCATTCGTACGCGTCGGCGTAGACCTCCAGATACCAGGTGTGGACTGCCTTCGGGTCTATCCCCGCGATGAGGGCGAAATTGCCCGTTATCATCAGCCGTTGAATATGATGGGCGTAGGCATGCTCGATTGTTTCGGTGATGACCGTCGCCAGACAGTTCATGTCAGTCTTACCCGACCAGTAAAAATCAGGGAGAGGTCGCGTATTGTCGAAAAAATTGCTGTCGACATAATCGGGGCCGGCCAACCAGTATATGCCGCGCATGTATTCTCGCCAGCCGATTATCTGGCGAATAAATCCTTCAACCGCATTGAGCGGTGCGGCGCCTTCTAAATAGGCTCGCTCTGCGGCTCGACATACTTCTAGCGCGTCCAGAAGGCCAATATTGATGTAGAATGACAGTAGCGAATGGTTGAGGTCGGGATCATCCTGCAGCATCGCGTCCTGCGTTGCGCCAAAGTTGGGAAGAAAATCATCGATAAACGATTGCAGTACGCTTTCCGCCTGCGACCGCGTCACCGCAAAATCGAACGCGTCGAGCTTGCCGAAGTTGTCTGGAAATAACCGGGCGACCGTCTCGATCACGTCGCGGGTTATGACGTCTGGCGGGAAAGATAGATGTTTCGGGCGGAAGAGATCCGGGCGGGCAGGGTTGCGATTTTCCGCGTCAAAGTTCCAGCGTCCTCCAACGGGATCCTCCCCGTTCATCAACAGGCCGGTCTTGCGGCGCATATCGCGATAGAAATATTCCATCGTTAAAGTCTTGTGGCCATCAGCCCAGTTCGCGAATTCATCGTGTGTGCAGAGAAATCTGTCGTCGGGTCGAACCTCGACGTCGATGTCAGGATCGGCTTTCCAGGACTCGATTTCTGTCCGAACACGCCATTCTCCCGGTTCGGTAATGCGAACCGAAGCTGGCTTTACACGCGCGACTGCCCGCTTGAGCTCGCCGGAAAATGAACCCGCATTATCTTTGTCGTCAATGCGCGTGTAGACAACCCGGTATCCGTCGGCTCGGAGCTCATCGGCGAAATGCCGCATTGCCGAAAATACGAAGGCCAGCTTTTGTTTATGATGACCGACATAAGTGGCCTCTGTCATCACTTCACAAAGGAAGACCGTATCCGCCGCTTTGTTAGCGTCAACAAGCGATGAGATGCGTGGCGACAACTGATCGCCAAGAATAAAGATCAATCTCGTCATCGAGGACTTTTCCCGACGCGATGGTTTGTAACGGCCCGGCACGTCACTGCGACCTCCCTGAATTCTTGCGGGAGCGTCCGCGTTTTATCAGACGCGACAAAGAATTGCCTTTTCGATTTTTCTGCATCAAACCGACATCGCTGACGAGTTTGGCGCCACCTTCCCGTTTTTCCAGTGTGATCTTTCTGGTGTGAAACGCTTCGAGTTCTACACGATGGGCAACGCTCAGTACGGTCGCGTCTGGCAACTCTTCGATGAGCATTCCCATAATTTTGTCTTGCGTTTTTTCGTCGAGAGCAGACGTCGCTTCATCCAGGACGATAATATTCGGCTTGTGGAGCAACAGCCTTGCAAATGCGAGGCGCTGCTTCTCACCACCTGACAATGTGTGATCCCACGGTGCCTCCTCCTCGATTTTTTCGTTGAGCTGGTCTAAGCCTACCTTTTCAAGCGCGACGTGGATTTCCTGTTCCGTCCAACTGTCGGCGGGGCGGGGATAGGACACGGCACGGCGGAGTGTTCCCGTTGGAATGTAAGGCTTTTGCGGCAGCATGAACAATTGATGATCGGGATGGAAATTAACGCTGCCACCTCCCCATGGCCACAAACCAGCGATGGCACGCACCAGGGTGCTTTTCCCTGACCCGGACTCTCCAGCTACCAAAACGCGCTCTCCAGGTTCGATCTGAACCTCGGTTTCCTTAACCACGGCAGTACCATCGCCCAGAGAGACCGAGAGATCGTTCAGGCTAAGCATGGTGTTGCCCGTCGTTTCGCCGCGCTTGATCCGCCCGATCTCTTCGCTCTTCTCTGCATGTTCAAGCCCGTCCAGTGACATCATCAGCGATGCCACGCGCCGCGCGCAAGCATTCCAGTCTGCAAGGCGAGGGTAGTTATCGACCAGCCATCCAAAGGCTCCCTGAACGATTGTGAAGGCAGACGCCGCCTGCATGACCTGACCCAGCGACATGCTGCCATCCAAAAACTTGGGAGCGCATAGCAAAACCGGAACGACTGGCGCAATCAGCATCGAACTGTGAGAGACCAATGTGGTGCGCATATATTGGTTCGAGAGCAATCGCCATTGCTTTCGAACATTGGCAAATCTGCGGTCAAGATCTTCACGTTCTTCTTCTTCGCCCCCGAGCAGGGCGATGCTTTCACCGTTCTCGCGGACGCGTGTGAGGGTGTATCGAAACTCGGCTTCCACCTGGTTTTTTGTTTCCGAAACACGGACGAAGTTCCGTCCAATGAAGGCAATCGAACTCGACGTAATGGTCGCGTATATGACGGCCGCGATGACGAGAAACCCTGGGATCGTTATGACCGTTCCGGCAATCGGCAGGGTCAGTGCACCGCCGATTGTCCAAAGGACAACGATGAATGTCGAGGCCGAGACGAATGCAGAGATTACACCCGCTGTAAAATCCACGGGCGCCTCCGTGGCAATCCGCATATCCTCTGAAATTCGGGCTTCCGGGTTTTGGTGGTCACCCCCGATCAGGTTCAGCTGATAATATCGGCCGTTATCGAGCCAACGCCCGATCAGGCCTTTCGTAAGCCATGTGCGCCAGCGCCGCTGTATCCGCATGCGCACGTAAACCTGTGCGGTAACCAATGCTACGCTACCAAGAACGAGTGGCGGGAAGAGAGAGCCAAGGTAATAAACATCGGATGCGTTGCGCTGCTCGATCGCGTCAAACAGGCCCCTGTTCCATACATTGATACCGTATTGAAACCCGACATTGATGCCGATCATAACCAGAAGGCCAAGTGAGGCTGCCCAGGCGAAGACATCTCCACCGCGACCCCAAAATCCTTTCGCGCTGAGCCAGAAACGTTTCAGAAGAAAGGCTTTGCGTGCGTCTTCAACCTCTTCAGGAGTGAGCCCATTATTGCCATTAGAATCCGCGGATGATGGCGCGAGCCCAGAATCCATGTTTGCTCCCAATCATTTGTATGTCGAGCCTGTCGGCTGCGTCTGCGGTGTTACGTTGGCTGATCGATAGAATGGGCCAGCTGGAACTATCTGTTCTAATGGCAATACGAATGGAAGAGTGTTTTGGTTTCCTTTCCGAAGTGTCTGAAATAGAAAATCGGTGACCTTTTTGCCGCCCACGATATCGCTGCAGGGCGGCTTGTCGAGGTCATGCTGGCGTTTGCGCCGGCGAGGCTGCCAATTGGCGTCGTCTATGCTTCTTGCCGCAATCTGCTGCGGCTCCGAGCCGTTTTCGACTTCTTGATCGATGCCGTTATGGGGTTAAACCTGTGCCTGGCCGCCGTCGGCGAAAAGTTCGGCGCCGTTGACGAAGCTCGCATCGTCGGAGGCGAGGAACAGCGTCGCCTTGGCGATCTCCTCGGATTCTCCGACGCGGCCGAGCGGGATGCGCGAGGCGAGATGGTCGAGCAGCCCTTGCTGCTGTTCTTTGTCGTCACCTGCGAGTTCGACAAGGCCGGGCGTGCGTGTCGCGCCGGGCGAGATAACGTTGACGCGGATACCGGTTCCCTTGAGATCGAGCGCCCAGGAACGAGCGAGGTTGCGGACCGCCGCCTTGGACGCCGAGTAGACGGAAAAGGCAGCCGTACCTTCTGTGCCAGCAGTCGAGCCGGTTAGGACGACCGACGAACCCTTTCCGAGCAGTGGAAGCGCTTTCTGTACGGTGAAGATGACGGCCTTGACGTTGCGGTCGAAGGTATCGTCGATCTGCTCTTCGGTGATCTGGCCAAGCGGAAGCATGCTGCCACCTCCAGCGTTGACGACGAGGGCGTCGATGCGACCTTGTTCCGCTTTTACCCGTGCAAACAGCTTGTCGAGGTCATCGTTGCTGGAGGAATCGGCCTGTACGCCGACCGCGGCATTGCCAATCTCTGCGACCGCCTTGTCGAGTGCATCCTTGCGCCTGCCGGTGATGTAGACACGAGCGCCTTCGGCGGCGAAGAGCTTAGCGGTCGAAAGGCCGATGCCACTTGTTGCTCCGGTCACGACGGCGATCTTGTTTTCAAGTCTATTGGTCATTTTACTCTCCTGATGCTGAACGCGCGCAAGGGTTCAGTCCGAATGCGCGGCCTGTTGAACTTCCGAAACTGTTTGGCAGGTGGCGTCGGCTGTTAGCCTGTCGTCGTCCGATGAGGAGAAGTTAGTTCGTTAGGTCGGCGGCGAGAAGCCGCTCAGGATGGAGACATTATCCATGTGGATGGATAATCATGACGATAAATTACGTCGCGCGTCGACCACTTCGAAAACCTTTGCCGCCCACTCCGTAAAGGCGCGCAGCCGCAGGTTCGGAAATCGATTGGCCGGATAAACGAGGTGTAGCGGATGATTGTCAGGCTTCCACTCAGGCAAAAGTTGCACCAGTGCGCCGCTTTCGAAATGAGGTCTTGCGAGGAAGCCGAAGCTCTGACCGATGCCCAGTCCCGATAGCAGCGCGTTCAGGTGTGCGGTGCTCTCGTTGACTGAAATGCCGATGGAGGCCGCGAGATATTCGCTTCGCTCATCGCCGCGCTGGAACCGCAGAGGAAACCTCTTTCCAGATGACGCGGAAAAGTAGCTGACGATCCGATGAGCCTGTATATCTTCCGGCTGTTCTGGTAGTCGCAGTCCGTCCAGATAGGCAGGCGATGCGCAAATGACGTAATCCAGTTCGCACAGCTTGCGCGCCTTCATAGACGAGTCGACCAGCGCCCCGCCGCGGATGACGCAATCGATCCCCTCACTGATGAGATCGGCAGGGCGATCGCTGACTCCGAGCATGAGCTCGATGTCCGGGTATTGGTGCTGGAAGTCTGAGAGCGCAGGAATGAGGATTTGATTTGCCAGTACGGAGCCGATGTCTACGCGCAGCTTTCCCTTGGGCGCGCTCCGTGAGCCGCTAACGGTGCCGTCCATGTCTTCAAGGTCGGCAAGGAGCTTCAGCGCTCGCTCATGATAGGAGACGCCCTCGGTGGTCATCGTGACAAACCGCGTGGTGCGCTCCACCAGCTTCGTCCCCAGATGCGCCTCGAGATCCTGTACTAGCTTGCTGACGGAGGAGCGGGGCAAGTTCATCATATCAGCCGCCTTGGCGAAAGAGCCAGCTTCTGCGACCCTGACGAAAGTACGTATGGCGAGAATTTGATCCACAGGAAACCCGGCAGGCAGTTGGAGGTAATTTCATCTATACCTGGTCAGGGAGGAGCAAATACAAATTTTTGCAAAAGGGGGACAAATTTGCACTACTCGATGGCACGTTGAAATCAACCAGCGATTTGCCTCTTTTCAACTACATGGCCACGATGGTTGCAACGCGCTAGGTTAATACGCCGTGGGTATAACACTCATGGAGCGCGCCACGGAATAGCTCAATAAAAAGTACGACTAAACGGCATCACTGCGGCGCCCATGGCTGGGGCGTCGCTGGAAATTTCGGAGATGATGAGTTTTGGGCTGGGGCGCTGAACGCCGTATCTAGGTCTATCGAAGATTTTTGTGCGTTCAATCATGAGTTCGGCCAGATCCCGGGGGATTTGACCACCAAAAACGATCGCTTGTGGATCGACCGTGGCGCGGATTGCATTGACGAGACGATTATAAGCGGGCGTAATTTCCTCTACCCAATCGGCAACGCCTGGCCAGTTTCGATCAAAGTGTCGGCGCATATAGTGAATTGACGGCACGTTTATGCCGTTTCGGTTCAACCGTTTGATCAAATATTGCAAGGCTGGACGTCGTTCACTTTCGATGTCGTCAAACATGCCAGAGAATTCGCCCGCGTTGCCTCCGCCACCCTGAAGCAGTTCACCATCGCTAATCACGCCGCCACCAAATCCATAGTTGAAGCTGAGATAAGCGAAATGTCTCACAAACCGTCCAGCGCCAAACATCGATTCCGCAATCGCGCCGGATTTGCCTCCGTTTATGATCCAGGCTGGCCGGTCGAACAGAGTTGAGATGATGGGACCAAGCTCGATAAGAGACCATTCATGGAGAGGAAGCGGTGCATTGTGGCGTGTCCCATCTATATGGTAACCGGCAATTGCAAATCCGACCCCGAAGAAATTCTCTTCTGACAGCCCGTTTTGTATTTGCAGATCGATAACCTGCTGCTTCACGATTTTCAGCGCTTCACGCATGGTGAGCTCGCGCAACGGAAATTCACGCTCCCCGAAAATCTTGCCTGCCAGATTCATAACGCAGATGCCTATCACATCCGTATTGACCGAAATTCCACAGGCATAGGCGTGGTCTCCGTTTAGCCGCAACATGGGGCTGGGTTGACCGCGCCCCAAGCCGGGCTTTGCAATGCCGAGACCGATTATGCCGCGCTCTGCCAGCTGATCAAGAATGCGATGGACCGACTGCTGCGTGAGATCGATATGTCCGGTGATCTCTGAGCGCGAGATGCCTGGGTTTCGCCAGATAAGCTGCAGCAGCTTCCTTTCGTTGGACGATACGACAGTCGTTTCACCCTGGCGTCGGTATCGTTCAGGGATGAGAGATTCAGCGCTGTAGGCGTCCATTTCTTCAATGCCTCTACCACTAAAGTGTATTTCTTCATTTTACGTATCTACGCGTGTCCACTCTCTAGAGGGAGTGCAGAGATTATTCAATCTAAAAACCGTCACGGATTTGTTACACTTAAAGTGTAGTAAAACTTAGCACGAGCAAGCCGCTTGGCGGTTCCCAACAATCTGCGAGGACGTGATGAGAAAGTTCACCTTGGCGGCCACGGCTGCAATTTTTGGCTTGGCCGGCGCGGCACAGGCTACCAATATCGAATTCTGGTATGGCAACACCGGCAATGTCGAGACCGCGATCAAGGCGCAGTGCGATGCTTTTAACGCAGCCCAGAGTGAGCATCACGTCAACTGTGTCGGCCAAGGCAGTTATGAAGTCTCCATGCAAAAGGCGATTGCGGCCTATAGGGCAAAGAACCACCCTGTTCTGATGCAATTCTTCGATGCTGGTACGCTCGACCTGATGCTGTCAGGCGCTGTCGAGCCTGTGCAGGACCTGATGCCTGACGTCAAATGGGACAAGTACATTGCCGGTGCCCGCGCCTATTACGAGACATCCAGCGGCAAGCTGTATGCGCAGCCCTACAACGCCTCGACGCTGCTGTTCTATACGAACAAGACCGAGCTTGAAAAAGCTGGCATCACCCAAACGCCGACGACCTGGGAAGAGGTCATTGATGCTGCTCGAAAACTGAAAGCCGCCGGTCATGCCTGCCCGTTCGTTACCGATGGCGATACCTGGCGTGTGCTTGAGCAGTTCTCTGCGCGCCATGGCCTGCCAATAGCCACCAAACACAATGGCTACGACGGACTTGATGCAGAATATGTGATCAACACAACTTTTGCTGCAAAGCATCTGACCAACCTCGTGGAGTGGCGCAAGGAAGGTTTGGTCCGGCTTGCAGCCGATACCAAGGCTGGCAACTATACCGCTGCGTTCAACGCTGGTGAATGTGCGATGATGGAGCAATCTTCCGGCGCCTATGCTGCCGCTTCAAAGGCGTTTGAAGGTAAGTATGAGCTGACCGTCAGCATGGCCCCGATGTACAAGGGTTATGAGCGCCACAATACATTTGTCGGCGGCGCGTCCATTTATGTCATGAAAGGCCATGCCAGGCCTGAGATAGATGCGGCCAAGGCTTTTCTCGACTTCTTGCGGCGTCCCGAACAGCAGATGTTCTTCACCGCCGCTACCGGTTACGTCCCCGTTACAACAGACGTTCTGGACGAAATTGCCAAAAGCCCTGACGCCAATTCCCCGAAATACGCCACCGCGAAGCTGGGTATTGAATCGATGAACCAGCCTGCCACACCTGATACCCGCGGTATCCGCCTTGGCTTCTATGTGCAGTTCCGGGATGTTTTTATGGAAGAGACCCAGAAGGCCTTCGCCGGGCAGCAGACCATGCAGGTCGCGCTCGATAATACCAAGAAGCGTGGAGACCAACTGCTGCGTCGCTTCGAACAGACTTACAAGGGCAAGACGCTTCCTTGATCTTGTCGATGTTCGAAGCCCAAGGGGTGGCTTGCTGCCCCTTGCTTATTCCCGCCACCGGAACCATCCCATGACTTCTGAATCCACTCTCTTCAGCAATCGATGGCTGCCCATGCTTTTGGTGGCGCCGCTTATGCTGCTGATCATGCTGTTTTTTTACGCGCCGGTCTTTCAGGCCTTCTACTGGTCGTTTTTCCTGGAGCAACCGTTTGGTGGTGGCTCAGAATTTGTCGGCCTCCAGAATTTTGAACGCGTGCTGTCCGATCCGGAATTCTGGAATGCCAGCGCACGCACAGTGGTGTTCATGCTGACGGCATCTTCTCTTGCCGTGGCCGTGCCGCTGATGCTGGCGATTGCTGCAGATCGCAAAATCCGTTTATCATTTCCGGCGCGCAACGTGTTGGTTTGGCCGAAGGGTATTGCAGGCGCTTCGATCGGTGTCGTCTTCGCCTTTATCTTCAATCCCTTCGTCGGTCTGTTGGCGCCACTCAACCAGATGTTTCCAGGTCTTTGGGCACCGGGCATCAACGGGACCGATGCCTTCATCACGCTGATCATGGCGCATGTCTGGAGCGGTATTCCCTTCAACTTCGTCATCTTGCTGGCTGGTCTGCGCTCAATTCCGCAGACCATGTATCAGGCTGCCGCCATGGACGGTGCCGGTCCCTGGAGGCGTATTCTCGACGTTCAACTGCCGCTGATCATGCCGCAGCTGTTCTTGACGCTCGTTCTCGAATTTACCGAAAGCATCACCTCTGCTTTCGCGCTGATCGATACCATCACTGGTGGCGGTCCTGGTGGCTCTACGACGCTGCTTGTCTATAAAATCTACGTCGATGGATTTCGCGGATACGATCTTTCTGGGGCCTCCACACAGACCGCCATCTTGATGGTCTTCGTCATTTTTCTTGCCGCCTGCCAGTTTGCCTTCATTGGCCGACGCATCAATTACGAGCGCTGATCATGATCGAAAACGCACGCTCCATTAATATCGCCGCTGGAGTCATACTTGCAATCGGCATCGTCTACATCGTAGGGCCGCTTTATCTGACGCTGTCCACTGCCTCGCACTCCTTCGAGGACATGCTGCGCAACGGCCTTGCCTGGTATCCCGGTGACCAGCTGTTCGTGAACATGGGCAAGATATTTACACAGACACGCATTCCCATCCAGATGCTTAATAGTCTGATCGTCGCTTTCTCGAATGCCATTGCGACCTGCATATTGTCGCTGCTGTCGGCCTATGCGATCGTCTATTTCCGGATCCGCTGGGCGGGCGTGGCTTTCGCGATGATTCTGGCAACGATCATGTTGCCTCTCGATATCCGCGTCATCACGACGTATCAGGTGGCCGCGAATATCTTTTCGCCACTCAATGCACTGCTTGACGTGACCGGTATCAACAGCTTGATCGCGGCGATATTTGGCGCTGCGCTCCATCTCGAAGTCAGCGTACTCGACACGCATTTTGGCCTGGTCGCACCGTTGGTGGCGCATGGCACCGGCACATTCCTGTTTCGCCAGTTTTTCCTGACGCTACCAAAGGATTTGTTCAAGGCTGCGCGCATGGATGGGGCAGGGCCAATCCGTTTTCTGATCGATATTCTGCTGCCTTTGTCCCGTGCAAGCTTCGCCGCCCTCTTCGTGCTGACGTTTCTGAGTGGCTGGACACAATATCTGTGGCCACTGGTGGGTGCCTCTACGCCGGATATGCAGACCGCGGTCGTTGGGCTTGCCCGGCTCGTTCCTGATGCCGATGGCCAGGTGCCTGATTTCCCGATGATCATGGCTGGAGCCGTGCTCGTCTCCCTCGTGCCTCTAACGATGATTGCCCTTTTGCAGCGCTATCTCGTTCAGGGTCTCGTTCTATCGGAGAAATGACGATGACTATAAGCGACGCCCCTATTCGTGCAGTGGCTGCCGAAATCGAACTCTTGAATGTCTCAAAAGCCTACGACAGCAAAATGGTCGTCATTCCGCGAATGGATGTGGTGCTGAGACCTGGCGAATTTACCGTCATTCTCGGTCCATCCGGGTGTGGCAAGTCAACGCTTCTGCAGATGATCGCAGGCCTTGAGCGGGTGTCGGGTGGTAAAATCGTTATTGGCGGCCGTGAAGTGCAGGATATGGAGCCGAAACATCGCGGTTGCGCCATGGTCTTCCAGAATTACGCTCTCTATCCGCATATGACGGTTGCCGAGAATATGGCCTATAGCTTGAAGGTTTCAGGCATTTCCAAGATCAACCGTAAAGAGCGTGTCGCAGCAGTTGCGAAAATGCTCGGTCTTGCGGACTATCTTGACCGCAAGCCGGGTCAACTGTCTGGAGGACAACGGCAGCGCGTTGCCATTGGCCGCGCGATTATCCGCGAGCCTGGCGTGCTGCTGTTCGACGAGCCACTGTCAAACCTCGATGCTCAACTGCGCCACGATATGCGCGTTGAACTGGCGGACCTACATCGCCGTATCGGTGCCACCAGTGTGTTTGTCACGCACGATCAGGTCGAGGCGATGACGCTGGCAGACCGCATCCTTATTCTCAACAAGGGCAGCATCGAACAGTTCGATACACCGAAGGCCATCTATCACCATCCCGCGTCGATTTTTGTCGCCAAATTCATCGGCGCTCCGCCGATGAATATTCTGGATGTCACCGGCGACGGGACCGCACTGCGCACCGCTGACGGGCAAAAAGTTGCGAACTGCGCGCGAGCTGGCAAATTTCATCTTGGCATCCGTCCGGAAGACATCATCGTTGAATCCGGCGGTTCGATTACCGCGACCATTCGTTACCGAGAAGATCTCGGCTCGCATGAAATCCTTGAGACCGAACTTGCGGGTCAGACATTACGGATCGCAACGCCTTTCGGTACCGAAATCGATGCCGTGTCGGCAATCTCCCTGTCGTTTCCGGAAGACCGTCTTCATCTGTTCGATCAAGAGACTGGCAAAGCCATTGCCCAGGCATCCAACGGGAGACAGACGGTGCAGCGGCATGTGAGAGAATATCAGTGAATTACCGAGAATTTATAACCGATAGGGATCGCGAATGCGCGATCGTCGTCCATCGTGGTATCTGGAAAGATGCTCCCGAAAATAGCCTCTTGGCCATCGAGCAGGCGATCTCAGGCGGTTACAATATTGTTGAGATCGATATCAGGCGCAGTTCTGATGGCGCGCTTTTGCTACTGCATGATGACACGCTGGAGCGGATGACCGGCCGACACGAGCAACCGGAGTCGCTGACCTGGGACAAATTGTGCAGTCTCAACCTGCGTAACCGCGATGGCGGAAATGCCAACGCTTTCACGCAGGAGAAGCTGCCAAGTCTAGCTGAAGTGTTCGAACTGACGCGCGGCCGTGTTTTTCTGCACATAGACGTCAAAGACCGCTCCCTCATCCCTGAGGTAATCGCCTGTGCAAAAGCGATGGGCGTTGATGACGAAGTGGATTTCTGGGCCTCGCTTAAAGGCCCGAAAGATTTTGCTTGGATACAAGCAAATATTACACCGCACGATGTTTTGTTGGTGGCCAAGACCCGTCTTGATCTGTCCGATGCCGATCTTCGGATCGGAACTTTGTCTCAACTGTCTCCGTCGATCTGCGAAATCTACTTCAATGATCTGGCTCAGATCGCTGAACTCCGAAAACTGTTCTCGGGGGCGCTGTGGGTCAACACGCTCGACACCGTTTCCTGCGCTGGTTTCACCGACACTGCCGCCCTTGCCGGTCCCGAAGCGATTTGGGGACGTCTGATCGATGCGGGCATTTCCATCATTCAGACAGACGAGGCTGCCGCTCTCAAATCCTATCTCGCGGCGCGCCGCACCTGACACCACCAAGGAAAAGACTATGACGCATTACAAAGACTACATCGCAGATCCAAAGCGCGATTGCGCAATTGTTGCGCACCGTGGCGCATGGCGCGGTGCGCCAGAAAACAGCCTTGCCGCTATCGAACGCGCGATTGCCGTCGGTGCCAACATCGTTGAACTCGATATTCGCAAGAGTGCTGATGGCGAACTGTTCATAATGCACGACGATACCCTGTTGCGCATGGCGGGGATTGATGTCGATGCCGAAACATTGACGATAGCGGAACTACAGGCAATTGCGCTGCGCGAAGACGATGGTGGAGAAGACCGGTCTTCGACCGATCAGCGTATACCAACCTTAAAGCAGGCACTGGAAATCATCCGAGGACGTATATTTGCCGACCTCGACCTCAAGGATCGTGGTCTTTTTTCCGAAGTCGCCGCCTGCGCTCGCGACATGGGCGCTGCGTCCTATGTCGACTTGAAGACACGCCTTATGACCCGCGAAGAGCTGGATTGGGTCCGTGCCCAGAACATAGAAGGTATTCCGTTTATGGCCATGGCCACATTCACAGCGGAAGGCCTCGAAGACACCATGGCTTTGCTATCCGAGATCAAACCGTTCATGTGTGAAATGCGTTTCGATCACGTCGATACGATTATCAACAATCGCGACCGTTTCCTTGCGGCCAATATGGCTTTGTGGATCAACACGCTCGATCAGGTTGGAAGCGGCGAGTGGCGCGACGACAAAGCAATAATCAATCCCGACAGCATTTGGGGCACGTTGATGGATGCCGGCATTAGCGTCTTTCAAACCGACAGACCGGAAGAGATGAAGGCTTACATCGAGGCCCGTCGCGCATGAAAACGCTGAGCGATGATCTTTTGACCGCCCTCATGTCAGACATGCGGGCTGTGGCGCAGACTGAAATATTACCGCGTTTTCGTTCCATCACCGCTGACACTATCCGGACAAAGACCGCAGCCGACGATATCGTCACGGACGCCGATATCGCAGCCGAAAAGGCGCTCAGCGAGAAACTTGTTGAGCGGTTCCCGGGCATTGCCATTGTTGGTGAGGAAGCGGTTTCAGACGATGCCTCGATCCTGGCGCGTCTTGCAGACGCAGAGTTGGCGGCCGTCATCGATCCGATCGACGGCACCTGGCATTTTGCTCACGGCGTGCCGATGTTCGGTAGCATTCTCGCGATCGTTTCGGGTGGCGAAACGATCGCTGGTATTATCCACTATCCGATTACGGGAGATTTCCTTGTTGCAGGCCGTGGCGAGGGTGCATGGCATGTCGCGGCTGACGGTACGCGGACGCGGCTTTCCGTTGCTGCCCCCACGCCGATTGACGAAATGCACGGTTTCATCCCGCTGCACATGTTTGAGCCAGACCTCCAGGTGAAACTCGCTCCCCGCGTTCTGCGCTTCCTTCGCACCACCACGTGGCGGTGCTCCGCATGGGAATACCGAATGCTTGCAACCGGTGCGATGAGTTTTTGCCTCAACGAAAGCCTGAAGCCATGGGATCATGCCGCTGGCGCGCTGATCCACATGGAAGCTGGCGGTTTTGGTGCAGTGACGACTGGCGAAACTTACAGACCGACCATGATTCATGGGCATCTTCTGCTCGCTCCAGACAGGGTGTCATGGGGTGCGATTAGAGAGGAATTGTCCTAGGCACCATGGAAAATTTGAGTTTTTTCCGATGCCGTTACACAATTTAAACGGAGGCGCCCGCGATGCGTGGCACAGCAACGAGCATAGGCAGTTAGAACAAAAATCTGATGTCACTTATGCTTTATGAGCTGCACCAAGCCGCTTTTTTCAGAGATCGCATTTAAACGGGAACCGATGAGACGAAGGCGCATTTGCTGGGCTTAATAGGTAAAAGCTCAAAATGCGTAACATCATCGCCGGCGTAGTCCTCACAGGCTGCATGTTGCCGTTCGCTGTAGGCTCTATGAAGGTAGCCAACGAGTTTACCAAAGTAACAGCGGCACATGAGTTTAGTGATCTGGATAGCCAGCCGCTCTGGACCCTGGACGCAAGAAGGGTAGACGTTACCAGCCAGAACTACGAACGTATTCCAGGAATAATCGTGCCTGAAAACATTGTTGCCAAGGCGGAGACTGGAGAATCAAAGATGTTGGGTTCAACAGCGGGTGACGTGACCGCCGAGGCTCAATCTGGCGACGTGCAGGTCCAGTTGGCAGTTCAGGCATGGTGCAGCGAACGGTATCGTTCATATGATCCGTCAGACAACAGCTATCAGCCTTATGGCGGTGCTGCCCGGAAACCATGCGTGGCTCCTGCCTCTGTCACTTCAGATATGCAGCAGGCGTCATTGGCGTCCGCATCCTCATTGACGGACGAACATGTGACGTGGTGCAGCAGTCGTTACAGTTCCTATCGCGTCGAGGACAATAGCTATCAACCTTTTTCGGGTGGACGTAAGCAGTGCAGCTCTCCAGTTGATCAGGCTGGCAGTGAAATTCTCAGCAGAGCGAGCGGCGTTACGGCCTCCATCAATTAGTCACCCCGCCCACCACTGTGTTAATCCTACTAAGGACGTTTGAGAGACCAGAGCTCTGACCATCGCGGATCACTTCAATTTCACTTAATTGTCGCTTTCAGTTCAGCATTTTCCGCCTCCAATTGGGCCAGACGATCTCGTAAGGGCTTGATCGCCGCAACCACCTCATCTTCCGTAAATCGCGGCTTGATGTGCTGCTGGCAATTCCAGTCGAAGCTTTCGAGGCGCAATCGGAAGATGCGTTCGAGTTTGGCGCCGTATGCGCAGTCGGTGACCAGCGCTGTCAGTGCGGGGTCTTCTGAGGGTGCCAGCTTTTCTACATGCGCGTAGATTTTCAGGCGAGACCGGCTTGGGTAATCCATCAAAATCAGGCTGGCACGGTCATTGGCTGCAAAATTGCCTGTGCTGATATATTGACGATTGCCACGGTAGTCGGCAAAGGCCAGCAATTGGTCGTCCAAGACCTTGAGAAAGCCACGTGGCCCGCCGCGATGCTGGACATAAGGCCAGCCGGTTTCCGAGACCGAGGCGATGTAGAAGCTGTCGCGCCCACTGATGAAGGCCTTCTCGTTGTCCGTGAACCGGTTGGATTCCCGATGTCCTCTGAAGTCCGACCAGATATGGTCAGCCCCCATCTCGGCCTGCGCGGCCCGGACACTTGGTGTTATCGCTATGTCAAGAAACCCGTAAGCCATGGTGCCCTCCAGCATTGGTGCCGAGGTCAATGTAATCCTTTTCTCCGTCACGCTAAGTCATTTCGTAGCGACGGGTATGGCGTTTAACTGTTTTCCAACCGTGCCTGTTCTCTCAGCCTCCATACACGGGGTGGTTCGCCGGCGCGGCTGAGGAAGAAGCGGGAGAAATAGGCTGGGTCCGCAAAACCAAGATGCGCGGCAATTTCGCTGACGGGTGCTGCCGAAAATAGCAGTTGGGCCTTGGATTCCTCCATCAGCTTTTCCGCGATCAGGTCGTGCGCGGTGCATCCCACTGCAGAGCGGACGATGCGGTTGAGATGGGTGAGGGATACGTCGAGCGCCTGCGCATAGAAGGCAACCGGTTTGTGAGCCCGGAAATGCTGCTGGATCAGCGCTCGAAGCGCGTCTATGCGACGCGCCTTGTCTGAGGGTAACTGCTGACTTTCAGTCTGCGCGGAAGACATCCGCGTCAGGAGTTGTAAGGTCGATGAGATATAGGCGGCCAGAAGATTTCCGCGCCCCGGACGCCGATTGTCGAACTCGTCTGCGAGCCGTGTCAGTGTTTGCGCCACATAGGCCCCGTCTGCTTGGGCGACGTCGAGCTGCGTGACTTGCGGTATCGAAAGAAGTCCACCGCGTTCGGCAGGCCCGTGACCGAGATGTGTATTGAGGATCGTCAGAACGATGCCTTTCACGTCGCGCGAAAAGCGAAATCCGTGATTGAAACCGGCTGGTACACTGACGACGGATGACGGGGGAATCGGCACAATTCGGTCGTCGAGCACAGCATCGCCGGAACCGCTTTCAAGGTACAATATCTGAAAGAACGAGTCATGTCGGTGAAGCCGGATTTCCCAGGCATGTCGGCTGCTCCGAGACTCAATCGTTTCGCAATGCACCCAGAAATCAGGCTCTTCACGCGTATTCTCGCCGTAGAGCATATAGGTGGGCACGGATTGCATCGGGAATTTCCTCCAGCCTGAATGTTCAGATAGTGCAAGTATGCGGCTGAAATGTCCATTGCGGATGGGGGTGAAGTTCATCACACTTGCACCATCAACTGCGATCGGGAGGAAAGCATTGAGAACCCAGATTGCCATCATCGGCTCAGGACCATCCGGTCTGCTGCTCGGTCAGCTTTTGACCGATGCTGGCATCGATAACGTTATCCTTGATCGCGCATCCAAGGATTACATTCTTGGCCGCGTTCGCGCAGGCGTTTTGGAAGAGGGGACCGTTGAGCTTCTCGAGCAGGCAAAAGCCGGTGCGCGCATGCATGCGGAGGGGCTTCCGCATGATGGGTTTTCGCTGGCATTTGATGGCCGCGATCATCGGATCGACCTCTCCGAACTAACCGGCGGCAAGCGTGTGATGGTCTACGGCCAGACCGAGGTTACCCGCGACCTGATGGAGTGTCGCGAAGCCAGCGGGGCGATGACGGTCTACGAAGCGTCCAACGTCCAGCTGCACGATTTCGACAGCGGTTCGCCTTTTCTAACCTATGAGAAAGACGGTATGACACACCGGCTCGATTGTGACTTCATTGCCGGATGCGACGGTTTCCACGGTGCCAGTCGCAAGGCAGTGCCCCCGGATGCGATCAAGTTATTCGAAAAGATCTATCCCTTCGGTTGGCTGGGTATTCTGGCCGATGTCGCGCCCGTGAGCCCTGAACTGGTCTATGCAAACCATCCACGTGGCTTTGCGCTCTGCTCTATGCGCTCGGAAACGCGCAGCCGCTATTATCTTCAATGTTCGCTGGATGAAAAACTGGAGGACTGGAGCGACGACCGGTTCTGGGACGAGTTGAGGCGCCGCCTTCCGGCCCACCATGCACAAGCATTGCTGACGGCTCCATCCTTCGAAAAATCGATTGCGCCGCTACGTTCCTTCGTTGCCGAACCGATGCGGTTCGGCAGGCTGTTTCTCGTGGGAGATGCTGCCCATATCGTGCCGCCCACCGGCGCGAAGGGCCTCAATTTGGCGGCAAGCGACGTCCACTACCTCTTCAGCGGACTGCGGGAGCATTACAAGGATCGCTCAGATGCCGGTCTTAATGCCTATTCGGAAAAGGCGCTTGCCCGCGTCTGGAAGGCAGTGCGTTTTTCATGGTGGATGACCAACATCATGCACCGCTTTCCCGACACCGGAGACTTTGGCCAGAAGATACAGGAAGCTGAGCTCAATTATCTCACCCATTCGCCAGCGGCTTCGACGGCGCTCGCGGAAAATTATGTGGGTCTGCCCTACTGATGAAATGCCAACAGGGTGCGTATCTCGCGACATGCGTTTAAGACTATAAGTTGAAACGGTGCAAAGCCTGGGAGGTGCGCACCAAAAAGGGAGGACTAGATCATGAGGAAAACCATTCTTGCCGCCATAGCGGCGCTCGCATTGAGCAGCACGGCTTATGCAGATGTCATCAAGGTTGGCGTCGTGGGGCCGTTTTCGGGTCCGTTCGCATTGCAGGGCAAAAACTTCAAGGCTGGCATCGATGCCTACATGGCGATCCATGGCAACAAGGTCGGCGATGACACGATAGAGATCATCTATCGCGACGTGCCGCAGGCCGATCCTGCCCAGTCCAAGGCGCTCGGACAGGAACTGGTCGTCAAGGAGAAGGTGCAGTATCTGGCTGGCTTCTACTTTACCCCGGATGCCATGGCTGTGACGCCGATCCTGAAACAGGCAAAGGTGCCTATGGTCATCATGAATGCCGCGACCTCAGCGATCATGAAGACCAGCCCGCTGGTGGTGCGCACGTCGTTCACTACCTGGCAGACGTCGACCCCGATTGCGACGGTGGCCTTCGAGGCCGGCGTCAAGAAGATGATATCGGTGGTCAGTGATTACGGTCCGGGCGTCGATGCCGAAAATGCCTTCAAGGCGGCCTTCGTGAAGGCAGGCGGCGAAGTGGTGCAGTCGATCCGCATGCCGCTGACCACCAATGATTTCAGCCCCATCATGCAGCGTATCAAGGATTCCGGTGCAGACGGCGTCTTCGCCTTCCTTCCGTCCGGCCCGACCACGCTTGGCTTCGTCAAAGCCTATAACGACAACGGCCTGAAGGCGGCTGGCGTGAAGTTTTTCGCGCCCGGAGACCTGACGCAGGAGTCCGATCTGCCGGCGCTGGGCGATGCCGCGCTTGGCATACAGACCACATTCCACTATGCGGTTTCGCATGATTCGCCGGAAAACAAGGTATTCGTGGAAGCGGCCACCAAGGCAATCGGCAATAAGGCAGAACTTTCCTTTCCGGCAGTCGGGGCTTTCGACGGCATGCACGTCATCTACAAGATGATCGAGGCGACCGGTGGCAAGCAGGACCCGGAAAAGGCTGTCGATGCCGTCAAGGGCCTGTCGTGGACCAGCCCGCGCGGACCTGTATCTATCGATCCGGAAAGCCGGCACATCACCCAGAACATCTACCTTCGCGAAGTCGTGAAGGCTGATGACGGCACCTATATCAACAAGGAAATCCGCACCTTCGAAAATCAGGGCGATCCAGGCCTCGCGGCTGCGAAATAAGCCTCAAGAAGAACCTCGAAACATCGGTGGGTCCATGACCCGCCGATTTGAGCAGGATATTCCATGCAGACAGTCTTCAGCATAGCCATTGATGCCCTTGCCTATGGCATGGTGCTCTTCGTCATTTCCATCGGCCTTTCGGTGACGATGGGGTTGATGCGGGTCGTCAATCTGGCCCATGGCGCCTTCGCCATGATCGGCGGCTACATCGCATCCTACGTGGCCCGCGATCTTGGGATGGGCTATTCGGTTGCCGTGATGGCGGCTGTCGTTCTGACGATCATCATCGCCATTCCAATTGAGAGGTTTCTTTATCGGCGCATCTACGGCGCCCCTGAACTGACACAGGTTCTGATGACGATCGGCATCACCTTCTGTGTCATCGGTATCGCGAATTATGTGATGGGGCCGACGCTGAAGACGATCCCTCTGGCAGGCCCTCTTCAAGGTGCAGCCGATCTCGGCTTCCGCAGCATTTCGGTCCACCGCCTCTTTGCCATCGTCTGCGGTCTCGTTGTGGCACTCGGTCTCTGGTTTGCAATCGAAAGGACGAGTTTTGGCGTCAAGGTACGGGCGTCTGTGGATGATGCCGCCATGGCCGCCGCACTTGGCGTCCGCACCGAGGTCATTTACGCGATCAGCTTTGCCATCGCGGTCGGTCTTGCAGCATTCGGCGGTGTCGTCGGTGCGGAGCTTCTGCCGATCGAGCCCTATTACGCGCTTCGCTACATGGTGACGTTTCTCGTCGTTGTCTCAGTCGGTGGTGCGGGGTCCATTCCGGGCGCCCTTGCGGCCTGTCTGCTGCTCGGCGCAATCGATACGACCGGACGCTATCTGATGCCGGAATTTGGTGAATTCTTCTTCTACCTCGCGGTGATCGCGATCATCTGCGTGTTTCCGCGCGGCCTTGCCGGAAGAGCGAAATGAAGGAGACCGTGAAAGTGACCTCCAACGTGCAGAGCGACATTTCTCCCGGCACAAAACCGCGCAGCGCGCTGGCCCGTGACCTCATCGGCATCGCCGTAATCTTGGTTGCCGCCGTGATCGGCTATCTGCTGTTTCCCGACAATCTGGCGCTGCTGACGCGCATTCTCGCTATTGCTTTTCTCGTGCTGGCACTTGATCTCGTGACCGGATATTGCGGCGTTGCCACCCTTGGCCATGCCGCATTGTTTGGGGCCGGTGCCTATGCGGCGGGCATTCTTTCGGCCCATTACGGCATTAATGATCCGCTGCTGATGACACTGGCGGGTCTCGTCGGCGGTGCGGTTTCCGGCCTGCTTTGCAGTGTGATCATGCTGCGCGCTCACGGGTTGCCACAGCTTGTCCTGTCGATTGCGCTCATCCACCTTTTTCACGAGCTAGCGAACAAAATGTCCTCCTGGACTGGCGGCAGCGATGGGCTTGCAGGCATCGCGCCGGACCCGGTCTTCGGCATTTTCGAGTTCGATCTTTACGGCCAGACAGCCTATGTTTTCGGCGTCGTTCTGCTGTTGATCGTGTTTGTTTTCCTGAGGATCCTCGTGCGCTCACCTTTCGGCATGCTGAGCCGGGGCGTTCGGCAGGATACGCTACGCATTCGCGCTATGGGCGCGTCGCCCAGTTCCGTGCTGGTCAGGATGTATGTGATCTCTGGCGCGGTGGCAGGTCTCGGCGGGGCATTGAACGCCATCTCGACGCAGGTCGTTGCGCTTGACACGTTGTCCTTTACCCAGTCTGCCGAGGCGTTGGTCATGCTGGTGCTGGGCGGAACCGGCTCCCTGTTCGGCGCCTTGACCGGAACGCTGATCTTCATGCTGTTTGAGGATTACGTCTCAGCTGCCAATCCCTTTCACTGGCTGACGATGGTCGGCGCATTGCTGATCGCCGTCGTCCTCTTCGCTCCGAAAGGGATTTACGGAACGGCTGCCGATTACGTTTCGCGGCGCAGGGAGGCAAAGCGATGAGCGCGGTTTTCGAGGTCGACAATCTTAAAAAGACGTTCGGCGGTCTGACCGTCACCGACAACGTCTCGCTATCGCTGATGCCGGGCGACCGTGTCGCGCTCATCGGGCCGAACGGTGCGGGCAAGACCACCTTCGTCAACCTTGTCACCGGCAATCTCCAGCCCAATTCCGGAGACGTGCGCCTCAATGGAGAGACGGTCACGAAAATCGATGCCGCAGGCCGTGTCAGGCGCGGTCTCGTGCGTTCCTTTCAGGTCACCCGGCTTTTTCAAGACATGACGCCTGCCGAACATGTAGCACTGGCAATGCTGCAACGGGATGGCCGTGCCACCCGACTGTTCGGCAATTTTCTGACGATGCCCGATGTCATGGCCGAAGTTACAGCGCTGCTCGGAAAGCTTGGTCTGGCCGAGCTTGCGCATCGCAGGGTCAGCGAGATCGCCTATGGCCAGCAGCGCCTGCTGGAACTTGCCATGGCGCTGGCGCTGAAGCCGAAGGTGCTGCTTCTGGACGAACCGGCGGCAGGCGTGCCGCAAAGCGATACCGGGCTTATCGAAAACGCCCTTGCAAACCTGCCCGCCGATCTCGCGGTGCTGATGATCGAGC
Organism: Hyphomicrobiales bacterium; assembly: GCA_900473205.1. Taxonomy (GTDB): domain Bacteria; phylum Pseudomonadota; class Alphaproteobacteria; order Rhizobiales; family Rhizobiaceae; genus Agrobacterium. The sequence goes on from UCLB01000028.1 coordinate 31,292, forward strand.
ATGACATGGATCTCGTTTTCCGTTTTGCAAAGCGCGTGATCGTGCTGGCGGCGGGCGCCGTCATTTTCGATGGCCTGCCCGCCGATGTCACCAAGGATGCCCGCGTGCGGGAAGCTTATCTGGGGAGCTATGCCGATGCCAGCCAAGTCGCTTGAGGTAGAAAATCTCTCTGCCGGATACGGTCAGACCAAAGTGCTGGAAGACGTTTCCTTTTCGGTACCGGCCTGCCAGCGCCTTGCCGTGCTTGGCCGAAACGGCATGGGCAAGACGACCTTGCTCGCCACCCTCGCGGGCCAGACCAGACGCTACGAAGGACGCATCCGCTTGGGCGACACGGACATAACGAGTGCGCCAAGCGCTTCGCGCGCCCATGCGGGCCTCGGCTATGTGCCGCAGGCGCGTTGCGTGTTTCCAACGCTGACGGTGGAGGAAAACCTGTTCGTCGGTCTGAAAGGACGACCGAAATCGGCGCTGGAAGAAGCCTACCAGATGTTTCCGCGCCTTAAAGAACGGCGCCGAAACCTCGGCAACCAGTTGTCCGGGGGCGAACAGCAGATGCTGTCCACCGCCCGATCCATTCTTGGCCGCCCGTCGGTTCTGCTGCTGGACGAACCGCTGGAAGGGCTTGCCCCGGTGATCTGCGAGGAACTGATGCTGGCCTTCGCCGATCTTGCCAAGACAGGCGACATGACGATCCTTCTGGTCGAACAACGCATCCAGAGCGCGCTCGACTTCGCCGAGCAGGTCATCATTCTCGAACGCGGCAGACTGGCCTGTAACGGAACACCACAGGCACTTGCCGCTGACCATACCACAGTTGAACGCCTTCTCGGCGTCGGCGGCCTTTTGAGCGAAGAAGCCTAGACTATGTGGGTACTCGCCCGCCGACAATGTCCGCTGGTTCGAAGCGATGGATTCCCTTCGGCCGGAATGGCAGGTGTTCTTCTTCACCGAGTAGCTTTGCTGAAAGCCAGACAACCGACATCCACATTTCGGTACCCTGTAATCCGGGAGGGTGGCCCTCTGCAAAGGCAAATCCCCTGCCTTTTTGCCAGCGTCCTCTGATCCGTCTCAAAGTTTCGCGCGCAATCTCTCTCACTTCGTCTTGCCTGTGATCAGTCTGCTGCAGACACAGGAGGAGGGGATGGATCGTGTCGAGCAGGTTGCAGGCGTTATAATCTTTCCCATGAAACGTTTCAAAGGCGCGATAATTGGCAATAACGGAATCGATTGCTGCCTGCGGATGGGGAACGGACAGACTGAACTGGGCATAGGAGCCTCGGGTGAGCCGGTAAAAGCCGTTGACCGGTTGCAACAGACCCTGTTCCGCTGTTGGTTCGCCCCAAAGCCCAGTGGTTTTATCGGCATTCAATACCAGCCAACCGAAGAGAACCGCTAGGTTTTTGCCGGATGTGAAATAGCGTCTGTTGAAATATAGCGCCGTGGCGATGGCATCTATGGTGGCACCGCAGTGCCATGCCCGGCTTTGCCAGGGCAAATTTTCTAGAAGATGAATGAGGTCGTTGGCAGACATATCCTCCACGAATGCAATTGGTGCTTTCGGGGCAGTACAGAAACATTCGAGCGCATATCCGACAGCCAGAATATTATAGAGGACGTTGGGGTCTTGTTCCGGCGGCGAAACATAGGGGCGGCTGGCGTCGAAAAACAGCCCCGTTTTGCTGTCCTGCATTGCCTGAAGGTCAGCCACGGTTTTTTCGGCGTCAAATTCAGTGACTTGCTCTCCGAAGGCTGCGGCGATTTCTATGGCGTCGCACAGATGCCTTACACTTTCGACGTCGTTCCCGGATGCATCGGGTGAACGATAGACGCTGCCTTTTTCATAGGAGCGGATGACGGCTCGCCAGTCACCTGCGATCTTCTCGCCGATTTCACGCAGCAGGTTTTCGGTTTCCGTCGGTTTTACAGCCTGCGTCTGCTCACCGCGGTATTTCAAGACGCGGGCGGGAACGCCGGCTGCAATGGCCATGGCAGGAATGTCCTTTGCCACCGCGGCACCTGCGGCAATAATCGCGCCGCGGCCTATTTTCACACCGTCCAGAACGACCGCATTGGCCCCGATCCAGACATCGTCGCCAATCTCGATGCCGAGCGAGGTCAACGGCTGTCGGTAGATGGGGGTGTCGATATCATCGAAACCATGGTTGAAACCGACAATGCTGACATGGGAGGCGATGCGTACGCCGTTGCGGATCCTGACCTTCCCGGAAATGCAGGCATAGGGGTTGATCGACACGTTTTCGCCGAGTTCGATATCACCGCGCACGATGGCGTAACCGGCAATCCACGACTGCGCGCCCATCACCAATCTGTCCGTGTGGACCTCGGCTTTGGCGGCGATGTAGACGCCCAGCCCGAAATGAGCGTTGGCGGAGTGCTTCAAGCGGTTCAAACGCACCTGATGTTCGGGATTGTCGATATCCTCCTGTTTCCGTTCCCATGTAACGATATTCAGCCGATCCGACCTTTGGCACATCGTCGGCGCTTCGTCGGTCATCTGCATCAGCCTTCGCGATTTTCGTTGAGGGCAAAGGCCGGAACCCGCTGTGCTTCGCGCCGGAACAACTCTTCCAATTCAGACAAATCAGGAGCTACGGGCAATGTGGCCAATACAGCTTCTGCCGCCTTGTCGGCGGGAAGCGCCACGCAAGCTGTTACAAGAAGCGTCTCGCCTGTCGCAATGGTTCCTCGCAACTGCGGCACAAGGGTTCTGGCGTGTATGAGATTGGTGTTGGCGATTGCCTGATGGCAAAGCCCGGTCCGCCGGGTTCCAGTCGACAGATCGAGGATAGCACTCGTGTCGGTCTGCCCATCGCAGACGGCGCGGCCTTCGCCCTCTTCTGTCCGGTCACGATTGAAGTCGGCTCGTTCTATGGCAAATCCGCCTTCGGATGTTTGCAGCGGACGCGGGGTGCGGATGCGATGCAGCCTGATGTGCCATGGATTTTGCGGCACGAGCCACGTCTCGATCTCGACATCCGCCCATGGCCTCCAGCGCGAATAGAGGCAGTCCTTGGCAATCAAAGCCTCTTCCATCGTCTCGCGGGTGCGAAAGTGAACGCCATCGTCGGATAACCCCAGCATCCCGTCGAAACTGGCTGCCGCAAAATGCCTGTCGTCTGCCTCGATGTTGAAGGCGTAGCGTGTCGAATAGACGAATTTCGAATATTTCTCCTGCGCACCGCGCATCTTGTCATGCTGCTGGCCCGACGAAAGAATGACGACATTGCCGGGTGTGTGGAACGCGACCATGCCGGGTTTGGGCAAGGGCACTGGCGCTTCAAATGTCTCAGCCTCCGCCTCCGGCGCTGTCCAGAACGGATGGTCGCCAGGCAGTGCCAGGGGAAGGAAAAACTTCAGCGCCCAATAGGGTGAGCAGGGAGAGTTGTAACTCTCGCTCATCAACAGATTGGGGTATCCGTAACCGATAGATAACACGCCATCACGCTCACAGATCGGCAGCTTCCCCCACCATCTGATGTGGCGCATATAATAACCTTTGACCTGAGACCACGGCAGCGCCTCAAGATCAGCAAAGGCGAGCCCACCCCAGAAGCCGCCTGCCGCGAAACGATAGCTCTGGCTGCGTCCGAAGGCGAGCGAAGCACCATCCGGCCCGAACCAGTGGCGGATATCGCTGGCAAAGCGTTTGGAGCGCTGAAGCAGCCGGGTTTTACGCGCGTCATCACCTTTGGCCAGCACCGTATAAATCAGCCCATAGAAATGCATGGCGAAGGGTACGTAATGATCGACCCGCCGCACCGGTCCATCGCTATACCAGCCATCGCCAATGTCGAAGGCCTCAAGCTCATCGAGATAGGCATGCGTTTTGGATGTGTCGAATGCCACGCCCACCCGCTCGAGACCAAGATCGATGAGCACGCGGAAGAACTTCCAGTTATTGTCAACGAATTCCCGTTCGCGCGCGGCCAGCAGATAGGCGGCGACAATTTCTTTGTCGGCCTCGTCCAATGGCTCCCAGATGTGCTGCGGCACCATGGCCAGTGCAAAACCGATGGCGGCCAGTTCCACAAGCCGCTGGTTACGGTCGGAAACATTGCCCCAATATTCGGCGTGATCAGGGTTGGTACCATTCGCCAGGCCGCGCCGGTACAGGTCCCAATGCGGGAAGTCATACCCGCCAGCCGCCAGCGGGACGATGCCCCAAAGCGGCCTCGCAAATCCTTCCAGTTCCGCTGCCGGATAATCGAATATCGCACCCGTGGCACTCAGCCGCACACGCGCTCCACCTTCGGAGAAATACGGCAGAAGCGGGTTGAACAAATCCATTACCGCTTTAGCAAGATCGTCTCTCGTCAGCAGCGGATTGTTGAAAAGCGGGTTGGCCTTGGCGCTATCGTGATGCACGGCATGTCTTCCAAAAATAGATCATAAAAACGGCGGTCGCAAAAGACCCGCGACCGCCTGATGCTTACTTGATGGCTTTGACGCCGTCGTCCATATCCTTGATGCCGTCATCGATGGAGATGTTGTCGGTCATCAGCGCATCATGGACGCGGTTCAGCACGACTTCGATCTTCGCGGCATTCGGGTTGACGGCCATTTCCAGATAGGCCTTGCCAGCCTTCAATGCATCCTTGCTGTTCTGGTCCTGCGGAAAGCCGGGAAGGGCTGCAATGGTCTGTGCAACCGTGTCCGATCTCAGCGCCGGGAATGTGCCGGTGGAGGCGACGATGGCTGCCCCTTCCGGGCCGGTCACGAACTTGATGAAATCAAGCGCCGCTTCCTTGTGCGCGGAATTGGAGTTGACCGACAGGCCGGAAATCTGCGCCGCCGTCGTGCCAGCCTCCACGCCCTCGGGATGCGGGAACTTCACGATGCCCCAATTGACGCTCTTGGATTCGCCCGACTTCACCTTGGCGATCTGCGTTCCCATGAACCATGTTCCCATCGGCAACATTCCGATGGTGCCATTGAAGAACAGCGCGGAATAATGGGTGTTGGAGGTTTTCAGCGATGCATAGGAGGGGATCGCACCACTCTTTTGCAGCGCCAGCGCGCGCTCATACCAGGGCTTCAGAAATTCGTATTTGCCATCGACCAACGTCTGCTTGCCGTCCTGAATACCAGGCAGTTGCACGGTCGAGCGCCATGTGTGCAGCAGCGCGCCATAGGTGCGGTTCTGGCCCATGCCGCCCTTGAGCTTGGTGGCGATCTCATCGAACTGCGCCCATGTCATGTCATTGGTGGGGTAGGGGACACCGGCCTTGTCGAAGATGTCCTTGTTGTAATAGACGATCCAGAAATCGGAGCGGAACGGCAAGGCGTAAATCTTGCCATCTACCGTCAGTTCCTCGATCAGCCCGCCATAACCGGCCGGGTCGATCTTCTGGTCCTTCATATAGCTGCTGAGATCGGCAATGTTGCCGGCGCGCACAAGGTTGGCATAACCCGGCACATCCTTGATGGTGACGATGTCAATGTCCTTCGAGCCGCCGGTCAGTTGCGTCGAAATCATCTGCGTGTAGTCCTGCGAACCCAGATCGACAGGCTCGAAACTCACATTGGGGTGCTTGGCTTTATAGGCATCCATCAGCGGTTTGAAATAGGCCCCCTTGTCGAGATCCCACAGCGCCCATTTGAGAGTCACCGGCGCATCGCTCTGCGCAAAAGCCGCTCCTCCCATGCCCATGGCAAGGCTTATGCCTGCGGTGGCCAAGGCGAATGCTCGTCGTGTCGTGTTGAATTCCATAGTCGGTTTCCTCCCGGACTGTTGCTTATTGATTGTGTCGGTCAGCGCGTCCCTTTGGGGTCAAAGGTCTCGATATGCCGGCTGCAAAGCAGATGGCGAAGATGCCAAGCGAAAAATTGATGGTGGCAGGCATGAACACCGACACTGGGTAAAACAGGATATGTGCAAGCCAAAGCGCCGCTACGAAACCCAGTGCTGCCAGCATCGGAAGCGGCTTTACAAGTGCCAGTAACGCTGCTTGTCGAAACAGGCCCAGAAGCGGCAGGTCGCGTGTCACCGTCAGCACGATGGCATAGGCGGATACGAGGCTGATAAACAGCGTCATGACGATGCTGATCGCCAAAGGCAGGCTGTAGATCAGCCCATCCGGTGCGGCTTTTGCATAGGTGATGACGGCGTAGGTGCTGGTACCCATCAGGGCCGCACAGGCCACGATCAGCACCGTGCCACGCAAAGCATAATGCCGAAACGCCTCGACAAAATCGCGCAGCAGATAGGTGTTTTCATCCGATACGATGGAGCGGGACACCCGCGCTGTTGCCAGCGTCGCCGCGGGCATGGTGACCAATGGCAGGCTGGCGATCAGGAACAGAAGATTGAGCTTCACCAACTCCCACCACTCGCGTTTCAGAATATCAAAGAACAGGGCAAGGCCGGTGGGACGCGGGGCATCCTTGTCGATCCCGGCTCCCTCCCTTGTCCACAGTCCTTCAAGCCATTGCATCATACGCCTCCCAGCGGGTTAGTAGAGAATGGAGCGCTCGGTTTCCGGGTCGAACAGCTGTGCCCCGGTCAAGTCGGCAATGAGGGTGATGTCATCACCTAGTCTGGCCTTGAAGCGTGGCGAGACGCGCGCGATCAGCGCCTTGCCGCTCGATACGAGATTGAGGTGAACCTCCGATCCCATGGGCTCGGCCAGTTCCAGCGTGGCGTTGAACGGCACGGTATTGGCCGCATCGATATCGGCGGGTGCAAACTCGTGAAAATTCTCGGGCCGAATGCCGAGAATAACGTCCTTGTTTTCGTAAGCGCGCAGCCGCTCGGCATCGATGCTGGCAGGCAGAGGCATCGGCGTGCTATCGAATACGGCGACGAAACGCTCGCCGTCGCGCTTCAATGTCACCGGCAGCATGTTCATCTGCGGTGCGCCGATAAAACCGGCAACGAACATATTGATGGGCCGGTCATAAAGCTGCTGCGGCGTGTCCACCTGCTGGATGTGGCCGTCCTTCATCACCACGATGCGGTCCGCCATCGTCATCGCTTCGATCTGGTCATGCGTCACATAGATGAAGGTCGCATCCAGCCGCTTGTGCAGCTTGCTGATTTCCGCCCGCATCGTGCCGCGCAGCTTGGCGTCGAGATTGGACAGCGGCTCATCGAGAAGGAAGACTTCGGGGTTGCGCACCATGGCACGGCCCAGCGCCACACGCTGCCGCTGCCCGCCGGAGAGCGCTTTCGGCTTGCGGTTCAACAGATGGGTGATGTCGAGAATATTGGCGGCTTCCTTCACCTTTTCATCGATAAAGTCACGCGGCGCCTTTCTCAGTTGCAGACCAAAAGCCATGTTCTTGTAAACAGTCATATGCGGGTATAACGCATAGTTCTGAAACACCATTGCGATGTCGCGGTCCTTGGAGGGCACGTCATTCATCATGTCCTCGCCGATGCGAAGCTCGCCACCGGAGATTTCCTCCAGCCCGGCAATCATGCGCAACGTCGTGGATTTGCCACAGCCGGAAGGGCCGACCAGAATGATGAATTCCTTGTCGGCAATCTCCAGATCGATATCGTGGACAACCTTGAGCGCACCGAAGGTCTTATTGAGTTTTTTCAGCGAAATGCTTGCCATATCGTCCTCACGCGCTCACCAGTAGGAGGCCCAGTTGCGGGACAATCGCGTCAGGGCTTCCAGATAATAATAATCGCCCCAAGACACGCACTCATCGACGCCTTCGCCGCGGCAGGTGTTGTGCGGCGTTTTCTTCGAATAGGTGCCGTGCAGAAGCTGGCCGTTGGAGATGGCAGGGTCCTTGACCGAGTAGCTATCGACAAGGCTCTTCACCATGCGCCGGGCCAGATCCCGATACTGCTCGGCCTTGTCAGCCTCTTCCAGATCGGCCATTTCGAGCAGGCCGCAGGCAACGATGGCCGCTGCCGAACTGTCGCGGGGTTCGCCGTCTTTGTCCGTGAAGACGAGGTCCCAATAGGGCACGAGATCGGAGGGCAGGCGCTTCAGGTAAAAAGCCAGCAGCCGCTCGAAAGCATCACGGTATGCGGGCAGCCGTTCATAGCGATAGGAGAACGCCATTCCGGCGATGCCCCAGGCCTGTCCGCGCGCCCAATAGCTCTCGTCGCTGTAACCCTGCTTCGTTACGCCCCGCACCGGTGCGCCGGTGTCCGGGTCCATGTAGAAAGTGTGGTAGGTGGAATCGTCCGCACGTACAGAGTGGGCAAGCGTGGTGCGGGCATGCGCCAGCGCAACATCGCGGTAGTCCTCTCGACCCGTCTGCTCGGCGGCCCAATAGAGCAGCGGCAGGTTTAGCAGGCAGTCGATGATATAGCGATATTCATTCGGGTTGCCCTTGCGGCCCCAGGCCTGAATGAATTGCCCGATGGGTTGAAACCGCTCCATCAACTGGTCGGCTGCCATCAGGGCCGCGCGCTTGCCATCCTCATCCCCCACCAGCTTCCAGGCAGCGATGCAGGACGGCGAATAGAGAAAGCCCATATCGTGGTGATCGGTCTCGATGCGGTTTTCGATCCGGTGCAGAAAGCTCTGCACCTGTATCTGTGCGGCGTGCTGAAACACCTTGTCGCCCGTATGCTCGAAGGCCAGCCATATCTGCCCCGGCCAGAAACCGGCGGTCCACTGGTCATTGGCAACAGCGGGATAAAAATTGCCGACGCTGGAATGGTTTTGCGCCTTGTAAGTAAAGTCGGGCAGGTTGCGTCGTACCTGTTCTACGGCTGTTGCCATGGCCGCGTGGACCTCGGCTGAGGTGATCGGATCCGGTTGGGTGTTGGTAAAATTCAGCATGATATCAACCCTTGATCCCCGAGGAAGCGACGCCTTCGACGAAGAAGCGTTGCAGTGCCAGAAAAACGATGAGAACCGGGATCAGCGCCACCACGGAAGCCGCCATGATCAGCCCGTATTCCGCCGAATATTGCGAAATGAACATGCGAAGCCCGATCTGGATGGTCTTCAGCTCGGTCTTCGTCAGGTAGATCATTGGCCCCAGAAAGTCGTTCCAGGTCGTGACGAAGGTGAAGATCGTCAGAGTCGAGAGCGCAGGCTTGGAGAGCGGCAGCATGATCTTCGCCCAGATCTGGTATTCGTTCATGCCATCGATGCGCGCCGCTTCGCACAGCTCGTTGGGGATCGACATATAGAACTGCCGCATCAGAAACACGCCGAACGCGGTGAAGGCTTGCAACAGGATCAGCGCCAGATGGGTGTTGTTGAGCCCGAATTCGCGCATCAGCAGGAACTGCGGCACCATATAGACCTGCCACGGCATGGCGATGGTGGCGATATAGCCTAAAAACAGCGTGTTCTTGTAGGGAAAATGCAGCTTGGCAAAGGCATAGGCCGCGAAGCTGGATGTCAGCAACTGCATGATCGTGACGATAATCGTCAGCTTCGACGTGTTGTAGATAAACAGAGCCAGCGGAATCTTCGTCCAGATTTCGGTATAGTTTTCCCAGCGTGGCTGCGCCGGTATCCACTCGATGGGAAAGGCAAAGACATCGCGGCTGAGCTTGAGCGATGCCGAGAGCATCCACGCAAACGGCAGCAGCATGACGATGGTGATCACGATGACCGTGGCGTAGACGGCAATCGTTCCAGCGGTGACTTTCCGGCCCATGATCCGCATCGCCTCAGTCCTCCCGCTGCCGTTTAAACTGGACGACGGTGACGGCCAGCACGAGGAAGAACAGAACCAGCGCAATCATGCTCGAATAGCCGAGATCCCAGGAGATGAAGGCTTCGTTGTAGATGTGATAGACCAGAACCAGCGTCGATGTGCCGGGTCCGCCCTGCGTGATCATGTAGACCTGATCGAACACCTTGAACGACTGGATCGTCAGCATCACGGTGACGAAGAAGGTTGTCGGCGCCAGTTGCGGCAGGGTGACGTGGATGAACTTCTGCCAGGCATTGGCCCCATCCAGCCCCGCCGCCTCGTAGAGCTCGGAATTGATGCCCTGAAGCCCGGCGAGATAGATCACCATATAATAGCCCATGCTCTTCCAGATGCCGAAGAGAATGACGGTGACCATCGCCCAGTGCCGGTCTGCCGCCCAGCCGGGCATATCTGCGGGGTCCATGCCCAGCGTGTAAAGCAGCATGTTGACCGGCCCCATTTCGGGGTTGAAAATCATGTTCCAGACGACAGCCACGGCCACCAGCGAGGCGACATAGGGAAAGAACATCGCGGTGCGGAAAAAGTCTCGACCGAGGATTTTCTGGTTGAGCAGAACCGCCAAGCCCAGCGCGCAGGCCAGCGTCGCAGGCACCGAGACGACGGTGTAGATGATCGTATTCCAGAAGGCGGCGATAAATGCCTTGTCTTCGAACAGGCGCCAGAAATTATCCAGCCCCGCAAAGCTCATCGCGTTGGAGCCATCCCAATGCATGAAGGCCAGCGCAAAGGCGAAGAGAATGGGGCCGAGCGTGAAGATGGCAAAGCCGAGAAAGTTCGGAGCAATAAAGGAATAGGCGATCAGCGCATTTTCGATCCGGCGCCGTCTCTTGGAAACGATCCGCACCTTCTTCTTGCGGTATGGGGCCGCCTGTGTGTCGGACGCGGTCGCAATGGCCACGGCATTCCTCCCATTGTCGGTCAGCCGTCGTCATAATCGGCGCAGACCGGCTGCAACATCTCCTGCAATCAGATTTTCACCTGACGCCTCCTGCCGTTTTGATAACACAAAATCCGCATTGGTCAAACAAGTTCGCATAACGTCAGACAAATTCTCTGGAGATTTGAAAAGACGTATGATAGGAGCCTTGCTAACGAATATCGAACGCGCGGGAGGTTGAGGGCGTGTTTGCAGAGTTGATACCGCGCCTGCCGGATCGGCTGGGTGATTTTGCAGCCGATATCACGGCTGAACGCATCCGCCACTCAGCGTCACGGATCAGTCGCGCAGAGCTGATCGATGCCGCCGTGAAGGAGCTCAATGAGCCATGGTCCACCATCCTCGCCAGCGACTACATGGAGTATACCCAGAACGGCAATCGCTCGCGGTTCGAGGCCCTCTATTTCGCCCGCCGCCTGAAGCTGAACGCACTGGTTATGGGCGAATGTAACGAGGGCGAGGGGCGCTTTCTCGCTGAGATCATCAACGGCCTGTGGCTCATCTGCGAAGAAAGCGGCTGGCAGCTGCCCGCGCATAATTCGCATGTCCGTGGCGGTCCGCGTACTCCGCTGCCGGACCCACAAAACCCGGTTATCGATCTCTTTGCAGCCGAGACGGCGTCCAATCTGGCGCTGGTGTCGCGCCTGCTCGCCTCCCGACTGGACGCCACCCTTGTGGCGCGGATATCCAACGAAATCGACCAGCGCATCACAAGGCCATACCTGTTGCGCCACTTCTGGTGGATGGGCAATGGCAAGGAGCGGATGAACAACTGGACGGCGTGGATTACCCAGAACATCCTCTTTTCCACATTCCTGCGGCCGACCGATCAGCCCACCCGCCGCGCCGTTGTCGAGAAGGCCTTGAAAAGCCTCGATGCTTTTCAGAAAGACTATGCTGACGATGGCGCCTGCGAAGAAGGCGCGCTCTATTATGGCCACGCGACGCTGTGCCTGTTCACGAGCCTCGCGGTTCTGGAAGGTGCTGCCCCCGGCATCGCGGGCGCACTTCTGCGCGAAGACAAGCTCCGCAACATGGCCGAGTTCATCCGGCATATGCATGTCGCCGATGATCAGTTCTTCAATTTCGCAGATGCCCCGGCGCGGTTTGAGACCAGCGGCGTGCGGGAGTATCTCGTCGGAAAAACCATCGCATCGCCATCGCTTCAGGCCTTCGCCATAGATCGTTGGCAGCGTTCGTCAAAGCGTCTGATGCAGGATGAGTGGAACCTCTGGTATCGCGTTCAGGCGGTTCTGGCAGAGCAGGAACTGGCTGAGGCGATCCCTCTGCCACCTCCAAAAGTCGATATGGTCTATCCCGGCATAGAACTCGCCATCGCCCGCGATGCTGTCTTCGATCTGGCGGTCAAGGGCGGCAACAATGGCGAAAGCCATAACCACAACGATGTCGGCAGCATCACGCTGTACAAGCATGGACGTCCCTTCCTCATCGATGTCGGCGTCGAAACCTACACTGCCAAAACCTTCTCGCCACAGCGTTACGACATCTGGACCATGCAATCGGCCTTCCACAATCTGCCCAGCTTCGGTGGTGTCGTGCAGAGGGATGGCGAGGCTTTCGCGGCCCGCGATTTTCGCGTCGATTTCGCGGGAGACCGCGCCGAAATATCGCTGGACCTTGCTGCGGCCTATCCACCCGAGGCCGGTGTCCGCAGCTACACCAGAACCGTCAGGCTCATCCGTGGTCAGCACGTCGAAATTATCGACGACCATGAGGGCGAGCGCGATGCGGTCCTGTCACTGATGACGGTCGATAAGCCCAGAATTTCAGGTGAAACACTGGTTCTGGGTGATCTCGGATCGATTGAGATCGCAGGCGCGTGCGACCCCGCCATCGAGACGATCCAGATCGATGATCCGCGCCTGCGTCAGTCATGGCCAGACATCCTGTACCGTACCCTCATTCCGCTCAAAGGCAAACGCCTTCGCCTCGTCATCCGCTAAGGGAGAATGCCGATGAAGCTCACACTCAAGGTCGTCAACGCCGCTGGCGTCGTCCTGTCGCAATCCAGCCATGACGACGAAGTTTTTCTGGTCTATCGCAGCGAATATACCGAAGGTGACCGGATCGTTGTGGAGACGTCAGAGTCCGGCCATATCGACCTCAGTCTCGATGCTGGCATGCCGCCCGCGCGTGTCTTTCTGGCGGGGCGAGACTTCTCGCTGCCCGTCCCCTTCGGCCCGACACGCAAGACCTATCCGCCGCAGGCCTTCCTCGGAAATCTCCACCGCATCTCCGTCTGCCGCTTTCATCCTGCTGAGGCCTCGATACGTCGAAATCTCGCCTTCAATCCCTTCGATCATCACGACAACACGGCGCTCTTTCCGCACGCCAAAGCCAATGTGGAAACGCGCGGTGAGGCGGTCTTTGCGGCCCGCAATGCCATCGATGGTGAAAAGGCCAATACCGATCACGGCTTCTGGCCCTATACCAGTTGGGGTATCAATCAGGACCCGGCGGCAACGCTCACTCTGGCATTCGGACGACCCGTACTGGTTGATCAGGTCACGCTGTATCTCAGGGCAGATTTCCCCCACGATGCCTGGTGGAACGAGGCGAGCATGACATTCTCAGATGGCCATGTTCTGACCGTCCCCCTGGTCAAATCCGGTGCCGCCCAAACCTTCGCCATGCCGCCCCGCACGATGGAATGGGTGCGGCTGCACGATCTGAAAAAGGCTGACGATCCATCTCCATTTCCGGCGCTCACGCAATTCGAGGTCTGGGGCGCGGACATATCTTAGTTGGCGGCGATCCCGCGCAGATCGCGCATCATCTCGCGGTAGCGAAGCTGGCTGCCGCGCAGATGCTCCTGCATCGCAAGCTTTGCCGCCTGCTCGTTGCGATCTGAAATCGCAACGATGATCGCCTCATGCTCCCTGTGGATTAGCTGTCGATAAGCCGTTTGATCGACCTCCTGCTGCTTTAGAGCGAAGCGGGATTGGGGAATGGCCGCCGGTCCGTGCAGCTCCAGAAATTGTGTGAACAGAGGATTGTTGGTTGCCGCTGCAATCGCAAAATGCAGAGCGAGATCCGCCTGGCGGATGGACTGGTTGTTCTCGATACAGTCCAGCACCTTGGAATGGCAATCGAAGATCGCCTCTTCCTGCGAAGGCGACCTGCGAAGTGCTGCAAGCCCGGCCGCCTCGATCTCCAGCGGCGTGCGGATCTCCAGCACTTCGAGATCCGAAGACAATCTCGCTTTGTCAATTTTCACCGGAGCGCCATCTTTCTCCTGCTTAAGAACGAAAATGCCAGCTCCCTGACGGACCTCCACCAATCCGTCGCAGCGCAAAGCTGTTACTGCTTCGCGAACGACGGTACGGCTGACGCTATGCGTCTCCGTCATCTGGATCTCACTGGGCAGACGGTCGCCGGGTCCGTATCGGCCAGACGCAATCGCGTCTCTCAGACTCACGCTGACTTTGGTCACGAGAGACCCGGAAGATTTGCTGCGTTTTTGCTTTTCTGACACGTCGGTCACCATAAGTTGAAGTCGAGCTAAGCGTGTGCTTGACAAATATGTATGATGAATTTTGAAATAACTCAATGATCATACCAATTTTTACCTCGACGGTTCGGCTTGTAGCGATGAAAGAGCGCGAACGGATGAAGGAGGGTATCGAGATGACCGATAGCCCCCTCTGATGGATATGAACACCAAGGGCGTTATCGAGGCGCGTGCTGCGGAAATCTATGCTGGTGCGCGGACGGATTCCATACTTATTGTGGCTGGCGTGGCTGGAATACGATGAGCGCGAAAGGAGGGGAATTGCTCTCCGACAATGGCGCTGGACCTAATTGGAATGAATCATTTTTTCCTGGGGTTATCTACCGCAGGTGGGGTATCAGCGTCTACCTTGCGATTAGCGAGGGACCCAACTCCATGTCGATGATAATGCACCGCCACAACTCGTTGGAGTTCCAGCGGCGCAAATCAATTTAGCTGCCGTTACCATCCGCCACTGGCTGGAAGAAAACGTCCTGCCATTTCTCCAGCTTGGTTTTCAACAGGCCGGCTTCGTTCATGAAGTTCGCAAAAATCATCACGCCTTTTGGCTGAACACCCCATTCGCCTTTGACGTCTTCGAGCATTTTTTCGATCTGTTCGGCATTCAGAGAGGATTTCTCGGAGGCCAGAAAGATGCTGGCGGCTTCCTTGGGGTTGTTTTTGATGAACTCGTCAGCCTCTTCAATGGCTGCGACGATGGCAAGCGAGGCCTGCTTGCGGTCTTCGACAAATTTGGCAGTCGTTGCAAGCAATCCGCTCGTCACTTGCTGGCCCAGATAGTCGGAGAAGTTGAAGAGGTGATGGATTTTAGGATCGGCGGCCACGACGTCGCTATAGGGGTGGGGCGCGACATAGGCGCTGATCGTTCCTCCGGCCAAGAGACCACTGGTGGCATCCGGGTGCGGAAGTTGCACCATGGATGTATCGAGATGCTTTGCGTCGCCAAATGCTTTCTTCGCTGCCATCCGAACAAGAAGTCCCTGCTGGCCTGTGGTCGATGTTACGGCTATGCGGTCGCTCGGGCCTAGGTCTTTGAGTTCTTTGATGTCGGCTTTGTTGGTGTAAAGCCCGTTGTCGCCTGCCACCAAAGCCGCAAGCCCGCGGATTTTGATGGATGACTTGGTCTTTTCCGCTGCAATCAGCATTCCGGGCAGGCCATAGGCGCCGATATCGACCGTGCCGCTGATCAAAGCGTCGTTGATGGCCGGTGCGCCGCTGATCTTCTTGATGTCGACTGTGGTCTTAACGCCTTTGGCGTCCAGTTGCTTGGCGAAAAAGCCTTTTTGCTCGGCGACCACAACCGGAAGATAGGCGTAACCGTACTGGATCGCGATTGATATCGGTTTTTCTTCGGCAGCGTGTGTTCCACTGGATGCGACTACGAAAACCGACAGTGTGGTGAAGATGGCTATAGCGGCGCGACGGCTAAGTTTCTGTTGCATCATTCCTCCCGAAATGCTTTTTTTGAAACGTCGTTTCAAAATAATGAGATCATCCCTTTCCTGTTGTCAACTGGAAGCTTGGGAATTCCTGATGTTTGGTTCTTTCGCCGGCGAATTTGAGGAGGATCGATGGCACAAAACTCACCCCATATTGCTGTTCGCGAGGATTGGCTTGCGCAGGACAAGGAAGACCTTCTTTTCCCCGACATGCCGATTATCGATCCCCATCATCATCTGTGGGATCGTCCCGGGCACCGATATCTTTTTGCTGAGCTTTTCGAAGATGTGCGCCAGGGTCACAAAGTCCAAGCCACGGTTTTTGTGCAAAGCCGATCCATGTACAACGCCGACCAGGCGGAAGAGCTTCTGAAACCGGTCGGCGAGGTCGAGTTTGCCAATGGCGTGGCCGCGCAATCTGCGTCCGGGCTCTATGGTGATTTCCGGGCTTGCGCTGGCATCGTCGGCTGTTGCGATCTTACGGCCGGCGATAAGGTCGAGGCCATTCTGGATGAAATGATTGCTGCGGGCGGTGGACGTTTTCGTGGTGTTCGCAATCAGACCGCCTGGCATGAAAACGCCGAGATTGCTTCCAATCCCGTGCCGCCGGTTCCGGGTTTGCTGGGGGGAAATGCTTTTCGGGCAGGCGTCCGGCGTCTTGGTCGGTCAGACCTGACACTCGATATCTGGGCCTACCATACGCAGTTAAGCGAGGTCGAAGCTCTTGCCCGCGCCTGCCCGGATACCAGCATTATTCTCGACCATCTTGGCGGACCACTGGGTGCGGGACCATATAAAGGCAAAGCCGACGAGGTTTTTGCCGAATGGGGCGCGTCCATGACGCGGATCGCCAAGTTGCCGAATGTGTCGGTCAAGCTTGGTGGGCTTGCAATGCGCGTGGGTGGGTTTGATTTCCATCTCAATGACGCGCCGCCGACATCAGAGGTTCTGGCAAAGGCCTGGGAGCCGTATTTCATCTCCGTCATCGAAAAATTCGGTGTGGAGCGGTGCATGTTCGAAAGCAACTTCCCCGTCGATAAGGGCATGGTTTCCTACCGCTCTCTCTGGAACGCCTATAAACGCATGACCGGCAGTTTCAGTGCGTCAGAAAAGCAGCAGCTGTTTTTTGCAACGGCCGCTCGCATTTACTACCTGCCCGTCCAACCAAAAGGACAATTTTGATGTTCTTCGCGCCGCCCCCCAATGTTCAGACTGAAGTCTTCTCAAAGATGCCTGATCGTTTCAGACATCCTCGCCAGACCCGATGGGCAGACGTGAACCGCGCTGGCATGGCCATCGATTCATTTTTTGAAGGCCCATGTTTCGATAAGGACGGAAATCTTTACGTCACCGACATTCCGTTCGGTCGCATTTTCAAAATCACGCGGGATGGTGAGTGGGATCTGGTCTGTGAATATGACGGCTGGCCCAATGGCATGAAATTTCACAGTGACGGCAGGATCTATATTGCCGACTACAAGCACGGAATCATGCGGCTCGATGTCAACACGGGTGTGATCACCCCGGTGTTGCAAGAGTATTTTTCCGAAGGTTTCAAGGGGGTGAATGATCTCACCTTTGCCGCCAATGGTGATCTTTATTTTACAGATCAGGGGCAGAGCGGGCTGCACTCCCCAACGGGTCGGGTGTTTCGTTATTCCGCTGCTGGTAAGCTGGATTGCGTGATGTCCGGCATCCCGAGTCCCAATGGTATCGTCGTTGCGAAAGATATGAGCTATTTACTGGTCGCCGTTACCAGAGCCCAGCAAATCTGGCGCGCACCACTTCACGACGGAATTGCCACGAAAGTCGGCGTATTCTTGCAATTACACGGCGGTATGGGCGGCCCGGATGGTTTGGCTCTGTCCGAAGACGGGGAATTGCTGGTCGCGCACACCGGCTTCGGTTCGATCTGGCATGTGTCGCCTTATGCCGAGCCGCTTCATCGCATCGTCACATGCGCAGGCGTTTCCACTACGAATATGGCGTTTGACCCGCTTGACAGGCACAAGCTCTATATCACCGAGTCCCAGACAGGCAGTATTCTGCGTGCGGAATTACCGGTCAGGGGTGCGATTGTGCATGGTGCACGGGTAGGCTAACCATGTTCCGAACAGGAATATTTGGAAAATGCCACATATGGATGACCACGAAGAGCAAGTGTTGCCCCAGGTGAAGGGCGTTGCGTCGGCTGATCGTTTGCTGACCGTATTGTCAGCATTTCAGCGTGGAGATGATGCTCTGGAATTGGCAGAACTGGCGGAGCGCACCGGTCTCGTGAAGAGCACGATCATGCGGATGTGCGTGTCTCTTCAAAGTTTCGGTTTCATCGAGCGCATGAGGGACGGGCGCTATCGCCTGGGCACGGAGATCGCAAGGCTGGGATCCGTCTATCTGCAATCTTTCGCGCTGGAATCCGAGGTCGTTCCCGTCCTCCAGCGTCTGGTGTCGCTGTCGGGTGAGACGGCTTCATTCTACATCCGCCGCGGCGAGCAGCGGCTTTGCCTGTTTCGTCATGACTCGCCATCGCCTTTGCGCATGCATGTGCGTCCGGGGGATTTGAGGCCCATGGACAAATCCTCTGTCGCGCAGGTGCTGCGCCACTTCGAAAGTGGTGCAGGTCCTGCTGCCGATATAAAATTGCCCATTTATTCCAACGGCGTCACGGACCCGCATGTCGCTTCCATGGCGACGCCGGTTTTTGGCGCAGGGCAGCAGCTTCTTGGCGCACTTGCCATAACAGGCCCCGCGTCCCGGCTGACTGCCGTAAAAGCCGCGGAAGTCGCAGAGCATCTTTTTGACCTTGCTGACAATCTGACGAAATCCCTCGGCGGTAAACATTAAAAACGCAACGCCGTTCTATTTTTTATTTGCAACGCCATTTCAAAATGATAATTGTTGGTTGCCTGTTGGAGGATGGGTGGCCGTTTACATTGCTGTATGTGCGGCCCATAAACACCGGAGGAAATTTCATGGTGAATTTTACACGTCGCAATACGCTTTTTTTGGGCGCAGCAGGTGTGCTGGCTCCACTCGGAACGCCAGCCATTTTGCGCGCTCAGGAAAAGAAAACCGTCAAGGTGGCGATCCAATATGGAACGAGCCATTTGGCGACGACGATTGCAGACAATCTTTCTCTCTTCAAAAAACATGCCGAAAGCAACGGCATAGGTGATACGCAGTTTCAGATTCAACGCGTGAGCGGTTCGCCCGCGATCAATGACGGAATTTTTAGCGGCAGCCTCGATGTCGGCGCTTACGGTCCAACCGCCCTGATCGCGGCATGGGCAAAAACAAAGGGGTCCTATGACCTCAAAGGCATCGCAGCCTGCAACGACGCGGTACTGACACTCTACACAAACGATCCGGCGATCAAATCCATCAAGGACATCAGCCCCACGGATCGCATTGCTGTTACGGCAACAACGGCACCCCAAGCCATTCTCCTGCAAATGGCGGCAGAAAAGGAATTCGGCAAGGGCGAGGCGGGCCGCTTCAATCAGCAGTTTGTTCAGTTGCCGCACCCGGATGCGACCGTTGCCCTCATCTCAGGGACGGGGATCAGCCTGTATTTTGCAGCGCCACCTTTCATCAGCACGCTGGAGGCATCTGGCAAGTGCCATAAGGTGTTGGATGGGCAGGACATCATGGGCTCCCCTTATTCGGGTGCATTGCTGGCATCGACCAAAGTCTTTGCCGATGCAAATCCCAAAGCCGTCACCGTCCTGGTCGATGGGCTCAAGGAAGCGATGGATTTGATCAAGGCCGATCCGGCCAAGGCTGCCGAAATCTACATGAGCGTCGAGAAGACGAACCTTTCGGCGAAAGACGTCGAGGCCGCCATTCGCTCACAGACATTCACTGTCGAGCCGCAGGGAATGCAGAGGTTCGCCAGTTTTCTGAAGGACAACGGCGTCATCAAGCAGGCACCAGCGGTTTGGAACGACATGTTCTTCGAACCAATCAGCAAGGGGAATGGTAGTTGATGGATATGAGCGCGCAATCCGCAACCGGCACGCAAGCCGCGCCTGCATCATCACATCTTTTGTCCGTCAACGGTGTGACGCTGCAATATAAGACCGGTGCCGCAATCCTGACGGCGACTTACAAGGTCAGTTTTAACGTCGAGAAGAATGACCGCTTTATTCTTCTCGGACCGTCCGGCTGTGGTAAATCCACCCTGTTGAAAAGTGTCGCCGGATTTCTTCCGCCGGTGGAGGGAGATATCACGCTGGCGGGCAAGCCCGTGCGAGGCCCCGGGCCTGACCGCATGATGGTGTTTCAGGAGTTCGATCAGCTTATGCCGTGGATGACGGTCATCGATAACGTCATGTTCCCGATGCGCCGATCTGGGCGTTTTCCAAAGTCTGAAATCCGTGACCGGGCGAGACGTGTCATCGCCAAGGTGGGGCTTTCCAAGTTCGAGAATTCCTATCCTCACATGCTTTCCGGCGGTATGAAGCAACGCGTTGCAATTGCGCGTGCGCTTGCCATGGAGCCGCAAATGCTGCTGATGGACGAGCCTTTCGCAGCGCTCGATGCGCTGACGCGCAGGCGCATGCAGGAAGAGTTGCTGGAACTTTGGGACGATGTCCGTTTCACCTTGCTCTTCGTCACGCACTCGATCGAAGAAGCGATCATCGTCGGCTCGCGAATTCTCGTTCTTTCGCCGCATCCCGGACAGGTCCGGGCAGAGCTCGATGCCACAGCCTATGGTCATCAGCATCAGGGCGATGCCGACTTTATGGCTTTCAATCGCAAGATCAACCAGATGCTCTTCGGAGATCAGGAGGTTGCCCATGACTGATATGACCTCGGCATTGAAGGCCCGGCCAGACCTGGAATATCAGACAGTTGATGTCGCCCATATCGGCAGCATCAAGCAGGACGTCGGCTTCGTTGAAAATCTCTTCAACAACACAGGGTTTCGCAGAGCGCTCGTCCTGATCGGCCTCTGCATTATATGGCAGCTTTACGCCAGCTACCTCGGCAATCCGCTGATGTTCCCGTCCTTTAGCGACACGGTCTCGACCCTGTGGGCGGACATGATGTCAGGCCGCTTGCCTGCTGCGGCAATGACGTCGTTGAAAGTCCTCGTCACCGGTTATGCCACGGCTATCGCTCTTGCGGCAGTCATGACGACGCTGGCGATTTCGACCCGTTTCGGGACCGATTTGCTGGCTACGCTGACAGCCATGTTCAATCCGCTGCCTGCGATCGCGGTTCTGCCGCTCGCGCTCTTGTGGTTCGGGCTCGGCACCGGCAGTATCGTGTTTGTCATCGTGCATTCAGTTCTGTGGGCCGTTTCGCTCAACACATTTACGGGCTTCCTGTCAGTAAGCCAAACGCAGAAGATGGCAGGTCGCAATTACGGTCTCGGTGGCCTGAGAATGGTCTTTTTTATCCTCGTACCGGCAGCGTTCCCGTCCATTCTCTCCGGTCTGAAAATCGGCTGGGCATTCGCCTGGCGCACCCTGATCGCCGCCGAACTCGTATTCGGTGTCTCAGGAAATGCTGCTGGCCTCGGCTGGTATATTTTCGAAGCTCGAAATGCTCTGGAAACATCAGGCGTCTTTGCCGGGCTTCTGACCGTTATTGTCATCGGTCTGGTTGTCGAAGGGCTTGTGTTCAGAACGATCGAACTGCTGACCGTTCGCAAGTGGGGCACGCAGAACGGATAACGCGTGATTTGTGGCCATTCAGACGCCTCGCTGGTCGGCGGGGCCGATGATCCGTCAATGAGGGATCAAGATATTCCAGGCTCTTACAATGCTATTGCGCGGTTAAGCATCGAATGGTTGGAGGGATGGAGTTTTTGCGGACGATGCTGACGACAGATGAGGATCGGCATCTTCGTCTTGTCTATTTGCGCAGCCGTAAGGGCAACGACGCAAGCGAGCGGTTTGAGCACTGGTTGATGGGACTAACACCGTAGACTTCAAGGTCTGGGCTACAAAGTAAGTTGGCCAGAGAAGAGTTAGTCGAGACGGTCTTCCAGGGTGAGCTCAGCGAGATTGGTTCACGGGCATGCCACAACCAAAATCCGCGCATCCTCTTCACCGGCGGAGGTATAGATATGTCCCATGCCGCTATCCAGATAGGCACTCTCTCCAGCGGAAAGTGTCACCGGAGCATGGTGTTCGGTGTAGATGGTCAGTTGCCCTGACATGACAAGCACAAATTCCTGACCTGGGTGACGAATATAGTCGTCGAAGGACATTTTGCTGTGGGCTTTTACGACGCCTGTCATCGGTGTCATGGCCTTCTGCCAGATCTCCGGGAACAGGATTTCATAGGAATATTCCTCGGTTTCCTGTGGCTGAAACTCGCCGATACGGGCTACGGCGAGGCTGTTTTTTTTGAAGCTGTCTCCCTCACGGCCAAAAAGAGCTGCTAGCTCCATTCCAAGCCCCGCCGCCAGGCTGCTCAGGCGGTCATATGTCAGCGCCATCAGTCCGCGCTCGACTTTCGACAGTGTCGATATGGCAAGACCGGTGAGTTCCGACATTTCCGCAAGCGTGAGGTTTCGGTCGCTGCGCATGTCGCGCAGACGGCGCCCGAATTCCAGTCGCTGCTCCTCGGCATTCTGTGCCGACGCTTTCGCGTTGATGATGTTCATTCCAAAACATTATCAACTGCTGATAAGAAATGAAATGTTTTCGTATCGGAAAAAGTATTTTCCAATACGAAAAACGATGTTAGATAATGCTCGCATAAACCCGCATTTTCAATGGACCCAAAAACGCCAGCTAGAGGGATGGAATAGCCGCCGCTCCGGGATTTTCGGCCTCGCTTCGAGGTTGGAGATGTCGTGGATTACATTATTTCCGCCTGGACTGACGCGTTGCCTACGCTCAAGCGCAGCTCTTTGATAAAAGGTAAGAATTGTATGGTTGAGAAAGTCTATGATCCGGGTACAGAGGGCGCAAAGATGTCGTTTGCGGACGCAATGTCCTATGGCGATTACCTCCATCTCGATGGAATTCTCGGCCAGCAACATCCGCTGAGCCAGGCCCATGACGAGATGCTGTTTATCATCCAGCACCAGACCAGCGAACTCTGGATGAAGCTTGCCATTCATGAAATGGATGCTGCCCGACGCGCGCTGAAAGCCGGAGATACCTCCAATATGTTCAAGATGCTGGCCCGCGTCTCGCGCATTTTTGAACAGCTGAACAGCGCATGGGACGTTTTGCGCACCATGACACCTGCCGATTACACCAAGTTTCGCGCAGCGCTCGGTCCTTCCTCCGGTTTCCAGTCCTACCAGAACCGGATGATCGAATATATTCTTGGCAACAGAAACCCCAACCTGCTTAAGCCCCACGAACATCGCCCTCACATTCATCAAATGCTGGTGGATGAGCTGGATCGACCCAGTTTTTACGACGAGGTCATTACGCTTCTGTTCCGCACGGTCGATGGTACGGACGAGCATGTGCCGCCGCCCCAATTGCGGTCGCCCCATGCCGCAGTTCCTGAAATTCAGGCGCGCTGGAAGACGGTTTACGAGAATATCGATCAATACTGGATGATGTACGAGCTTGGAGAAAAGCTGGTGGACATCGAGGATTATTTCCGCCGCTGGCGCTTCAACCACGTCACCACCGTGGAGCGCGTTATTGGTTTCAAACGCGGGACCGGCGGCACGGCCGGGGTCGAATATTTGCGAAAAATGTTGGGCGTCGAACTGTTTCCCGAACTTTGGCACCTGCGCGGAGAATTGTGATTATGACGATGAACACGGTTTTGAGAAAAGAGCTTTTCAATCTGCCGGAAGGCGTCATTTACCTCGATGGCAATTCGCTGGGTCCATTGCCCTCCAATGCTTTGGCCAGAGCCACCAAGACGATTGGCGAAGAGTGGGGGCAGGAACTGATCCGCGCGTGGAACAGTGCGGGCTGGATGGCGCTTCCCCAGCGGGTAGGCGACAAGATTGCGCGGTTGATTGGCGCGCCTGCGGGTTCCGTGACGACAGGCGATACACTGTCCCTCAAGGTCTATCAGGCAGTTGCAGCAGCGCTGAAAATGCGGCCAGATCGTAAGGTGATCCTGTCGGATAGTGGCAATTTCCCCTCGGACCTTTATATGGTCGGCGGATTGATCGATACGATTTCCAGCGGCCACCGTCTTCTCACGCCATCTCCCGATCAGGTTGCCGATCACATCGATAAGACGGTTGCGGTGGTGATGTTGACGCAGGTCGATTATCGCACAGGACGATTGCACGACATGCACGCCATTACGCGCAAGGCGCAGGAAGCCGGCGCGGTGGTCATATGGGATCTGGCCCATAGCGCGGGTGCCGTGCCCCTTGATCTGACGGGTTGCGGCGCGGAATTTGCGGTGGGCTGCTCGTACAAATATCTGAACGGCGGCCCCGGCGCGCCAGCCTTTATTTATGTCCGTCCAGATGTGATCGAGAGCATCGAGCCTGCTCTGGCCGGATGGATGGGGCATGATGCGCCCTTCGGTATGGAACTGGCCTATCGCCCCGCCATGTCAATCGAGAGACTACGGGTCGGAACACCGGCCATCGTGCAACTGTCGATTCTCGATGAGGCCCTTGAGGTATGGAATGGCGTCGAAATGAGCGACGTCAGAAAAGCGTCCATCACGCTCAGCGAAATGTTTATTGCAGGTGTCGAGGCTCAATGCCCGGACATCAAGCTGGCGTCACCCCGACAAAGCGACATCCGGGGATCGCAGGTGTCCTTTGCTTTCGAGCATGGTTACGCTGCCATTCAGGCACTGATCGATCACGGCGTCATCGGTGATTTCCGCGCCCCCGATATCATGCGCTTCGGCTTCTGCCCTCTCTATATTGGCGAAGACGATGTCACCAACGCGGTCGAGATCGTGGCAAAGGTGATCAACGAAGGCCTTTGGGACGACCCGAAATACAAGAAGAAACTGGCCGTGACGTGAGCCTTTTCAAAAGGATGGGTTCTGCAAGGAGGTCCAAGAGGCCGTCAGGGCTTTCGCCACATGGATGGCCATCTCCGTAAGGGCCTCTTCGCGCTTCGCCAGTTTTTGCGAGGGCAGGATAAGGAACCGAGCATCAGGTTCCATCGTCGCCGCACGCACAGGCGCAGCCAAGCGTTGTGTCGTGTGTCCACCGAAGACGGCATTAGTAGGCGAACCACTCACGGGCGTTGCTACGAGTCAACTCCATACCGGAAGTGGGCCGGCTTTTGCCTGCTCTAGAGCCACCTACTGAATGTCCAGCAAGCGCTCCAGATATCGGCGCTCGACTTCTCCGGGCGGATTGTTGCCGAGCTTTTCGCGGATGGCTTCCAGAATCTCGCGGGCGCGCTGGACATCGATTTCGTCGGGCACGCGGACCTGATTATCGCCGAAATCCGGGCCGCTGCTTTCGCGCGGGCGACCAAGCGGATCGCGGCCGTTCTGGCCGCCTTGGCCCATCATGCCCTCCTGACCCTGACCGGGTTGCTGGCCCTGCTGCCGCATGGCCTGCATGATCTGGCCCATCATGTCCTGAGCGCCCTGACGAAGTGCGTTGAGCGCGTTGCCCTGACCTTCGACGGCCTGTTCGCCCTGACTTTGACCGAGCGCCTGGCCAGCACCCTTCATTTCCTGCTCGGCCTTGCCGAAATTCTGGCCGGGCTCCATGCCGAGATCGCGCAGGCCTTTTTGCAGATCGCCGAGTTGCTTTCCAAGGCCATCCTGTTGCTGGCGCAGGTTTTTCAGTGCTTCGCGTAGCTGATCGGCTGTCATCTGGTCAGTCGGGTTCTGACCCTGACCATTCTGGTTTTGACCGTTCTGCCCTTGCTGCTGCTGGTCCTGCTGACCCGGTTGCAGGCCGTTCTGGCCCATCTGCGGATCGCTGCCTTCTTCACCCTGCTGTGGGTCGCCGCGCTGCATGCGGTCACGAAGGGCCTGATCAAGCTTGAAAGTTTCATCCATCAGCTTTTGTTGCTGCTGCATGATTTCACCCAGCTTGTCGATTTGCTGGCGCAGCTGGCTGTTTTGCTGTTGCTGTTGTCCCTGTTGGCCGCGCTGTGGTCGTCCGGCCTGAAGATTGTTCATCATGCGCTGCAATTGCGAAAGCATTTCCTGCGCGGCATCGCGGTTGCCGGAGCGCGCGAGGTTTTCGATCTGGTTCATCATGTTTTCCAGATCGCGCTGCCGCAGCACATTCTGTGCCTGTTGGTTCATATTGGACTGCGGTGCGTTCTGCATGCGCTGGGCGAGTTCTTTCATGAGCTCGTTCATCGCTTCACGAAGCTCCTGCATCAGCTTGGCGACTTCCTCGTCGGGCGCCTTACGCTCCAGCGCATCTGAGAGCGCATTCTGCGCGTCACGCAACCGCTGTTCGGCCTGAGAGAGATCACCATCTTCGATGCCGAGTGCAATTTGCCACAGATAATCTGCGGTGTCCTTGAGCATCTCTTCATTGTAGGCAAGCTTCATGCGCGTCTGTGCAGATTGCAGCAGAAGGTAATGGGTTTTGTTGGGAATGGTCTCTTCCGGACGCAGGCCAACAGCCTCGTTATAGGCGATTGCCTTCGGCATCTGGCGGGTGTCGAGTGAGAAAATCTGGCGCTGTTCGACAATGGCTCCGGCCAACGGCTCGGAGAAATTGCGTCCGGGCAGTATCATCTCCTGGGAGGGGCTGCGACCCGTTTGGCCAGCACCATCAGTGGCGACAAGTGTGATGCGCACCCGTTTGCCCGCCATGGGATGTTCGGTCAGGTTCCGGCTGGTCACGCCTTTCATCTCACGCTGATTCTGGCGTGGCAGATCCAGCTTGAATTCCGGTGGCGGATAAAGCGGTGTCGCGCCTTCGGCCACGCCGATGGGTTCGATCACGGCGTGGGCTTCGCGGATACCATAGTCATCCTTGGCGGTGAAGCCGATTTCCAGCGCACCGTTGACTGCCCGGCGCGGCAGATTGTCGAAAGCAATCGTTGGCGCTTTATCGGGAATGACGTTGAACTGCCATTGCTGGCCATTGGCTTCAATGGTGCCGCTTTCCTTTATCTCCATCGCGAAGGTACGCGGCGCGAGCGGTGTCTCGGTCGTCTCCGCCACTTTCGCAGCGTCCTGTGCACCTGGCTTCTCAGCGCCCTCGGGTGTCAGTTTTTGCAGCTGACCGGCCTCTTGCGGCTCGAAGGTGACCTCTTCATTGCCTTCGCCACCCGTCATGCGGATGGTGAGTTTGGACGATTGCGGCAGAGAGACGGCCTCATGTCCAGCTGCATTGTTGCCGGTCAGGAAAATGGGTGCGCGACCGGTATAGGACGGCGGCGTGACCCATGCGTCGAGACGAATATCTGGGTTTGCCGGTCCGCTGGACGGGCGGTTGCGGAAGGCATCGGCAATATCGCCTGCGCCATTCGAAAAGGAAAAGCCGAAAGCGGCGACGAGAATGAGGGCCGGGATGGCGCGTAGCGCACTGCGGTCGTGGCTTGCGATGTCCGGCTGCGGCAGGCCGGCATCCAGTGCTGCAATCCGTTCGGCCATGCGCAACTGGTGTTCTTTCCACAGCGTGCGCGCGAAAGGCGTTTCGAAAGCGGGCTCGTCCTCCTGCACGCCAACGGGTTGGTGCGGCAGGCCGTTGCGGGTTTCCAAAAGGCGTGAAGCCTCATCTTTCGTCGGCCATCTTAACCGCGCAATGGGCAGCAGAGACGTGATGAAAAAAAAGATGAGCAGGAAGACAATGCCGAGGCGCAGGAAATCCGGCATCTGCCGGAAAAGGCCGAGCCAGGCCAGAGAGACAAACACGGCAGCGAGCGAAAGCGGAAGCAGGGTTTTGGGCGCAAGACGCTCGGCAAAGAGAACGAACTTGGCAAAAAAGCGCTTGCCTGCCACGCGGCGTGCAAGGTCCGGCCTGTTTTCGAAAGCGCCTTTTCCGCCCTGCTTGGATGTGGTCATCAATCCGTTCTCCCGGTTCTGGCCACCCGATTTCGCCATTCCCAAACAGCGATTGAACTCAGTGCAACGGAAATGAAGATAACACTCTTTATGGCGAAGACGAGGGCAAGCCTGCGCTCACCCCCATTTTTCAGCCCTATTCGCTCAATTGTGATCGTTCAAAACTCAATCGAGCCAGGTGGGGACCGAGTCGAGCGCAATCAACTCTTCATATGTACCGCGCGGGCGGATGACGTGGAACTGGTCACCCTTCACCAGGACTTCCGGCACCAGCAGGCGCGAATTGTAGGTTCCGGCCTGCACGGCACCATAGGCTCCGGCGGAGCTGACGGCGATCAGGTCACCCGGTTGGGGCGCTGCCATTTCACGGTCCAGTGCCAGATAATCGCCGGTTTCGCAGACCGGGCCAACGACATCCGCCTTGATGCGCGGGGCGTCAGCGGTTGACTGTACGACCGGGCGAATAGCGTGATAGGCCTCATACAGTGTCGGGCGAATGAGATCATTCATCGCCGCGTCCACAATCACGAATGTCTTGTCGCCGCCATCCTTCACATAAATGACTTCCGTCACCAAAATCCCGGCATTGCCGACGATCAGACGGCCCGGTTCTGTTATGATCTTGCAGTTGAGGCTCTGCAGCTCGTTCTTGACGATATAGGCATAGGCATCCGGCAAGGGCGGCGGATTGTTGTCTTCGCGGTAGGGAATGCCCAGCCCGCCGCCAATATCGACATGGCTGATCGTGTGGCCATCTCCGCGCAGGGATTCTACAAGCTCGCGCAGCAACCGGAAGGCATCCTCGAAGGGCTGCAATTCGGTGATCTGGCTACCGATATGCATATCGATGCCGCTGACCTGAATGCCCGGCAGAGTGGCGGCATGGCTATAGATGGCGCGCGCCCGCTCATAGGAAATGCCGAACTTGTTTTCCTTCTTGCCGGTGGAAATTTTGGCATGGGTGCCCGCATCCACATCCGGATTGATGCGGAAGGACACATGGGCCTTCCTACCCGCCTTCACGGCGCGAAGGTTCAGAACTTCCAGTTCGGGTTCGGACTCTATGTTGAAGCAGTAGATACCGGCGTCCAGCGCAAAATCCATTTCGGCAACGGTCTTGCCGACGCCGGAAAACATGATGCGGCTTGCGGGAACGCCTGCTGCCAGCGCACGGCGCAACTCTCCGCCGGAAACGACATCGATGCCAGCGCCGAGTTTTGCCAGTGTTCTCAGAACGGCCTGGTTGGAATTGGCCTTCATCGCATAGCACACCATGGAGTCTACATCGGCAAAAGCCTCTGAAAAGACCTTGTAATGTCGCTCCAGCGTGGCCGTGGAATAGACGTAGAACGGCGTTCCAACGGCCTTGGCGATTTCAGGCACAGGAACGTTTTCGGCGTGAAGCACGCCGTCGATATAGTGAAAATGGTTCACAGCGCTGGACCTTAAAGGAGCTTATCGAGAATGAAAGGCCGCTCTGGCGTCGGCTGCACCTTGGCTTTGTTGGAGCGAATATTACGCTGTTCCGTAGGCGTGCTCGGCGGATCGATGTCGCCTTTGCGGCCACAGCCTGCAAGAGCAAGGCTAACGGCAAGTGCCACGCCGACGGGAACGATGAAGGTACGCAAGGTTTTTGAAAGCATGGGCCTGTCCAAAGGAAATCTCTGCATTCCTGATAACGAAAAACAGGGCGCTTGTGCACCCTGTTTCTTGTGATGTTCATCGAACGCTGGATTGATTAGTTTTTACCGCGCCACCAGGCGATCTGCTTGCGCACTTCAGACGGGGCGGTACCGCCGAAGCTGGTGCGGCTGGCAACCGATGCCTCGACCGACAGCACATCGAAGATGCCTGCGGTGATGGCGGGGTTGATGGCCTGCAATTCTTCCAGAGAGAGATCGGCGAGGTCGCAGCCTTTCTTTTCAGCCAGCGCAACGGCATGGCCGGTAGCGTGGTGGGCATCGCGGAAGGGCAGGCCCGCTTCACGCACCAGCCAGTCCGCCAGATCGGTCGCCGTAGAATAGCCGGAACCGGCAGCGGCGCGCATCTTGTCGGCGCGTACTTCCAGATCGCGCACCATGCCTGTCATGGCAGCAATGGCCAGTTCCAGGCTTTCGGCGGAATCGAAGACCTGTTCCTTGTCTTCCTGCATATCCTTGGAATAGGCGAGCGGCAGACCCTTCATGATGGTCAGAAGTGCGATCAGCGAACCGTTGATACGGCCCGTCTTGGCGCGCACCAGTTCCGCCGCATCCGGGTTTTTCTTCTGCGGCATGATGGAAGAGCCGGTCGAAAACGCGTCTGACAGGCGGATAAAGCCGAATTGCGGGGTCGACCAGATGACGATCTCTTCGGCGAGGCGCGAAAGATGCGTGGCGCAGATGGACGCGATGGACAGGAATTCCAGCGCAAAGTCGCGGTCGGAGACCGTATCGATGGAGTTGCGGGTCGGCTCACGGAAGCCGAGTGCCTTCGCCGTCATGTGGCGGTCAATGGGATAGCCGGTGCCGGCCAGTGCCGCTGCACCAATCGGGCTTTCATCCATGTGTTCGATGGCGTGACGAACACGCGCGCGGTCACGACCGAACATTTCCACATAGGCCATGCAATGGTGACCGAAGGTGACAGGCTGCGCCGTCTGCAAATGGGTAAAGCCCGGCATAACGGTGTCGGCATGCTCTTCGGCGCGGTCGAGGAAGGCAGCGATCAAAGCGGTCAGCATGCCCTCGGTCTTCTGAAGTTCTTCCTTGACCCAAAGGCGGAAATCGAGTGCCACCTGGTCATTGCGCGAACGGGCCGTGTGCAGACGACCGGCGGCAGGGCCGATGAGATTGGCAAGGCGCGCCTCGATATTCATGTGAATATCTTCAAGCTTGCGGGAGAATTCGAAGGTTCCGGCTTCGATCTCTGACAGGATCGTGTTCAGGCCGTGAATGATCTTGTCTTTATCTTCATCCGAAATAATGGATTTTGCGGCCAGCATGGTGGCATGCGCTATTGAGCCGCGGATGTCCTGCGCATAAAGCTTCTTGTCGAAGCCGATGGAGGCATTTATCTCTTCCATAATGGCCGAAGGACCGGAAGCGAAACGTCCGCCCCACATCTGGTTGGAGGATTTTTGTTCGATGCCGTCAGCCATTCTTTGCCTGCCCTGGAGTATTCAATGACAGAAAAAAAGCCGCTCAGGCTTCCTTCCGCCAGACTTGTTGCAATTGCCGCTATCGCCGGTGTCGTCTGCGGCGCGGGTGTTGTGGCGTTCAGGCTTATTGGGTCTGAGGGTCAGGTTCAAGGGGCAGCAGTGGCGCAAGCCGGTTTATGTGAGGGGGCTGCCAAGCGTATCGCCTCCCTCAAGCCGCTTCTGAACGGTCAGGTTGCCGCCATGTCGGCCAGCGAACGTCCACGGGTCATTCCACTGTCATTCAAGGGGGCGGATGGTGCTGCGATGACCGAAGCCGACTTCAAGGGCAAGACAGTGCTGCTGAATCTCTGGGCCACATGGTGCGTGCCCTGCCGTGAGGAGATGCCAGCGCTCAACGCTCTCGAAAAGGAAAAGGGCGCGGACAATTTCGAAGTCGTGACCGTCAATATCGATACGGGCGATGACGCGAAGCCGAAAAGCTTCATGAGCGAATACGGGATCGATTCCCTCAAGCTCTACCGCGACAGTTCCATGGGCGTATTCAACGTGCTGAAAAAGGAAGGGCTTGCTTTCGGCCTTCCCGCGACGCTGTTGATCGATGACCAGGGCTGCCTGATGGCATCCATGAATGGGCCGGCGGCCTGGGACAGCCAGGACGCCAAAACACTCGTGGAATTTGCGAAAGCAAAGTGAGCCGAGGATTTACCGCGTCGGGACGGGTGTTTCGCCGCGGTAATCATAGAAGCCACGACCGGATTTGCGGCCAAGCCAACCGGCTTCGACATATTTGACCAGAAGCGGGCAAGGGCGATATTTGCTGTCTGCCAGACCATCATGCAGCACCTGCATGATCGACAGGCAGGTGTCGAGACCGATGAAGTCGGCCAGTTGCAAGGGCCCCATGGGATGGTTCGCGCCGAGTTTCATGGCGGTGTCGATGGCCTCGACAGAGCCGACGCCTTCGTAGAGCGTATAGATCGCCTCGTTGATCATCGGCAGAAGAATGCGGTTGACGATGAAGGCCGGGAAGTCTTCGGCAACCGTAATCGCCTTGTCCAGCGTGCGGACATATTCCTTGGCGCTTTCAAAGGTCGGTTCGTCGGTAGCGATACCGCGCACCAGTTCCACCAGCTTCATGACCGGCACCGGGTTCATGAAATGGATGCCCATGAACTGTTCCGGGCGGTCTGTTGCCGAAGCAAGGCGAGTGATGGAAAGCGAAGATGTGTTGGTGGCGAGAAGCGCTTCTGGTTTTAGAACCGGGCAGACTTGCGCGTAAATCTTGCGCTTGGTTTCCTCGTGCTCGGTCGCGGCCTCGATCACCAGATCCATTGCGGCAAGATCGTTGATATCCGAGGAGCCGCCAATGCGCGATAGTGCCGCCTTGCGGTCGTCATCGGCCATCTTGCCATTGCTGACCTGCCGGGCAAGATTGCCGTTGATGGTGGCAAGACCGGCTTCGATGCGATCCTTCGCGAGGTCGTAAATATGAACCTTGTAGCCCGCCAGTGCAGACACATGCGCAATACCGCAGCCCATCTGACCGGCTCCAATGATACCGATATTCTTGATTGGGGCGGCCATGATGTGTCTCTCCTGTGGGATGTGCTTGGTGCGCGTCATATTGCGCGGGATGTTACGCATATTACCGTAAAACAAAAGCGGCGCGTTTACAAAAACGCGCCGCTTTCATGATTGTTATGATCAAAGCGCTTTTTCGAGCTCTGGCAGGGCGTCGAACAGATCAGCCACGAGGCCGTAATCCGCAACCTGGAAGATCGGTGCTTCCTCATCCTTGTTGATGGCGACGATGACCTTCGAGTCCTTCATGCCAGCCAGATGCTGGATAGCGCCGGAAATGCCTGCCGCGATGTAAAGCTGCGGAGCAACGACCTTGCCGGTCTGGCCGACCTGCCAGTCGTTCGGAGCATAGCCGGCATCCACGGCCGCGCGCGATGCGCCAACGGCGGCACCCAGCTTGTCCGCGACAGGAAGCAGGACTTCCTTGAACTTTTCCGAAGAACCGAGCGCGCGGCCACCGGAAATGATGATCTTGGCAGACGTCAGTTCCGGGCGGTCGGACGATGCAAGAGCGTCCGAAACGAAGGACGAGACTGCCGGGTTTTCAGCAGCAGCGACTGTCTCAACGGAAGCCGAACCGCCAGCCTGTGCCGGAGCAAAGGTCGAGGTACGAACGGTGATGACCTTTTTCGCGTCGCTGGCCTGTACCGTCTGGATGGCGTTACCGGCATAGATCGGGCGCTTGAACGTATCGGCGGAGATGACTTCGATGATTTCGGAAATCTGCGCCACATCCAGAAGGGCCGCCACGCGAGGCAGGACGTTCTTGGCGGATGCCGTGGCAGGCGCGATGATGACGTCATAGGAAGCGCTGAGCGAAACAAGCAATGCGGCGAGCGGTTCTGCCAGCTGGTTGGCATAGGATGCGTCGTCGGCCAGCAAGACCTTGGAAACGCCGGACAGCTTGGCGGCTTCGTCAGCAGCAGCCTTGGCGTTGGAACCGGCGACCAGCACGGTCACATCGCCGCCAATCTGTGTTGCCGCCGTCAGTGTCTTTGCCGTCTGGTCGGAAAGGGTTGCGTTGTCGTGTTCTGCCAGAAGAAGAATGGCCATAATAAAATCTCCCTATCCGAATTCTTAAATTACACCGTCGGCCTTGAGCTTCGATACGAGCTCGGCCACCGAACCAACCTTGACGCCAGCCTTGCGGCCTGCGGGCTCCTCGGTCTTCAGGACCTTGAGGCGAGGTGCGATATCGACGCCGAAATCGGCAGGCGTCTTCTTGTCGAGCGGCTTCTTCTTTGCCTTCATGATGTTTGGCAAAGACGCATAGCGTGGTTCATTGAGGCGAAGGTCGGTGGTGACGACGGCGGGAAGCTTCAGTTCCACCGTCTGCAAGCCGCCATCCACTTCGCGGGTTACGGCAACCTTGCCGTCGGAAGGCTCGACCTTGGAGGCAAATGTGCCCTGTCCCCAGCCCAGAAGCGCTGCGAGCATCTGGCCGGTCTGGTTGCTGTCGTCATCGATGGCCTGTTTGCCGACGATGACAAGGCCCGGAGCTTCGGCTTCGACGACGCCCTTCAAAAGCTTGGCGACGGCCAGCGGCTCGACAGCTTCATCGGTCTCGATCAGGATGGCGCGGTCGGCACCCATGGCCAGCGCCGTGCGAAGTGTTTCTTCCGCCTTGGCAGGACCGATAGAAACGACGACCACCTCTTCCGCCTTGCCAGCTTCCTTCAGGCGAAGGGCTTCTTCGACGGAAATCTCATCGAAGGGGTTCATCGACATCTTGACGTTGGCAAGTTCAACGCCTGAACCATCCGCCTTGACGCGAATCTTGACGTTGTAGTCCACCACACGCTTCACAGGGACGAGGATTTTCATCGATAACCTTCCTTCAACTCCTGACCGCAAAGCGAGACGCCGAACGGTCCTCCAGATAATCAAGTTGCGACATGGATACGCATTTTTCCCGTAATTTCAACGGAGCAATGCTCATGATCTCATGCACGTTGCGGATATCTTACGTTAACGTGAACGTAAATATCAATCCTTGTGATAATCTTCATCGAATACCATCGAAAGGTCGTTCCGTTTGCGACACGACAGAGGCTTGTGGTCCCTGATTTTTATGTTCGACGGCGCGCGGGGTGACGATGGAGCGGTCGAACAGCGGCACACCCTTTCTTCGCAGAAACAGCACGAGGATCGCGCCTGCAATAATGCCGCCCACATGCGCACCCCACGAGACGCGCTCCTGAAACCCGAAGGCGAACATGAAGAATTGCTGCCCAACCCACAACGCCAGTGGAATGAAGGCGGGCAGGGGAATGGGAATGCGCATGAAGACCAGTATCCACACCCGCACTTTTGGATGCAGCAGCAGATAGGCCGCGACCACACCCGACACCGCACCGGATGCGCCAATGAGCGGGGCTTCCGATGCTGGCTCGACAAGGCCATGGAAGAGTGCGCCTGCGATCGCGCAGGCTATGTAAAACAGCAGGAAGCGCAGATGGCCGAATGCGTCCTCGACATTATCGCCAAACACCCAAAGGAAGACCATGTTGGAGGCAAGGTGCCAGAAATTCAGATGTAGGAACGCATAGGTCAAAAGGGTCGCATCATCAGGCACGATTTGTAGTGCGGGCTCAAGATAAGCGTAGTCGAAGACGACTGCGGGAATGAAGCCGAGACCAAGCGCCGCGGCATTCGCAGCCTCATTGCTTGCAATAGCGCTCGTCAACAGCCAGACGAGAATATTGAGGCCGATCAGCGAAAGGGTCACATATTGCAGCTTGATGTGCTTGAGCGAATTCGCATCGTGCAATGGAATGAACATGCGAAAACGCCCTTGCTTGACCTAGCGGTTCTGACCGGGAACCCAGAGAATATCGGGCATGTCCGAGTTCGTCGCATCATTGGCAAAGCGGGCCGCGACGAACAGGAAGTCGGATAGACGGTTGATGTATTTCAGCGCTGCGCTGCTCACCACTTCGCCTTCCATCTGCGCCAGTTCCACCATTTGCCGCTCTGCGCGGCGTGACACGGTGCGGGCAAGATGCAGATAGGCGGCGGCGGGCGTTCCGCCCGGTAGAACGAAGGATTTCAGCGGTGAAAGACCGGCATTCAATGCGTCGATCTCATTCTCCAGTCGTGTGACCTGCGCTTCAACGATCCTCAAAGGCTCGTATGACAGGGTTTCGCCCGTGTCGGGCGTTGCCAGATCGGCACCAAGGTCGAAAAGGTCGTTTTGGACGCGAAACAGCATCGCGTCGAGTTCAGTCAGGCCGGATGTGTGCAGCCGGGCAACGCCGATGACGGAGTTCGTCTCGTCAACCGTTCCATAGCTTTCCACGCGTAAATCATGCTTGGTGCGTCGCGGTCCGGACACGAGAGCAGTCGTGCCATCATCGCCGGTGCGGGTGTAAATCTTGTTCAGCTTGACCATATTGCCACTCGCTCCTTATCGCCCGCCGCCCGTCAGCCACAGGGTCAGCATGATGAGGATGATGGCGATGGCCTGCAGCAGAAGCCGAAGCTGCATCAACTTGTTGGATTTGTTGGCATCCGTGCCTTTGAGCATGTTGAACAGCCCGCGTATCAGCACGAGCACCACCAGACCCATGACGATGGCTGCAAGAACCATGGTGAAACTCGACATGCTCTACCCTCCCGAAATGCCGTGACCTTGAATGCGTTGTAGCTGATTGGGACGTTAAAGCGCTAGTCGAACTTGCGCAGCAATCGGTAAAACAAATCGGCGGGCAAAAGGCGTTTCAAAATCATCGCCTGCTTGGCTGGCGTGGTGATGACGTAGTGGGTTTTTGGACGCCGCGCCGTCAAGGCATGCTTCAATTCCCTGTAAACAGCATCCGGACCAAGCTTGTGCTTGTTTTTAGGTCCGCTGCCATCCAGCCGCGCAAGCTGGCGCTTGTAGTCTTGCGCATGGGCAGAATTCTCAAGGTCGATATTGCCCTTGATATGTGCCAGCGCAGTAGCGGTAAATTTCGAGGCGATGGGGCCGGGCTCGATAAGGCTGACGTGAATGCCACTGCCCTGAAGCTCCATGCGAAGCGTAACGCCCAGCCCTTCAAGAGCGAATTTCGACGCCGTATAGGCACCGCGATAGCGGTAGGGCACAAGACCGAGAATGGATGAGCAATGCACGATCCGCCCATGTCCCTGCCTGCGCATGAACGGAATGATGCGGCATGTCAGATCGTGCCAGCCGAAAACATTGGTTTCGAACTGTTGGCGCAGGACATCGACGGATAAGTCCTCGACCGCGCCGGGCTGGCCATAGGCACCATTGTTGAAGAGCGCGTCGATGCGCCCACCGGTACGTGCCGCGACCTCATCCACCAGGGCCGCTATGGTTTCCGGCTTGGTGTAATCCATCAGCAGCGTCTCGATGCCGGCGCGTTCCAGCGAAATCATATCTTCCGTACGTCGCACTGTGGCAAACACTCGCCAGCCATCCTTGTGAAGCGCTTCGGCACAATGAGCGCCGATGCCGGAGGAGCAGCCGGTGATGATGATGGCCGGTTTTTCGGACATGGAATAGGTTTCCTCGGGCAGGACGTGTTATGAAAAATGCCTAGAAAAGGGTAGGGTGAATTTCAGTAGTGCACAATTCTTCTTTTCAAGTGGAACCGGCGCGTGGTCTCATGCGCTGTATAAGCATGACTGACTTCCCATATCTCACCATGGGTTACAAATGAAATGCCGATTGAGGAGGTGACATGGTTGCCGCGTTGGACATTGTCCGAAAAGTCGCCTTCGATGCCTATTTTCACTTTGCCGAGGATGATGGCTGGGCGATGGCGAGCCATGTTGCGCTTTCCATTCTTCTCGCCCTGTTTCCGTTTCTGATTTTCGGAACGGCGCTGGCTGGTTTTTTAGGGGCTGACCAGTTTGCCGAGACCGCCGTCCACATCATCTTCGACACATGGCCAGCCGCCATTGCAGCACCGCTTGCCGCGCAGGTGCAACAGGTGCTGACCATTCCGCGTGGTGGACTGCTGACGATCTCGGTTCTCGCCGCCGCCTATTTCGCGTCCAATGGTGTAGAAGCGCTGAGAATATCTCTCAACCGTGCCTACCGGGTCAGTGAAACGCGCTGGTGGTACGTCACCCGCCTGCTCAGCCTGTTTTATGTGGTCATCGCGGTGACCACCTTCGCCGCTATCAGCATTGTTCTCGTTGCCGTGCCGGTGGCGCTGTCCTTTGCGGAAACGCGCTTTCCCTTGTTAAAAGATGTTCTGGTCACGGTCTCCAATCTCGGACTTTACGGCACGATCATTGTTCTGGTCGTCGGCCTTTCAGCCGCGCATCTATGGCTGCCCGCCGGACGCCGCCGCATCTGGGATGTTCTGCCGGGCATTATTCTGACGCTGATCTTCTGGGTCATCGGTGCGGCGATCTTTGCCTATTATCTGGCAACCTTCGCCAATTATGCGGCGACCTATGCCGGTCTTGCCTCTGTTATGATCGTACTCGTCTTCCTCTACATGGTCGGCGTCATCTTCATGCTGGGGGCCGAGGTGAATGCGGCGCTGATGAAATATCGCATCAGGCATGTCATCAAGGCAGGCATTCACAATGGCAGCTTGAGAGAAGCACTAGATGCCGAGGAGGCTGCTGATATCTGACGGTGTGAG
This sequence comes from Hyphomicrobiales bacterium, assembly GCA_900473205.1. GTDB lineage: Bacteria > Pseudomonadota > Alphaproteobacteria > Rhizobiales > Rhizobiaceae > Agrobacterium. Next base: position 69,087 of record UCLB01000028.1, read on the forward strand.
GCCCTGTTGGCGCAAAGCCTGAAGGCCCGTGCTGCTGATGCTCTTGGAGAGTTTCCGACCCTTGTCGTCCAACACCAGCCGGTGGTGGTGATACTCCGGAACCCGCAGGTCCAGCAGATGCTGGAGCAATCGATGCACGGATGTCGCGGCAAACAAATCCATGCCCCGCACGACATGGGTTATACCCTGCAAGGCATCATCCAACACCACGGACAGATGATAGCTGGACGGTGCATCCGACCGGGACAGGATGACGTCTCCCCACGCTGCCGGATCGGCCTTGATGATTGCCCTCTCGCCGCTGCCGGTCTCAGCCCATTCCAGTGAATGCCCAAGGTGAGAGATGGCCTTGTCCATATCCAGCCGCCAGGCGTGCTGGATATTTGACGAAAGCAGCGCTGCGACTTCCTCTGCGGGCCTTTGCTTGTCGAGCGGTGGATAGAGCGCCGCGCCATCAGGGTCGCGTGGCCAGATCTGTCCGTTGGACTCGTAGTTTCTGACAAAAGCTTTCGTCTCGCTACGGCTCATGAAAGACGGATAGGCCAGTCCCATCTCGATCAACGTCTCCAGCCCTTGGCGATAATCCGCAAAATGGTCGGATTGCCTGCGCACGGGCTCCTCCCATGAAAGGCCAAGCCATCTCAGGTCTTCGTAAATTCCCTGCTCGAGTTCCGGCGTGCAACGCGTGAGATCGATATCTTCGATGCGCAGAAGAAAACGTCCGTCCACCGCTTGCGCCATGTCGTGATTGAGCATGGCGGAGAGCGCATGGCCCAGATGCAGCCGGCCATTGGGGCTCGGTGCAAAACGAAAAACCGGCTTTTGACCTGAAAGCGAAGACATGGTTTCTTCTGCCACGGTTTCCGGTGCTTCGCCAAGACGAAGTCATGCGTGTTGGGGTGCGGTGGTCAAAATCATTCGAGATGCTTCGGATATCGAGGAAGGGCTGAAAACTCTTGTCCTCATAGACCCGCGGCTGGAGCGCGTCGCTGAACGGGCAGGGCCGCTGCCGCTACGGCTGAGCGAACCCGGCTTCGCGGGGCTTGCCCATATCATCGTATCGCAGGTCGTGTCCCGCGCCAGCGCCGATGCCATCTGGCGACGAATGCTGGATGAGATGGGCGAGGTGACGGCGCAGAATTATCTGGCCGTAACGTCTGAGGACGTACCGCGCTTTGGCCTTTCCCGTGCCAAAGCGCGAACCCTGCACGGCGTTGCCACCGCCATCGTCGGCGGCGGGCTCGATCTCGAATCGTTGAATCTGCTGGATGATTCAAGCGCATTCTCCGCTTTGACAGCGCTGAAGGGCGTCGGTCCATGGACGGCACAGGTTTATTTGATGTTTTGTGGCGGGCACTCGGACATCTTTCCGTCCGGCGATGTCGCGCTACAGGCAGCCGTGGCCCACGCGTTAGGCACGGACACCCGCCCGAGTGCCAAAAAACTGGCAGAAATGGCGATGTTCTGGTCGCCCTGGCGGTCTGTCGCAGCCCGGCTTTTCTGGGCCTATTATGCGTCCATGACGCGGCGCGATGTCTTGCCGATTGCCTGAAATAAGCCTTTCTTTCAGCGCTTCATTTATAGGCTTCACAATCCTGTAACAACAGACCTAATATACAAGTGCAGATGCCGAATCGATCAGGAGACGCCCTTGACGATTGCAGTTTCACCACAGGCCCTGCCCGCGCTCGTTCTGAACGCAGACTACAGGCCGCTGAGTTATTATCCCTTGTCGTTATGGTCCTGGCAGGACGCGATCAAGGCCGTATTTCTTGACCGTGTGAACATCATTGCAGAATATGATCACGCGGTATGTTCGCCCAGTTTTTCCATGCGGCTGCCGAGTGTCGTCAGCCTGAAGACCTACGTGCAGCCGACGCGAAATCCCGCCTTCACACGCTTTAACGTGTTTCTGCGTGACAAGTTCGAGTGCCAATATTGTGGTTCGAAAGACGACCTGACTTTCGATCACGTCATTCCGCGCGCACATGGCGGTGAAACGACGTGGCTGAACGTTGTCGCGGCCTGCTCACCCTGCAATCTGAAGAAAGGCAGCAAGCTGCCGAAGATTGCAGGCATGTTCCCGCACCAGAAGCCTTATCAGCCGACGGTGCAGGATTTGCACAATAATGGCCGTTCTTTCCCACCCAACTATCTGCACGAAAGCTGGATGGATTATCTCTACTGGGATACCGAATTGCAGCCTTGATCGACTCAAGCGCTCTTGCGGGTCGCACCGAAAAACGCGATGCCCGCAAGAACGATGCTGGCGATTACGTTCCAGCCAGCAAAAGACAGGCCGAGAACGCGTAGTGCTGCGTCATTGCAGGATGGCGGCTTGATGGCATTGAGGTCGTTCAGCAGGCTGCCAGCATTTGTCGTCACCGATGGGGCACCCGTCGAGCAGGTGATCGGGCCCGGCCAGAAACCCCATTCCACCCCCGAATGATACACGCCAAGGCCAGCGCCGATCAGCATGGCGATACCGATCAGAACAAGCGCAGACCTTGTCAGCCACACCGGCAGCTTGAACAGGCTGGCGGCAATGGCAAGAATGCCGACTGGAATGGCGTAATAATAAGGGTCTCGCTGCAAAAGGCAGAGTGCACAGGGGGTGTAACCGCCAATGTGCTGGAAGCCTAGCGCCGATCCCACTGTGAAGATCATTCCCACCGTGACCAGAATGGCCGACATGCTACGGTTCTTCTCTGCAGAAGCTGCAATTTCCATGGTCTGTCCTTACATTCGACGCAAGATTTGAAACAAGTGATTGGGTAAAAAACAAGGCGGGCTGCAGACATTATTAAAGTCCGCCCAATGCCTCTAATCCAGTCTCAAGCCGCTTGCAAATCCTTCATCGAATGCCGTGATACCGCTTCTGAGCAAAGTTTCGTGAATTCGAGATTTTCGCAAAAATCTGTTGACCTCACATACCCGGTTCGTATAGTTCGCCGCATACCAAGGAATGAGATTCCAAAGTTGCCCCTTTGGCGGAATTGGTAGACGCGCCTGACTCAAAATCAGGTTCCGAGAGGAGTGCTGGTTCGATTCCGGCAAGGGGCACCATCAGCTTTTCAGCACCACAAAAATCATTGCGTTTTTAAGCTGTTTTTGTCCCCACGCGCTGGCAAAGCTTTCGTACGTTCTGGACAGATGGCCCTAACAGCATTCCCGACCTGTCTAAAGCACCGTGAAAGCCAGTGCTAACGTCACGCCAAACGGCGGGAAAAATAATCCACAAATTCCATAGAAAAAGAACAGGTAGTCTTTCTATCATATGAGACATTGGTAGTCTGTGTGGCATGATATTCATCAATAACCGGAAAGGGGCCGCTTGATGATCACGACATGTAGCACCAGGCGCGGCCTTTAAACGAAGCTGCCGCAGCGGATTGAGTAGCGGGCCGCATTGGTCCCACCGTCTCATTCCAGCGGCATAGCGACAGTTTTATCCCAACTTCAAAACAGGCGTGGTTCGCTCGGCACAACTTGCCCGGCGAAGGAGCAGATGTGCGCTTAGCTCTCCCAGGGCCCCCTGTGATCACAGCAACGCGAAAACGCATTCATATTCAGGAAACATACATGACCGACCGTTCTTCTCTGCTTTCTCTTTCCCGCCGTCGCCTGTTGATTACGACAGCAGTTGCGGCCGTAGCGGCTTTGGTTTCCCCGGCTGGTTTTAATCCTGCCCTTGCCACCGAAACTCCGCGCGATGGTGGCGACATCACCTTTTTGATCGACTCTCTTGGCGATACCTGGATACCCAACAACAGTGCGATCTCAAGCTTTCAGGGCCATATTTGGGGTCATGTGGCTGACAAGCTTGTTTATGTCGATGCCGAGGGCAAGGTCAGCCCGTGGCTGGCGGAGCGCTGGGAACAGAACGACAAGGCAACTGAATTTACGCTTCATCTGAAGAGCGGTGTAACCTTCTCTGATGGCACGCCGCTGGATGCTGCTGCCGTCGTTGCTAATCTCGATATTTGGTATGCCGGGCGCAAGAAGGAAGGCATCAACCCCATCGGCCTCTTCCCGAAAACCTATGAGCGCGCCGAGGCCGTCGATTCAGCAACGGTAAAGGTGTTCTTCAAGGCGCCGACACTTGGGTTTATTCCGACGCTCGGTTATCACGGTTCGATCCTGATCTCCCCGAAAACCATTGCGCAGCCGGCAACCGAACAGGCCGATCTCAGCAAGACCTCTGGCAGCGGACCCTATGTGGTCGAATCCTGGAAAGAGGGTGACCATGTTACGCTGACAAAGCGCAAGGACTATAATTGGGGTCCGCAGGCTGTTGGCCACACCGGTCCGGCCTTCCTCAATTCCATCACTTACAAGCTGGTTGTCGAGCCATCACTGCGGGTAGCCTCTGTCCAGTCAGAACAGGCAGACGTTGCCTATAACGCGTCTCCGCAGGAACTGAAGTCGCTGAAAGAAGAAGGTTTCACCGTTGCCACGCCGCGTTACCTCGGTTTCGTCAACGGCTGGGCGGTCAATACCAAACATGCCCCTTATGATGATTTAAAGGTGCGTCAGGCGTTGCAGGCGGGTATCAACCGTCAAGAAATCATCGATACCGTCTATACATCGGACTGGAAGCTGGCGACCTCCTTCATCCAGAGCAATGTGCCTGGCGCTTCCGACCAGAGTGCACTTTTGGCCTATGATCCGGCCAAGGCAGAGAAGCTTTTGGACGAGGCCGGTTGGGTCAAGGGTGCCGGTGGCATCCGCGCGAAGGACGGCAAGCCGCTTGTCCTGACGATCCACTCCAACCCGTATCTCGCAACATCTCGCTCGGTCGATGAGTTGATTGCCCAGCAGCTTGGAAAGCTCGGCTGGAAGGTCGAAATCCGTGCGTATGATGTTGTCACTTTTGGTGAAAAGGTGAAATTCGGCGGTGCTGCCGTTCCCGCCTATGAGGTGACGCGCAGCTTCATCGATGCCGGAACGGTCGCAAGCATTCTGACCAACGCCAACAATGGCGAGAACTGGTTTGCTCTTGATGACCGTGACGCGACGCTGAACGGATTGCGCGACAAGATCGCCGCTGCCGGATCGCTCGATGAGAGAACACCGCTGCTCGGCGAATTGCAGCATTATGTTCTGGAGCAGGGATATTTCATCCCGCGCACGCAGATCGTCCAGCGGATCTACGTGCAATCACCCAGGCTTAAGGGCGAGGTCTATAACGGCGTTGCTTATGCCAGCTACTACACGGCTTTCCTTGCGGACTGAGACGTTTTGAAACCGTTCCATGTGAAAGGAGTGCCGGTGTGAGCAACAGCTATCTGACCTATGCCGCAAAGCGGCTTGGCCAAGCGGTGATCGTCATCTTGCTGGCCTATGTCCTGACATTCGTGGTCGTCAGCATTTTGCCCGGCGACCCGATAACCAGCGTGCTGCGCAACCCGCAGAACGGGTTTACCGAAGAGCAGATTGCGGAAATCATAGCGGCTCAAGGGCTGGACCGGCCTGTGCTGGTGCAGCTCTGGTCCTCCCTTTCCGGCTTCTTGACCGGGGACCTCGGTCTTTCGATGCGCTCCAGCCGTCCAGTGGTGACCTTGATTGCGGAGGTCTTGCCATCGACGCTCATTTTAGCTTCCGCAGGTCTTGCGGTTGCGCTGATACTGGCAATGGTGGTTGCCTATGGAACGCAATTCGTGCCCAAACGCTACGGCCAGGGGCTGCTGCGCGGTTTCCCTTCGCTGTTCCTCTCGGTGCCGAATTTCGTGATCGGTCTGGCCTTAATCCATATTTTCGGTTTTCAGATCGGCCTCTTCCGGGTCATCAATCCTGATAGCTTCTGGGCCACCCTGTTTGCGGCTATTGCGCTGGGCATTCCGGTTTCCGCGCAGATCGCCGAGGTGCTGATTGCCAATCTCGACCGGGAGGCGGAGCAGGAATATGCGACGGTTGCCCGCAGCCGTGGCATCGGGCGCACGCGCCTGTTTGCTAAACACCTGCTCAAACCCGCCTCGCTGCCGGTTGTCACCGTCATCGCATTGACCATCGGCGAATTGCTCGGCGGCTCTCTGATTACCGAAACGGTGTATGGCCGCACCGGCATTGGCAGTCTGGTGCAGCGTGCGGTCAGCACGCAGGATTTGCCGGTCTTGCAGGCTGTGGTGTCGCTGGGCGCGGTGGTGTTCGTTCTCGTCAACCTCATTGCTGACCTTCTTTATCCGCTGCTCGATCCACGCGTCAAAATCCTGGGCGGGCAGAAGCGCAGTCCGACCACTGCTGACGAAACCCCCATCAGTGCAATCAAGGCGGTGACACCATGAGCCTCGTTTATAGCTCACCCCTATCCGGCGTGGAGCAGTCCGGCTGGAAAGCCGCGCTTCGAATGCCGCCTATCGTGGCAATCTCCTTTGCCATCGTTGTGCTCGTTATCGCCTGGTCGATAGCGCCCGGCCTGTTCACCAGCCACAGTCCGTTTGTCGGCGTTCCCGCTGACAAGCTGCTCGGCCCCAGCATTGAGCATTGGTTTGGCACCGATCATCTCGGACGCGATCTCTACACCCGCGTTGTTTACGGGACCGCTTCTTCGGTCACGAGCGCGCTGGTCGCCGTCGTCATCGGGGTTGTTGCCGGAGGGCTGATCGGCTTGATGGCTGGCTTCCTCGGCGGCTGGGTCGATGTCGTCCTTGCGCGCTTTGTCGATGTGCTCTTAGCCATTCCGAAATTTCTGCTCGCCGTCATCGTCGTCACCGCCATCGGTTTTGAAACGATCAATGCGGCCATCGCCACCGGCGTATCGGCAGTGGCGATCTTTGCGCGTGTTTCCCGCGCCGAGGTCATCAAGACGCGGCAGGCGACTTTTGTGGAAGCTTCGTTTCTGGCGGGTGGCTCGCGCTGGTACATTCTCTGGCGTCACATTCTGCCAAATGCGTCTCGCTCGATTTTGCCGCTCGCGGTGCTGCAATTCGGCGAATCCATTCTTATCATCGCCAGCCTCGCCTTCCTCGGTTACGGCGATCCGCCACCCGCCTCCGACTGGGGTCTGCTGATCTCTATTGGCAAGGATTACCTGAAATGGCCGTGGCTTGTTTACGCACCCGCATTCGTCACGATCTTGACCGTCCTCTCAGTGAATAGGATCAGCCGATGGCTTCGCAGAACAGACTGACCCCCACACTCGTTCACAGCAACGCTTTGCCCCCAGTGGTCAAACAGGCCAGTCCTGTTCTCAAAGTCGATGGACTGTCCGTTGCCTATGGCAAACAGACGGTCGTTCGAGATGTGGGCTTTAGCCTTGAGCGGGGCAAAAGCCTTGCCCTGATCGGCGAATCCGGTTCCGGTAAATCCACCATTGCCCGCGCGGTACTGCGGCTCTTGCCCGCTGGCGGGCAGGCAAGCGGACATGTGCAGTTCGATGGCCGCGATTTGCTGGCCCTGCCGGAGAGGCAGTTTCGGCCACTGCGTGGTCGCGCCATCGGCTTTGTTCCGCAAGATCCGGGCAATGCGCTCAACCCGGTTCGCACAATCGGCGCGCAGGCGATGGAAGCAGCGGACCTGACGGATGAGCCGGATGCGGCCATCCGCAAGGCCCTCATTCTCGATATATTCGCGCAAGTCGGCCTCGACAATCCGCAGCGGGTCTATGATTCCTACCCGCATCAGCTCTCCGGCGGCATGCTTCAGCGCGTGTTGATCGGCCTTGCGGTGCTGCCGCGCCCGGCACTGCTGGTGGCGGATGAGCCGACATCGGCGCTGGATGTGACGATCCAGAAACGCATTCTCGATCTTCTGTCTCGCTTGCAGCACGATTTGAACATCAGCCTCCTGCTCATCACTCACGATCTTGCCATTGCGGCAGAGCGGGCCGATCAGCTGGTGGTTCTCAAAGACGGCACGGTACAGGAGGCGGGCAACACGCGGGCCGTCTTCTCCTCGCCCAACTCGGCCTATTCGAAAAAGCTGCACTCGGATGTTCCTGCGCTCAATCCGGATCGATACGCCCGGCTGCGCGATCCCGGTCTTCGGCTCGTCAGCGGTGGCGCCGAAAAGCCCAGCAAGATCGAGGTCACGGATGTCTCGAAGACCTTCACGGTCGATGGCAAGACAACGACCGCCGTGGACAACATCTCCTTCAGCGTCGCGCCGGGAACGACCCATGCGCTGGTGGGCGAATCCGGTTCCGGCAAGACAACGACGATCCGGTTGCTGCTGGGCCTAGAGCAGCCGGATAGCGGCGAGATTTCCGTTGCGGGAGAGCGTGTTTCCGGCCGGTCGCGAGAGTCCCTGCGCGAGGTGTGGCGTCATCTCCAGCTGGTCTATCAGAATCCGTTCACGTCGCTGGACCCAACCTGGACGGTGGAGCAGCTGGTACGAGAACCTCTCGACCGCTTCAAAATCGGCACGAAACAGGAGCGTACCGAGCAGGTGCGGGAAGCGCTGTCGAATGTCGGGCTAGGCCCGCATCTGCTTGCCCGTAAGCCGGGTGCACTTTCCGGTGGCCAGCGTCAACGCGTTGCGATTGCGCGTGCGCTGGTCCTCAAGCCGGATGTCATCGTGCTCGATGAGCCGACCTCCGCGCTGGATGTCAGTGTTCAGGCAGAAATTGTCGAGGTTCTGCTTTCGTTGCAGGCCAAGCTTGGTCTGACCTATGTCTTCGTGTCTCACGATCTGGCGCTTGTGCGGCAGCTTGCTCACACCGTCTCGGTCATGCAGCGCGGCAGCATCGTCGAGCATGGGCTGGTCCGTGACATCTTCGACAATCCGCGGCACGCCTATACAGCGGCCCTACTGGAATCCATCCCCGCCGGCATCCAAGCGCCATCCGAAGTGCCGCAAGCAGCTGTGCGACGTGTTGCCCGCAAGGAACAGATCGCATGACCATCGCCCTATCGACCCCAACATTATCGGCTTCATTTCGTCCAAAGCATCGCCTGGGTTTCAACACAAGAGTGTCTTTCAGCGACGATACTGGTCCGGCGCAGGGGCTGAAAGACGGGATCAGGCTTTTCGTGGAGGCGGAGCGGCTGGGTTACCAATCCGGCTGGGCCTATCAACGGCACTTTGACCATTATCTATCATCACCGCTTCCGTTCTTTGCCGCAGTGGGCCAGCATACGAGTTTGATCACGCTGGGCTCTGCCGTCATTCCCATGCGGTATCAGAACCCGATCCTGCTGGCCGAAGCGGCTGGAACCACGGATTTGCTAATCGGCGAGCGGCTGGAACTGGCCATTTCCACCGGTGCCAACGGCGCTTTCGATGCCGTTTTCGGCACCGTTGATACCGATGCGCGAACGGAAGCAAAGCGGCGGCAGGCACGTTTTCTGGCGGCGATTGCAGGTGAGGTTCTTCACATCGTTACCGAGGCTGGCCAAGGCGTGCCGCAGGGCGCAGAATTGCGGGTCACGCCGCACAGCCCCACGCTTCGATCCCGCATTCGGCAGGGCTCTGCCAGCGTCGTTTCGGCGATACAGGCGGCAGAACTCGGTATCGGTCTGATTTCCGGCACCGTTCAGCATGATCAGGAAGAGGAAGAGACATTCGGGCAATATCAGGCCCGCATCATCGAAACCTACCGGACGACATGGCGCAAGATATGGGGGACGGAGCCGCCGCCGGTTGCCGTGGCCGCCTCGATCCTCGTCGGCACCACCGCCGAATTGCGTGACAAATACACGGCCTATGATCTGGAGCGTCGCACGAAGGGCATCGCGGCGTCCCGCCCCAAAGGCGCGCTCGAACCACCCGGCCAACCCAAAGGCGCACAAATTTCACCCGTATTTCAGGGTACGCCGGATCAGGTCATCGAAGCGGTTTATAACGACCCCGGCCTTGCCGCTGCCGATGAAATCGTGCTGTTCCTGCCGCCTGCTTTCGGGCTTGAAGAGAATTTGCGGTTGCTGATCGATCTCTCCGAAACGGTAGCCCCAGCCTTCGGATGGTCGCCGGGTCCATCACGGCAATAACCTTCACCCTTGATAGATGAGAAAGCTCTGCCTGCAAAGGCGGAGCTAAGGTCATTTCGTGCGTCGCTGCACGCTGGATCGATGGAACTATCGACCCTTACTCCTGTTACCTCTGCATAAGGAGATATGACATGGATAAAAAGACATCAAAAACAGGGCCAGAGCAGGATGCAAAAGGTCAATATGCACCCTCTCAGGCGGATGGAAAAAGCTCTGGCGTCGCCAGTGCAAAACCCACGGTCATAACCGGATCAGAAGATGCGACCGAACATCGCGACCCTCCAGGCGAGAAAAAATCTGGTAAGGATTGGGATGTCAATTTTGACGATACGGCTGACGATAAGTCCTGAGTTGATTGAGTCATGCTTGCAATGTTTTCAGGCAGATCACCAGTTGAATCTATGCTCTAGGACTTTTGCTTGAGCTGAGTTAATTCCCTCTAATAAATATATTTATAATATGTATTTTGTTTTTGCCGTTCGGGCGTTTGCAGCAGGTACCTTTGCAAAATCCGAGCGGTGACTTCGGTTCGCGGAGCTTTTTCTAAGTTCTCTATGGGCGGAAGTCCTATGATGCCAAGAGAACCCCTGATTGGCGCCAAAAGCCAACATCCGCTAGGTTTTTAGTCCGAAGCAATCATGTGAATTTGCTATAGCAAGAACCCCTAAAACATATATTAGCATATAAATTCCTTGTATCATCTTATCACTTGCGCTAGCTCATCATGTGAGTTTGGGCTGATGCTGTCCGTGCGTTGCCCTGGGAGAAACTTGGGAGGCGTGAATGCATAGGAAGTCTTTAAAGGCGTTGCTGCTTGGCTGCGCTGTCATGTGTGCGGGTGTCGGTTCGGCGCAGTCTCAGACCATCAGCGTATGGTCCAGACAAACGGATGAATCGCTCAGCGTTCTGAAAGCGCTGACGGATGCGTTCACCGCAGACACAGGCATCAAGGTCGAGACATTCAATACCGGCATTGATTTCGAGCAGCGGCTTGCGCGCGCTGCCGCCGGTCGCACGCTGCCGGATATCGTGTTGAACGATACGACGGCAATGGGCCAGATGCGGCAGATGGGTATTCTCGAAACCATTGATCCCGCCAAGATCGCAGGCAGCCAGGACGTTTCGCCCTCCGCCTGGGATGGCGCCAAGGCGAATGATGGCAAGACATATTCGGTACCGTTTTCGGCGCAGTCCTTTGCTATGTTCATCCGCAAGGACTGGCGCGAAAAGCTGAACATGCCGCAGCCCAAGACGTGGGATGATGTGCGCAAGCTGGCCGAAGCCTTTACCAACAAAGACCCTGACGGCAATGGCAAGGCCGATACTTTCGGCATGGCAATCCCGGGATCGACCACGCGCGGCTACGCAAGCTGGTTTATGAGCAGCTTCATCTGGCAGGCGGGTGGCGATTACGTCAAACAGGCCCCTGATGGCTTCATTCCAACGCTGAATACACCACAGGTGGCTGAGGCGCTGACCTATGTGCGCGGTATGATCTGCGACAAGCTCGCTCAGCCGGGTGCCATCAATGCAACGACTGGCGATACGCTGCCGACCTTCCGCTCGGGCCAGACCGGTATCTTCATTTCCGGCCCGTATCATATTCCACAGCTCGATGCCGAGCCCGGCAAGGATGTTGTCGAGGTGGTGATGATGTCTGCCGGTCCCGGCGGTATCGCCTCTCTGTCCGAAGGTACCAGCGCCTATCTGTTGAAGAGCGTGAAGGATGTGGACGCTGCCAACAAATTTCTCTCCTTCCTGATTTCGCCGAAAGGTCAGGAAATCGCCATGGCGCAGGGGTCTGGCAAGACGCCGATCGTTCGCTTGCCTGTTAATACCAAGGTCGATGTCAACGCTGTTCGCAATGACCCGCGCTGGATGGTCTTCAAGGAAACCTTCGACAAATACGGCCACTATATGCCCGCCGTTCCAAACTGGACGGCGATCCGCACGGTTACCGGTGAAGGCTTCAACCGTATTCTGGCGCAGTGCGATGCCGATGTGGCAAATGAACTGGAAGCCCTGAATACCCAGGTTGCGACAGAATTGAGCGGGCAGAACGCCCTTTCCGCTTCCAAGCAATAATGGCTCCCTTGCGTCTCTGCACATGCAGAGGCGCAAAGGCTAAGCCTTGTCTTTTGAGGTGAACATGTCCGCCACACCACAGACATCAGCTGTTGGAACAGTTACTCGTCCAACCGGTGCCAAGCGCCGTCGCTCCCGGAAACGTCTTGGCGCAACATTGACGCCATGGCTGTTTCTGGCGCCCGCGCTGATCATTTTCACATGGTTCAAGTTCTACCCGATGGTATCGGGCTTCTCCATGTCCTTCTACGACGTGCAGTTCTACTCGGATAGCAAATGGGTTGGGCTGGATAATTTCTACAGGGCATTCAACGACCTTGCGCTGCGTGCGGCCGTCATCCACACCACGATCTATGTCATCGTGGCAACGCTGTCGGCCTCTTTCGTCGCCTTCTTCATGGCTTTGGCACTCGAAGGACCTGCACGACACCTCAGCATCATCCGCACGGCGGTTTTTCTGCCCGCTATTACCAGCGTGGCCATCATTGCGGAGATCTGGCGCATATTGTTCAATTCCGCCGATTACGGCTTGGTCAATTCGCTGATTGGCTTTTTCGGTATCGCGCCGCAAGGCTTTCTCAGCGATCCAAACCAGGCACTCTGGGTTCTGATCCTCATGAGCGTCTGGAAAAGCGCACCCTATGACATGGTCATCTTCGTTGCCGGTCTCGTAGGTGTTAACCGGGAGCTTTACGATGCAGCCAGTGTGGATGGCGCGAGTGTCTGGCGCAAGCTATGGCATGTGACACTGCCAGGCATTATTCCGTCGATATCGGTCGTGTTAATGCTGTCTTTTATCCGCGGTTTCCGGGTGTTTGCCGAAGTCTACGCGACGACGGGCGGTGGTCCGGCCGGATCTACCTCCACCATCATGACGCATATCTACAAGGTGGGGTTTGAGGAGCTGAATTACGGCTATGCGTCCGCCGTCTCGCTAATGTTGCTGGTGTTCACGGTTCTTCTGACGCTGCTGCACATGACCATCAAATCCAGACTTACCCGTTGATGAGGCGATAGATGAAAACTCCCCTCTGGCTCACCGTGATCCGGTATGTTCTCTACGCGGTCCTGCTCATTGTCTTCGTGGGTCCGTTCTGGGGCGCGCTTGTGACGGCCTTCAGCGGCGTCAGCCTGAAGCCGGGCGAATTGACGCTGATCCCACACAGCCCAACGCTTGAGAATTTCCGCATCGCCATCTTCGATATGAAGGTCTGGCGTTACCTCACCAATTCGGTCATCGTCGTCATTGTTGGCACTGCTTTGCAGGTCACAGTCAGTGCGCTGGCCGCTTATGCGCTTGCCCGCAAGAAATTCCGGGGTGCGGCTGTCGTCAGCCTGCTCATTTTGTGCACGCTCATGCTGCCCGAAGAGGTCATCGCCATTCCGCTCTATCTGGTGATGCAGAAGGAACTGCCTGTTATCAACGTCTCCATCTACAACACCTATCTGGCGATGATCCTGCCGGTCGTTGGCTGGGCGTTCTCGATATTCATGCTGACGGAGTTCATGCGGGCCATTCCGCTTGAGCTGGAGGAGGCCGCGCGCATCGATGGTGCGAGTGAGTGGCAGATTTTCTACCGTGTCATTCTTCCCCTGGTCCGGCCAGCGCTGGGAACGGTTCTGATCTTCGGCTTCATCATGATCTGGGATCAGTATCTGCTGCCGCTGATTGTCGTCAACGACAAGGATTTGATGACGTTGCCGGTCGCGCTTGGGTCTCTGCGCGTGGACGATACGATCACGCCAAACATTCTTGTGGCGGCAACGCTTGTGGCTATGGCGCCCAGCGTCATCGTCTACCTCCTGCTCCAGCGCCAATTCAATCGCGGCATCATGGCAGGCGCAGTCAAAGGCTAATTGCGCCCCCGTGCGCCACATTATTTTAGGAGGAAAACATGGGTGCAGTTTCACTCAGAAACGTTTCCAAGTCGTTCGGTGCGGTTGATGTCATCAAGGACGTGTCGATAGACATCGAAGACGGCGAGTTCTGCGTTTTGATCGGGCCAAGCGGTTCTGGAAAATCCACGCTTCTGCGCATCATCGCGGGGCTGGAAGAGGCGAGCGATGGTACGATCCAGATCGGTCAGCGAGACGTGACCGACCTTGAGCCCAAGGAGCGCGATATCGCCATGGTGTTCCAGAGCTATGCGCTTTATCCACAAATGACGGTGCGTGAAAATATGAGTTTCGCGCTGCGACTGGCGAAACGTCCCAAGGATGAGATCAAGCAGAAGATCGATGAGGTGGCGCAGATGCTCGACCTCGGCAAATTGCTGGATCGTCTGCCGAAGGAACTTTCCGGCGGCCAGCGTCAGCGCGTTGCCATGGGACGCGCCATTGTCCGCAACCCTGCGGTCTTTCTCTTCGATGAGCCCTTGTCCAACCTCGATGCAAAGCTGCGCAGCCAGGTGCGCGGCGAAATCCGCGATCTTCACCACAAGTGGAACACGACGTCGGTTTACGTGACCCATGATCAGGTGGAAGCCATGACCATGGGACAGAAGATCGTTGTTCTGCGCGACGGTCGGGTGGAGCAGGCGGGAACGCCGCTCGAGCTTTACGATCTTCCGAACAGTGTTTTCGTTGCCAGCTTCATCGGTTCGCCAGCAATCAATTTGATAAAGGCCAAAGTCAGCGCCAATGCGACGAGCCTGCTGTTGCAGGATGGCAAGAGCCAGTTGCCGATGCCGGGACGCTATCCAAATGCCGCAGGACGACAGGTCGTGGTTGGGGTGCGGCCGGAATATCTGGAAATCGTGCCGCGTGACAGCGCAGGCGCGTTACCAGCCACCGTGCATGCCGTGGAAACCACCGGTTCGGATACGACCGTCATTTGCGACAGCCCCGTGGGCCAAATTCTCGTTTCCTCCAAAAGCCGCAGTTCTCTGCATCTTGGGGAAGAGGTCGCTCTGAAGATTGCGGATGAAAGAGCCTTGCTTTTCGATGGTGAGACGGAGCAGCGTCTGGTGCCTGCATCCTAGCTGTTAGAGGCGCACACGCATGAAGCGGAATGTGACGATATGACAAGACAAGGCGCATCTGTTTACATGGCTGAAAGGGTTGCCCAACCCGACTGCACCGTGGGTGAGACGCCTGTCTGGGAGCCTGAACATGGGCGCGTGACATGGGTCGATTCACCCGGCGCCAGCCTTTACAGAATGACCTATCCTGCCGGGCTCATGGAGCGGTTCGATCTCCCGCTCAAGGTCGGAGCTCTTGCCCTGCATCTCGGCGGCGGGTTCATCGCCTCCACGGAACGTGGTTTTGCCAAACTCGATGTCATCGATGGCAAGGTCGTGATCGACGTAGGCACGGGGCCTGATCTCAAGACCGGTTGGCGCATGAATGATGGGGCCTGCGATAGACAGGGCCGTTTCTGGTCTGGCTCGATGGCACCGGACACATCCGCGCCGGGTGCATTCGGCACACTTTTCAGCATCGGTACTGGCGGCGAGGTTCTGGAGAGGGGCGGCAGCTTCCGTACCCAGAACGGCCTTGCCTGGAGCCCGGACGGGCTTTCCATGTATGTCTCGGATTCGAACACGCTCAATCCCTATGTCATGGTCCATGATTTCGATCCCGCCTCGGGGCAATTCCAGAATGGGCGGCTGTTTGCTGACAGGGCAACATTGGGCGGGCGTCCCGATGGCGCCGCGATGGATGTCGATGGTTGCTACTGGATTGCGGCGAGCGATAGTGGCCGGGTGTTACGCATGACGCCGGATGGGCACATCGACGCGGAAATCCAGGTCGATGTCCCGAACCCGACGAATATCTGTTTTATCGGGGCGGATCTGAAAACCGCTTTTATCACGACACTCAGGGCGAATGGCACAGGGCCGGGCGGGGACGTTTACGTGGTTCAGCTTCCCTTTCAGGGGCTGCCAGAACCGCGCTACGATCCCGGGTCTATCGACCCCTAAGGCGCTGACGTTCGACTGATTCATGAATTCCAAATGGAGCAACGCAGATGTATCTCGGAACACAAATCCCGGCCCGCCATGACGATGACTACAGGGTGATGAAGCAGCTTGGCGTCAACAATATCTCGGCAACGCCGCCGGGAGACTGGCGCAGCTGGGATCGACCGACGCTCGAAGCCTTCCGCGAAAAGATCGAGAGTTTTGGATTGATCCTCGATATGACGCAGCTGCCAATGCCATCCACGCGCGTCGATCGCGATGTTTCCTGTAAAGATATCATGCTGGCAGGGCCTGAGCGCGACAGCCAGATCGACGGCATTTGCCGCCTGATTGAAAATTGCGCCGCCGCTGGCATTCCATCTGTGCGCTACAATTTCAATTATATCGGCATTCCGCGCACGCCCATGGAGCCGGGCAGGGGTGGCTATATGGCCGAAGCCTTCCGGCTGGACCTCGCCAACCCCGATGAGCCGACGCCGCAGGGCATCGGCTCGATCGATGAAGATACGATCTGGGAGCGTGTGGATTATTTTCTGGAGCGGGTCGTGCCCGTTGCCGAAGCTGCCAATATCCGCCTTGCCTGCCATCCGCATGATCCCGCAACGCCACCCGGTTACATGGGCGTGACGCGCGTCCTCGGCTCTGTCGAAGGCATGAAGCGCTTTGTCAGCATGCATGAGAGCCCGTTCCATGGCCTGAATTTCTGCATCGGCACGCTGGGTGAGATGGTCGAGGATGTGTCTGAAGTGCCCGCCATCACCCGCTGGTTCGGTGAGCGTGGCAAGATCATGAACATCCACTACCGCAACATCGTCGGCAAACGCTATTCCTTCCGCGAAAGCTTCCCCGAGGATGGCGATATCGACATGCCGGCGGTTATCGATGCGCTGCGTGACACGGGTTACAAATACATGGTCATGCCGGACCACGCGCCGACGCTGTCGGGCGATAACCAGCAGCAGGTCGCCTTCGCCTTCTGCTACGGCTACATCGCTGCGCTTTTGCAGACCCGTTGCTGATTTCAATGGCGGCCCGGTCAAAACGGGTCGCCTCCAAATCGTTTTAATATAAGCAGGTTGAAACCATGCCTTTCTCCCCCACCATTCGCATTGCGCCTCAAACAGAAGAGATCACCGGGAAGCTTCAATCGCTTTTCGATACGCATGAGGGACTTCTGCATATCGTGCTGGAGCCCGGTGTCCATCATTGCGGCGGTCTGCGCCTGCGCTCCAACCTCACGATTGAGATATTGGAAGGAGCGGAGCTGCATTTTATTCCGAGCTATGATGCCTATGCGCAAACCACTGTCGCAATCGTTGCCGAGGAAAGCGACCGGGCGATGATGACGGCGGTCGGAGCCAGCAACATTGCGCTCATCGGTGGCGGGCGGATTTTTTGCGCTGGCTCGACACGCTATACTCATGGCGATGATGGTGACATGGGCACACTGGTCGCATCGCGCTATCGCCCACGTATTCTGGTGCTGGATGGCTGCAACGACATCCGCATCGAAGGGCTGCGGATAGACGATTCGCCCATGTGGACCATGCATTTTGCGGGTTGCGAGAACATTCAGGTCAAGGGCGTTGCCGTCGATAACGACCGACGCATGCCCAACACGGATGGTATCGTCATCGACGGCTGCCGCAATGTCGAGATTTTCGACAGCGTGTTCCGCACCGCCGATGATGGCATTGTGCTGAAGACGACGCGCCGCGAAGATGGATCGCTGACGGGGCCGTGCGAGAATATCAACATCCGCAATTGCATCGTGGAAAGCCGTTCCTGCGCGCTGAAGCTCGGGACGGAAAGCTTTTCGCCATTCCGCAATATTTCCTTCGAGGATGTTCGCATCGAAAAGTCCAATCGCGGCCTCGGTATTTTCTCGCGAGATGGCGGCTTGGTGGAGGGCATTCGCTTCGTGCGCATTTCCGTTGATTGCCATGAGACACCGGCGGGCTTCTGGGGCTCTGGCGAAGCAATCACGATCACGGTTCTCGACCGGCGACCGGAAGAATTTCCGGCGGGCACGGTCAGCAACGTTCTGATCGAGGATGTCAGCGGCGTCATGGAAGGTTCGATCAACATGGTCTCGGAACATGAGGGCGGCATTTCCGACATTACCCTGCGGCGCATTTCGCTGGACCAAAAAGCCGGTCCTCTGAAAACCGGTCTTTGCTACGATATCCGCCCGACGATTGAAGACCGGTTTGATCGCTTCCCCATCGGGGACAAAAGCGCTGGCCGCGTCAATGCCTGGCGTTTTGGACCTGATGGCAAGATCATCGGCCTCATCGACTATCCGAACGGTATCCCCGGAATTTTCACCAAAGGTGTGTCCGATCTCATCGTGGAAGACATCGAGATCACCAGACCCGATCCGCTGCCGGAAAACTGGAATGCGCAGGTTGTGGTGGTAACAGCCTCCGCTTGAAATCGCGGAGGCTGGCTTTCTTCACTGGCGTGCGATCTGCCCTGCCAGCTTGAACGGACTTGCAACAGCAGCACCGGCGGCGTCGAAGACGAATGCGCCGATATTGCCGCCATTGCTGCGCATTTTTGTTTCAGCCTTGCTGAGATCGCCCGCGAACTTTGCAAGCGAAGCATAGCGGTCATGTCCCAGCCCGTCTGACGATTGCAGCGAGGAAATATCGATCACCGTCAGGTGCTCGGCCTTCGCCGTGTTCTGAATGATCGGGTCGTGGATGTCGAGAAGCCCGACCCGTGGGCGCTCGCCGCCAACAAAGCTCGAAATGCTGAGCGCATTGTCTTCTTTCGATACCAGCAAGGTGATCGGATTGGGGATGCGACCAATGTCCTTGAGCTGCGACTGGAAGACATCGACGTCGATATCAGGCGCGGCGAGAATGATCTGAAGTTTCGACAGCACGTCGTCGCGTCCCTGAAGCTTGAGCTGCCGGGCAACTTCCATGGACAGAAAACCGCCCATGCTGTGGCCAAACACGATGACCCGCTTGACCTTGGGCGACTTCGTCAGCGCCGTCAAAAGCGCATCCAGCTCCGTGCGGGAATATAGAACCGCATCCTTATCCGCCACATATCCCGTGACGCTGGCAGCCGACGGCCACGAGAACATGATCGGCGGGCTGATCGTCTTGGCATCCGCTGCCATCTGCGCCGTACGGAACAGAGCTTCCTGATAGGAGTAATTGTAGCCATGGACGAAGACGGCAACCGTGCCATCGAAATTGGCCGCACGCGTTGCCGCCAGCACCAGCCCGTCCTTCGACAGGTTTTCGCGTTCCGTCACCACAAATTGGCGCTTCGGATCGGGCTGCTTTGCCGGATAGGTAATGGCCGCGCCGTTTCTATCCGGCGGGATCGAAAACACGAACCGGTCGTAGTGAACTGCCGCTGCCCAGCGCTTGCCGAAGGAGTTGTCTTTGCTCTGGTGATCGCGGTTGGTGACAGCCAGCACGCCGATGGTCTGAGCCGTATCATTCTTCAGCGCAACGGGCTTAAGGACGTCGGCCTCGGGACGAGACGCGCAGCCGGAAAGGGCAATTCCAATGGTGGCGATGGCAAAGGCAGAGCGCATGGTCCGGTCACCGCAGAAGGAAAAAAGAAACATTATACGCGTCGCTTTATAAATTAAGGGCGGGATGGGAG
>UCLB01000029.1 GCA_900473205.1 Hyphomicrobiales bacterium
CAGAGGGGGTAAGCCACACCGAATGCCGCTGAACGAGCGCACGACCTATTTCACAAAACCCCAAGCGCCTCCTCAATCGACTGCGGACGCTCCAAACCATCCTTCGTGCAGACCTCTGCAAACACACTGAGCTTATCATCCTCTACATCTGGGGACGCACCTAACATTCGCTGCACTAATCTCCCCAGCCCATAAACATCCTGCCTCGGATGGGCCGGCATGCCCGCAAGCTGTTCCGGCGCAGCAAATTCTGGCGATCCGGCAAACGCTATGCCTGCGTCCGAGGGGCTTTCACCAATTTTCCGCGCAATACCGAAATCGCCAAGCTTCACGCTTTCGATTTCACCATCAGGCAGCAGAATGTTCGCTGGGGTAATATCGCCGTGCACATAACCTTCCGCATGCATGGCAGCCACAGCCTGCAACAGGCGACGGAGCAAGGACGAAATCTCATCTAAAGTCAGTGGTCGCATTGCCAGTCTGGACGCGAGGGTAACAGGCATCCAAGGCTGTAGAAGTCCAGGCCGCCCATCCGCTAGACGCAAAAGGGCTGAAGTCTCCAACAGGAAAGGATGGCGAAGCGCGACCCCGATTTCGGCCTCCCGGCGCAGGCGTTGGATCAATTGCGCATCATCTCGCCGCTTTTCAGGCATCGTCTTGATCGCGAAGCGGGTGCCGAGGTCGCGATGCGTGACCTGCAATATATGTGTCGTTTCCGTTTGATAGGCCACGGCATCGACCGCAAAGCTGCCTTCGATGAAGTGCGGTTGCTGTCTCGCCAGCCCATCGGCCTTGCGGTCCAGCGCATCACGAATACGGTCGATCGTATCTAGAGGGCGCTCCGAGGCGCGGATCGCGGTCCAGAGATCAGCGAAACGTTGCGCCACATCTCGGTCTTCGTCAGCGCTGCTCAAGCTTGTTTCCGATGACGATGGCGCTGATGTTCTCGCGGCTGTTTTCGATCAGCGCTTCCTGCATCAAGGCATTGGCGCATTCATTGATGGGCGTATCGTGCAGAATTTCCGCGACGATGCGCTCCTTCAACGCCTGCATTAGCGGGAAGCTACACAGCAGCAGCCGGTCACGGGTGCCCCAATCATCGCTGATCGTGCTGGGGCGGAACTGCTGCGACTGGCCGACACATTGGGACAGCTGCTTCTTCATGCCGACGATGACGTGGTCCCTCGTCAATGGCTGCATGGTGCCATCGCGCAGCAGATAGGCGCGGGCATCGCCCGACCATGTGATGCTCATCGTCTGGCCGACGAGGCACGCGACCACGACACTAGCCATGGGCCGCACCATGTCCGTCGCGATCTGACGGGAGAGCAGCAGGCTGTTGACGGTTCCGAGCTTGCCTTTGATATCCTGCGTGATGGCATCGATCCTGTCGCTCTCGGCAATATCCGTCAACGCATTGGTCGTCAGCCGTGCCGCTTCGACGGCGGCACCACCATTTCCCAGACCATCGGCGATGGCGAAGAGCGCCGGTGTCTTTGAAACGAACAGGGCATCGGCGTTGACTGTTAGGCGTGTACCGGGATGGGTGGCGTAGCTGTAGATAATCGAAGCAGGGAGTGCCTCTCTCGTCTTAGCCTGCGGCGGCGCTGCGCTTGCCGTTCGCACATCAGGCTTTGGCTCACTCGCCGCCGGTTTAGGCTCGGCCTTGGCCGCAGAGGGCTGTTCCTTTTCCGCGGCAGTCTGGTCGCGGAAGAGTTTTACGAAATCCGTCGCTGCCGGTTTGCCTTCGAACTTCACGCCTCGCGGCCGTCGGCTTTCGGAGTCGATATACCACCAGAGGCTCGTCGGCTGGCCGGTTTGGGGCGAAGCGGGGACATCCTCATCGTCGCCTTTTGGCTTTGGCATGCGCAGGCGTTTGATGGAACTCGTGAAGCGCGACATGTCGAAATCGAGCGTCATCGATGTCTCGGCAAGCGCTTCTGCCGCCATGAACCATGTGTCATCGAGGTAAAGCGTTCTGGGGTGTTGGCGAAAATCGACCATTTGGGCGAGGATGATCAGCGGATATTTGCGTCCCACCCGGTCCTTGCTTGGTAACAGCACACCCGCATAGGCACTGCGGCCCCAGATCCCGCGTTCGATTATGAAGCGGAGGGGCGGGGAGTTGGTGAAAACAGCGCTCCAGCGATCTGCGAAAATATCCGCGCAGGCATGCAGGCCGGATCGCAGCCAGCCATCGAGAGAGCCGAGAAGCTCGCGGTCCAGACCTTCGGAGATGAAATCTCCGTGGCTTGGAATTTTCCCGTAAAAGCCTATCCTATCGGTTTCGACAGCAGCTTTTACGGGTTTTGTGTTCGGATTTGCCATCAGCCAGGCAGGCCTGCTCTGCCGTGCCGTTCCATGATCGTTTTCATATCCCCTCCGTTACTGTTTGGCCTGCCTCATCCCGTTAGAACTGGGCCGGGCAGGCGAATTTCGAGAGTGCATCCAGCTTGAACGGATTGAGAACCGAGCCAAACTGTATGTCGAATTCAGCAGCTTGGCCGCTATTCTCAAACCTTGCTCTCAACAAATCTCCTGACTGATTTTCGATCTGCGCATCATCGAACAGGCGGAAGGGCGACCAGTCGCCATTTTCCGTTTTCGCCTGTTGCCAGCCGCCAGGCTGGAAGGCGATGCGTGAAAGATTTGCGGAATTGGCATCTGATGGCCAGGTGATGGATTTCGCCTGTACCGGGCCGTGGTAATAGACAACCCGCTCGCCTTCGATTTCCAGCATGACAGCGCTGGATTCATTGGTCAGCGACACCGGCTTCACGTTGATGGAGACCGCCGGAACTTCGCTTCCATTCGGGAAGAAGGCCCGGAAAATCTTGTCCGCGTTCTCGAACTGTTCAATCGCGTCGCTCGGAATACCGGCAGCTCCAAACGTGCCTTTCCAGCCCCATGGGCTTGTCGTCTTGTCGACAAAGGGCTCCATACGTTGCTTGAAGAAGCTCTGGAAGGTTCCCGTTGGTCCGAAGAGACGCGTGAAATCGGCCATCGCGACATCTCTTGGCGATGCCCGATCAAAAGGATAGCGCCCCGATACGATGGATGAGCACAGCGAAGCACCGTCCGCTGCCCAGAGATCGGCAATCCGGCTGCGCGCGGATTTCACCGCAAGCGAACCGACATCCGCAGCAAGTCCGGCGACCCAGACATCCAGCGGTGCCGGTAGCTGGCGGGCCTGTTGCAGCAGGTCCTGATTGGCCTTGGTCAGCTGACTATCGACATCGAAGACCTTGGCGACCTCGTCCGATGTCGTCGAAGAGCGCGCAAGCTGCTCATGCAGAGATTTGATGTTGGATAGCAGCTGTTCTGATGGCGAACCTGCCTTGGCACCATTGGTCTGACCGCTGGAAGCCGTTTCAGGCGAACCCGACCCCTTGGCCGCCAGCATTTCGCGCAGGCGAGAATAGGGGTCGGCAGCATCGACCGTTGCCGAGAGAATGGCGGAGGTCGCGTCGCCATCGGCGGTGGAAGCGAGTGTGGTGAGGCTGGCACCGGCATTGGGCCGCAAATCCGTTGCCTCGGCAATGGATTTGGCTGCCTCAATCACGATGTTCCGGTCATTGGCCAGAATGCGCGTGGTTTCCACCGCATCACCCAGGCTTTGCGAAGGCTTGATCCGCACATCGGAAAGAAGATCGTTCCAGCGTTTCTCGAACCGGTCGAAGTAGATTTGAAGTGCCGCCTGCGCGACATTTTCCACCGTCGCGCCACGCAGTGCATCATCGGAGCCACGCACCCATGCTTCTGAAAGCGCGACCCGAGAGGCATATGCCACCTGCGGAATCACGACGCTGCGATAGCCATTGGCCGTGAACAGACCTTCGATGCCATCCACCATCGGCACCTTGCTCGCACGCTCCACGGCACGTTCACCGAGTGGACCAAATGCGGCTGATGGGCTCCAGTCGGGAAGGGCGCGGGCTTGCGGCAGGCCCGCCAGAATGTCATAGGCGCGCGCCCCGATTGCTTGGCTGCGAATGGTGTCGCGGGCCTTGTCGATCAGGCGTGCATCCAGTTCAATCGGTGCAAGCAGGCCATCTGCCAACGCGCGGGCATGCCGGTTGAGCGCATCCCGTGCCGCCGCCCGTCCATCGCCGGGATAGAGCGAGGCAAACATGTCGCGAGACTGCACGGTCAGGAAATCACGGTCCAGCGTGCCAAGACCGCCCAGCATGCCGTAGAGCTTCAACGAGTTGAAGGTGCGGGTCACATCGTTCTGGTCTTCTAGCTGCTTCTGCAACTGCACGATCATGCGTGGCAACAGCAGGGCGTTGAGGGCGCGCTGATAGGCGTCGCGCTGCCTGCCCTCAATCTTTTCCTCCTGATCGAGCCCAAAGCCGACCTTCCAGACTCTGTCCTTGTCAAAGCCGGCGTTAACGTCGCGCAGATTATCCAGCGCCGGAAGAATGCGCAGGAAGTCGGCATCTGAAACATTTCGAACCGGAATGCCCTGCACCAGCTGCTGGTAGGCATTCAGCTTGCGGTCCGCCTCTGCCAAGGCCTGCGTGTTGGAGAAATAGGTGGAAATCCAGCCCGTGAAGACAATGGCCACAACTGCCGCTGAGACACCGTAAGCAATGCGCCGGACCAGAAGCTGCCTGCCGGACAAGCGCTTGTCGCGCATGACGAGTGCGGCTTCCGGGAAGATAACTTCCTTGAACAGGCGGGCGAGGAAGTAGCTGCGGCGAGCGCGAGGAGCCGCCGTGCCAGCTTCGGCCTGCGTGCCGGAGGCGAGATAGACGCCACGCAGCAACGGCGCTTCGATGAGCGGTGAGCTTGCGCAAAGCTCGGTCAGTGCTTCATAAAGACGGTCCTTCAGCTTAGCGAGTTCTGCCGGGAAGCGGAAGATACGGCCACGGATTTCGGCATTCTGCTCCTGTTGCAGACGCTCGATGAGCATCGCATCGACGCGCTGCTGCAAAAGCTCGAATTCCTCAAGGAAGCGCTGAGGCAGATCTTGCGCGGAATAGCTTTCGTCCAGCTTGAACGTAGTTCCCCAGACCTGATGGCGATCTGTCTTGTTGAAGCCATCGAAAAACTCGACGAAGCCATCCAGAAGGTCGGCCTTGGTCAGCACCACATAAACAGGCACGCGGGCGTGCAGATATTCATCCAGTTCCGACATGCGCTGGCGGATGGAGCGCAGTTCCTGACGCTGCTCTTCCGGGTCGCGGCTCAGAAGGTCGGGGATGGAGAGTGTAACCAGCGCACCGTTGATGGGTTGGGAGCGGCGATAGCGGCGCAGCAGGTTGAGAAAGCCTTCCCACCCGGCCTTGGACGAGCCATCAAGATCGTCCTGCGTGGTGTACCGGCCAGCGGTATCGATGAGGATCGCCTCATCCGTGAACCACCAATTGCAGTTGCGCGTGCCGCCGATGCCCTTCACGGCGCTTTCTCCAAGGGCGTCGCCCAGCGGAAATTGCAGGCCGGAATTGGTCAGCGCCGTCGTCTTGCCGGAGCCGGGGGCGCCGAAAATGACATACCACGGCAGGTCGTAGATATAGCCGAAGCGCTTCTTGGTCACGCGGCGCAGAAGCGCCAGCGCTTCCTTCAGCCGGGTCTGGATTTCTCCAACTTCGGCATTCCGGTTGTTCAGCGCCTCCTGCTCTATGCTATCGACAAGTTCCTTGTCCTGCTTACGAGCGCGATAGGCTGTGATGGCGATATAGATCACCCAGATCAGCAGAATGATGCCGATGGCAATCAGGCGGGCTTGCGTCGTTCCGAAGGGTTTGAAGGTGCCGAAGGCGACCAGATAACCGTAAAACCAGATGACGACGCAGAGCGCCACGGCCCACAGCAGCGAAATGAAGCGCCTGCCGATGAGCGATGCGTAGCTATCGACGTAGGACCGGATCGTATAAAAATAACTCAGCGGGTTCATTGCTGGGTCTCTCCTGATGGCTGTCCGGTTGTCGTTGTGACGGCGGGGGCAAGAATGCCCGCATCGCTGAGTTTTTCGTCAGGATTGGTCAGCACCATGATTTCTGTTCTGCGGTTCTTTTCACGGCCATCCGGCGTCGTGTTTTCTGCAATCGGGTCGCTGTCCGCACGGCCTTCGGTCAGGATCGCTTCCGGCCCCGTGAACATGGACAGAAGGTCACCCACCGCCTTGGCGCGGGCTTCGGACAGATGCCAGTTGGAGGGGAACTCGACGGTCTTGATCGGCACGTTATCGGTATAGCCGATCACGACAGCGCGGAAGTTTTCCGCCGCTAGCGCGCCGCCGATCCGTTGAATAAGATCGCGAAATTGCGGACTGACCTGCGCACTGCCGACTTCGAAAAGGCCGGAATTGTTGATGCGCACGCGCAGGCGACCGTTGACATTGGCCAGCGACACCAGATTTTTCTGCACCTCCGGCTGAAGGAAGGTTAGCAGGTTTTCAAGACGTGTCGGCTTTGGCGGCTCGACCACTCTTGGAGGCTGCTCGGCGATAACCGGTGGGTCTTCTTTCACAGGCTCCTCTGGTGGTGTCGGTGGGGCGACAATCAATACGCTCGGAGTATCGGTGGGCGGAAGTGATGCCAGCCGTTCAAAGGTCGCGTCGGAAGCGCTGTTCAGAGTCAGCGTGAAAAAGAGATAACCGAAGGCGAAGGCGAGCGCGATGAGTGACAGCAGCGTCCAAAGAGCAGCCATGGTGCGCAGAGGCGTATGCCGGGCCTCCACACCTTTCCAGTGTGGGGAAAGTTCGCGCTCGAACACGCCATATTGGCCGATCAGCGTTTTGTAGAGACTGTCGCGGATGCGGGAAAGCTCCAGCGCACCCTTGGCAGAAACGCGTGTTCGGCCCTCGAAGGCCAGAGACAGGCACAGATAGATCAGCAGTAGCAGATCCTTGTTTGCGCCGGGTGACTGATGGAAATGGTCCAGAATATCGAAAACCCGGTCACCACCCGTCACATCATTGTGGAAAGTGGAAACGAGGCCGGAGCGGGCCCAGCCGGCGCGCACGCCCCAGGGCTTGCTCAAGATCACATCGTCCACGGTGGCGCAAACCACGTAATGTGCGGCTCGGGCCCGTTCCGGGCTGATGCGGGCTGAGGCCAGATCGCGCTCGTAGCGGGTTATGGCTTCCATGCAGGCCCGGCGCAGATGATCCGGGTCCGGCTGTGCATCGCTGAAGCGCAGCACATGGGCAAGGTTCAGCAACGGTGCTGCGGATTGCACCAGTGTCGGCACCTCTTCTCCGCCAAAGCGGAAATTGGACAGCAGCGCATCGATGGGCAACGTGCTGTCGCCGCGCCGCTCGCGGGCGGGCGCCTCGTCGGTCTCGATGATGTCATCGAGAATGGCCGCCATGTTGCGGGCATTTTCATTTCTGCGGCGGCTTTCATCGGTGATTTCGACCACCGTTGGAAGATCCTGCCAGGAGGAGGGCTTTTCATTGCTCATTCGCGTAATGCCCACATTTCCATCTCAAGCCCTGGGAACTCACCAGCGAGATGCAGCGCAATGGCGCCGGAGGTTTCAAGCTGCTTCCAAAGAGGTGTTTTGGTATCGATTTCGAAATAGATGGTGCCTGAACGATAGGGCAGCTGGCGCGGAAGTACCGGCAGAGAACGCACCGGAATGCCCGGCAGCGCGACGTTGACAAGTTCGGAAATCCGCTCCACCGGACCGACCTTGATCTGTGCTGGAAGCTTGCGCCTGATATCCTCCGCAGACATATCCGCCCGTACGGCCAGCACGAAACCGGCATCGCGCAGAAGCGTGCGGTCGTGAATGGTGCCGACGCGCACACCGTGCCTACGTTCGACGAGGTCGATGGCGACAGCGGCCTGTTCCAGAACCGCTGAGAGCGAGGTGCGCAGATCATCGAACACGGCGGCAAAGCTTGCCTTCAGGTCGTCATGACGATAGGGCGGGAAGTCCGTCGCGCGCTTTTTGTCTGTCGTGAATGTGGCGAGTTCACCGGCAAGCTGAATGCAATCCTCGTAAAAACGTATGGGGTGAAAGCGCGTGGCATTGGCGGAAAGATGGGCCAGGAATGGATCGGCTCTGTTCAAAATTTGCAAAAGAAAATAGTCGCCGACTTCGGCAGTCCCACGAATGGTCGGATCACCGATACGCTCGGAAATGGCCTGTGCGCGATGCCGGACGATGCCGAGAAGTTCGGTCAGAAGCTCGCTGAGCCGCGATGAAGCCGCGCAGTTGAGGGCGGGCGGAATGAAATCCGGATCCAGAATGACAGCACGATCAGATCGTACTTCAATAACCCGCGCTAAGCCTATGAGATCATATCCAGAAAGATCATCACCTGTTTTCAGGAATTTGAGGCTGAGACGCCCGACATCGATAGGGGCAACGAAATCCGTGTCCACATTGGCATCGGATGCTTCGTAGCTTGTGGCAACGACGCGCACGCTGTTGGTATCGGCTTTGGTGCCGCTGGACATGTCTGCCTTGCCCGGCTGGCGGGCGGGAAGCGCCAGATAAACGATAGAGTTCTTTACACCCTCGTCCAGATCGAGTGGTGGCGGCAGATCGGAATCTTCCGGCGCTTCGAAGGGCGTTCCATCCGGCAAGATGCCACGCAGGTTGGACAAGGCAAACTGCCCTATGGCCAGCGCGCTCCGGTCAATGCCGATCTCCGCTATACCCCATGGGTAGGGCGAGAGGTTGCGCGTCGTGTTGCGCACCAGCCGTTCGGTCCAGCGGTCTGATTGTTGAAAATGTTGGACGCGAAGGAACATGCCTTCGCTCCAGGCGACACGGTTTTCATGCCTCATTTTGGTTGCTTACCCCCTTGGTATCTGTGTGAAGCAGAGACGGCGTTTCCGCGGGCGCGGCGTCTGCGCGCGCGGCCCGTTGCAGAAACTCCCGGACAGACAATTGCCGACCGTCCTCTTCGAATTGGTGTTTGAACGTGGACCAGTAGTCGGTTCTGGCAATGACCGATTTCCAATCCTTGCGGGCGATCTTGGCCCGCCAGTCATTCTGCGCATCGGCCTTGGCCTCGATCAGCCTCGGCTCCAGCTTTTGCGTGCAGGTGCGGATCAGAACTTCCAGCGAAGATGCCAGCAAACGCTGCTGCCGGATCAACGCTTCAAGACGCGCTCTCTCGCCGGTGCCATTCGCCTCGATGCCAATGGCGGACTGATCGATATCGAGGATCGCCAGACATTCAGCGCTCTCTTTTTCCAGCTGGATCAACAGATCATCGACCGGATCATGCGCCGCAGGTGCCACAATTGGCTGCGGTTCGATATCCGTCTCATCGCTGCCATTCGTGAAAACGGCGTCGAAATCCTCAACCGGCACCGGTTTCTTGACCGGGCGGGAGACGAGAACGGGAATGTTCATCGCATCAGTGTGTTCGTGCTTGCTGCTCTCGACCGGCTCTTCGTTCCAGTCATTGGGCAAGACGGCTCCCACGCCGCTGGTGGAGGGAGGCGCGTTCCAGCCGACTTCGACATTACGAGAAATGGACTTCGCCTTCTTGCCAGACGGGCTGGGCGTCGCTTCCGGCCAGTCATCATTGGAAGCACCGCCCGCAATTACGCCGCGCGCAGAGCGACCATTGGGAGCGATATCGGCCAGAATGGCGGAGATCGTCATCGCCTCGTCGCTGACGCGCAGCGAACGCTCGGGGTCGCCGAAATCCATCTCGGCTTCACCACTGATGATGACCTCGAAGGTCTGCCCGCCAATTCTTATCTGAGAGCCGTTTTGCAGGCGCATCGTCTCGCCTTCCAGCAGCAGGCGGCCATCGACCTGCGTGCCATTGGCGCTGCGGTCTAGAATCGTGAAGCCTTCGCGGTCGCGGCTCAGCGTGCAATGCTGTTTTGAAACGCGGCGCGCATCGTCATTCACCTGCCAGTCGCAATCGGTGGAACGACCGATGATGCGGCTTCCCTGCTCGAAGCTCCACTGGTTGGGCTTCCCGACCCCGTTGATCTGTTTTTCCTTCAGGACAAGTTTCATGCTTTCGTCCTCACGCTGAAAGAGCCGAGCCTTCGCGCTCGGTCACGATTGCGTCGGTGCTGTCTTTTGTCGCCGGTGCCAGACGCGCCCAGCTGTTCCAGCCAAGGCGCGCGGGGGCATCCGCCTGTCCCAGCTGGCAGAAGGGAACGTCTTCCTTTTTGAGAATGACCTGAACGTCGAAATCAAAACCGCTGCCGACGAAAAGCCGGGCGACGGCGAATATCTCGGCCAGCCGTTTCGAGCCGGGGGTGAGCGCCAGATAATCGGCATAACCAACCGGCCCCAGCACGATGCGGAAACTGCCGCTGAAATCCTCGATAGCGCTGCCTGCCGTTACGTTCTGGCCAAGTCGCAGGCCACCGCTCTGGCCGAACTGGCTCTGCTCATGCACTGGCAGTGGCACCCAGCGACGGCGGAACTGTTCGACTGTGAAGGGCAGGCCGGTGAATTCCTGCAACATGGATGTCAGCGCGGTAGCATTGCGATTGCGGTTTGACAAAAGTCCGCTGAAGCGAAGAAGCACGTCTTCCTTGACGCCAACCTTCGCGCTCAGGCCCGTGGTGCCAAAGCCGGTGAGGGAAAGAAGCGTTTTGCGGAAGGCATTGTTCTCGCGGTTCTGCGCCCAGCGAAGGCCGCGCGCCAGCCGGTATTTTTCGGTGGCTGAGACGAAGAGCTCGCTGAAACGGGCGGCAAACAGATTAAAGAAACTCGTCAAGGCTTTGGAACGATTGCGTTCCTCGCGTTGCTGCAGTTCGCTGTAGCTGGGCGGCAGCGAGCCGAGTGGGCCGACGATAGGCGCGAAGGCTGAGCGCAATTCCGCCTTACCGCTCTTGCTGCGATAGCCGCCGATGGCGACAGGCGTTGGCCGCGCGCCGCTATGGGAACCGACGGTCAGTTCATCCGCCAGGGCCAGATGCTGGGCAACGCGGAAGGCGGTTGCCGGTTCAAAACTGCCAGGGTCCTTTGCCAGAAGGGCTGCCTGTTGTTCTCGCATCTCGATCTGCTGTGGCTGCATCGGCGCGCTCCTACAGCAATGGCCGGTCTGCCGCGCGGGCAGGCCAACGGGCCAGAGGTTCGGAATGGCCGCGCATCGTTGCCGTCAGCCGGGTGAAACTGTTGATCGACGTATAGAGGCCGAAGAAATGGTTGAGCACGCTGGCAAAGATGAAGGCTGCGGGCCGGTCGATCAGCGTCGGGTCGAATTCCAGGGTAATATCGGTGCCCGGCACCATGGCCGATCCAATTCGGGCATGCGAGTTGCGAGCCTCGACCGAGGTGATGGCTTCCACCAGTTGCCGTGTCTCCGGAGAATCCCGGAAGGCATAGAGAGAAAGAATATCCTTGAGCGGCGCGCCACCATTGTCGAACAGCGACAGGTGGTTCAGCAGCAGATGAGACACTAGACGCCACTCACGGGCGGAACGCTCATTCATCCGCACCGCAGGGGTGGGTGGCATCAGCGCATGGATCGACCCGATTGCCTCATTGCCAGAAGACAGTTGCAGAAACGGATGCCCGCCGCCAAAGGGAAGCTGGCTCGGCAGTTCGCGATTGATGCAGAGCGTGTCGACACTCGCCACCACGTCCAGCGGGCCAAGCGGGCCGCGCTGTTGATCGACAAAGGCAATATCCGTGTCGGACGAACCATCATCGTCATCGAAACGGCGATAGGTCTGCCAGAAGGCGTTGGAGCCATTGCTGCGCTGGGTGCGACCGAAGAAGGGCGACGTCTTTTCGATCTGGCCGGAGCGGGTTGTCAGCTGAACATTTTCCACGCCGTAGATTTCGCGCGTCCGCTGCCGTCTGGCATCGGGCAACAGGCGATATTCGGTGCGGGTGCCGTCGAGGCTCAAGGGCTCGCAGCTCTGCTTGAACAGATTGATGACGGGCGATGCGTTCAGCACAAAATCTTTGGCTGACACCATCCGCTCCAGCCGCGCATCGGCAGCGTCGAGATAGATGTAAAGCTCGCAGTCACCGCCGTTCCACTGTTGCAGCCCCTCGATATCGAGGAACAAAAATTTTTGCGGCAGCGCGAAGAATTCCGTCAGCAGGCGGTAGCCATCGAAGCTGTTGGCCGGATAGGGCAGCATGGCCTGATCACGGGAAAAGCCCGATGGTTTCAAATTCGAGGCAGGCAGAAAGACGGCGTTGCGATCTTCCGAGTGCTGCGCCAGCGACAGCCCGACGCAATGGTTGGCAAGCAATTCGTAAAGCGCTGTTGCCTGCTGCCATGCGGATGAAATGAATATCTGTAGCGAATTCAGCCCGATATCGCGAAATGTTGCGGGGCGAGGTGAGGTTGTTCGCAAAGAAAGCTTCAGGCAGCTCGCCGCACCGGCAGATGACGCGGAAAAGGGCGCATCGATGGGCTGGCTTGCCAGGGTTGCCGCCGCAATTTCCAGCGGAATGATATCGACATCCTGCGCCGTGCGAAACCGGCAGCTTTCTCCGCCAATGGGCTCTGCCAGAATTTCGCTGTGGCGTGGCAATGTCTGCACACTTGTCAGTGCCGGGCTTGGCGCAAAATGCACCACGCTCATGGAGGGCAGCGGCGCGAGGTAATGCGGGTACAGCGTTTCCAGCAGGCTATCGGAAAGTTCGGGAAACTCGTCGTCCAGCTTCTGGCGCACGCGGGCTGCGGAATAGGCAAAACTCTGGATCAGCCGCTCAACATGCGGATCGTCAGCGACTTCGCCCGTCATACGCAGGCGGCCCGCGATCTTGGGGAAAGCGGCTGCGAAACGCGATGCGCGTTTTCTCAGCGCGAAAAGTTCGTCATTGTATTTTTCCAGAAAACCGTCAGCCATTGCCAGCCTCCACAAGAAAGCGCTGGGTGGAAGGATCGATCTTGGATTCGAAGCTGATCGGCGGCATGCCTTCATGCAGGCGGAAGGTTGCCTGTATTCGCATTCTGAGCGCACGGTCCCCATCGATGCGGTTTTTCATGATCGTGACGCGCACGTCAGAGAGACGCGTTTCGAACATCGAAATCCGCCGCTCTATGGTCTGGGCCAGCTTCGCTTTCGAGGCATCCGTGACCAGATTGGCCGAGAGGATACCATCAACGCCATAGCTGACCAGCGCGTCCGGCAGTTCCTTGTAGATAGAAGGAGGCCCGGCGGGATTGCGCCGTGTGTTGAGCAGGGATTCCAGATCACGGCGAATGACTTCACGCATTTCGCGCACCTGATCGGAAAGGCTCGCAGGCGGATCGTTCTCCATGTCGGGCGCATCGTCAAGCAGCCGGTCGAGGACCGAGCGGGCCAGCGTTCTTTGCTTCGGGCGATATTGCTCCAGCGGATCAACCACGCGCAGTCTGCCTTTCCTCGGTTTCAGAAGGAGCCGACAGGCTGGCAATTTCGTGGAACGGCACGAGATCGTCACCGATCAACAGGCAGCGTTGGCCGCGACCGGTGACCAGCGGGCCATCCTCGTTCCACAGCGTTTCGCGACCAAGCAGCTGCGCGGTCGTATCGTCTGCGCTGTGATAGATCGATGGCAGCAAAACTGATGCGATGGCACCATCGCGCAGTGTCAGTTCTGCCTGTCGGAACGCGAGATCGCGCGGGCGGTTCATCGGTTCGATCTCCAGGCTTTCGATGCGGCTGTAATCGATCCAAAGATATTTGCCGCCATTGGTCAGCACTTCCAGCGCATGCGGAATGCGGTCATCCAGATCGCGGATCTCTCCCGCTGCGCCACCGTTGAGAATGATGGATGCCTCACCGCGCTTTGCATCCAGTTCTTCCAGAGCCTGCACCGCTTCATCTACCTTGCCGTCACGGGCTGCGATATTAGCCTTGATGGCAAGCTGGTCGAGTTCAGATGGGCCGTGGGTGAAGTCTGGCACGGCACCGGTTTCGAACCATGCAACGCGGGCAGCCATGGCGCGCAGATGATGCCGGAAGAGGGAGAAGCCGACGGCATCCTGTGGCGCAAAAGTGGCAGCCAGATTGCACTGCGCATCCGCCTTCTCATATTCGCCGGCCAGGATTAGCAGATCGATATAGAGGTAACGGCCCTCCTTGTCGGACGGCTTCTGCTTCACATGGTCTTTCGCAGCTGCAATCGCGTCTTGAAGTTCGTCGGCATCGAGCAGGCGGGTGATGTCGTCGCGCAGGGTCATGCGGGTATCCTTTGTGGCTCAGCCGAAGACCGCGTGATGGATGCGGTGGGCGTGTTGGTTTCGGCAATGAGGTGAAAACTGGTGGAGACGTCATCCAGCTGGAAATGCGGCTGGAGACGCACGGTGCAGGAAAAACTGCCCGGCTTTCCGGGAATTTCGTAAACCTTGATACCGGCCGAGCGCAGCGGGTAGCGGGTGCGAAGCGATGCTTCTGCATCGTCGTTGCCGAGAGTGTAGGACGACAGCCAGTTTTCCAGCTTGCGTTCGATGGTGATCGCATCGCTCAACTGGCCAATATCGTCTCGCATAATCACCTTGAGGTAATGCGAGAAGCGGGAGGCGCAGAGCACATATTGCAGCATGGCTGCTAGCCGCGCGTTCTGGCGGGCGCTTTCCTTGGAATAATGCCCCGGTGCGTGGAGCGACTGGTTGGCGTTGAAAATCGCCATGCTGGAGAGATAGGTTGTCGAAACCGGCACAATGCCGAGATCGGAAAACTGCTGCTCCTGGCCCATGGTCAACTGCATTTCGACAGGTGGCTGGGCCGACAGGCCATTGCTCTCGATACCGAGATCGAGAGGCGGCAATTGTGATGGCGACAGCATGCCTCCATCGATCTCATCCTGCGTCACGCCGCGAATATCCGCAAACCAGCCGGAATCGATGAAGTTGCGGACCACGACGGACGCGAATGCGAAGGCCGGATTGCCCCAGAGCAATGTCGCGCCATTTTCGGAAACATGCTCG
Organism: Hyphomicrobiales bacterium; assembly: GCA_900473205.1. GTDB lineage: Bacteria > Pseudomonadota > Alphaproteobacteria > Rhizobiales > Rhizobiaceae > Agrobacterium. Next base: position 14,819 of record UCLB01000029.1, read on the forward strand.
CGGAAGGGAAACGGATCTTGCCGTCTGCGCGAGAAGGGCCGGTGCGGCGAGCGCAGAAGAATGCGCGGTGCAACGAGGCCGACGAAACGGCTGTCATCGCGGGCGCGAAGCGCATTCCAGCGCAGCCGTGATTTCTCCTGTTTCAGCCAGGAGAAATCGTGAACACGGCTGAGTTCGGAAAAATCCTCCAGCCCCATGGTCGATGGGGACGCTGCCGCAATGAAGGGACAGAAGGCCGCGGCCGCGACCATGCCGATCTGCGACAGCGTGGTGATGGAATCCACGCCCTCGAAATCGTCAGGGGAAAAAGCGTAATCGCCAACCAGAAGGCCAACAGGTTCCCCGCCGGGCATGCCGAATTCGCGGTTATAGATGATTTCAAACAAATGGCTTTGGTCGAAATCCGTTGCCCGTTCCATGCTGCGGGCGAGTTCGCGCCAACTGGCATTGAGAAGTTTGATCTTCACTTCCGGGCTTCGGCTCGCCTCACGCACCACCATGGCAAGCCCGCGCCATCTTGCTTCCATCGCCTGAAAATCGGGATGGTGCAAGATGGCGTTCACCTGACCGTTCAACGCATCATCGATAAGTGCGATGAGCTGATCGGCCTGACTGCGGATGTCCGAAACGGACCTTTGCGTCATGAAATGGGCTCCGGGCGAAAATGATGTGGGGAGGGGCATTGCTGCCCCTTCACCCTGTTCAGTTCTTGGTTGGAATACGGGCAACCATGCGCAGAGACGTGGTCAGCTCTTCCATCTGCAACCATGGACGCATCCATGCCACCGCGTTGTAAGCGCCCGGCTTGCCTGGGATTTCCTGAACCGTGACCTTCGCGTCCCGCAGCGGATATTTGGCACGGGATTCCTCGCCGGCCTCGTCATTGGCGTTGACGTAGTTGGAAATCCAGCGGTTCAGCCAGACTTCGCAATCGGACGCTTCCATGAAGGAGCCGATCTTGTCGCGACCCATGACTTTCAGGTAATGGGCAAAGCGCGACGTCGCCATCATGTAGGGAAGACGCGCGGAGACGGCGGCGTTGGCGGTCGCTTCCGGACGGTCGTAAAGCTTCGGCTTATGGGCCGTCTGAGCACCGAAGAACACGGCGTAATCTGTGTTCTTGTAGTGGCAGAGCGGCAGGAAGCCGAGCTTGCCCAGTTCCGCATCGCGGCGGTCGGTAATGCCGACTTCGGTCGGGCATTTCAGGTCCAGATCGCCGTCATCGCTGGAGAAGACGTGCATGGGAAGGTTTTCCACCTTGCCGCCGTTTTCGGCACCGCGAATGGCCGTGCACCAGCCATATTTGGCAAAGGCCTCGGTGAGCTTGGTGCCCATCACATAGGCTGCATTCATCCAGCAATATTCGTCATGCTGCAAATCGCCATTCACGGAACCATTGGTTTCGTCATAGGCGAATTCATCTACCGGGTTGGTCTTCGGGCCGTATGGCATGCGTGCCAGAACGCGCGGCAGAGCGAGCGTGACGAAGCGGGAATCGTCGCTTTCGCGGAAGCTGCGCCACTTGGCATATTCGACCGTATCGAAGATTTTTTCCAGGTCGCGCGGGCGTGCGAGATCGCGGTAATCCTCGAAGCCGAACATGCGCGGGCTTGCCGCCGAAATGAAGGGTGCGAAGGCAGCCGCTGCGATGGACGACGCGCCTTGCAGAAGCTGCACATCGTCAAAGGAGTTGTCGAACTCGTAATCGCCGATGATGGCGCCCATGGGTTCACCACCGGGTGTGCCGAACTCATCTTCATAGATCGACTTGAACAGACGCGACTGGTCGAACTCGACTGCCTTTTCCAGATCGCGCCCGAGTTCGCGCTTGGAAGCATTCAGCACCCGAATCTTGAGGTTGACGCTGGTCTCGGAGTTTTTGACGAGGTACTTGAGGCCGCGCCATGTGCCTTCCAGCTTGGCAAATTCCGGCGCTTGCATGATGGCGGAGAGCTGCTCGGAAATCGCCTTGTCGATTTCGGCAATCGCCTGGTTCAGCGTGACTGTCAGGTTACGATCATATTTGACCGTGCCCTTCAGGGCCTGATCGGTCAGCGTGCGCAGAAGGTTCTGGGCGCGGTCCGGTTCGGTCTGACGTGTTGCGGCAACCACCTTGGCCAGAAGGCCGTTCTCTTCAGCGGTTGTTGCCTGTGCATCTTTTTTCAGCAGGCTTTCAGCGCTCATTTTTCAATCCTTCCAAATGCGGCTTTTGTTTCGCCGCTAGAACAGGTGAAGCCCCGTGCGCCGGGGCATCTCGAAGAAACAGTCCAGATGTCGCGGGGCTATTGCGCTGCGCCATTTTTCTCTTTCAGTTCGGAAACCAGCTTGCCGAGATCCGTCTTGTTCTGAAGAATGTCTTCCAAAAGCCGTTCCAGATCTTCCGATCGGTCGGCCTTGGACAGCAGATCGCGAAGCTCGTTGCGGGCATCCAGAAGCGATTTGAGTGCTGGGACCTGATCCACGACGGAAGCTGGCAGGAAGTCATCTATGCTTTCGAACTTCAGATTGACCTGAATATCCGTGCCGTCATTCTGGAGCGTGTTGGGAACGCTGATGTTGAGGCCCGGCGTCATGCGGCGCATGACTTCGTCGAAATTGTCGCGGTCCACCTGCACGAATTTGCGCTCGCCGAAAGGCTTCAGCGGCTGTGTAGGGTTGCCAGAAAAATCGCCCAGCACGCCAACGACGAAGGGCAGTTCCTTCACCACCATCGCGCCTTCGGTTTCCACTTCGTATTTGATATGAACGCGAGGCTTGCGAACCCGCTCCAGCTTCTCATGCACACTTGCCATTCAAACCTCCTTGATGCCGCTTGGGCATTGCTGACTTTCGGGAGCCTGGACGCTCCCTTGGTTTCACTTAGTTTCCGTTGTTCTCGCCGCCGGGCTTTATGCCTGCCGCCGTCAAAACGGCGTTGCGTGTCTGTGCTTCGGGTAAAAGCTCTGCGAGCAGTTCTGAAAAATCCATGCGCCCCCTGCGAACCAATGTTTCAATTGCCAGCGATATCGGAGAATGCGGCTCCGTCCGGCGGAAATAACGCGCAACTGTAAGAAGAGTTTCAAACGCTTCGTCGCGAGATGCAATTTCTTCGGGATTTTTTACGATGGCTTTCTGAACTTCGGGATGTGCGCCGTTGACATCACCCTCCGCTATCCGTGCATTCTCCTGCGGTGCGGCCACGGTTTCGTCCTTTCCGCCAAGCGTGCGAATGGCAGCCGCGGCTTCGATGAGCGTGTTGCGAATGTTGGAGCTTGCCGGTGCATTTGCGCCGCAACGCTCGGACAGAATGGCCGTGATTGCGTCGAACAGCGAAAGGCAGGCATTCACATCCGCAAGATGGGAAGACATGGCCGCAACACCGACTTCGGACGCGGCGTTATAGAGTTCTTCACGACGTTTCGTTTCGGATGAACGCTGCGCCAGCTGGAAATCCCACAGGGTCTTGTCACCGAACTTGCTGCCGGGAATGAGCGAGCTCAATCGCAGCGGCTGAATCAGCGTTCCCTCGCTGCCAATCCCGTTCAGTCCGGCAAAGGGAGCAAATTTTTCTTCGTCGTCATCATCGCTGATCGAGTGGATCGAGTCCCAATGGTTGCAAAATATATCATATGTAACCCGGTAAACTTCACGTAGACCGGGAAAGCCCTTCAAGCGTAACTGTGCTTCCGCAAGCCACGCCAATATTTCCACGTCTCGGCTTTCAGAATATATAATATGCAATCCGAGATTGCTGACCTCGGTCCAGTTATTGGAAACTCGTAGAACTTCTTGCGGTGAGACAGTACGTTCTTCTGCCCTTGCCTGGTTTCTTTCATCTTTAATTCTATAGTATAGTTCGCGAGTTCTTGCGTTGTTGCGAATATTTTCTCCGCAATCGCCTAAGTATTCTATATTCTGAATGTCTTTCTGCGGGTCCAAAATCAGTTTATCCCTCATAAAGTATGATAGATATGTGTCAGTTACTTCCGTTACGTAAGGTTATTCACTAAACAGACTTATGGAAAATGAGGCAAAATTGTGGCGACTTGATTTTAAACTCGTCAAATAAAAAAGCAACTTTTGGCTGGACAAGTGAGTTTCATCAACCTAACTATGCCACGTCACGTTGTGGAATGATCCAAACCGGAGGCTCGCTGCATGTCGCATATTGATCTCAGTCGCCTTGTTGAAGCGCTTGAGCCTGACCTGCGCGTATCGCTGGAGGCGGCGGCATCTGTCGCTGCAAGGCGGGGACACCAGTTTGTCGATATTGCGCATTGGATGTGCGCGGTTGCAGATTCTGACAAGCATGCTGACATATTTCATCAACTGAAAATACCAACCGACAAGCTGCATGCCGAAATCGATCGCGCGCTGGATGATGCCGCCATCGGTGATGGAGAGGCCTTGTCGCTCTCGCAAAATGTTCTGACAGCAGGGCGCGAGGCTTGGCTCTTGGCATCGCTGCAAGATGGCCGCTCGCATATCTCGCTGATCCATCTTCTCCTCGCTTTGGATGAGGAAACTTCGCTGCGCAGCCTTGTGCGCGCCGCGTTTCCGTCGCTGAAACTGATGGATAGAGCTGCTCTAGAGCGCCTTCGCGAGGAAACCGCGAACAACTCGCCTTCGGAAGACGGCAAGACTGCTATTCAGCCGCAGGCAAAGGACCAGAACGATTTTCTGCGTCTCTACACGCAGGACATGACGGAAGATGCGCGACAGGGGAAAATAGACCCAGTCATCGGTCGTGATGAAGAGCTGCGTCAGATGGTCGATATTCTGACCCGTCGTCGCCAGAACAACCCCATCCTTGTCGGTGAGGCCGGTGTCGGCAAAACGGCAGTGGCAGAAGCGCTGGCGCTTGAAATTGTGTCAGGCAATGTGCCGGAAAAATTGCGAAACGTCAGGCTGCTGAGCCTCGATCTCTCCCTTCTTCAGGCCGGTGCAGGCGTGAAAGGTGAGTTTGAACGACGTCTTCACGGTGTTATCGACGCGGTCAAACGCTCGCCAGAGCCGATCATTCTCTTCATCGATGAGGCTCACGGTCTTGTCGGTGCCGGTGGTGCAGCCGGGCAGGGTGATGCAGCCAATATTCTCAAGCCTGCGCTGGCGCGTGGTGAGGTGCGAACCGTCGCCGCTACCACTTGGAGCGAGTACAAAAAGTATTTTGAAAAAGATGCCGCACTGACCCGCCGCTTCCAGCCGGTTCATGTGCGCGAGCCAGATGAAGCGACCGCCATTCGTATGCTGCGCGGCGTGGCCGATACTTTCGTCAAACACCATGGCGTCGTCATTCGCGATGAAGCCATCGTTGCTGCCGTGCAACTCTCCGCCCGATACATGCCCGCGCGTCAGTTGCCGGACAAAGCGGTCAGTCTCCTCGATACCGCGTCGGCAGCAGTTTCGCTTGCCCGTCAGACATTGCCGGAAAAGCTGCGTTCCATGGAAAGCGAACGCGCACTTCTATCCACGGAATTGGAATGGCTGGTGCGCGAGCAGTCTACCGAAGAGACGACCGCTCGTATCGACGCCATAAAGTCTGAAATCACCAATCTTGAAACGGCTATCGAAGGCCTTCGTTCACGTTATGACGCAGAACTCGCCGAATTGCTGGAATCTGAAAAAAGCGACGCGGAGCAATCCGATGCCTCCAATGTCGCACCGTTGAGGGCAGTGACCCTCGCGCCCGATAATAGCGACGAAAAGCTGGTGCCGACGGTTGTTGACCGGGAAATGATCGCCGGTGTCGTGTCCCGCTGGACAGGCATTCCGCTTGGCAAACTGCTCGCCGACCAGATCGAAAGCGCAAAGACGCTGGATGAGCGCATGAAGCAGCGCGTCATCGGTCAGGATTTTGCGATTGATCGCATTGCGGATGCCATGCGTGCCGCCCGCGCCGGTCTGTCCGATCCGCGTCGCCCGCCTGCCGTCTTCCTGCTTGTCGGCATGTCGGGCACGGGCAAGACGGAAACCGCGCTGTCATTGGCCGACCTTCTCTACGGTGGAAACAGTCATTTGACCACGATCAACATGTCTGAATTCAAGGAGGAGCATAAGGTTTCGCTGCTTCTCGGTTCGCCACCCGGCTATGTCGGTTATGGTGAGGGCGGAGTGCTGACGGAAGCTGTTCGTCGCCGTCCATTCGGTGTGCTGCTTCTGGATGAGATCGATAAGGCGCATCCGGGCGTTCAGGACATATTTTATCAGGTGTTCGACAAAGGCATGTTGAAGGACGGCGAAGGCCGCGACATCGACTTCAAGAACACAACCATTTTCATGACGGCCAACACCGGCTCCGAACTATTGACGGCACTTTCGGCCGACCCGGATACCATGCCCGAAGGCGAGGCGCTGGAAGCGCTGCTAATGCCGGAGCTGACCAAGCAGTTCAAGCCCGCATTCCTGGGACGCACCGTCATTCTGCCCTTCATGCCGCTTGGGCCGGAACAGCTGTCTCGGATCGTCGACATACAGATTGAGAAAATCGCTGAGCGGGTTCGTGCGGCCTATGGCACCGAACTTACTCTGTCCCCGCAGGCGCGCGAGGCGCTGGTCGGACGGGCAGGTTCGAGCGAAATCGGCGCGCGCGCCATCGAAATCATGATTGGCAGGGATTTGCTGCCACCACTGTCCAGCTTCTTTCTGGAGAAAGTCATCGCTGGCGACAAGGTCAAGCAGATCACGGTCGATTTTGATGAAACCGGGTTCGGCATTCGTGCCGAAGCGGTTGGGGAAACTGATGAATTCGCGGCATCCAAAAAGGGTGCAGTGGATAAAGTTGCCGCGTCGGAAGGGATGTCCCGACGCATGCGGCAGTAGTTGAAAGGCAAACACGGCCTCGGAGCAAGAGGTCTTTCATTAGCTACAGGAGCTTACAGCATGCCTATTTATTTGCAGATCGACGGTATTCAGGGTGATGCAACCCACGAGGAGCACCGCAAGTGGATGGACATTGAAGCCATTCATTGGAACGTATCGCGCAACATGAACACCACTGCTGGTTCTGCTGCAAACCGTGAAGCCTCGGAACCAACCATTTCGGAAGTCATTCTCACCAAGGTCAGCGATTCGTCCTCCACAAAGCTTTTCAGTGAAGCTTGCTCTGGTCGCCAGGGCAAGTTGGCGACGATCCACCTCGTCACCACCGGCAACCCGGGTAACACCTACATTCAGTACCTGCTGACGAACACGCTTATCGCCAGCTACTCTGTCGACTCCAGCGGTGACCGTCCTGTTGAGACCATCAAGCTCAACTTCACCAAGATGGAAGTCAAGTACACGCCTGCCGACGACAACAACACGCAGCAGGCTCCAATGATCGCTTCTTACGATCTGGCGACCACGAAGGCCGCGTAATCTGCCAAGGAAGGTGCCGGCAATTTCGCCGGCGCCTTTCCCTCTTATCGACATATTTCGGGTTGGTCCTTGCGTGAAGCCGATGAACGGCTTGGCGGAGAGCAACGCATTCAGTCTAGCGATGGAGATGGTCGTGTCTTTGGCAACGGATCGTTTGAACAATATTCTCATTGAATTGCCGAAATACAAATCCCAATGGCAGTTGAACGTGGCGAGCCCTTATGTGCGCGCCTATGATCTTGCCATCGACAATTTTCAGAGGACGACAAAGGCGCAGCAGGCCCGCGACAAGATGATCGCGGAACTGTTTGTCCTGTCGGCATCGATCCTGACCGGCAGCGTCATGATGGCCGCTTTTGCGACCAGCTCGTTGCGGGTGTTGACCAGCCGCGCTGCGTTGCGCGTGATCTGCAACAACAATCTGAATAGAACATTTGATGCCATGCATGCAGCGAACAACAACAAGGTCTTGATGTTCGCATTGGGTGGCGTGCTGGACGAAGCCAAGAAGGCCGCCGGAAAACAGATTACCAGCGCCGTTGAAGGCCTCACCAGCAGTTCTTCTATCGCATCAGCACCCACAGCGCTCAATTTCCTCACACGCGTCGAGGATTTCATCAACACCAACCACATCTGCGTGCACAAATTCGTTCAGGGCGTGCGCGATGACGGTAGCATCAGCGATGCGAGCAAGACCCACCTCGCTGACCTCGTGGCGAAGACCCCGTTCTGCAACCCGCCCGAAAGCCGGCGCGTGGATGAAAACCGTCTGTCCCAGAAGATGGAGCTGCTGTTCTACATGGATGCCGTGATGGAGTCGGACAAGCTGGTGAGCTATATACCCGGCAATGGCGGGATGTACGGCCCAAGCGAAATCGAACTCAGCAAAAAATCTATTCCCGAACTGACATCATCACCTGGTTATCCGCAATCGACTGTTCCGCGGCTGAAAGGCGGCTTTCCAATGCGCGTCGAGCCGGGGCAACGGGTAGAGTATGACGGTTTGGGTTCTGTGGTCAGCGAACGGGTGAACCGCCTTCACAGCCAGATTCTTGGTCAGCAGTTTTTCCCTCCACAAAGTACCTTGGCAAGTATGGTCAGTTCGCCCTCTGTCAACAAAGAACAGGTGGCAAAAGCTGAGCGCGTGATCGGTCAGCTTGGTGTCGCTGCCAGACCTCAGGGTCTTGCCGACATTAAGATGTTGTGAGGGCGCTCTGTGCTGGTGAGTTTCATGTCCCGCGCCTGGTCCCGTTTCATTCCCGCGCTTAGCACGTCTGTTCTTCTCGTTGCGTGTTCAGCGTCTGCGCAGGCTCACTCCGGCTGCGTGCTTGAGGTGGAGAATGTGAAGCGGTTCGCAAATTCCATCCCAAGCTTGCTGGATTTCGCCGAAAAGCGTTTTTCCGAAGAAAAGGGCGAGGACGTCTCGTCAGTTGATGGGTTGCTGCGGCCAATCGTGACGAAGAGCTTCGAAGAAAATTCGATATTCGCCAAGCTCGAAGCAGAACTCAAGCCAGCGAGTTGCGACGATGCCGAACTCGTCGCCATCGCAAAGCGGATTGCAGACGCGAACGACCAATTAGCGGGTGCCAGTAATGCCACGGGCTCTTCACAAGCCGCACCGTCTCAAGAAAAAATTCAGAAGCTGGAAGCGCTTGCCAACACTATGGTTTTGCCAGCGCTGGCCGCAGAAAACTCGGTCGCAGGTGCAGCCATAAACACCGCTCTGCAGGCCTATTTCACGGAGAAGCCAGAGGCTCTTGCCAAGCAATCAGCGTCGGAAACCCAAAAAACGGCGGAAGAGGCTGTTGCCAATCTGCGTAGTCATACGGGCAATCTAGGGCCGTTTGATCCGCAGGTCGCAAAGGGAAATCTGACAGCTCAATTGACGTCGATATTATCGACGCTGCCGGAGAGCGATATTACCCGTCTTTCGGAGTTCTACTCGTCCGCAGAGACTAAGGCGGATAGAGAAAAACTCATTGAAATCTATGGGCAGGAGATTGATCAGCGCAGCAGCACGATGTTGAGCGAGTCCATCGAAGCCTTCAAACCGCACCTTGCCAGCAAGCATTCAGCGTCAAATACGAGTGCATCGCCATGACAGACGCGCGCAATAACGCAACCGCCATAGCGAATGTCAAAACCACCCTCGTACGGGTAATTTCCGCCAGCTTCATTCTGGCTCCAACTCTCGGATTGCAGGCCCACGCTCAGGACGCGGAGCAACTGTCAATCGTTTCCGGGGCCCAGCTGAAGCTGGCAATCGAAGGGAAAAATGCGCCTGAAGTAACCGATCCAGAGATGCAGCGCATCATCTCCGCAGCCAAGGGAAGCGCCTATATTGCCGGCGTGGCCGATCTAACGAGTGGGAAAGACTGGTGCGGACAGGGCGTCGCCCCGCATGAGCTGACAGACCGCGTCTACACGCATCTGGGGGATGTTTCCCAGGAGAAGCTGAGCGGTCAGGCGGCGGCTCTCGTACTGGAAGCTCTTACCGCTGCCTTCCCCTGTCAGCCAAACAAAAATTAAAGGGAGATTTGCATTGCGCGTTGATTTTGAGACCCTTTATTCCAACTATCCCAGCAGCGAACCATCACGCTCCAATCATGTGAGCCAGCGGGATTTGTTCACGGAAATCGGTTGGGACGAGTTTCTCGGCAATCCCAATTACAGCAACACCTGCGCAATCCGCGTCAGCATGGCTTTCGTTAAGTCCGGCTTCAATATCGTGCCAGCGTCGCACAGAATTCAAAAAGGCGCGTTCGCTGGAAAAGGCGTTGAGGTCAACATGCGGCGGCTGGCCGATCTCATGGCGCGAAACAACTATCTTGGGACTTATGAGGACTACACGCCTGCCACAGCACAAAATGGCATCGGCGCACGCAAGGGCCTCGTCGCCTTTAACAATATTCCCGGTTATCGCGGCGGGGGTCATATCGATCTCGTCCTGGGTGGCACGGATGCCGCCCAATGCGCATCGGCTTGCTACTACCAATCCGAAACAATCTGGTTCTGGCCACTCCAGACCAGCCGCCTGTCTTAAGTTGAGGGATATTTGATGACCGAGCAGCCATCGTCCGCCGATTTCATCCAGGCCAGCCGTGTTTTGAAGGTCAAGTCGCCGCTCGGCGAAGATCAACTGCTGCCCGAGCGCATGGTCATCAACGAAGGCGTGTCACGGCTCTTCGAAATCCAGCTGAATGTCCGCGCCAAAAAGGAAGCGGTCAAGCCGGAAGAGCTGATCGGCAGGCTGGTCGATGTCTCGATTGAAGTCAGCCAGGGCGAAGGCGAAGATGGCGGTGTCCGTCGTCCCTTCAATGGTCTGGTGACGGAACTGCACGAAGGCCCACCGATCACCCGTGGCCTGCGGTCTTATTCTCTGACCATCCGCCCGCAAATGTGGCTGCTATCGCGCCGCTCGGATTGCCGCATCTGGATGGACAAGACATCGATCGAGATTGCCGAAACACTGTTTTCCGAACACGGCATTCCAGCCCCGGATACATCGGGCATCATCTCTCCGCCACCACCGCAGCACTACAGCGTTCAGTTCAACGAGCGGGACCTCGACTATCTCCTGCGCCGTTTCGAGGAAGACGGACTGTTCTACTGGTTCAGCCATGAAGACGGGTCTCACAAGCTGCATGTCGCCGATAGCGCCAATGGCTGGCTGGGTGCATCCCCGTCTGCGCACGGCGAAGGCAAGGTGAGACTGGCACAGGGCTCCTCGGATCGCAACCACATCAACGATTGGGCCCGACGCTTTTCCTATGTGCCGGGCCAGCGCGCCGGGGCTGACTGGAATTTCGAGACCCCCGGCATGGTGCCGGGCACGATGACGCCATCACTGGTGCAAATGCCGGATGCGACCAAGCGTGAGCTTTATGAATACCCGGCCCGCATCAAGACTGTGGAAGAGGCAGAGCGTGCGCAAAAACTGCGCACGCAATCGTCAGAAGCCGACCACGACCGCGTCTTCGGTGCCTCCACCTCCCGCATTCTGGAAGCTGGCCGCCGCTTTACTCCATACGAGGTGGCGCATCCCGAACATGAATACGAAGAGCATGTGATCATCCGGGCAAGCCACACCATCGTGGACCGCTCCTATGAGACCAACAGCAACGAACCGGAATACCGCAACGCCTTCGAGGCGATCCCCGCGAGAGTACCGCTCACCCCGCACCGCTTGACCAGGCGTCCAAAGATCGAGGGTACACAGGTTGCGATTGTTGCAGGTCCCGAAGGTGAAGAAATCCACCCGGATCAATATGGTCGCATCAAGCTGTGGTTCCCGTGGGACCGCAAGGCCAAGAAGGACGGAACAGACACCTGCTGGGTGCGGGTGGCGCAGAACTGGGCGGGCTCCACCTGGGGCGGCCAGATCATTCCGCGCATTGGGATGGAGGTGATGGTGGCGTTTGTCGATGGCGATCCGGATCGACCGTTGGTGACGGGCGTGGTGCCGAATGCGCGGCAGACGGTGCCGTATGAGCTGCCGGCGAATAAAACAAAGAGCACCTTTAGGACGCAGACACACAAGGGCGAGGGTTTCAACGAACTCAGCTTCGAGGATGAAAATGGACTTGAGGAAATTTTTCTCCACGCTCAAAAAGATTTGACGGTAAAAGTATTGAACCATGCGACCGAGAGGGTCGATGCAAATAAAGTAACATCTGTTGGCGGTGCATCCCTGACAGAAATTCAATCCAGCCAAACAACACATGTAGGCCGAAATGCCACTATTAATGTCGGCTCAGGTGTGGATGGTGGAGTAATCCGCGGGATTCTTGCCTCGAGTCATTTTGGGGTGCGAGATGTAGGGTACTTCCTTGAAAAAACGATTTCAACCTTGAGTGGAAATGGGCATTACACAGTTAATGCTACTGGTGCGGTATCTATTAATGCAATAGGCGCATCAACCTTAACCGTTGGAGGCGCAAATATTGTGACCGTCGGTGGTGTATATACCTTAAACGTAGGAGGCGCGATCTATCAAAGCGCAGTTTCTACTTCGAGTGAGGTTGTAGGCAGCACGAAGACGATCGATGCTCATGAGAAAATCTTGCTTCGTTGCGGGAAATCTGAACTACACCTGCTTTCTAACGGAACAATAAAACTTATAGGCGTCAATCTAATTGTGGAAAAAGAAGAGAATATAAAAATGAATGCTAACCGCATAGATATCAATTAAAGAGCGGGAAAACTTTTGAAAAAAGTCATCCTCTGGTTATCCGTTATTCTCGCTCTAAGTCTTTCCGCACTCGCAATTAGCAATGCAAGGGAGCCGAATTTGTCGACCCGTATAATTATATATATCGATAGCCCGGTGCTCGAAAAAGGTGGAGCAGTTATAGTATCTGGGCGCCCTATTGCTGATGATAAATGGCGGCTCCTTACTGGTTCAAAATCTGATGAAAATGATCATGAAAAAGAGTTTCATGTTAGCATTTCATCACCTGCATCAATGGTCGACTTTGTTTATCCAGAAAACGGTACTTATAGTTTCAAACTTGTTCCGAGTTTGCAAAATTCTACTTTCAACCTCGTAACCAAAGAGATTCTCGTTGGTAGTGCTGAGATTTTTGACCCCGAGACAAAGCAGGATATCAAATGGCCTTCAATGAGCGTCATCCACATTCGAGGATCGACTTATGATGAGAGTTGGGCGCGTATTCTTTCATCGACATTCGATTTAGCTTTCTCTGCGGACAAGCCAAATCTCATAGACGTTCATCGCTTCGCTGCTGGTCGGGTGATATCTCTATCGGAAACAGCTATCGAACAGTTCGTGAAGGACACTAAATGAGCAAGTTCGTTTTAGTTACGCGTTCTTTCCATCCCGACAGAAACTTTGGGATGGGGGGGTTAGGTTTCCACGGTGATGCGCGAGGCTTTTCTTCAAGCATGGGTGTAACTTCCAGGATAACTCATGAGGTTACTATCGACCTGCAAGCCGCTCGGTTCACTCGTGCTCGATGCTTTTCTGACCCCTCTTCAAATGAATTTATTCCTCGCGTACTGGAATTAAGAGGGCAACGTGCGGCGGACGTAATGGTAAGTGATGAAATGAGGGATAGAGGAATAGATATTCCTCAGAATGAATGGAGCCGGAGGGGCGATATTTTACCCAAGATGGCAAACGATTATTCGCAACCGAGGAAGCAGCCCCGTCATAATGTGTCGGGAAATATTACGCCTTATCGGGAGGATGGGGATCAAAGTGTAAACGGCAGGTTATCCTATGCCGGAAAGAATTTTGCTTTCTACGGCGCGGATACAGATACGGGACACTGGCTTCTCGGCGGCGGGATTTCGGATGGCGGTTCGGATACTCGAGGAGGCAATTTAAAGGTTTGGGAACGTTGGGGAGGGATGGTTCCAGATTTGGATGTCACTCACGAGTTTAGTTTTCGAATCAATCGCTCCAGCAAAAAGCTTCAGATTTCCTCCGCAATGTCCGGTGATGGTTTTCCAAACAGCGAGAGTTTTTTGATAGACGTTGCTAAGAATGTGATATTTTTGGGGACTCACATTCGGATAGGGACGGCTATTACACAACTTCCGAGTGGAAGGGCTTTGCCAATGACAAGAACGTTGCTTACCGTAGATTGGCTGCCTGGTGATCTGTTCGGACCCAACGTCAACGTCGATCTTGCGAATGACTATACTGGGGATGGTTCGCCTCAACACGTTGTTGCTGCAGGGGAAATGGCGCTTTCTGATTGGAACGCCGCTCACACTGGCCGCGATGCAAGTGGCGATTGGCTTCGCGGGATAGAAGATCATGTTCCAATGCCGAGGCAATCTTGGCGGGGATTGAAAGAGCAAATTCGGAACGCATTCTAATCTAAACCCAGCACGAACATCTTGAATTGGATTGGTAGTCATGCCCGAAGCCCACCGCCGCACTGACATAGGCTCAGGCCACTCATGCCACTTCCCGCCAACTCTGGCAACTGGCGGCAGCCCCAACGTGTTCGTCAACAACAAACCGCTGATGCGCGTCGGCGATGCCTACGTACCCCATGGCTGCCCGGTCTGCCCCGAACCTACCCATGGTCGCAAGCTAGCCGCAGGATCATCAACCGTCTTCATCAACGGCAAGCCCGCCGGTCGTATCGGCGATGCTATCGACTGTGGCGGGCAGGCGCAGACGGGTTCGTCCAATGTTTTTATTGGCGATGAGGGTGGTTCCGGCTCCGGTGGTGCAGGTGGAACGGAGTGTCAGAAGAGTATGGCGTCTCAGGCGATGCCGATGGTGCGAGGGTAGTCTTATGGTTCCTGACGCTATTGACGAGAGGCAACTGTCTTCAGTCGCTCAGGCTTTGTTGAAAAGCGTTTCCGAACTTGCTTCCGATTCCGACAAGCGCGTCTACGCGGTCATGGATGGTTCGCAATTCAACGATCTGCCGCGCTTGCTGAAGCAAGCCGATATCTCGCATCGACCGCTGTATCGTTACGCAGGCGGAGACTACGCCGTGATCGTCGGCGGGCCTTGGTTGGTTGATCCGTATCAAGCGGCATTGCCGCATTCGATGCGCGACAGGTCTGCTGAAAATGCTGGCGAGGACGATGTTTCCGAAGAGGAACTGGAAGCCCGCTCGATGGTTTTGTCCGCGCAAATGGTGGGATCGCTGAACGCGGGTGATCCGACGGGCGGCGGAGTGCTGCCGGAGCAGGAAAGTAATCCTGCTTTGGTGACCGAGCGTCTTCAGAAAATCATTGCGCTGGCTGATGCAAAGCCAGCTCTGGTTTTCTGGTCTGGGAGCAGCGATTTCAGTGCGGAAATACTTTACCGGCATCTGCGGGGGCTTAACCGCATATCTGTGCCAAAGGCGTGGAAGGACGATCGAGTTTCGAATGATGGTCCTCATTTCGAGAATGAGGAAGAGCTAACCGCGGCAGGCGATCATAGTCGGTCACAAGATGTCATTTCTGGTGGGCAGGAGATGGTCATCTTTCGACATGCGGACGCGAATGTCATGATGCAAACAATCCCGGCTTTGAATGACGTTCAAGTCGCGCGTTTATTCGGCGCTGCCACACAGCTAGTCTTTGCGCCGGATAAGGCTTGGGGCGGAGGGATCAAGAGGGCTAGAAGAGCGTCGTTTTCTGAATATTCGGGCAGCGGGACGCTTACGTTTTCCAAGTATGAGATGAATGCCATTTCTGAGTTCCGAGATCGGGTGTCATCCCAACGGATTTCTGATTATCTGGATCGCAATGCATCAAACCATTTGCTTCATCTTGATGGGAGAAGTCGAGACAGGTGGATTGCCTCTCATCTGTCAGAAGCAAGATCATTCGGCGTGCATAAAGAGGCAGATATTGCACGTTGGTGTTATTTGCAGGCCATTACTAAAGGCCAACTCACCAAGCAGCCTGGTGTCGCTGAATATATGAGAAGTGGTGGTGACAGCACGCCTGACGATAAAGTCAGGCAGTTGTTCAGGTCAATAATAGCCGCAGCAAAAAATCAGGAGTTATCTTCATGACGGCGCTTGCGGCGGGAGCACCGCTTTTGGCCGGTGGACCAGTTGGTTGGGTTGCCTTTGGCGTTTTGGCCGTAGCAAGTGTCGGCATTATCTACCTCGCCACCGAGATGTCAGAAGCGGACCAGGATGCCAGCAATACATTGAGCAACGACGATGCATCAGAATGCACTGGAGATTGTGGAAAATCTCGGGAAAGGAAGAATGAAGACGGCGATGTCATCTTGGATGAGGACAGAGCAGAACATATCCTCAATGGCGATAAAACCGGTGGGGGTCACAAGGCTGGCACGGGAAAACCGGGCAAAACCGAGTTCCCCACAGACTGGTCAGATGACAAAATTCTGGATGGAGTTGCGGATGTCGCCCAGAACGGCACGATTAAGGGGCCGGCTCATCGCCCAGGGGAGGTTGTGAAAACTGGCACTATTGATGGTGTTGATATAGATGTCGTCGTTAAAGGCGATGGTGGCGTTCGAACCGGTTATCCAACCGGAGGCACCGGCGTGACAAAGAATCCGAGGTAAGAAAATGGAAGAAAAGGTAGCGATACAGGCGCTGGAGGATTTGATTATTAAACTTGAAGGTGCGGGCCACGATACGTCCTCCATACGCCAATTTTTCGATGTTGGCGAATGGCTGATCGCGTTCGAGGGTCTGGAGATTGCCTATTCAAAATTGCCTGAGGACAATGAGACGCGCGAAAAAATGATGTATTTGGATAAGTATTTTTCCAGTTAACGGACGACGCTGGGCAATGTGTGGTCGACGTTGAAGCGACTACAAAGCTTTGGGGACAAGGCCAGCTGTTGATAGCGACCATGGGAGACAATTTCTTGAAAAGCTGGACTGGCGCCCTATATACAATCCAGAGGTGATTTTATCGTTGTTTCCTGCGGCGGCATGGTCTGCTTTTCCATGTTAAATTATATATAAAATGCACTGTTATGAAGAAATGATTGAAGAAATTTTATCCACTCGCAGAGCTTCGCCGGAGCAAATCCTCCAGTCTTTCGATAATCTCCAAGCTGCAAATCTCGATTTCATGAACGGGCGTTGGCGCGGTTTTGAAATTCGTACTGGGCACGGTCTTGATGGGCTTCTGGAACCCAGTGGCTGGTATGGCAAGCTGTTTGAAAACGCTGAAGCCGTCCACCCGCTTTTGTTCTATGGTGCAGGTAAGAGCAGTCTCTATGCGGTTGATCCTCTCTTGGTACCGTTGTCAGCACCTCTGCCGCGCACCTCTGCACTCGGTTACGCGATGAAGATGCTGCGACCTGTGCTGCAAACCAGATCGCCCAAAGCGCGCCTGCGAATGGTCGATTTTCGAGGCCGGGCAACGGCGACGATGGTCTATGACAGTAAGCCGATCTTCGATCATTTCGCGCGGATAGATGACCGACGTGTGCTCGGAATCATGGACCTCAAAGGGATGCCTGGCCCCTATGCATTTTGCCTGGAACGCGATGATACTTCAATGGATATAAGGCTTTAACAAAATGACTGGCGTTACACTCATTACCGGCGGCGCAAGCGGCATCGGGCGTTTGCATGCTTTGCGGTTGGCAAAAAAGGGCAAGACTGTCGCCATCATCGACCTTAATCAGGAGGGGCTTTCCGAGGTCAGTGGGCAGCATAGTTGCATCAATGCATTTTCATGCGATGTGACAGATCATGGCGCCCTTTCTAGGACGATCACTGAGATTGAGCAGACCCTTGGTGAAATAGATGCTCTTATCGTCTGCGCAGCGATTATGCCCGGTGGCGAGCTTGCAAAAACAGAGCCGGCCAAGACGATCAAAGTCATGCAAATCAATTATGGCGGAATGGTCAATGCGACGAGCATCGTTCTTTCCAAAATGCTGCCGCGCGCCCGCGGCGATGTCATAATATATGGATCAACAGCAGGCATCGTCCCCATTGATCGCTTCGGCGCCTATGGCGCAACGAAGGCAGCCGTCAATCATTATGCCAAAGTGCTGATGAATGAAAACCGCAACAAGGGCATCCGGTTTCAGCTCGTGTGTCCACCCGCAGTCGATACGCCGCTCATCTCTCAGGTCGCGAATGATGGCCCCGATTTCCTCAAGAATGGCCAGACATCAATTTCGCAAATGGTTACGCCAGAAGCTGTTGTCGACTCCGTAGAGCGCGCGCTGGAAGCAGGCCGCGAGATAAATTATCCAGGACGCGGCAAGTTGATCGAGCTGGCCTATCGAGCATTCCCCAATATTGTTCGCTGGGTCTCTAATAGGTAATGGCATTTTGCGCCGGGGCCGCATGGGCTAAGTCAGCTTTGGTCTCGGCACGATACAACATGTCTACGGAATGAAAAAAGCCGCCGTGCTATCTGGCCCATTCTCCTACGCTGCGGGTTACGCGCGACGCTGACAGTTCAGAAGCTTGAGCAAGCGTACCCCAGCCAATACCCAGCCCACCCCCGGAACATCTCCCGTCCCGCCGCGTTTGGGACAGGCTGTAGAAGGAGATGATCATGGCAGTGACGTATCACGTAGGCGAACACGACGGCGGGTATGCTTATCGGTTGGGGGATGTGTGGTCGGAGACGTTTCCGGATCATGACGCCGCTTTGGAGGCTGCAAAGGATGCGGCGCGGCGGCAGCAGATTGGGGGCGAGGAAGTGGATATCTCTTTCCAGCTAGCTGATGGCCAATGGCAGTCACAGCACATTCATGGCGGTGATCGGCCGGACACGGATGTTGTGGACGATACTGTCGAGAAGTAATTGTTTCCATTAAATTAGGCCGGATGGGGCGCTTGCCGTTTGTGGCACTCCATCTGGTGACTTAATATATATTTTAAGTTTGCCTTGTAGCTTTGGCATTTTGCATCCGATGCCGTCTTTATCACACTCATAACCATGTGTTGTCGGCCAAGCTCTTACCAAGCAGCTTGAAGTTCGCCAACGCCGGTGCAAGAGTGGCCCTATGCTTCTGTCGCTTTCCAATGTCACCAAATCATATGAGACCCCTGAAGGGCCTGTTGAGGTTTTGAAGGGCGTCGATCTCCTGGTGTCCGAGGGTCAAAGCGTGGCGCTGACAGGAGAGTCAGGAAGCGGCAAAAGCACACTGCTGCATCTCGCGAGTGGGCTGGATCGTCCCGAAAGCGGTGTCATTCTCGTGAATGGGCGTGATCTGACCGGCTTGGACGAGGCGGGGCGTGCG
This sequence comes from Hyphomicrobiales bacterium, assembly GCA_900473205.1. GTDB lineage: Bacteria > Pseudomonadota > Alphaproteobacteria > Rhizobiales > Rhizobiaceae > Agrobacterium. The sequence goes on from UCLB01000029.1 coordinate 33,831, forward strand.
CTGTATCGAAAAAACGAAGTCGGGCTGATCTTCCAGCAGTTCAACCTCATTCCGTCCCTTAATGTTGAAGCCAATATTGCATTTCACGCCAAGCTTGCGGGTCGGCATGATGTTGCTTGGCAAAGTGAGTTGGTGGCGCAGCTTGGTCTTGGCCAATTGCTGAACAGATATCCGGAACAGCTTTCGGGCGGTCAGCAGCAGCGGGTTGCCATTGCGCGGACGCTGGCGGCGCGGCCTGCCTTGGTGCTGGCGGATGAGCCTACGGGTAATCTGGATGAAGCAACCGGTGATGCGGTGCTGGACCTGATGTTGTCGCTGAGCCGGAATGCCGGGTCTGCGCTGCTGCTTGTTACGCATTCCATGCGCCTTGCAGACAAGCTGGATCGTAAAGTCCTGCTGCGCGGCGGAAAAATTGCGGCATGAACCTCGCCACTTTTCTCGTTCTTCTCTCCCACTGGCGTCACCGCCCGTTGCAGCTCATCACCCTTATTCTCGGCATCGGACTGGCAACGGCGCTGTGGTCCGGCGTGCAGGCCATCAATGCGGAAGCACGGGCCAGTTACGCACGCTCCGCGGCAATCGTTGAACAGAGCGGGCTATCGCAATTGGTGGCGAAAGATGGCGGCACCATTCCGCTTGCCAGTTTTGCAAAGCTTCGACGCGCAGGCTGGAATGTCTCGCCCGTCATCGAAGGTGATTACAGGTTCGGCACCAGCCGCATAAGGCTGGTCGGCATAGACCCTTTGACAATGCCGGATGAGGGCCGCGTGTTCACTCTTTCGGGTTCTTCCGAAGTGGTGGATTTCATTGGCGGGCAGGATGTGCTGGTGGTGGCTGAGGCCACGGCAGAACGGCTCAAGAGCGAGACGGGCGTCCGTTTGAAAGTGTCCGGCAATATTCCGGATGATGTGGCCTTTACGGATATCAGCGTTGCCGACAGGTTGCTGCGTCGTGATGGTGCACTGAGCAGGCTTGTGATTGCACCAGATCAGCGCCCCGCTTTGCCCGCGCTGGGGAGCGTTGCGCCAGAGTTGAAGGTGAACTCGGCTGGCGAGCGGCCAGACATGGCGCGGCTGACGGACAGTTTTCATTTGAACCTTACGGCCTTCGGCTTCCTAGCCTTTATCGTTGGCCTGTTCATTGTCTATTCGGCCACGGGCCTGTCATTTGAGCAGCGTCGGGCCACGTTTCGTACCATCCGCTGCCTGGGTGTGTCGCTGCGCGCGCTGACATCGATGCTCATCATCGAAATTATGCTTCTTGCCTTGATCTCTGGCGTGATCGGCGTCGTCATTGGATATGTCATGGCCTCCATGCTGTTGCCCGGCGTGGCAGCGACGCTGCGTGGGCTCTATGGCGCAACGGTTTCCGGCAGCCTTTCCCTGCGGCCTGAATGGTGGCTGGCGGGAATGGGCATGGCGCTGGCAGGCACGGCTTTATCGTCCCTGCAAAGCCTTTGGCGCGTGCGCAACATGCCCATTCTGTCTGCCTCTCAGCCGCAGGCATGGGCTTTGGCATCTGGAAATGCGCTGCGCTTTCAGTCGCTTGGCGGCGCGCTTTTGCTCGGCATCGCAGCTCTGTTTGCAGTGGTGGGATCAGGGCTGGCGACTGGGTTCTTGGTGCTGGGTACCCTTCTTCTGGGTTCGGCGCTTTTGCTGCCTGCTTTTCTCACTCTCATTCTCCAGTTCGCAGAGCGGGGGTCTAAAAAGGTTCTGACTGTCTGGTTCTGGGCAGATACGCGGCTGCAACTGCCCGGCCTTTCTCTGGCCTTGATGGCGCTGCTTCTTGCGCTGTCAGCCAATGTCGGTGTCGGTACCATGGTGTCCAGCTTTCGCACCACTTTCCTAGGCTGGCTGGACCAGCGACTGGTCGCGGAACTCTATGTCACGGCGCGTGACGAGGCGGAAGCGGCGCGTCTCAGAGAGTGGCTTCCTGCCCATGTCGATGCCGTGCTGCCGATATGGAGCACGTCGGGTCAAGTGCTGGGCGATGAGGTGCAGATATCCGGCGTTGCGGATCATCCGACCTACCGGGACCACTGGCCGCTTATTCAGTCGATGCCGGGTGCTTGGGACACCATCGCGCAAGGACATGGCGCGCTGATAAATGAGCAATTCTGGCGGGCAAAGCATGTTCAGCCCGGACAGGAAATAACTTTGCCGGATGGCTGGCAGGTAACGGTCGTTGGTGTTTATTCGGATTACGGCAATCCGAAAGGGCAGGTCATGGTCGGTGTGGATGCGCTGAGCAGCCATTACCCCAGCGTGTCCAAGCTCAGATATGGCGTCCGCGTCGATCCCGCCCGCGCGTCCGATCTCAAACGCCAAATGGTGCAGGAGTTGGGACTGCCGGACGGTAATGTACTGGATCAGGCCTCGCTGAAACGACAGTCTCGTGCGGTGTTCGAGCAGACCTTCGTCGTCACAGGCGCGCTGAATGTGCTGACGCTGGCCGTTGCCGGTTTTGCCATGTTTGCCAGCCTGTTGACGCTTTCCGGCATCAGGCTGCCGCAGCTTGCGCCTGTCTGGGCAATGGGCATCCGTCGGCGTAACCTTGCTATTCTGGAGGTGCTCAGAACGCTCGCTTTGTGGCTCGTCACCTTCATTGCCGCCATTCCCGTGGGTCTTGCGCTGGCCTGGGTGCTTCTCGTCATCGTCAATGTCGAGGCTTTCGGCTGGCGCTTGCCGATGATGATTTTTCCGGTGGAGTGGCTGAAGCTGGGTGCAATCGCACTTGTGGCGGCCATCCTGTCAGTGCTTGTGCCAGTTCTGCGGTTGGCCACCATCAATCCATCCGATCTGCTGAGAGTGTTTGCTAATGAGCGCTAGATATCTCGCTTTTTTCGGCACTGTGCTGATGGCCCTGCTTGCATTGCCAGCCATTCTTCTGGCGCAGGGCTTCGCAGGTCTCGGGTCGGATGCTCAAGGGTTTTCCGTTCCTCAGCGCGGGACCACGCTTTCGTTTCCGAGAGATCACGGGGCTCATCCGGATTTTCGGATCGAGTGGTGGTATGTCACCGCAAATCTCGCAACAGAAGATGGCCGCCCGCTTGGCGCGCAATGGACATTGTTTCGCTCTGCCCTTGCGCCGCAAGATCAGGCTGGTTGGTCCAGTCGGCAAATCTGGATCGGGCATGCGGCAGTGACGACGGCTGACCATCATTATGTCGCGGAGCGGCTGGCGCGGGGCGGTGTCGGGCAGGCGGGGGTGGTGACCAGCCCGTTCGAAGCATGGATCGATGATTGGCATATGACGTCGTCTTCAGCCGGAGGCATCGACCCAATGGCACAGATCGATCTGCACGCCACCGGCCAGGACTTCGGTTACCAGCTAGCACTTACCGCAACGAAACCGTTCGTTTTGCAGGGAGATCGAGGTTATTCGGTCAAATCTCAGGCAGGGCAGGCGAGCTATTATTACTCCCAGCCCTTTTACGAGGTGAAGGGCACAGTCAGCCTCGGTGGGTTGCTCGTCAAGGTCCTCGGCAAGGCGTGGCTGGACCGGGAATGGTCTTCGCAGCCGCTGGCGTCCGATCAAACAGGCTGGGACTGGTTTTCACTTCATCTCGCCTCTGGCGAAAAGGTCATGGCATTTCGGCTGCGGGATTCAGGTGAGGGCTACACGTCTGCAAACTGGATTTCCGCCGATGGACAAACAACGCCGCTCTCGTCTGGTGATGTCACTTTCGAGCCTCTGCGCAGCGCCAAGGTCAACGGAAAGGACATTCCGGTTGCGTGGCGGGTAAAGATTGCCAGCAAGGGGCTGGATATCACCACAAAACCGCTGAATGACAATGCGTGGATGGCGACATCCACGCCCTATTGGGAAGGTCCGATTTCGTTTGATGGAAGCGCGTCCGGCGTCGGGTATCTGGAAATGACCGGCTATTGATTGGCGTCAGCCAAATCAGGCCAAGCCATCATCGGTGAGAAATCAACCGCCGGTATTCCGCCTCCGGTATGCCGTAGGAATCGCCCGCCGTTTCTTCCATGATGCTGCGGTCCCTGACCGTAATCATCGCGCGCTCTGCCTTTATCGCGCGGTTGCCTTCCAGCTTGTGCAGCGCATCCGTTACGCTGGGCCGCCTGACGCCGAGCATAACCGCCAAAAAATCGTGCGTAAGCGGCAGTTCGTCCCCCAGCCGGTCGTGGCACATCAACAGCCAGCGTGCCAGACGTTGCTCGACATCGTAACGCGCGTCCGCAAGGGCGGTTGCTGCGATCTGGATCATGAACACATGCGCATATCGCAACAGAAGCTCGCGTAATGCCCGGTTATCATCCATCAGTTTCTGAAGCTCAGGCGTGGCAATTCTTAACGCCTTGCCACCTGCCTGCATGAAGGCCTTATGGGGGCTGCTATCCACGCCCAGCAGAACCGGCACGCCGGAACATCCCTCGTGACCTATACAGCCGACTTCGATGGACTTGCTGGCGACGACCACTTCCGAGGACAGGCCGCTCTCGAAGAAGTAGACGTGGCTGATGGGTTTGCGGGTTTCAAACAGGACCTGCTCCTGTGCAAGCGTCACAGGTTCCAGCCGTGGCTGTACCAGGGCGACGTCTTTTTCGGATAGAGTTTTGAGAAGACCGTTAGTAGTCCAAGTCACGCGAAGCCCTTTCATGCGGTCCATAACAGGCAATGTGCGGCTTGAGCGTTTGGACCGAAGGGAACGCCCTGCTTCTATATCACAAATTGCACCGTGATGAAACTTTCCTCCCCGCCAAAGGTTCGGGACGAACAGGGGAGAATTGTAATGAGATACTATTTTCATGTCCGCCGTCATCAGGAACTGCAGAAAGATCCGGAAGGCGCGGAATTCGAAACACTCGAGGCGGCGCGCGACGAGGCCTTTCAGGCCGCCCGCGAAATCCTCGCAGAGAGAATGGTACGTGGCGAGGTCATAGACGGCGAAGTCTTCGAAATCACGACAGAGGAGGGTGAAATCGTCACGACCGTTCCCTTCCGCGCAACGGTCCGCATGGCTGAGTAAAAGCTATCCAACTTCCAGAACTCACGTTGACAGTGGCTCACCTACGCCAAAAATCCGTCTTTTCAAGAGGCCGTTCGACAAGCGTACGCTAACGTACCCTTCCCTCAGGTGGAGGAACGATGATGCAGCCAAAGACTTGATTAACCTCAAGCTCATGAGGAGATCGAGCATGGCAGCAGAAATCAACACTCAGCAGGAACTCGTGTCCCTGATACCCGCCCTGCGCAGGTTCGCCTCGCGCTTTCACCGCAGCCAGACAGATGCTGATGATCTTGTGCAGGATACGCTGCTCAAGGCATTGAAAGCCTTGCCCTCGTTCACGCCGGGCACCAACCTCAAATCCTGGCTTTTCACCATCATGCGCAACGCGCACCACACGACCTATCAAAAAGCCAAGCGCATCACCGTCGGCACTGACAATCTAGACTTTCTCATCCCGGCAGCGGAATCGCCGCAGGAATGGGCCATGCGGAAGCTGGAATATGATAAGGCCGTCGCCGCCATGCCCACCATATACAAGGATGTCTTCCATCTCGTGGTTGAAGACGGGCAGGCTTACGATGCGGCGGCAACCCAGTGCCGGATCTCCGTTGGGACGGTGAAGAGCCGTATTAACCGCGCAAAGCATTTTCTGGCAGATCGCATGGGCGACACCATGGCCAACGTCGCTTCCATTTGAAGCGGCAGGCCCCGGGGCAGGTACTGGCCTGTGACAGGCGTTCTCACTGGAAAATAAAGCTTTCACCCGCAACCGGGGAACCAGATGCCCGCCACTCAGTTTCGGCTCCTCTCCCACTGGAGCCATGCATGACAATTCCCACCGCCACCTATCGCATTCAGTTTCGCAACGGCATGACCTTCAATCGCGCTGCTGCACTCGTCCCTTATCTCAAGAAACTTGGCATCAGCCATCTCTATGCGTCGCCGATATTCACGGCGACGACTGAGTCCACGCATGGATATGACGTCACCGATGCCAACGAAATCGATCCGACCATCGGCGGTCGGGCTGGTTTTGATCGGCTGGTTGAGGCCCTTAAGGCGCAAGGTCTTGGGCTCATTCTGGATATCGTGCCCAACCACATGGCCGCGGCTCTGGAGAATGCTTGGTGGAGAGACGTCATCGAGCATGGGTCGGAAAGCCGTTACGCCCACCATTTCGATATAGACTGGTCACGACGGCTGACACTGCCCTTTCTCGGCAGCGATTTTGCCGAAGCGCTTGAAGCGGACGAGATTACAATCAATGCTGACCCGGTCACTGGCAAACCGGCATTTCGCTATCATGATGCCTTTTATCCGCTGACGCCTTCCTCCTATGCAGCAGAGGGCGCGGACGCCCTCCAAACAACTGACAAAAGGCGCATTGCCGATCTGCACGACCAGCAGCCCTACCGGCTGATGTCCTGGCGAGATGCGAGTTCTGATCTCTCCTACAGGCGATTTTTCGAAGTCACCGGCCTTGTCGGCGTCAGGGTCGAAGCGCCCGAAATCTTCGATGAGACACACCGTCTCATACTGGAACTGGTGCGCAGCGGTGTGGTCGATGGCTTGCGCGTTGATCATGTGGATGGGCTTGCCGATCCCAAAGCCTATCTGGAGCGGCTGCGCAGCGAGATCGGGCCGGATTGCTATCTGACGGTGGAAAAAATCTTGGGCCCGGGTGAGGCGCTTCCCGCAGACTGGCCGGTTTCAGGCACCACCGGATATGAGTTCATCGCCACGCTCAGCAACATACTTGTGGATGAAACTAAGCTGGATGAACTGCGCTCGGCCTATGAACAGGTCACAGGTCGTCCAGTCGATATGCAGACGGCATTGCGAAAAGCCAAGCTGCTGATGGCCGACAAGAATTTCGCTGGAGAATTCTCAAGGCTCCTCAAGCTTTCGATGGATGTCTTGGAAGCGGAACCAGAGCAGCTGCGTGAAGCGGACGTTCGCGATGCGCTGCGGGAATTGGTGACCTCATTTCCGGTCTACAGAACCTACGGCACAGAAGATGGCCTTCCAGTGGAAAGCGCGAAAGTTTTGGCCGACGTCGTCGACACCATCTCCGCTGGCCCGAACGCGCCCAATGTGCATGCACTAAAAAGCCTGCAGCACATTCTGCAAAGCGGCGAGGGGCCGATTGCCGCGGAGTTCAGAACACGTTTCCAGCAATTGACCGGCCCGCTCATGGCAAAGTCGGTGGAAGATACCTTGTTCTACCGCGAAAACACGATGCTGGCGCTCAACGAAGTCGGAGCAGAACCGCTGCCGCAACCTTACTCGGTGGAACGGTTTCATGCAGAGATGGCTCAGCGGCTGGAAACCCAGCCGCATGGCCTGTCGGCCACCTCCACCCATGATACCAAGAGAGGCGAAGACGCACGCGCGCGGCTCTATGCCATCACAGAAGCGCCGGAACTGTGGGCGAAGGCTGTCAGCCGTTGGCAGGGTATGAATGCCGGTTTCAGGCACAACCTCCAGGACGGCGTGGCGCCCGAGCCAGCAGTGGAGTGGATGCTGTATCAGGCACTGGCAGGCGTCTGGCCATACGATTTGAAGACGACGGATCAGGAAGGGCTAAAAGCGCTGGAAGAGCGTTTTGCCGCCTATGTGGAAAAGGCCTTGCGCGAGGCGAAGCTGCGTACGAATTGGGGCGACGGCAACGAGGTCTATGAGAAGGCGGTGATCGACTATGCGCGGAAGCTGCTTTCCCCGGATAATCAAATCTTTCTGCAAGACTTTATGAAGACGCTTGAACCCCTTGTAAACGCGGGGCTTTCAAACAGTCTCTCGCAAACGCTGATCAAGCTGACCGCGCCCGGCGTGCCCGATATTTATCAAGGCAGTGAAGGGCTCGATCTCAGCCTTGTCGATCCGGATAACCGCCGCGAACCGGATTTCGACGCTTTTGAAACGCAACTTTCAGAGATGGACGCCATCGTTGAAGACTGGCCGAACCCGGAACTGAAACAGCGTCTGATTGCCACCATTCTTCATATGCGACGCGAAGCGCCCGATCTTTTCCGTGAGGGACGCTATCTTCCGCTCATAGCAACCGGCAGCGGCGCGGAACATGTCGTGTCCTACGCCAGAACCACACAGGATGATGTGCTCATCGTCGTCATACCCCGGCTCACAATGGATAGCCGTTCGTCGAGGGACGAGACGCGCATAGAGCTTGCAGACGAACTGGCAAACCGGACATATGTCGATGTGTTGAGCCAAAAAACGTTTGACGTGTCAGACGCGCTCCTCTTAGGGCAACGCCTTTTCGCCGTGCTGCGGGTGTCGCGCTAATCAGTCTACCTCGGCGCGGACCATCCGGTCGATGTGTCCGCGCGCCGTCAGAGACCCCGGCGGATGACCGATGATGCGTTTGAAGGCGCGGCTGAAGGCTGCCTGCGAGCCGTAACCAAGCTTGATCGCGGCGGTTTCGATTGGCATGTGTTCCTTGCCGATCCATTGTGAGGCAAGACGCATGCGCAGTTCTGTCAGATAGCGCAGCGGCGTAATGCCGGTAACATCCAGAAACCGTTCGGCAAAGACGGAGCGGGACGCGCCCATTTCGCTTGCCAGTTCGGCCAGAGACCAGTCATGGCCGGGATTGTTGTGAATGGCCAGAATGACACGGCCGAGGCGTGGGTCGCGCAGGGCAGCAATCCAGCCGGAGGAATCGCCGCAGCCGCATTCTACCCATGCCCGCACGATAAAGGCGGCAACCACGTCCGCCAAGCGAGCGAGAATGCCTGCAAAGCCTGCCCGCGCCTGCGTCGTTTCCCGTTCCATAGCTTCCAGCATCGGCAGCAGTTCAGGATAGCGCGGCAAAAGCGTGCCGACGAACATCACCTCCGGCATCAGCCCGACCAGCGGGTGAAGGCCGCCCAGATCGAATTCCATGCAGCCGCTGAAAACCAGCACGCGCTTTTCATGCGGCGTGTCGGGATTGCAGGCCTTGATATCAGTCACCGAATTGCACAGCGGGGCTGCATCGAGCGAGCGGATATTCTGGCAGGGAATATCAGGGCTCGAAATCAGCGAATGTGCACCGCCGCGCGGCAACAGCACCGCATCGCCTGTATTCATGGTATGAAGCGTTCCAGCGGGGCTGCGCAAATAGACAGGACCGCAGGCTACAAAGTGAAACTGCGCGCGCCCTTCCACCTCTCCAAAGCCCAGACCGAAGGGTGTTGTCGCCTCTATCCGGCGGTAATCCAGCCCGACGAGACGCATGCCCATCAGCAATTCGCTGACGAGGTCGGGATCTGGCAACAATCGATTTTCGGACTTTTGATCAAGCATGACGGATTATGTGGCATAGAACGTCCGGAAAGTCCAGTTTATGGTCAGCGCATTCTCATCCTCCCAAAGGACACGATTATGAACCCTACTTTTAATCCCGTTGCCGCTGAGGCCGGTCCGCAGGCGCCCGCCTGGGGTGCCGTCACCTCCATGGCGCTTGGCGTTTTCGGCCTTGTTACGGCAGAGTTTCTGCCTGCCAGCCTGCTGACTCCCATTGCCGCCGAGCTTGGCATTACCGAAGGTGCAGCCGGTCAGGCGGTCACTGTCACCGCCGTTGTCGGCATGGTGGCGAGCCTCGTCATTACCTCTGTTGCCCAGCGCATTGATCGTCGGCATTTAATGATGCTGTTTTCGGCGCTGCTCGTTATCTCCAACCTCATGGTGGCAGCGGCTCCAAGCCTGACCATGCTTTTGATCGGGCGTCTGCTGCTGGGTGTTGCGCTTGGTGGTTTCTGGGCGATGTCGACTGCCATCGTCATCCGGCTGGTGCCGCCAAAGAGCATCCCTCGGGCTCTCTCCATGGTGTTCAGCGGCGTCTCCGCTGCCACCATCGTCGCTGCTCCCGTCGGTACCTATGTGGGTGATCTTGCGGGCTGGCGTGCCGTCTTCGTCCTGACTGCACTGCTGGGCGTGATCGCCTTCGTTATGCAGTTTCTGACATTGCCGAAACTCGCTCCTACAGGCACGACCAGCCTGAAGACCCTTGGCGTCGTTCTGGCGAGACCGGGCATTGCCCTTGGCCTTGCAGCGGCAACGCTGGTCTTTGGTGGCCACTTTGCCTTCTTCACCTATCTGCGGCCCTATCTGGAGGCGGATATCGGCGCTGGCATCGGTATGGTTTCGGCTCTGCTGCTGGGTTTCGGACTTGCGAATTTTGTTGGAACATTGCTGGCCGGATCGCTGATCAGCCGCAGCCTGAGATTTTCACTGGCTGCTCTGCCTCTGCTGATGGCGGTCATCGCATTGCTGCTTGTTACCACCCAGCCACCGCTGCCACTGGCCGCCGTTCTGGTCGCAATCTGGGGTTTCCTGTTCGGTGCGGTTCCGGTGTCGTGGTCCACATGGCTGGCACGCACCATTCCCGATGAAGCGGAAAGCGCAGGCGGTCTGCTGGTGGCGTCCATCCAGTTTGCCATTGCCATGGGTGCTGCGGTTGGCGGCGTCATCTTCGACATGAACGGTGCAACAACTGTGTTTGGCACCAGCGGCTTGGTGCTGGCCATCGCTGCCATCGGTATCATTCTCGGGGTGAAGCCGCGTCCGCAGGTCAGCATGGCCTGAAGAATTTGAGGACCATCAATCAAAAAGAAAGCCGGGGCTGATGCCCCGGCTTTGCGTATGTCGGCGATATGGTCGCTTTAGTTCGGGCAGGCTGTGCCAGTCGTACCGGTCGTGCCTGTTGTTGCGGTGTTATTCTGCGTGGATGCAGCGCCGTTCACACAGTTTGTGTTGTTCGTGTTGCCGCCAGCACCGGAACCGCCGTTCATATTCGAGTTCGAATTGTTCATGCCTGTGCCGGATGTTCCGTTGGTGCCGGAACCACTTGTCGAGCCGCTAGATGTGCTCGAACCTGAATTTGATCCGCCATTGCCGCCTGTGCCACCAGAACCGCTGCCAGCGCCCTGCGCAGCAGCAAGGGATGCGAAGCTCAATGCGAAGACCGATGCGATGAGATACTTTTTCATGTGTGTTTCCTCCAAGGTTTTCGTTATCTGCACTAACCCTAACCGGTGAGGAGTCGCAGAGTTCCCTGAAGCCTTGAAGTCATTTGGTAAATCGTCCTCGCCGAACTGTCGTTATAGCCAACCAGCCTTTTTGAAGCGCACGTATAGAACCGAACACATGGCCGCAATCACCGCCAGAACGATGAAGTAGCCGTAACGGGTTTCCAGCTCCGGCATGTTCTTGAAGTTCATGCCATATATGCCGGCAATGGCCGTCGGCACTGCCAGAATGGCGGCCCACGCCGCCAGCTGCCGTGTGATCGCACCCTGCCGCTGCTGCTCCAGCAGGTTGGAGGCCTCGAACACAGACGTCATAATTTCCCGCAGGCCACTCACCATGCCGTCCACGCGGCGGATATGGTCATGGACATCCTTGAAGAAGGGCTGGACATTCTCATCGACGCAGGGCAGTTCAAGATGGCTCAGCTTGCCCACCACTTCTGCCATCGGCCCCAGAATGCGCTGAAAACGAATAACCTGTCGGCGCATGCGGAAAATGCGTCTGATCTGTTCCGGCTGCAGCAGCGAGACGAGGACGTGCTTTTCCAGCTCCAGAACCTTGTCTTCCAGCGTCTCGATAATCGGTAGATAGCCATCCACGACGAAATCGATGATGCCGTGCAGGACATAGTCCGGCCCCTGTCGCAAAAGCCGCGGCGAATGTTCAAGCTGTTCGCGCAATTCCTTATGCGCGCGGGCCGAACCATGCCGGACGGAGATGAGGTGATCGGAGCCGACGAAGATGCAGGTCTCGCCATAGACGATCTTGTCACCTTCGAGGTGAGCCGTCTTTGCGACAACGAAAAGCTGGTCTCCGTAGACATCTACTTTCGGCACCTGTTTGCCGTTCAGCGCATCTTCCACCGCTAGAGGGTGGAGGCTGAACATGGTTTTCAGGTCTTTCAGTTCCTCCGCTGTCGGATCGACCAGCCCGATCCAGACGAATTCCCCGTCTTTCGATTCAAATGCCTTGCCGCTTAGCGGCACCTCTTCGGCGCGTTTGCCGTCTCGGTATAGATAGGATGCTAGGATTGCCATGGGAGCCTGTGCGCGGGATGAAGGAGGAGCTTTCAACAACGCGAGGGAAAGAAATTCGCTCCCTCGACGCGCCATGAAGCTTGAAGACGGTAGGCGCAACGATGATGAAAGTCGCGGCCAAACTCTTCGCTTAAAACAAGAACCGGATCAGGAAACGCTGACGGGTTTCGAGCGAAGTCTGCTGGCCGTTGCAGGGTCAGCGCGTCTGCACAACTGCGGCGGTAGGCCCTTCATGATCAGTTCGGCGTCTGCAACCGCCATGGAACCAAGTCTGTAGAACGCATCGAGCGTGCCGCCCGTGCGGTGCGCGGAAAGCAGCAGGCCGGGGATCGAGCGGACCGGATCGTCCGCCGCTACGGGCTCATCGGGAAACACATCGGTCGCCGCGCGGATATGGCCGGATTTAACAGCGTCGAGCATCGCCGGGAAATCCACCACTGCGGCACGGCTCATCAGCAAAAATGCCGAGCCCGGTTGCATGGCGTCGAACTGCCGTTTGCCAATGAAGCCCTGATTTTCACTGGTTACGCTGGCAAAGACATAGACGACGCGGGATTTGGAAAAAACGTCATCAAGCGTGCTCGGAATGCAGTCCATACGCTCGATGATTTCCGGCGGCAGCCATGGGTCGTAGACATGGACCGCGTTCTTGAACGGGCGGGTCAACTCGCGCAATTCGCGCCCCAGATCCCCGAAGCCAATGATGCCGATAGGGGCACCGGCATAGCGGAACGTATCGACGTTTCCGGCAAGGCCATATTCCTCTGTTCCCTCACGGAACTGGCGGTCGGCGAGGGTTATACCGCGCGCCAGATCGAGCGCCATGCCGAGTGATGCTTCCGCGACAGGGGAGGAAAAGGCCGAGGCGGGTGTGATGACCCAGATTCCGCGCTCGACGCAGGCCTGATAGTCGATATTCGGCAGGAAGTTGGATTCCACATTGATGATCGCCTTGAGCTTCGGTGCGCGATCCAGCCTCTCTTTCGGCATGTCGGTCTGGCCGAAGATCAGGACGGTATCGGGAAGAAGGGCATCCACCTGTTCCGCAGGCATCTGCCGATCCTCCGAAATGACGAGTTCACCCAGCTTTTCCAGCCGGGCGCGAACATCGGGCTCCATGATTAGTTCAAGGGTCCGCGGCAGCGGATCGACCAGCACGATGTTGCGACCTGTCATGATACCTCCCAGTATGGGACGTATCTTCCGTCCCTATTTCGTTACCGTGCGGCCCAGTTTGCACCGCGACGGAAGATTTCCCGCATCTGCGGAACCTCGAACTCTTTCGCCACATGGCCGAGCGCCGAATAGAACACCCGGCCCTTGCCGTAGTTTCGCTTCCACGCAACTGGCATCACCACGCCATCGATCCACCACGCATGATCACCGGTAAAGGTGGTCGTCGCCAGCACCTCGTTGGATGGATCGACATGCATATAATACTGTTCGGACGTATAGGGAAAGTCGGTGATCCCTTTCATGATAGGGTCATCCGGCTTGGTGATGTTGACCGTATAATCGATGATGTTGCCGGGGTGGGCGACCCATTGGCCGCCGATCATGAACTGGTATTCCACGCATTCACGGAAACTGTCGCCCGCGCCACCGTGGTAACCTGCAATGCCCACACCGTTTTCGACGGCAGCGGCAAGGTTCTTGATCTCTTCTTTCTCAATCTTGGACATGGTGACAATCGGCACCACGAGGCTCAGATCATGCACCGATGGGTCCGCGAAGGCCTCGGTGCTGTGCTCGACATAGACCTTGAAACCTTCCTCCTCCAGAAGATCCTTGATGATGACAGAGCATTCCTGCGGTTCGTGCCCGCTCCATCCGCCCCAGACTATCAGTGCTTCACGCATTTCATTCCTCCTTGAAATTATTTGCCGATCTGGCCGTCAACCAGCGATTCAGCCAGCGGTGCTGGACGGTCGACGGCAGTGGTGATGGTAATGGTTGTGCCGGTGTCGGATGCGGTCTGGAACGCTTCCATCACCTCCAGCACATGCAAGGCAAGGTCGCCATTGGCGCGGTGCTGCCGGTTGGAGCGGATGGCGTGGGCCATATCCGCAACACCGATGGAGCGGTAATTGCCATCTGAATAGGGCGATGACAGGTCCTGATTTTCGAACTGCCCGCCCTTCTTCAGTAATTGCACTTCGCCACCGAAATGGTTGGGGTCGGGCACAATCAGCGTGCCTTCGGTGCCGTAGAGTTCCAGCGGCACATGCTTGTGTCCCGCCACATCGAAGCTCATGCCGACCTGCACGATGGCGCCGTTCTGAAACGCCAAAGCGCCGGCCACATGGGTGGCAATCTGCACCGGTATCTTTTCGCCATTGCGCGGCTCGCTGGTAATCAACCGTTCTGTGCGTGGCGAGAAGGCAAAGCCCGCGACCTTGGCCACTGGGCCGAACAGATTGACAAGATCGGTAATATAGTACGGTCCCATATCCAGCATCGGCCCGCCGCCCACCTCGTAATAGAAGGCGGGGTTGGGGTGCCAGCGCTCATGGCCGGGGCACATGAAGGTGGCGGTTCCACCGACGGGCATGCCGAGAACGCCTTGGTCGATCAGTGTGCGCGCCGTCTGATGGCCGCCGCCCAGGAAGGTGTCGGGAGCCGCTCCGATCCGCAGGTTCTTCGCCTTGGCCGCTTCGGCCAGCTTTTTGCCTTCCGCAAAATTGATGCCGAGCGGTTTTTCGGAATAGGTGTGCTTGCCCGCTTCCAGCGCCCGCAACGCCACCTCAACATGCGCCTTGGGGATCGTCAGGTTGACGATGATTTCGATGTCCGGGTCGGCGAACAGCTCATCCACCGTCCGGGCCGTCAGGTTGAATTCCTCGGCCTTGGCCTTGGCCATATCCGCATTCATATCTGCCACGCCGCGAATATCCAGAATGGGAAACGACGCCATGGCCTTTAAATAAGCGCCGGAAATATTGCCGCATCCGATGATGCCTATGCCGACTTTCTTCATGTTCTCTCTCCCGTCATGATGTGAACCCGCTCCCTCCTCAGAGAGCCGGACCCGTGGTGTTCCACGGCGATTCGTAAAGCTCGTAAAGTGCTACGGCAGCAGCGCCCTGCGCCCACAATTCGTCGCTCGATTTGTCAAAAACCAGTTCCGCCACGCCTTGCAGGGAAGGGGGCACGGAGGTCTCGTAGGCGGTGCGGATGCTGTCGATGAAGGGTGCGCCGAGTTCCAGACTGGACCCGACGATGATGACCCGCGGCGGTGCAAACAGCGTGACGATATTGGCCAGCGTCAGCCCGATGGCCGCACCCGCCCGCTCGGCTGCGGCAATGAGATCATTGTCCTGCGCCAGCACCAGCGTCTGCGCATGCTGCATGCCGCGGCCCAGCCGAATGGCCTCCGCAAAGCGCCCATCCGCAGGCCGCGACCCTAAAATGGCATTCTCGCCCGCATGGCTGGCAAGCCGCACGGTGCCTTCCGGGCTGGCTACCAGCACGAGATCTCCGAGATTGTGGCTAAGGCCGCCAGCACCGCGAAACAGATCGTTCCGGTGCAGCACGCCCAGCCCCAAAGTTTGCTCCAGCGAGATCAGCACCATGTCCTCCAGATCGCGCGCCTTGCCGAACCAGTGGTGGCCGAGCGTTACGGCATGGGCATCGCTTTCTATGATGGTCGGCGTGCCGAAACGCGCCGTCATCTCATCGGCAAAGTCGATATTCACTTCGCGTAAGACGGGGCTGGACCGTATCTTGCCAGTGCGATGCTCGATGACGCCGGGTAGCCCAAGGCAGACCATATCCACATCTTCAAGCGACAAACCGGCATCCACCACGCAGCGCCGCACGCCATCCTCGATCAGATCGGCGATGACGCCAATCGGCTGACGGTCGATCCGGATGGGTAGCGCAAGCGTGGAGAGCACATTGCCGCAGAAATCCGTGACCACGAACACCATACGGCTCGCCGCAATCTTCGCACCCACCACACGCGCCGCATCCGGGTTGAGTTCCAGCATTACCCGGGGGCGACCACGCGCGCCTTCCGTCCTGATGTCACCCAGATGCCGCGACAGAATCAGCCCGTCATCCAGCAGTGAGGCGGTAATCGCCGAGACGGTTGTGGTGGAAAGCTGCGTTCTTTCGCTGATCTCCACCCGTGAAATCGGCCCGTGACGACGGACGTTATCGAGGACGTTCAGGCGATTGATCGCGCGCATCAGTTCCGGGTCTGCGGTCTTCATGATTTCCAGTCGCGATCAAGCCAATGTCTGAGGCGGTATTTATATCGGATTGCGGATTAAATAACCGAGTCAGATGGGGGTGTGTCAAGCGCAAAGCTGAAAATATCAGCAATATGCCTTGACATTGAGCGCGTCCTTATATGAATTAATCCGCATTGGGGAATAATTGGTGAGGAACGTCCCCGGGAGGATTACCATCATGACGAATAAGCACGCAGGCGCAAGCCTGAGCGGCAAGTGGATGTCTTTTGCCGCAACCACAGCCATCACATTCATGTTAGGCACAGCGGCGGCATCTGCCGCAACGGTCGTCAAATGGATGCATGTGGAACTCGATCCGAAGTCCGTGGCCGTCTGGGAGGAAATTGCCAAGGATTTTGAAGCGAAGCATCCTGATGTCGATGTTCAATTGCAGTTCCTGGAAAACGAAGCCTTCAAGGCAAAGCTGCCGACGCTGCTGCAATCCAACGATGTTCCCGACTTCTTCTATAGCTGGGGCGGCGGTGTGCTGGAGGAGCAGTCCAAGACCGGTGCTCTGAAAGACCTGACGGAAGTGTTCGATGCCGATGGCGGCAAAATTCGCAAGGCCTATAATCCGGCATCCATTGAAGGTCTGTCCTTCGATGGCAAAGTCTGGGCCGTTCCGTACCGCGTCAGCCTCGTCAGCTTTTTCTACAACAAAGCGCTTTTCGCCAAGGCGGGCGTGAAGGCGGAAGACATCAAGACCTGGGACGATCTCGGCAACGCTGTCAAAACCATCAAGGCTGCGGGCATCGTGCCGATTGCCGGTGGCGGCGGTGAGAAGTGGCCGATCCATTTCTACTGGAGCTATCTCGTCATGCGAAATGGTGGGCAGGCGGTGTTCGATGCAGCCCGCAAGGGCGAAGGCGAAGGCTTCATGGACCCGTCCATCATCAAGGCTGGCGAACAGCTGGCGGAATTCGGCAAGCTCGAACCCTTCCAGCCCGGCTATCTCGGCTCCACATGGCCGCAGGCGCTTGGCGTGTTTGGTGATGGAAAGGCCGCAATGATCCTCGGTTTCGACAATACCGAAGCCAACCAGCGCAAGAATGCCGGTGACGGCAAAGGTCTTGCGCCCGAAAATCTCGGTCGCTTCGCCTTTCCAGCCGTCGAAGGTGGTGCTGGCAAGGCAACCGATACGCTCGGTGGTTTGAACGGCTGGGCTGTCACCAAAAATGCATCTAAGGAAGCCATCGAATTCGCGACCTTCCTGACCAATGCCGAGAATGAAAAGAAGATGGCCAAGGCTGGCATGATCCTGCCTGTCGCCGTTGGTGCCAGCGAGGCTGTGACCAACCCGCTGATGGCTGGTTCTGCCAAACAGCTTTCCGAGTCCACATGGCACCAGAACTTCTTCGACCAGACGCTGGGTGCAGCCGTTGGCCGCGTCGTCAATGACGTCTCCGTTGAAATCGTCTCGGGTCAGATGACATCCGAAGAAGGCGCTCAGCAGATTCAGGATGCCTTCGAGCTTCGCTGATCCCGCCTGAACGACAGGACGCCGCCGTGTGATTGCGGCGTCCTTCGCCCCGCGTGAAACCGAAAGCGGACATGATGACGAATATTTCCATCAATGCAGCACCCGCATTGGCCAAACCACTGACGAAGCTGAAGCGCAAGCAAAGCTCGGTCGCCCATGACCGCGCCCTGACGCTGCTCATCTTCCTGCCGCCCGCACTTCTTCTCTTTACCCTCTTCGTCATCCTGCCGATGGGCGAAGCGGCCTGGTACAGCCTTTACCGCTGGAACGGTTATGGCACGCCCACCGATTTCATCGGGCTGAAGAACTTTCAGGTTCTGTTCGGCAATGCTGCCTTCTCGCAGGCGCTGATCAACAACGCACTGATCATCGTGATTTCGATCTGCATCCAGATCCCGCTCGCCATCTGGCTGGCAACGATGCTGGCGCATAAAATTCCGGGCGTCGTTGCCTTCCGCCTCGTCTTCTTCCTGCCCTATGTCCTGGCAGATGTCGCCGCAGGCCTGATCTGGCGCTTCGTCTATGATGGCGACTACGGCCTTTTCGCAGCAATCTCCAACTTCTTTGGCTTCGCCAATCCTTATGTGCTGGCCGACAAGGATGTGGCGATCTATGCGGTGCTGGCCGTTATCGTCTGGAAATATTTCGGTTTCCACATGATGCTGTTCATCGCCGGACTGCAATCGGTCGACAAGAACGTGCTGGAAGCTGCGGAAATCGATGGCGCGACCGGCTGGCAGAAGTTCCGCTATGTCACGCTGCCGATGCTCGGCTCCACCGTGCGTCTGTCCATCTTCTTTGCCGTGATCGGCTCGCTGCAACTCTTCGACATGATCATGCCGCTCACCGGTGGCGGTCCGTCCAATTCCACGCAAACCATGGTGACCTTCCTTTATACCTACGGCGTCATGCGCATGCAGGTCGGTCTTGGCAGTGCGGTTGGCGTGGTGCTCTTCGTCATCTGCGTCACGCTCGCCTTTGGTTACAAAAGGATTTTCATGCGCCATGACTGATACATCCACATCCATCCGCGTAAGCACGCAAACGAAGCTCTATCTCTATGTATCGCTCGGCCTCATCGCGGCCATCGTGCTGGTGCCGCTTTTGACGACGGCGCTGGGCGGCTTCAAGACGCTGGGGGATCTGCGCGTAAACCCCTTTGGCCTGCCTGCTGAGTGGCAATGGTCCAACTATGGCGATATTCTTTTCGGCAAGCGCTATTGGCTGCAAATCTTCAACTCGCTGGTCATCGCCGTTCTCACCGTGTTCCTCACACTCGTCGTCTCGGCCATGGCGGCGTTCACATTCGCGCATGTGAAGTTCTTCGGCTCCAACTTCCTGCTGAATTACTTCCTGCTGGGGCTGATGTTTCCAGCCGCGACCGCCATCCTGCCGCTCTTCATCCGCATCCGCGATCTTGGCCTGCTGGATACCTATTGGGGTGTCGTGCTGCCGCAGGTGGCATTCGGGCTGGGCATGAGCATCCTGCTGTTTCGCAACTATTTCAGAAACCTGCCGGATGAGCTGTTTCAGGCGGCCTTCGTGGATGGCTGCGGTTACCTGAAATTCTTCTGGTACATTTCCATGCCGCTCTCGCGCCCCATCATCGCAACGGTTGGCATCGTCTCCTTCGTGGGAAGCTGGAACAGCTATATCCTGCCGCTCATCATGCTCAATTCGGAATCGAAATACCCATGGCCGCTCGGCATCATGGTCTATCGTGGTGAATTCGGCACGGAATGGCAGCTGGTTCTGGCCTTCATCACCATGACGATCCTGCCCACCATCATCGTCTTCTTTCTAGCACAGAAACACATCATTGCGGGTCTGACGGCTGGCGCCGTCAAGTCCTGAAGGAGCAGAACATGGCATCCGTCGAACTCAAAGATATCCGCAAGTCCTATGGCTCGCTCGGTGTCATTCACGGCATTTCGCTGGACATTGCCGATGGCGAATTCATCGCGCTCGTCGGCCCCTCTGGCTGCGGCAAGTCCACGCTGCTGCGCATGATTGCGGGTCTGGAAGAAATCACCGATGGTGACATCATGATTGGCGGCAATGTCGTCAACGAGATGACGCCCCGGGAACGCAACATCGCCATGGTGTTCCAGTCCTATGCGCTCTACCCGCATATGACTGTCGCCGAAAATATGGGCTTCAACCTCAAGATCGCAGGTCAGCCGAAAGCCGTGATCGATGAGCGCGTAGCCGAGGCCGCCCGCATGCTGGATCTTGCCAGCCTTCTGGAGCGCAAACCATCGCAACTTTCCGGCGGCCAGCGCCAGCGCGTGGCCATGGGCCGGGCCGTGGTGCGCAATCCCGCCGTCTTCCTTTTCGATGAACCTTTGTCCAACCTCGATGCCAAGCTGCGCGTGCAGATGCGCAGCGAAATCAAGACTTTGCATCAAAAAGTTGGCACGACGTCTATCTATGTCACCCATGACCAGATCGAAGCCATGACCTTGGCCGACCGCGTGGTCGTTCTCAACCAGGGCCGCATCGAGCAGCAGGGGACACCGCTTGAACTCTACAAGACGCCCGCCAACCTCTTCGTCGCTGCCTTCATCGGCTCCCCCGCCATGAACCTCATCGAATGCATCGTCGATGGAGAAGAGGGCGCACCTGCCGCCCGTCTGGATGACGGCACGGCGATCCGCATTTCGCCGGACCGTAAGGTCAAGCGCGGCCAGTCCGTCACCATCGGTCTGCGTCCCGAACATTTCGCCATGGATGGCGGTGGTGATGTGGCGGTATCTGGGCAGACGCTGCTGGTCGAACCGACAGGCGCGCAGACCCATGTCATCTTCGATCTCGCCGGTCATCACGTCACGGCTGTCGTGGATGGTGAGCAACTGGTTCGCACCAACACGCCATTTGCTGCAAACATCAGCCATGAACGTGTGCATGTCTTCGACCGTGCATCAGGACTGGCGCTGTAAAAATAGGAAAATATTCTGACGCTAGAAAATGGAAATGGAGCGGCGCAAACCGCTCCATTTCAACATGATCTCGTTACGCAGCGGCCAGTGCTTTTTCGATGTCTTGAATCGAGTGGCCGGTCAGGTCCTTGTCGAGTTCGCCCAAAAGGACGTCGGACAGAGACTTGTGATAACCCTTGCGCATCTCGCCCAGCGTGCGCGGAGCAGCGACAACGATCAATCCCTTGATGTTGCCGCCCAGAACCTTCTTGTTCAGCATATCGGCAATACCAGCGCTGAAACCATCTTCATCCTGCTGGCTGTCATCAGGGTTCGCAGAACTGCTGGAGTGACGCGCGCCAGATGAAATTTTGGAACTGTCCACGTCCGCATCCGGAAGCGCCGTCAGCTTCACATTCTGCGCATCGCCTTCATTCCGGAACAGGCTCAGCTTCTCGCCATCGGCCACGGCGACAACAGTGTGTTGTGGAATATCCATAATCTTCTCCCAATCTTGCATTCAAAGCATGGTCATATCCGACCCTTGGCTCGCTTGAATAACCAGTCACGGGAGAATCCGTTCCTTAAGGATGTGCGCACAGCGATGCTGTCGCCTCACCAAACCCGCTCAGCAAAAGCCATTGAGCTTGAGAATTTTATACGCCTCGATGGATGCGCGCAGCTCATCTTCAGAGTTGCGGTTGCCCTGATTAACATCGGGATGGTGCATTTTCAGCCGGTTCTTGTACCGGCTTCTGATTTCCTCAGGCGTGGCATCGTGGGAAAGGCCAAGCGTTTCGAAGGCTTTTGCTTCCAGCACCTTCAGCTTGCGCTTTCGCAGTTCGGCCTTCTGTGCCTCGCGCTGCGCAGCGGTTTTGCGGGCGTTGAGCACTTTGGCAGAACCGGAGCGCTCAGTGGAGGGAAGAGGCATTTCGGTCGACTGGTTGATCCTGCTGCCAATCGTTTTACGGCTGCCGATGGCAGCTTCCTTCTGAAGGCGCGCGACGTCGGCGTTGGATGGCGCCGTCGTAAAGCTGTAACCCTTGTTGTACTCTCTCACATGCTCAAGACAGAACAGCAGATATAGGCCTTCCGCATTTGGGCCGACAGGGGCGCGGTGCGTGCCAATCTTCTCGCAGCCATCCCAGTGGCATTTCGGGCCTGCGGCCTGGCCGGTAGACACCGCATTTTTCTTGCGGGTGGACTTGAGGCCAACGAATATTTTCGAATCAACTGTCATGGTGCCTATATGGACCGAGTGTGCCATCACGGCAAGAATGCAGGCATAGAACTTCGAGCGTCATAATCAACCCCAGCGATAGGGAATAATCATTCTGATCGGCGTGTCCGTGTCAGATACATTTCAACACCAGCTCGGGTCAGAAATGAGGCCAGCCCGATAGCGATTGCGACAATCCGTATCCGGAACTCATCGGTCTCGACCTCGGCCTGCCGCACCTCCAGAAGATTGCGCTCATTGACGGTGATATCCCCGATGACATCACGAATGCGATCCATCGTCGCAACCGCCATATATGTGCTCTCCTGCGCCCGCGCGGCATCGGCACCATCAGTGTCGTGCAGCGTGATGGAGCGGCTCAACTCGCCCAGCTTTTCATCGATCAGCACGCCCAGCTGCCGCACCCGGGCCACCTGGCTGTCATTGTCGGAAACCCTGTTCAGCAGATTGACCCGCAGCGTCTGAAGGCGGCCCAACGCCTTCTCATAAGGTGCGAGATATTGCCTGTCGCTACTGACCAGATAACCCCGCTGCCCCGTTTCCGCATCATCCAGAGCGATGAGAACATCCTTCGTCGTATCGATGGCCTCATAGGTATGCACAACCATGTCCTGATGGTCGCTGAGAAGCGTGTGCGTCCAGGTCGTCGCGAAAACCCCGGCAGCGATGACGATACCCACGGGTATGGAGCGTAACAAGGTCGGTACCGTCAGATAGTTCTGACGCAAGGACTCCCAAGACCATTCGCTCATCTGGCTCATCGCAGGTGCCGCCATTTCCGTTCGTCATATCCGCACCCGGATGAACCCGGATAAGACCAGCATCGCACGGAGTGCAGGGTGCTGCCAATCGAGAAAAACGGAGGAGCTTATGGACGGCGAAGCAATCCTGTGCTGGGTAATCCCGTTCCTTTTGTGCGAATAAGAAATGCAGTTACCGATGACAGACGATAAAAACTTGCTTGCGCAACCCGGCCAATCAGAATCCGGCCATATCGACATTTACGCCGATGGCTCCTACGACGCAGCAAAAGAAAAAGGCGGCTGGGCCTTCGTCGCTCTCCACAACGGCCAGACGCTCGCCACGCAATCCGGCAGTTTCGCGGCCAAGACAAACAACGCACTGGAACTCATCGCCGCGCTAAAAGCCGCAGAATGGGCAACCACCCACGCACCGTCGCTCAAAGTAACAATCTGGTCGGATTCAACGCACGTCGTAGAAGGCTGCAAACACTGGCGCCCAATCTGGAAAAACAACGGCTGGAAGCGATACAACCCCAACCCAAAAGCCCGAAACCGCACCATCCCAGACGCCGCTCTGTGGAAACTGCTGGATGCCAAGCTTGCAGAAAACCCGCTTTTGACGGTGGCCTGGTGCAAGGGTCACCAGGGCGTTTCGGGGAATGAGCTGGCGGACGAGTTGGCGGGTGCCGCTTGTGCGCGAGGGTGACTGTGACCGGTGATGTCGGCCCAACCTAATTCGTGCGCACAATCAACACGCGATCGAAACACAAAAACTCAAATTATTGCCTGACATGCAGGCGTGAGGAGAGGTGAAAGCTGAAGTCAGAAAATTTGCTCGCACCAAACGATCGGCGGTTTGCTTTTCGGAACAAATATTCCAGCCGGAGTTTATGCGACAAAACTATCTATGCTAGTCTTGCTTTAACCAGTAGGCGTATTGCCCAAAAAACACTGGGGTAGAACCAGCCTGTCCCAGACGTTCACTCCAGCATATTCGACAAGGCCGCTACTTTGATTACAAATCGTCTTAGAGAAGATAAAAAACATCTCGTTAATTATCGGTAAGAGGTACTTATCGATGGTTAGAGCCTCAACTGGCAATCATACCATGTGAGGAACCTCAACTTTAATATAGAGTTCCTTTAGCAAATCATTTACCATGATTTCAATGGCTTACGATCTCGCGAAAATCAGCATGAGAGCCTTGATGCGACCGGCTTTTGATGCCGGTGTCGCTCTGGCACGCCTGGACGAGCGCATTGCCAAGTCGAAGGTAGGCGCCGGCTTCCTCGAACGGCAAAATTTCGCCGATGCCTGCGCTTCGCTGTGGATCGACGGCGAACTCGTCCATCTCGAAGACCTCGTCCTCCACGACCATGTCAGAGATATTCGCACACCCACCCACGAGCTGACCATCGCTCGCGATGTTTTGCGCACCCGTCGGCGTATCGCCGCGCAGGCACCCAGCTGGGCGTTGTCGAGCGACGGTCTCCGCTCGCTGCGGAAAACCGCGGAGATTACTACGGCTGACACGGAAGAAGCGCAGACGATCGGTGCCATCCGGCGTGCGGTCACGATCGATCCGGAAAGGGAGGGGGATGACGCCGACGACGTGGAAAATCTACCCGGCGTGGACTATGCCGCCATTGATGCTGTCTTGGCCCGATCCGAAGCTGCGATCGAGAACGCAACGCGGCTCGGCCGTGGCGGCGGCCAAGAGAAAGATCCGATGATCTACGATGTCGACTGGGATGAGGACGCGCGGCTTGAGGAATGGCGCGCTGTGTTGCGGCGGGCCGAAAACTTGCCGGCGGTGCTGCAGGCGATCGTCGCCCTTGATGCCTGGAACGAACTTTCCGTCCTGCAGCATGCGCCCTGGCTCGGCCGGCTATTTGCCGCCTCCATCCTGCGCCAGGCCGGTATCACCACCGGTGACCATCTCGCCACCATCAACCTCGGACTGAAAACCATTCCCGTCGATCGGCGCCGACATCGCGATCGGGAAACCAGGTTGCTCGCCATCGCCCACGGGTTTTTGGCGGCCGCCGAGATCGGCATGAAGGAGCATGACCGGCTGACGCTGGCTAAAACGATGATGGACCGAAAACTGCACGGGCGGCGGACGTCTTCCAAACTGCCGGAGCTGGTCGAGCTCGTCATGGCAAACTGCCGGTGGCCGATCCTGTGAAGCTCGTCAATGATGTTTTCATTGTTGATACGAAGCGGGGTCTCGTCATCCTCGGCGCTTCTGAGAAGATTTGTCAGCACGCGGATGGTCTCAAAATCCCGAGTGTCCATCGTCGGCTCCCATGCGAAGCCCGGCGTTTTCGGCGTCGTGAGCAGGAGGTTCGCAAGGGTTTCAATCTCCCAAGCCTGAACGGAGTGGCCGTTCAGGATACTATCGCTCCCGGCTTCCTTGGGATACCGGAAAATCCCCTTCCTGATGCTGTCCTTCCGCCCTGTCTGCAGGGCATGGGTTGACCACGCCATGGTCAAGAAACCGAAGTCGTTGATATGGGAAAGCCTGGCAACAAGCTCTCGAAGTTTCGGCGTGATGTATCCGGCCAACGGTTCTGCGGGATGCCGCTTTCTCAAAAGGAGCGGTGGCGCCGAAATGTTGGTCATTAGTAGTTGGCGGTGCCAATAAGAAAGGCGAATGACACGCTCCTATCCGGATTACCTAGAGGGATGGAACTGCGTTATTCGGCGTCATTGGCGGCTTTTTTCGCCGCCTTCGGTGGCAGTTTAAGTGTTGCCCCGTTCGGACCGACGCTCACTTCCGGCCCTAGTCCCATGACAGCGCCGAGGGCGGCAAGCGAGCTAACCTCTCCGTCGCCTTTCGCGCCCATTTGGAAAAGTCCAGCACAGGCGCCTTCGACCCATTTTTCCGGGAGCTGTGCGCCTTCCTTGTTGGTCATTTCCATCGCAGTCTCAATAACCCAGCTTGCGCGGTTGATGTCCATTCCATACCGCTGGAGTTCCTGCATGGTACGCAGCTCAGTGTCGTATGAAAGGCGTAGAAATGACACGAGGTATGCAATGAAGCCTATAGCGACCGCTGACAGAAGCAGTCCACGAAGGGCCAACATCCAGAGCAATATCGTGTTGTCGGGCAATTTGGGGGCCAATGTCTCCGTGGCCGTATTCGGAGCTGAAGCCTGATTGTCGGCCGGATTCTGAGCTTGGCTCGTCTGCGCCGGGTCCTTTAGGGCAGACCGTTCGATTACCGCCAGCAGATCGGAGGCGAGTTGGCTCCTTTCCTGTGTCAGGGAAACAAAAGACTGGAACGTGTAAAATGCAGCACCACCGGCTAATGCTGCGCCGCCGATGCAGATCCAGATGAGGAACATCAGCTTCATCAGCGACTGTCGGGAGCTTGGTGGGCGGGCCAGGAAGCCCTGCACCTGTGTAGTTATGTCCTCGCGCAATTTGCGGCGTGCGAACATGTGGTCCGACTGGTCAAATTCCTTAATCTTCTCATCCAGTGCAGCTTTTTCATTGCTGATGCGCTCCCGCGCTCCCGCTTCCCGCTTCCGGATTTCTTCCTCAGCCTGAAGCTGCTGCTCCTCGAACTTCTTCCGGCGCTCGGCGGCATCTTCTTCGTAGCTGATGCGCAAGTTTTCTGCGTTTTCCAGCATTGTATGATGCAGTTGGGCAAGCGATGCCGTTTCGCGATCGATTATGCCAAGCGTGTTTTCAGCCAGTCCCTTTGCGTCACCAGCTTTCGGGAATGTCAGGTAGCGGCGGATGATTTCCTCTACCTCCAAAAGCTTCTCAGCATCTATCCGCCCGTTCTCGGGGGCGAACTTTATGATGTCGTAATAAGCGGGGTTGAGACTCGCCAGTACGTTGCCACGGTTCATGTTCAGGTTGAATGTGGTGTCGCCTGGATTGAAAGAAAATGACTGAATCAGAAAGGAAGGGCCCTTCTTTTTCCGTATTAATTCGAATTTGTTTTCCGGTAGTGGGACGCCGCCTAGATCAATGCCCATATGGTTCGAGCCAAATCTTTCCTTCAGCTCGGTCAGCATATCAAGAATGGTTTTGTCCGTTACTTTGGCTACATAAAGGTCGGTCACGTGCAACATCCCCCGCAGATGAAAGAAGATAGGCTTGAAGAATACCTAGGCGCGTCCAGCAACTTTCCTCTTCTCGTCGAAAGCTGGGCGAATGCAGCATATTGGTTCAACCAAGCTGTTGCCGAGACACTCGATACGGTAGCCGTCTTCAAGCTTGAGACGACAATAGAAGTGTTATTTCGGTCGGAAGACATGGCCGGCAGCAAAAGCCGTCTGAGGGAAAGTTTTGAGGCGTTCTTTGGACTTAAGGGGGCGCAACAGTATCCAGGCAGCGCACTTACCGTTGACCAATTCATCCTTAACATCACGACGGCCCGATCGCGTGTTGCCCACGGGACTTGGCCCACGATCAATACAGACTTGCCAGGGTATAGAAAGCAAAAGCCGATTGACCGCCGCGAATTGGAAATGATCGCCGGTCAACTTCTTGTTCGGTTCGCTCATTTCTTGGAGCTATATGGCGCTGCGCGCGAGACGTCGGACTCTATGGATACCTTCTTTGGATGGATCAAGGTCAACCAATAACAACCGCAAATCCGCGCGACTAACCCGGAAAAAGTCAATGAAGGTCCTTACTTGATCTTTCGCGAGTATGAGCAGGTTGAGTACTTATCAGAGCCAGATCTTCATATTGATAGGGTTGGGGTAAAAAGCCTGAAATTTCATTGGTTTCCAATCGCAATAGCGTGGTCGCAAGTTCGAACTGGTTCAAGGCGACACATGCTCCGGGTAAGCGGCTGTTAGCCGATCTAAAAACGACCCTTCACGTCGTGAAGGCCTGACCTCAATTACGGGCTCGCTCTGCTCGAACAGAGTATCGAGTTCCATGCAATTTTTGATGTATGATGCAGCTTTAGACAGCGTGCTCACAGCTCAACCTTGCATGATACTTGCGAGGGGAGCAGCCCATGATACGCTTGAAGGCGGTGCTGAAAGCGCTGTCAGAGTCATATCCGACCGCCACGGCGGCTGAGGCAATTGTTCTGTGTGGCAGCCTCAGAGCGTCGGCGGCTAACATCATGCGCCAGCGCGTTAGATATTCCATCGGACTGGCGCCGACGCTTGCCTTGAAGCGGAGCGCAAAGATAGTGCGCGACATGCCAGCGATCTTGGCCATTGCCGCGACGCTCCATCGATCAGCTGGTTTCGCATGCAGAGCTGCGATGACCGCTGCGACGGGTGGGTCAGCTAACGCCGAAAGCCATCCAACACGTGTGCCGTCCCGCGCTGTGAGGTGCTGGCGCAGTGCCTGGATCAGTATCAAATGGGAGAGGTGCTCAACGAGAAGATCGCTTCCTGCTCTAGGTGTACGCAGCTCCGCCATCATCCGGTCCAGCGCCCAGCGCATCGCGGTCTGATCTGTTTGGTCGTTGATATGGACAACCGGTGGAAGCATGCCGAGCAGCAAACTCGAATCCGGAGTGTCGAAACCGAAATGTGCGGCACAGACAAAGCAAGTGCCTCCCTTCTCATAGATAACGACTTCGCCATTGCTTCGGCCAGCGAAGAAAACAGCGGCATCCACGGATGTGAGGCCTTGTTTGCTGCAAATGCGAAACGGACGACCGCTCGGCAGCAAGACGCAATCCCCGGCTTTGAGTCGGAGCGGCGTGGCGCCGTCCTCCAGCGTCAACCAACACGCACCTTCCAGCACCGCATAGCAGTACAGGCCCTCATGCGGTGGAAACCTGATTGAAAGGTCGCCTCCCACATCGGTGGCGCCGGTCTCCAGTCGACGAGGCTTCAATATAGTCAGGATGTCGGACAATGGATCCATGTTTCGAACGATCTCGAAGATTTCTAGTCTGAATGAGCATAGATGGTTCGCAAAGGGCGGGGTAGTCTTTGGAAAATGTAAAATCAAAGGAAATCTCATGCCTACGTCCCTCGTTCTTTGGTTGCGGAGATGCTGCATCTTGGGAATGCTATGAAGATGGTGCATGTATCTCAATCTCGCCTGGGCCTGCTCGTCTGGGCGTCCACGGCAACGATCTCGACCGCGGTGGCGCTGTTTTCCTATCGCTATCTTGCGGGCCAGGGGCCGGTTCCCGCAAATATCGCTGCCAACCGGCAGCTCGATCCGTGGATTGCAGTGCACGCGGCCGGCGCTGCTACAGCACTGCTTCTCGGACCGTGGCAATTTCGGCCGCGATTAAGAGTACGGTGGCCGTTTCTTCACAAGTGTATTGGTCGCCTTTACGTCTTCGGCTGGGCCAGCGGTGGCCTAGCAGCGCTGGTGCTGGCGACGGGACTGTCCTCGGGTCCCGTGGCTGGTGCGGGTTTCGCTGCCCTCGGCTTGGCGTGGCTGATGACGACGGGTCTTGCAGTACGCGAGGTTCTTGTCGGCCGTATTGTATCGCACCGGCGCTGGATGATCCGGTCCTTCGCGCTCACGCTCTCAGCAGTGACGCTTCGTATCTACCTGCCGCTCTCGGACGTTTTTAACATCGAATTTCTGATTGCCTATCGCACCATCGCGTGGGCCTGTTGGCTGCCGAACCTTCTGCTCGCGGAGCTCTATCTCTGGCGTCGTCCGACAAGCGTTCTGGTCGCTCATTCCATGACACCTTCCAAGGGGTAACTAAATGCGTATCTTCATCACGGGGGCCACCGGTTTTATCGGCCCTGCGCTCATCGAGCATCTGTCGGCAAAAGGCCACGAGATCGTCGGATTGGCCCGTTCAAAGACATCAGAGCGTCGATTGAACTCTCTGGGCGCGCGTCCGCTTGCAGGGAGTATCGTCGATCTCGATATTCTCCGTAGAGGGGCTGCCGAGGCCGATGCGGTCGTCCATCTCGCCTACAGCTTTTCGCCGGGCGACCTACCGCGCCGGCGCTTGTTTGGCGCTCTCCTAGGGGGATGGCCCGGCAACACCGTCGCGAGAATGATGCAGGCGATAACGGCCACGAACGAGGCAGCCATCGATGCTCTGGCCGCGGCGTTGGCTGGATCCGGACGCCCGATGGTGACGGCGTTCGCTACTATGGGCGTGGCCGGCCCCCCAGGCGCGCGCGCCGAACGCCTTGCTGTGGAAACCGATTTGCCCGATCCCCGCTCGCCCGGTCACGTTCGTGCTGTCAGCGAGGCCTTGGTGAGGCAATGGGCGCAGCGTGGCGTGCGGGCATCCTTGGTTCGGCTCGCGCCGTCAGTGCACGGTCGCGGCGACAGCGGATTAATTCCGCAACTCGCGACAGCTGCCCGTAAGAATGGTGAGGTGCTCTATGTCGGAGACGGCTCAAATCGATGGAGTGGAGTACATATCGGCGATGCCGTCTCTCTCTTCGAGCTGGCGCTTGAAAAGGGACGGGCGGGGGGAGTTTATCACGGCGCAGCAGAGGAGGGGGTCACATACAAGCAGATTGCTGAAATCATGGCCAAGGATCTTGGTCTTCCAGTCCGATCCGCAACATCGCGGCAAGCCAAGCGCCAATTCGGCTTCCTGGCGCCCTTTGTGGGAGTCGATAACCCCGTTAACAGCCAGCGGACACAGCAAGAACTCGGCTGGCGGCCGGTTGGCCCCGCATTGATCGACGATCTAGAAGGATTGAATTATTTCGGCGAAGCATAAGCCGTTCAGTAGCGCCGAGCGCTAAGAGAAAAGAGCCGGGCAAAACCGCCGCCCGGCTCCATTGCTCCCACGAAGGCGATTAGAAACTCAAGATGATCTTTCCACGCGCTCTGCCAGATGCCTGGCGATCGAAAGCTTCTGCAAACGAGATGATTGGGAAGACAGCGTCGATCAGGGCTGAATGGCCCTTTGCGCCCATCGCCTTGACCAGATCCGAGAGCCGTTTTGCGTTCGATGTGTGGAACACGAATGCACCTTCGACCTTGTGGGCGGTCGCCAGGGCCTGATCGGGCGGAGACACGGTGGAAAGCAGCTTGCCGCCACTGCGCAACACCTCGAAAGAGCGCTGCTGTGTCTCCCCGCCGATCGTGTCCAGCACGACATCAATGTCGGAAACCTTGCGGGTAAAATTCTCGGATCGATAGTCGATGACCTGATCGGCACCCAGTTCGCGCGCGATCTCCATACCGTCTCCCGAGGCGGTGGCGATGACCCGCGCGCCAAGCCCTCTGGCGAACTGGATGGCGAAACTACCGACACCCCCGGTACCTGCATGCACAAGGACGGTCTGGCCGGCCTGAAGATCCGCCATCTCGACAAGTGCCTGCCAGGCTGTTCCTGCAGCGGTTGGCAATCCGACTGCGCTGTTGAGGTCCAGATCTTCGGGAACAAGCACCAGTTGATCTTCCGGCACGATTGCATAGTCCGCAAAGGCGCCACCCTTCGTCGGGTCGAGCCGCGCCAAGATCCGATCCCCCGCCCTCCAGCGCGAGGTCAGCGAGCCTGTTTTCTCGATCGTGCCCGCGAGATCCGTGCCCATGGCAGACGGGAAGCTGAGCGGGAAGTAGGCATGCACCTGACCGCGTTGCAGCTTGACGTCGAGTGGGTTGAGCGCCGCGGCTGCAATGCGGACCAGCACCTCTCCATCTTTCGGCTCAGGGATAGCGGCGTCCTGCAGAACAGGGGTTTGCTCATAGTCTGAAAGAATGATCTGTTGCATTGTCAGCTCCTAGTTCTTGACCGGCCAGGCACCCATCTGGGCAAACCAGCCCATCCAGTCTTCCATGTGCCAGGTATGGGTAATCCGGCCGTTCTCAAAGGCGTGGAACTCATGGATCGGAAGCGAGAATTCGCGGCCGGTCGGGGCGACCCCGAACCAATCCGCGACGTGACGACCGGTAATGACGGCGCGGACCGCTGCTTTGTCCGGCCCGCCGATCACATCGACGATCTCGATCTTGAGGTCAGCGAACGCTTCAGAGAAAGCGGCGATCATGGGCTTGAACCCATCTCGGCCCGCCGCTTGGCGAGGGGCAAGCGGAATGTCCTGCCAGTCCGTGACGACGCTTTCGTCGAGTAGATCTGGGTTTCCTTCAAACGCTTTGTAGAAGGTGCGAAGCGTCTGCAGATCTGCGGTGCTTATTCCGCTGTATGATGGTTGTTCGTTGCTCATATCAATCTTTCCATGTTGACGATGAGCAACCTACGTCACGCGATTTCATCGTTGAAATCGATATCGGATATGACGTAACATCCACCACATGGATTTACATGGTATCGATCTGAACCTCCTCGTCGCCTTCGACGCTCTTATGGCGGAGCGGAGCGTGACGCGTGCAGGCGTGCGGATCGGGCGCACACAGCCGGCGATGAGTGCAGCACTTTCCCGTCTGCGTGCTCTCTTGCAGGACGAGTTGTTTATTCGTGGCCCAGACGGGTTGCAGCCGACGCCGCGCGCGCTCGATCTCGCCGAACCGCTCGGCCATGCGCTGGAGGAAATCCAACGAACTCTGGAGTTCACGCAGGTCTTCGACCCCTCTAAGTCAACCGTCACATTCTCGATCGGCCTTTCCGAGCACGCGGCGTTTATTGTCCTGCCAAAACTACTTGCTCTCCTGCGAACTCAGGCACCGGGTATCGTTTTACGGATCCGCAACTTCGACCATCGCGACGCGGTCCTCTCGCTTCTGGATTCTGGGGAGGCAGATCTTACTGTCGGAGTTCCGCACACGCCGGCCGGTCGGATCCTGACCGAACCCCTGTTCGAGGAAGCTTTCGTCTGCGTCTTTCGCAAAGACCACCCGCAAGCCGCCGCAGAGCTGACGCTCGACGCATTTCTACAGATGTCGCATCTCCTAGTTTCTCCGGAAAACGAGCGGTTCGGGATGGTCGATGCCGCGCTGGGCAAGCTGGGGCTTCGACGGCGCCTTGCGCTGACGCTGCCGCAGATGTACGCAGCACCGCGGCTTGTTGCGTCGTCCGACCTCATAGCAACGCTCATGAAGGGCGTCGTTGAAGCCTCCGGTTATCGCGAAAGGCTTCACGTTCTGAAGCCGCCATTAGAACTTGGAACGGCGAAGTTCGACATGGCGTGGCATAGGCGCAACGACGTTCACCCCGCGCAGCGCTGGCTGCGTGAAGTGATAGGGTCGCTCTTTGAAAACTCGCCTCCTAGACTGGCCACTGTCGGAAAGGTTAGATGGCATGCGCGGGTGTAACTCGCCTCAATCCTGGTCGCGCAGCTGGCGCGCCGCGCGCGCCCAGTCTTCGACGTGATATGTCCGGGAAACTCTGCCATCTTGAACTTCGTGGACATCGATGGTCATGATCCGGAAGGCGTGACCGGACTGGGCGACACCGAGAAACTCGCCGACAGGTGCGCCTTGAGCTTCGCTGCGAACAACAATCCTGTTCCCCATCGTGACAACATCCCTGATCTCGAACCTGAAATCCGGTACCTTGGCGATCCGGGCGCTCCATCTCGCGATCGTCGCTTCGCGGTCATCGCAGGCATTGGTAGAACCGCAATTCTGCCAATCCTTTGTCGTGCCGCTTTCAAGATGAATGCGCACATCCGCTGATGACGCCGCGGTGAGTGCGTTATAGACAGGCCGCACGACCTCGATCGCCTGCTCGACAGATAAACTGTCCTGTGTAGCAGGAGATGGCGTTGCCAACGCGATGACCAAGCCAGCGGTTTGGAGGATGTCGCTCATGCGTATGTTCCTATGGAAAGTAAGGTCTGCTCGCGATTGCGTGGTCGGGTTCAGACTATGGACGCTTGGGCCCAATCAGGTCGGCTATCCCAAGTCTCTCGAAGAACGAACGCTGCCTGGCGCCGATCAAGGCTTCAATCTCGTCCGTCCCTTTGGCCTGTGGATCGATCGTAATCCTGAACTGTTTCTCTCCGAACGGAAGATCGAGGACATCCTTCACCGCTTTGCCAACGGATTCGACAGTCAGACCGAGGCCTTTGTCGGCATCCAGTACCTCAAGCGCTGTGCCGAGGCCGCGAAGACGATCCGGAAGCTCACCGTATTGGCTGACGACGGCAAGGCTCTCCGGTCCGTGTGCGTCCGCGAAATGTTCCGTGCCGGATGTAAATGCGCCGGGCACGACGATGACACTCTCGATGCCAAAAGGTGCCGCTTCGAAGCTCATCGCTTCAGCCAGAGCCTCAGCCGCCGCCTTACTGGCGATATAGGGCCCGATGAAGGGCTCATGGATGCGCGAGGTCGTGCTGCCAACGTAGACAAGGACGCCTTCCTTCTGCCGGCGCATGATTGGCAGCGCTGCCCGGTTTACCCGAAGCCAGGAGATTGCGTTGGTGTCTAAAATTCTTGCCATTTGCGCAGGCGTGAAGGCTTCGGCAATGCCGACCATCAGCATGCCCGCATTGTTGACGACCACGTCGAGACGGCCGGTCTCGAACAGGACCTGATCGAACGCTGCTCTTATGCTTTCCTCCGAGAGGACGTCGAGCTCAAGCGCGCGCAGGTCTATTTTCTTCTCCGCCGCAAACCGAGACACCTGCTCCACACGGTCCTGGTTTCGCTCCTTGTGAGATCGCATCGAAGCGTAGACAATGTGGCCCGCAATGGCGAGCGCCTCGGCTACGGCGCGACCGATACCCGATCCGGCGCCTGTGACGACGATGACTTTCTGGGACATAATGTTTCTCCTCAAGCCAGGCCGCCATTGGCGCGCACGACCTGGCCATTGACCCATCCTGCTGCTTCGGACAGAAGAAACGCGACGACCTCGGCAATGTCCTGTGGCTGTCCGAGACGTTTAAAGGGTGCCGCTTCCGCCATGCGATCGATCTCGGCCGGGCTCTTGCCTGCAATGAACAATTCGGTTTCGACTGGGCCTGGAGCAACGGCATTGACGGTGATTCGCCGACTTCCAAGCTCCTTGGCAAGCACGCGCGTCAGAGCCTCGACGGCGGCTTTCGTAGCGTTGTAGATGCCGTAGCCTGGAGGGTTGAGGGCAAGCGTCGTGCTGGACATGCTGACGATCCGGCCTCCGTCGACAATCCGTCGCGCGGCTTCGCGCATGCCGTTAATTGCGCCCCGAAGGTTCGTATCGAGTTGTTCGGTGAGCCCTTCCTCCTCTAGATCCTTGATCAAAGACGGCCGGATGATCCCTGCGCTGTTGACCAGCGCGTTCACGTTGCCAAAGGCGCGTTCCGCTTGGACGAAGAGTTCTTTCATTTCGGACGCTGATGAAACATCGGCGCAGACCGCGTCAGCACGCCCGCCGCGCCCGACAATCTCTGCGACGACAGATGCGGCTTCGTCACGATTGTTGGCGTAATTGACGACGACGTTCCAACCGTGTGCTGCAAGGAGCAGCGCGGTGGCGCGACCGATCCCGCGCGATCCGCCCGTGACAATAGCTGTTTTTTGCATATGACATGCCTCCTTTAGACCTTCCTTCAGCCACTTTACGGAGGTGTTGTCCCGAGATGAAATCGACTTATGGTATGGGTCACCATTTACGCGATTGATAAAGGTTCACCAGTCCATACGAGAACCGTCGCCTAGGTTCTGGGCTCTTTTATAACTGTGACTGACAGAGCAGCCCGCATGATATGGGGAGTGCTCTAGACGGCAACGTAACACGTCCGGACCGCAGCGAGTTTGCAAAACGGTGGGTAAATTTTTTAGGATGAAGACAAGGGAACATCCGGCTATCACTCAAGCTGTGGGTATCACGGGCGGCCGCGCAGGTACACGATTGCCTATGATGCTTATTACGTAAGTGTGCGCATTCCTCCTCGATTTGAGCTAGTTTTCACCGAGATGCAGTCGTTGACGGTTCAACTCCTTTCAAGAGCAGGTTATCACGTCTGTTGCTTAATCGCTTACGCGCCTGGCCAAAAATCTTCCGCGGGAGGTCGGCTGCGGCGAAAGTTGGCGTCTCTGCCTAGCTGGTCGAAGAGCCGCGCTGCCATCAACCCAATCAGGAGAAGGAAAGGGGCGGCCAGCTGCGCTATCCAAATCATCGGCTCTGGCCATTGCAGAAACGCAGCTAATATGGCTCCCACCATGGAGGCTGCAAGGGCCAGCAAGAGACTGAACACGGCACCTGAAGCCATCGCTACGATCAAAGCGAGAGTCACGACGATAAGATAGACAACACTGAACATAAGACTTTCTCGGGCTGCAGAAAAACCGTCCCGCGCGGCTTCCGTAGCTGCTATGGGCAGCGGACATTCTACAGAATATGTGATCCGCCTTAACAGTCTAATACTGTAAGCCCCGGCAACCCCTACGTTAACTGGCAAGAATGAGAACACCGTTTTCTCAATTTAACCTTGACAAGCAATGCCGCGGCTAGAGGCTGATCGCGATCTCTCAGTCGTTTATTGTAGAGTTTGGCCACTGATACGGTCAGCCTCCCAATTGCCGACGGCTCTCCTACGAGACCTTGCGCACGGGCGACTTCTTTGACGATGCTGGCACATAGTCGTGCACCTTCTTTTGAGATGAGTTCCGGCATTTCCTACCCCTTATATTGGCCGGCCCACCGACTGGGGCGGACTGTAAACTTGACGTCCAAAATGGGACAGGTCGACCCATGATCTACGAACATCGCTGTGATCTGGATCAGAATGTTAGAACTTTTAAGGCGCCGTATCAGGCTTCCTCAGAAGCCGTGCTTACGCTGTTATCAGCTGCGCTGGTTGCCAACATTGACGGCAGACCAGTTCCGAAGAAAGTCGCGGTAGCATACCCCGGGGGAAATGGCCCGATACGTGAGGTTATAGAAACTGAAACAGCTAGCGTCATTGGTAGTCTCAACGCTCAACCACGAAGCGTGGTAGATGACATCTTCGGGTAGTCGTAATTATCCAAACATCTAAATGGACCCCAAAAGTGCAGCCTGCGTCGTGCGAGATCAAACAGAATTTCGCTAATCCGAATACACCTATTCAATGAATTTGCCTTGAAAGGCCTTTGAGGGTAGAGCACACCCGAAATAAAGGATCGGGTGCCTATGAACGTGCTAATTGTCGAAGACGAGTTGTTAATAGCTGCCGATCTGGTTGGAATTGTCGAAGATGTTGGACACAGAGTGATTGCTGTTGCGTCCTCATTGGAACAAGCGCTTGCTCACGCGCCCAGAGCAACAGTCGCACTGGTCGACATCAAGTTGGCCGATGGAGCAAGTGGTGCACAACTCGCCCGTCGCCTGATCGACAGATATGGGATCAAGGTGATTTTTGTAACTGGCGACCCCGCGGCTGTTGGATCTAGCTTCGACGGTGCTCTCGATATCGTTCCCAAGCCTTTCACGAATGCGCGGTTGGTCAAGGCGCTCCGGAAGGCTGAGGCTTTGGTCGGCTAATCCCAGTTTTCGTGCGCTATAGATAAATACTGACGGAGCGTACACTCTTCACGCGTCCAATAGCTCAGCGTCTCATGGATGGAGTTCGGCCCGCGAAGCCTGGTATTCAAGGGCCTAATCGCTGCGCCGTCACGGCAGATTCCACGTTACTATTATTTTTTCCCGTTCACTCAAGTCGTCAACAACGGCGTGACCCGAGGCATGTACTCACGCTATTAAACCTGACCTGAGAACCTAATTTCCCCCCAAATTTCCAGGGTACGAGCATCCCGATCGAGACCGGAAAAGGGATGTTTATGTGCGCTCGGCATTCGCGAAACCACCTATTCTGTTGATCAAACTTCGTGTTCACAGCCGCGAGCATTCGATGCATCTCTGCGGGCTGCACACCGCCAACAGACGGGAAATTTTTCACGACTGTCACCGACTCAAGCGGGGATCGGGACCTCGAGCTCGTCCATGGAAAGCTGCGCTCGACCTGTGCCCCGTCGACTTATTATTTATACTGCGTCAAGGAACAGCTGGTCGATCAGCAAGTTAGCGCAGCATGGACCAGATCATAACAAAGCTCGTCAAAACAAGCACCGCCTATCCCTCTTCCTACATCCTTCGGGCGCTGCTTGAGGATGACCGGTCGAGGACGCTGCGAGGTTTCTAAAGCAAAAAGCAAAAGTGAGCGGCTGCAGCATTGGGTAGACGAAAGCTTTCCTGTGCTGAGGTGCCTCAAACGCAGTACCGTGGCGGCTTGAAATTCGCGAAAATTTTGCCCCTGCCAGTGGACTAATTATCGCATCGCCAGCATTGGTCCACAACAGAAATGGATGAGAACCATGAAAACATTTGCAATCGCCTATCTTTCAACACTCATCCTTTTTTTGGCTATCGATGCCATTTGGCTGGGCGTCGTTGCCCGCAAGTTTTATCAGGACCAGCTAGGCGACCTGATGCTGCCGTCGCCCAACATGGTGGTTGCCGCAGTGTTCTATGTGTTCTTTGCTGCGGCAATTGTCGTACTGGCCGTACGTCCTGGCCTTGAGGCAGGGTCTTTTTGGACCGCTGCTGGCTATGGCGCGTTGCTCGGTCTTGCGGCCTACGGCACCTACGATATCACCAATATATCAACGCTAAAAAACTGGCCGGTGCCACTCAGTGTCGTCGATATTATCTGGGGCACTGTGCTGACAGGAGTCGCGAGCGCAGGTGGATATGCCGTGACTCGTCACTTTGGGTAGCCGCTGTTTCCGAAAAAACTGAGATCATCATTAAGGCTGGAGATTGAGTTGCGCGTATCTGAGTATTCGAGTTTTACAATCCCGAAAATGCCACCTCCAGACGAGATTTCTACGTCACTAATCGCCGCAAAACTGGTCGAGACCACGCATCTCGACCAGCGCCCGCGTGTCTTCATTGCGTTGACGGATGGAACAGCCGAGCGAATTGCCAAGGCCGCTAGATGTCTAGGGCCCAGCACCGATGTTATTTTCCTGCCAACTTGGGACTGTCTTCCTTACGACCGCGTTGCACCATCGAGGCAAGTGATGGGAAGACGCATGGACGCGCTTCGAGTCTGGCTCGAACCCTCCTCGAAGCCGAGGCTGCTCGTGACGTCATTGGGGGCGGCACTGCAACCAGTTCCACCCCTTGCTGTCGTTTTAGACAGCAAGATGACGCTCTCGCTTGGTCAGCGCCTCGATCGTGATGGGTTCCGAGAATTTGCCCTGCGAACGGGGTACCTAGAGGAGGCGCTCGCCGATGAGCCGGGCGAACTTGTGTTTCGCGATGACGTAATCGATATTTTTCCCGCCGGAAGCCCAGTACCTATGCGGATCGTGCTCGACGACGATGACCGGATTGAAGAACTAAGGTTTTACGACCCTCAAAACCAGCGAACGACAGATAGGGTCGACCAAATGACATTCGGACCTGCGTCCGAGCTGATCCGTGAAACCTCAGTCGCCCCCGAAGGACGTTCCGTATCCGTCGAGCACCAGATCCTGCAGACGTACGGCAGGATGCCAACGTTGTTTGACATCATTGCGAACAGTTCTATCTGCTTACAAGAACGGTGGGAAACGAAACTCAACGAACTTGTTGCGACCATCAAAGACGCAACAGAAGCTAAGGCCCAAGCAAGCTCGGGCGCGCGCCGCGAGTTCGACCCTTTCTATCTTGATGAAGATCGGTTCGTTGCAGAGACCGCCCGGTTTGATCGCTTCGCAATCGATTTTTCCAACTCTTGTGCCTTGCCAGAAATAGAAGGGCGCAACCGCCGAAAAGCTTTACTCGATTTCGTCGAACAGCAGAAAGCAGCGAAGCAGACCGTTGTGCTCGCTGGGAGCGGCAATGGCATGAGCAGTCTTTGGCGCGCCGTGGCGCAGGTGTCAGATCTAACAGCAGTGGATGACTGGAACGGTTGCCTTTCAGCGCCGCTAGGATCCGCCCTTACTCTCGATTGCGGATTGGACCGCGGCTTTGCGGTTGACAATATCTACGTTGTAACCATGACAGATATCTTGGGCGAAGACCCCAGCGAGGTCGATACATCATCCTTTTTGAAGGAGCCGCAAGTTCAGCTCGGCGACATCGTTGTTCACGAAGATCATGGCGTTGGAATCTTAAAGGCTCTCGAAACGGTGCAGGCAGAGGGGATCGGTCAGGACGCGGCGCGGCTCGAATATAGAGATGGTGCTTCCATCCTCTTACCGATGCCGGAATTCGGAAAGCTTTGGCGTTACGGATCGTCGCATGAAGCGGTATCGCTGGATCGCCTTCACACAGAAGCATGGGCAAAACGTCGGGCAACAATCGACAGAGACATTGAAAAGGCGGCACGCCATCTTCGGCGTCTAGCTAAGGTTCGACGAGAAACCACCGCGGAAGTCTTCGCTCCACCTCAAAAGGTCTATGCAGAATTTGTGCGCCGTTTTCCGTATTCGGAGACCGTACATCAATCGTCGGCCATCAGAGCGGTCTTACAGGATCTGGTTTCCGGGACGCCGATGAACCGTCTGGTCTGCGGCGATGTCGGTTTTGGCAAGACGGAAATTGCTTTGAGGGCTGCAGCCGCAGTCGCCTTATGTGGCGCCCAGGTGGTGGTGATTGCACCGACGACTGTGCTGGCTCGTCAGCATTATCTTACGTTTCAACGACGGTTTGCCAATACGAACGTCAAAGTCGAAATGCTGTCGCGGGTGGTGGAACGGAAAGCAGCAACAGAAGTGAAAGCCCGCTTGGCCTCCGGTGATGTCGGCATCGTCGTTGCCACGCACGCCGTTCTGGCCAAGGATGTCCGTTTCGCTCGCCTTGGTCTTTTGGTCATCGACGAAGAGCACAAATTCGGTGCGCGCGACAAACTGGCGATGAGATCGCTTACGCCTGCGTTGCATGTGCTGGCCATGTCCGCGACACCGATCCCGCGGACACTGCAATCAGCGATGATCGGTATCCAGGACGTCAGCATTCTCGCCACATCGCCTTCCAAACGCCGCCCAGTCAGAACAACACTCGGTCCATACGATGACGCTTCCATGCGTGTTGCGCTGCGGCGCGAGTTTCGCCGCGGTGGGCAGAGTTTCGTTGTGGTGCCGCAAATTAACGATATTGAAGGCGTCTACCAAATTTTGACCGACCTCGTTCCCGAATTGTCTGTCAGCGTCGCGCACGGCAAAATGAAAGCTGCGGATCTGGACGAGGTGATGGTCGGCTTCGGTGATGGCAATGGTGACATCCTTCTGTCAACCAATATCATCGAAAGCGGCCTCGACGTGCCGCGAGCAAATACGATCTTCATCTGGCGGGCCGATCGCTTTGGTCTTGCGCAGCTACATCAGTTGCGCGGGAGAGTGGGCCGCGGCCGAACACAGGGTTCTGCCATGCTTTTCGCAGACGACGACATTGCGCAAGACACCCGTGCCCGCCTTTCGAGCATGGAGGCTCACGATCGCCTAGCTGCAGGCTTTGCTCTCAGTATGCAGGACCTCGATATGCGCGGTGCCGGCGACATCGCTGGAGATGATCAGGCCGGCCACATGAAGCTGCTGGGCATTAGTCTTTACCAAAAGCTTTTGGAGCGCGCGGTGTTGGCTGGCGGCAAAGGGTGCGTTCGCGAGCAACAGGACATCCCCGTGAACCTCGGCATCAGCCAGACGATACCCGAGGACTATGTGTCGGACGGCACGGTCAGATTAAATCTTTACGCCCGTCTGCTGCGTGCTCATGATCAGAAAGCGCTGGATGAGCTCGAAGACGAGTTCGAAGATCGATTCGGAGAACCTCCTGATGAGGTTTCCGTAATCATTCGCCTTTCCCGACTTCGCATTGCGGCAAACCGACATGGCGTTTGCAAGATCGACGCTGGACCGCGCGGGCTGGCGCTCCATTTTGCAGCAAAGACCAGCCGCAAGCGGATTGAGGCTATGTCACGGGTCTGCGATTGCGAGTACCGCGATGACCGGCTGGTATTCAAACTATCAACAGAGGATGGACTTCAACGGCTGTCATTCCTTGAAAAGCTTTTACGCCAGACAGCTACGACCTAACTACTCCTGCGGCAATTCTAACCTCGTTGAGGCAGCTCTTTCTTTGGCAGCCGCCAGCAATGTCAACTCGGTAATCTTCGTGGCAGTCTAGAGCCGAAGAAAGCCACGAATTTTTCTTCTACTCTGGTTCGTCAGAAGTCATCGGCCAGCGGTTCCCACGGAGGATGATGAAGAATGAAGTTTATAAATTCTTCTACGATTAAAATAATCAGTGATCTTGCATTGTGTCAGATAACTGGTCGGCGCTTTGCATCCCCTCAAGAGCAATCAACCTTAAATTTTGTATGAGCAGCACCCGGTGAAGCAAGGAATAAGGTTTTGACCTGAGACCCATCGTCCCTCCAATTTTCAGGAGAGTCTTGGGTTTTCAATCTGGCCTTATGCGGCCTGTTTTTCCATAGCCATTTTCATTGCGAATTCGCTGGGTGTGATGTTGCCCAGTGAAGAGTGTGGTCTGTTTCGATTGTAGTCCTCCTTCCATGCTGTGATTTCGATCCTTGCCTGCGTCAGTGACGAGAACAGTGTTTCGTTGAGGCATTCGTCACGGAAGCTGCCGTTGAAGCTTTCTACGAAGCCGTTCTGCATCGGCTTGCCCGGTGCGATGTAATGCCATTCGACGTGAGTGTTTTGGCACCATTCCAGAACGGCCATGCTGGTCATCTCCGTGCCATTGTCGGAGACAATCGTTCGCGGCTTCCCTCGTTGGGCGATGACAGCATCGAGTTCCCGCGCAAGCCGCCGGCCTGAGAGCGACGTGTCGGCGACCAGCGCCAGGCATTCGCGGGTGAAGTCGTCGACGACGGCTAGAACCCGAAAGCGACGACCATCTGTGAAAGCGTCGCTGACGAAATCCAAGCTCCATCGCTCGTTGGCACGCGAGGGCAGCGCCAGAGGGCGTCTCGTCCCCAAAGCCCGTTCGCGTCCGCCACGTTTGCGCACCGTCAGCTTCTCTTCGCGATAGAGACGCCGCAGTTTCTTCAGGTTCATGATGATGCCCTGCCGACCCAGCATGACGTGAATGCGGCGATAGCCGAAACGACGGCGCTCGGACGCCACCAGCTTCATTGCCTCACGGATATCAGCGTCATCCGGTCGAATGCTACGATATCGCACACTCGACCGATCAACGGACAAAATCTCACACGCCCGACGCTGGCTCACCCCATGTTGTCTGCAAAATGAGCCACAGCGTCCCGCTTCACATCGGGCGTCACCACTTTTTTGAAGCGATATCTTTCAGAATGGCATTGTCCTGCATGGTCTCGGCCAGCAGCTTCTTCAGCTTAGCGTTCTCGTCTTCCAAAGCCTTCAGCTTGCGGGCATCGGATACCTCCATGCCGCCGAACTTCGCCTTGTATTTGTAGAAGGTCGCCTCGGATATCCCGTGCTTGCGGCAGACATCGGCCGTCCGCATACCGCTTTCCTGCTCTTTCAATATACCGATGATCTGCTCGTCCGTGAACCGTGAATGCTTCATTCCGTCCGTCTCCTTGATGCGACGGACTCTACCAAAATCTGGAGGAAGTTCAGGGGCTCAGGTCAGTTTAAATGTAGGAGATGGCGGCGACCTCGGTACCGGTTTCAATGCCACACTCAAACGGAGACAATCCTCCAAAAGCAGCTGTCCCAACAAGATACTTGGCGAATTATGCCGCCAAGGTTTTGACAGTCTGGTTCTCTTCCAGGTCCCTTTCACATGTCTAGGTCAACATCAAGCGGATGTTGCGATCCAGCAACAATTGAAAATCTCTACTACAGACTAGTCGCTTTCGGTTCATGAATAAATTAATATTCACGGCACTTGAGGGGATTATTTAATGATTAGCAGGATAGAAAAGCTGGTGCTTTGCACTACAGCTTTGGTTGCCATGCAGCAAAATTTTGTACTGGCGGATCCAGTTCCGCGTGCACCTGCTATCTCGGGTCAAGTCATCCAAACCAGAGCAGGTGAAGATATTGAGCTCGTAGAGGAAGGCGGGTTTCGCGGAGTAGAAGTTCGGCAGGACGTGAAAGCGGGCGATGTTATTCGAACTAACTCTCTCGGTCAGATCGCACTTTTGTTTGCAGACAGAACTCAGATACGTATCGCGAGAAACACTGTGCTCGTCGTCCGAGACGTCAGAGAGGACGGTGGCGTCACCATAGACTTGGAGAGCGGGGAGCTTTTCGGTAGGGCGGCGCGAGGCGGTTCCGGGGTCACGATCAACACGCCCGCGGCAGCAGCTGCGATCCGGGGGACTGACTGGACGATGTCAGTCAGCGGCACCAGGACAACTCTGTCTGTGATCGAAGGCCTTGTGGATCTAACCAACCAGCGGGGCAGCGTATCTGTTGCGCAAGGCGAGGCCGCTTCTGCTACTATTGGCTCTGCCCCATCTAAAATAATTCAGGTCGGTAAAGGCATCAGAGAGCAGATGCTTTTCAATGTTCGCGTGCAGCAGGCTTTTGATCCGTGGCCAAGTTCCGGCCAGGAGGCGAGACGACAACGATCGGAAGCCACTAGGTTGGCTAACATTCCTCGTGAACGGTGGACAGCAGAGGACTATGTCACTGGGGCGGAGCTCTCTCGTGGACCCGCATCCATGAGGGATGCTGCAAACGCTGCCCGTAAGCAGCGTCTCTCATCCAAGCACTCGGCACGTTTGGCTGTCGTTGAGGGTAATGTCGCGGCCCGGGAAAAACGATATAAAGACGCTGCACATTTGTATGAGCGCGCACTTCGTCAATTAAGTGGGGATGAAGCGACGGAAGTCGCATACTTGTCGTTCTTCGCAAAATCCTTAGCAGAGCCTAATCGACCTATCGCTCCACCCAGCGATACAGGTTCTAGGATTTCGGTTTTGGGAAGGGCTACCATCGCCGCAATCTTGGAGTCTCCGGCCAAATCACAGGAAATTTTGTTACAGAACGAAGGCCGCTTTGGAACTGACGTCCGTTATCAAGTGGCCATTGCGAGAGCCTCGTTCCTGTCGTCAGACTTTGATCGCATGGCTAAAGCTATCGAAA
The DNA here is from genome assembly GCA_900473205.1 of Hyphomicrobiales bacterium. Lineage (GTDB taxonomy): Bacteria > Pseudomonadota > Alphaproteobacteria > Rhizobiales > Rhizobiaceae > Agrobacterium. The sequence continues at coordinate 78,314 of UCLB01000029.1, forward strand.
AAGCCGAACAATTAGATCCTGATGACGCGGCAGTATTGGATGCTAGAGCATCCTATCTGAGCTATGTAAAGGGCGACGTCAAAAACGCATTGCGTTATCAGAAACGTGCTGTTGCAACCGAGCCTGGTAATGCCGATTACTGGAACAGTCTTGCACTTCTCGAAGCTGGTAGAAGTGCCACGAAAGAAGCTGAAGCTGCCTATCTGAGTGCTTTGCGGCTCGATCAAAATGCTCCGGAAGCTCTGGCAAACTATGCCGGTCTTCTCCTTTCGAGCGGTAGAAATGAGGAAGCAAAGCGGCTTATTGACCGAGCTATAGACGAAGACCCAAGTTTCGAGATCGCGCTTTTTCAGCGTGGGCGCTACCGACTTCAAACTGGCGATGCGCAGGGTGGTCTCGATGACATGCTCAAGGCTACAACGGCAAATCCCACATACTCAAACGGTCTCCTCAGCCTAGGTGCAACCTACGCTGCAGCAGGAGATAAGACATCTGCGAAGCAGTCGTTTGACTTAGCGACACTGTTAGATAAGCTTGACCCTCAGCCAGCTCAATTTCAGGCGCTTTTGGCGGTTGATCAATATCAGCTGGATAACGCCATTCGATACGCTCAAGAATCCGTTCGATTATCGCGCGCACGAGGAGGGGATTATCAATCTGTCGAATCCAGTGAAGATTTTGGATCAACCCTCGGGGGTGTGTACCGTTTTGCTGCGCAGGATGCACGTGCGCGTTATTGGGGTGATAGAACGTTTGACCCGTTTCAAGGAGCAAGTTATTTTGACCAGGCGCTAGCGGGTAGCGTTCGACCTTTTGTCTTGGCGCCAGGCGCTGTCGATGTCGGTGAGCCGAATACCGGAGATGACGCCGCCTTTTCGTCGTTCGTTAAGGGATTGTTACTCGACCCGCAAGCTATAGCCAGTCCGCGCCTGCATGCGTCGTTCTTCCGTGTACCGTTTCAGGAAGTTGAACTTTCAACTGGCATCACAGGCTTCAATTCTGAGATCGGCTATAACGGTTCAGCGACTTATCAGCGCTTGGGATACGACCCTCTACCATATGCGTTTTCGACGTCCACCAGTGTCTCTCGGCTGGATCCGACCTATGCAGACCAAGACGCGCTGAATATAAATTCTGTGACGACATTCGGATTCCAACCGACCCCTGACGATCGAATTGTAGGTTACCTCAATTTGGTTCACGCAGAGGGCGGCGTCTCTTATGACAATGTTGCACCCGACGGATTTGATTTAACGCGCGGTGATCGCCTCGACGCCAACGGAATAAATGGCTTTTTGGGCTGGAGCCATACCTTCGCTTACCGCAATGTCCTCAACTTTGGCATTTTTGGTTCCTACATTGATCGTTCGAGCACCGACGCGTTGTTTGATATTGGATTGATTCCTGGAACGCTTTATGGGCTCGACGTTGACACCGACGAAACCTCCAGTTCGGTGAAGGGCGGCTTGGCTCACAATTTTGAAGTAGGCGACGATCTCGTTGTCAACTGGGGATTGGAAACGGGGCATGTCCTGTCTCGGACATCTGGGAATCTGACATTCTATGACCTTCTCGGAGCGCCTCTGTTTTTTCAGATACCTGGTAACTCAGTGCGCGCAGAAGGTGACACCTCGAGAGCTTGGATAGGAACCTCATACAAGCCAACAGACCAACTCAAAATTGAAGCGTTCGCATTCGCGGAAGCTGTGGAAACTGATAGCTCAGATGCGGAGGATTTTGCGCCTCGGGTCGGCGTCGCGTGGGAAGCGCTGCCTGGCCAATTTCTACGCGCTGCGTTTGTAAACGAGACGCCATTATCGAGCTTGAATACACTTGCGCCCATAGGTGTCGTTAACCTGCGAGCAGGTGCAGTGCCGGATGGTTCCGGCGCAGTCAAGAGCAGCATCTTTCGTTGGGACAGCGAGTGGAACGACAGGCTGTTCACCTCTGTCGAGTATCAACTGCAGGAGATTGAAAATCTTGCTATATCGGTGCCCGTATACACAGGTGGTTACCTTTTTGAGGAAAGTCGATTAAAGCGTCTGTCGTTGAATGCCAATTACTGGATTGGAGATGGGGTCACCGCATTTGCGAACTACACCCACGTCTCAGCAACAGCAGAAGGTCTCGGTACTGACACAAGCGTCCCAACCGTACCAGAGCATTCTGCTCGGGTCGGGTTGAGCTACGTTAATGCCAATCGCGTCCGGTTTACAGTGGGTGAGACTTACATAAGCGAGCGAACTTCATTTCCAGGGCCAGCCACAGGTGGAGGGTTCTCCATGCTGCCGGACGCGTTTTTGACCGACGCAGCGATCTCATGGGAAACCGAAGATCGACATCTGGCTGTCCAACTCGCGGTATCGAATGCATTTAATGCATCGGCCGACGTTGCACCGCTCGTTCCAGGCGCACCACGCACCATTAGCGCTTCTATCAGAGGGCGTTTTTGAGCTGAGATTCCAAGAGGTAATAGGGCGATAGGTCCGGGATGGCTTCGGACAGTTGACGCGCTAAGTGCTCGGTCAGGTCATGTTGACCCGCGTATTTGGCGCGAAGAAATTCGTCGTGAAGCGTTCGATGAGATGGTTTGATAGTTTTGAGAACGGTGAAAACCGGTGAGCTTTCCGAGCGTCCTTTCACTTGAACTCGGTCAAGTTCCAGAACACAGAAGTGGTTTTCAACCAAGCGCGCCGTGGTCTCGCCGATTAAGAGGGCAAGCCCATAATTTTTCGACGTGCCCTCAAGTCGCGATGCCAAATTGACAGCGTCACCTAAAGCTGAGTAGTCGAACCGCTTATCAGATCCCATGTTTCCTACGACGCATACACCAGTATTAATCCCTATGCCTATCCGCAATGGATGAAACGGAGTTTTTTTCTCCAGCGCCTCTGTCTTGAGGCTCTGGTTTAACAAGACCATGGCCTCAAGCATCGCCAAGGAAGCTGTAACAGCGTGTATCGCGTGTTTCTCGTCAGGGAGCGGGGCGTTCCAGAAAGCCATCAGACAGTCGCCGATGTATTTGTCGATCGTCCCACGGTTATCAAGTACGACATTTGATAGAGGCGTGAGCAGGCGGTTGATGAGGGTCGTCAGCGCAGTCGGATCGTTCTTCATCCCCTCGGCAATTGTTGTAAATCCTCGCACGTCACAAAACAGGATGGTGATTGTCTTCTTCTCGCCACCGAGCTTGAGCATTCCTGGATTTTTAGCTAGCTGTGAGACAAGATCCGGGGACAAGTACTGTGAGAACGCCCGTGTGACCTGCTTTCTCATTTTGCGCTCTCTCGCGTAGTCGATCGAGGCCGAGCCAACCAAGATGAGCGCGAAGGCTAGTGCCGGCTGAAGCGGAGATGCAAAACTCCGTGAAACCTGTAAAATTGCGAACGATGCCGCGAATATCACGGTCATTCCAACAAGTCCTGCGAGGATCGTGAACACATTGGTCTTACTTCTCACTAAGACCACTGCCATCACGCATGCCGTAAATGAGAACACTATTTGAAGCGCTCCACTCGCTGGCTTTATAAAATCCCCTCTGCGAATGTTTTCAAAAATGGTCGCCTGTATTTCTGCGCCAGCCGTAAGATGTCCTGAATGGACAGTGTAGGGAGTTGCAAACGCGTCAGCTCCCCCCGACGAAAGCGTCGGTGAATGCTGCAACGCAAGTCCGACAATCACGACGCGGTCCTGGAAAAAGTTTGGCGGCAAGAAGTTCTGGGGATCCAGCGCCTGATAATAGGATACAGTTTTGAAAGATCGTGCGCCGCCGTAAACCTGTGCCATATCACCAGCAGTGGGCTCAATCGAAGGAACCCCCGCCGCTGATGCAATTTGCTTCGCAAAGGCATCTCTATACAACGGAAGCTTTCGGAAGACGCCATCGGAACTTAGTTCAATGGATGCGACACCTGGTAAAGCACCTTTGTTTAGAAACAGCTGCAGAGGCATCGTTTTGATTTCTTGAACGGCGTGCTGCGTTTTGAGCAGGCTTTGATCTGCAGCGAGCACGACATCCCTACCTAAAGACGCTTCCAATGCTCCGTCCCCTATAGGAGAGGATGGCTCCGAGAAGATTACATCCAGCGCCACGACCTTTGCGCCCGCCGATCGAAGTCTTTCAATCATTTGAGCATGCAGGCTTCGGGGCCACGGCCATCGCATATTAATCTCAGCCATGGAAGGTTCATCGATCGCGACGATAACAGGGCTCTCAGCAGTCAGATCTGGAACGCTCGTCGTTGAGAGATAGTCGAACGTTTTGTTCTCTATCAACACCCATGCAGAGAGCAGCGATATGGCGAAAACCACTGCGCCCGTAAAGGTCGCAACTCCGCTAATCAGCAGCAATCTGAACTGAAAATCTGCGTCAGCTGTGCGACGCGCTTTATAACAAGCGAGAAGCAGAACGATAGCGCCACAAAGGCTCATGATCAGGAGAAAAACGGTTACAGCCATTTGATATGCATCGCTGCCAGTTTAGCGAAAGTCAATCACAGTCAGACGACTGTTTCAAACAGCGAAAGTGGTGTAACTGCTTTTGATAGGCGTTTGAAATGAAAGTACGCGGGAAATGAGTGACTTTGATACATCCGGAGCCTCAGACGTTCTTGAAAGCTCCATGTCTACCGGAGAGACAAGCAAAGAGTATTTTGATCATATCAAAAAAATAAACGATCTTTTCTACGACCAAATAAAAATATCTGACCAAAAGGCAGCGTACATCTTCACGTTCATGCTGGCGTTCCTTGTATCCTCCAGTGAGGGTCGTGGCGTCTTTAGCTCAGACCATTATAATCAGGGTCTATCGATGGCGCTCGCATCAGCTTTGCTTGCAGTGGGATGCGTGTTTTCAATCTGCACCGCGATTTTGGTAGTTCTTCCCCGCCGTGCCAAAGCTGTTACGTCCCTGTTTTGGGGTGACTGGCCTCGACAGAGGGATGTGTTCAGTCAGGCTGCCCATCGCGCAGATGTAGAGTACCTCTTTGATCAATATCTTCGTAACGCTGACACGCTCGCAGATATCGCTAGGCGGAAATATCGTTTTGTTACCATGGCGTTCCGTGGACTTTTCGTGACTGTGCTCGCCTACGTAATTCTGCTTCTCGTTACTGGCTGATTCGGAACGCGCCACTCCGATTGCGAGCGCAAAAACGCTGCGACTTTTCAGATGAAGCGACCCCGCATCGATACTTTGAGTGATGAAGTCAGTGTTTCCAGAGGCTTAGTTAAAGCTCATTTCACATGTTCGATGCCTTTCATGGCGAAGGAAACCAGACAAGGAATCGCAAGATGATCCTCAGCCAAATCATATTTGGCGATGGATAGAATCCCTTAGGGCGCCACAGCAACACTGCCAGCGGTTTGCACTGACAACCGTGGGTCAACTTTGTATTGCATCGATAATGACTTTGTGACTGACGCCGCTCGTTCAGAATGTTCATTTACGCATTGGTCAATGCGCTCTATCACCGATAAAATTCTGATATGAGGGAAACTGTGCTCGCAATACTGAGAAAGGTAAGATTCGCCAAGCTCGCTGCCGGGTGCCACATTATCGGTGAAGAGTAGCTCTACCATTAGCTCATGGTGATCAATGAGCGCTTTAGCATCCTCGAAATTCGATGCTTCAAAGACCCGGAAACCCGCTTTTTCAAGCTGGTCAGAAGCCTCACGTCGCGTCAGATTATCGTACACAGCCACGATCGCGTACGGTTTGCTATCGCTGCACATAGACTTAACTCCACTTGATGCGAATTTACATTTCAACTCCTCCTCCACGTTGACGAAGAGTGATATGGGTGCCGGAGGACATGAGAAGTGGAAGGACGGCTTCAATCCGCCCTAATTTTCTCACATAGAGCGATGCTCTGGCGAAAAGTGTCCACACCAGTCGTTGCTGGCAACCACCGGCCAAAGTCCGTGATCATTAGCGTCTGGCTGAGTCACAGGTGGATTGAAGCGACAGAGCCCACCATCGTTGGTGCGCTGCCGCTCGGTACCATGGTCTTCAAAAAATGCGCAATCGTTGCAAGCTGCTTTATCGTTGTCCATTACGGTTTCTCCTAAGCTTTCAGCGTGAAGCGAAATGGAAACGCACAAGCCAGAAAAAAGATCTGCATATGAGGAGTGATGTTCAATGAACTTTGAGATGCTTGTCACGACCGTTTGTAGATAATCGCGCTGAGGAGCAGCCGAAATTTGGCTGACAAGTCAAACCTTTCAAATTTGCGGGCGACCTTGTATTGTTCGCACGAAATGAGGTCCGATAAAGCGTCGCGTTGTATCAGTCCCAGTGGCCCTTGAAGCTAATTTCCGTCTGCGAACCTGCAGAACAGCACCTCCCACTTTAGACGCTACCTCACGCTTGGCCAGCTCTATATCGCTAAGGAGGGCACGTAAATGTGTGTCGCCAAAATGCAGGATTGGAGGTTCAGGAGACTATGGTCACACCTCGCAAAATCGCTCGAGTGGAAAGTCAAGTAAGTTCGAAAGCAACACTCCTTACCGCTTTTGATATAGTTGGAGCACGACGGCTTCGAGTAGGTCGAGTAACGTCAGCGGTGATTGATTGAGCAACGACTTTTCCAAGCTCTGCGGCACTTGTGATACCTTGTACAAAAGGTCGTTTGTGCAAAAGGTATGAAACCGCTGGGATGTACAGTCGCCTGACAGGCTTTGTTCCAGCGAGAAGCGGCCTGCAGTGCGCATCAACATCGATGCCGCCTGTGCGCCGTTGGTTTCCATAAGGCGTGACCGTTCGAGCCTGCGATACCAGGCCAGAACTTTGTAGCGATGGAAATGGCAAATCGTCGGCTGACATAGTCTTTTGCCCAGTGGCGTCGATAAATGTGTCGAACGCAAGCCTGTTGTTCTTGTATACGACCGTCGCGCCACGTTTGTTGCTGTCAGTCAAAATTTCCGACTGGTCGCCGATTGCGGTGATACTCAGCATTCCGGCCTTGCGTAACGCAAGCAGGCGCTCGATCGACAGATGCGGTACGGTAGCATAATCGTCGGCAAATATGCTTTTGAATGACTTGTTAAACCGGTTAAGATCCTCAGCTGTGAGATAATTGACAGCAGCCTCGATGATTTCATGAGTAATCAGGATAGCGTACCGCCATGGAACGGTGTGCTTTGCTGCGTAGTTGCGCTTGGCTTCGTCGAGGTTCGCTGCTGCCCATTCAAATGGATCGGATCTGTCACGCAATGCGTAGTAAGCTGAAGCAAAGGTGTCCACAGTGAGCTCTTCGAGCCCGATAAGCTGGGCATATTCAGGGTCAGCGAGCAACAGTTCTCGACGGAAAAGATCAAACACATCGTCTAATAAACGACTGCCTCCTAACGCTACTCGAGCAGCTATCGCCTCCGCGGTACAGATTTGCGGATTGTCGTACGGGATCGGAAAGAAGAAATCTGCCTCAGGGAGTAGACCTTTTCGCGACATCATCGTCACCTCAAAGGTATCGTGACAACAGCCCATTTCGTAGTTTAGGCGACCATCGTTGTCGCGATTGAAGCGGCCAAACGCAGTTGCGATCGTCATTACTGCATCAATGGCACTGAGCGAAGTCCCTAGTATTCCGATTTTACCGCTCTTGATGGAGTGCAGGGCCGCCGCAGGCCAAGGTGCAGAAAAGTATCCAGGTGATGTTTCAGGTGATGTCGGGATGCTATGCCCTGTCGCAACCATTACATAATCGAAAAATTCTGACCTTGCCCCGGCTTCAGACCTTACAGAGAATTGGTTACCATTCAGCTCGATGTCGGTGACTTGGCAGCACTCGTTTACCGTGATCGTATGGTTCGCCTTTTTTCCCAGTGCAATAATCATCGCAAATTGTGAACGGAAATAGTCACCGATCACGACACGCGGGTAGAATGCACGATCAGATATGTCATCACGCACTATTTCATGTTCTGAGAGGTATTTCTTAGACTGGGAAAGTAGCCACGCCACAAGTGTTTCGGGGAGATGAGGAATTTCGATGCTCGGAATGTTCGACAGCATCGCTGGGTCATTAATGCCCCGCTGGTACGGTGTACCCTTCCCTGCAATCTCTGAAGCTTCGAAGATACAGATTGCGAGTGATGATTTGGACTTAACGAGATCTTGTAGGGCGTACAAGGCCGTTGGGCCTGACCCGACGATCGCGACACGTTTACGCATTTAGAACTCCAGCAGCACGGGACGCGCTACACGGTACCAAACGGTTTTCGCGTGACCGTGTTCCAACGGAACAGCTAGCAATTTATTATTCAGGTACCACTATCGACATCATCGGTAGAAGTATTTGTATAGCGGCGTCATAAGGAAAACGGAAAACCTGATGCAGACACCGATAAGGTGCCGTACAGCCAAGTGCACATACCTTCACCCCACGATGGTTTTCTCTTCAAAGACGCGTCGATGCTCATGGTAAGTGGTGAGGCCGGTCTGATCGACGTTCGGTCGCGTCTTCAAAAATCACTTAGTGCTTTTTCCATAAAAGGAAATGAGTCGTTCCGACGCCTTGCGCGAAGCCAAGCAAATCCCGCTCTCAACCATGCGGAATTGACGATGACACTACAGGATGATTGCGAGAAGCTAAGAGGCTGAGACGGAAAGTTTCTTCTTGGGAATTTACTTGCGTTCGTGCCGGACGTACGCGGAAAAGCGGGCGTTGTGGCTGCCGTCCTTAGCTTATGTCAGAGAGGTGACGACACTGGTGCCTGCAGTCCGGCTTACGATCCTGACGGCGCTTAAATAGAAGGAGGAAAGTTAGAATGGTTTCCGCCGGCACGTCGCGATCCAAAGCTCGATACCGCTCGATGCGGTGGATTGGTGTTCGGATATCGCCAGTGCCGCGAATGTCACATATCAACCATATTTGTGTTCCTCTTATGTTCCGGCACCTACTCGCGCGCAAAACTTCGGCGTGCTCTACATGGAACGGGAATGATCGACCAATCGACTATCAAATTTCTGTCGGAAGCTTCCGGCAACCTCGGTGTCAATTGGATTGCCGACAACAAGCTTCAAATCGATTGCGCACGGCGCAATCTGCTTGAGTTTACTTCGCAACTGGTCGCGAGGGCAAGTTTGGTAGACCCTCGTATCGCGGAAGCAAACATGGATCCGAGAAAGTGTTTGGCCAGAGCGCCGATTTCAAGTGGGATAGGGATGATAGCTGTGCGCGTTTCGCTATCGAAGAACGCCGCTGCAAGCTACTTCATGCAGATTTCGCCTAACTGTTCTTACAGCGGGGGGGCGCTTTGTCGCCTCCACCGCGCCTCGCTCGCATTTTGAGGCAAACGATCGCAAGTCAAACTGGGAAATGGCGCACCATTGTTGAAGGTCCGCTGTTTCAGAAATATTTCCCAAACGGTTTGACAAGCGGCCATAGTATCAGTGGAAAAGGGTACGTCAAAAACCAAGATGCGCTCGATTTCTTCAACCTCAAGCATTTTGGCGCATGTCGCATCATTTCAGACGAGTTATTAATGTCGCCCAGTCTGATAGACGAAACTGTCAAATCCTTCGCAGCCGCCCATGCCTTGGTTGACTACATCAACCGCGCTACCACGAAGCTTCCTTAGGCTTAAGAACCCTACGGCTCTTTCACGCACGCTCATTGACCCATAGCTTATCTACACAGGCCCGGCGGTTCGCGATTATCCTCGCAAACGCGAAGGGCGTGCTCGCTCCCGGAGCTGAGCTCGTGGACGGGGATCATTGCGTCATAGTTCGACGTCTTGAACCCAGACACTGACGCTCCCGCCGTTTGTCGGGAACGTCGCTTTGCCGTCGTCACCCACTGTGATCTTAGCTTGGTGGTGGCCAAGCACGTCGACGTAAGCCTTGCCGGCATGATCCGTTCCAATGTCTGCGAGCTTCTCCCCGGCCTCGTCGTTCGACATGACGACGACGCAGCCGGGCGATCCGTCTGTGCCGTGACGAATGAAGCCGATGCAATGTGGGTCGTCGAACAGGTCAGTTTGCGGCCCATTTGCGAAACGTTTGCGGGCGTCGATAAGTGCCGGCAGGCACCCAATCGCCGGCATGTCGACTGCGCGATGTACGCCGTCCTTGTCATCCGTATAGCTCGCGCCATAAAGGTCCGGATAGAAGACGCAAGGAACACCTTGTTGGCGCAGCAGGATAAGCGCATATGCCAACGGCTTGAACCAGGGATCGACGGCGGCTTCGAGTGATTGGAGCGGCTGCGTGTCGTGGTTGTCAACAATGGTGACAGCATGATCGGGGTGCACGGAGACGAGCGATCCGTCGAAGATCGTCCGCATGTCGAAATCGCCACCCGCCTTTGACGCCTCGTGGAAACGGTGGTGCAGCGCCACGTCGAAGACGGTCAGTTGGTGATCGACGAGGTCTAAATAGCTCTTCAGCGTTCCCATGTCCGGATGCCAGTATTCGGCAACCACGAACAAGTCTTCCTTGACGGTCTGGCGCATATGGCCGACCCAGTCGCGGAAGAACCAGGCCGGAATGTGCTTTGCTGCGTCGAGGCGAAAACCATCGACACGTACCTGATCTGACAGCCAGCGACCCCAGTATTTCAGTTCTTCGTAGACAGCGTTGTTGCGAAACTCGACATCGGCACCCATCAGATAATCGAAGTTGCCGAGCTCCTTATCGACCTCGTCATTCCATTCGCCGTCGCCATACTCACTGACCAGTCGGAATACGCCTGTCTCGTCAGGGCTTTCGATGACGTCGACGCCGCTGAAGCATTTTTGGTCCCAGACGAATTGTGAATGCGCGCCGCCGCGGCCGGGGAAGGTAAAACGGGTATAGGCCAGAGCCCCGAACGCATCGTCCTCCATCCGGTTGCGGTCGTCCGGGTTGACACGACGTACGTGGACGGTTTCCTTCTCGTCTGCGCCCATCTTATGATTGAACACGACGTCGTGTATCACACCGATACTGTTCTCGTTCAGTACCCGACAGGCATGTTCGAGCGCGGTCTTGTCGCCATACTTGGTCGCTACCGTGCCCTTCTGCTCGAACTCGCCAAGGTCGAACAAGTCGTAGGTGTCGTAGCCAACGGAGAATCCACCAGCGGAACCTTTGTAAGCTGGGGGAAGCCATACATCCGTTATGCCCATGCTCGCCAGGTTCTCAGCCTTTTCGGCTATCTCCTTCCATAACCCACCTCCGTCTTGCGTATACCAGTGGAAAAATTGCAGGAGCGTGCGTTGCGACATGGTGAACCTCGTTGACGTGGCGGCGATTAACGGGGTGGAACGACATTGGTTTCGTGAAGCCCACTGCAAGGTGCTTTTATTTTCGTCGCGTTTGTCCCTTTCCTGATCCCGTGCGTTTGACGGAGATAACAACGAGTTGAAGTTATGAGTTCGCCCGTCTGCTTCCGTCGAAAAGGAAATTACAAAATGACCGTGCAAATTACCAACATACTCGCGGAGCCAATGGGCCTTGACCTTCCGTTGAGCGAGCTCGGCGAAGGCGCGTATTATCATCATGCGACCGACCGGCTGTTCTGGGTCGATATCGAGGGCAAAACGATCCACGTTCTCGACGTCATTTCCAAAGTGCATTCGAGCTGGACGCTAAGAAAAAAGGTTACTCTCGCTGTTCCGAAAGAGGGGCAGTTGTTGCTGTGCCTCGAAGACGGTGTTTACGTTTACGACCCCCAGCTTGGGCAGGAGACCGCGATCGCCACGCTCGACTTACCACGCGATCATCGCCTTAACGATGGCAAGGTTTCGCCAGAGGGACGTCTGTGGGTTGGTACGATCGATACGTCCGACGAACCATCAGAGACTGCCGGACTATTTGTACTCGACGAGAACGCCCTGAAGCTGGTCGAGAGCGGCTATGAGAACGCAAACGGCAAGGCCTGGAGCCCTGACGGGACACTCATGTACCATGCCGACACTGCGCGCTCGACAATATGGCAATATGACTATGATACTCAATCGGGGAAACTTTCGAGCAAGCGCGAGTTTGTCAAAGTCGATAGTGGCAATCCTGACGGCCTCTGCGTCGACGACAATGGGCGGATCTATGCCGCAATCTACGGAGGCGCACGCATCGACGTGTTCGAGCCGGACGGCCAAAAAATAGCTCAGGTTGGTGTACCCGCTCCAAATCCTACGAGCTGCACCTTTGCGCCCGGCAAGCCAAGCGTGCTCTACATCACCACTGCATATGACGGGATGGACGAAGATGAGCGCAAAAAATATCCGTTAGCAGGCGCTATATTAAGCGCGAAGCTTTCGGCGCTCTCTTGATGAGAAAGGGCGGCCTTTCGGCCGCCCTTAGAGTCTTATGCGATACCGTCGCCGCCGGTTGCACCGAACACTTCGCCTGTCAGATAGCTGCCTTCTTGACTGGCCAAGAGAACGTAGAGCGGGGCAATCTCGACTGGCTGGCCTGGACGGCCGAACAAGGTCTGCTCACCAAACTTGGTGACTTTCTCTTGCGGCTGGCCGCCAGACGACTGCAACGCGGTCCAGAACGGACCGGGCGCAACGACGTTGGCACGAATGCCCTTTTCTATCAGTTGTGCTGCCAGCGCTTTGGTATAAGCGACAATGCCGGCTTTCGTCGTTGCGTAGTCGAGCAAGATCGCCGATGGATCATACGCCTGGATGGATGCAGTCGTGATGATCGCGGCACCTGAGGGAAGATGTACGACCGCTTCCTGAGAAATCCAGTGCATTGCGTAAAGGTTGGTCTTCAGCGTCTTATCGAAATCGTCGGAGGTAACCTTCGAGATATCCTCGCGATGCTGTTGACGGCCAGCGTTGATGACCAGGATATCAAGACCGCCAAGGGCATCGACAGCCTTACGAACGAGTTCGCGGCTCCATGTCTCATCGGTGATGTCGCCGGGAAGAGCGACAGCCTTGCGGCCTTCCGCTTCGATTAGAGCAATAACTTCTTTAGCGTCGCTTTCCTCGCTACCGAGGTAGGAGATCGCGACGTCTGCACCTTCGCGAGCATAGGCGATAGCCGCGGCGCGCCCAATCCCGCTGTCGCCGCCCGTGATGAGCGCCTTGCGGCCAGTCAACTTGCCGGCACCTCTGTAGCTCGTCTCACCATGGTCCGGCTTCGGGTCCATGTCAGCGGCGAGACCAGGTATCGGCTGCGGCTGTTCAGGGTATGGCGGCTTCGGGTACTGGTGGCGCGGGTCTTGCATGGTTAGCCGACCAGTCATTTTTTTCTCCTTGGTGATCTTTTTGCATTTCGTGATTTGTGTCCGCCGCAAATTCTTTGTGCAGTACCGAGAGCGTCATCAGGTGGGCAAGGTGCGTCAACCCTTGCGGAAGGTTACCGAGGAAGCCGCCGGTATATGGATCAATCATTTCCGAGAAAATGCCGACACTGGCCTTCAACGCGTCGTTTACCATCACGTTGGATGTTCGTGTTGTGAACACTGGTAGATTGAATCTATTTCCACAGAGCCCAAGGGGCTGGGCACCAGTAAGAGCGCCCAGCACCTGTTTTCAAATGAGCAGTTTACTCGTCGTCGTATTCCGCTGCAGCAGCGTTCACGGAGTCTTCTGCAAGTTCTGTGAGACTGGTGTCTGCAGCTTTCTCCTGAGCTAGAATTTCGTCGATGTGCTTTTTGGCTTCGTCCATGCCTAGAGCGTCTGCAAAGGCACTCATTGAGCCATAACGCGTGATCTCGTAGTGCTCGATCGCCTGGCAGCTGAAGATGATGGCCGCGTCGGCTGCTACACTTGAACCAAAGTCTTCCAGCAGGCTTTCGCTCTCCTCCAAGATCCCATCGATAGCATCACACTTTTCCGCTTTTGCGCGTTTGCCTAGAAGTTCGAAAATTGCTTCGAGCTTCTCGATCTGACCAGCAGTTTCTTCGCGGTGTGAGGTGAGAGCCTGAACAAGCTCGGGGTGATCCGCCGCCTTGATCATTTTCGGTAGAGACTTATAAATTTTCTTCTCAGCGTAATAGATATCACCAAGCGCGTGTTCAAATAGGTCGGAAAGACTTTTGTCATCCCTGGCAGAAGCTCGTGCGACCCTGCGGGAGGCGGACTTTGTTGCGACAGCCTGTGCGCGCTTTTTACGCGTCTCAGCATTTGCGGCCGTGCTTTTTGTGCCGGAAGCTCTCGCGGTCTTTTTCGCTAGAGTTTTTGAAGACTTGTCATCCTTGGTCGCTTTTTCAGCAGTTGCCATATCGTTTCTCCCTTGAGGCAGCCGTGTATTCGGCGACTGTGAACGAGCCTTGGAACCTTATGTTCCAGCCCTCTAAAATAACTTCTCTGACCTTCATTTGAGATGCTGATACTCTTCTCAACGTCATCCCGATTGCTGAACTGCGATAACGATCCGGCTAGTTATCGCACTTGGGACCGCCTATTCTGTAGGGGCCTTTCCGCTCCGGCATCACGAGCGACTTCCAGGTAAGGCTGATCTCTGATCGCGCATTCAAGGCATCGACCGCTTCGTGGACAACCGGCATATATTTGCGCCACTCGAGCGGGGCGTCGTCATCTTTTGCAAGGCTTCGCGCCACTTCGCTTGGACAGGTTGTGGCCCCAGATCGACTTGTAACAAAGCCTAATATCGTGTCTTCAGCATTGGGTTTCGTATTTTCAAACGTCATTTATTTGTCTCGAACGCATGCGCATTCCGGAAACCCGACTGACTATGTGCAGGTCAGTGCGCGATAAATATTTCCGGATTGCAATTTTCAACCACGCCATTTGGAGTGACAACTTGCGCGCACTGGAGCGCGAACGATGTCACTCCCGAGCGAAGCCACAACTTATCAGAAATCATAACCAACCTTGTCGTGACGTCAAATAATGACGAAGTTTCATAAGGAACATCTACGCATTCGCGCCGTTTACGCGCCAATCTGCAAACGAATGTCAGTGGGCTAGCATGGATCAAAAATACGACTGGGAGCTCACTGGCAGCCTGCATAACGAGCATGGCCGTGGCGATCCGTTTGCTGCAGCTGTACGTGCGACCCGGATGCCGATGGTTGTCACAGATCCTGGTCAATCGGATAACCCGATCGTTTTCGTAAATGAGGCTTTCCAGTCAATGACCGGCTACAGCCGGGAGGAGTGTATCGGCCGCAATTGTCGGTTCCTTCAGGGAGCCGAAACCAATCCCGAAGCCGTATCGAAAATTCGAGATGCCGTCGAGCGAGGGGAAGATGTCGCAGTGGACATCCTTAACTATCGCAAAGATGGAACGACGTTCTGGAATGCGCTCTACCTGAGCCCTGTTCGCGGTGGGAACGGCGACATACAATTTTTCTTTGCGTCTCAGCTCGATGTCACCAATAGGGTCAATGCCCAGCAGAGGGTGGTCGACCAAAAGGAGCAGGTCGAGCACGAGGTGAAAGTTCGCACGTCTGATCTGGAGGCATCGGTCGAAGCACAAGCGCTTTTGCTGCATGAGGTCGATCACCGCGTCAAGAACAACCTCTCCGTTATCGGTTCGCTGCTTCGAATGCAGATCAGGGATTCAGATGATCCGAACGTTAGAAAGGCGCTCCGATCTACCATGGAACGGGTAGACGCAATGGCTGCTGTTCATCGTCGCCTATATCAGGCTGATGACGTGCGCTACTTCGAGGTTTCATCGTACGCCGCAAACATCATCCAGGACGCTATCAGCGCCAGCCGCTATAAGGATATTTTTCTGCATTCCGACGTGCAGACCGTCCGCCTGCCATCCGAGCAGGCGACATCTTTCGGCCTCCTGCTCAACGAAATCCTTCTTCACCTCTTTGATCCTTACACGCCGATCAAATCGGTCAGTCTGCGGAGTTCTATCAATAAAGAAAACATTTGTATCGTCATCAGCAATGAGGTCGTTGAGAAGACACCTCAGGATGCAATCTCTCCGCTCAGCCTCAAGCTGATATCCCGCTTAAGCAGTCAGCTCGGCGCGACAGTCGATTGGGTCCATTCCCTTGATGGCCTGGCCGCAACTCTGACCATTCCAGTGAGTGCCCCATGAAACGCCCCAAACCTCCGCTCAATATTCTGATTGTCGAAGACGAGCCGCTGATCGCTATGGATATGGAGATGATGGTCGAGGATGCGGGTCATAACGTCGTCGCGGAAGCAGCCTCACTCTATGACGCTCAGAACTTAGAAGATGACCTGAAGCCTAATATTGCGTTTGTTGATATACAACTCGCCAGGAATACCAGCGGCCTCGACGTATCGAAACTCATTCAGGAACGATGGCCGGATACGATTATTGTTTTTGTCACCGCCAACCCCAAAATCATTCCCGAGGATTTCGGCGGTGCTCATGGAGTCATACCCAAGCCACTGTCGCAAAATGGCTTCATCGCCGCGATGAAATATTTGCAGGAAGGTGTATGTGATCCCCCTCCTACTGTACAACAGCCAAATAGCTTTACGGCGTCACCTGCTTTCGCCGCGACCTGGAACGAGCAGCTTTAATGTGATCGCGCCGTCCAGATCTCGCGTTAGCCATCCACGCTTTCACATTGTGAACGCTGCAATGTTCCGCTATTGTTCCAACGATTGTTAGTAGCTATGGCGTATTGAAAGATCGATATTTGCTGAAAAATTCCCCCGTCACAAACGAGTCATCGATTATCGCCTGCGACAAAGAGCCAATCCATATTCCTGGTTCGATCCAGCCCTGCGGGATCATGTTGGTCGCGGAATATGAGACCATGAAAGTCGTCGCTGGTGCTGGGGCGATTGAGGACTATTTCGGAGACGACTGGCAAGGTATCGCTGCGGGCAAGCTCCTGGGTGTCAATCTAACAGACGTCTGGCCATCGATCGCTGCGGGCAAACTGACGCCTCTCGGCCGCGTCGATGTTCAACGGCTTAGACTGAATGCTGTCGCCTATCGCAGCGGCGATTTTGTTGTCATCGAGCTTGAGCCATGCATGCGCGAAGACGATATCGATTTTTCGTATGTGTACGATCTCGATGTCGCCGCAACCGAGTTCGAGCGTTCCTCGACGCTAGCTGATCTATGCTCATCGGCCGCCCACAAGTTCCGAGAAATGACCGGCTACGCCCGGGTTATGGTCTATAAGTTTCTCGACGATGACTCTGGCGTTGTCATTGCAGAGAGCAGCGATGATCAGTTTCCAAGTCTGATGAACCATCATTTTCCCGCCTCGGATATCCCAAAACAGGCAAGAGCGCTGTACGTTCGTAACCGTGTGCGAGTTATTGCAGATGTGGGCTACGAGCCCGCGACCATTAGGCCCGCTCTCAGTGGGCTAGAGATGCTCGATCTGAGCGACTCGACGCTGCGCAGCGTTTCACCGACCCATATTCAGTATCTTAAAAACATGGGTGTCGGTGCCTCCGCCTCTATCTCGATTGTCCGTGACGGTATTCTTTGGGGATTGATCGCCTGCCATAACGCGACGCCTAAGCACATAGCGCGCAGCGTGCAGGTCGCGACCCAGGCGCTCGCCTCGTCTCTCTCGCGTCAGATCAGGGGCAAGAAGGACGCTGAACTGTATCGCGAGCGGTTACGCCTTCGTTCTCAGGAAGACGTTGTGATGAGCCGTTTGGGCTCCGACAAGTCGCTAGCCACGTTCTTTGAACAAAGTGGCCGGGAGCTTGCCCGTCTCGTCAGTGCAGACGGCTTTGCTGCTGCGCAGGGCAATGATCTCTACGTGTTCGGAAAGGTGCCAGACAAGATCGACGTTCGCGCACTTGCCAATCATGTCCGTGTGCCAGCGTCAATGCAGCCGTTCGCGACCCATGCTCTTGGAAGCCAATACCCGGAAGCCGCCGTCTATGCGGATCTGGCCAGTGGATTGCTCGCGGTGACAATGTCCACCGAAGTCCCGACTATTTTGCTATGGTTCCGTGCCGAACATATCGAGGTGATCAAGTGGGCAGGAAACCCACATAAGGACATCCCAGCTGACGGCTCACCCCTGTCTCCCCGCACGTCCTTCGCCGAGTGGACAGAGCAAGTCAAAGGCCAATCGAGACCTTGGACGCTTGCCGAAATCGAGGCCTCGACCCGCATTGTCCGCCTGATGCTCGAGCATCGCAATAATCACCGCATGCGCGAGCTCAACCGGGAGCTGGCGACGACGCTGAAAGAAAACGAGACACTCATGCGGCAGAAAGACTATCTGCTGAAAGAGGTCAATCACCGCGTTCAAAACAGCCTGCAACTTGTTTCTGCCTTCTTGCGACTACAATCGAAAAGCGCAAATGACAGCCAATCCAAACTGCATCTCGATGAGGCGCAAAAACGCCTAACGGCCGTGGCCCTTGTGCACCGACGTCTCTACCAGGATGAAAGCATCGAGGTCATCGATCTTTCCCGATATCTGGAGGATCTGTGCCATGAGATGAAATCCACTATGGATGCGGATTGGGCTGACCAGATCGAAGTCAACTTAGCACCTATTCTCGTCGCAACAGAGCGAGCGGTCAACATCGGGCTCATTCTTACGGAACTGATCATCAACGCAAATAAATATGCCTACGGAGGCAAGCCGGGGCCTCTTGCTATTGATCTCGAGCAACACCGTACGTCGTTCCGATTGATTGTATCGGACAGAGGCAATGGCAAAAAGGCAGGATCATCCGCCAGCCATGGTTTTGGCTCAAGGATGTTGTCAGCAATCGTTGAACGCCTTGGCGGCCATGTCGATGAAGAAGACAACCGGCCTGGCCTTCGGACCATAGTCACTGCACCTATCTGAAACGCATCCACTCAAAAGGCACACCTCATCTCATTGTCCTCTGTATCGTCACTTTTGCGACATTGAGATTGATGACGAATTTCAAGTCTCCGGAGGACAGCGTCGGCCGCCCTCCTGAAGAGACAAATGCAGATTAATCCGCCCTTCTTGCCATCTTGGTATGATCGTACGGATGCGGTCCGCCATGACCGTCAGATCAAAGGGTCTGGTAATAACCTCCATGCCTGCATCCAGATGGCCGTGATTAAGCACGGCATTTTCAGCGTAGCCGGTGACAAAGAGAACTTTGAGATTTGGCCTTACCTGGCGAGTAGCGTCAGCAACCTGCCGACCATTCATACCACTTGGCAGACCAACGCCCGTACGAAAGGACACCGCCCCAGCGTTTTTGAGTCCCGACCGCAAAGCTTCCTGATCAGCAGAGGTCACGTAATTAAGTTGAAATAAGTCGCTAAATCAGAGCGTTGGCATTAAGGCTGTATACTATAATCGGCTCTCCACGCGTTCGCATCCCTTCAAGAGCATAAATCTTGAATTTTATGAAAGCTCTACCTGATAATGGATGGGGGCATCATATGAAGGACATGGCGTCGCGGTAGGTACCTGTCTCTACCCCAAGATTTTAGTCTAGCAGTCGATGTTGGGGTGGCGTAGGAAGGATCATGCCACACCAAGACGAAGACATTCATCCAGAAGCCGCTGTTGCACCGGGATACTTAGCAAACCATGCAGCGAGGGTTTTTAACAGGCTAGTGGACAATGCCCTCCGCCCGCATGGTTTGTCCATGGCTCTGATTGGTCCCGTTCTCCTCCTATCCTGGAAAGGGCCGATGCTCCAGCGCGACATCGTGCGCTCGTCTGCAATCAAGCAGCCCGCAATGGTCGCTCTTCTCGATAAGCTCGATGCGATGGAATTGATCTTCCGGACGCCTTCAGAAAGCGACCGTCGCGCCGCTATGGTCGAGCTGACTGAAAAGGGCAGTGAAGCCGCCTTGATCGGGCGTGACGTTTTGATCGCGACAAACCGAAAAGGTCTGGAAGGCTTCTCCGAGGATGAAGCGAATTCAATGATAACCTTGTTCCAGCGGCTCATTGCAAATTTCGAAAAATAAGAGCGGAACAAATATATCAGAAGTGATGTTTTTTTTGCGAAGGAGATCATTTCCATGACCGCACGCGTTCTTATTACAGGTGCCAGCATCGCAGGCAATACGACAGCTTGGTGGCTTGCACATTACGGCTTCGATGTCACTGTTGTCGAAAAGGCATCGGAGTTTCGAGATGGAGGGCAGAATGTCGACATTCGCGGCGTGGGCCGTGAAGTCCTTCGGAGGATGAATCTCGAGCAGACAGCGCTCGAACACGGAACCGGTGAGGTCGGTACGGCCTGGGTCGATGAGGACGGTGAAACCGTCGCCGAGTTTATCACTGATGATCTGGGTCAGGATGGACCAACCGCTGAAATGGAAATCCTTCGGGGCGACCTTGCGCGGCTGGTTTACGAAGCTGCTCGCGAAAAAGCGACGTTTCGTTTTGGTGACTCAGTCGAGGGCGTAGATGAGATAGACAATGCGGTCCGAGTCACTTTTTCGAGCGGACCAATGGAAGATTACGATGTTGTCATCGTCGCCGAGGGTGTTGGATCATCCACTCGTGAGTTGATTTTTCCAAACGAGAACGATCCGCGCTGGATGGATTTGACGATTGCATATTTCACCATTCCAAGAGAAGCCGATGATGATCAGCGCTGGCGTTGGTATAATGCCACGGATGGACGAAGCATTTCGCTGCGCCCTGATATGGCGGGTACGACCCGTGCCATGCTTTCCGTGCAGCAGCCACCTGGCGGCGAACATGAGTGGAGCTTAGACGAACAGAAGAGCTATCTGAGGGAACGCTTCCACGATGCCGGGTGGCAGGCTGATCGCGTGCTCGAAGGGTTGAAACGGACAGAAGACTTCTATTTCGATGTGCTTCGTCAGGTCAGAATGCCGAGGTGGTCGAAGGGCCGCGTCGTTCTGACGGGAGACGCTGCGTGGTGTGCGACACCAATTGCGGGTATTGGTGCAACGCTAGCTGTCACCGGCGCTTATGTTCTGGCAAGTGAACTTCACAGGCATTCTGACATTCAAAGCACTCTTGAGGCGTATGAAAATGCCATGCGGCCAATGGTCGAAAAAGGGCAGGGCGTGCCAAAACTTGCGCCTCGCCTGATGAATCCGCACAGCAAGCTCGGCATCACCTTGCTTCATGGCGCTCTAAATCTGGTGAGCAAGCCGGGTATCAACAAGATTGCTTCAAAGCTTCTTACGGGCGAACAGGAAGCTCCTGATCTTTCAATTTACGATGATGAGCACTGTTGAGAACCGGATTTACTGACTGCGACTCAAAACAGAAGGCGTGGCGATCCGTATGTAGGATTGGAACAAGCGTCGTCTTCAAACTGCTAGGAACGTTACGCCGGTTCGCTCCCCATTTAAGAGCGCGGATTGGCATAATTAATTGGTCTTCCGATACTCAAACGTTTTCCTCGCGATCGAGGAAGCGGTGCCAAATGGATTGGCACCGCTCCGAGTTAAATTGTTACGTAATTCATGCGGCCCACTGTCGCCGCATATCGGTGTCAGAGGCTTGTCCGCCACGCAAGTCAAACTGGGCCAGCAACTGATTGAGCGCGGCAGCTTCTCGCGCAAGGCTATGGCTTGCCGCGGTGGACTGCTCGACCATAGCTGCGTTCTGCTGAGTGCCCTGGTCCATCACGTTGACCGCGGTGTTGATCTCCTGCAGTCCCGTGGACTGTTCGCGGGAGGATTCGACGATCGCATTGACATGGCGGCTTATTTCCCGGACCTCTTCGACAATGGTGTCAAGCGAGTTACCTGTCTGCTTCACCAGGCTGACCCCAGTCTCAACTTGCGAACCGGAAGCAGCGATCAGCGTCTTGATCTCCTTTGCGGCTGTCGCTGAACGTTGAGCGAGTTCGCGAACTTCCTGTGCAACAACCGCGAACCCTTTCCCGGCTTCACCGGCGCGAGCAGCTTCAACACCGGCATTCAAGGCCAGCAGGTTGGTCTGGAACGCGATCTCATCAATGACTGAGATGATGTTGCCCATTTCACCTGCGGATTTCTCTATAGCCATCATGGCCTGTACCGCGTCTTGCATCAACTCACCCGAGCGTTCGACCCCGGTTCGCGCTTTCTCAACAAGCTTGCCTGCATCGTCAGCGCGTTTGGCTGAGTCCCTTACGGTGGTGGTGATCTGCTCCAGCGCAGCAGCCGTTTCCTCGACAGATGCAGCCTGCTGTTCTGTGCGTCTCGACAGATCGTCAGCCGCAGATCTGATTTCATTTGCGCCAGCATCGATGCCAGCCGCATTCTGTCCAACGGATTTCAGTACCGAATGGAGTTTTTCGACCGATCCGTTGAAATTCGAACGAAGTTCGTCGAGCGTGCCTGTGAAAGGCGTCCGGATTCGATGAGAGACATTACCGTTTGCCAGGGACTCAAGCCCTCCGCGAAGCGCGTCGACTGCAAACTTTGTGTTTGCTGCATCTTCCGCCTTCTGTCTTTCCCGTTCCAGTCTCTCGCTTTCAGACAGGGCACGGTCAGCATCGGTCTGTTTTTCGAGCCGATCCTTTTCAATTGCATTGTCACGGAAGACAGCGACTGCTGACGCCATGCTGCCGAGCTCATCACGTCGATCGGCACCTGGAACGACCTCATCGACCTCTCCAGACGCTAGCGACATCATCCGTGAACGCAGGCGCTCGATCGGAGACGTGATCTCGCGTTTCGTGACAAACACTGCCGCGATCAGCGTAAGCGCGAACACTCCGGCGAGGGTGAGAAGGGTGTACAGGATGGTGTCGCTGGTCTTTTCGGAGAGTTCTGCGGATCTGGTCTTGATGCCATCGCTGGCGCCATTGATCCAGGTTCTCATCTCACCGATCGCCTTGGCAGCCTTCTCGTCAGCCTGAACGAGTAGCGCTTTCGCTTCCTCATCGCGATTGGCTGATCCCGCTGCTACCGCCTTGTCGGTAATTTCGATAATGGATTCAGCCTGAGACTGCAGAGCGCCAAGCTTCTGGCTTTCTTCTGGCAACCTTTTTTCGGCATTATCGATCAGTTCGTGAAGTCTGGTCTTGCTTGCAGCGTAGTCATCCGTCGCTCTCTTCATTCCTGCTGTACCAGCGTCGTAAAGGAACACTTGATACGCATCATAGACGATTGCAACCAGGCGCTGGCTGGCGATCGCCATGTCGATCTCCGCATTGCCGTCATTGGCGATGAAGTCGGTGTACTCAGTGTCGGCGGATTTAAAATTGCTTGAGACATAGATAGCCCCTCCAATGCCGATTAGGCAGGTGGGAAGGACCAGAGACAGGACTTTCGTCCTGATCCGGAGGTTTTGCATGAGAGACATGGGAACACTTCCATGAACAGAGGTGGAGACGCAAACAAAGGGGTGGACATCATTGTCCGCGTTTCAGAGCGGCATCTGCCGTTCGCGCCTCTACCCCAAAATTATGTAGGATAATATTCGCTCAAAACATTAAAGTGTTATTAAGCTTATTCTGGGTTGAGTTGTGAGCTTTTTGTGGTACCCAAAGCAACCCTAAATAAACACTTCCTGATGTAAGGCGATGTTCGATGAGGTGGTGTCAAGATCGTTCGGGTGTCGCCAGGTGAATCGAAAGGGACGCTTCGGTTCAGTTGGAAGAGCGCCTGGCGAAATATGCCGGTATTGATATTGAAGGTGGCAAGAGGTCATCATGGACATGCTGGGCAGCATGCCGCTGGGCGCCCAGCAAAACCCGAAGACGTCGCGAGCCCGATTGCCTTCCTTCCTTCAAACCGCGCCGCCCCGATCACTCGGACCGAGTAAAAAAATCGACGGAGGGACGGCGTGAAGACGATTACCACCCAACCCAGCTTGTCACAGCCTAGACGCCTCAGTAAACCTCTCCGTGGATGAAAGCCCCTTCATATCCGTCATATCTTGAATGCTAATGCATTTATGAGATAGGTGGCGGGTCGAAATCGCTAGGGTAGGGTGCTTGGACAGGAATAACAGCAAGTCAAATGAGGTTGGTGAAAACCGGGGACGTATGGCTGCGACGCCTGGCGAAATCACATCTCTCGGTTATCGGGACGTGTTCTGGCGCGTCTTTTCCGGATTTACGGAAGATCGCGTCACGTTGGTTGCAGCTGGCGTGACCTATTACCTTTTGCTGGCTCTGTTCCCTGCTTTGGCTGCCCTGGTTTCGCTCTACGGGGTCTTTTCCGACCCTCTGACCATCGCGAAACATATTGCATTTCTATCCACGACGCTGCCTCCAGGTGGCTTTGATATCATCGTTTCCCAGCTCGATGCATTGTCACAACAGAAGAATTCCACTTTGAGTTTTGGCGTGATTACCGGCTTCATGGTGGCTCTATGGAGCGCAAATAACGGCATCAAGGCACTCTTTGAAGCGATGAACGTTGCCTATGGTGAGAAAGAGAAGCGCGGTATCATCCGGCTCAATCTGAATTCGCTGGGTTTTACTTTTGGCGCTTTGGTCGTTGCCATAGCGTTGATTATAACAATTGGTGTTGTGCCAGCCATTCTTGGTTACCTTTGGCTCGACCAGTGGACCGAATTTCTGGCCAAGATCGCCCGTTGGCCTTTTCTGCTTCTAATTGTCGGGTGTGGAATTACAATGATGTACCGCTACGGGCCGAGCCGCGAAGCTGCCAAGCTGCGCTGGATCACATGGGGTGCAACGTTATCGACCCTTCTCTGGCTGGCTGCATCATTCTTTTTCTCACTCTATCTTGAAAACTTTGCCGACTATAACGCGACGTATGGCACCCTTGGTGCTCTGATCGGTTTAATGGTCTGGACCTGGATATCGGTCATCATTCTGATCTTGGGCGCAGAGCTCAATGCCGAACTCGAACATCAAACAACTATCGATTCTACTACTGGCAAGCCAGTGCCAATGGGGGAACGGGGAGCCTATGTCGCGGACACCATCGGTGAGCAATCGAGCTGACCTGCCTTTCATGATGTCCTTCAGTCCGGATTAAAGCCCGGCCATCTTGGATTTTCGCGAAATCATTGACCGGCTGGTGTTGAGAGATGGGCAACGGGGCCATGTTCATCGAACACTCGGGTCAGCCCGTTCTGATGGCGAATGATGTTGACCAAGGATCGCAGGCCCGGATGGCCATGGCGGCGACTGTCGTAATAGACATGGAATGGTTCGCCCGGAGAGGCATGGTCTGCCAAAACAACCTTCAAGTCGCCGTCCCTGATCTGATCTGCAATTCTGGCCTCCAACAAATAGGCTAAGCCGAGGCCAGCCTTTGCTGCCTTTATAGTGGTGGCCGTGTCGTTGATGGTGATCGAACCTGGCACCCGCAGCCTGATATTCCTGGTCCCATCAGATAGCTCCCATTTATATGCAGAATTATCTCCAAGGAGGAGTTGGAGGCAATTATGTTGAGCCAGGTCGTTGATAGAGTTCGGTGTGCCGTGGGCCTCAAGATATGCAGGCGATCCCGCGACCACCCAGCGTTGTGGGCCCGATAGGGCCAAGGCAACCATATCCTCCGGGACGTTATGGCCATAGCGAAAGCCCGCATCATAACCCTCAGCGACAATATCGATCGGACGATCCTCCACGACGACAGTAATCCTGACATCTGGGCATATGCGTGCGAACTCTGGCAGCGCAGGAGCGATCAGCAAATGGGCCGCATCAGCGAAGGCATTGATGCGAAGCTCGCCAAACCTTGCCGCGCCAGGGACGTTGAGCGAGTGCAGTGCTGCGCCGATGACGTCAAATCCTTCAGTCAGTCTGGAAGCGAGTTCCACCCCCAGGTCCGTCGGTGCCACGGCCCGACTTGTTCTGTTGAGAAGTTTTGCTCCAAGACGACTTTCCAGCCGCCGCATCGCATGGCTGGCTGCCGAAGGGGTTACCCCAAGTTCGATGGCTGCCGATTTGAAGCTCTGCCGCCGCACGATGGTCGTGAAAAGTCTCAAATCCGCCAAGTCGACGCGCTCGAAGAAATCCATGATGTTTATTTTTCATCGTAAGAGTGAACGAAGTTCATCATAAAGCATGAGGCTTTGGAGTGGGCAATTGCTATGACAGTGCCCGAGGGCTTTGAGGAGGAAGTAAAATGTTCGACGGGTTTGTTTTTTGCGACCTCAAGGGCAAGCGTGTTCTTGTGACGGGTGGCTCAACGGGAATTGGCGCTGCGATTGTATCGGCGTTCGCGGAGCAAGGCGCTCGGGTCGCCATTCACTTTAACGAAAGCCACGATGCCGCCGCTGCGCTTCAGGGCAAGCATTCCGAAAACACAGTGCTGGTTTGTGGGGACCTTGGCGCGCCGGGGGGTCGGCGCACAGGTGGTGGACGAAGCCTCCCGTCTTCTGGGCGGGCTCGACGGCATCATCAACAATGCTGGCGGCATGTTGGGAAGAGTGCAGACCACGGAAGTCAGTGCTGAGCATTTCGACCGTGTTTTGGACCTCAATGCGAAGTCACTCTGGGAGGCAAGCGTCGCGGCTCATCGACATCTCGTTGCGTCCGGCGGTGGGTTCATTATCAACACGACGTCAATCGCGGCCAGAAATGGTGGCGGTGGCGGCGCTGTCCTTTACGCAGCGGCAAAGGCTTTCGTCAGCAGTTTGACCCGAGGCCAAGCCAAGGAATTCGTCAAGGAGAGAATACGTGTGAATGCGGTCGCCCCCGGCCTGATACAGACGCCATTTCACGATCGGTATACGTCTCCGGAAATCATGGCTGCCCAGCGAATGACCATTCCCATGGGACGGGAAGGGACGCCGCAGGAGTGCGTTGGAGCATTCCTCTTCCTCGCCTCAGAGGCTATGTCCGGATACATCACCGGGCAGGTCATTGAAGTCAACGGCGGGCAATTGATGCCATAAGGAGATAAGACATGAATTATAGAGAGTTTGGTAGAACGGGACGATCTGTCTCGGAAATCGGATTTGGTGCCTGGGCGATTGGCGGCTCATGGGGTGATGTGTCAGAGGCGGATGCTCAAGCGGCGCTTAACGCTGCCTTGGATGCAGGCACGACATTTATCGACACCGCCGATGTTTATGGCGATGGTCGATCCGAGAAGATCATTGCTGATGTGTTGAAGGCGCGCGGTGGTGAACGGCCGTTTGTTGCCACCAAGGCAGGCCGCCGCCTGTCGCCGCACGTATCCGAGGGTTACAACAAGGATAACCTGACCATCTTCGTCGAGAGGTCGCTCAAAAACCTCGCAAAGGATTGCCTCGACCTTGTTCAACTGCACTGCCCGCCAACGGAGGTGTATTATCGCCCTGACGTTTTCGAGGCAATGGAATCGCTGGTCAAGGCGGGGAAGATCCGAAACTACGGTGTTTCCGTCGAGAAGGTCGAAGAAGGCCTGAAAGCGATCGAATATCCGGGCGTAGCCTCTGTCCAGATCATATACAACATCTTCAGGCAGCGCCCGGCCAATCTTTTCTTTAGTGAAGCCAAGCGCAAGGGTGTGGCTGTCATCGTTCGTGTTCCGCTTGCATCCGGTTTGTTGACGGGGAAGATGAGTGCCCAGACGAATTTTGCGGCCGATGATCACAGGGCATTTAATCGCAATGGAGAGGCGTTCGACAAGGGTGAGACATTCTCCGGTGTCCCTTACGACGTGGCGCTACAGGTTATCGAAGATATCCGCAGGCTTGTTCCCGTTGACGTGACAATGGCCCAGTTCGCTTTGCGCTGGATTCTCATGAATGAGGCTGTCAGCACGGTCATTCCAGGGGCCAAGAACGCCGATCAAGCTGATGGTAATGCTTCGGCAAGCGGTATCGAGGAAATCTCACCGTCCACGATGGAAGAACTCAAAGCCATCTACGAAAACCGCATTGCTCCTCACGTCCATCAGCTTTGGTAAGCAGTTTTTTGGTGCGTTGGCGTTATGCCGGCCAGAACTAGACCCCTTCGATGTGCCCGTCCCGGCGCATCGAACATTATACGTTGAAACGACAGGCCGCTCCATTCATTCCGCGGTTCAGAAGATCCGTAGCAATAGGTTTTGAGAACTTATCGCTAAAGGTGTGTATCGGCAAAGCGATTGACCCTGCCATGGGCGCTGAAGGGTGACCGTAGCCGGACAGCGAAAAATCAATATGCTTCATCATCTTGCTTTATGTTATCTGGAGGTATCCTTCCGTGCCGATAGGGGTCAAACTTGAAGCGGGATGACATGTGCTCGCATTTCGCAGGCTCTTCTACGTGGGGCCTTAACCATTTTGTGGAAGCGGAAACAAAGGTAAGATGTCAGATGGATATTATGGAGACACCCCGCCTCGTCTTGAGGAATTTCCAACAGGAAGATGGCGCTGGTTAGTTTGCTTATCTGAATAAGCCGGTTGCCAGTTGTTTTCTGTCTCTAAAACTTGCCACTTTAGACGACGCCCGAGCCGAGGCATCGAAGCGGAGTGGGAGCGACGAATAAATTGCTGTTTGCACGAGGGATACGGAAACGCTTATCGGCGATCTTTTTGCTACGCCTGAAGACGATACGTACTCCGTCGGGTGGAACTTCAATCCGCAATACGGTGGCGCTGGTTTCGCAACTGAAGCAGCGATTGCGTTGTTTAGATTTCTCTTCATGATAAAGGATGCGCGCAGGCTCTATGCCTACGTGGAGGACTACAACATCTCGTCGCAGCGCTTGTGCGAACGAATGGGAATGCGCCATGAAGGAATATTCAAGGAATTCGTCTCGTTTAAAAAGAGAGATGATGGCTCTCCGATCTACGAGAACACGATGCAATATGCTATCCTGCGATGGGAATGGGAAACGGCAGTGAGGTCTATTGATCCATGAATGAGCAAAGGGCGATTTAGCGATTGCAATAATGGTGTCTTGTCTGCAGCGTTTTCGTCAGTCCGCCCGAGCAAATCTTCAGCCGGTATCATAAACGCTTCCGATCCTACCAGCAGGTTAACCCACGACGTGGCAAAGGTAGGATCAATCTCCATTGTCCTGAAACTGATAGATGACGAACTAACCAATCCCAATATGGCGTGCGATGTTTGTTTCAGCTCTATCCGCCCGCCATAGGTTGATATACTTTTTAGAGCTTATAGTCTTCCCCTCACCCCATCCGAGTTTCGCAACACCCCAAGCCGCGCCAATTGTTTGACCGCTTTGATTTCAAACTCCCACCGAAATGCGTTTCGAAGCAGTTGTTAGATAGAGACGTGTGAAGTCGACCGCCTTCACAGGACGCCCGTAGAGATAGCCCTGGCCTTCGTCGCACGCATAGTGCTGCATCAGGTGTTCCTGTTCGAGTGTCTCAATGCCCTCAGCAATCACTTCGAGGTCAAATCCCGCTGCAAGTTTGGCGACCGCTTCAACGATTGCCTCATCTTTCTTGTTGCGCTCGCTGCCGCTAACAAACGATCGATCGATCTTTAGCCGGGTGACCGGATAGTCCTTCAAAAGGCTGAGCGATGCGAAGCCCGTTCCGAAATCATCGAATGCAATTCCCACGCCAAGCGAGCGAAGGTAATGTAGGGGCTCCATAATTCGCTGTTCATTTCGCAGAATGATGTTTTCAGTTATTTCCAATTCCAGCGCCGTTGCCGGTAAATGGCTGTCCGCAAGCGCTGCCTCGACGGATTTCGCAAAATCCCGGGTTCTGAATTGTGCTGCAAACAGATTGACGCCGATCCTGAAATGCTGGCAACCGGCCTGCCGCCAGTGCGCTGCCTGCGCACATGCCGTGCGCAATATCCACTCGCCCACGGGAACAGCAAGAAGGCTTGCTTCCAGTACAGGCAAAAAGGCGGCAGGCGAGACAACACCAAGCTGTGGATGGTTCCATCTTATCAGCGCTTCTGCCCCGGATAGGCTGCCATCGCTAAGTTTGATCTGAGGTTGGTAATAGAGTTCAAACTCCTGATTTTCCCAGGCTTGGCGGATCGAGGAACTCATGGCCCCTTTCTTCAAAGCCGTTTGGCGAAGCTCAGGTGTGAATATGCGCACGAGGTGGCGACCGTCTGCCTTGGCCTGATACAGGGCCAAATCTGCGTTCCCCAGCATCCGCTCACTGTCGTCTTCCGGCCCCGATTTCAGAGAAATGCCGATACTGGCCCCGATGTGGATGGGCTCGTTCTCAAATTCAATCGGTTCCTCGATAACGGAGATGAGGGTCGAAGCAAGCTGACTGGTTTTTATCGGGTCGACCGTTTCCGACATCACGATGACGAACTCATCCCCACCCAGCCGGGCCACCATATGGTGGTCAGGAACGCTTTCTCTCAGACGGCGTGCAACAATCTTGAGGACAAAATCCCCCGCAGAATGCCCCAGCGTATCGTTCACGTCCTTGAAGCCGTCCAGATCAAGAAGGAGGAGCGCCAAAGGCTCATCGTCTTTGCAGGCCTGACGAATACGTCGCTTCAAACTCGACCTGTTTGCAAGGCCGGTCAGATCGTCGTATTCCGCAGCATGTTTCAGCTGTTTAATAGCTTCCAGACGGCTGGTTATATCCCGGATAATGGCCCCGAATTGTGGCTCGCCCGCCTCGTTCCATTGGGAAAGAGAGAGCTCTATCGGAACTTCGGAGCCGTCACGACGCTTCGCCGTCAAATTGATGGAGGTTCCTATGATGCGAGCGGGACCGCCGGACGCCACTCTGGCGAGGCCCGCCCCGTGCCTGGCACGCATCGCGTCCGGCATGATGATGTCCAGAGGTTTCCCTAGCGCTTCTTCCTTGGAATACCCAAAAATCTCTTCTGCGGAAGCATTCCACGACGTGATCTGGTTTTTGCCGTTTGCGCAGATGATGGCGTCTGGCGATGTGGATGTGATGTTGATGAATTTGTTACGGCTGGTCTCGTTTTCCCGTTCTAACCGGCGTAATTCCATTCTTTCAAGGACCATGGCTGCCAGATCCTGAAGGGCTCGCTGGTCACGATCCGAGAACGTCATCCTCGGTTTCGGATCGATCAAACATAGACTTCCAAGCGCATGTCCTTCAGCCGTGATCAGTGGGGCGCCAGCATAAAAACGAATGTTCGGGTAGCCTGTAACCAACGCATTCGTTCGGAAGCGCTCATCTTTGGATGCATCTGGTATGACAAATACTCTGGATTCCATGAGCGCGAAGGTACAAAACGAAACATCTCGTCCGGTTTCGCACACATCCAGGCCGATACGAGCTTTAAAAAATTGCCGATCACGATGCACCAGAGAAATCAAAACGGTCGGGACATCGAAGATTCGTGACGCCATCTGTATGATATGGTCGTATTCCCGCTCGGGCTTCGTATCCATCACCGCGAAGCTATCCAGAACCTCGATTCGTTTTTCGTCATCATTGGGAATCGGGTAAAGGCTCATCATAATCGCTCGCTGGATTTATATCACGAATGAGCAAAAGCGAAAAAGCTTAATGCAGAGTGATTCCGAGACGAGAATTTTGGCCAGCACATCAAACCATGCGAATAGCCTTTATGAGATCTAAATAATTTTTTGTGGTTCTAACTAAACTACAAAAGGACAGCGGCATAAACAGAAATGGGCGGCCCATCTCGGCCGCCCAAAATCTAAGCTATTCGTTCATTGTAGCCATCGCAGTGTCCGATCATCTTCGCAAGTGGACATTTTATCTGCTATTTTCCTAAAACTCTTCCCAGCTTGCTTGTGCCGCCGCGGTAGCTGAAGCACTCGCCGTTCGACGAGGAGCCACAGCTGCGGATGTGCGTTGCGCTGCCAAGTGGTAACCGGCCGATGGTGCGCTTTTTGTCGTTGGCTGCCGCTTGATCTCGACAGGCTTTGTCGTTTGCGATTGTTTCACAGCTTCAAAACGGAACTGATCGAGCAATTCAAACAGCGCGGCAGCTTCGTTGGCTAGTTCGTGGCTGGCCGCTGTTTGTTCTTCCACCATGGCAGCATTCTGCTGCGTGCCTTGGTCAACTAAATTGATGGCCCGGTTGATTTCACTTAGTGCAGTCGACTGCTCACGGGAGGCCTCCACGATCGCTGTAATATCGCCATTGATGTTCTCGACGTGTGACGCGATCTCCTGCAGAGCCGTACCGGCTTTCGTCACTAGCGTTACGCCGTTGCTGACATACGAGCCGGAAGCGGTAATGAGAGCCTTGATCTCTTTCGCCGCAGTCGCGGAGCGCTGCGCAAGCTCACGCACCTCTTGAGCAACCACTGCAAAACCTTTGCCAGCCTCACCGGCGCGCGCCGCTTCAACGCCGGCATTCAGTGCCAGCAAATTCGTTTGAAACGCGATTTCATCGATCACGCCGATGATATTGGAAATTGCCTTCGACGATGCGTCGATCTGATCCATGGCGCTGATCGCTTCACGAACGACATTGCCCGAATGATTGGCATGGTCCTTGGTGCGAGCAACAAGCCGGCCAGCGTCCTCAGCGCGCTGGCTGGAATCTTTGACCGTCGTCGTTATCTGTTCCAGAGCAGCAGCAGTTTCTTCCACGGAGGCTGCCTGTTGTTCTGTGCGCTTTGCCAGATCGTCGGCAGAAATACGAATTTCATTAGAGCCAGCGGTGATCGCCTGGGCATTCTCGGCAACCGCAGCGAGCGCGAGCTTTAGTTTCTGTGATGCCGAATTGAAGTCCTTTCTGAGCCTCTCCAGGGAGGGGATAAATGGTTGCTCGATCTGCTGGGAGAGATCTCCGTCCGCAAGCCTTGTTAATCCCAGCGCCAGCTGCTCGACATTTTGAACGCGACCCGTGATGTCGGTGGCAAACTTGACGACTTTGATGATCTTTCCGTTTGGATCGAAGACCGGATTATAAGACGCCTGGATATGGACATGACGTCCACCTTTGCCAATGCGCAGAAATTCGTCCGCGACGAACTCACCCATACGCAATCGGGTCCAAAATTCCAGATATCGTTGGGAGTTTGCGTCCGTAGGCTCCACAAACATGCGGTGGTGTTGACCGACTATCTCGTCTAGCGAATATCCCAGCGCCTTCAAGAAGTTTTCGTTGGCGGCGAGAATCTTGCCCTCGGGCGTAAACTCGATTGTCGCCTGTGCGCGCGAAACTGCTGCAAGCTTTGCCCCGCTATCAAGGCCATTCATCTTGGTCTGCGTAATATCGTTTGCGAATTTGATGATCTTGAGGACTTTGCCACTGCTGCTTTTGACAGGGTTGTAATTGCCTCGGATCCAAATCTCGTCGCCGTTCTTCGCTATGCGCTTGAACTCGCTGCATTCAAAGGTACCACCCTGAAGTTTTCGCCAGAATGCTGTGTATTCAGAGGAGCTAGCATAATCTTTCTCAACGAAGGTACGATGATGCTGTCCGACGATTTCTTTCTCGGAGTATCCCATCAGATCGCAGAAATTCTTATTCGCTCTGAGGATAGTGCCGTCCGTCTCAAATTCGATGATGGCGAAGGAGAGATCGAGTGCAGAGAGGACCTGATTGGAATCGGAAGCGAAAATATTCATCATAGCGCGCGCCTGAAGTGGAGTTAATTGCCCGCAAGATCATGCTATAAAATGATTAATATATATTACTAAATCAAAGATTGCGTCTTTATGAAAATACCAACCTTACGCTCAAATTGGCGTCGTAAACATCGCCGCGCAAGTGGCCTCTCTTAAATCAATAACTCAGCGCGTCGACGTAAGCTATGCGAGGGTCGCGGTGATTAACGCGCGTCGAGCGAACCGCCAAAAAGTTTTGACTATCACATTCTCTAGGCATCCACGCCAATGGCCAGGCTCACATCGATTTCCGGAGACCGTTTAGTTTAAGTTATGCGACCATGGCTGGCGCGTCCAGCATAGCGTAATATCGTTCTTCGGCCTCGGCTGGCGGTATGTTGCCGATGGGCTCCAGAAGGCGTCGGTGGTCGAACCAATCGACCCATTCCAAAGTGGCGAACTCCACAGCTTCGAAGTTTCGCCACGGTCCTCGTCGATGGAAGACCTCGGCCTTGTAAAGGCCGTTGATCGTTTCGGCGAGAGCGTTGTCGTAACTGTCGCCGACACTCCTACCGCATCGCTACCGAGGCCTGAGATGACCGATATGACCCGAGCTCACACCCACTTCGATTTTTCTAGGCTCACCGAGCGCGAGCGCTACAAGATTCTGATCGGCACCGTCATCCCGCGCCCGATCGCGCTTGTAACAACCGTCGACAGAGACGGTCGTCCCAATGCCGGGCCGTTCAGCTTCTTCAATGTGCTGACCCATGATCCGGCAATCGTTGCGATCGGTGTCGAGAATTATGCCGATATGCGCTTCAAGGATACGGCCCGCAACATCCGCGAGACCGGTGAATTCACCGTCCATATCTGCGACAACACACTCGTGGACCAGATGGAGATCTGCGCCATAAAATTCGGTCCAGGCATCAACGAGATGGAGGAGGCGGGTCTCGAAACCGTGCCGGGTGAGATGATGTGCAGTCCGCGCATTCTCGCCGCACCCGCAGCGCTTGAGTGCCGTCGTCATACTACGTTGCAGGTAGGTCCCGCCCGCGAGATAATCCTCGGCGAAGTCGTCGGCGTGTTCGTGCGCGGCGACGCCGTCAACGCGTCCAACCTGCACATCGACCAGCAAATGATGGACGCAGTGGGCCGCATGGGCGGCCACACCTACAGCCGCACCCGCGACCAGTTCGACATCAAGACGCTGACTCCACAGGAATGGGAGAGCCAAAAGAATTTTGGGGCTGACGCGGCTGAGTGAACCCTTTTATCACAGATCTAGTTGTACAGGTTGCTCGCTTAGCTTTGAACGTGATCGTCTTGGGTTCGATTCCTATCAAGGCGATGCTAATTCGTCTCTTGCTCAAATTGATTACGCGTCTGGCCAAAAAACTTTCGCTGGCCGTCGGCGGTGGCGAAAGTTGGCTTCTCTGCCTAGCCCGTCGAAGAGCCGCGCCGCCGTCAACCCAATCAGCAGCAGAAGGACGGGGGCGGCCAGCTGCGCTAACCAAATCATCGGCTCTGGCCATTGCAGACACGCAGCAAATACGGCTCCCACCACGGAGGCTGCAAGGGTCAGCAGGAGACTGATCACGGCACCCGAAGCCATCGCTACGATCAAAGCGAAAGTCACAACTATAAGATAGACAATACTGAACATAGGTCTTTCTCGGACTGACGGATAACCGTCCAGCGCGGCTTCCGTAGCTGCTGCGAGCAGCGGACACTCTAAGGAATATGTGATCCGCGTTAACAGCCTGATACTGTAAGCCCCGGCAGTCCTACGTCACATGCCTAGGATTTAGAATACCATCGATGGGTTTCCTCATTTAACTTGTCATCACTTTGGTAGAAGCAACGCCGCAGCAAGAAGCTGGTCGCGATCTCGCAGGCCTTTATTGTAGAGCCTGGCCACTGATACCGTTAGCCTCCCAATCGCGGACGGCTCTCGAACGAGACCTTGCGCACGGGCGACCTCCTTGACGATACTGGCACACAGACGTGCATCTTCTTTTGAGATGAGCTCAGGCATTTCCTACCTCTCAAATTGCCCCCCAGACCGCGGCGGGACTGTAAACTATTTAGAAGTTCAGGTTGGCACAGGCCGACAATGCAGGAATTGCTGACCTGTCGATCGGATATCAGGTCGTCGCACAAATAATCAATCCCTTGGAGCCGGACCTCGGGTTGTTTCAGTTCAAGCCGGTTGGCTATGCCAATGGATCGGTTCGGATTTGGCAGATCATAGCGCAAGGCGCCTGTACTCATCTTCACTTTGGACGCTATCCGCATGATATTAAAGATGTTTCCAGCCGCATTGACCCTCAACTACGAACGTGGACAGCACCTCTTACGACGCTCATTGCACGCCAGGGAACCTGGTGATTTGGAGCGAAGGAAAAGAGGATCGTTAACTTTGTCCATTCCCTCAGGCTTAACCCAGATACTGTAGGGTTTGTCCAACGAAAAGGCAGATGGCGCATGATTAGGCAGTCACAATGGTTCGCGAAATGGGGCTTTCCGGCAAGCGTGTCCGCTTTGGTTGGAGCGATGCTCCTCGGCACCCTTTACTGGTCTGCCGCCGAAATCGACGAGGTTGCCGCGCAACGGCAGAAGGGTCTAGCCACCCTCATCGTTTCAAAAATCCAATCTTCGGTCGCTCACGATCAAGAGAGTGCCACCGTGTGGGACGACGCCGTCATCAGAACGAAGGACCGTGATCAGGATTGGCTTGACGTGAACCTGGGGCAGTGGATGAACACCTACTTCAGCCATGATGCCGCCGTCGTGCTTTCTGCCAATGGGCTGCCCATTTACCAATATATTTCAAAATCAGCCAGCGAGGCGTCCATAGAAGACCTTCGCCTGGCCTATAGTCCGCTGGCGAAACGGCTGCGTGAAAGGTTGGCTGTAGGAGACCATGAGGGCGTTTCGGACAAAGTCCTGTCAATTGGCGAGAGTGATCTGACCTATGTAGGGGAACGACCTGCTGTGGTGAGCGTCAAACCTATTCTGTCTGACACAGGCGAGATCGAGCAGCAGGCGGGCGAAGAAAACCAGCATGTCGCCGTACGGTTTCTGGATCGAGACTTCCCGACTGAAATAGGTAACGAATACCAGTTCGCCGAAATGCAGTTCACAACAGAGATGCCACGCGACAAGCGCCACTCCCATATCGCTCTCACCTCGAAGTCTGGAAAGGTGATAGGGTACTTTAACTGGCATCCGTTTGAGCCGGGAAGGAGCGTTTTGCGCGCAACCCTCCCGGTCATCGGCCTTTCCGTCATTGGCATATTCATCGCCGCCAGTCTGGCCGGGCATGGAATCTGGCGACGCTCGGTGAAGCTCAACTCCAACCGCCGGGAACTTCAACATTTGGCGCTTCGCGACACATTGACGGGCCTAGCAAACAGGGCTCATTTTAATAGCGAGCTCGCGCGGCGGCTGAGGGAAGCGTCGCCTGAGGATTTATTTAGCGTACTCTTCATTGATCTCGACCGGTTCAAAGCGGTCAACGACACACACGGACATCCCACCGGTGATAAGCTGATTTCTCTCGTTGCTGCGAGAATGAGGGAAATTCTCCCAGACTCTTTGATCGGACGGATTGGAGGCGACGAGTTCACCGTCTTGCTCGAGAGGACGAACGCCGACGACGTCGTCGCCGTCGCAGACAAAATTGTCTCGTGCCTGCGCGAGCCTTTTGAGATCGACGGGGTATATGGCTCCATTGGTGCGAGCGTCGGTGCGGCGATCGCACCAGGTGCGAACGCGGATCCTGTTGAACTGACGAGGAAGGCGGATATCGCGCTCTATCACGCAAAAACTGCGGGGCGTAATACATATGCGTTATTTGGCGATCATATGGACGAACTTCTCCGCACCCGCCGAAAACTGGAACATGACCTTCGCGAGGCGTTGTCAACGGGGACGCAGATTGAGGTTGTTTACCAGCCGGTCTACTGTGCTGACAGCTCGCAACCTTGCTCGGTCGAGGCGCTGGCGCGGTGGAAACATCCCGAGTTAGGCCCTATCGCACCGGATATCTTTATCCCGCTTGCAGAGGAGATCGGCGTGATCGACAAGATCGGCGCTCATGTCTTGGAGGACGCGTGCAGCCTGATCGCCGGGTTGCGTTCAATGAGTGTCGCGGTGAATGCATCCGCCTCCGAACTCGCTTCCGCTGGCTACCCACTGCGGGTTCTTTCTACCCTTGCCAAATGGGGAATCGAGCCGGCTCGATTGGAAATCGAGATAACAGAGAGCTTGGCCATCAATAGCGAGGAAGAGACCGAGCGAAACATTGCGATGCTGAGAGCGTCAGGGGTAAGGTTTGCAATAGACGATTTTGGCACCGGGTACTCTTCGTTCTCAAGGGTTCAGAACGTGACTGTCGATAGGCTCAAGATCGACAAGTCGTTTATTGCCGGGATGGGCGAGGGTCGCAACAGCGCGATTGTCGAAGCGATCATCAAGATGGCGCATGCCAATGGGTTACAGACAACCGCCGAAGGGGTCGAAACCAACCTGCAGAAAGACGCGCTGAAATCGTTGGGCTGCGATAATATCCAAGGATTTCTGATGTCGCGCCCAATGGCGCGTGCGGACGTTGCGGTGCTTCTGCAGATGTCCCACTTACCACCAAGCAGGGCTGGCTCGTCTACCGCTTGCTAAGTCGCAGGGGACATGAATGCCGAGGTGCATCGTCGCTGCTTGCTGGCGTGTAGGCAGCATGATCGGGCCTTCCGGAAATAAAAGGGCCTAACCAAGGTCTTCAACCGTCTCGCCAAAGGCCGCCACGGTTCGGCACCCGTTGCAGAAACCGCAATGTAATCCGCTAGACTGGAAGTTATCGGTCGCAAGAAGTCATATTGACCCACAATGTCATTTTGCTGAAACTACGCCATGGGCCGGTTTGAAAAACGAAAAAACATTCATGATGAATTTTGGACTGTCATCGACTCTGTCACGGCAAGACCGGCTACAGTCGATGAGCTACCTGTGGATACCCTGACCGAGGACGAGGCAGACGAGATGATTGTACTTCTCGAAGCCAACCATATTCAAACTGACGCCCGGCCAACGTGATTGGTTCTCCACTCGAACGGTGACGCCATGCCTATGTATTTTTTCCGTGTCAGCTATGAAGACGTCGGC
The DNA here is from genome assembly GCA_900473205.1 of Hyphomicrobiales bacterium. Classification (GTDB taxonomy): domain Bacteria; phylum Pseudomonadota; class Alphaproteobacteria; order Rhizobiales; family Rhizobiaceae; genus Agrobacterium. The sequence goes on from UCLB01000029.1 coordinate 116,638, forward strand.
ATGATCGATGAGCATGGTGCCGAATTTGCGAATGACAAAAATGCGTGTTTAGAGGCCATGAGGGCTGCGCGAGAACTGGCGGCGGACAAAATAATTAATGGTCACGACCTAAACGGAATCTACTTCGAAATTACGCGTTCGGATAGGTCTTTAATGGACAGGATGCCATTGAATGCAGTGTCCAGAGGTGTGATTCCTGAAGGCGCGTGACACGCTCCCACTCGACTCATTCAGCCTCTCACTGACATCCAAATCGCGCCATTGTGGCACCCGTTCGAGAGCGCTTACGATCTTAACTTCTTTACGAGAATGACCAGCGACAAGAAAAAACAAGCCGAATTCGTCATCATGATAGGCCATTCGGTGCGCATGACCCCGAATATGGTCCAAAGTGCAAATCCTGTAACCGTGAGACAGTACATTCCTGTCGAGATCGCCTTGGTATCGTTGGTCCTGACAACCTTGTAGACTTGTGGAACAAAGCTTGAGACCGAACACGTTGAGGCAAGGTATCCGACTAAAAGAGCGGTATCCAATGAAAGTTTCCTTCGTGCAGATGCTGCTGTTGTGAGGGGACAGCAGGCAGCCCCTCTCGACTAAGCTTCGATACTATCGACCCATTGTTGCTCTGACGAATGTCGTCCACGGCTAAGTCGTCTCTTCGTGTTTTCGGCTGGCCAGTATTTCCGAACCATCAGGCGATGCGCGGGTTTGCATCATAAGCTCGTACTCTCGGACGGCTTGTAGCCAGTGTTCGTGATCGTCTCCGTTTATCCGCCCGTTTTCTTCCCAAAGTGCATAAGCGCGGGTGCTGATCCAGATATCCCGTTTCTCGTTCATTGGTGCTGCTCGGGTCCATTTGTTGACATTCAAGCCGGACTGGCAGGCCTTTCAACTGTTCAGCATCGACAATGTTCCTGGAGCTTGGCGGATACGATTTTCGTCCTTTGCGGCGCTCAGCGAAGATAGCATCAGTCAAAGGGCGAGGGTGCAGATCATATGATTTGATGGTCTCATGGAGGTTGAAAGGACTGATGTTGTTCTCTCAGGATGATTGGCACGACCAACCGATTGCGATGTTCAGCGCCTGTAAATGTTCTGGGCTCACTGTCATTACCTCCCTCAGGTGACGAATTGTGACAGACTGCTGGATGCGGTCGAGCGCTCACGTGACGACCGAATGTGAACCGCATGTTCGGGAACCAAACACCCCACTCCAAGGTTGGCATGGCAGTTGTTTAGCTGATCCTGGGCCGTCGATCATCATGATAGAGATTGCTGGGCGGACACACATTTTTTTAGAGGAAGATATGGCACTGAAGGTCCTTGCCCTCAACGGCACTCTCAAATCATCGTCATCAACAGAGACATCGTCGACCGCACGTCTGCTCGACCTCATAGCGGATGAATTCAAGTCTTTCGATGCAGTGACAGAAACGGTTTGGCTGGCAGATCACGACATCAAGCCCGGTGTGGCGTCTGATGAGGGTAACGGAGATGCGTGGCCTGCAATAAGGACTAAGATACTCAGCGCAGATATCCTTCTCATTGGCACGCCTATTTGGCTTGGACAGCCGGGGAGCGTGATAAAGCGGGCGCTGGAGCGCATGGATGCGTTTTTGGAGGAAACCGATGACCAAGGTCGTATGGTTTCTTATGGAAAGGTTGCCGCTGTAGCTGTGGTTGGTAATGAGGACGGTGCCCATCATGTGTCTGCCGAGGTTTTCCAAGCCTTGAACGATGTCGGCTTTACAATACCGGCAAACGCCGTCGCCTATTGGGTGGGTGAAGTAATGGGATCGACAAACTTCGTCGATTTGGAGGAAACCCCCGACACGGTAACGACGATGGTGGAAATGCTAGTACGGAACACAGCGCATCTCGCCAACCTCCTGCAAGCCCAGCAATATCCCGGCGAGCAGTGAGTTTGGCCTCATGCCTACGACCCAACAACTTTTACCCCCGCTTTGAGCGCTAGATTTTGGACGTAATAGATGACGTCGGAGCCTAACGCTGATCAACGACAGCAAAACCTCGGCGGGCTTCTCCGAGAGATCAAGGCTCTTGCCCGAGACTCAGAACAACTATCAATTCATAAAATAAGGGAAACAGTTGGCGAACGCAGTTTTGGGCCTTTTCTGACAATCCCGGCAATCATCGAAACGAGCCCGATCGGAGGAATTCCAGGCCTTCCGAGCGTCATCGCTATTGTCATAAGTTTCATTGCGATCCAGATCCTGTTCGGGCGAAAGCACCTGTGGCTTCCCGATTGGCTGGAGAAAAGAAGGATAAAGGGCAGTAAGCTTGAGCGTGGAGTTGAGAAGATCGAACCTGCATCGCGATGGATCGACAAGCTGGTTCGCCCGCGACTAGCGTGGGCAACGAAACCACCTTTTCTTCAGGGGCTAGCGGCATTGTCTATCGTCCTTTGCGCGACAGTACCACCACTTGAACTCATTCCTTTTGCCAGCACTCTGCCGATGGCAGCGGTCGCCCTAATCGGGCTTTCGCTGATAGCACGTGACGGATCTCTGGCATGCTCAGCGCTCTTGTTGTCCGCAGGGACGGCCTACGCAGTCATCACAGTTGTATCCCAGAATTAGTTCCCCACTCTGTTCGTCCACGGCTTCTGTTTGCTTTTGCCAATCGGTCTTGTCGACAGCTTGACGATTTTTACGCCGCTGGCATCCACGGCCGTCGGCTTCACGCTGCTGGCGATGGATCGCATCGGTGCTGATTTACAGGATCCCTTTGAAAATAGAGCCCACGATGTGCCTTTGACGTCGATCTGCCGGACAATTCAAATTGACCTTGAGCAACTGTTGGGAAACGGAGCGACAGCAAAGCCCGTTCAGCTTATAAAGAATGTTCTCTGGTGATGAGGTGCGCCGCTCTTCCAATATTTCAAGGATCGAATATACCGTCCCATGGCTCTACCCTTCACTTTCCGAGGAAGCAGTAGAAACATATTACTGGTGATCGAAGGCGCTGGGGGAACATAACTTGAACGAATGGCTTTTATCGCTCGGCATTGAATTCAACATTTTTCCTCATCTAATAGCGTTGCTGGTGGCTTATGTTCTGGCCTTACCTATTGGATGGGACCGCGAGCGAAATGAGCGAAGTGCGGGCCTTCGAACATTTCCTCTGGTCGCGATCGCAGCCTGTGGCTTCATACAAGCTTCAGAAAAAATCACGCTTGGTAACGCTGAGGCCACCGCCCGCGTGCTTGAGGGCTTGATCAATGGCGTTGGCTTTATTGGAGGCGGCGCAATCCTTGTTGGTAAAATGGGGACGCGCGGTACCGCAACGGCTGCAAGTATATGGGCGACAGGTGCTATAGGCGCGGCGGTGGGGCTTGGATCATATGACACGGCCATTGTCCTCTCTATCGTCACTTTTGCGACATTGAGAGTGATGACGAATTTCAAGTCTCCGGAGGACAGCGTCGGCCGCCCTCCTGAAGAGACAAATGCAGATTAATCCGCCCTTCTTGCCATCTTGGTATGATCGTACGGATGCGGTCCGCCATGACCGTCAGAACAAAGGGACTGGAAATAACCTCCATGCCTGCATCCAGATGGACGTGATTAAGCACGGCATTT
>UCLB01000030.1 GCA_900473205.1 Hyphomicrobiales bacterium
GCAGGGCAGAGGGGGGTAGCTCCGCACACTGCGGGTCACTTGTGAGCAAACCGCACGTATTACCCTCAGCATGTCAGCTCCAGCCGTGTCGCAAAGAGTTTCGTCATGTCCGTGCCGGTGGGGTCGTTGAAGAAGGCGTCGGTGAGGTTGTTCTGGTTCTGGGCGATGATCTCATCCGGATCGGGGCGCACGACCTTGTGCTTGCAGGCGGCCAGATGCGGGCCCTTGACGACGATGTCGGTGTCCTTGGCGAAGTCGATGGCGGTATACATGGTCGGGTCCCATGCGCCGAAGGTGAGCGTGCCCTTGACCGGCAGCGGCTTCTGCGGCTTGACGGAGAAGAACATCAGGATCTGATTGTCCTTGTAATCGACATGGATGGCATCCGGCTTGCCGAAATCCACCGCTTTGCCGTTCTGGGTGATGAAGGTGTAGTAGGAAAATTCGGCCAGCGACTCATGGACGGTATTGCCGATTTCGGTCAGCTCTTCCTTGTCCAGCTTGGCATCGCTGTTCTTGTCGTAATCCAGCACGACGCTTGCGGAAAACATTTCGTCGAAGCGCCAGATATTGCGCACTTCCTGAATGGTGCCGTCCGATCCCTCGATGATTTCCATGCGGGCTTCGGCAAAGATGTGAGGGTGCGCCATGGCGGAAAAGGGTGCAAGGCAGGCGGACAGGCATGCAGCCAGTGGTAAGATCACGTTTTTCATGGATGTCTGACTGTCTCGACTATCGAATCTGGTTTCTGATTTTAGCGCCAAATGGGACCGAATTTCGGCTTAGCTCAAGATCGGCTCGAAGATCACGCGTTCTTCCGGAACCAGTTGGCGAGATAATCCACGAAGCTGCGCACCTTGGCAGGCAGGTAGCGGCGGTGCGGATAGACGGCGTAGATGCCGCGGTCGCGGGAGATATAGTCGTCGAACAGGGTTACGAGTTCGCCGGACTGGATATGCGGTTTGGCGATGAAATCGGGCACGATGGCGATGCCGAGGCCGGAGCGGGCGGCGCGCAGCGTGGCTTGTGGGCTGTTGACTTCAATCGGGCCGGTAATCGCCACCGAATTGGTGCCGCCGCCGGGTTCGAAATAGCGGATGTGGTTCTGGAAGCGGGAATTGGTATCGACGATGCAGGGCACCTTGCCCAGATCTTGCGGCGAATTCAGCGGGCCATGGCGATCCACGAAGTCGGGCGTGGCCACGGCATAGACCCGGAAGTCGGCCAGCTTCTTGGCAATCATACCGGAATCTTCCAGCTTGGTGATGCGGATGGCCATGTCGAAGTTCTCTTCGATCAGGTCCACGAATCGATCCTCCGCAACGATCTCCATCGACAGTTCCGGGTTCTCCTTGGCGAAATCAATGAGGCTCTGGCCGATTTCTGCGTCGATGAAGGTCCGTGGCACCGATAGCCGCAGCTTGCCTTTCAGGTCCGCATTGTTCTCACGCACGAGGTCGGCGAGGTTGTCGATTTCCTTCAAGATGTCGGAGGCGGTGCGATAGTAGGTGTGACCCGCTTCGGTCATGGAAAACTGCCGCGTGGTGCGGTTGAGAAGCAGCGCGCCGAGATCATCCTCAAGTTCCCGCACATATTTGGACAAAAGTGCCTTGGAACGCCCGGTTTTGCGGGCAGCGGCGGAAAAACCTTCCGCTTCGACAACATCGATAAAGGCTCTGATGCGGGTGAGGGTGTCCATCGAAGTCTCCTGTTTGTTCCACATAATTGAACGCTTGAGCCTCAGCGTTCAAGAATAAAAGTGTGTGCTGAAAAAATCCGCATCATGATGAAAAATTCCCTTGATTATGACTGCGAATATTCTTATCTCCCGGTTGCCCAAAGTCGCACGTGCCCATGTGTGTCCGCCGAGTCCTCGATGTGGTGAGGAAATCGGTAAGGTACCTGGAATTAACCCCTCCAGTCGCTATTCCGGCCAACCGGAAAATGCGAGGACATACGAAGCAACGACGGTGCGGGCCTTTCTGGTTCTCTGCCGGCTTTCCATCAGCCGGGGTACTGAAGAGGCACACCATCATTGCCGTAAGTGCGGTTGGGAATATTCCCTCCAATCCCATGGCAGACAAAGCCGAATAATGCTCTGGCAGGGCGTTGTTCATATTTGCGCCTTGAGCGTATGCAAATGATTCTGCGCCTCCACCGGCTGAATCGTTCTGCATATCTTGAGCGCCCTTTGTCCTCCGGAATTTCTCCGGAGTCGGAACATTCGAGGGAATATAACGATGACGACTGCACGCATCCTCGACTTCATCAAGACCCGCCGTCCAGAAGGTCCCTGCCTTGTGGTTGACCTCGACGTCGTGCGCGATAACTTCCACGCGTTCCGGCACGCCCTGCCAAACAGTGCGATCTATTATGCCGTCAAGGCAAACCCGGCTCCTGAAATCCTGAAGCTGCTGGCTGGCCTCGGTTCCAACTTCGATTGCGCCTCCGTGGCTGAAATCCAGATGGCGCTCGATGCCGGTGCGACCTCCGACCGTATTTCCTACGGCAACACCATCAAGAAGGAACGCGATGTTGCCCGCGCTTTTGCGCTCGGCATCGATCTCTTCGCCGTGGATAGCCATGAGGAAGTCGAAAAGGTTGCCCGTGCAGCCCCTGGCGCCCGCGTATTCTGCCGCGTTCTGACCGATGGCGAAGGTGCCGAATGGCCGCTGTCGCGCAAGTTCGGCTGCGTACCGCAGATGGCTGTCGATGTTCTGGTCTATGCTCACCAGCTGGGCCTGGAATCCTACGGCGTGTCCTTCCACGTCGGCTCTCAGATGATGAACCTCGACGCATGGGATGCGGCTCTGGCCGATGCCAAGCGCGTGTTCGGCTCGCTGGCCAAGCAGGGCATCCACCTGCAGATGGTCAACATGGGCGGCGGTTTCCCGACGAAGTATCTGCGTGACGTACCTGCTGCCGAAGAATATGGCCATGCCATCGACACGGCGCTCCGCAAGCACTTCGGCAATCAGATTCCAAAGACCATCATCGAGCCTGGCCGCGGCATGGTCGGTAATGCCGGTGTCATCAAGGCGGAAGTCGTGCTTGTTTCGCGCAAGTCCGACAACGACAACCACCGCTGGGTGTTCCTCGACATCGGCAAGTTCGGCGGTCTGGCCGAAACCATGGACGAAGCCATTCGCTACCCCATCCGCACCGAGCGTGACGGCGATGAGATGGAGCCTTGCGTTCTGGCCGGTCCGACCTGCGACAGCGCCGACGTGCTCTATGAGAAGAACATGTATCCGCTGCCGGTTTCGCTGAGCATCGGTGACGAAGTTCTGATCGAAGGAACGGGCGCCTACACGACCACCTATTCGGCGGTCGCCTTCAACGGTTTTGAGCCGCTGAAGTCCTATGTGATCTGAGGAATTGCCGCCTGTCTGGGGCAGGCGGCTTTCGACCAGATCCTCCCGTTCCGGCTTTGCCGATAGCGCTTAGGCGCAAACCCTGCTTGCCGCATCCTCTGTCCAGCCGAGGAAGACGCGTTTAAGCGGGCCGGAACGGTCACATTCATTGTTTATCGCATGTCGTTATCGCAAAGCGCTCAAGATTTTTGCGCGACGTGTTTTCAGTTTAGGGTGCCGCTTTCGTGGGCGGCTTGGTAACGGGAGGCCGGGATGGCCGCTGTTCTCAACACTGTACGTGCATTCTTCACGCCGCAGACATTTCATATCGATGCTGAAAATCCGGGCGATGTCGTGGCCCGCGAAACGCTGCTGGACCGCGTCATGGGTCCGGGCCGTCGCCGCAAGTCGTCTGAAAAGCTGCGCGCTGGCCGCGTTCCCGCCGAAGGTCTGGCCCTGGTGGCCCGCGATGAGGACGACCATGTCATCGGCACCGTGCGCCTATGGAATGTTCAGGCTGGCGTCACCCGCGAAGGCCGCGCTGTCGATGCGCTGCTGCTCGGCCCGCTCGCCGTCGATTGCGCCCATGAGGGCAAGGGCATCGGCTCTGCACTGATGCGCGCCGCCATCGCGGAAGCCGCCAAGCGCAACCACGGTGCCATTCTGCTGGTTGGCGATGCGCCTTACTACGAGCGCTTCGGCTTCTTCGCCGGCCACACACAGCACCTCGTCATGCCCGGCCCGTTCGAGCGTTCCCGCTTTCTGGCGCTGGAACTGAAAAAGGACTGGCTGAACGGTGCTGCCGGAATGCTGGTGGCCAACGGGCGCAAGCTTTCCTGAGGCGATGCAGGGTGTGGGGCAGGGTGAGGGGTAATGCCCGTGCCCTCCCGGCCCGGATATACGGGCAATTTATAATGCTGAAAATATCCCGGTGATGCGCTCTGCGCACACACCTGTCGCAAAACGGTCGCTTTGATCGGCAATTTTGCGACAGGAATTGCTCATTGGAGTTGATCTGATGATGACACCGGATGAATTGAAAATCGTGCGGCGCGCTTATGCGAAGCAGATCACGGCTGCTGTGAGAGTTGCCGATGAGCGTATCGAAGCTGCCTTTGCAGAGGTTCCGCGAGAGGATTTCCTCGGTCCCGGCCCGTGGCCAATCTTCCGGATGCGGCAGGCCTATGTTCCGACCCCAACGGCTGATCCGGTCTATCTTTACACCGACGACATCGTTGGCATCGTGCCGGAGCGCCATATCAACAACGGGCAACCGTCCCTTCATGCCTACCTGCTTTCGCAGGCCGCACCGCGAGCAGGCGAACATATCGTGCATGTTGGCGCTGGTGCCGGATACTACTCTGCGATCATGTCGAAGCTCGTTACCCTATCCGGCAGGGTAACGGCGATCGAGTTCGATCCGGATCTGGCTGCTCGGGCACAAGAAAATCTCACTTCCTGTCGGAATGTTTCCGTCATTCAGGGCGACGGTAGCTCCGTGGCTTTCGATGCAGCCGATGTGATCTATGTCAACGCTGGTGCAACGCGACCGGCGGATCTCTGGCTGGACCGGCTCAATGATGGTGGAAGGTTGATCCTGCCGCTGACGACCGATCTTGGATTTACCGGCAGCAATTGGAGCAACATGCATCGTCGCGGGGCGGTGTTTCTCGTGACACGCAGCGGTGAGGAATTTCACGCGAAATGGATTTCGCCCGTGTCGATCTTTCCCTGTGAAGGGATGCGTGATGTTGAATCAGAAAGAGCGCTGGCGACGGCATTTGACAGCGGGGAATACAGGAAGGTAACGCGGCTGTATCGTGCCGACGACGTGCCATCCGACCAATGTTGGGTTCGAGCTCCCGGCTGGTGCCTCGCCTATGCTTAGGCGATGGCACTAACTGCGCCGTTTCCTTTTATCCCCCAACAAACTGCCGTTCGATCTCGATGAGTTTCTGCTTCCGCCACAGCCCGCCGCCGTAACCGGTGAGGGAGCCATCTGCGCCCATGACGCGGTGGCAGGGGATGATGAGGGCGATCTGGTTTGCGCCGTTGGCGCGGGCCACGGCGCGGGTTGCGGATGGTCTGCCGATGGCGCGTGCGATCTCGCTATAGCTGCGGATTTCGCCAGCGGGAATGGCGCGGAGCGCATCCCAGACGTTGCGGGAGAAATCGCTGCCGTGGAGGGCTAGTGGTACGGTGAAGTCCGAAGATATGCCGGAGAAATAATCGGCAAGCTGTGTTTCGAGGATCGCGTGCAGGTCAAGCTTGCCCACACCGAGCTGCCCCTTGGAGAGGTCGAACAATTTTTTCAGCTCGCCGGAAAGCGCCTTGCGATCCACGAACTCAAGGAGATGGACTGCGCGTTCGTCGGCAACTGCAATCATCGTTCCAAGCGGTGTCGACAGCCAGTGCGCCTGCAACAGGGCATTGTCCGCCAGCCGCCCCGGTGCCTGCCCGATGAGGCGGGAAAAGGCGGTGCGGAAGGCGGAGGGGGAGGAGAAACCCGCATCCTGCTGCGCGTCGATCACCCGTCCGCCATCGCTCAAGGTTTCGAAGCCCCGTCGCAGGCGTTCCAGCCGTGCCATTTCCAGAAAGGTCATGCCGAAGTGGCGTTTGAAACTGCGCCTGACGGTGGACGGGTCGAGGTTCATGGATGCGACATCCTGCTCGCTCCAGCGCCGCTCGGGTTGCTTTGAGAGGGCGTCCAGAAGCGTTGCTACGGCCGGGTCGGCATTGGCAGCGGGGGCGAGCGGGTGGCACTTCAGGCAGGCGCGAAATCCGGCCTCCATACATTCGGCCACGCTGCAGAAGAAGCGGCAATTTTCTGGCTTCGGCTTTCGTGCGGGGCAGGTGAGACGGCAGAAAACGCCGGTCGAAGTGACGCCGACATAGGCGCGGCCATCATAGGACTGGTCGCGGGCAAGCAGCGCTTCGTAAAGGGTGGTTGTATCTGGCAGAGCGAACATCATGCCTCTTTCTAAAGGCTCTCCGGCGCCAAGGCAGACGGAAATCGGGCGTCTATTGAAATAAATGCCGTATGGTCATGGCTTTTGAAATCACCGATTTGCAATCGTCAAATCCGCCGTGTCGGGCGTGCAACAGTGTGTCTTGCGGCGCCCTGTTGTTGATCTATCTCAAACCGTCTTCTCCATGAAATCGGATAGTCCGGGCGAAAGACTATTCGATCAAGGAGAGACTATGATGAAAAACCGGAACCGGCATATCGCCACCCTGATGGCAACTGTGGCGTTGATCGTTGCTGGCACATCTGCCATGGCGGCCGATCTGGCGCCGCTTGCAGCCGCACCCACTGCGGAGGAGGCGATTGCGGCGGCCAGTCCCTGGATGATCCGTGTGCGTGGTCTGGGTGTCATCACCCATGATAGCGGCACGATCAATGGTGTCCCAGGTGCAGGTCTTGCCTATTCCGATACGGTCATCCCGGAATTCGACGTCAGCTATTTCTTCACCGACAATATTGCCGCCGAACTCATTCTTGGCACCACTTTTTCCAAGATCAAGACGACGGGCGCGCTGGGCGAGATCGATGTGGGCAAGACATGGCTTCTGCCGCCGACCGTCACCCTGCAATATCACTTCACCAACTTTGGTGCCTTCAAGCCCTATGTCGGCGCTGGTTTGAACTATTCGCTGTTCTATCATCAGTCTGAGAAAGCCGGTTTCAGCAATCTCGACGTCAAGAATGATTTCGGTGCCGCGCTTCAGGTCGGTTTCGACTATATGGTGACCAAGAACTGGGGCGTGAACTTCGATGTGAAGAAAATCTTCCTCGAAACCAAGTGGAGCGCCGATATGGGTGGCACGCCCATCAGCGGCAAGGCCAAGCTTGACCCATGGCTGATCGGTGCGGGTGTGACCTATCGCTTCTAAGCGTTGCTAGAAGCTTCCGCTGAAGCGGGTTGAAATCGTGCTGCCGCGATACGCGGCAGTCTCGTCATATTCATCATGCAACAGGCGCGAGAATTCCACTTCCAGCTTGCGATCATGGCCCGCATCATAGGCCAACGTCGCGACGAGACGTCTTTCGCTGCTGTTGTATTCGTAGAAAATCCAGTCCTTGTGGGTGCGCTCCAGCGATAGGTCGAAGCCGAGTTTCGGGGTGAGTTTGGTTTTCATGACCGCTTTCCAGCGGCGTTGAAACTCACCGAGCGAATCGTCCAGATCATAGAGCGCGTAATCCTGCGAGAAGGCGGCGGCGAAGGCCAGCCTGTCGTTCAGCGCCCATTCGGCTTCGGCGCGCAGATAGGGGCGGGTGCGCTTGACCTTGTCGCCGATCTCATCCCCCGCAATGGTCGTCAGGCCAGCTTCCATCAGGATGGCGAGACTTTTGCCGAACTTGCGGCCGTAGGCCAGCGAACCGCGAAGATTGGTGGCGGGGAAGCGTTCATAGATTTGCTGCTGGCTATCGGGAATCAGGCTGGCATTATAGGCAAGTGTTGCCCCCACTTCGCCGCCGCCAAGCGCGCGGACGTGCTCCGCCTTGAGACCGAGCAGCGCCTCATTTGCTTCCAGCCTTGCAGGCAGAAAATAGCCGGGGCGAAACCGCGCCTTGCCCTTCATGAGGCCGATGTAGCTTGCGGTCAGTGTGTTCTTGCCGCCAAAGGCCTCCAGCGTGGCTGAGGTGGAAAGGTCGAGCTTGTGATCGAGACGGCGATAGCCGATGATCTGATCCGGCAGCTTGAGAAATATATCGCCCGCATCGCTGCGCGTGCCGCGCATCTGGGCGCTCCATTCCAGCCGGTCGGAGAGTTTCTTCGTCAGCGTGAAGTTCACCCAGCTATTATGCTCGTTGGCAAAGCCATAGCGGGGAACGCGCACTTCCTGATGGTTGAAGGAATAGCCGAATTTGGTGCCGTCCCTGTCGATCTCGCCATCGACACCCAGCGTCGTGCGCAGGCTGAACGCGGCTATCTTATTGGTGTCACCGAAATAGTTGGTGTCATAGGCCGCCTCCGTATTGTAGGTGAAACTGGGGTCCGCAGCCGCGATGCGCGTGCAGGCACCGCAGATGAGCAACGCAACAACGATGCGCAGGACCATATGTATCTCCAATAACTAATTGAGAGATATCTTATAGATAGATGGTTAACAACATGTCGCATCGGTGAGTGAGGAGTGCTGGCGCGTCGTGGCGTTGCCATCGGAAGTCGTTGTGAAGTCTTCATTTCAATCTTCATTAAAATTGAAACTATTAATATTAACGATTTATTATAACATTAGCATATGCTTGCATTAGATGATCCTAATTGTACTGTCTGACCACGCCGGAGGGCGTTGTTTTACAGATCATAGGAGAGAGAAAATGCTAACGAAAATCGCGTGTGCTACCATCGTTCTTACCGTTGCTTCCATGGCTCCTGCCCATGCAGGCGGTCTGCTGGGTGGCCTTCTTTCGGGCAACAGCAACAAGGGCGGCCTGATCAACGTATCGCCCAATGTCGACCTCGGCGTCGGCAACATCTTGTCCGGCAATGGCATTCTGAACGGCAACAAAACCGGCCTGCTGAGCGGCATTCTCAACGGCAACAGAACATCGGTCGATGCCATCGGCAGCGGCAATGACAATGATCGCGGATATAACAAGAAGAAGCGTCGTCACTAGGACCAACTCAATCTGCCAGCGAAGCGCGCCACGACCTGTCTCGGCACGCTCGGTCTTGTCCCGACCATAGGATGGTCCCTGCCGTCCGATGCAGTTGGGTCCCCGGCAAGAACGAAGGTGACGGAAGAGGGCGTTGTCACGCTCGATGCCAGATGAAAGGAGAGCTGAAAAGCTCTCCTTTTTTCATTGTTTACACCCTGCGCTCAATGCTTAAGCGGAAATATCGATGATGCCGCAATCGCCCGCTTCGGAGGCGAAGGCGAGAAGGCTGCCGCCGGCACTCCAGGACATGGAGGTGATCGCGCCCTTGCCGGGGCGGCGCAGCAGGGCTTCCTTCTGGTCGGCCACGCGCACACCCAGAATCATGCCATCCGCAAAACCGATGGCCAGCACCTCTTCGATAGGGTGGAAGGCGACATTGGTGACCATGATATTGGCGCGGGTGCCGAGTTCCAGCGGCGCCTTGCCCATCGGGCCATCCTTGCCCGAGAAGGGCCAGACGATGGCGGCGGGCGCACCTGAGGAGGCCAGCCATTTGCCCTTGCTGGACCATGAGATGGATTTGACCTTGGCGGGATAACCGGTCATGCGCATGTGGCGCGTTTCCATGCCGCCCTTGGTGGCTTCCAGCTTCCAGCCGTGCAGGGCATTTTCCTGCATGGTGGTGACGAGAAATTTTCCATCTGCCGAGAAGGTGACGCCGGTATGGGCACCCTTCCAGTCGAGATCGATCGGGTCGCCAGCGCTGGCCACCCAATGCAACGTCACGCCATTGTAGCGGGCAGCCGCGATGCGCAGGCCCTTGGGCGCAAAGGCAATGGCCTCGACCGTACGTTCCTCGGTGAATTCCTTGACCGTGCCGTCGCTCAGCCGCACGAAGCTGGACTTGCCAACGCCGTAAGCCACCGCATTTTGTGGGCCGCCCGCGATGACGCTGATCCACTTGCGCGGCACATGGGCCAGTTCCACGGCAGAGCCATCATGGCTGACGCGCAGAACCTTGCCGTCTTCACCGCCGGTTAGAAGCGTGGTGCTGTAGGGGTCGCGAATGCAGGTCAGCAGACCCTGATGCACTTCGGTGACCTTCTCGCCGCCATCCAGCCGGTGAATGGTGCCGGCGGCGGTGGCAAACATTGCGATATCGCCCAGAAAATGCGTCGCAACGACGTGGCCTTCGAGGTCAAGAGGGGCAACGGTGGGCATAGGTAAAAGGTCTTTCGTGTGTTTGTAACGAGGTAGCAACGGCTGTGTTGGGATTATGTTTCCCTATCCGTCGTCATGCTCGGGCTTGTCCCGAGCATCTGCGGACTCCCGAGGGTGGAGAGGTGCTTAGATCCTCGGGACAAGCCCGAGGATGACGCCAGTTCCTGGCCTTAAAGCCAACCGTATCAAGCCGCAGCGAGGCAGGCGTTGAAGCTGTTTTCCAGCTTCTCGCGGTCGAGGTTGCGGCCGATGAAGACGAGGCGGGACTCGTGCTTTTCGCCGTCTTTCCAAGGACGCTGATGGTCGCCTTCGATGATCATGTGCACGCCTTGGACGACGTAACGTTCAGCATCATCCTTGAAGGCGATGATGCCCTTGAGGCGCAGAATGTTCGGGCCATCGGTCTGGGTGACCTTCTGAATCCACGGGAAGAAACGCTCCGGGTTCATCTCGCCGCCGCGCAGGGACACCGACTGAACGGTGATGTCATGAATGGCAGAGACTTCGCCATGATGGTGATGATGGCCGTGGTCATGGCTGTGATCATGATCGTGGTGATGATGGTCATGGTCGTGATGGTGGTGATCGTGACCGTGGTCATGGCTGCAATCGGGACCGCAGACATGGTCGTCATGGCCGTGTTCAAGGAAATGCGGATCATTTTCCAGCGCGCGTTCCAGATTGAACGCACCCTGATCCAGCACGCGGGCAAGATCGACGCCGGAGCGGGTCGCCTTGTAGATGCGCGCAGACGGGTTGATGGCGCGGACGATGTCTTCGATGACGGCCAGTTCTTCCGGTGTCACGAGGTCGGTCTTGTTGATGATGACGACATCGGCAAAGGCGATCTGGTCTTCGGCTTCGCGGCTGTCCTTGAGGCGCAGCGGCAGGTGCTTGGCATCCACAAGCGCAACGACGGCATCGAGCTCTGTCTTGGCACGGACATCGTCATCCATGAAGAAGGTCTGGGCGACGGGAACCGGGTCGGCAAGGCCGGTGGTTTCCACGATGATGCCATCGAAGCGGCCCGGGCGGCGCATCAGGCCTTCGACGACGCGAATAAGGTCGCCGCGCACGGTGCAGCAGACGCAGCCATTGTTCATTTCGTAAATTTCTTCGTCCGATTCGACGATGAGATCGTTATCGATGCCGATCTCGCCGAATTCATTGACGATGACGGCGTATTTCTTGCCGTGGTTTTCCGACAGAATGCGGTTGAGAAGTGTGGTTTTCCCGGCTCCCAGATAGCCTGTCAATACGGTCACAGGGATTGGCTTGATGGTTGCTGCTGCTTCGGTCATGAGAAACCTCTGAAGATGATGAGCCGCGACGCGGCTTTGAAAGCGTTGTCGTTCATATAGGCGTGTGGCGGAATGAGTTCAAAGAGAATCTGCCGAAGTTTTTTGAACCGAGCTTTCAAGCAAATTCATGTCGAAGGAAGAGACATCTTCTAAAAGCTCCAGCAATCCGGCAACGGCATGGGAGATGATCGCCTCACCCTTTTCAGCGCTCGCGGCGGCGGCATTGCCTGCAACGCCCTGCGGGTTCAAATCCGACATGCGCCAGCCGAAGGCGTGCGGTCCATAGGCACGCAGGTGTTTGAAGCGTCGGGCAAATTCGGACTGTTTCGACGGGAAGTTCTCCGCCTTCTCCATCCGCACCAAATCTGGCCGGAGGGCCAGCATGACCGAGGTTTCGATATCGCCGCCGTGGATATCGATGGCTTTATCTTCCGGTGAGATGATGCCCTGCGGCATGCCGAAGCGGCTCCAGCTGGTGGAGACGGCCAGCATGCCGAAGCGCACCCGCGCTTCCGTGGCGACGATGGTCATCAGCGGGGAATTACCGCCATGGGCGTTGAGCATCACGAATTTGCGTATGCCCTTATGATGCTGCTCTTCGGCCAGCCCCAGCCAGCGATGGACGGCCTCATCGAAGGACAGCGTCTTCGTGCCTGACACATCCATATGTTCGATGGAGTAGCCGACCGGCTCTGCGGGCAGGAATTGCGCCTGCGTCGTGGCGGGCAGAGTTTGTTTCAGGCGCGCGACGATGCCCTCGACAATCAGCGTGTCCGTCTCGAATGGCAGGTGCGGGCCGTGCTGTTCATGGGCGCCCAGCGGCAGCACGGCGATGACATCGTTTTGCGGTTGCAACGGCGATGTTACGTTGTTGTCGTGAAAATGCGTATATGTGTCTGGCATCTGGCGATCCGCGCCTGCATTCGTTAAGTGTTACCAAGAACATATCGTTGTCCGGGACTTCAGAAAAGGCATTTGCTGATGAGCAAGGATAAGCTGGCCAAAAAGAACAAATCCGAAAAGAAGGCGAAGTCCGGCAAAAAGAAGGATTTGCCGTTCAGCCCGGATGAGCTTGCCCAGTCCATTACCCAGGCCGCCCGCTCCATGCGCACGGCACTGAGCCACAATCTTTCAGCCAGCGGTCTTTATGCCGGTCAGGACGGTGTGATTCTGGCTCTGGCGCAGGAAGGCAGCATGACGCCGGGGCAGATTGCCCAGAAGCTGGGCGTCAAGGCGCCGACCATGACGCGTACCATCGGTCGCATGGAAGCGCAGGGCTTTGTCGAGCGCAGTGCTGGCGACGGCGATGGTCGCCTGACCATGGTCAAGCTGACCGAGTCTGGCCTGAAAAGCGTGGAGCATATCAATGCCTCTCTGGCGGATTGTAACGCGCGTGCGGTCGAAGGTCTCTCTGGCAAGGAGATCAAAACCGTGATGAAATTACTGCGGACCATCGACGCCAATCTACAGGCATTTGAATTAATCGATTAAAATTTCGCATAACCAATCTTGGCTATGGTTGAAATCCTTAAAACAGTTGCGCGTTTTGTTTAAATTGTTTAGTCACAATTTAAACGCCGCCAGAAGCGGCTTGCGTGACCGTAGGAGGGGACCGTGGCGCAAAAGATCAAATTATCGACCATTGCCGAGAGCCTCGGGCTTTCCACTGCAACCATCTCGCTGGCGCTACGTGACAGCCCGCTGGTGGCTGCCGACACGCGCGAGAAGATCAAGGAACAGGCGCGGGCTCTTGGTTATATTTATAACCGTCGCGCTGCCAGCCTGCGCACCTCCCGTTCCGGCATTATTGGCGTGGTGTTCCACGATGTGATGAACCCGTTTTACGGGGAAATTCTCAAAGCCATCGAAAGCGAGCTGGACCGCAGCCGCCAGACCTTCATTCTGTCCAACCATTACGATTCCGTCGAAAAGCAGCGCACCTTTATCGAGACGCTGCTGCAGTTGGGCAGTGACGGCATCATCATGTCGCCTGCCATCGGGACACCGCTGGAAGACATGACGCTGGCCGAAGAGAACGGCATGCCCGCCATTCTGGTGGCACGTTCCATGGACGGCGTGGATATGCCGACCTATCGCGGCGATGACAGCTACGGCATCTCCTTGGCCACCAATCACCTCATCAGCCTTGGCCACCGCACCATCGCCATGGTCGGCGGTACCGACCAGACATCCACGGGCCGCGACCGGTATCAGGGCTACGTGAATGCGCTGCGCAAGGCGGGCATCGAGGTGGACCCGAACCTGCGCATCCCCGGCGCACGCTCCAAGCAGGGCGGCTTCGAGGCGGCGGTGAATTTCCTGTCCCTGCCGCAAAAACCAACCGCTGCCGTGTGCTGGAACGACCTCGTCGCCATTGGTCTAATGAACGGCATATCCCGCGCTGGCTTCGTGCCCGGCAAGGATATTTCCGTCACCGGTTATGACGATCTGGAGGAAGCGGCCATTGCCACACCGGCGCTGACGACCGTGTCCAACGGGCAGGCGGAAGTAGGGCGGCTGGCGGCGCGGGCGCTGCTGGACAGGCTGGCGGGCAGCCATGAGCCTGACGGTATTCACCTGATCAAGCCGGAAATGCGCATCCGCCAATCGACCAGCCCTGTCGTGCCGCGCAGTTGAGTTTTTGACCCCATTGTTGTTTCGAATGCGGGTTCCGCTTTGTAAATCGATAGTCTAGCTTGGTCTCATGCATAGCAGGAGGATACCAACGCATGTCAGATAGCAAAGCCGTCGTTCTCGTTCCGGGCAAAATCCACCCACGCGTTCTTGAGCGCTTCGAAGGCAAGGTGGAGGTCGTCAAAGCGCCTGCGGGGCCTAAGCCTTCGCTCTCTGCCGAGGATGCGCAGCGGATTACGGCTGTTGCCGTCTCGGGTGGCCTCAATGCGAAATGGATGGATGCGCTGCCCAACCTCGAAGTCATCGCCAATTTCGGCGTGGGTTACGATGGTGTGGATGTGAAACACGCGGCCTCTCGCGGCATCATTGTCACCAACACGCCTGACGTACTCAACGACGAAGTGGCAGACACGACGATTGCACTTCTCATCAACACGGTACGCCGTTTCTATCAGGCCGAGACTTACCTTCGCGAAGGAAAATGGGCAGCCGAAGGCCCGTTTGCACTCTCGCCCTTTTCGCTGCGTGGCCGAAAGGTCGGCCTGTTCGGCATGGGCCGCATCGGCCAGGAGATCGCCAAACGGCTGGAGCCGTTCAAGCTGGAGATCGGTTATCACACGCGCAGCAAGCGCTCCGAGCTTTCCTATACCTATTACGGCTCACTCAAGGAGATGGCAGAGGCCGTCGATATCCTCATCTGCATCGTGCCCGGCACGCCGGAAACCCACAAAGTCATCAATGCCGACATTCTCTCCGCACTGGGCTCCAACGGCGTCTTCATCAATGTCGGTCGCGGTTCCAGCGTGGACGAAGACGCGCTGCTGAAGGCGCTTCAGGATGGTACGCTGGGCGCGGCTGGTCTCGACGTGTTCTATGAAGAACCGAAGGTGCCGGAAGCGTTCCTCTCCCTGCCCAACGTAACCCTGCTCCCGCATGTGGCATCCGCATCGGTGCCGACTCGCAACGCGATGGCCGACCTGGTGGCGGATAATGTGCTGGGCTGGTTGAGCGAGCGCAAGGTGGTGACGCCGGTGCCGGAAACGCCTGTTAAGGGGTAATGGATGGTTACCTCTACCCTTGTGGGAGAGGAAGAAAAATCATGATCTTAGCTTTAGCTAAGTCATAGATTTTTCAGGTGAGGGGTTGGCCGCTTGCGCCGAGAGAAGACCCCTCACTTGCGATTTCTAACACTTAGCCTTTGGCTAAGATATTGAAATCGCTTTCTCTCCCACAAGGGGAGAGATAAGGCCCGCATCCTTCAATCACCCTTACCATCCCGATACTCGCGCACAGCGCGCCCAAACGCCTCGAACAGCGCACGGGACGGCGCGTCCGACTCGGCCCAATATTCCGGGTGCCATTGCACGCCGACGGCGAAGCCTTTGGCGTCGATGACGGAGACCGCTTCGATGGTGCCGTCTTCGGCCGTCGCTTCGACCTGAAGTCTGGGGGCGGTTTTGGCGATGGCTTGGCGGTGGAGGGAGTTGATCTGGACTTCGCCTGTCATGCCAAGATGCTGGGCGATGCAGGAGCCTTCGCGGATATAGACCGGCTGGCGAATGGCATAGGCCTTGTCGCGGTCGATATCGTCGGGTTTGCGATGGTCCCAGATGCCGGGCTGTTCCTGAATTTCGCTGGCAAGCGTGCCACCCAGGGCGACGTTGAGTTCCTGAATGCCGCGGCAGATGGCCAGCATCGGAATGCCTCGCTCAATGGCGCGGCGGATCAGCGGAAGGCTGGTGGCATCACGGGCGGGATCGAAAGGGCCATCGCTGTCCTTGGCTTCCACGCCGTAAAGCGATGGGTGGACGTTGGTGGCAGAGCCGGACACCAGCAGGCCATCCACCCGGTCCAGAATGGCGTCGATATCGTTGCCTTCCTCGAAAGCCGGAATGATGAAGGACATGACATCCGCGACGTTCAGCGCTGCGGAGAGATACTGCGTCTGGGCTGCGTGCCAGTTTGCGCCATCAAGGCTTCTGATGTCTGCGGGAATGGCGATGATGGGTCTGGACATGGTGGCTCCGGCTTGATTTCCCGCCTGTTTTGCGACCGGAACGGGCTGTTCGTCAAGCGCCGTGTTTGGCAGATCAATAAGGTTTCTTCGCCTAAAGTATAAGGGTCGGAGCCTTTATTTCAGTTGATTATATTTCTTGACGTAAACCCGTCCGAAATGGCGGTTCGCCCGAGGTTTATTCTTTGCAGGCCCGCTTGTCAGCAGACTGGACCCGTGCTTTCTTCTTGCCATGCTCGGTTGCGGAGGGGAATTCAGCCGCCGGCAAGATTCGTATCTGGGAGGATATTTATGGATCGTCGTTCGTTTATCAAAAAAGGCGCTGTTTCTGGTGCCGGGGCTGCGGCTGCAACCGTGCTGGCGGCACCTGCCATCGCGCAGCAGAATACCAAGATCACATGGCGTCTGACATCGTCATTTCCGAAATCGCTGGATACGATTTTCGGTGGTGCGCAGGACATAGCCAACCACGTTTCTGCCGCGACAGATGGCAATTTCAACATTCAGATTTTTGCCGCGGGTGAAATCGTGCCGGGCCTTCAGGCGGCGGATGCGGTATCGTCAGGCACTGTCGAAATGTGCCACACCTGCTCCTATTATTATGTCGGCAAGGACCCGACCTTTGCGATTGGCACGGCCATTCCGTTCGGTCTCAATGCGCGCCTGACGAACTCATGGTTCTACGAGGGCAATGGCAACAAGCTGCTGAACGAGTTCTACGCCAAGCATAATCTCTACGGCATGATTTCTGGCAATACCGGCGTGCAGATGGGCGGCTGGTTCCGCAAGGAAATCAATACCGTCGATGACTTCAAGGGCGTGAAGATGCGCATTGCCGGTCTCGCTGGCAAGGTCGTCGAAAAGCTGGGCGTCGTGCCGCAGCAGATTGCCGGTGGCGATATCTATCCGGCGCTGGAAAAAGGCACCATCGACGCGGCGGAGTGGGTTGGCCCCTACGACGACCACAAGCTGGGCTTCCAGAAGGTGGCCAAGTTCTACTACTACCCGGCCTTCTGGGAAGGCGGCCCGGTCATCCATTCCTTCGTCAATCTGGACAAGTGGAACAACCTGCCGAAGCAATATCAAGCCGTGCTGCAGGATGCCTGCGCCTTTGCCAACACCAATATGATGGCGAAATACGACGCAAAGAACCCGACCGCGATCAAGCAGATCGTCGCCGAAGGAGCAACGTTGCGGCCATTCAGCCAGGATATTCTGGATGCATGCTACAAGGCTGCTCTGGAAGTCTACGCCGAGATTTCGGCCACCAACCCGGACTTCAAAAAGGTCTATGACGATCAGGTCGCGTTCAAGCGCGAAGGGTATCTGTGGATGCAGCTTGCGGAATACACGTTCGATACGTTCATGATGATCCAGCAGCGTAACGGTAAGCTCTGATCGGTCTCAACGTGAATGATGACGGCGGAACCCGGATCGAAAGGTCCGGGTTTTGTTTTGCTCGAAAAGGTTGTGCCCTCTCGACAAATGCTGCTGCAATCATATGATCGCTTTGGTTGAACGCAAAAGCAGCACACTCCGGGGCCAGACGGAGTATCGGCGGAGACGGGCCCCGCCGACCTTGGCAACGGCCTTGCTGTTCAACTGTGGAGGTGATGCGATGCGAAAGCCGCTGAGCATTACGCTATTGTTTAGGAAAAGCCGGACAGGCTGGTCTATAGCTGTCCGGCTAACTTTCAAGCGATAGTAAAACGGAAGGTGGGGCTGCAACCCTGCCTTCCACTTCACCAATATAATCCGTTTCTACACACGTAACAAGTGTTTCCCTTACGGACCGATCTTCGGTGGCTCGTTCAGGTTTGGCATGCCGGGCAGTCCGTTTCCGCCCGGCTGAGCCGGGGCGCCGTCCATGGGTGGCAGGCCGAAATTCGGCATTGTGTTGCCACCGCCGTTGCCGAAGGCGGGGACTTCGATCTTGATGGTGTTGAGATCGACCTGCGGTGTCTTGTCCAGCCAGTAGGTGACGGATTCCGGCCAGAAGATGACGATGGCGACGAGGATGAGCTGCATGCCGAGCCACGGAATCGCGCCCATGTAGATGTCCGACGTTTTGACAGATCTGGGCGCGATGGAGCGCAGGTAGAACAACGCAAAGCCGAAGGGCGGATGCATGAAGCTTGTCTGCATGTTGATGCAGATCAGCACGCCAAACCAGATGAGATCGATGCCGAGGGACTGTGCAATCGGCGCCAGCATCGGGATGACGATGAAGGCGATCTCGAAGAAATCGAGGAAGAAGGCTAGGAAGAATATGAAGATGTTGACGAAGATGAGGAAGCCGATGGGGCCACCGGGGATGCCGGACAGCATATGTTCGATCCAAAGCGAGCCATCCATGCCCTGAAAAACGAGGCTGAAGCATGTCGCACCAACG
This sequence comes from Hyphomicrobiales bacterium, assembly GCA_900473205.1. GTDB lineage: Bacteria > Pseudomonadota > Alphaproteobacteria > Rhizobiales > Rhizobiaceae > Agrobacterium. Next base: position 18,524 of record UCLB01000030.1, read on the forward strand.
AGGATGAAGACCACCATCGATGTGATGTGCATGGTGGAATGCATGCCTTGCTTGACGAGATCCCATGTCAGGCGGCGGTGAGCGGCGGCCAGCGCCATGGCACCGACGACGCCGAGCGCCCCGGCTTCCGTTGGCGTTGCAAGGCCCATGAAGATGGTGCCGAGCACGAGGAAGATCAGCACGATGGATGGCACCATGCCAGCCAGTACCTTGAAGACCAGAGCGCGGTTGAGTTCTCCACGCGCTTCCGGGGGAAGGGCAGGCAAATCCTTCGGTCGGACTATCGACATGAAGAGAATGAACAGCATGAAGATCACGACTTGCAGGATCGACGGGCCGATTGCGCCGAGATACATATCGCCCACGGATTTGCCGAGCTGATCGGCCAGAACGATCAGCACCAGCGATGGCGGAATGACCTGTGTGATGGTGCCCGATGCGGCGATGACGCCGGTGGCGAGGCGCGGATTGTAGCCGTATTTCAGCATGATGGGCAGCGAGATGACGCCCATGGTGATGACCGAAGCCGCAACCGTACCGGTGATGGCACCCAAAATCGCGCCGACGAGAATGACGGCGTAAGCCAGGCCGCCGGGAATGGCGCCAAACAGTTTACCGGTGCCTTCCAGCAAGTCTTCGGCAAGCCCGCATCGCTCCAGGATCGCGCCCATGAAGGTGAAGAAGGGTATGGCCAGCAGCAGATCGTTGGAGATGATGCCGAAAATGCGCAGAGGCAGGGCCTGCAGGAAAGCAGGCGAAAAATGCTCGGTGAAAATGCCGATGACGCCGAACAGCAGCCCGACGGAGGCAAGGGAGAAAGCCACGGGGAAACCGTAAAGCATGAAGATGATCATGCCCAGGAACATCAGCGGCGGCAGAATACCGTATTCGAACATGGAAATATCCTTAGCGATCAGCGCCTGATTTACTGGAGCGGTTTTTCGTATTTGGTGTCGAGCTGGTAGAGCCCGTTCAGCGCACCGATGCGCTTCACCAGTTCGGATATTCCCTGAAGTACGAGCAGGGCAAAGCCGGCGAAGATGATGAATTTCACCGGCCAGCGGATGAGCCCGCCGGCATTGGATGAGATTTCATTCTGCGCCAGCGACAGGGTGAACATGGGCCAGCTGAGCCAGGCCAGAACGAAACAGGCGGGAAGCAGGAAGAGGGTGATTCCGATAATATCGACCCAGAGCCGCGTGCGGGCCGAGATTGCGCCATAGATGATGTCCACGCGCACATGTTCATTCATGCGCAATGTGTAGGATGCGCCGACCAGAACGATGAAGGCGAACATGTACCACTGGATTTCAAGCCAGCCATTGGAACTGTAATTGAAAACGTAGCGCACGATGGCGTTGCCTGCGCTGACGAGGCAGCAGATCAGGACCAGATAACCGGCGAATTTGCCCATGGCCTCACTGAACCAGTCAATAAGGGCGCTTAATTTTAGAAGAGCCTGCATTCTTTTCCCCTCCTCGTTCCCTTTGCGGGTTTTGTGTGGGAGGCATAGTACCGATGGCCCGCACATGACTATGCTGACGCTTGCTCGATCAAAGCTTCGGACTCCCTCCACACTATTTCGTGTATGAGGTGCTTCTTTGAAATGCAACTGCTCTACTGCAATGCAGGGTGTAAACAGGGTGTTTGTGAAGAATTGCGCGCGCCGATGTTGCTTAGCTGCACAGTTTTGACGTGGGTGTTCGACGCGGTTTTATCAGAAGAGATTGTTGCAGACCGCGCCGCGCGGCAGCTTCGTCCGTTGCGCTTTTCGATGATTCCATGTTAGGTCTTGCCGCGGAGTGTTCCGCATTATCATGTTGCGTGAGGGACGCCGCCATAGGTGGCTGGAGTAACGGGCAGGGTTGCGGTTCTTTGAAGGGGAAATGGCATGAGTGAACACCATACGGGTCCAGTCGAAATCGGTGCGCCGATGAATTATTCCGAGCATGAAAAGACCTATGACGGCTTTCTGACCGCTGCCAAATACGGCACCATGATGGTTTGCGTGCTGTTGCTGGCCATGGTCGTCGGATTTTTCACGACAGGCGGTTTCTTTGGCGGCCTGCTGGTGTTTCTGATTCTCACAGTTGCCGGTTTCGTTCTACTGCGCTGATCCGCAGCATTCATCTTTTCGAGCCACTACCGACAATGGAGCGCGCCCATCGGGCGCGCATTCTAATGTCTGTGTGAGATATCGCGGGTATCAGATTGCGAGCCCGCCAGCGATATCCACGACACCGCCGGTCATATATCCTGAATTCGGTCCAGCCAGGAAGCTGACGAAGGCAGACACTTCTTCGAGTGTCGCGATCCGGCGGATCGGGTGCATGTCGAGAAACGCATCCGGTGCGACCTTACTTCCCAATGCTTCAACCATCATGTCTGTGGGCATCGCGCCCGGCTGGACGACGTTGACTGTGATGTTGCGCGCGCCAAGATCACGTGCAACGCCTCTTGAATAGCCATTGATGGCGGCTTTGGTGCCCGCATAGTCGGCGACGCCTGGTATGAGTGCGTGGGTGCCGTTGAGAGAGCCGATGAAGATGATGCGTCCGCCGTCGGAAAGAACGGGTGCTGCTGCGCGCGTTGTGGCTATGGCGCCCATGACGTTGATCTGCCACTGGCGGCCAAGGGCTGCCGTATTCAGGTTTGGATCATCAACCGTCTGACCCTTTGCCACGATTGCTGCATTGTTGATGAGAATATCGAGCTTGCCGAAATGTTCGATCACCTTCTCGACCATCGGCTTTGCGGTTGCCATGTCGGCCTGATCGCTTTGGATGGCGATGGCGCGAACGCCCTTCGATTTCAGCTTTTCAACGACGGCTTCGGCCTTTGCGGCAGAGGCAACATAGGTAATCGCGATATCCGCGCCTTGAGCTGCCAGCGTTTCTGCGATGGTCGCGCCAAGCCCGCGCGATCCACCGGTAATGAGCGCGACCTTACCCTGCAATGTTTTCGACATGTCTTTTTCCTGTCTGGAAATTCGCCCACCCGGTCATTCAGATGAAAGCATAGTTATCGTAACAATCGTTACAATAACGAACGTTATTGAATGTGGACATTCTCTGTCAAGCGGTTTAATAATGCTCGTTATGAAAATAATGGAGACTGCGGATGGGCCGTCATCGCGAGTTTGATGTGGAGAAAGCGCTGGATGGCGTCCTGTGCGTGTTCTGGCGCAAGGGTTTCGAAGGCGCGTCCTACACGGACCTGACCGAAGCGGCGGGTGTCGAGCGTCCCGCACTCTATTCCGCTTTCGGCAATAAGGAGGCCATGTTCCGCAAGGCGCTGGATCGCTACTACGAGCGTTACATGGACTATATCCCAAAGGCTCTGGAATTGCCGACCGCCCGCGAGGCGGCTTCACATTTCCTGAAAGAAACGGTGGATTTGAACACACGGTTTCCGACGCATTCCGGCTGCCTCGGCATTAATGGCATGCTCGCGGGCTCAGACGATGCGGAGCCCGTTCGACAGGCCCTGATCGAGTTTCGCGCTGAAGGCCAACGGCAGTTTCGCGAGAGGTTCGAACGCGCAAAGCGGGAAGGGGACTTGCCTGAGACGGCAAATCCCGGCGCATTGGCAGCCTTTATCCTGACTGTTGCGCAAGGCGTGGCGGTGCAGGCAAAGGCGGGAACGAGCCGCGACGTTTTGCATGAAGTCGTCGGTCAGGCCCTGTCGACGTTTTCCTGAGCTGCGTCATGAGCGCCTGCCTAAGGCATTTCACTCAGCAGGAGTGCACAATCAAAAAAGCCGGAAGCGATGCTCCCGGCTTTTTTGAAAGAATGTGTGTGCCGCTTAAGATGCGCTCGCACCACGGGTGCGGGCGAGGCCATCCACGGCTGGCTTGTATTTGGGGTCGAGGCGGGCGGCGTGGCCGTAGGATTTGGCGGCCTTGTCTTTTTCGCCACGACGCTCATAGACCAGCGCCTGGTTTGCCCAGGATTCAGCCAGATCGCCATTGAGTGCAATCGCGTGGTTGAAGTCGGCAAAGGCGTTTTCGTCGTCGTTAAGGGCGACGTAGGATATGCCGCGACCATTATAGGGCTCAGGCGAATTCGGCGACAGCGAGATGGCTTTCGAGAAGTCTTCGATGGCCTGTGCATGCTGGTTGCGCAGCTGGTAGATCAGGCCGCGATTGTGCCAGGCGCGACCGTCGGTCGTGTCCAGATTGATGGCGGCGGAGAAGTCGTTGAAGGCTTCGTTGACGCGGCCCGTCTGGCGATAAAGATTACCGCGACCGATGAGTGCCACATCATAGCTTGGGTTGATCTGCAGCGCGCTGTTGTAATCCTGCAAGGCCAACTGCTGCTGACCGCTGTTGCGGTACACGAGGGCGCGGTTGGCATATGCCTGATAGAAGCGCGGATTGAGCTGCAAAGCGCGCTCGAAATCTGCAATGGCGCGCTTGGAATCACCGGCGCGACCGTAGGCAGAACCACGAACGTTGTAGCCTTCAGGGTCTTGCGGATTGGCGTTGATGACCGAGGTCAGCGACGTGATGTTTTCCGTAGAGCCCTGTGCGCGGTCGAGCTGGAAGACGTCATTCGTTTGGGTCGTGGTGGCGCAGCCGGACAAAGCCGCAAGCACACCGCAGACGATCAGTGAGGAACGAAACCGCATTTTATCTCTCTGGGATACACCGCTTGAAAACGGATTTCTGGAATCACGGGTATCAACAGCGTTCATGCGATATGGGTTCCCTCTAACAGGCCGGTTCCACGGTCATAAACTCAAAGAGCGGCGGCGAAAAATTCGCCCCCGCCCCATAAGCATTCAAAAACGTCGAAAAGACGACCTATCAGCGTGCCGGAGCGCGCGGGCCAGCAATCAGACCTTCGCGCTGCATGCGCTTGCGTGCCAGCTTGCGAACGCGGCGAACGGCTTCAGCCTTTTCGCGAGCGCGCTTCTGGGAAGGCTTCTCGTAGTAATCGCGCATCTTCATTTCGCGGAAAATGCCTTCGCGCTGCATCTTTTTCTTGAGAGCGCGAAGCGCCTGATCAACGTTGTTGTCGCGGACTAGTACCTGCACGTGAATCCCGTTCCTTTGGTTGGTTATTTTGCCGTGTGAATAATGGCATTCGCAAGCAAACAAAAAATCGTTCGGTTGGCCGTATGGCCGCGCGATTGGTGACGTGCAATATCAGATCATTTTTGCGAAGTCCAGCCGTTAACGCGAATAGGCGTAGGAAAATGCGGGGTTTTGGCTGATTAAAACGCGCCCAGACGCTGCAAGCCTTCACGACTGGTACTGCTCGTTGGGTCTTTTTCCAGTACAGTCCGATAACCGGAGATGGCTTTTTCCCGTTCGCCTATGGCTTCGAGGATATGAGCCCGAGTGCCGATTGCGGCCATATAGTCTGGAGCCATCGAAAGCGAATGTTCGACATCGACAAGCCCCTCCTGTTGACGTCCAAGATTGAAATAGGCCCATGCCCGACCGTTCCAAGCATCAGCATCCTTGATGCCGTAGTCGATTGCGCTTGTGTAGTCTTCGATTGCCTTTTCGTATTGCTGCATCATGATATATGCGCCAGCCCTTGCCAGATAGGTTGATGCCTCCTGCGGAGCGAGTTCAAGCGAGAGGTCGTAGTCTTTCACCGCCTCATCAAGATCGTCCAGAATTTTGAATGCCGTCGCGCGCATCATGTACCCCATCGCATCCGTGGGGTCTATTTTGATGATCTCGCGGTAGTCACGCATAGCGGCTTGCGTGTCGCTCTTTTGTTGTTGGGCGCCTGCCCGATAAAACAGGGAGCCGATGTCGGTCGGTTCGCGGTCGAGAATGGTGTCGTATAGTTTAATCGCGTCGTCGTATCGCCTTAAGTTATAAAGAGCAGATGCCTTGGAATATAGATTTGCCGATGACGGATCTATCGCCGCCGCCGCCTCGAAATCCTGTAAAGCTCCGGTCCAGTCGTTCATCGAAAAGCGTTGGTTGCCTCGCGCCGAAAAAGCAGCCGCATCGTTCGGCGATTGCCGAATTTTCTCATCCAGTTCCGCAGCCCGTCTTGCCGTCAGGCGGGCGTCATATGCCGAGCGATTTTCTGCCGCGAGGTAGGTTGCCCATGCGCCTTGCGAAAGATTGACGGCAAGAAACACGCCGACGAGTGCCATGCAGGCCAGTGCGGCCTTCGAGCGGAAAAACGGGGTCGTCTCGCCTTTTGCCGGACCGAGGACCAACCCGGCAGCAAGGCCGCCTATCAACCCGCCAAGATGTCCGGCATTGCTGATGTTTTCAGAAAGCGTGACGCCGAATGCGAAGTTCGCGAGGACCCAGAGCAATTCCGCCTTGACCGGTGCCCAGCGGGCGGGATCGTCGCTACGGAAACCGTAGGCGACCATTGCTCCGTAAAGGCCCAGAACACCGCCGGATGCACCGAGAGAATACATCTCGCCAGTTGCCGCCGACAGAAGTGCGCCTGCGATGCCTGCGGCTGTATAGATGACGAAGGTTTTCGCCTTCCCATATTGCTGGCTGACGACAGGAAAGAACGCAAAAAGGCAAAGCGCATTGAGAACGATGTGCAGGATATCGAGATGGAGATAGGTCGATGTTATCAGCGACCAGATATTCAACTGATGCAACGGCAGGCTGCCGCCCATGCCCATATCGACCAGCGTTTCCTGAGAGGGTTCGAACAGGAACCTGACCCAGGGCTCACCAGCGGGTGCCGCGACCATACTCAAGCCTGCCGACAGAAGATAGATGGCGGCGCATGTGCCGACCACAAACCATACAAGTTCATCGGTGGGTTTTCGAAACAGGCGCATGATAATCTCAACTCTGGCAAGAATTTATGGTGTGGATATACCGATAGTGAAAGTTTTCGATCCCGACAATATGTGAGGTGGGCCAGCTGGAAAAAGACGTTTCGGGCAGTCCTTTTTCGCGCGTTTATGGCAATGTCGATACTTTACGTCGCCGCGTCGCAAAACGGACATTACTGTCGTTCTTCATTTGCGATGTGTAAGGTTCTGCCGGAACGGTCCAGCCGGTTTTCAAGGAGTGGTTCGCGAATGCGCAAATTTTCGGTTTTTGCCGTGGCTCGCGAGGCCTTGCGGGCGCATAAGGGATGGGAGGCGCAGTGGGCCTCTCCTGAACCGCGCAAGGAATATGACGTTATCATCATCGGCGGTGGCGGGCATGGGCTGGGCGCGGCTTATTATCTGGCCAAGGAGCACGGCATTACCAATGTGGCGGTGCTGGAAAAGGGTTGGATTGGTGGTGGCAATACCGGCCGCAACACCACCATCATCCGCTCCAACTATCTCTATGAAGAGAGCATGGATATTTACGAGCATTCCCTGAAACTGTGGGAAGGCTTGAGCCAGGATCTCAATTACAACACCATGTATTCCGCGCGTGGCGTGATGATGCTGTCGCACAATGTGCATGACCAACAGAGTTTCAAGCGCCATATCAATGCCAACCGCCTCTATGGCATCGATAATGAATGGCTGAGCCCGGAACAGGCGAAGGCCTATTGCCCGCCGCTCGATATTTCCGCCAATGCGCGTTACGCCATCAATGGTGCAGCACTTCAGCGTCGTGGCGGCACGGCGCGGCATGACGCGGTGGCCTGGGGTTATGCTCGTGGTGCATCGGATCGCGGTGTTCACATCATCCAGAATTGCGAAGTGACTGCCATCAGGCGCGGGCCGGACGGTGCGGTGACGGGGGTCGAGACGAACAGGGGCTTTATCGGCGCCAAGAAGATCGGCGTTTCGGCAGCGGGGCATTCCTCCGTCATCATGAACATGGCTGATGTGCGGGTGCCACTGGCATCCAACCCGTTGCAGGCGTTGGTGTCCGAGCCGTTGAAACCGATCTTCCCCTGTGTGGTCATGTCCAACACGGTGCACGCCTATATCTCGCAGTCCGACAAGGGCGAGTTGGTGATCGGCGCGGGGACGGACCAGTATAATTCCTATTCCCAGACCGGCGGTTTGCAGATCATCACCCATACGCTGGATGCGATCTGCGAGCTGTTCCCGATTTTTCGACGCGTGAAGATGATGCGCCAATGGGGCGGCATTACCGACAACACGCCGGATCGTTCCGCCATTCAAAGCGTGACGCCGGTGCCCAACCTGTTCGTCAACTGCGGCTGGGGCACAGGCGGGTTCAAGGCGACGCCGGGGTCTGCGCATCTGTTTGCGCATCTGATCGCACGCGGCGAGCCGCACAAATTGGCGGAAGGTTTGACGCTGGAACGGTTCCGTTCTGGACGGCTGATCGATGAGGCTGCAGCGGCGGCGGTGGCGCATTGATGGTGTCTGCCGCGCTTCTCGCTGCAGTTCTTGCAACCTCGCCAACGCAGGTCAACAGGCTTGTGTTGGAGGAGAATGACTTTCGCATGCAGACGATCCGCAAAGCGCAAGGCGAGGTGAACTGGCCGTTTGTGGCAAACAAGGGAGTGCTGCTGTGCGCGCCTGTTATCGGCGACAAGGCAGTCTATTTCGTCGCGGATAAAAAGGATGGCGGGCAGGAAGAGCCGGTCGTTCTCAACATCAACCCGATGATGATGGCTGTCATCAACCTCGGCAAGACCAGGGTTTTTCGCGCCTTTACCAGCGTCGATGAACTGATGAACAGGCTTTACCCCTACATCACCATGGGGAAACGCCTGTGTGACCAACCCGCCGGAACCATCGTTCCGGAAAGCTCTCTTTGAGGCAAGACCATGCTGTTGATCCGTTGTCCCTATTGTGAAGAAGAGCGTTCCGAGCTGGAATTCCGCTGGGCGGGCGAGGCGCATATTGCGCGGCCCGAAAACATTGCCGGGATTTCCGATGAGGAATTTGCCGAATATTTCTTCATGCGCGACAATGACAAGGGCATGGTGTTCGAGCGCTGGCGGCACATTCATGGCTGCGGGCGGTTCTTCAATGCCGCGCGCCATTCCGTGAACGACAAGATTTACCTGACCTACAAGGCAGGCGAGCCTAAGCCGGACGAGGCGACGGTTGCCGCCGGACATGAAGGAGCAGCCCGATGAGCGGCGCCTATCGCATCAAAGGCGCTGGCCGCCTGACGCCTGCGCGCACGGCGCGCTTTACCTTCGATGGCAAGATTCATACGGCGTTGCAGGGCGACACGGTGGCCTCTGCGCTGCTGGCCGATGGCGTGCATCTGATTGGCCGCTCGTTCAAATATCACCGTCCGCGCGGGTTTCTTTCCGCCGGGCCGGAAGAGCCTAATGCGCTGATCGATGTTTCCAGAGATAGCAGTCGCAAGCAGCCGAATGTCCGCGCTACGGTGCAGGAAGTGTTCGATGGCGCGATTGTCTCTTCGCAGAACCGCTTTCCATCGCTGTCTTTCGATGTCGGCGCGATCAACGACTTCTTCTCGCCGATGTTTGTGGCTGGCTTCTACTACAAGACCTTCATGTGGCCGAAGGCTGCGTGGGACAAGCTCTATGAGCCGATCATCCGCCGCGCGGCGGGCCTGGGCAATGCGCCGAAAGAAGGCGATACGGATCATTATGCAAGCCGTTACGCCCATTGCGACGTGCTGGTGGCCGGTGGCGGCGTTGCTGGTCTGACGGCGGCGCTGGCGGCTGCAAAGACCGGTGCCAAGGTTATTCTGGCTGATGAAAACCCGGAAGTTGGCGGGGCGCTTCGCTTCGATACCGGCACGACGATCGATGGTATCAAGGGCTACGATTGGGCCCAAAGGACTTTGGCCGAGTTGAAAGCCATGCCGAATGTTGAGGTGCTGACGCGCACCACCGTGTTCGGCTACTACAACCACAATTTCATCGGCCTTGCCGAGCGTGTGACCGACCATCTGGCGACACCGGGACATGCGCCGCGCGAACGGCTGTGGCAGGTGCGGGCCAAGAAGGTGGTGCTGGCGACAGGTGCTATCGAGCGGCACATGGTGTTTGCCAATAATGACCGCCCCGGCATCATGCTGGCCTCTGCGGCGCGCACCTATCTCAACCAGTATGGCGTAACCGTCGGCCATAACGTGGCGGTCTATACCGCCCATGACTCAGCTTACGAGACCGCATTCGACCTGAAGCGGGCAGGGGTAACGATTGCGGCCATCGTGGATTGCCGCGCCAACCCTGACGCCAAGCTTCTGGACGAAGCGCGGGCGCTGGGCATCGAGGTGCTGGCGGGCCATAGCGTTTACAATACGGCGGGGCGTTTGCGGGTGTCCTCTATCACGGTGGGCCGCAATGGCGGGTCTTCGAAGCGCAAGATCAAGGTGGATGCGCTGGTGGTTTCCGCAGGCTGGACGCCATCCGTGCATCTGTTCTCGCAATCTCGCGGCAAGCTGACATACGACACGGAAAACCAGCGTTTTCTGCCCGATGTGCATGTGCAGGATTGCGTTTCCATCGGTGCCTGCAACGGCACGGATGATCTGAGCGCCCTGATTGCCGAGGCGGCTGCCGCTGGCGGCGGTGCAGTGGCGTTCTCCGGCCAGAATGCAAGGGCATGGACAGGCGGCATGATTGGTGCGGCGGAAGGCGCTGGCGAAGGCGACAACGTCAAAGCCTTCATCGATTTCCAGCATGATGTCTGCGCCAAGGATATTCGCCTTGCGGTGCGCGAAGGCATGCATTCCATCGAGCATATCAAGCGCTTCACCACCAATGGCATGGCGTCGGATCAGGGCAAGATGTCCAACATGCATGGTCTGGCCATCGCATCCGAAGCGCTGGGGCGTGACCTGCCCAAGGTGGGGCTGACGACGTTCCGCGCGCCCTATACGCCGGTTACCTTCGGCACGCTGGTGGGCCATTCGCGTGGCAAGCTGTTCGACCCCGCCCGCAAGACGCCGATGCATGCGCTGGAAGAGGCCGCCGGTGCCGCCTTCGAAGATGTAGGCAACTGGAAGCGCGCATGGTTTTATCCACGCGCCGGTGAAGACATGCATCGGGCCGTGAACCGCGAGTGCAAGACGGTGCGCGAGACGGTGGGTGTGTTCGATGCCTCCACGTTGGGCAAGATCGAGGTTGTCGGCCCGGATGCGGCCAAGTTTCTGAACCTGCTCTACACCAACGCCTGGGACACGCTGAAACCCGGCCGCTGCCGCTATGGCATCATGACCCGCGAAGATGGCTTCGTTTATGATGACGGTGTGGTGGGGCGTCTGGCGGAAGACCGCTTCCATGTAACGACGACGACCGGCGGTGCGCCGCGCGTGCTGCACCACATGGAAGACTATCTCCAGACCGAATTCCCGCATCTGAACGTGTGGCTGACATCCGCCACCGAACAGTGGGCGGTCATTGCCGTGCAGGGACCGAAGGCTCGTGAGGTGATTGCGCCGCTGGTGGAGGGCATCGATCTTTCGCCCGAGGCCTTCCCACATATGGCGATTGCCGAGGGCAAGATCTGCGGCGTGCCGACGCGGCTGTTCCGCGTGTCCTTTACGGGAGAACTGGGTTTCGAAATCAATGTACCCGCCGATTTCGGTCCCGCCGTTTGGAAGGCGGTTGCCGAGCGTGCGGAGGCCGTCGGCGGCTGCCTCTATGGCACCGAAACCATGCATATTCTGCGCGCTGAAAAGGGCTTTATCATCGTCGGTCAGGATACAGATGGCACGGTCACGCCTGACGATGCCGGGCTTGGGTGGGCGGTTTCCAAGAAGAAGACGGATTTCGTCGGCATCCGCGGCTTGCAACGCCCGGACCTCAAGCGTGAAGGCCGCAAGCAACTCGTGGGCCTGCTGCCGAAAAATCCGCATGACGTGCCGGAAGAGGGCGGGCAGATCGTTTCCGATCCGAACCAGCCAAAACCGATGACCATGCTGGGGCATGTGACCTCCGCTTACTGGTCTGAAAATCTTGGTCGCTCCATCGCCTTCGGTCTGGTGGCCGGTGGCCGGGCGCGCATGGGCGAAACCCTTTATATTCCGCTGGCCGACAAGACGATTGCGGTGGAGGTGACGGACATGGTGTTCTTCGACAAGGAAGGAGGCCGCATCAATGGCTGATATCGCAATGGCAAACCGCACTTTGGTTCTGGAAGGCGCGCGAGCCGGTTCCGCCAACGTCTCGATCAAGATGACAGCGTCCGCTTACCGGCTGTCGCTGCGCGCCAAGGCGGATGCGGTGTCGGAGCTTTCGCAGGCGCTCGACATCAGCCTGCCACAGACCCCGAAAACCTCCACCACGTCAGGCCTTCGCGCAGCGCTCTGGCTCGGGCCGGATGAATGGCTGGTGATCGACCAAGGCGAAAGCAACCTCATGGATGCCTGCGCCACCGTCTCCACCCCCCACTCCGCCACCGACGTCTCCCACCGCAACACGGCCATCACCGTGTCCGGCACTGGCGCGGAGGCCACGCTGAACGCGGGCTGCCCGCAGGATTTGTCGCTCGCCGTGTTTCCGGTCGGGGCGTGTTCGCGCACGATTTTCGGCAAGGCGGAGGTGGTGATTTTGCGCGTGGCGGAAGATACGTTCCGGGTGGAATGCTGGCGGTCTTTTGCTGAGTATGTGTTCGGGTTGCTGGAAGAGGGTGCGCGGGATGCTTGAGGATGATCAGGCAGAGCGTATGCACCGCCTGACGTTACCCCTTCAGTTTCTGGTGCCGAGTGCCAGACGGCATGCCAAACCTGCAAACACGGTTGCCAGCAGATACTGCGGTAGCTTTGGAAACCGGCTGACTGCTGACAAACGGCGACGGATGCCGGTGCCCAAGAGAATGACGGCACCATTCACCAGAAAACCGATGCCGTTCAGAATGCTAGCGAGCAACACCGTCTGTATGAGCATCGAGCTGCCATTCGGATCGATGAACTGCGGAAACAGCGCCAGCACGAACAGCGCCATTTTCGGGTTGAGGAGATTTGTCGCGAGGCCCTCGCTGAAAATCCGTTTGGCTGACAGTTTTTTGAGACCTGACGAGGGCGCGAAAGCTGAACCTTGTGAATGAAGGGTTTTGTACGCCAGATAGAGCAAATAGGCGCAGCCTGCCCAGCGCACGATTTCATAGGCAATGGGAACGGTCAGAAACAGCTGAGAGAGACCGAGAGCCGCCGCGATGGCGTGGCAATATGTTCCAGCAGCTATGCCCGCATAGGTGAGAAAACCGGCGGACCTGCCTTGGCTGACACTGCGGGAGGCAATCAGCAGCATATCGGGGCCGGGTGTCGCTGTCAGAACAACGGCTGCGGCGGAAAAAAGCATGAGTGTGGAAAAGTCCGGCATATGATTTCCTTTTGAAATGGGAGCCGGAATTCCGATGTATCATTGTCGTTGGGGATTGCAACTGTGCTTGGTGGCGCCTGTGATTTTTTTGCGAGGAATAATACCGCAGCTCCGTCATCCCGGCCTTGAGCCGGGATCCAGTCAGCCCAAGTCCTTGGGTTGAAAGAGTCTTTTGACCTGACGGAGGTCAGGTCGCTGGACCCCGGCTCAGGGCCGGGGTGACGGGGAGTTTGAGGCTTCTAAGCCGCCTTCTCCTGCATCCGCATGAACCCAACCGTCGCCAACCACAACAGAACCCCAATAAACAACAGCACGCCTGCAATCGAATACTGCACCATATCTCGCCCCGTCCATGGGCCGACGAGGAAGAAGCAGCTGACGGCGCCGATGATGGGCAGGATTGTTGGGGTGCGGAAGTGTTTGTGGGCCACCTTGTCCTTGCGCAGCACCAGCACCGCGACATTGACGATGGTGAAGACGCCGAGCAGCAGCAGCGCCGTGGTGCCGCCCAGTGCCGGCACGCCGCCTGCGAAGGCGATGAGGCCGATGGCGATGAGTGAGGTGAAGATGATGGCGATATAGGGCGTCTGGCGGCCCTTGTGGACTTTGCCGAGTGCCGGAGGCAACACGCCTTCGCGGCTCATGCCGTAGATCAGGCGGCTGGCCATCATCATGTTGATGAGTGCTGAGTTGGCCACCGCAAACATGGTGATGATGCCGAAAATGCCGATGGGGAAGTTGGGTGCGCCTGCGGCGACCACTTTCAGCAGGGGTGTTTCGCCTTCGCCCAACTCTGCTGCCGGAACCAGCGTGATTGCGGAGATGGCGACGAGAACATAGATGACGCCGGTAATGGCGAGGCCGCCGAGCAGTACCTTCGGGAAGATGCGGGCGGGTTGCTTGCATTCTTCGGCCATATTGACCGAGTCCTCGAAGCCGACCATGGCGAAGAAGGCAAGTGTGGTGGCCGCAACGACCGACCAGATGACACCGTGTTCGCCAGCAGGCTCGAAGGTCCAGACGCGCGAGACATCGCCCTGACCATTGCCGATGGCCCAGAAGCCGATGCCGATGATGATTAGCAGACCGGTGAGCTCCACCACTGTCAGAACGACATTCATCTTCACGCTTTCGCCCACACCCCGGAAATTGATGAGCGCTATGGCTGCGACGAACGCGATGGCAACGCCGGTGACGCCGAACGCACCAAAATCAAATCCGGTAACGGTGGTGAAGTTGGCGGCAAAGGCGCGGGAGGCGGTGGAGGCTGAGGTCATGCCCGAGGACATGACGGTGAAGGCGACGAGGAAGGTTATGAAATGCACGCCAAACGCCTTGTGCGTGTAGAGAGCGGCACCGGCGGCCTTGGGGTATTTCGTGACGAGTTCCAGATAGGAGCAGGCGGTGAGAAGGGCAACGCCAAAGGCGATCAGGAATGGCAGCCAGACGACTCCGCCGACTTCCGCGGCAACCTGTCCGGTCAGCGCATAAATGCCGGTACCGAGGATATCGCCGACGATGAACAGAAGCAGCAGCCCCGGCCCGATCACGCGTTTGAGTTCGGTTGTCGGCTCAGCCGAGTTGTCGGGTTTTGTTACTGATTCTGCCATTGAAATTCCCCCTCAATGCGTGTGGATTTCAACGCGGATGGGGAGAACATGTTCCCGTGGTTTTAAAGAAAACATTGCGCGCAATGTTTGCTGACAAAGCTTGCCGGACTATGGGGGACGTCGGGATATTGGTCCTAATCCTCGTCCGGTCTATCCTCGGGGTTGAACTGGCTGATTGTGGTCCATCGTGTGGTCAGGGCCGGTTTCTTTTCACCTTCAATCTCGACCGTCACGTCATAGGTGTTCATCAACATGGCCGCGCCGCGGAAGCGGGCTTCGGCTAGGGTAAAGTGGCCGCGGATGCGGGCGCCGCTTTTGACGGGGGTGACGAAGTGGAGTTTGTCGAAGCCGTAATTGATGCCCATGGTCTGTTCGCGGATTTTGGGCAGGGCGCTGTAATTCATGGCTGAGAGCAGCGAGACTGTGAGGAAGCCGTGGGCGATGGTGCCGCCGAAGGGGCTTTCGGCTTTGGCGCGCTCCGGGTCCGTGTGGATGAACTGGTCGTCCAGCGTGGCCTTGGCGAAGGCGTCGATCATCGCCTGATCGACGGTGATCCAGTCGGATGTTCCGACTTCGGAACCGACAAGGCCTTTGACCTCAGCCAGAGAGATTTCCTTGGGCATGGTTCCTCGCGACGGGACAGGGTTATGAGGGCGCTTTTGAGATGGAGCTTACAGGCCTCTGATTAAAGAACAATCGCCATTTTGCGCTGCAATATTTAGCACTGTCTATAAAACACGACTGAGCGAGCGGGCAGATGGGCGGGATTACCGAAATCCGTGCCCAGCGGTTGCCATGCGCCCTGAAGAGTGAAGGGCACGACGTCGTGGGTGCGGTTGAAGAGGATGGCGAGGCGCACGGTTTCGTCCGTTTCCAGATCGCGGGTTTTCAACAGCATGGCGAGCGGCGTTCCCTCCGGTCGTTCCCAATCGGCCACGGTCATGGGCTCGCCTGTCGGTGAAAGCCATTGTACGTCATCGGTGTTGGCGGAGAAGAAGTCAGCTTCGCTGAAGACCTCGAAGCGCTTGCGCAGGGCGGCGAGGTAGGCGGTGTGTTCGATCAGCTCTGGCGAAAGCTTGGCCCAATCGACCCAGGTGATATCGTTGTCCTGGCAATAGGCGTTATTGTTGCCGCGCTGGCTGCGGCCTGCCTCATCGCCTGCGGTCAGCATGATGGTACCGCGGGTAGCGAAGAGCGTAGAGAGCAGAGATTTTACATCGGCGATGCGCGCCGCATTGACGGCGGGGTCGTCCGTCAGTCCCTCGACGCCATTGTTCCAGGAATGGTTTTCGTTGTGACCATCGCGGTTGTCTTCGCCATTGGCATCATTGTGCTTGTGTTCATGGGCCACGAGATCGAAAAGCGTGAAGCCATCATGGGCGGCAAGGAAATTGACGCTGCGGGTGGCCGTTCGGTTATGGCGGGAGAAGATGGTGGATGAGCCGGCCAGTGCGTCGGCCAGTGCGCCTGTGGTGCCGGCATCGCCGCGCCAGTATCGGCGCAGGTCATCGCGGGCGCGGTCGTTCCATTCGAGGAAGTTTTCCGGGAAATTGCCGAGCTGGTATCCGCCGGGGCCGATGTCCCAGGGTTCGGCAATCATGATGCGGTCTTGCAGCAAAGGGTCTTCGACCATGGCGGCGAGGGTTTTGCTGGCGGTGTCGAAACCGGTGGCGGTGCGACCGAGGATGGGAGCGAGGTCGAAGCGGAAGCCGTCTATGCCCGCATGCGCCACGAAGTGCCGGAGTGTATCCAGTACCAGTTGCCGGACCTGCGGATGGTCGCAGGCGACGGTGTTGCCCGTGCCAGTATCGTTGACCAGCGTGCCTGGATCATCCGGCAGATGGCGATAATAGCTGAGATTGTCCAGCCCCCGCAGCGACAGCGTCGAGCCGAAGCGGTCGCTTTCGCCGGTGTGGTTGAAGACGAGATCGAGAATGACGCCAATGCCGTTTTCATGCAGGGCAGCGACCGTCTCGCGCAGTTCCTCCACGCCACCGGGGCAAAGACGCGGGTCCAGCGCCACGAAACCGACGGGGTTGTAACCCCAGCCATTGGTGAGGCCAAGCGGCGGAAGATGGCGCTCATCGATCCACGCGGTGATGGGCATCAGCTCGATGGCATCGACGCCGATGGTTTTGAGGTGGGCGATGATGGCAGGGTGGGCGAGGGCCGCGACCGTTCCCTTGACGGCATCTGGCACATCCGGGTGCAGCATGGTGAAGGGCTTGACGGCGACTTCGTAGATCAGGCCGCCGGGCGCGAAGCGGGGCGGCTGATGTTTTACCTGATGGTGCTCCGAGACGATGGATTTCGGCATAATGGGCGCCGTGTCGGTGCCGAAGGTGAACAGCGCCGGGTCGTGGGCGAAAGGTCGGTCGATTTGCGTGGCATAGGGGTCGAGTAGGAGTTTGGACGGGTCGAACCAGAGGCCGTGATCGGGTGCGTAGACGCCATCGGCGCGGAAGCCGTAGCGAGTGCCGATGGGGGCCTGCGTGGTGAGGCGGTGGATGTCGTTCTCATCGCGCTGCATTGGCAGGCGGACGGTCTGAGTCGTGCCGGTTTCGTCGAAGAGGCAGAGGTGGATTTCTGAGGCGTGGCGGGAGTAGACGGAGAATGCCGTTCCGTTTTCCGTGGGGATGGCGCCTTTGGGAGAAACGGTGGGGGGCATTGGGTGTCCGTTCGTTGGGTGTTGCGTCCGCGTTTAAGGTTTGTGGGTGGGGCTTACCCCCCNNTGCCGGACATCTCCCCCTCAAGGGGGAGAGGTCGTGATAGCGCTTCTGGTTGTCTCTCCCCTTGTGGGAGAGAAAGCGATTTCAACATCTTAGCGTTAGCTAAGTGTTAGAAATCGCAAGTGAGGGGTTTGCCGCACCCTCGGCGGACCCCTCACCTAGAAAATCTACGACTTAGCAAAGCTAAGATCGTGATTTTCTTTCCTCTCCCACAAGGGGAGAGGTAACCTGGCCGCATCGTCAAAAATCACGTAATCACCGTCGGCGCATCACGCCCTGTGTGCTTCTTGATCCCCGCAATCGCATCCGCTGCCGAAATCAAATCCGCCAAAGCCTCTTGCGTCTCGATATTATGCCGAGACGCATCGGCCTCATAACGCTCGACGTAGAGGCGCAGGGTCGCGCCCGCCGTGCCGGTGCCGGAGAGGCGGATGACGATGCGGGAGCCGCCTTCGAAGAGGATGCGGATGCCCTGGTTCTTGCTGACGGACTGGTCGACCGGGTCGTTATAGGCGAAATCGTCGGCAGCCTTCACCTTCAGCGCACCATAGGTCGTGCCGGGCAGGGTGGCGAGCTTTTCGCGCAGGATGGAGACAAGCGTGTTGGCGGCGTCGCTATCGACTTCTTCATAGTCGTGGCGCGAGTAGTAGTTGCGGCCATACTCTGCCCAGTGCTTTATGACGATGTCCTTGACGCTTTCCTTGCGGCTGGCCACGATATTCAACCAGAACAGTACGGCCCAGAGGCCGTCTTTTTCGCGGACATGGTTGGAGCCGGTGCCGAAGCTTTCTTCGCCGCAGATGGTGACCTTGCCAGCGTCCAAAAGGTTGCCGAAGAACTTCCAGCCGGTCGGCGTCTCATACATGCCGATGCCGAGCTTTTCGGCCACGCGGTCAGCGGCGGCACTTGTTGGCATGGAGCGGGCGATGCCGGAAATGCCAGCTGCATAGCCGGGAGCGAGTGTGGCGTTCGCGGCGATGATGGCAAGGCTGTCGGATGGCGTGACGAACATGCCCTTGCCGACAACCATGTTGCGGTCGCCGTCACCATCGGACGCAGCGCCGAAATCGGGCCCTGCGGCGCTCATCACCTCGTCATACATTTCCTTGGCATGAACGAGGTTCGGGTCGGGATGGTGACCGCCGAAATCGGGCAGGGGAACGGAGTTGTGCACGGAACCGGCGGGTGCACCGAGGCGCTTTTCGATGATCTCAACAGCATATGGGCCGGTGACGGCGCTCATGCTATCGACCACGACGCGAAAACCACTGGCGATGAGGTTGCGGATGGCGGGGAAGTCGAACAGTTCTTCCATCAGCGTTGCGTAATCGGCGACGGGATCGATGACCTCAACCGTCATGCCGTCAACATCAGCCGTTCCAATCGTATCGAGATCGATATCGGCGGCGTCGGAGATGCGATAGGTCTCGATAGCCTTGGTGCGCTCGAAAATGGCGTCGGTGATTTTTTCCGGTGCCGGGCCGCCATTGCCGATATTGTACTTGATGCCGAAATCTTCGTTGGGGCCGCCGGGATTATGGCTGGCTGACAGAACAATGCCGCCGAAGGCCTTGTATTTGCGGATGATGTTGGAGGCCGCAGGCGTGGACAGAATGCCGCCCTGACCGACCAGAACCTTGCCGAAACCGGCAGCAGCGGCCATTTTGACGGCCTTCTGGATCACTTCGCGGTTGTAGTAGCGACCGTCGCCGCCGATGACCAGCGCCTGTCCGGCAAAGCCTTCAAGGCTGTCGAAAATCGACTGGATGAAGTTTTCCGCGTAGTTTTCCTGCGCAAAGACCGGCACTTTCTTGCGAAGGCCGGATGTGCCTGGCTTCTGGTCCTGAAATGGTTTGGTTTGAACGGTTTTAATGGTCATTTACTGGCCTTTCGAAATAAGTTGGGCGTAGAGCGCGGCGTAAAGACCAGCGCTCTTTTCCCAGGAAACATCCGATTTCATGCCCTGCTTCTGCATCTGCGTCCACAGTTTCTGATCGTGATAATAGCGCACCGTGCGTCTGATCGCCTGGCGCAAACCTTCCGGCGTGATCGAGGTGAACTGCACGCCGGTCGCCACTTTGGCGGCAACGGCAGCGTGGTTGGCATCGATGACGGTGTCGTTCAGTCCGCCATTGCGCGCAACAACGGGAATGCAGCCATAGCGTAGGGCGTAAAGCTGGGTCAGGCCGCAGGGTTCGAAGCGCGAGGGGATGATGATGGCATCGCAGCCCGCCTGCATGAGATGCGACAACGGCTCGTTATAGCCGATGGCGACGCCGACACGTCCCGGATGACGCGAGGCTGCGGCCAGAAGGGCACCTTCCAGCGCAATCTCGCCAGCGCCCAGCACGACGAGGCGGCCACCCATGGCGACGATATCGTCCACCACTTCGGTCACGAGGTCTATGCCCTTTTGCCAAGTCAGGCGCGAGATGACGCAAAAGAGCGGGCCGCTGTCCTGATCGATCCGAAAATGGCTGGCGACAGAGGCCTTGTTCAGGGTGCGCAGCTTCAGATTGGCGGCGGAGTAATTGTGGTTGACCAGATGGTCGGTGGCCGGGTTCCAGACATCGGCATCGATGCCGTTGACGATGCCGTGCATGACATGGGCGCGGCTTCTGATGACGCCATCCAGCCCCATGCCGAATTCCGGTGTCAGAATTTCTTCGGCATAAGACGGGCTCACCGTGCTGATGGCCGTCGAGGTCTGTACACCGCCCTTGAGGAAGCTGATGTCGTTGTAATATTCGATGCTTTCGGTGCTGAAAGCATGGGCGGGCAGGCCCAGCTGGCTAAAGATATTGGCACCGAACTGGCCCTGAAAGGCAATGTTGTGGATGGTCAGAACGCTCGGAAGTTCCGGCGTTTCCGCATAACGCATATAGACCGGGGCCATGGCGGCCTGCCAGTCATGAGCGTGCAGCAGATCCGGCTGCCAGCCTGGCAGCTTGCCCGCGGCGATTTCGGCTGCTGCCAGTGAAAGCGCTGCGAAGCGCTTCCAGTTATCTTCGAAATCCTTGCCGGTGGAATCGAGATAGGGACCGGCGGGGCGGTCGTAATAGGCAGGCACGTCGAGGATCAGAAGATCGAGACCCTCGTGATGCGCTTCGAGAATATCGGCACGCTCTCCCAGCAGATCGGGCAGCTCGGCAATCTTGACCGCATCTGCCACCGCCGCCTTGACCGCAGGGTAACCGGGAATGAGCGTGCGGGTGGTGATGCCATAGGCCTTGAGAGCGATGGGAAGCGCGCCAGCGACATCGGCGAGCCCCCCGGTCTTGATGAGTGGATAGACTTCGGACGCAACCGAAAGAACATTCATGAGGTCTACAGATCCAGCTTGTCGATCATCGATTGGGTTATCAGGCAGATGCCGCTTTCCGTGCGGCGGAAGCGTTTTCCATCGAGTTCCGGGTCCTCTCCGACGATCAGTCCTTCCGGGATGACGACGCCATGGTCAATCACCACATTGCTCAGCTGGGCGTGACGCCCGATCTTCACACTCGGCAGCACTACGGCATTCTCAAGGCGTGAGTATGAATTTGCGCGCACGCCTGTGAACAACAGGCTGCGGTTCAGTGACGAGCCGGAGATGATGCAGTCACCGGCAACGACAGACGATGTGGCCGAACCACGGCGCTTCTCGTCGTCATGCACGAATTTTGCCGGGGGCAGAATTTCCGCATAGGTCCAGATCGGCCAGGATTTGTCGTAGATATCGAGGTCGGGAACGATATCGGTGAGGTCGATATTGGCCTGCCAATATGCGTCAATGGTGCCGACGTCGCGCCAATAGGGCTCGTGTTCGAAATCGGAACGTACGCAGGAGGAGGCGAAGCGGTGGGCGACGGCTTTGCCGTGCTGGACGATGTGGGGAATGATGTCCTTGCCGAAGTCGCGGCTGGAATTGGGGTCGCTGGCATCGCGGCGAAGGCAATCCATCAGGAATTTCGTGTGGAACACGTAGATACCCATGGAGGCCAGCGCGAAGTCTTCATTGCCGGGAATGCCCGGCGGATCCGCAGGCTTTTCGATGAAATTGATGATTTCATCCTTGTCGTTGACATGCATGACGCCGAAGCCGGTGGCTTCCATGCGCGGCACTTCAAGGCAGCCGATGGTGACGTCAGCGCCCGAGTCCACATGCTGTTGCAGCATGTATTCATAGTCCATCTTGTAGATGTGGTCGCCCGCCAGAATGACCATATATTCCGGGCCATAGGGCTCGATGATGTCGATGTTCTGATAGACCGCGTCGGCGGTGCCTTCATACCATTGCGTCTCTGATACGCGCTGGGAGGCGGGCAGAATATCGAAGCTTTCGTTACGTTCCGGGCGGAAGAAGTCCCAGCCGCGCTGCAGGTGGCGGATGAGCGAATGCGCCTTGTACTGTGTGGCGACGCCGATGCGGCGAATGCCGGAATTGAGCGCATTCGACAGCGCGAAATCGATGATGCGGGCCTTGCCGCCGAAATAGACGGCGGGTTTTGCGCGACGGTCCGTCAGCTCCTTCAGGCGGCTGCCACGGCCACCAGCAAGCACATAGGCCATTGCATCACGCGCCAGTGGCTGAACTCTTTTCTCACTCATAGCAGTCCTCCCATAAAATTCCCGTATGTTCCCTTGGTGTCAAAGCACCGTTTTTGGCTGTTAATTTTCCAGTTCCAGCATGATGACCGCAAGTGGTGGCAGTGTCAGCGTGGCACCGATGTTACCTCCCGCATCCACAGCCTGCACGCGACCGCCATTGCCCTTGCCGCTGCCGCCGTAAATCTCGGCATCGGTGTTCAGCACCTCGCGCCAGCGGCCAGCTGTGGGCAGCGGTACGTAGAAGTTTTCGCGATAGACAGGCGTCAGGTTACAGATGACGGCAACCGGCTTTTCGCCCGGCGCCATGCGCAGCCAGGCAAAGACCGAGTTTTCATGGTCATCGGCAGACAGCCACTGGAAGCCCTCCGGCTCGCAATCGCGCGCATGCAGCGCACCTTTCGAGCGGTACATGAAATTGAGATCGCGCACGAGGCGGCGCATGCCCTCATGCATATGATATTGCAGCAGGTTCCAGTCGAGCGCGGTCTTTTCGCTCCATTCGCTCCACTGCGCAAATTCTTGGCCCATGAACAGCAGCTTCTTGCCGGGATATCCCCACATGAAGGCGTAATAGGCACGCAGATTGGCGAATTTCTGCCAGTCATCGCCCGGCATCTTGGCAATCATCGAGCCTTTGCCGTGTACCACTTCGTCATGGGAAATCGGTAGCACGAAGTTTTCGCTGAAAGCGTACAGCAGGCCGAAGCTGAGTTCCTGATGGTGGAACTTGCGGTGCACCGGCTCGCGCTGGAAATAGCTCAGCGTGTCGTGCATGAAGCCCATGTTCCACTTGAAGCCGAAGCCCAGGCCGCCCTCATGCACCGGCTGCGAGACTTTCGGCCATGAGGTCGATTCCTCAGCGATGGTCATCACGCCGGGGTGGTTGCCGTAAATCAGCGTGTTCATCTGTTGCAGGAAGCGGACGGATTCCAGGTTCTCACGCCCGCCATATTCGTTGGGCACCCACTCGCCTTCCTTGCGGGAATAATCGAGGTAGAGCATGGAGGCGACGGCATCGACGCGCAGGCCATCGAGATGGAATTTCTCAGCCCAATAAAGCGCATTGTTGATGAGGTAGGACATGACCTCGACGCGACCGAAATTATAGATCGCCGTGTTCCAGTCCGGGTGGAAACCCTGACGCGGATCGGCATGTTCGTAAAGCGCAGTGCCATCGAACCATTTCAGGCCATGCTCATCCGTCGGGAAGTGAGCAGGAACCCAGTCCAGAATGACGCCGATGCCGACCTTATGCGCGCCATTGACGAAACGGGCAAAGCCCTCCGGCTCTCCGAAACGCGCGGTTGGTGCGTAAAGTCCCGTTGTCTGGTAACCCCAGGACGGGTCATAGGGATGTTCGGTGATGGGCATGAATTCGATATGGGTAAAGCCCATATCGGCGCAGTAGGGGATAAGCCGCGCTGCCAGTTCGTCCCATGACAGCAGCGAACCATCTTCGGCATGCTGCCAGGACGATGCGTGGACTTCGTAGATGGTAATCGGCTGGCGGCGCTGATCGATGCTGGCCCAGTGCTTGCGGTGTGCCTCGTCGCTCCAGTCCTGAACCAGTTCCGGCGTGGTGACGGAGGCATTCTTCGGGCGCAGTTCAGCGCGGCGGGCATAGGGGTCGGCCTTTAGCGGCAGCAATTCGCCATGCGGGCCGATGATCTCGAATTTGTAGCTACAGCCGGAATAGACATCCGGTGCGAAGATTTCCCAAAGGCCGGTATCCTTGCGGAACCGCATGACATGGCGGCGGCCATCCCAATTGTTGAAATCTCCCACCACGGACACGCGCCGGGCATTGGGAGCCCAGACGGCGAAGTGAAAGCCTTCGACGCCTTCGAGTTTCAGCGGGTGAGCGCCCAGCTTGTCGAAAAGGCGCAAATGGGAGCCTTCACGGACGTAATAATCATCCATGGGGCCAAGCACGGGGCCGAAGCTGTAAGGATCGGTTACGGCCCATTCGGCATCGTCACGTAGCGCGCGGTAGCGAATTGGCTGGCGCTTGGACAGCGTGATCGGCCCTTCGAAGAACCCTTCATCATCGGTGCGGACCAATTCACCTGCAACGTTGCCGTCCAGGGTCATGGCCGTCACTTCTTCCGCACCGGGAATGAAGCAGCGTGCCACAAAGCCGTCCGGGGTCTGGTGAACACCCAGGACGGCAAAGGGGTTGGAATGCAAACCGCTCTTGATTGCCTCGATCTCAGCCTTAGCTGTAGCGCCAGTCTTTGTCTCTTCGGCAGAATTGAGCGGTTTCTTCATCAAGCTCTCCAGATTTCGGTTGCATATTGCCGGATCGTCCGGTCGGACGAGAACCAGCCCATGCGTGCCGTATTGCGCACGGTTTTTTCGTACCAGCTGTTCGTGTCGCTCCAGATGGCATCGACGTCACGCTGTGCCTGCGCATAAGCGTCGAAGTCTGCCGCGACCATGAACCAGTCATTATTGTAGATACCGTCCATCAGGGCCGAGAAACGGGACCTGTCATCCGGCGAAAACACGCCGGATGCGATGGATGACACCGCCTGCGACAGTTCGGCGGAATTTTCGATGATCGCGCGCGGATTGTGGCCTTCGGCGCGGGCCTGGGCCACTTCATCCGCGGTCTTTCCGAAGATGACGATGTTGTCCTTGCCGACATGTTCGAGCATCTCGACATTCGCACCATCAAGCGTACCGATGGTGAGCGCGCCGTTCAGGCCAAACTTCATGTTGCCGGTGCCGGAGGCTTCCATGCCAGCCGTCGAAATCTGTTCCGACAGATCCGCCGCTGGAACCATGATCTCCGCAAGGGACACGTTGTAATTGGGAATGAATACCACTTTCAGAAGCCCGCGCACTGCCGGATCGTTATTGATGACACGCGCGATATCATTGGCGAGCTTTATGATGAGCTTTGCATTGTGATAACTCGGCGCTGCTTTGCCAGCGAAGAACTTAACGCGCGGCACCCAATCCAGTTCCGGGCGGGAACGGATTTGATCGTAAAGCGCGACAGCCTCGATGAGGTTGAGCAGCTGGCGCTTATATTCATGGATGCGCTTGATCTGGATGTCGAACATGGCCGATGGATCGACACGGATGCCCATGCGCTGGGCAACCAGATTGGCAAGGCGGACCTTGTTCTGGCGCTTGATTTCGGCGAACTTCTCGCGGAAGCCCTTGTCTTCGGCAAAGCGATCCAGCGCCACCAGCTTTTCCGCGTCATCCAGGAATTCATCGCCGATGGACTGGCGGATGAGATCCGTAAGGCCGGGGTTGCACTGCATCAACCAGCGGCGTGGCGTAATACCGTTGGTCTTGTTGTTGATGCGCTCTGGATAAAGTGTGTGAAGGTCGGCAAACACCGTTTCCTTCATCAGTTCGGTGTGAAGCGCCGATACGCCGTTGATGGAGTGCGAGCCGATAAAGGCCAGGTTGCCCATGCGCACACGCCGCTCTCCGCCCTCTTCGATGACGGAGATGGAGCGAATCTGCTGATCGACCATCTTCTTTTCTTTGCGGGCGAAAAGAAGCGTGTTGGCGTTGATCGCATAGATGATCTGCATGTGGCGCGGCAAAAGCCGCTCCAGCAGAGGCACCGGCCAGCTTTCCAGCGCTTCGGGCAGAAGCGTGTGGTTGGTATAGGAGAAAGTGCCGCGTGTGATCGTCCAGGCTTCTTCGAAATCATGTCCGTGCACGTCGCACAGAAGGCGCATCATTTCGGCAATGGAAATGGCCGGATGTGTGTCGTTGAGCTGGATGGACACCTTGTCGGCGAGGTTGGTGAAATCAGGATATTGCTGCAAATGGCGGCGTAAAATGTCCTGAAGCGAGGCGGACGAGAAGAAATATTCCTGCCTCAGACGCAGTTCCTGCCCTGCCGGGTTGGCATCGGCCGGGTAAAGCACGCGGGTCAGGGCCTCGGCCTTGTTGCTTTCACGCAGCGCGCCGATGTGATCGCCCGCATTGAAGGCATCGAGCAGGATCGGGTCGATAGGCTGTGCCGACCACAGGCGCAGCGTGTTGACGCGGGTTCCCCGCCAGCCGACGACGGGCGTATCATAGGCGGTCGCGATCATGCGCTCTGCCGGTTTCCAGACAAAGCGCTGCGGCTCTTCATAACCGCCGATGGTTTCGACAGCGCCGCCGAAGCCGATTTCATAGGAGCTTTCGCGACGTTCGAATTCCCAGGGGTTGCCGTGGGCAAGCCATGTTTCGGGCAATTCCACCTGCCAGCCATCCGCCATCTGCTGGCGGAAGAGGCCGTGAACGTAACGGATGCCATAGCCGTAAGCCGGAATATCGACGGTTGCCATCGATTCCATGAAGCAGGCGGCGAGACGGCCAAGACCGCCATTGCCAAGTGCCGCATCCGGCTCCAGACCGGCGATCACGTCGAACTCGACACCCAGCGATGTCAGCGCATCCTTGATCTCGCCCATCAGGCCGAGATTGGAGATGGCGTCGCGCATCAGGCGGCCAATCAGGAACTCCAGCGACAGATAATAAACGCGCTTGCTGTCGTTCTGATACGCCTTGCGGGTGGATTCCATCCACTTGTCGATGACGCGGTCGCGGATGACCAGAATGGTGGCGGTCAGCCAGTCATGCGGCTTTGCGACCTTGACGTCCTTGCCGATGCGATAGGTCAGTCTTTCGATGATTTCATTGGCAAGAACTTCTGGCTCCGAGCTGCGTGGGGCGGGGCGGGGAAGGTCGTTGGTGGCGAGTTTGTTGATCATTGGTCGGTCAGTACCTTGGTGGGAGGAGGGGGCCTGATTCTGTCGATCCGTCATATCGTCTCGAATGCGATTTATGCATCGTTCACAGCCTCTGGCAACAGCCGATTTTGGGGAGGCAGGTATGATTTTACCGTCTGAATCAGCGGCATGGTGTTGTGCGAACACGAAAAGCCGCGGAGCCTTTGAGCTCTCGCGGCTTGTTCGCGCAATTTGCAGGGTGTTAGTTCGTTACGCGGCTGATATTGCCCGCTGCCTTTCGGGCGATATCGCCAAAGGCCTCAACGATTTCATCCATGTTGTCGGGTTCGTAAAAATTGTCATTGCTGGTGGCGCATGCCTGAAGCAGCGATTTGCCTCTGGCTGGCGCCATGAAGGCGATGGTAAAAATCTTGATGCCATCGGCTTTGGCGGTCGCGCAGGTCGAGCGGACGGCTGCGTCGATGCTGGAGTTCCATGAAGAGCTTGCGCCGGTCATTTCACCATCCGTCATCAGCACGATGTAACGCTCGAAGAAATTGTCTCCATACGTTTTACGAGCCAACGCTTCGGTAGTGTTTGAGGATTTGAGAGCGTTGTACGCTGTCGTCAATGCAGCGTTCGCATTCGTACCGCCTGTCGGATATTGCGGTATGGCCTGAACGTAAGCGTTGGTTTTCTTCGTGCCCCAATCCATGTTCTGCGCAGAAAAACTGGAGTCGTTATAGGCGACAGCAGCGGTGCGGACCAAAGTCGATTCCGGCAAGCTGCCAGCCTTGTAAGTGGGGTCGGACTTGTTGAGAGTATCGACAAGGTAACTAACCGCCGTTTTCAGCGAGGTGCTTTTGTTGACGTAGCATGGGCTGCTAGCCCTCAGATTTGGATAGGACGACCAATTGGCATCGGTATAGTTCTGACATGAGCTTTTGCTCTTATCGACGGTGTCGGTCACGAACGACATCGAACCTGAGCGGTCAAGAACAAGGTACATCGAGATCGGTGCGCCCTTGTTGTAGCTGCTCTGCGATGTGCTTGTAACTCTGAGCGTGATAGCGTCCGCACCGATAAGGCTCAGCATCGGGTTGAGCGGCATGGAATAGCTGAACGTGGTCGTGATATTATAGACGCTTCCCTTAGAAGTATCCGATTTGGTCACGACCGTACTCAGGTTCTTCTCGAAATCTTTCTTCTGCTCAGCCGTCATGCCGGTCGCCCACTCTTGCGCGCCCAGATAATTCTTAACGGATTCGGCCAATTCGTTATTGCTTTTCGCACCTTCGGCAATGCGTGCTTCAGTAGCGGCACCCAATGTTCCGCCATCGGCCGCATTTTGCAGGTCGGACTTAACCTGCATGACTCTAGTCAACTCCAGCCCAGCCCCGGCAACCCCCATCAAAAGCGGCAATGCCGCCGCTGTCATCATGGCGAAATTGCCCTGCCTGTCGCTCAACAGCGCGCGCATGCGTGTCTTCATTCCAGCCCCGTTGAACATCATGTCCACCTGTTCAATTGTGTGATGGTTTCAGCTCTACTGCCGGGCAATGTAGATTTTCCTAACGTAACGTGAGCAAATTTATCGAGTGCTCGAAACGGGACAGATTTCTGTCGTGAAACGAGGCTCTGTGCCTCTGCGGCACGCCTTCCGTTCCGTTTTGGTGCAGGCTCAATGCTTGACGGGGATGACGTCCACGGCCTGCGTCGTCTGCTGGTTGCCGTAGCTTTTCAGCACGCCGATGACGGGGGCGATGTCGGAATAATCGCGCCCGTAACCGACGACGATGTGGTCGCTGCCAGCGACGATGTCGTTGGTGGGGTCGAGCTCGATATAGCCGGTGGCTTCACCGCACCAGACGCGCACCCAGGCATGCATGGCGTCCGCGCCTTCAAGCCGTTCCTTGCCGGCGGGTGGAATGGTGCGCAGGAAGCCTGAGACATAGCCTGCGGGAATGCCGAGGCTGCGCAGCGCCGAAATCATGATATGCGAGAAATCCTGGCAGACGCCGCGTTTGAGTTTGAAGGCTTCCGCCGGTGTGGTGTCCACCGTGGTCGCCTCGCCATCATATTTGAAATCCTTGTAGATGCGCTTGCACAGCGCCATCGCGATTTCGCGGATGGTCATGCCAGGCTTGATCGTCTCGCGGGCGTAAGCGGCAATGGCGGCGTTCTCACCGATGCGCGGGCTGACGCCTGCGAGATGATGCGGTGACTGCGGATCGAGCGACCAAACGCTGGCCAGCTCTGCGGGCAGTCTCGACAGTTGCGGCGAGAAATCCGCCGTCAGCGAGGGGCTTTCCACGGAAACGCGGGCCTGCATGCGGATATCCAGCTTGTCATGCGGGGCACGCAGAAATACCGAGGTTGCGCTCTGCTGGAAGAAATCATCGAAAACGGTGCGCTCTTCCGGGGACGGTGTCACGCTCAGTGATCCGGCAATCAATCTCTGCTTGCCGGGGATGGAAAGCGGCATGATGCGGATGATGTGGCGTGCGCCGGATGCCAGCGTGTCGTAGAGATATCCCATGTGCAGCGAAAGATCGTAGAGCATGGCCTATCCGAGATATGTCTGGGCGAGAAGGTCCGACAGATGTTCCAGATCCTGCTCCAGTTGCCGGAAAACGGCGGGGGACAGGTTTTCCGGCGTCATGACGGCAAGACCGGAGTGGATGCGCATCACTTCACGATAGAAGGGCGACATCTGGCCGTTGACGAAGGCATTGGGCAGTTGCTCCACCTCGGTGCGGATTTCGTTGAGCTGGAACAAAATGGAGCGCGGGTTGAGTGGATCGAGACCGAGCAGGTCCATGACCGTCAGCGCTGCCGTGTTCACATTGTAGCGGCGGCGGTGGGTCATGACGCTGTCGCCGATTTCGAGCAGCATGTCGTAGGACCCGTCAGGCGCATCCGGTCCGCTCATGTGGCCGAGAAGCCGCGTAAGATGCAGGCCGCGCTCGAGGTAACGACCGATGGAGAGGAACCGCCAGCCGGTGAAACGGTACATGTTTTCATGCACCAGACCGGCAAAGCCCGCGAGCTTGCGCAGCAGCACTGTCATGGCATGGGTGGCGTCATCACCGGCGGCAACCTTGCTCTGGAAACGGCGCGCGGTTTTGGCGAGATCGTTCAGCGCCAACCATCCATCCGGCGAGAAACGGTCGCGGATATTGCTGGCGGAATAGATCGCGCTGTTGAGATTGGCGATCAGGCTTGCGGGAACGGCTTCCTCGACGTCGATATCGATGGTTTCGAGATAGGCCGTGACGTGAGCCAGAAGCGGCTGCTTTGGATCGGCGGATTCGGCAAAGCGGGCGTGCCATGCGCGCAGAATGCGCAGTGCCCCTTCGGCTCGCTCGATATAACGGCCCAGCCAGAACAGATTGTCGGCGGCTCGGCTCGGTAGGCTGCCGGGCATGTTGCGGATGAAATTTTCTTCAGCGGGCAGAAGCGTGGTGCGTTCCACCGGCTTGTCCGAGACGATCCAGACATCGGCTGCACTTCCGCCTGCCTGCATGGCAATGGCCGCCGTATCGGCACCCCGGCCAATGCGGGCAAAGCCGCCGGGCATGACCTGCCAGCCGTCTTGCGTGCGTGCCGCAAAGACGCGAAGGCTCATGGGGCGCGGCACCAGCTTGCCATCGACGTAAGCGGGCGTGGTGGAGAGCGTGACGACTTCCTGGCCGACGAGCTTGTGGCCATCGCTTGCCAGCCAGTCACCGATGGAATCCTTCGCCGTTTCACGCAGCGACGAGCCGAGCACCGACTGACCATTATCGTCGAAGAAGGGCAGGCGCGAATAGGCGGGGCCGATGACCATGCGCTCGATGTTGCGCGCCACGTGTTCGCGCTCGGACGGCTGGCCGCACCACCATGTGGCGATGGACGGCATGGCGAGCTCTTCGCCCAAAAGATGGCGACAGATAGCAGGCATGAAGGCGAGCAGCGCACGGGTTTCGAGAATGCCTGAGCCCAGCGCATTGACCATGCTGAGCGAGCCAGAGCGCAGCGCCTGCACCATGCCGGGCGTGCCGATGTGGGAGTTCTGGTCCAGTTCCAGCGGGTCGGTGTAAGAGGCATCCAGCCGCCGCCACAACACGCCGACGGGTTTAAGGCCCGCGACCGTGCGGACCATGACGCGATTGTTGACGACGGTCAGGTCCTCGCCTTCCAGCAGCATGAAGCCGAGATAGCGGGCGATATAGGCGTGTTCGAAATAGGTTTCGCTGGCGGGGCCTGGCGTCAGAACCGCGATGCGATCATCTGGGTGCTGGCGGTGCGACTGCAACGTGTCGCGAAAGGCGCCGAAGAAGGATGCGAGGCGGTGGACGTGGGATTCGCCGTAGATATCGGAAAAGGCGCGGGTGGTGGCCACACGGTTTTCAAGCGCGAAGCCAGCGCCTGATGGGGCCTGCGTGCGGTCTGCCAGCACCCACCAGTTACCGTCAGGGCCGCGACCGATTTCGAAGGAACAGAAATGCAGGTAATGGCCATCAGCCGGTTTGACGCCTGCCAGCGGGCGCAGATATTCCGGGTTGGAGGCGAGCAGCGAAGGCGGCACATAGCCCTGCTGAACCAGCCGGTTTTCGCCGTAGAAATCGGCAACGATGCTTTCCAGCAGATTGGCGCGCTGAATGAGCCCGTGGGAGACGACTTCCCATTCCTTCTCGTCGATCAGGACGGGGATATGGGAAATCGGCCAGTTGCGCTCGGTGTTTCCCTGAGCGCTGTAATCGCGGTAAAACACGCCGGCGTCGCGCAGGTAACGGTCGGTGCGGGCAAAGCGCTCATGCAGCTCGCGTTCTTCCATACGCCCGAGAGCGTTGACAAAAGGCTGCCAGACGGGGCGAATGTTCCCGTGTATATCCAGCATTTCATCGGCAATTCCGGGCATGGGGCGATAATCCAGCATGGAAGCCATGCCGGGTTTCTCGCTCATCCGTTCCAATGCCGGTGCCTTTGCCAAGTCACACTCCCTGCGGGCGTCTCAAATCAAGCGTCAGCGGGAATTCCGGCGACGCTGCTTCCGGCCAAAGAGTATACTGACCGGCGGTATGTCCCCAGGGTTCGAAACGGGCAAGTCGTCTTGCTTCCGCTTCGTTACCATTGACGGGGAAAGTCTCATAGGTGCGACCGCCCGGATGCGCAACGTGATAGATGCAGCCGCCGATCGATCGGTTCGACCATGTATCATAAATGTCGAAGGTCAACGGAGTGTTGACCGGCAGAGCAGGGTGCAGACCTTGTGACGGCTGCCATGCCTTGAAGCGCACACCGGCGACGGAGACGCCCGAATCATCGGTCTGCTTCATCGGTACTGCGCGGCCATTGCAGGCCACGGTGTAGCGGGACGGGTTGGAGGTTTCCAGACGCACCTGCAGACGCTCGACTGAGCTATCCACATACCGCACGGTGCCGCCAATGGCACCCTGTTCGCCCATCACATGCCATGGCTCCAGCGCCTGACGCAGCTCCAGCTTCGATCCCTCATATTCGACCTCGCCGAAGAATGGGAAGCGGAACTCCAGTTGCGCGGCAAACCATTCCGGCTTCACATCGAAACCGTTGTCTTTCAGGTCCGCGAGCACATCGAGAAAATCGGCCCAGATGTAATGCGGTAGCATGAAGCGGTCTGCTAGCGCCGTACCCCAGCGCACGAATTTGCCGCCGACAGGGTTCTTCCAGAAGCGGGCGATGATGGCGCGGACCAGCAATTGCTGCGCCAGCGACATGCGGGCGTTCGGCGGCATTTCAAAGCCACGGAATTCCACGAGGCCAAGGCGACCGGTGGGGCCATCCGGCGAGAACAGCTTGTCGATGCAGATTTCGGAACGGTGGGTGTTGCCGGTGACATCCGTCAGCAGATTGCGGAACAGGCGGTCCACCAGCCATGGCAGCGGTGGCGCACCTTCGCCCGGCATCGGCACCTGCGCCATGGCGATTTCCAGCTCGTACATGCTGTCATGACGGGCTTCATCAATGCGCGGTGCCTGGCTTGTCGGGCCGATGAACAGGCCGGAGAAGAGATAGGACAGCGACGGGTGACGCTGCCAGTGCAGCACGAGGCTTTTCAGCAGATCGGGACGGCGCAGGAAAGGACTGTCATTGGGGTTGGCACCGCCCACCACCACATGGTTGCCGCCGCCGGTGCCGGTGTGGCGACCGTCGATCATGAACTTGTCGGCACCCAGCCGGGTCTGGCGCGCGTCTTCATAGACTGATGTGGTGATATCGACGCAATCCTTCCAGCTCGCCGCAGGGTGGATGTTGACTTCGATGACACCGGGATCTGGCGCGACGCGGATGACATTCATGCGCTCGTCATGCGGCGGGGTGTAGCCCTCGATGTGCACCGGCAGGCCGAGATCGGTGGCTGCGGCTTCAGCAGCGGCGACGAGATCGAGATAGTCCTCGATACGTTCCACGGGCGGCATGAAGACGCAGAGCCGTCCATCACGTGCTTCCACCGACATGGCGGTGCGGACTTCGCCGTTGATGTCGCTGATGGACTGTTCGATGCGTTCCTGTGTTGCGCCATCCGAGGCCTGAAAAGAGGCTTCGGGCAGCACGCGTGCGGATGGCGCCATGGCGTCTGGCAGCGGTCCACGGGGAACAGACGGGTCCGCCGGGTGGATATAAGGGAATTTCGAAGGCGGAACGTGGGGCAGGGTGCCGAGCGGGATGCGGTAACCGACCGGGCTATCGCCGGGCACAAGGAAGATGCGGCCGCGCCGGGTCTTCCACTTTTCACTCATCCAGCGCTTTTCGGATGTGGCCTTGGCATTCCACGCCTGTACCGGCAGGACATAGCCGGTTGGTGTCGTGAGACCGCGCTCGAACACACGGGCGATGCGGTTGCGCTCTTCCGGGTCTTTCAGCTTGGAATTGGACGGATCGACATTGTCAGGCAGATTGCCTTCCTTGATCAGCCATTCCGCCGGGTCTTCATAAGCGGGCAGCACCAGTTCCGGCGCAATGCCGATGTTTGAGGCGATGTTGGTCAGAAGCTTTTCGGCATCTTCCGACGTCACGCCCGTATCGACGCCTTCGCGGGCCACCAGATCGGGATTGTGCCAGACCGACTGGCCGTCCTTGCGCCAATAGAGCGAGAAGGTCCAGCGCGGCAGGCTTTCGCCGGGATACCACTTGCCCTGACCGTAATGCAGAAAGCCGTTGGGAGCGAAGCGCTCGCGTAGCTTGCGGATCAGCACATCGGCCTTTTCCCGCTTGGTCGGGCCGACGGCATCGGTGTTCCATTCCCCGGACTCGAAATCATCGATGGAGACGAAGGTCGGCTCTCCGCCCATGGTAAGGCGCACATCCTGCTGCGCCAGAACCTTATCCACCTCTTCGCCCAAGGCGGTCAGGCGGTCCCAGCTTTCATCGGAAAAGGGCTTGGTGATGCGCGGGTGTTCAGCCACGCGGGTGACCTTCATATCGAAGGCGAATTCGGTGTTGGCCTCGCCGTAATAACCGCCGGAAATGGGGGCGGCATTGCTGAAATGCGGCGTTGCAGCAAGCGGCACATGGCTTTCGCCGGTCAAAAGCCCGGAGGTCGGATCGAGGCCCACCCAGCCCGCACCCGGCAGATAGACTTCCGTCCAAGCGTGCAGATCGGTAAAATCCACCTCGGTTCCCGAGGGGCCATCGAGCGCCTTGAGGTCCGGCGTCAGCTGAATGAGATAGCCGGACACGAAGCGGGCGGCAAAGCCGAGATGGCGCAGGATCTGCACCAGCAGCCAACTGCTATCGCGGCACGAGCCTCTGGCGGTTCCCAGCGTTTCCTCCGGCGTCTGCACACCGGTTTCCATGCGGATAACATAGCCGATTTCGCTTTGCAGGCGGGCATTGAGACCAACGACCATATCGACGGTCGGCTGGCCCTGCGTTCTGTCGATGGTTTGCAGAAAGGCCGACAGCAGAGGGCCTGCGGGTTCTGGCGTCTTGTAAATCGACAGATCGTCTTTCAGCGTTTCCGGATATTCGAAGGGCCATGCAATGGCGCTTTCTTCCACGAAGAAATCGAACGGATTATAGACCGTCATATCCGCGACGAGATCGACCTCTATTCTAAACTCGGTGACAGGGTCGGGAAAGACGTAACGCGCCAGAAAATTGCCGTAGGGGTCCTGTTGCAAATTCACGAAGTGGTTTGCGGGCGTCACCTTCAGCGAATGGCTGATGACATGGGTGCGGGAATGCGGCGCAGGCTTCAATCGTATGATCTGCGGTCCAAGGCGGATCGGTCTGTCGTATTTGTAATGCGTCAGATGATAGATGCTGGCTTTGATAGACATGCGTTCCCTTGCCCGGTTTTCCGGTTTGCGCGGATGGTGCCGCCCCTCTTTTATTGCTGCGACTTTGTGCAATGCACGCGAATAAAGCAAGGAACATTTCAAGCCCCCTTCGCATTCGAACGGGTGGCGTTTTGCGGGTTTCGCGTCGCTGGTGGACAAGCTTCAACGGAATGCTATTGCTGTGAGCGCGGGTGCAAATCACCGTTGCCTGCGCAAAGGCCCGGATTTCGGAATTTCAGGAAATGGCAAGGTACTGATGGCGCAAGGTAATCTGTCCACAGAGACGATCAATTACCCGTCTTTCGATCTGACGTTCAGATCGCAACTGGGCATGATGGGCAGTGCGTTTTGGACCTCGCGCGTTCGCGGCAAGCTCATTCTGTTGATGTGCGCCCTGCTGACCATCATCCTCGTGACCGCTTACGGGCAGGTCAAACTGAACGAGTGGAACGCGCCTTTCTATAACGCGCTCGAGCGGCGCGATCTGAACTCGTTTTTGCACCAGCTTGAAGTCTTTGCGATGATTGCGGGGTCGCTGCTGCTGCTCAATGTCTTCCAGACATGGCTGAACCAGATGACAGCGCTGAACATGCGCGAAGGCTTGGCAAAGGACATGGTGGACGAGTGGTTCAAGCCTGGTCGTGCCGCAAGGCTTGCAGGCTTCGGCGCCATTGCCGTCAATCCCGACCAGCGTCTGCATGATGATGTGCGCAATCTGGCCGAAAGCAGCACGGCGCTGGCCATCGGTCTCGTCAATGCCACCATTCTGCTTGTCAGCTTCATTGGTGTGCTGTGGGGACTTTCTGCGGGATTTGCCGTCGAAATCGGCGGCAAGATGGTGGCGATACCGGGCTATATGGTCTGGGCGGCACTGATCTATGCGGGCTCGGCCTCGCTGCTGAGCAACCTCGTTGGTTATCGCTTGGTGCCGCTGAACGCGGAGCGTTATTCCAAGGAAGCAGAGCTTCGTTTCTCTCTGATGCGGGCGAGTGAAAACCTGACGGCGATCACGCTGGCGCGGGGCGAGAAAAACGAACGCCACCGCATTGGCGAGGATATCAATGCGGTGCTGGGTGTCATCCGTGGCCTTGCCATGGCACTGACCCATCTGACATGGGTTTCATCCGGTTATGGCTGGCTGGCCATCGTTGCGCCCATTCTCATTGCGGCACCGGTCTATTTCTCTGGAAATCTGAGTTTCGGCGGGTTGATGATGGCCGTTGGTGCCTTCAATCAGGTCAATGTCGCCCTGCGCTGGTACATCGACAATTTTGGGCCCATCGCTAGCTGGAAAGCCACTTTGCAGCGCGTCTCGGTGTTTCGCAACGCGCTGATCCAGATGGATAGCGTGGAGCGGCACGGCAATGCCATCGACATCGAAAAAACCGCATCCGGCCCCATCAAGCTGACCTCGGTGGAAATCTGCCCCGAGGCAGGCGGGCAGGATATGTCGCGCATTTTCCGTCTGCGCGAGGCGCCGGTTGAGATCAATGTCGGGGACCGACTGATGGTCAATGGCGATCAGGGCGTGAACCGGCGGCTGTTTTTCGCAGCCATCGCCGGGCTCTGGCCCTGGGGTCGCGGCAACATCACCATGCCGCCACGCGAGGAAACACTGTTCATTGCCCAGCACGGCTATCTACCGGCGGCGCCGTTGCGGGAAATTCTCTCCTATCCACGCAGCCCGCAGAAATTCAAGGAACACGAGTTTCTCGACGCCATGGAACAATGCGGCCTTGGCCACATCATTCCGCGCATGGAAGACAATATTCGCTGGGACAAGAAGTTCGATTCCGACGAGCAGGCCTGCGTGCGGGTTGCCAACGCGCTGTTGCTGAAGCCGCGCTGGCTGTTCATCGACGATCTGCTGGAAGGTCTGGAGACGGAAACCGTCGATAGGCTGGCGGCAGTGCTTGCGGGCATGAAGGACACGGCGATTGTCTATATTGGCCGGTCCGAGACCATTTTGCAGGTGCTGTCACCACGGGTGCTGCATCTGGATCTGGTCAAATCCTAATCGTCAGGTTTTCAACGGCGCAGGGTTGATGTGGGTCGCCGTTGTTTCGATGATGCTTGCCGGTGGTGCGCTGTGCATCATGGCGAGCGGCATGATGGTGATGAACAGCGCCAGTGCCACGAGGGCAACGATGACGACCCAGTCATCACGCTGCTGTTTGACGGTATTCCCACTCCAGTCATATGCCATAGCGGTCCTCGCTTATATCAGTATATGAAGATGAAAGAATTCAACGTCAGAGTGCCGCAGTATGGTTAACCAACACTTAAGCTCTCGTGCTATTCTTTGCGGGTGCGTGTAGCAGCGCTTGGAAGACGAATATGTTTTCCAGCATTTATCCTGACGTAAGGTAAGGTCGCCCTGTGTCTGTGTTCGGCACAGGTGGGTTGGACGAGCTAATCTCGCCCATTAAAAACAACTAAGGCGCGCAGCGATCTGGATGGATCGCAACGCGCCGTGATGTCTTGGCCGTTTGTGTTGGGGTGCGGCTTAAAGGCCCGAGAGAATGGCCAGCGCCTGTTCGTGAATGGCTTTGCTGCCCGCTGCCAGAATGCGGCCTGCAGATTCCGGTCTGCCGCCTTCCCAGTTGGTGATGACGCCACCGGCCTGCTCGATGATGGGAATGAGCGCGCCGACATCATAGGGCTTCAGGCCGGATTCGATGACGAGATCAACGTGTCCACCGGCCAGCAGGGCATAGGCGTAGCAATCCACGCCGTAGCGGAACAGGCGCACCTGTTGCTCGATCGTGTGATAGCGCTCGGCTTCTTCGGTGGTGAAGATGTGCGGCGAGGTGGTGAAGAGGATCGCGTCGGACAGGGTCTCGCAGTTGCGCGTGCTGATCTGCCTGTCGCCGCCGGGGCCGAAATACCATGCTTTCTCGCCATCGGCAAAATAACGTTCGCCCGTAAATGGCTGATCCATGACGCCCATGACGGCGCGGCCAGAGGACTGGAAGCCGATCAACGTGCCCCAGACGGGTACGCCGGATATGAAAGCGCGTGTGCCATCAATGGGGTCGATGACCCAGACATGCTCGCGATCGGTTCCGACACTGCCATGTTCTTCGCCCAGAATGCCGTGGTCCGGGAAGCGGTCGGTGATCAGCGCGCGGATGGCTGTTTCAGCGGCCTGATCGCCTTCGGTGACGGGATCATACCCGCCAGCCTGCTTGTTGGCGACGGCAACGCCGCTGCGGAACCGTGGCAGGGTCTCTGCCTTGGCGGCATCGGCAAGACGAAAGAAGAAATCGCGATCGGGCAGCATCAAAACCTCACCATTCTAAAATCCCAAAAGGACATAGCGCGCTTCAGGCAACTTCGTCCACTCGCGATGTGCGGGAGATATAAAAAGCCAAAACAAATGCAGATTTTTATGAAGGTCGCGCGAATATCAGGCAGAGTGACAAAAATTGAGCAAATTATAGGCAATAACAAAAATGATTGACAAATGAGCATTGTCGTCGTAGCTTCATGTCACAGTCTTTGACTGTAAATACCCTCCTTGGGTGTTTCCTCCCTAGACTTGACCGCGCCAAGGCGCGGTTTTTTTTGCCCGCAAGCGTAGCTGCGGTGTGTTCGTCTCATCATTTCAGTGGGTGTTATTCGGCGGCAAAGGCCATGTCGATGGCGTATTCAGATACGAACATCGACAGCTGGCGCATGAACGTGTCTAGCGCGGATTGTACGGCGTAAAATTCCGGCGTCTTCAGAA
Source organism: Hyphomicrobiales bacterium (assembly GCA_900473205.1). Lineage (GTDB taxonomy): Bacteria > Pseudomonadota > Alphaproteobacteria > Rhizobiales > Rhizobiaceae > Agrobacterium. The sequence goes on from UCLB01000030.1 coordinate 57,355, forward strand.
GCGTTTTCTCATCCACATAAAGCGCCCGGCTGATCTCGATCTGCAAGGTGTGCAACGAGCGGATGGGGCGACCGTAATGTTCGGTGATGAAGCCTCCGGCATAGGGCTTGTTGCAGACGGCGGTAAAGCCGAGCTCCTCCAGAAAATGCAGGGCCGCGCGGGAGATTTCCGCCGAGGCGCTGGTGCCGTAACGATCGCCAATGATGATGTCCGGCCGGATGTTGGAACTGGCAAGGCGGATATTGCCAGGCATGGAATGGCAATCGATCAAAACCGCCATGCCGAAATTGGCGTGGGTGCGCGAAATCAGCTTTCGCAGGCAGGCATGGTAGGGCTTGTAGATGTTTTCGATCCGGCTCAGCCCTTCGTCCACCGGCAGGCGGTGGGCGTAGATATCCATATTCTCGGCCACGATGCGCGGCACGGTGCCAAGCCCGCCCGCCACGCGCATGGAGCCGATATTGGCATAGGGCGGCAAAGCGCCATCAAACATGCGCGGATCGAGCTCATAGGGCTCGCGGTTCACATCCAGATAGGCGCGCGGAAAATTGGCTTTGAGCAGGGGTGCGCCGATATCGACCGCGCTGGAAAACAGCTCATCGACATAATGGTCTTCGGATCGGCGGATTTCGTAAGAGCTCAGGCGCGATGATTCGAGGAAGGAAACCGGATAACAGCGGCCGCTATGGGGGGAGTTATACACGAACGGAATGCTGTGAACGGCTGGTTCGTGCACTTCGAAGAGTTCGTACTCGCCCGTAACCCAGTCCATTCCGCCCCGTTTACCATGTCATAATTCTGCCAGAAGCATCATGTTGCCAGTTAAGGCAGAGCAAGTCCATACTGCGCACCAGTCGCCCGAGTCATGATTCTACCGTTCACATGATATTTACTGAAAATGCGGTATGATCGGGATAAGGTATTCCAATAAATCAGAAGTTACGGTCACTTAAATGGTACAGAAAATTCTTCTCGCTGAAGATGACAATGACATGCGACGCTTTCTCGTGAAGGCGCTGGAGAAAGCCGGATACAAGGTTTCCTCCTTCGATAACGGCGCAAGCGCCTATGACCGTCTTCGTGAAGAGCCTTTTTCGCTTCTCCTCACCGATATCGTCATGCCGGAAATGGACGGCATCGAGCTTGCGCGCCGCGCCACCGAGCTCGACCCGGACCTCAAGGTCATGTTCATCACCGGCTTCGCCGCCGTTGCACTGAATGCTGATTCGAAGGCGCCGAAGGATGCGAAGGTGCTTTCCAAGCCTTTCCACCTGCGCGATCTCGTCGATGAAGTGAACAAACTCCTTGTGGCGTAAGGCTTGTAAAAAAGCTTTCACAAAACCGCAAAAAAGCAGTTGACGCTTCATCCGGTTTCGTGATTTATGCGCCGCAACGGAGGGCGTGTAGCTCAGCGGGAGAGCACTACGTTGACATCGTAGGGGTCACAGGTTCAATCCCTGTCACGCCCACCATCCGAATTCTTAAGTATCAAGGCCTTGCAAGATTTTGCGAGGCCTTTTTGCTTTTTGGCTCGACGTGCCATCCATCTTTTTTGCGGGCCATACAGCACCGAAATGCACTCTCCGGCGCTGGCTGAGCGCGGCTTAAATTTCCAGCAATCTTTTGGCTTGTTGCGGCGGCGCTACAGCTTTTTTCCTTGGTTGGAGTACCTATGGCAACCACACAACCAAGGTGCCCGAAATGAGAAAAATCGTCATCGCCGCAGCTTTCATGCTCACCGCGTCCACCGCCATGGCTGCGGATGCGGTCTATGAGGTACCGCAGGCGCCTGTGGCGATTTCTGGCCAGGCATTCTCATGGACGGGCTTCACCGCCGGTGTGCAGGGCGGATATGCCTGGGACAATCAGGACATCTCCGGCATCATCGCGGGAACACCGCTGGAAGCCAATTTCAATGGCGGCGTTCTGGGTGCGTTTGCGGGCTATAACCACCAGCTGAGCAACAATTGGGTTCTCGGCGTGGAAGGCGATTTCGACGGCAACTGGGGCGACGGTACTCTTACCATTCTCGCGCCTGACCGCTACGAGTACGGTCTGGACTGGCAGGGCTCTGTCCGTGGCCGCGTTGGTTACGCATTCGATCGGGCGCTGGTTTATGGCACGGCAGGCTGGGCTGTCGGACGCGGCTATCTGGTCACACCAGGCTTCCCGAAAAACAAGGAAACCTTCAACGGCTACACGGTCGGCGCTGGCGTGGATTATGCCTTCACCGACATGATTTTTGGCCGTATCGAATACCGCTACACCGATTCGGCGACAAGAACTACGATTACGGCGCGCTCGGCCCTCTTCTGAATGGCGATATCGATCAAAACGCCGTGCGCGTTGGTTTGGGTGTGAAGTTCTAGGCAACGTTAAGGGGCGCTGCCAGGCGAGCTGGCATGACCAATATTTTAGCCCCGGTCCATCCCGGCGAAATTCTTCGTGAAGAATATCTGGTTCCGCTCGGAATGAGTGCGGGCGCGCTTGCCAGAAAGCTGAATGTGCCGCGCACTCGTATCGAGCGGTTGGCAACAGAACAGGCTTCGGTGACACCAGACACCGCGCTTCGCTTGGCCAAGGTCTTCAAGACCTCGCCAGAGTTCTGGATGAACATGCAGGCGAGCTATGATTTGAAGATGGAAGCCATGCATCTGAAAGACACACTCGACAAAATTTCAGAAATCGATATCGCGTCGGCTGCGTAATCACCGTCACAACGGGCGTGCCGGCGAATGCGTCGGCGGAATTGACAGCAGGTTAGGCGACCTTTGAGGCCTCACCCTGCACCGCTCTTGGGTTGCCAGCATCATCCACCGCGACCATGATGAAAACCGCTTCTGTGACCTTGTCGCGGGATTGCTGGGAGTGGCGGCGGGTCCAGGCTTCTATTTTGAGGGTGATGGAGGTGCGGCCGACTTTTTCGATGCGGGTGTAGACGCAGAGCGTGTCGCCGATCTTCACAGGCTTCTTAAAGACAATTTCATTGACGGCGACCGTCACGGTGCGTCCGCCCGCGACGTCATTGGCGCGCACGAAGGCTGCCAAGTCCATCTGCGACATGACCCATCCACCAAAAATATCGCCTGCCGGGTTGGCATCGGCGGGCATGGCGAGAGTGCGCAGGGTCAGTTCCATATCTGCGGGTGGCTGCAATTCCATTGTTGAAAACCTTTGTCTGTGTCGCTGGCAATAGGGAATGCTTACAGCATCGACAGCGAAATCAGCATTGATTTTCCGGAAGATATGAGATGCGCCAGTTGCATGGTGCAGTGCAGCATGACGCGGCGATGTTGTAGATTGAGGGAGTAAAAAGCCAGCCGATTGCAAAAGCATTAGGCCTGGAGCCCACCTTTTGTCAGTTCGGCACTTGCTCCACTGTCAGGGTACGGCCGTGAGCAGAGGAGATGCGCACGCGGGCACCGGCAGGTGCGTCCTCTCCCTGCGCCGGCCACCATGTGTCGTCCAGCTTAATGCGACCACGGCCTTCGGTGATTGGTTCCTGCAGCGTCGCTGTGCGGCCAATGAGGCTGGCTTCGCGCTGATTGAGGAAGGGCTCGTCAGTCTTGGCATGATCCTGGCCGTAATATCGGCGGCCAAGAAGCGCAAAGACGACGGAGAGCAGGGCAAACAGCAGGAGCTGCAACTGCCAGCTCCAGAGTGCCGCGTTCCAGAGCGCCAGCGAGATGGCACCGATGACGAGGGCGGCGGCTCCGATCCAGATGAGGAACACGCCGGGCGCGACGAGTTCCGCTGCCAGCAGAATGGCGGCCAGTATCCACCAGCTCCAGGGGCCAAGATCGGTGACGAGCCTTGCAATCATCTCACTTCTCCGAGGATGGAGCGAATGGATTGTTGGGGATCGTTACATTGATGGTCTGGCCGCCGGGGCGGCTGGAGGAGGGCGGAACGGAGCTGCGCTGCCTTGCGGCGGCAGGTGCTTCTGGCGCTGACGGCGCATCGCCACCTCTGCCGAAGACCTCCTTGGCGATGGCGCCGATGCCGCCGAGCGAACCGATCAGCGAGGACGCCTCCATCGGCATCAGCACGATCTTGGAATTCTTCGCAGTGCCGATCTGCGCCATGGCTTCGGTGTATTTCTGCGCGATGAAGTAATTGATGGCGTGAATATCACCGGCGGCGATGGCCTCAGACACCATGCGCGTGGCATTGGCTTCGGCTTCGGCCAGACGTTCGCGCGCCTCGGCGTCGCGGAAGGCGGCTTCACGCTGGCCTTCGGCTTCGAGAATGGCGGATTGCTTGGCACCTTCGGCGCGCAGGATCTGCGCGGCGCGCGAGCCTTCCGCTTCCAGAACCTGTGCACGTTTCTCTCGTTCCGCCTTCATCTGGCGGCCCATGGATTCCACGAGATCCTTTGGCGGTGCTATATCCTTGATCTCAATGCGGGTGACTTTGATGCCCCAAGGCCCCACCGCCTCGTCCACAACACGCAGGAGGCGCTCATTGATGGCATCACGGTTGGAGAGAAGCTCATCGAGATCCATAGAGCCCATGACAGAGCGAATGTTGGTCATGGTCAGGTTCTGAATGGCATTTTCCAGATTGGAAATCTGATAGGCGGCCTGCGCTGCGTTCAGCACCTGATAGAAGGCAACGGCATCTGCGGTGACGCTGGCATTATCGCGGGTGATGACTTCCTGGCGTGAAATATCCAGCACCTGCTCCATGACATTCATGCGCGTTCCGATGCTTTCGATGAACGGAACGATGATGTTAAGGCCGGGCTCGAGAGTACGGGTATAGCGTCCGAAGCGTTCGACCGTGTAACGATAACCCTGCGGAACCGTCTTGATACCGGCAAACAGCGTCAGAATGACGAGGCCCACCACGACTATGACGACAATGTCGAAACCACCCAGATCAATCATCCCAATCTCCCTCATGCATTGTCAGGTACTATATGGGGTGGGTTTTAGACCCAGCCCTGCAACTCCCTGCGTACAACCTTTTCGAGAACCCGCATACCCTCTGCGCTGTCGTTCAAGCAAGGTATATGTGAAAACTTCTCGCCACCGTTGTGGTGAAAGATTTCGCCAGCCTCGCCAGCAATTTCTTCCAGTGTCTCCAGACAGTCGGAAACGAAGCCCGGATTCATAACCGCGATGCGCTTGACGCCTTCCTTGGCCAGTCGTTCCACCGTCTTGTCGGTGTAGGGCTGCAACCATTCTTCCGGCCCGAAACGGGACTGGAAGGTGATCATGAAACGGTCCTTGTCGAGCCCGAGTTTCTCACGCAGCAAACGACCCGTCTTCATGCACTGGCAGTGATAGGGATCGCCCTTTTTGAAGTAGGACTGCGGAATACCGTGGAAGGAGGCGAGGATTTTTTCCGGCTCCCAATCCAGCGTCGCCAGATGCGCTTTGACCGAGTTGGCGAGGGCATCGATATAGGTGTCGTCATCATGATAGGGCGGCACCGTGCGCAGCGCAGGCTGCCAACGCTGCTTCATCAGATATTCGAAGGCCTTGTCGTTGACGGTGGCTGTGGTTGCCGCCGCATATTGCGGGTAAAGCGGAAACAGCAGGATTTTTTCGCAACCCTGCGCCTTCAGCGCGTCCATGCGTTCGGCGATACTCGGCTTGCCGTAGCGCATGCCCCAATCCACCACCACGTTCGGCAAGTCGGTCAGCATCTTGCCAAGCGCCTCGCCCTGATTGCGGGTGTAGGTGCGCAGGTAGCTTTCGTTCAGCTCGTGGTTCCAGATTTCCTCATAGGCCTTGCCGACCTTCTGCGGGCGCTTGTTCAGCACAATGCCGTAGAGAATGGGATACCAGAACAGCCGCGACCACTCGATCACCCGCTTGTCGCTCAAAAACTCCGCCAGATAACGGCGCATGGACTTGTAGTCCGTGCCATCGGGCGTGCCGAGATTGACGAGGAGAACGCCGACCTTGCCGAAGGCGACCTTCGGATGCTCTGGCGGGAAATGCGCTGGCTGAAGTGTGGCGTTATCTGCGATCATAAAATCGTCCTGAAATCTCTAAGGGGTGCGCGGGACTCTACGTCCGCACATGTGTCGTGGATCAACTTGTAGAGCATTGATCCGCCAATCTGAATTGATTTTTGATAGAACCTGCGCGGCATTTCAACGCGTTGTGATGGCTGAGGGATATGGTGATGCAGCAAAGGTCAGTCTGCGTGGCCCACCCCCCTCTGTCCTGCCGGACATCTCCCCCTCAAGGGGGGAGATCGGCAAGGCGAGAGACCTTCGCTAAAACGATCGATGCTGAAGATGGCCGCAACCTTGCGGCATATCGATCTCCCCCCTTGAGGGNNGGGGTAAGCCACACCCACTGACCTCTGCTGCAAACGGCAATTATGCTTCCGCGATCAAAAATGAAGTCCTCTATCGAAGCCCGTCACCGAGCAGGCTTCGATAGAGTGGTGTTGAACGATTACTGTGCCGGAACGTTCAGTTCTTCACCAACTTCGATGTGGTTTGGACGCTTCAGCGCGTTGGCCTCGGCAATCTTCTTCCACTCAGCGCCGTTGCCGTATTTCTCGGCAGCGATTTTCCAGAGCGAGTCACCGCGTGCCACCACGTATTTCCCAGCGGCGGCTGGTGCCGTGGTAGGGGCCGAGGTGGTGGTTGCCGGTGCTGGGGAAGCTGGGGCCGTTGCGGCTGGCGCCGGAGCAGCAGGTGCGGTGGCGGCTGGAGGCGTTGCGGTTGCAGGAGCCTGCGCCGTCGTTGCCGGGGCAGGTGTTGCAGGCTTGGCTTCCTTCGGCGGTGCCACGTAGTCGGCTGGGGTCACATCCATTACGCGGCCATCGGTGTAGGGCTTGTAGGGGCTGTTTGCGCCGATATAGGCGGCGACAGCGTCTTCAAGGCTTGGTCCGAAGTCGTAAGGGTTGATGGCCTTGGTTGCGAAAGTCTTGAAGCCATCGCCGCCGGTGCGGGTGTAGTTGTTGGTCACCACGCCGTAGGTCTTTTCCGGGTCGAGCTTGACGAAGTTGTCGCCTTCCTTGACCTCGACGGAGACGATGCGGCTGCCAGCTGGCTTGGAGCGGTCGAAGGAATATTTCAGGCCAGCGGTCTGCACGAAGCGGCCTGCGCCTTCTTCGATCTGGCTGGCACCGTTTTCAAGCGCTGCGACGAGATCGACGCCCTTGATCTGGAAGGTGGCGACGGAGTTCTGGAATGGCAGAACCGTCAGCACTTCGCCCATGGTCACAGGACCAGCGTCGATGGAGGCACGCAAGCCGCCGCCATTCTGGATGGCGATGGTGATGCCCTGATCCTTCACGCGGTCGAGCAGCGCGTCGGACACCAGGTTACCCATGGTGCATTCCTTGGCGCGGCATACTTCACGAGAGCCATCGATGGCAGCTTCGCTGACGCCGATTTCCTTCTTCTTCATCTCTTCCAGCGGAGCGGCCAGTTCAGCCACGCGCTTGGTGAAGCCTTCGTCAGGCGTCACGGAGGCGTCGAGTAGCTTCGGTGCGCCGCTGGTGGACTTGACCACGCCGTTGTCATCGAAGGTAACGGTCAGATCGCCGAGATATTTTGAATAGGCATAGGCCGTGACGATTGGCACGTCGATGCCGGATGGGTCCTTGACCAGCGTTGGGTAGGGGCCAGCGGCCTTTGGATCAGTGCTGGAGAGCAGTGTGTGGCTGTGACCGCCGACGATGACGTCGATACCATCGACGGAGCGGGCGATTTCCTGATCCTTGACGTAACCGACATGCGACAGTACGACGATCTTGTTGACGCCCTGATCCTGAATTTCCTTAACGGCACCCTTGAGATACTCGATTTCGTCTTCAAACGTCACCTTGTCGCCGGGCGAAGAGGTTTCGTTGGTGTCGGTTGCCAGCACGGAAACGACGGCAACCTTCTGGCCGCCCATGTCCTTGATGATGTAGCCCTTGAACTTGTCTTTCAGCTCGGAGCCGTCGGCAACCTTGGTGTTGCCGGAAATGATCGGGAACTTGACCGCGTTGATGAGCTTCAGCAGTTCTGCCGGGCCGTCATCGAATTCGTGGTTGCCGATGGCCATGGCGTCAAAGCCGATGCCGTTCATAAATTCGGCAACCGGGCCGCTTTTATACTGCGTGTAGAACAGGGAACCCTGAAACTGGTCGCCGGCATCCAGCACGAGAATGTTGGCATTGGCACCGAGTTCGGCGCGGCGCGCATCGATGGCGCTTTTGACGCGGGCGATGCCGCCGAAGCATTCTTTCTTGTCCGCTTCCGCGGCAGAGCAGGTCGAGTCGAACTTGTTGATCGCCTCGATGCGCGAATGCAGATCGTTGATGTGGAGAATATTGAGTTGGTAATCAGCCAGAGCCGCACCAGCCGAAAGCGAAACGACCGAAGCGGTCATCAGGCCAAATCTCAAAATCCTGTTCATCGTCTTATCTCTCCTGTTTTACCCAATACGAAGCCGGGAGGCTCGTCCTGCCGCCATAGCTACTGCGAAATCATGACAGTGGTTCAAAGGCGATGTTTTCATCTCGCGGCATCTGCCGCAAGTAGAATTATGACAGGGTTGTGCAAATAAAAAACGCGCGCTGCACGCGCGCGTTGAAATAAACAGGAGCGGTCGGCTGAAACGCAATCAGCCCTGACGCGTCAGCGTGAACTGGCTGTTGGTATCGGTGGTGCAATTCAGCTGCGAACGGGAGATGAGCGCGCAGTTGACGCGCGACTGGGTATTGCGGACCAGCGAGGTCATGTTGATCTCGTACAGCGTCGGCGAAATGGTGACGTAAGTGCCGGACGCCAGCAGCGTGTTGCTATCCGTGGAGCGGGTGGAGAATGCGCCCGCCTGGAATGTCGAGACGATGCCGTTCTTGTCTACCCAGCGACCATCCACAGCCGGACCCTGCGGCATGGCGGATGCCATGGGGCGCGGCGATGGCGCCGAAGGAGCGCACGAAGAGGCAGCAATTGCGGCCAGAACCAAGGCGGCGCCTGTCTTGAAATTCATCTTGTCTGTCTCCTGCGATTCTTCTCGATCTTCGAAAAAGACCATGGATTGAAGTTAGCTTTATTGCAAGCGAACGACGACCTCTATGCACCGGTTCCAGGCATGTCCGACTAAAGTGACGGCGTTGCAAACCGGCACCAGAGCCTTGCTCCGGGCCGGTTTGCCAGATCGAGCCGCGCTTATCCGCGAACCAGAATGTTGCGGAACTGCCAAGGGTCGTCCGTGTCGATATCCTCAGGGAACAGACCCGGCCTGCCTTCCAGTGGTGTCCAGTCGGTATAATGTCCTTCGACCGGGCCGAGATAGCGGCGCTGAATGTTGAGGCAGCGGCGGTAATCCAGCTCATCGGCTTCAACGATGCCGGCTTGCGGATTTTCCAGAGCCCAGACCATGCCCGATAGCACGGCCGAGGAGACCTGAAGGCCGGTGGCATTCTGGTCGGGCGCAAGCTTGCGCGCCTCTTCCAGTGTCAGGCGCGAGCCATACCAATAGGCATTTTTCTCATGGCCATAAAGCAGCACGCCGAGTTCGTCTGCGCCATCGGTCAGCTCGCTTTCGGTCAGAACATGCTGCACGGGCTGGGCAATGCCGCCATTGCCGAACATTTCATAGAGCGACAGAACCGCGTCGTTGCAGGGATGGTAGGCGTAATGGCAGGTGGGGCGGAATTCCACATGGCCGCGCTTGTCGCGCACCGTGAAGTAGTCCGAAATCGAAATCGCTTCATTATGCGTGACCAGCAGGCCGTATTGGGCGCCAAGCGTGGGGCACCATGTGCGCACGCGGGTGCTGGCGCCGGGCTGGTCGAGAAAAATCGCGGCCTTGGTGCCTTTTTTCTGCTTCTTCGCGTTTTTCGGCATCCATTTTTCATGGCTGCCCCAGCCGAGTTCTGCCGGTTGCAGACCTTCAGCGATGAATCCTTCCACCGACCATGTATTCCAGAAGGTGTTGAAAGGTTTAGGATCTTTGGCACGCTGGGTGTCACGCTCGGCAATGTGTACGCCCTTGACGCCCAGCGTCTGCATCAGCTTTGCCCAGCCTTCGCGGTCATCAGCTGCCGGTTCATCGAATTCCAGATTGGTGTCCTTGGCCAGATTGACGAGGGCCTGCTTGACGAACCAGGAGACCATGCCGGGATTGGCACCGCAGGTGGAAACCGCCGTCGTACCTCCGGGGCGCTTGGCCTTTTCTTTCAGCATGGTTTCGCGTAGCGCATAATTGGTGCGCGCGGCATTGTCGGCATCGGTATCGAAATAAAAGCCCGGCCAAGGCTCCACCACCGTATCGATGTAGAGCATGCCGTATTTGCGGCACAGCTTCATCAGATCGACCGAGGAGGCGTCCACGGAAAGATTGACGCAGAAGCCCTGTCCCTCGACATTCTTGACGAGCGGTTTCAGAACATCCTTGTAGTTATCCTTGGTCAGATGCGCGCGGATGTGGCGAATGCCGCGGCCATCCAGATATTCGGCAATATCCTCACGCGGATCGATGACGACCAGTCGCGACAGGTCGAACTTGAAGTGCCTTTCGATCAACGGAAGCGTACCGCGCCCGATGGAGCCGAAACCGATCATGATGATGGGACCGGTAATTTCGCCGTAAATCGGGTATTCAACTTCCGTCATTCTCAATTTCCTCTTTGAAGACAAGGCTTAAGCTAGATGATTAGGCCTCAACAATAAAGGGTAGCCGGATGACGGGCGTATGAAGACTGTGAGAAAGGTAAACCGATCCACCCCGCTTCATCATAAAATCATCGGTATAGCTTCGGACTACGCATTTCCAATTCATCAACTATAATGATGCGGATCAGAAGTTGTGTTCGTGTTTTAGGGGAGTCAGATATCGTGCGTCAGGAGACTGCCAGTTTGGATAGTCTTATAGAGCGCGTCATTGCGCTGCAGGACATGACGCCTGTTTTTATCGCCCTTTACGACACGGACGACAGGCTTCGCCACGCCAACCGCGCCTTCCGCCAGGCCTTCAATCTCAGCGATGATGCGTTCCCCACATGGGCTGAAATCATCCGCGCCAATTATAATGACCGCAAGGGCCTGATCATCACCACCACGGATTTCGAGGCTTGGTTCCTGTCGGCGCAATCGCGTCGCGGCAAGCTGCCTTTTCGTGGGCTGGAACTCGACATGCATGACGGTCGCTGGATCTGGATGACCGAAACCGTGCAGGACGACGGCTGGATGCTGTGCGTTGGCAACGACATCACGGCGCTCAGGCAAAACCAGCGCAGCCTGCGGCAAGACCGCGACATTGCGCTACGCGCAGCACAAACCGATGAGCTGACCGGCACCGCCAACCGCCGTTTCGTTTTCACCAAGCTCGGCGTTCAGATCGAAAATGTCCAGAAGGGCATCGAAAGCTCCTTCGGGCTCTGCGTGATGGATATCGACTTCTTCAAAAGCATCAACGACCGTTTTGGTCATCAGGGCGGCGATACGGTGCTGCGCGATTTCGTCAAGATCGCCCATTCCACCATCCGCCGCTCCGACACCTTCGGGCGTGTCGGCGGCGAGGAGTTTGTCCTCATCATGCCGCGCACGATCCTTTCGGAGTGCATCGGTATCGTGGAACGGCTGTTGGAAAAGGTGCGGACATCCTGCCCGTTTCCGGGCGCCGCCGATTTTTCCTATAGCTGCTCGGCGGGGCTTTCGCTGTTCCGTTGCGGGGAAAGTGCCAGCGAGCTTTACCAGCGGGCCGACCGTGCACTTTACGAGGCGAAGGAGCGGGGACGGGCTCGGGTGGAGTGGGTGTTGGAGTAATTGGTTGGAGAGTTGTGGGTGCCGCTTACCCCCTCTGCCTGCCGGCATCTCCCCCACAAGGGGGGAGAAAATTCGCAGCACCGTCTCGCCTATCTCCAGCGTTGAGACCATGGGAAGCGCGGACCCCTCGCTGTCTCCCCCCTTGTGGGGGAGATGCCGGCAGGCAGAGGGGGTAAGCCACACCCACAGTGCCTAAATGTAAAGCCGGGTGGTCAAACCAACTCCGCCGCCACCAACCCATGCAGCGAATTGCCGACAAACAGCTTTCGGCCCGCCAAATCGGCAAGCTTCAGCGCCTGTCCGCGCGCCTTGCGCTCACGAATAAGGTCGGCGCGCAGGACGCCAGGGAGGATGCCGCTGTCGAGGGGTGGCGTCAGTAATTGGCCTTCGGCACCTTCCACAAAAACGCTGGTGGTCGAGCATTCGCAGATTTCGCCGCGCTCATTCAGCAGCAGAACCTCGTCCGCTTCCGTGGTGGAGAATTCCGCACGGGCCGCTTCGTAAGGTTCGCGACGGGACGATTTATGGCGGTAGAAGGTGTCGCTGGAATCCAAGCGCGTCTTTTCCGCGATCTTCACCCGCCAGACCGCGCCATCACACAGGGGCACGAAGGGCTCGGAGGTGATGTCGAGTTCGCCCTTGTAATTCATCACCACCCGCACGGTCATCGGTGCGTCGCCGCTGATCGCAGTCTTCAGCGCCTTGACCGTATCTGCGGGTGCGCGAAAACCAAGTGCGTCCGCAGAGCGTAGCAGGCGGCGCATGTGCTGCTCCAGCCGCTGAAAACCGGTGCCCGGTTCCCAGCGCAACGTTTCCCTCAATGTCAGATCAGCGGGTTTGCGTTTCATGGTCAGCGTCCATCATGCGATTCACGTAAGGTGAGGCATAAGAACCGGCGAAGCTTGTCCGAAATGGGAGCCTCGCCGTTTTTTTATTCTTTATCGAGTGCTTCCAGCTCGTCGATCAATCCCTCGATCATCGACAGACCCTTGCTCCAGAAGGAGGGATCGGTCGCATCGAGGCCGAAAGGCTTCAGCAATTCGGAATGGTGCTTTGTGCCGCCCGCCTTGAGAAGCTCGAAATATTTGTCCTGAAAGCCTGTCTCGGCATTCTGGTAGACCGCATAGAGCGAGTTCACCAGGCAATCGCCAAAAGCATAGGCGTAGACATAGAAGGGCGAATGGATGAAGTGGGGGATATAGGTCCACCAGCTTTCATAACCTTCGGAAATCTTGATCGCCGGGCCGAGGCTTTCTTCCTGAACCGACAGCCACAGCTCGCCGATCTGCTCGGCGGTCAACTCGCCTTCTTTACGAGCCGTGTGGACCTTGCGCTCGAATTCGTAAAAGGCAATCTGGCGCACGACCGTATTGATCATGTCTTCCACCTTGCGGGCCAGCATCGCCTTGCGCTCTTTGCTATCCCTGGTGCCATCCAGAAGCTTGCGGAAGGTCAGCATTTCTCCAAAGACGGAGGCAGTTTCGGCAAGCGTCAGTGGCGTGGCGCACATCAGCGCGCCCTGTCCACCGGCCAGAACCTGATGCACGCCATGGCCAAGCTCATGCGCCAGCGTCATCACGTCCCGTGGCTTGCCGAGGTAATTGACCAGCACATAGGGATGTGCGGACGGCACGGTAGGATGGGCGAACGCGCCGGGCGCCTTGCCGGGGCGGGCGGGGGCGTCGATCCATTCCTCATCAAAGAAGCGGCGGGCGATATCGGCCATTTCGGGGGCGAAATCGCCATAGGCTGAAAGCACCGTGTCCTTTGCGTCTTCCCATGGAATGACGGCATTCGACGTATCGGGCAGGGGCGCGTTGCGATCCCAATAGTTCATCTGCTCCATGCCGAGCCACTTGGCTTTCATCTTGTAATAGCGATGCGACAGGCGCGGATAGGCTTCGGTAACGGCCTGCGCCAGCGCATCCACCACTTCGCGCTCGACGCGGTTGGCCAGATGGCGGCTATCGGCAATGTCTTCGAACTTGCGCCAGCGGTCGGAGATTTCCTTGTCCTTCGCAAGCGTATTGGTGATCAGCGTGAAGACGCGCAGATTGTTCTTGAAGGTCGCGCTCAGTGCCTGCGCTGCCTTTTTGCGGGTCTCCGGGTCGGGGTCCTGAAGGAGATTGAGTGTTTCTTCCAACGCGAGGCTCTTGCCATCCAACTCGAAGCGCAAATCCGTCATGGTCTCATCGAACAGGCGGTTGAAGGCGGCGGCACTGGTCATGGATTTTTCGAGGAACAGCTGTTCCAGGCTGTCATCCAGCTGGTGCGGCTTGTCCTTGCGCAAATCCACGAGCCAGGGCTTGTAATGACCTGTGAGAGCGTCATTGGCGATGGCGGCGTCAATCGTCGCATCATCGATGCGGTTCAGTTCCAGCGCGAAAAACAGCAGATGCGACGACATGTCCGTCAGTTTCGACTGGGCATCTCCATAAATCTTGCCATTGGCCGGATTGGATGTATCGGAAAAATAGGTAAGGCCCGCAAAAGAGCCGATGCGACCGAGAAGGTCGTCCAGCGCTTCATATTCCTTCAGCGCGGCACCAAGCCCCTGATCACCGGAAAGCTTGGCAGCAGCTTCCAGCTTGCCCTTCCACTTCGCCTCAAAAGCCTTTGCATCGCTTGCCGCTTTTTCCAGTGCCTGCTTGTATTCGGATGAATCCGCGGAGGGGTAGAGGTCGGACAGCTTCCATGTGGGGAGGTCACCGAGGGGGGCAGCCCCTGCGCTATCGGTCGAAAAGGCGGGCAGGGGGATCGATGTCTTCAAGGTCATGTCAGGCTTTTCCTCTTTATCTCTTTGCCCAAGCATATGGGGGCTGTGTTTCCCGTGGCAATGCTTAAAATGCAAGCAAATCTCAAAACTGGATGTTCAAGCCTTCCGTGTCACATTCGGCTCAAAGGCCTGCATGAAGCAGGTCCATAAACCGGAAACCGGAGCCTGACATGACAGCGCAAGTACTCGTTATCGATGACGATCCAGTTCAGCGCCGCCTGCTTAAACAAGCGGTGGAGCGTTATGGACACCACCCGATCCTTGCTGAAAATGGCCGGGTGGGGCTGGAGCTCTTGAAGCAGCACAGTGGCGATATCAGCGTTATCGTCCTTGATCTGATGATGCCGGAAATGGACGGTCTGTCCTTTCTGAAAGCTGTCGGAGAGCTGGGAACGGATGTACCTGTCATCGTGCAGACGGGGCAGGGCGGCATTGATACGGTGGTGCAGGCCATGCGCGCTGGCGCCTTCGATTTCGTGGTCAAGCCCGTGTCGCCGGAGCGGATTGGCGCTGCCATTTCCAATGCGCTGAAACTCGACCAGCGTGAGGCGAAAGCCCGCACGGGACGACGCTCGCGCAACCATGCCGTCAATTTCACGGATATCGTTTCGGCAAGCCCGGCCATGCTGCGCGTCATCGAATTGGCGCAACGCGCGGCACAATCCAATATTCCTGTGGTGCTGGAAGGGGAATCCGGCGTCGGTAAGGAAATGATCGCGCGTGCCATCCAGTCCGGCAGCGACCGCGCGGGCAAGCCCTTCATCACCGTGAATTGCGGTGCCATTCCGCACAATCTGGTCGAAAGCATTCTCTTCGGTCATGAAAAGGGTGCCTTTACCGGTGCGACGGAAAAGCACATCGGCAAATTCATGGAAGCCGATGGCGGCACGCTGTTTCTGGACGAGATCGGAGATTTGCCGCTTGAGGTGCAGGTCAAGCTTCTGCGCGCCGTGCAGCAGGGCGAAATCGAGACCGTTGGCTCTGCCAAGGTCCAGAAGGTCAATGTGCGGCTGATTTCGGCCACCAACAAGGATTTGATCGAAGAGGTGAAGGAAGGTCGTTTCCGCGAAGACCTTTATTATCGCCTCAACGTCTTCCCCATTACCATTCCGGCTCTGCGCCGCCGTAAGGAAGACATTCCTTATCTTGCACGCGTATTTGCCGAACGTTTCTCCGTCGAGCAGAAATTGCCGCATGCGCTGGGCGTCAGCGCCGGTGCGCTTGCTCTGCTGACGGCTTATGACTGGCCGGGCAATATTCGCCAGCTGGAAAATGCCGTGTTCCGCGCCGTCGTTCTAGCGCAGGGCGATGAACTCAGCGAAACGGACTTCCCGCAGATCGCGCTTCAGGTGCCGGAATTTGCCGGTGACGTTGCCGACCATGAAGTCCAGCATCGCCCAACCGAGCGTTCACTTTTGGTCGCACCACCGCCTGTTGAAAGCAGAAGCAGTGCAGCAGACATTATGTCGGTGATGGAAGCCATGGCCAGTGAAGAAGAGCGTTCACCCACCTCCGTCTTTCCGGGCGGCAGCCTGATTGCCAGCACGGATGAAAGCGGCGATGTCCGAAAGATCGCGGATATAGAAGAAGAGCTGATCCGTTTTGCCCTGCGCTTTTACCGCGGCCAGATGAGCCAGGTGGCCCGCAAACTGGGGATCGGACGCTCCACACTATACCGTAAGTTGAAGGATTATGGCATTGATCCCGATGATCCGCTGCGTGACGCCGCATAAGGCTGGCGTCACCGGCTTAGATTAGCAAATACGATATTTGTTAACTCCTGGGCAAGGATATTCACTTACGGTCTATAAACCTCTTGTTAGTGGAGCGTTCACTATATAGAGGATGAATGTCCATGTGTGGCAAAATTGCCATCGTGTGACCGTAATTGAGGTTCATGTGGGACAATCTGACGAATTGTCTGCCAGGCGGGGATCAAATTGCCTTATCTGCATCGGAATATCGCGCTCTCGGGCAAGATAGCGCGCGGCTTGATCAGAAATGTATGCACGAAGCTGTCGGCACGCGTTGTCACTTGCGTATGCCTGCTGATGGCCGCCATGCCCGCTCTTGGCGTTTCGGCGACGGAAGCTGCCGCCGAAACACGTAGTCTCAAGCTCTATTATATCCACACCAAAGAAAAAGCCGTCATCACATTCAAGCGAAACGGCAAGTACGACCAGAAAGGTCTGCAGGAGCTGAACCGCTTTTTGCGTGACTGGCGTCGCAACCAGCCGACCAAGATGGACCCGCGTCTGTTCGATCTGGTGTGGGAAGTCTATCGCCGTTCCGGCGCAAACGAATATATCAACGTAGTCTCGGCTTTCCGCTCGCCGGAAACCAACGGCATGTTGCGCTCTCGCACCAAGGGTGTGGCCAAGAGCAGCCAGCACACGCTGGGCAAGGCCATGGACTTCTACATTCCCGGCGTCAAGCTGACACGTCTGCGCGAAATCGCCATGCAGATGCAGATCGGCGGCGTTGGTTTCTACCCGACATCCGGATCTCCCTTCGTCCACCTCGATGTGGGCAATGTGCGTGCATGGCCACGTATGAGCCGTCAGGAACTCGTGCGTATTTTCCCGAATGGCAACACCATTCATCTGCCAGCCGATGGCAAGCCTCTGCCGGGCTATGACCAGGCGCTGGCTGATTACAAGAAGCGCGTCAGCTCTTCGTCCATTCAGGTTGCCAGCACCGCCGGTTCAGGCCCTGCATCCTCTTCTTCAGGCGGCGGCAAGCGCAAGACTTTGCTGGCAACCCTGTTTGGTGGTGGGGATGAGGATGAAGATGCCGAAGGCATTGCATTGCCAGAACCCGCAGCCCGGCCTTCCGCTCCTGCCCCTGTGGCGCAGGAACCGGAGGAAGCCCCTGTTGCGGTGGCCTCTGCCCAGCCTCTGCCCGGCGTAAGCGCGCCGCTGCCGACGGCACGCCCGGCCTTCCGCAATCAGGAAAATCCGAACGGCCTTGCCACGGCGCTTTATTCTCCAGCGCGGAATGCGGCGCAGGATGCGCTTCAAGCCGCCACCACGCCAACCCCGACTGCGGCACCTGCCGAACAGCAATTTGCCGATCTGGCGCAATATTCCATTCCCGTGCCGACCCTGCTTGGGCCGCGTCGTATGAAGGGTGATGCGGATGGATCCGTCATGACGGCTGCCCTCGGTTCCGAAGACATGCCGGGCGATGCACTTGCCGCACATGTGCCGGTTCCCGCCAATCGCCCCGCCGTTGCCGAAGCCTTGCTTGCTTCTGCCAATTCGGATGTCGAAGGTCAGGAAGACGAAGCGGAACAGGCAACCCTTTCGCCTGTCGTCGTCGCTGCACTCGAGCAGAGCGGCCAGGATGCCCGTGCATCCTTGACCGCAACAGCCATGCCAAGTGCTGCGCAGTTCCCGGCCTCGACTAGCCACAGCGCTTCTGTCCGTCCGGCCACGAAGCCCGTTGAAACAGCCATGGCTTCACCCTCTGCCGCCATGCAGGATGAGCCGGTCGGCGATGCATTCGATGTCAAGCCACGCGCCGCAAGCAGCGGTCTCAGCGCCGGTCTGCCCACCAAGGGTGCACGCCCTAGCAAGCAGGATGCAGCCGTTGCCGAAAAGGCTATGGTTAGCGGTGGTCGTCTGACGCAGGAAGCAATCTCTGACTGGGCCTTGAGCCAGGATAAGGGCGCTACCGGCCGTGCAGTCAAGGCGCCTCGCGTCGTCAACAACCGTATGCTCAGCCACGACATGTCGGCTTCTGCCGCGACCGCAAGCTTCCGCCCGGGCGCTGCCGCAATCGACTCCAGCCGCTTCAGCACACCGATAAAGATGCACTGAGGCTGGCATTGATCACGCTTTTGTTTTCATAATTATCGCGCCCTGTCCTCGAAAGACGAGGGCGCGATTTTTGTTTTGGCGGAGTAGAATTTTTCGCCGCATGAAGCCGCTGATTGAATAATGACGAGATCGTTATCTTGACGCGCAATATTGATGCTGTTACTTTGCGAAGCAGTTTGTATACTAATGCAGTCTGATGTTTTGGCGTAAAAGACTGTATTTAAATGACGCATATGTTGTCTATGGCGCAAGGCAGTGTTTGAAATCAGCACTGTACGCATGAAGCTTTTTCATTGCGCCGGTTCTCGCGAGCCATGTTCCTTTTAAATTCGCTGTTTGCGTAACGTTGTCTGACTTGCCGTTTCCGGTTTTGTCAGGCGTTCCATATCGATTGGCTTTTACCGATGTCTGCGGTGGGATGCGGTGTCGACATGGCTTCGTTGGGTGAATATCGATCTTGTATTTGACGGTGTCGCGCGCCCATGACCTCAATTGCCACTCTTCCGACGAAGCAGATCGCCCAGCTTCCGAACTCCACCATTGCCACGCTGACAAAGAATGATCTGGAAGAGCTAAAGTCTTCGCAAATCAAGGTCCTGACGTCCAGCCAGATAAGCGCGCTCGACACGGGTGTCGTATCTTCATTGAGCACGAAAGTGATCAGCGCCATTGCGACGAAATCGATCACGGGATTGACGCTGAACCAATTAACCGCGATTGGTACCACGCAGGTTTCGGGCTTGACGACCGGTCAGGTGAATGCGCTTTATGCAAGCCAGCTCGACGGATTTTCATCGTCGCTGATCGAGGCGCTTGACAGTAAACAGGTTTCTGCGCTTTCGAGCCAGCAGGTCGCGACACTGTCGGCAGCTGAACTCAACAGCTTCACTGCGGGCGAAATCGCTTCCATCAAAAAGACATCGCTTTCCGGCTTGCTGACATCGTCGCTCGCAGGTCTTGCGACAGATAAGATTACTGCTTTTACCACAACTCAAATCGCCGCTTTCTCTTCAGATCAGCTGAAGGCGCTGACCCCGAACCAACTTTCCGCGCTGACATCAACCCAGTTTGCGGCTTTGACGACAAAGCAGCTCTCCGCCCTGTCATCACAGGCGATCGCTTCTCTCAGCAGTGACAAGCTTGCGGCCATGACCACCAAACAGGTCGCCGCCCTTTCGTTGGAACAGTTCAACGCCCTGACCTCGACCAGCCTTGAGGGCTTGACAAAGACACAGGTCTTGGGGCTGACGTCGACGCAAACTGCTACGCTGACGGCTGACGAACTCAACAGCTTTACCGGCGAAGAAATTGCATCCCTCAAAAAGGCCGCGCTTGCCGGACTGACGACATCGGCGATTGCCGGTCTCACCACGGATAAGATTACGTTTCTGACGACGTCGCAAGTCGCGGCTTTGTCGTCGGATCAGATGAAGGCTTTGAGCTCTGCTCAACTCGCGGCCTTGGAACCCGGCCAATTCGCAGCGATGACGAGCAAGCAGATCGCTGGTCTATCTACCAACGTCATCGCAAATCTTGATAGTTCTCAAGTGGGGGCCCTGACGTCGAAGCAGATCGCTGCGCTGACAACCACGCAGTTCGATGCCTTGACCTCAAGCGGCATCGAAGGTCTGACAAGCAAGCAGGTGGCGGGGCTTAAATCGCTGCAGGTCGCGACTTTGAGCGCTGATGAGTTGAACACCTTCACGCCTCAGGAAATCGCGTCTCTCAGTAAAACGTCGATTATAGGCATGACGACGGCCGCTCTTGCAGGTCTGACCACGGACAGAATTGCGGCTCTGACCACGACACAGGTCGCGGCCTTGTCATCGCAGCAAATGCAGGCTCTCAGTTCATCTCAACTTGCGGCATTGGAACCCAACCAGTTTGCGGCGATGACGACGAAACAGATTGCCGGGCTATCCACCGACGCCATTGCCAATCTCAGCAGTTCCAAACTCGCCGCCATGACGACAAAGCAGGTGGGGGCTTTGACGACAGTCCAGTTCGGCGCTTTGACGTCCAGCAGCATCGAGGGGTTGACCACGAAGCAGGTCGCGGGGCTGAAGTCGCAGCAGGTCTCCACTTTGGACGCGACCGAACTCAATACGTTTACCCTTGATGAAATTGCCTCCATCAACAAGGCATCTATTGCCAGCATTACGACCGCAGCGATTGCAGGTTTGACGACGGACAGGATTGCGGCCTTGACCACGACGCAGGTCGCGGCTTTATCATCGCAACAAATGCAGGCTCTTAGTTCGGCTCAGCTCGCTGCATTGGAACCCAGTCAGTTTGCGGCGATGACGACAAAGCAGATCGCCGGGCTTTCGACCTCTGTGATCGCCAATCTCGATGGCTCTCAAGTGGCGGCCATGACATCGAAGCAAATGTCTGCGCTGACGACCTTGCAGTTCGATGCTTTGAGTTCAAGCAGTATTGAAGGTCTGACAACGAAGCAGGTAGCGGGTCTGAAATCCCAGCAGGTTGCTACGTTGAGCGCAGCCGAGCTGAACACCTTCACCCCTGAAGAGATCGCATCACTGAGCAAGTCTGCGATTGCGGGATTGACGACCACCGCGCTCGCGGGTCTCAGCAATGACAGGCTCGCAGCGCTGACAACGGCGCAGATTTCAGTTCTCTCGTCGCAGCAAATGCAGGCGCTCAGCCCGTCTCAATTTGCCGCGCTGGAGCCTAATCAGTTTTCTGCCATGACGGC
This sequence comes from Hyphomicrobiales bacterium, assembly GCA_900473205.1. Taxonomy (GTDB): domain Bacteria; phylum Pseudomonadota; class Alphaproteobacteria; order Rhizobiales; family Rhizobiaceae; genus Agrobacterium. The sequence goes on from UCLB01000030.1 coordinate 78,402, forward strand.
AAAACAAATCTCGGGCCTTTCGACGACGGTCATTGCAGGCCTGGACGGAGACGATGTCGCAGCCTTCACCACAAAGCACATCAAGGCTTTGTCTACGACCCAGTTCGATGCGCTGAGCTTTGGCAGTATCGAGGCTCTCGACAGGAAACAGGTAGCGGGGTTAACCGGCAAACAGGCCGCTACCCTGTCTGCAGAAGAACTGAACAGTTTTAGCTCTGACGAAATCGCAACGCTTACGAGGGATGCGATCAGTGGTTTGACCACCTCCGCTATCGCCGGTCTTTCGGACGATCTCGTCACGGCCATGAAGACCGCACAGATCGGCAACCTGTCAACCGCGCAGGTGAATGCGCTAACCCCGAGCCAGTTTTCCGCTTTGACGTCCCAGCAGTTCTCCGCCTTGGGAACCAGGGAGCTTGCCAGCCTCTCGACTGATACAATCGCCAGTCTCGATACTGCCCGGCTCAGCGCCTTGACAACCAAACAGCTTGCTGCCCTGACGCCAGCGCAGTTTGAGGCTTTGAGCCCGGAGAGCATCGAGGCTCTGAGCCAGACGCAGGTTGCATCATTGAGCGCCAAGCAGTTGGCGACACTAGACGGTAGCGAACTCAACTCATTCACCACATCGGAGATCGCGTCGATCAAGAAAGCCTCGATTGTCGGTCTGACCACCTCCGCACTGGCCGAGCTTTCTGACGATCACATCAAAGCCTTCTCAACATCGCAGATTCAGGCCATGAGCTCTGCTCAGGTGAACATCGTCGTCATGGCCTATCAGGACGTCTAGTCAGCCTTATCGGTAAAACAAAAAAGGCGCAGCCGATGCTGCGCCTTTTTTGTTGAGCTTTGAAATGCGGCAGCGAAGACATGCTTCGCTGCCGTTTCCTTTTAAACGCCGCTCTGGCCGTCAGAGCCGATATAGGCGATGCGAACCATGTTGGTTGCGCCGGGTGTGCCGAGTGGAACACCGGCTGAGATGATGATGCGGTTGCCGGGTTTGCCGAAACCTTCGTCCACTACGATGCGGCAGGCGCGGTTGACCATGTCGTCGAGATCGCTTGCGTCGCCGGTGACCACACAGTGCAGGCCCCAGACCACGGAAAGGCGACGGGCCGTCTGGATGATCGGCGACAGCGCGATGATTGGAACCTGTGGGCGCTCGCGGGCGGCACGCAGGCCTGTGGTGCCGGAGGAGGTGTAGGTGACGATGGCAGACAGGCCGAGTGTTTCGGCAATCTGGCGTGCTGCCAGCGAAATGGCGTCGGCACCCGTTGCTTCCGGCTGGGCGCGCTGCGCGTAGATGATGCTGGAATAATGCGGATCCTGCTCAACCGTGCTGGCAATCGATGCCATGGTGGAGACGGCTTCGACCGGATAGTCGCCGGAAGCGGATTCGGCAGAGAGCATGATGGCGTCAGCGCCTTCGAACACGGCGGTTGCCACGTCCGATACTTCAGCGCGGGTTGGCACGGCTGCAGAAATCATCGATTCCAGCATCTGCGTGGCAACGACGACCGGCTTGCCGGCTCTGCGGCAGGCGCGGGTCAGCTGCTTTTGAATTCCAGGAACGGCTTCCAGTGGCATTTCAACGCCAAGGTCGCCACGGGCAACCATCAGCGCGTCGGAAAGGGCGATGATTTCCTCGATGCGCTCGACAGCCTGTGGCTTTTCGATCTTGGACATAAGGCCAACGCGATTACCGGCGATCTTGCGCACTTCGACCAGATCTTCCGGGCGCTGCACGAAGGAGAGCGCGACCCAATCGACATCGTCGGTGGCAAGAACGGCATCCAGATCGACGCGGTCCTTGTCGGTGAGAACACCAACGCCGAGAAGGGTATCGGGAAGGCTGATGCCCTTGCGGTCGGAAATCTTCGTGCCGGACACGACGGTTGTCACAATGCTCTTGCCGTCGCATTTTTCAGCGCGCAGATGCAGCTTGCCATCGTCGATCAGCAGGCGGTCGCCTGGCTTTACGGCTTCGAGAATTTCTGGATGCGGCAGGAAGACGCGATTTTTGTCGCCCAACGCTTCATTGTTGTCGAGCGTAAAGGTCTGACCTGCGACGAGATCGACCTTTGTGTCTGCAAACTTGCCGACGCGAAGCTTGGGGCCCTGAAGGTCGGCCAGAATGCCGATGGGACGGCCAACGCGGCTTTCGACCGAGCGAATGCGCTGGATCAGCGTGCGCATCAGGTCGTGGCTGGCATGGCTCATATTGATGCGGAAGAGATCGGCGCCAGCCAGATGGAGCTTCTCGATCATTGCCTCGTCGGATGATGCCGGGCCGAGAGTTGCAAGGATTTTGACTTTGCGATTACGCTTCATCAGTTCTGACTTTCCTGTGTACCTGGCGTGTCCGAAAGCTGGACCATCCAGCTTCCCTGTCGACCCGTATCGTATTCCTTGAAACCCATTCGCTGGAAACTACGGGCATAACAATCGTCCACGCCGTTGATCTTGAACTCGTTTTCCGCGACGCACATGTTGACGTCGCCGGTCCAGCGGCCGCCACGGGCGGCATCTTCGGCGTAGAGATAATAATAGCGCGACTGCAGCTCACCCTCGATCAGGGTGGCGCAGGTGGAGGCAGGAACCTGCCACCAGCCTTCCGAGACCCAGCCATCCTGCGCACGGTAGCCGATGGCGACGCCGACGAGGTTCTGCGTGCTGTTGCAAACGCGGAAATCCGCCAGAGCCGGTTCTGCAAGAAGAAGCGGGGCGGTGAACAGGGCGGCTGCGGAGAAAAAGCGTATCGCGCGCCGGTGTTTTTCAAGGAGGGCGGAGAATGTGTGTGGCACGGCTTCCATCCGGATTCCATGGTTATAAAATGAAAACACTTCTTGGCGCGGACGCCCAAGAAAGTCAACGCGACTTCAATCGATTATATTTCCGTAGGATCCCGTGTGCGGTGCTGTGAGTGGCTGTGATGCCGTCTTAACTTGCGCGTGGCGGCGAGCCATGCCATCAAGCGTCTCTCCCTTATCGGCCTTAGAAATCAGACATGTCAGACTTCCAGCCATACGAAATCATAGAAGGCGATTATGACAAAGGCATGGTTCTGCTTGCAGATCACGCCACGAACCTTCTGCCCCAAGCTTACGGTAATCTCGGCTTGCCGCAAGCCGCTTTTCAGCGTCACATCGCTTTCGATATCGGCATCGAAGGCCTGACGCGAAAGCTTGCCGCGCAATTACGTGTGCCAGCGGTGATGAGCCGGTTTTCCCGCTTGCTGATCGATCCCAATCGCGGCGAGGACGATCCGACCCTCATCATGAAGATTTCCGATGGCGCGATCATTTCCGGCAACCACCCCATCACGCAAGATGAGTGGGATTTGCGGCTGAACACCTACCACAGACCCTATCACAATGCCGTGGGGTCGGTGTTGGACAAGGTGGCCGATAAATCAGGCAAGGCGCCGCTGGTCTTCTCGCTGCATTCCTACACACCGTACTGGAAAGACGTGCCCCGTCCGTGGCATGCGGCGGTTTTGTGGGACACCGACCACCGTGCCGTGACGCCCCTGATTGGGCGTTTGCGGGCCGCGGGCGACATTCTGGTGGGGGATAATGAACCCTATGACGGAGCGCTCAAGGGCGACACCATGTATCGTCATTGCATGGTCAAGGGCATTCCCCACGCGCTTCTGGAAGTGCGGCAGGATTTGATCGGCGATGAGGCCGGGATTGCCGACTGGGCGCAGCGCCTCGCTCCCATTTTTGCCGCAATGAATGATGATCCCACCCTGCACGAATATCATCAGTTCGCCTCGCGGACCGGACCTTACTAGAGCGGAGAGTACGATGAGCGAAGTTGGCGATATCAACAAGACAGAGCTGGAAGCGGCGGCTTTTCGCAGGCTGCTCAAACACTTGCGCGAGCGTAGCGATGTGCAGAACATCGACCTGATGAACCTTGCCGGTTTTTGCCGCAACTGCCTGTCCAACTGGTATGCGGATGCGGCGAAGGATGCGGGCCACGAGATCAGCAAGGATGCCGCCCGCGAGATGGTCTATGGAATGCCCTATGATGTGTGGAAAAATCTGCATCAGAGCGAAGCAAGCGATGCCCAGAAAGTCGCATTCGAGCAAAACAAGCCCAAGGAATAGGTTCGCAAGATCGGAATCGGCTTGACGCGGCGGCTTTGGGCGGGCAGTTCACCATCCTGAAAAATTAGGCTGCCTGTGCGGCTACGGGCTTCGGCCTCCACCAGTTTTGAATCATGAGGTTCCTTAAAAGAGCCCCACCCGTGAAGGAAAAGATAATGGACGAAACAGCCACAACCGAAACCGTCGCCGCCGCCGAACTGCGCCAGTTCATCGAGCGCATCGAGCGTCTCGAAGAAGAAAAGGCCGCGATTTCAGGTGACATCAAGGACGTGATGGGTGAAGCCAAGGGCCGTGGTTACGACACCAAGGCCATCCGCACCATTATCCGTCTGCGCAAGAAGGACGCCAACGAGCGTATTGAAGAAGAAACGATTCTGCAGACTTACATGGCTGCACTTGGCATGGAGTGACGAGAACTCGTCCTTTGATCGCTTTGAACGTCGCTGGCGGCCGCAACCCTGCCGCCAGCCTTATGCCTTCGCTTCGCGACAGGGCTGCCCGCAGCAATCTGCTTGCGCCTGTTCTTCTCCAGACGAACACCGATACGTGATCGGCTCCGTGCGCTTTGTCGCCCAATCGGGCTCGGCAAGCCTGTTCCCGCTGAAACTTAATCCTCCCCTGCACGTAAGAGTCACCATGACGCGACTTCAAAGCGGAGATGATGATTATGGACAGGCGCGATTTTCTGGTGGCCGGTGCGGCGGTCTTTACAGCGGGTTATCTTTCTGGCGGTGTTCGACCCATTCTGGCTGCATCGTCCAAGAGTTTTGCCGTTACCCATACGGACAGTGAGTGGCGCAAGCTGCTGACGCCTGCGCAGTTCAACGTGCTGCGGCAGGAGGGAACGGAATTTCCGGGCAGCAGCCCGTTGCTGGCGGAACATCGCAAAGGTACGTTTTTATGCGCCGCCTGCGATCAGGCGCTGTTTTCATCCGACACCAAATTCGAAAGCGGAACCGGCTGGCCGAGTTTCTGGAAGCCTCTCGACAATGCTGTCGGCACCACACGCGATGCATCGCTGGGCATGGAGCGGGTGGAGGTCCACTGCGGCAGATGCGGCGGGCATCAGGGCCATGTGTTTAACGACGGGCCAAAGCCGACAGGGTTGAGATACTGCATGAATGGCGTTGCCATGACATTCAGGCCAGCCTCCGCTTGATGCGCTGGTTATCATCAGATTTTTTTGAATGCTGGCTTCCAGTCATGCATTCCACACCGGTTGAGGAGGCCGTTATGCGCAGAGCATTTCCATTGTCCAAGTCATTGAGAACGTTTGTCGGGGCTGGCCTGATTGTCGCGGCGCTGGCATCTTCCACCAACATCGCATCCGCGCAGGAAGGGCTCAAAATCCCCGCACCTGCGGTGGATGAGAAAAGTTCAGCAGCAACGGAAACGGCCATATTTGCCGGTGGCTGTTTCTGGGGCGTGCAGGGCGTGTTCCAGCATGTTGCGGGCGTGGAAAACGCCGTTTCGGGTTATGCGGGCGGCGCAAAGGATACCGCCAGTTACGAAACCGTGAGTGGCGGCAAGACCGGCCATGCAGAATCCGTCAAGGTTACCTTTGATCCGCGCAAAGTGAGCTACGGTCATCTGCTGCAAATCTATTTCTCTGTGGCGCATGACCCAACGGAACTGAACCGGCAGGGGCCTGACACCGGGACGCAATACCGCTCGACGCTGTTTCCAACCAATGCTGAACAGGCGCGTGTGGCCAAGGCCTATATCGAGCAGTTGAACAAGGCGCATATCTACAATGAGCCCATTGTCACGACGATAGAGCCGAACAAGCCGTTCTATCCCGCGGAAGGCTATCATCAGGATTTTCTGACCAGCAATCCGACCTATCCCTATATCGTCTATAACGACCTGCCGAAGATCGAAAATCTGAAGAAGATGTTTGCGGCAGATTACCGTGCGCAGCCGGTTCTGGTTGCCAAGGCAGGCATTGGAAACTGACTGATCTGCCGGGCGTCAGCCCGCACTCTTAGGCTTCCGGCGCAAAGAAGGCGTCTATCGCGGCCAGAGCCTGGTTGCGATAGACATCGCGCTCCAGAAAGAGCTCGTGCCGTGCGCCTGTGACCGGGATCAGCTGCGCCGCACGGAAATTTCGCGATAATTGCTCCTGCGCCGCATAGGGCGTGAGTGAGTCTCGCATGGGTGCCAGAAGCAGCGTCGGCACGGTGATGTTGGTCAGATGGTCCTGCTTCGTGACCCAGGGCATTGTTTTCAGCACTTCGAACAGCCAGCGTGCCGTTGGCGCACCGATGAAGAGTTCCGGATGCTCCGTGCCGATTGCGAGATTGCGGGCAAAGCGAGCAGGGTCGGATGTCAGCGGATTGTCATCGAAAGACCGTTCCCGTTGGTCCTTGCCGAGTTGGACGCCGCCGAGACCGATCAGGCTGAGCGATGTCGCGACGAGTTTGATGAACCAGCTGGGCAGGGATTGCCCGCCCAACGTGATGAAGGGTGCGCTCAGCACCATGCGCTCGATGCGGTTGGACAGCACTGGCCCCATGGAAAGGGCGGCAAGCCCGCCGGTGGAATGGGCCAGCAAGAAGAAGGGCAGGCGCGTATCCGGCAGCACGACCTGTTCCAGAAACAGCGAAATATCCCTCTGATAATCCGAGAAGCGCCGCACATAGCCCGCATGGGCTTTTTTCAGCATCCGCTCCGACCCACCCTGTCCGCGCGTGTCGAAGGTCGCGACCCAGAAGCCCTTGGCTGTCAGATCGTTGACGGTCTCGAAATATTTCTCAATGCATTCGTTGCGGCCATGCAGCAAAACGATGGTGCCGCGTGCAACGGAATGGCTTGAGCGGAAAATCGCGTAACGCAGCTTCTTGTTTTTATGACCGGTAAAATAGCCCGCGATGTGGTTCTCGGGCACGGGGTTGCCCTTGGTCGCGTATAATATGGCTTCGGTCATGGATGGGGTTTCCGACTTGGCACTGACGAGATGGTTCAGAACGGGATAAGTTGCGCGTCCTCACTCGTCAAAGGAAAAGTCTTGGCACGTCGAAGGAAAAATTGCCGGAACCGTCGGGCTTAGCAGTCGCGGTTCCGGCGAAGATGACAGAAGAAGAAGGGACGTTACACTTCTGCCGCCGGAGATGGCCTCCGATGTGTCGATTCATATCGCCGCCAAACTGAACGATTTCAGAACCATTCGTTCAGTTGTCGTTCAGGCGCATTCCGGGTCGCTAAAACTCTTGAACTTGCCCAAATGCCTTCCCATCTCTTTGTCACGGTCGCCAGAACGGGACCGTGTCCGGCCACTCATCGCCAGTTCGGGGTGAGGGCCATAACCGCAAACAGTCGCTCATAAGGAGGACACCATGCGTCACGTTGATTTTTCCCCACTTTACCGCTCCACGGTCGGTTTCGACCGCCTTTTCTCCATGCTCGATGGCCTTGGCCAGCCGGAACAGGCACAAGCCTACCCGCCCTACAACATAGAGCGCACTGGCGAAAACGCCTACCGCATCACCATGGCGGTGGCCGGTTTCGATGAAAACGAACTCAGCATCGAATCCCGGGCCAATGTTCTGACCGTGAAGGCTGAAAAGGCCGATGAGACCAAGGAAAGCGAAGGCGAATTCCTATATCGTGGCATTGCCAAGCGCGCCTTCGAGCGCCGCTTCCAGCTTGCCGACCATGTAGAGGTGCAGAACGCCTCGCTGAAGAACGGCCTGCTGCACATTGATCTTCTGCGCAACATTCCCGAAGCCATGAAACCCCGTCGCATCGCGATTGTTTCAGACGTGACGGACGAGCCAAAGCAGATCGAAGCGCAGGTAACGCCTGCTCAGGTCAACTAAGCCCTCTGGCATAGCCTGACGAAACGGCCCTCATTGCAGGGCCGTTTTTGTTTGTTCCGATGCCAGTGCGATCTCGGCGGCTTTCTTCGTTTCGATGTCCTTGGCTTTGTTGGCATAACGCTGTGCAATCACCGCGCAGGCCATCAACTGTATCTGGTGAAACAGCATCAGCGGCAGCACGATTGCACCGATGCTCTGGCCAGCAAAAATGGCACCGGCCATGGGCACGCCGCTCGCGAGGCTTTTCTTGGAGCCACAGAAGGTGATGGTAATTTCGTCCTCCTTCTTGAAGCCAACGAGGCGGCTGCCGAACATGGTGATGCACAGGACGAGGATGAGCAGGGCCATGTCGATACCGATGACAACGCCGATGTCGCGCAGCGTAAACTGGTGCCAAATGCCTTCGATGACGGCTTCACTGAAAGCCAGATAGACGACCATCAGGATAGAGCCGCGATCAACCGGTGCCAGTAGCTTTTTGCGCGCACGAATCCAGTCGCCGATCCATGGCTGCAAGGCCTGACCCAGAATGAAGGGCAGCAGCAATTGCAGGAAGATTTGCGCAAAGGCATCCAGTGAAAATCCGCCGCCATGGCCGCCGACTGTAAACAGAAAGCCAACGAGCAGCGGCGTCAAAAACATGCCGAAAATATTCGAAGCCGACGCCGCGCAAATCGCCGCCGGAACGTTTCCGCCCGCCATCGAGGTGAAGGCGATGGAGGACTGCACGGTTGACGGCAGGACACAAAGAAACAGCACGCCCATGTAAAGCGGGGCAGGCAGAATGCTCTGCGGAATGTAACCCAAGCCGACGCCAATCAGCGGAAACAGGCCGAAGGTGACCAGCAGAATGACCAGATGCAGACGCCAGTGCAGAACACCTGCAATCACCACATCCCGCGACAGCCTTGCGCCATGCAAAAAGAACAGAAGCGCAATTGCACATTTGGTGGCGATGCCGAAGTAATCGGCGGCTTGCCCGCTGACAGGCAGGAGCGAAGCGATAATAACGGTGGCGACCAGCATCATGGTGAAGCGGTCGGGCAGGAAGCGGCTCATGGCGGCGTGCTTTCGTTTTTCCGGTTTTGCATTGAATTGGTACGCATTATCGCTCATCATGAAATGAGATGCAAAAACTAACAGTTATCACGATGTGAGATAACCATGCTCAATCTTCAGCACCTTGCCAGCTTCGTAACGCTGGAGCAGACCATGAGTTTCACCCATGCCGCCGAGCGGTTAGGCATCGGCCAATCAACGCTTAGCCAGCATATCCAGCGGCTGGAAGCCTTTCTCGGCCAGCGCCTGATCGCGCGCGACACTCACCGCGTTCGCCTGACGCCGGAGGGCGAGGCGCTGCTGGGCTATGCCCGCAATATGCTGGATATCAACAACAAGGTCTCATCCCTTTTCGGGGAAAGCAGGCTGCGTGGCCGTCTGCGTCTCGGCGTTTCCGAAGACTTCGTCGCAAGCCGCCTCACGGTTATTCTGGAAGAGTTCACACGGCTCTATCCGCTGGTCGATCTGGAGCTGACGGTGGCGCTGAGCGGCTCTCTTTATGAAATGCAGGACAATGGCGAGCTGGATGTGGTGCTGGCCAAACGGCGGCTGGGCGACCAGCTCGGCCACTTCCTCTACCGCGAACCTCTGGTGTGGCTGGCAAAAGACCCGGATGCCGTGATTGCCCGCGAAAACGCCCTGCCGCTCATAGCCTTTCCACCGCCCAGCATCACCCGCAAGGCAGCCCAGGAAGCGCTCGACCGCGCCGGTGTCGCCTGGCGCATCGTCTGCACCTGCGCCAGCCTCAGCGGTTTAACGGCGGCGGCCCGCGCGGGGATGGGCGTTCTCGTGCAGCCTCGCAGCATGGCGCCTTCGGGACTGCGCGAACTGCCCAAGGGCGCGCTGCCGATGTTGGAAGATGTGGAGTTCGTGCTTCAGCCGAGGAAAGGCGCGGATGCAGAACTGGTGGAGGCGCTGTCGAAGCTGGTCATGGCGAAGGGCATGGTGCCGGGCGTTTAAGCTGCGGTGGCAGATGATGGCCGTTTGCGGGGACGTTTTACCGTCGATGGCGTCTCACTGTCCTCTCCAAAACCGGCCAGCACGACAGGGTCGTGTCCTTCAAAACGGATAACAAGGTCCAACTCGCCGCCGAGTGCGCGCACATACCCGCGCAGGGTGGACAGCAGAAGGTCGGAGCGCTTTTCCAACTGTGCGACGGACACTTGCTTGGTTCCCATCTTCTTGGCGATGGTTTCCTGGGTCAGCGCGCGCGCCTTGCGCAGTTTTTGCAAGGTATCGTATTCGTCGAGCAGTTCCCGCGTCCGGCGGTCTGAAGCTTCGATCTCATCGGGTGACATGGTCGCGTTGAAAACGTCGTCTGCGGAAATGGGCATAGCCTTTTCTCACTCTTTTTTCAGCCGCTGCAAATGCGCGTCGAAACGCATATCGGCTGTCTTGATCAGCTTTTTATAGAAACGCCGCTCGCTGACGCCGGATTTGTCTCCGGCCACGAGAAGAACGGCGTTTCGGGATGGATCGAAAGCAAAGGCAACTCTCCAGACGCCGTCTGCAGCATCGAACCGCAATTCCTTCATATTGGCGTGTTTGGAGCCTTTCAATGTATCGACCCGTGGCCGCCCATAGGAGGGGCCATGGATTTTTAAAACATTCACCTGCGCACGAAGCTCGATTTTCACCTCCGCTTCGAATGCGCCGAATTCGTTCGCGAAATCCTCGTCAAATTCCACACGCCACGTCATGAAATATAACTTTCAAATTATATAACTTCAAGCCTATATTTGAATTTGACGAAGGGAGTTTTTACGAAGCCCCGCAAATTCGCAGGAAATCATCCACGTCGTTTTCCAGCGTCGCGAAGCTTGTGACGAGGCGGATGAGTTGTTCGTTTTCGCCGACGGGCTCCGGCATGTCATGCGGGACGGGCCAGTCATAGAAGCTGGCACCGGCCTCTTTGGCGGCCTTGGCCTTGTCCTTATTCAGCACGACGAAAAGCTCGTTGGATTGGGTCGGCCAAGCCAGACGTGCGCTGTTGGAAGCGGAGAGGCCGTCGCGCAGGCGCGTTGCCATGGCATTGGCGTGGGCGGCCAGTTCCAGCCAGAGGTCGTCCTTGAAATAGGCGTCGAATTGCGCGGCCATGAAACGCGTCTTGGAGAAAAGCTGGGCAGAACGCTTGCGGATGAAGGGCAGGTCTTCTGCCGTTTTCGGGTCCATGTAGACGATGGCTTCCGCGCACCAGCAACCGTTTTTCGTTGCGCCGAAGGAGAGAATATCGACGCCGCGCTTCCAGGTCATTTCGGCGGGCGTTGTGCCCAGCGCCATCATGGCATTGCCGAAACGCGCGCCATCCATGTGCAGCGGTACACCGGCATTTTTGGCGATTTTTGAGATGGCGTCGATTTCATCGAGTTCGTAGACGGTGCCTTGCTCGGTCGCCTGCGTCAGCGTGACCAGCATGGGCTGGCCCTGATGGATGGAGCCGGGCGGGAAGCGACCGATGGCAGCTTCGAGGTTCTTGGGCAGCATCTTGCCGTTGGGTCCGGCAACCGGCATCAGGCGCGAGGCGTTGGAGAAATAGACCGGTGCGCCGCATTCGTCTTCGATGACATGGGCTTCGGAGTGACAAAACGCAATACCGCCGGGGCGGGCAACGCTGGCCATGGCCAGAGAGTTGGCGGCCGTGCCGGTGCCGACGAAGAAGACGGCGACTTCGCGCTCGAAGATTTCGTTGAAGCGCTTCTCGATGGCGCGGTCCAGTTCGCTGGTGCCATAGGCGGCGGCGAAGCGGGTGGATTCCTTCATCAGCCGCTCATTGATGGCGGGGTGGGCGCCTGCCCAATTGTCGGAAGCAAAAAACATGGGTCTGCACTTTCGATGAGTTGACGATGGGCGGGAGTGGCTGTCGTGCCAAACGATTGTCGTTTTATGGCCTTATCGTCGGGAACGCAAATCAGGCAATGAAAGCAATGATTTCGTCTTTTTGCTGGAAGAAAATTGCGCAAAGATTCCTGCTCGAGACATTTAGCGTCATTTTGTGTGTTTATAAAATGTTGTGGTGGACTTGCAGAGCGCGGTCGTTTCTGTCAAAATCCAACCAGAATTAAGACAGTATTGCTGTCCTAAATTGACAAGCGGACGCGAAGCCTCTATTCGGAAACGGCGGGGAGGTCGAGTGTCCGCCTCTCTGCGTGAAGCCATGCAACCTGTTGCAGGAGGGACGAAACATGACGATCAAGCTGGAAGGCGAAAACGCCGCGGCAATGTTGACCAACGACTGTCCGACGGACGCTCAGCCGCAGGCTGCTGCTCCGCGTGCGACGATTGGTGGTCTGCCTGAAAAGCAGGGTCTTTATGATCCGCGCAAGGAACATGATGCCTGCGGCGTCGGCTTCGTGGCGCATATGAAGGGTCAGAAGTCCCACCAGATCGTCAAGGATGGCCTGTTCATTCTCGAAAACCTCACCCACCGTGGTGCCGTCGGTGCCGACCCGTTGATGGGCGATGGCGCGGGTATTCTGGTGCAAATCCCCGACAAGTTCTTCCGCGAGGAAATGGCAAAGCAGGGCGTAACGCTGCCTAAGGCTGGCGAATATGCCGTCGGCCATATTTTCATGTCGCGCGATGCTGCCCAGATCGAGCACTACAAGAAAGTCATCATCGATGTCATCGGCGAGGAAGGCCAGCAGTTCCTAGGCTTCCGCGATGTGCCGGTCGATAACTCGTCGCTCTCCAAGGCTCCCGACATTGCCGCCACCGAGCCGCACCATGTGCAGGTCTTCATCGGTGCAGGCCGCGATGCCGCGACCAATGCCGAGTTCGAGCGGCAGCTGTTCCTGATCCGCAAGGTTCTGTCCAACCGCATTTATGACGCTGGCGGCGGCAAGGAAGCGCAGGATTTCTATCCTGTTTCGCTGTCGTCTTCGACCATCGTCTATAAGGGCATGTTCCTGGCCTATCAGGTCGGTGCCTACTACAAGGACCTGGCCGATCCGCGCTTCGAGTCTGCCGTGGCGCTCGTTCACCAGCGTTTCTCGACCAACACTTTCCCATCGTGGAAGCTTGCGCACCCGTACCGCATGGTGGCCCATAACGGCGAAATCAACACGCTGCGCGGCAACGTCAACTGGATGGCCGCGCGTCAGGCTTCCGTTGCCTCGCCGCTGTTTGGCGAAGACATTTCCAAGCTCTGGCCGATTTCCTATGAAGGACAATCGGATACCGCCTGCTTCGACAACGCGCTGGAATTCCTCGTGCGCGGTGGCTACTCCATGGCGCACGCCGTGATGATGCTGATCCCCGAGGCGTGGGCTGGCAACCAGTCCATGTCGCCGGAACGCAAGGCGTTTTACGAATACCATGCAGCGCTGATGGAGCCGTGGGATGGCCCGGCCGCCGTTGCCTTTACCGATGGCAAGCAGATTGGCGCGACGCTGGACCGTAACGGTCTGCGCCCCGCCCGTTATCTCGTGACCGATGACGACCGCATCATCATGGCGTCCGAAGCTGGCACCTTGCCGGTGCCGGAAGAGCGCATCATCAAGAAGTGGCGTTTGCAGCCCGGCAAGATGCTGCTGATTGACATGGAAAAGGGCTCCATCGTTTCCGACGAGGACGTCAAGCACGAGCTTGCCGCCAAGCACCCTTATCGCACATGGTTGGATCGTACCCAGCTCATTCTCGAAGACCTGAAGCCCGTCGAGCCGCGCGCCCTGCGTCGCGACGTGTCGCTGCTCGATCGTCAGCAGGCCTTTGGTTACACCAGCGAAGATACTAAGTTGCTAATGTCGCCCATGGCGACGACAGGTCAGGAAGCCATCGGCTCGATGGGCACGGATACGCCGATTTCGGCCATGTCGTCCAAGTCGAAGCTGCTCTACACCTATTTCAAGCAGAACTTCGCGCAGGTCACCAACCCGCCGATCGACCCGATCCGCGAAGAGCTGGTGATGAGCCTGGTGTCCTTCATCGGTCCGCGCCCGAACATTCTCGACCACGAAGGTGCCGCCCGCGCCAAGCGTCTGGAAGTGCGCCAGCCGATCCTGACCAATGGCGATCTGGAAAAGATCCGCTCCATCGGCCACACCGAGGACCGTTTCGATACCAAGACGCTGGACTTCACTTATGATGTGGAGCGCGGTGCCGAAGGCATGCCTGAGATGCTGGACCGTCTGTGCGAGCGGGCGGAATCCGCCGTTCGCGGTGGTTACAACATCATCGTCTTGTCTGACCGTCAGCTTGGCCCGGACCGCATCGCTATTCCTGCGTTGCTGGCTACGGCTGCCGTTCACCACCACTTGATCCGCAAGGGTCTGCGCACCTCGGTCGGCCTCGTTGTCGAGACCGGCGAGCCGCGCGAAGTTCACCATTTCTGCCTGCTGGCCGGTTATGGTGCCGAAGCCATCAACCCCTATCTCGCCTTCGATACGCTTCTGGACATGCACAAGCACAATGCATTTCCGAAGGAAGTGTCGGATGATGAAGTTGTCTATCGCTACATCAAGGCTGTCGGTAAGGGCATTCTCAAGGTCATGTCCAAGATGGGCATTTCCACCTACCAGTCCTATTGCGGCGCGCAAATCTTCGACGCCATCGGCCTGTCTTCGGAATTCATTGAGCAGTATTTCTTCGGCACCGCTACGCAGATCGAAGGCGTTGGCCTGACGGAAATTGCCGAGGAAACCGTATCGCGTCACACCGACGCCTTCGGAAAGGACCCGATCCTCGCCAGCACGCTGGATATCGGTGGTGAATATGCCTACCGCATGCGTGGCGAAAGCCATGCCTGGAGCCCGGATGCGGTTGCCACCCTGCAGCACGCCGTGCGCGGCAACAGCCAGGAGCGTTACCGCGAATTCGCCGAGATGGTGAATGACACCAACCTGCGCATGAACACCATTCGCGGTCTGTTCAAGGTGAAAGGCGCAGAAGCGCTCGGTCGCAAGCCGATCTCTGTCGATGAGGTTGAGCCAGCGGTGGATATCGTCAAGCGCTTCTCCACCGGCGCTATGTCCTTCGGCTCCATCAGCCGTGAAGCGCACACCACGCTTGCTATTGCCATGAACCGTATCGGCGGCAAGTCGAACACGGGTGAAGGCGGCGAAGAATCCGACCGTTACCTACCGCTGCTCAACGGCCAGCAGAACCCGGAACGCTCCGCCATCAAGCAGATCGCATCCGGCCGTTTCGGCGTGACGACGGAATATCTCGTCAATGCCGATATGCTGCAGATCAAGGTCGCGCAGGGTGCCAAGCCCGGCGAAGGTGGTCAGTTGCCCGGCCACAAGGTGGATGCGACGGTTGCCAAGACCCGCCACTCCACTCCGGGCGTTGGCCTCATCTCGCCACCGCCGCACCATGATATCTATTCCATCGAAGATCTGGCGCAGCTGATCTACGACCTGAAGAACGTAAACCCGGAAGCCGATGTATCCGTCAAGCTCGTCTCCGAAGTCGGCGTCGGCACGGTTGCGGCTGGCGTTGCCAAGGCGCGTGCGGACCATATCACTGTCTCAGGTTTTGATGGTGGCACGGGTGCGTCTCCGCTCACCTCGCTCAAGCATGCCGGTTCCCCTTGGGAAATCGGCCTTGCCGAGACGCAGCAGACGCTTGTCATGAACGGTCTTCGCTCGCGCATCGCCTTACAGGTGGATGGTGGCTTGAAGACGGGCCGTGATGTCATCATCGGCGCTCTCCTAGGCGCCGACGAGTTCGGTTTCGCGACGGCTCCGCTGATCGCGGCTGGCTGCATCATGATGCGCAAGTGCCACCTCAACACCTGCCCTGTGGGCGTTGCTACGCAGGACCCGGTTCTGCGCAAGCGCTTCAAGGGGACGCCGGAACACGTCATCAACTACTTCTTCTTCGTGGCTGAAGAAGTGCGCGAAATCCTTGCCTCACTTGGTGTGTCCAAGCTGGATGAGATCATCGGTGCTTCCGAACTGCTCGAGAAGGACGAGATGTTGGCCCACTGGAAGGCCAAGGGTCTCGACTTCAGCCGCATCTTCCACAAGGTCGATGCGCCGAAGGCTGCGACCTATTGGACCGAGCGCCAGAAGCACCCGATTGACGACATTCTTGATCGCAAGCTGATCGAGAAGTCGATGCCATCTCTCGAAAACCGCGAGCCGGTTGTTTTCGAAGTACCGATCAAGAACGTCGACCGCTCTGCCGGTGCGATGCTTTCGGGCGCGCTGGCCAAGCGTTGGGGCCACAAGGGCCTGAAGGACGACACCATCCACGTGCTGTTGCGCGGCACGGCTGGCCAGTCCTTCGGCGCGTTCCTCGCCCGCGGCATAACCTTCGATCTGGTGGGTGACGGCAACGACTATGTCGGTAAGGGCCTGTCAGGTGGTCGCATCATCGTGCGTCCGCCGGAAAATGCCCGTATCGTTGCGGAAAACTCCATCATTGTCGGCAACACCGTGCTTTACGGTGCCATCACCGGCGAGTGCTATTTCCGTGGCGTGGCGGGTGAACGTTTCGCCGTGCGCAACTCCGGTGCCATCGCCGTTGTCGAAGGCGTGGGCGACCATGGCTGCGAATATATGACGGGTGGTATCGTCGTGGTCCTGGGTGAAACCGGCCGCAACTTCGCAGCCGGCATGTCCGGCGGCGTGGCCTATGTGTTGGATGAGCAGGGCGATTTCGCCAAGCGTTGCAACATGGCCATGGTCGAGCTGGAGCCGGTGCCGGAAGAAGACGACATGCTGGAAAAGCTGCACCATCACGGCGGCGACCTCATGCACAAGGGACGTGTGGACGTCTCCGAGGACATGACGCGTCACGACGAGGAGCGCCTCTACCAGATGATCTCCAACCACTTCCATTACACCAACTCCAACCGCGCCAAGGACATCCTCGACCGCTGGAGCGAGTTCCGCCCCAAATTCCGCAAGGTCATGCCGGTCGAATACCGCCGCGCGCTTGAGGATATGGAACGGATGAAGATGGGTGTTGCGGCGGAGTAGTTGGGTTTCGACAAATCCTGTGATATGCTTTGTCATATCACAGGATGGAGGCGGTCATGAATGTCGTCAAGATTGCGCAGGTCTTCAACAATGGGAGAAGCCGGGCGATACGAATTCCCAAGGAATTCGAGTTTGAAGCGGATCAGGTGGAAATCAGCATGAATGAAAATGGTGATCTGCTTGTTCATCCGGTGAAGAAGAAGTCGCTGCTTGAGCTTCTGGCTTCGCTTGAGCCGCTCTCCGAGGAGGACTGGATGCCCGAGATTGAGGATTATCCTCCAGAGCCCGTTGATCTCGGATGGGACGAAGATTAGGTGCGGTACTTGCTCGATACAAACATCGTCTCTGATATGATGCGTAATCCGCAAGGGAGAGTATTCCAGCGTATGGCAGAAGTCGGTGAAGACGCTGTTCTCACAAGCATTATTGTATCTTGTGAAGTTCGTTTCGGTATTGAAAAACGGCAGTCCAAGAAATTGGCGAAACGGTTTTCTGATGTGTTCGGTTCGCTCCAGGTGGCGCGATTAGATACGTCGGCGGAAGAACATTACGCCGTGGTCCGTACGAAGCTGGAAGCGATGGGTAATCCCATCGGCCAGATGGATATGCTGATCGCCGCACATGCGCTTGCGCTCGATGCGGTCGTCGTGACGGATAATGAGAGAGAGTTTTCCCGGGTTCCGGGATTGAAAGTTGAAAATTGGCTGCGATAGCGCCGCAGAAGGAACTGAAGCATGGGCAAGGTTACAGGTTTTCTGGAAATAGATCGTCAGGTTGGCAAGTATCAGCCGGCATCGGATCGTATTCGCCATTTCCGGGAATTCACCATTCCCATGTCGGACCCGGAAGTGCAGAAACAGGCGGCGCGCTGCATGGACTGTGGCATTCCCTATTGCCATGGCCCGACCGGTTGCCCGGTTCATAACCAGATCCCCGACTGGAACGATCTGGTCTATAACAACAACTGGGAAGAGGCGATTCGCAACCTCCATTCCACCAACAACTTCCCGGAGTTCACCGGCCGTGTCTGTCCCGCACCCTGTGAGGAAGCCTGCACGCTGAACCTCGAAGATGCGCCGGTTGCGATCAAGACGGTCGAGCAGGCCATTGCGGACAAGGCTTATGAGCTTGGCTTCATCGTGCCGAAGCCAGCCACCGTGCATACTGGAAAGAAGGTCGCCATCATCGGTTCCGGCCCGGCGGGCCTAGCGGCGGCGCAGCAACTGGGCCGTGCGGGTCATGACGTTCACGTCTATGAGCGTGAATCCAAGGCGGGTGGTCTGTTGCGCTATGGCATTCCCGATTTCAAGATGGAGAAGAACTTCATCGACCGCCGCGTCGAGCAGATCAAGGGCGAGGGCGTGACCTTCCATTACGGCGTCAATGTCGGTGTCGACATGACTGTTGAAACGCTGATCGCCGAACACGATGCCGTGCTGTATTGCGGCGGCTCTGAAACCCCGCGTCCTGCCGGTATCGGCGGCACGGAATTCCATGGTGTTCACGATGCCATGCCCTATCTCGTACAGCAGAACCGCCGCGTCGGTCGCGAAAACATCGACAGCGTCGGCTGGCCGTCTGATCCGATCCTTGCCGGTGGCAAGCATGTCGTCGTCGTCGGCGGTGGTGATACGGCATCGGACTGCGTCGGCACGGCGTTCCGTCAGGGCGCGGTTAAGGTCACCCAGCTCGACATTCGCCCGATGCCGCCCGAAAAGGAAGATAAGCTTGCCGTCTGGCCCTATTGGGCCACCAAGATGCGGACCTCCTCTTCGCAGGCAGAAGGTGCGGCGCGCGAGTTCCAGGTTGCGACGCTGGAGTTCGTCGGTGACGAAGACGGAGTGCTAACGGGTGTGAAATGCTGCCAGGTGGATGAGCGCCGCAAGCCGATTGCAGGCACGGAATTCATCATCAAGGCTGATCTCGCCTTCATCGCCATCGGATTCTCCGGCCCGTTTACCGATAGTGTCTTGAAGGAACTGGACGGCAAGCTGACGCTCAACACAGACCGTCGCGGCTCCACCAACGTCGTCGCCAATGACAAGGACTACAAGACATCGATCGAAAAGATGTGGGTCGCAGGCGACGTCCGCCGTGGCCAGTCGCTGGTCGTCTGGGCTATCCGCGAAGGTCGCCAGGCAGCGCGCGCCATCGATGAGGCACTGATGGGCAGCTCGGTATTGCCGCGCTGAATATGACAAAGGCGGCCACTTGGCCGCCCTTTGTTCGCAATATGATCCCCGCCAACAGACGGGGATCATTCAAATGAAAAAATCAATGCTTGTCTTTTTGGCTTTGCTGACCGGACTTCATCTGCTGGTCGTGAGAGCCGCCTTGTTTGCCGCTCTTCATGTCAGCGCCGGAAGCGGATGATGCGCTTTTGGTGTCGCTGGTTTTGCCGGATTTTTGACCAGCCTTGCCATGCTGCTCGTGTGTACCACCTTGGTGGGCCATGATGTTTACTCCTCATATCCATCATTCGAGGCGTCATGCCTCGCGCGGAGTTAACATTAGCCGCCTAGGGATCGTTCCGGCTTTAATATTTCGTGATGAAGGATCAGGCTGCTTTCGATGCTTTCAGCACGAAATCGGCTTCTATCTCATCGAATGGAACAAAGATTAGTTCGCTTTCGTTTTTTTCGACGAGTCCCCACTCCATAAGAGAGGAAACATCCTCGTGAACACGCTTTACATCCCGCTCAAGGGAACGGGCGAGCCCTCTAATCGTACTCGGCCCAATCTTCTGCAATTGCTCGATGAGTTCCCATCGTTTCGGCGAGATAACACTGAAGAGTTGGGCCGGTGACGAGAAGGTCAAGACAGAGACTGGTTCCTGCCGCGTTCCGGTCTTCCAGGCATCCACGAACCGTTTGCCCATATCCGCAATTGCCGCGAGTTCATCATCATCTTTCCGGATTTGAATGAGTGCTTTGTTCATGACGTCAGCCTCTTCGTTACTTCTGCGAGAAAATCGTTTCGCAATTGTTCAACGCTTGTGAAGGCGTAGGGTTTTTCGCGGCCATCCAGGTGACAATGATCGCCTTTTCCGCGCTCATTGTCGAAGCAAACAATACGCATTCCGTTTTTGCCGAAAAATAAGCGGTATTTGTAAATGTGCTCACTTCCGAGAACGGGTGATGGCAGCTTCCAGACGATCATTTCAATGATCGAGCCGTCTCGTAAAATGCGTTTGTCATGCAGCAATTTTTCGGCCTTCATGTTGGCAATTATGCCAACATGAAGTGTGAGGTGTCAATGCCGTTTAGATTGCGGTTCTACTTCGCCGCCGTCTCCGCAGGGGCTGGCATGCGGTAGTCATCCACGCGGCCAAGTGGGGCGTCGTCCATCAGGCCGCGTTTGGTGAGTTTTTCGCGGGGGGATTCGGTGACGGTGAGTTTGGGGGGCGTTTTGCCGCCTAGCAGGACGTCGCCGCCGTCGAGGTCAGGGTCCGTCAGGCTGATGGGCTGGGTGCGAACTTGCTGGGCGTCGATGCCAAGCGCTGGAAGCGAGGTGAGGGCGGGCAGGTTGCTGCCGTCGAGCTTCATCAGGTCGGGGCCCGCGCCATCCAGATGGCGGCGCACGAATTTTTCCACATAGAAGGCGAGCTTCTGCTTGCCAGCCTGGGTCATGCCTATGCCATCGGCTTCGCGCAGGCGGGCCTGCTGACCGTTGACGTCGTAGCCTGTCGTTACGAACTTGCCCGCCTCATCCACGAAGCCGTCCCAGACATCCACGAATTCGCCGCCCGCCTTTTCAATATGGCTGCGGTAAAGGCGGTTGAAACCGACGAAGTCTGCGGTGAGCGATGGAGACTGGAAGGCCGGCAGGCCGACCCAGAGGACGGGCACCTGTTGGCGCTTGGCGAGCGCGATCAGTGCATCGATGCGGCGCTCATATTCCTTGAACCAGATATCGCTGCCGTATTTTTCCTTGGTGTCGCCAATCACCATCTGCTGGCGATCGTTGGAGCCCATCATGATGACGATGGTGGCCGGGCTGGTTTCTTTCAGGAATTGCGGCAGGTTGGCGAACCAGTCGTAATAATCCGTGCGCACGAGGCCTGATGACCCGTTGGACCGGACATCCACGGTGATGGCAGGCGAGTTCTGGAAGGTGGAGACCAGCGCTTCGCCCATGCCGCCCGCGAGAAAGTCACCGATGACCAGAACGCGGCGGGCATTTTCCAGCTTTTCCACCGGGGCTGGCGGTGCCGTGCGCATCTGCACCACGGATGGCGTCTTGCGGGGTGTTTGCGGGCGAATGACGGCGCGGCTGTCCCTTGGCGGTTGTTGTCTGCGCATTCTCGGCTGGCTACGGTCGGGTGCATAGATGCGATCATCCCGCATATTCGGGCCGCCGAACAGCATGTCGAACAGGGTGCGCCGCTCTCTTGCGTCCTGCGCATATGCGTGATCGGAAACGATAGGCAGGCAGATGACGAGCGAGAAGGCCAGCACCGCACCCCGCCGTGCGAGCAGCCTGAAGCTCGCTTCCCAAGGAGTGTCGATCCTCGGGGCAGGCCCGAGGATGACTGAGGAGCGCTTGTCCTCTTTCGATACGAGACGACCGGCTCCGTTGCTCGGCATGTTGCCAATCGTAATCTTCACCACGGCGTGAACCTCCCGGACGGTTCTTTATGTTTTTCTAATTCTGGTCCCGCCCGCGGGTCCTGTCAATTGCGCAGGGCGCGCAGCAGCTTGCGGGATGGTTCGCCGTCGTTTTCCATGCCCATGCGCTTCTGGATGGCGCTGATGGCAGCCTTGGAGCCGGAGCCGAAATTGCCATCGACCTCGCCATCATAATAGCCGAGTTCCTTCATGCGCGTCTGCAGCTCGAATTTTTCCTTGATGTCGAGCGTGTTTTCCGGACGGGGCCAGGATTGCTGCATGCCGCCAAAACCGGCGATCTCGTCTGCCAGCAGACCAACGGCCAGTGCGTAGCTGTCGGAGGCATTGTATTTCTTGATGGTGAAGAAGTTCTTCGTCATCAGGAAGCCGGGGCCATTGGATCCGCCCTGCATCTTCAGCATGGCGCGGTCCGAACCGCGTGGAAAGCCCTTGCCATTGGGGCGGGCGAAGCCCAGCTTCTGCCATTCGGCCATGGATTTCGTCTGGCCTTCATAGCGTGCGCCGCCATTGGGAACAGCCGTTTCGTAGCCCCAGGTTCTGCCTGGCTCCCAGCCATTCTTGGCCAGCAGGTTTGCAGCGGTTGCCAAGGCGTCCGGAATGGAGTGCCAGATGTCGCGCTTGCCATTGCCATCCGCATCCACTGCGTAAAGCAGGTAGCTGGTGGGAATGAACTGCGTGTGGCCCATGGCACCAGCCCAGGAGCCGGTCAGTTGCTTTGGTGTCACGTCGCCATTTTGAAGAATCTTAAGCGCTGCGATCAGCTGTGTGCGGGCAAATTTGCCGCGCTTGGGGTCGGAATAGGCAAGCGTAGCCAGCGCCTGCGGAATGTTGTGCAGGCGTTCCGGCTTTTCCAGAACCGCGCCGTAATTGGATTCCATCGACCAGATGGCGAGGATGATGTGCTTGTCCACCTTGAAGTTCCGCTCGATCCAGTTGAGCGTGGTGGCATGCTTCATCTTCATTTCACGGCCAATCCGCACCGTGTAAGGGTTCACGCGGCTATCGACGTAATCCCAGATCTGGGTGGTGAACTCAGGCTGGAAGGTTGCTTTACGCAGGGCGTCCGGGTCCGGCTCGGTCACACCGGCAAATGCCTTCTGATAGGTGGACTGGCTGATGCCTTCCTTGGCGGCCGTGGCATAAAACTGGTTGATCCACTGTCTGAAACCTGCATCAGCATTCGCTGTTGCTGGCGCAAGGGCAATCGCGATGCCCGCAAATGCCATGCAGCCAAATTTGCGGACGTACGAGCGGATGGGGGAAAGGATCAGCTTTTTCATCGGCAGTCTTTCGTTTCTCTCGAATTTCATTTCGATTGCGAGATACGCATCGGGCTTCACGATGTAATACCAACTCAAAGTCAACAAATTCTTTACCATTAACCAAAGGTAACGTCACTCTTTACAAAAGTTTGCCACTTTTGACATAACAAAGTCGTGGGCGAGTTTTGATCCAGTTGAGTCTCTCAGGAGGAATGTGTGGTAGAACAGAAGAAAATTCGGAAAGCGGTTTTCCCGGTGGCGGGTCTTGGAACGCGTTTCCTGCCTGCAACAAAGGCTGTTCCGAAGGAAATGCTGACCGTGGTCGACAAGCCGGTCATCCAATATGTGGTGGATGAAGCCGCTGAGGCCGGTATCGAGCATTTCGTGTTCGTGACAGGTCGTGGAAAAGCGGTGATCGAAGACTACTTCGACATTCAGTTCGAACTGGAGCAGATGTTGCGTGAGCGCAACAAGAATGCCGAACTGACCCTGCTTGCCGGACTTTTGCCCAAGGCGGGCACGGCAAGCTTCACGCGCCAGCAGGTACCGCTCGGCCTTGGCCACGCGGTATGGTGCGCACGCGATATCGTCGGCGACGAACCCTTTGCCGTGCTGTTGCCTGACATGATCATGCATTCGCAGAAGAGCTGCCTCAAGGGCATGGTCGATCTTTACGACCAGACCGGCGGCAACGTGATTGCGGTGCAGGAATGCGCACCGGACCAGACGCATAAATACGGCATCGTCGGTGTTGGCGAAACCGTTGGCGAAGGCTTCAAGATCACCGAAATGGTGGAAAAGCCTGCCAAGGGAACAGCGCCGTCGAACTTCTACATCAATGGTCGCTACATTCTGCAGCCTGAAATTTTCGAAATTCTCGAAAATCAGGAACGTGGTGCCGGTAACGAAATCCAGCTGACGGACGGCATGCTCTCGCTTGCCAAGAGCCAGGAATTCGCCGGTTACCGCTTCGATGGCGAAACCTTCGACTGCGGCGCTAAGGACGGCTTCATTCTCGCCAATCTGGCCTTCGCTCTGGAACGTGCAGACATTCGCCCGTCTATCGAAGAGCCGTTGAAGGCGCTGGTTAGCCGCTTGAAGTGATTGGTTGCCGCCTGACCGCAATCCAGACCGCACAGGGGACTGGATTTCATATGGCAGCATCCAAAATCTCCGTCATCCTCGGGCTTGTGCCGAGGATCTGACCACGTCGGATCTTGTGGTTCGTTAGATCCTCGGCACAAGGCCGAGGATGACGTCCAGCAAGAGTTGAAGCTGTGTCTTCCCTGAATCCCGGCCTCGCGCCGGGATTTTTCGTTTTAGCGCTTCAGCGTCAGACCCGCACCGATCCGCCATGTGCTGTTGTCGGTCACGGGCGTGGTTTCGTAGGTGATGTCGGTGGTCAGATCGAGGTAGCGGTTGATGCTCCAGGTCAGGCCAGCGCCCAGCGCATATTCCGTCTGGTCCTCGATAGAGGAGGTGAGATAGGAGCGGCGCTCCAGACCGGCGGTCAGTTTGGCCACCAGATCGCTACGCAATTGCTGGGTCAGACCGACGATCAACTCGCGCGAAATCCAGCCGCCGATAGGGCCGCCCGCGAAATCTTCGATGGTGGTGCGCAGGCCAAGGCTGACATCGGTGCCCCGTTGGGGGGACCAGACGAGCGTGCTGTCCAGCGACAAAGCATTGATGGCCGATAGGCGGTTGTCGTCATATTCCTTGCGCAGATAACCGACGGCGGCTTCGCCCTTCAGTTTTTCGCCGAGATCGATCTGTGCGCCGACCTTTGCGCCATAGGTCTGGGACGAGCGCTCATAGCCGGTATTGTCCCGCGTCTGGTCATAATTGGTGAGCGACGCCGTCGCTTCCAGAAACGGTATGAGGGCAGGGGAAAGCTCATAGCCGAGACGTCCACGCAGGCCAGCGCCGTAACGGTCGCGGTCGCTGAGGCTGATCGACTGGCCGTTGATACCCTTGGCATCCGTATAGACGGTGCGCGACAGGTCGAGCGCGGCGAGCGCCTTGAGGATGCCGACATTACGCTCGACGGACGCACCGCCGGTGAAAATATGTTCGCCGCCCTGCACGGACGCGCCGGAGACGGCGTTTGGGTCGTTGGTATCTTCACGGCTGAACGCATAGCCCGCCGTCAGATTGGCCTGCGTGCCGTCGCCGAGGTCGAGACGAAGGTCGGCGGCGATATTGGCGGTCGGCTCTTCGCCAGCACTGCTGCCACCCAGATTGCGCTGGTAGGCACCGTCGCCGGTAATGGTCAAAGCGTGGCGTGCCCAATCGCTGGTCAGCGTGCCACGAATGCCCGTGGTCAGATAATTGCGGCTGGTCGAGCCGCCGGGGAACGACTTGCTTTCATGATTCACCGTCTGGCTGATGGAGGGACGCAGCGTCAGCGTGCCGATGCGGATGCCCGGCGTCTGTGTCGGGTCATTGACCGTGACGTTCTCGCCGCCATCGACGGTCGGCTCATAGGGGTTTTGCGGGTCTTCGTAATTGACCGTCGCCTCATCGCTCGGCTGCGAAATGTCTTCGCTCAGATTGGATGTGGTGCGCAGGCTGCCGGTGGTGACGGCGTCCGCAGCAGCGGGCTGAGCAGGCGTAACCGGCTGGCGGCTGACGCTATCGGGATCGATGACGGAAAGATCGTTCTGGCCAAGATAGGGGTCGGCGCTGGTCAGCGTTCGGGGCGCACTCGTGGCCGCTGTCGGGGTGGTGGATTGCGCGAAACTCAATGCCGCAGGGCACAGCATGGTACAGGCCAGCAGCAGAGTGGCTGCTTTCCGCCACGTCATTAGACGTCTTGCGGTGCTCTGATGAACCATGCTTGCTGTTACCTGGGTCTGTTCAAATCGTTACCCGAAAATAAAAGCATAGGGTTAATAACTTGTTGACCGCGCCTGCAAAGCCCGGATGTATTTATCGGCCTTGCTGGCAGTTTTGCCGGATAGACATATTTTGCCGAAAAGAGTATCTGTCCGGGCATGATTACGAGAGCTGTCACACTGGTTGAAAACCACGCCATTGAATCCGCTTTGCGGACCGTTTCCATCGAGAAAAACGGTCTGATCGCGCTGGAAAAAGCGCTGATGGGCACGCTGGGCGATGGTTTTTGCAAGGCAATTGATGTCATCGGCAAGTCCGATGGTCGGCTGATCATTACCGGTGTGGGCAAAAGCGGGCATATCGGCTCCAAGCTCGCCGCCACCTTTGCATCGACAGGAACGCCAGCCTTTTTCGTGCATGCGGCGGAAGCCAATCACGGCGATCTTGGCATGATCGGCGGCAATGATGTGGTGTTGGCCATCTCCAAGGGTGGCGAAAGTGCCGAACTTCGCAGCATCATCAATTACACCCGCCGTTTTTCCATTCCGCTGATTGCGCTGACCTGCGCTGCGCAGGGCTCGCTTGCCAAGTCATCGGACATCGTTCTGCTGGTGCCCGATGAGCAGGAAGCCTGCCCGCATGGTCTGGCCCCGACCACGTCCACCATGATGCAGCTGGCGCTTGGCGATGCGCTGGCCATTGCGCTTCTGGAGGCGCGCAGTTTCACCGCCGGGGATTTTCGCGTGTTCCATCCCGGCGGCAAGCTGGGTGCGAGCCTCGCGCTGGTTGGCGATATCATGCACACCGGCGAGCGTCTGCCGCTGGTACCGAAGGGCACCTCCATGCAGGAAGCCATCGGCGTTCTGGCGCGCAAACATTTCGGCTGCGTTGCGGTGCTGGATGATGACGGTTGTCTCTGCGGCATCGTCACCGAGGGCGATATGGCGCGTAATCTGACGCGCAATCTCTCGGAATTGGTTGTCGATGACATCATGACCACGAAGCCGAAGACGGTGGCGAAAAGCGTGCTGGCAACGGCGGCCCTTGCGACGCTCGAAAAGCATCACATCGGTGCACTGATCGTAGTGGATGAAGACAATCGCCCCATCGGCCTCGTGCATTTCCACGATCTGTTGCGCATCGGCGTGGCGTAACCACCACGCAACACATGTTAGCTGCGTGTTCCGGCGAGCTTTTCTGAAAGGTCGCTGGCTTCCTTCTGCGCTTCCTTATCTGCCGGGTAGAGCGCCAGATACTGTTCCCAGACTTTCAGCGCCAGTTCGTTGCGCTCCGTGCTTTCGAGAATATTGGCAAGGCTTGCCAGCGCCGGCAAATAGCGTGGCTCTTTTTCCAGCGTCTGGTTGAGGTCCGACATGGCCTTGCGGGTGTCGCCGTCGGCAAAATGCACGAGCGCGCGACGGTACCAGGCTTGGGCGTAGTCCGGATCGAGCAGAATCGCCTGATCGAGAAAATCGTAAGCTGCGGCCTTACGTTTCTCGTCTGCGGCTTCTTCGGACCATTTCATCAGAAGATTGATGGTGGCACTGCCGGAATCATTCCATTCGCCGACGATTTCGTTGGCGATCACGCGCGCTTTCTGGGCATCACGCTCTTTCTTCAGGTTGGTAAAGAGGTTGCCGACAGAATCACCGGGGATCGCTTGCGGCTGTGCCGCGCTGTTTCCAGGCTTGGTTTCCGTCACCGGTTCCGCGGCATGGAGTGGAGAAAAACCGGCGGAGGGCAGGGCGGTCAAGCCAAGCACGGCAGCGAAAAGGGCGTGGAAACGAAATTGGCGCATGCGAATAGAGTAATCCGCCTGCGCCAATTATGGAATCAAATTCTGTATGCTATCAACAATGTGATCCGCCTTTAGCAGACGGAACGCCTTGCGATCCACGATCAGCCCTGACGAGCCTTGAAGCGTGGGTTCAGCTTGTTGATGATGTAGACGCGGCCCTTGCGGCGAACCAGACGGTTATCGCGGTGACGGGCCTTAAGCGCTTTGAGCGAGTTCTTGATCTTCATTTTTCTGGTCCGCAGTTTGGCGCGACGTCTTTTGCCACGCGTAGCTAAACAATCAAAAGCGCGCTACGAGGGCGCGCCTTTTTCGGTTGGCAGGCAAATACCTCGTCAGTCTTTGCCTGTCAACACGTCAAGGAGTCTTTTGCCGGGAAAGACTTGGTTTTCCGGGGTTCGTCAGCTGTGTGACATGGCCCATCTTGCGGCCCGCACGCGCTTCCGTCTTGCCATAGAGATGCACGAGGCAATCGTTTTTCGAAAGCCATTGCGGCACATCATTCATGTCATCGCCGATCAGATTGGTCATGACGCAGTCGGAATGACGATGGGTTGCACCCGGTGCAAGCCCGACCACGGCGCGAATATGCTGCTCGAACTGCGAAACCACACAGGCGGCTTCCGTCCAGTGCCCGGTGTTGTGCACGCGCGGCGCCATCTCATTGGCCACCAGCGATCCATCCGTCAGGACGAAGAACTCGATGCCGACGACACCGATATAATCCAGCGCGGCCAACAGCTTTTCAGCTGATTCCGTGGCCACCGACGTTGCCTGCTCTGACAGCTGTGCCGGGACAGTGGACGTATGTAGAATGCCGCCCAGATGCACGTTTTCCGCCGGGTCGTAGCAGGTGACAGTGCCGTCCTGAAAACGAGCGGCAATGATGGATACTTCACGCTCGAAGGCCACGAAGCTTTCGAGGATCAGCGGCACGCCGCCCAGCGCGTCGAAGGCGCCGGTCAGGTCTTCGCCGCCCTTGAACACGCGCTGGCCCTTGCCGTCATATCCCATGCGACGGGTCTTCAGCACGCCCTTGCCGCCGAAATCAGAAAGCGCGGCTTCCAGCCCGGCCTGATCGTCCACTTGGGCGAAATCGGCGGTGGGAATGCCGCAATCATTGAGGAACCGCTTTTCCGTCAATCGGTCCTGAGAGGCATTCAAGGCCTGTGCCGGTGGATAGACGGGAACGGAAGCCGCCAGCGTCTGTGCGGCGACGACCGGCACGTTCTCGAATTCATAGGTCACGACATCGCAGACGCTTGCGAGTTCCGCCAGCGCCTTTTCGTCGTCATAGGCAGCAACGATCTGGCGGTTGCAGACCTGCGCTGCCGGACAGTCGGCCTGCGGCTCCAGAACGATGGTGCGGAAGTTGAGGCGGGCAGCCGCCATGGCCAGCATGCGGCCAAGCTGGCCGCCACCGATAATGCCGATGGTTCCAGACTTCATTGCGGGGTGTCCATGGGGTATTCGGCAATGGCCGCCGTCTGGCGGGCGCGATATTCATCAAGCCGGTCGGCCAGATCTTCGTCAGACAGGGCCAGGACCGCAGCAGCCAGAAGGGCTGCGTTGATTGCACCGGCTCTGCCGATTGCAAGCGTGCCGACGGGAATGCCGGCGGGCATCTGCACGATGGAATAGAGACTGTCCTGCCCGGACATGGTTTTCGATTGCACGGGAACGCCGAAAACCGGCAGTGGCGTCAGAGCCGCCGTCATGCCCGGAAGGTGGGCCGCACCACCGGCACCGGCGATGATGACCTTGAAGCCTTCGTCGCGTGCACCGCTGGCAAAGCTGAACATCCGCTCTGGTGTGCGGTGGGCGGAAATGATGCGCGCTTCATATTCCACATCAAGCGCGTCCAGCGTATCGGCGGCGTTTTTCATGGTTTCCCAGTCGGACTGGCTTCCCATGATGATGGCGACGGGCGGTGTCTCTGTGCTCAACGGTCTCTCCGTCTCAGGCAATGATATCGGGGATGATCTGGTCTTCGATCTGGGTCATCTTGTCCTTGATGACCAGCTTTTTCTTTTTCATGCGTTGAATGCGCAATGCTTCGCAGTTGGTCTGGATCATCGCGTTGATTGCCGCATCGTAGTCTTCGTGCTCTTGCCGCAGTCTTGCCAGCGCAAGCCGAACATCAGCATGGTCCTGATCGGGCATCTCTCTATCCCCATATGATACAACCGGACCGCCATCCGGCCATTTTGTTGTCGGTCTTCGTGCCTGTACCACCAAATCACGGTAACGGGAAGTTTCCCTTGCGACCATTTTGCCCAACTATTGCCTTGATTCCTCCTTCGACAATCGCGGCATTCCATGTCACATTGCCGTCGTAAACCTGAAACTCCAGCGATGGAGCGCTGGAGGTAGGTTCAACAAGGAAGGACGTGCCGCATGACCATTCAGGCTCATATTGCATCGCTCGAAAAGAAACACGGTGCTCTTGAGGAGGAGCTCGAAAGTATTCTTGCTTCCCCCTCCTCAGATGATCAGCAGATTGTGGACTTGAAACGCAAAAAACTGCGCCTGAAGGATGAGATGCAGAGGCTACAGGCCTCGACAAGGCATTAATTGACAAAATGTCTGCCAGCTTCATGATTGAAGCGGCTTGAAAATTCGGCCCTGGTTGCTCTCGCGATCAGGGCCTTTTGATGTGTAGCGATTGCCGTACTTAGATTGGCAGTCCGTCCCATAGAAGTTTCAGCGCCGCCATGAAGGCCATGGCGTACATCAGCGGGTAGAACACGGCAGGTTTCATGTATTTTACGACTTTTGCTCCGGCAAAGGTCGCAATCATGGCCACCGGTAACAGCATGGCGGATGTCGTCAGATTGGTCGCATCCAGCGCTCCAAGCGCGAAATAGGGTATGAGTTTGATGGCGTTCATGATCGCGAAAAAGCGAACGCTCATGCCGGTATAGACCTTCGGGTCCAGTTTCAGCGGCAGCACGTAAATCTGGAAGGGCGGTCCACCCGCATGGGCCACGAAGCTGGCATAACCCGAGAGACTGGACCAGATGGTGGCTTGGACGGGGCGTTGTCCTTTCGCGGGTGTTTCCTGTGCGCCGCGTGCGGTTTTGAAGGCCTCGTAGAAATAGCGCAGGACGAAGATTATCGTTACGCTTGCCACCACGAGGCGCATCGCATCCGGCGAAATCATGCTCGACATCGCCCAGCCCAGCGTTATTCCGGCAATGGCGCCGGGAAGCATGATCAGCAGGGTCTGGCGGTGGTTATATTTGCGCCAGGCAATCAGCGCCACAATATCCATGACCACCAGAATGGGCAGAAAGATTGCGGCGGCCTGCACCGGGGGCACGGCCAGCGCCATCAAAGGAACACCCATCAATGCCAAAGCGCCGCCCAGCCCGCCTTTGGAAAGGCCGACGAGGATGACTGCGGGGATGGCGACGAGAAAGAAATGGAAATCAGTCAGCATGGATGGACAGTTGATCCTTTCGCCTGTCCGGTCTATCGGAATTAGAACATGAAAACGAGTGCAGATTGCGCGCGAAGCGTCCTCTCTGCGGAAAATGGATAATTCGATGAGTGCACCTGAAGATCGCTGCCGCCTCGTTCTGATCGTTCCAGCAAACGACGATGCTGCAAATCAGGCCAAGACCCTGGAAGATGCGCTGCGCGGCGGCGACGTCGCCTCCGTCATCATTCCGCAATATGGGCTGGACGATGGCGCATTCCAGAAACTGGCCGAGACCTTGGTGCCGATTGTTCAGGAAGCCGGTGCTGCGGCGCTGGTGGCCGGTGACAGCCGTGCCGCAAGCCGTTCCAAGGCAGACGGCCTGCACGTCGTCGGCAATGCCGAGGCGCTTTCCGAAGCCGTGGAAAATTTTTCGCCCAAGCTGATCGTCGGTGGCGGCAATGCGGATGATCGCCACAAGGCGCTGGAGCAGGGCGAGTGCACGCCCGATTACATGTTCTTCGGTAAGCTGGAAGGCGATATCAAGCCGGAAGCGCACCCCAAGAACCTCGCGCTTGGCGAATGGTGGGCCTCGATGATCGAAATTCCGGCCATCGTCATGGGCGGTTCGGATGTCGCCTCTGTTGTTCCCGTTGCCGAAACCGGTGTGGAATTTGTGGCACTTCGTCTGGCCGCGTTCAGCCATGCCGGGGGGGCGGCCCAGGCGGTCGCAGAAGCGAATGCGCTGCTTGACGAAAAAGCGCCACGGTTTGGCGGTTGATACAGGCGATGATCGCTCGCTCTTTGTCTTTTCGTTTGTTTGTCTCTGCCCTTGCCATCGTCTGGGCAGCGATGCCGCATGTGGCGTTGGCGCAAAACCCGCAGCCGCAACAGCCGGCTCTTTTGCCTGGTCTTGAGAATCAGGCCCCGGCAGGCGATGTGACACCGACGGAAGACGATACGGATTTCGGCCCCGCGGCTCCGGCTGGCCCGGAGGTGCTGTCGCGCCCTTCGGATGCGAACGCCGAACCTATCCGCAAAGGGCGAGTGATTTCTGAAGAGCAGAAGGATTTGCAGCCATCTGGGGGCGTCAATGTCTACCAGCGCATGGGTGCCGATCTTCCCGCTCTGCCGCCTGAGAAGAAATTTACCGGCAAGGTCGATGAGGCTTACGGACACTACCAACGCGGCGAATATGTGCAGGCGCTGGACAAGGCGCTCGCCCGCGCCCAGAACGGTGACGCCGTCGCTCAGACACTTGTCGCCGAAATGATGTCGCGCGGCTTCGGCATTGCCCGGGACGATAAAACCGCAGCTTTCTGGTACGAGCAGGGGGCAAAGGGCGGCGATGCCGTTGCCATGTTCAAATATGCCCTGCTGTTGATGGAAGGCAAAGTCGTCAAGCACGACAAGACGCTGGCCGACGATTACATGCGCCGCGCAGCGGAAGCGGGCAATGGCGAGGCGGAGTTCAACTGGGCGCAAATCCTCGTCTCGCAGACCCCCGGACCTGCCGGGCTGCATGCTGCCTTGCCGTTTTATGAAAAATCCGCAGAAAAGGGCATTGCCGACGCGCAATATGCCGTTTCGCAAATCTACTGGAACCTCAAGGACATTCCGGCCGATAAAAAGGCGAAAGCCCGCGATTGGCTGACCCGTGCGGCAAAGGCCGGTTTCGACACGGCGCAGGTCGATCTCGGCATCTGGCTGGTCAATGGTGTTGGCGGCGAGCGCAATCTGGAAGAGGGTTTCCGCTGGCTTTACGGTGCTGCCCAGCGCGGCAATGTCGTGGCCCAGAACAAGGTTGCGCATCTCTACATTCAGGCGCTCGGCACCAAGCCCGATCCTGTCGAAGCGGCCAAGTGGTATGTGCTATCGCGCCGCGCGGGCCTCAAAGACCCGGGCCTTGAGGATTTCTATCTCGGCATCGAAGAGGAACAGCAGAAAAAGGCCATCGAGGCCGCCAACCGCTTCCGCCCTGCCTGAGCCAAGGCGGTTTACGGCTTTTTGCCTTGAATTGCAGCGCGTTTTGTGGTCTTGAACCGCAAACTTTCCATCAGAAACCATATCTGCGTGCCTGCCAGACTTTTGGCTAGCAGGTTCAGCCACCTTTCAGGAACATCTTCATGGCCCGTTCAGCCCTTCTCAATGTCATGGTTCAGGCCGCGCTCAAGGCGGGAAAATCTTTGGCGCGTGACTTCGGTGAAGTGCAGAACCTTCAGGTTTCGGTCAAGGGCCCCGGCGATTTCGTTTCGCAGGCAGACCTGAAGGCCGAGAAAATCGTCCGTGACGAGCTGATGAAGGCCCGCCCGACCTACGATTTTCTGGGCGAAGAAGGCGGCGAGGAAAAGGGCTCTGACGGCGCGCATCGCTGGATCGTCGATCCCTTGGATGGCACTACCAACTTCCTGCATGGCATTCCGCAGTTCGCCGTTTCCATCGCGCTGGAGCGCAATGGCGAGGTCGTGGCCGGTGTGATCTTCAATCCTGCCACCGACGAACTCTTCACCGCCGAGCGTGGTTTTGGCGCGTTCCTCAATGACCGCCGTATTCGCGTGGCCGCCCGCAAGCAGATCACCGATTGCGTCGTCAGCTGTGGCGTGCCGCATCTGGGCCGTGGCAATCACGGCAAATTCCTGGTCGAGCTTCGCCACGTCATGGGTGAAGTCGCTGGCGTGCGCCGCTTCGGTGCCGCTTCGCTCGACCTCGCTTATGTCGCCGCTGGCCGTCTGGACGGTTACTGGGAAACCGATCTTGCACCATGGGACATGGCCGCTGGTCTCATCATCATCCGTGAAGCGGGTGGCTTCGTCAGCGAGATGGGTGGACAGCAGGATATTCTCAACCAGGGCAACGTCGTTGCCGGAAATGAATATATCCACAAAGCGCTGATGGAAATCGTCAACCGCCCCGTTCCTGGCCGCTAAGGTCGGTTTTTCGCTGGATAAACTGCAAGAGACACGCCTTGAAACGCCTCTCTTGGCATAAGGTGTAAAAAGCCTTGCTGCCTTACCGGCTTTTCACTTCAATTCGTCGTAATTTTCTACTAGCTTCCGGTCGGAACCGCGATCACGCCTGCCGTAACCCTTCAAGGTTTTCGCGCGGGCGTTGCGGCAATGCCAGAGGGAATGAGAATTATGGCGGATACGGAACGGCTCGATGTTGGCGTCGAAAAACCGGTGACGAAACAATATCATCACAAGCTGTCGAGCCCCACGCCGTTTTTGTGGACGATGGTCATCTTCCTCATCATCGTCGCCTTTCTTGCCGCCATTCTCTTCCGGCAGGCACAGACTGCTTTCATGACCAATCCGGGCCTCAACGGCTTCATTCTCGGCGTTCTGGTCATCGGCATCATTCTGGTTTTCACGCAAATCCTCTCGCTTCGCCCGGAAGTGCGCTGGTTCAATGGCTTTCAGGCCGCTGGCACGGTGGATAAAGCAGGCCGCTCGCCGAAGCTTCTGGCACCCATGCGCTCCGTCATCGGCAAGCGTGGTGAGGTGCGCCTCTCCACTGTCACGCAGCGCTCCATTCTCGATTCCATCGCCACGCGGCTGGACGAATCGCGCGATACGTCCCGTTACCTCATCGGCCTTCTGGTGTTTCTCGGCCTGCTCGGCACCTTCTGGGGTCTGATCGGCACGATTGGGGCCATCAGCGATGTCATTCAAGGGCTGGACCCGACGGCGGGCGATAGCACCGATATTCTCTCCTCGCTGAAATCCGGTCTGACGGCACCGCTCTCCGGCATGGGCACGGCGTTTTCCTCGTCGCTTCTCGGTCTCTCCGGCTCGCTCATTCTCGGCTTTCTGGATTTGCAGGCCGGTCGCGCGCAGAACCGCTTTTATACGGAACTGGAAAACTGGCTGTCTTCCGTGACCGATCCCGGCACGGATGCGAGCGGGGAGGCGCGTGGCAGCGGTTACGGCACAGTCGGAACCGAACGGTCGCTGGCCGCCATGACCAGCCTTGCGGAGGGCATTCAGGGTCTGGTCAAGAATATGCGCGGCGAGCAGCAGATGTTGCGGGACTGGATCGAGGCGCAGCAGGAGGAATCGCGGGCGCTACGACGCACGCTCGACCGTCTTTCTGCGCGCATCGATGCCGAGCAGAAAACTGCCCCCCGTCCCATCCGCCACGATAACGGGAGCGAGTGATCATGGCGCTTGCGCGCAACCGCCGCCGCGACCGGGGTGTCGATTACTGGCCGGGCTTCGTTGATGCCTTGTCGACCCTGCTTATGGCCATCATGTTCCTGCTCACGGTTTTCGTGCTGGCGCAGTTCATCCTCTCGCGGGAAATTTCCGGCAAGGATGAGGTGCTGAACAGGCTGAACAACCAGATTTCGGAACTCACTGAATTGCTGGCACTGGAAAAGGGCAGCAAGCAGGATATCGAGGACACGCTGGCCAATCTGCAATCCACGCTGGCCGCGTCCGAAAGTGAACGCTCGCGCCTGCAATCGCTGCTCGATTCAGGCGCTGGCAACAGTTCCGCCGCCAATGCGCGTGTTGGCCAATTGTCGGGTGAGTTGGAGGATGCGCGTCAGGCGGGTCAGCGGGCCTCGGCACAGATCGATCTCCTTAACCAGCAGATCGCGGCCCTTCGTGCCCAGATATCATCGGTGGAAGCCGCCTTGCAGGCATCCGAAGCCAAGGATTCCTCCTCGCAGGTCAAGATCGCCGACCTCGGTCGCCGCCTTAACGTGGCGCTGGCGCAGCGTGTGCAGGAGCTTAACCGCTACCGTTCGGATTTCTTCGGGCGCCTGCGGGAAATCCTGTCCGACCGCGAAAACATCCGCATCGTCGGCGACCGCTTCGTCTTTCAGTCCGAAGTGCTTTTCCCCTCGGGCGGCAACGACCTGAACCCCGAAGGCCAGGCCGAAATGGCAAAGCTTGCCACTGCCATCATCGATCTCGCCAAGGAAATCCCGGCGGAGATCAACTGGGTACTGCGCGTGGATGGCCACACGGACAACGTCCAGCTTTCCGGCTCCGGACGCTTCCGCGACAACTGGGAACTCTCCTCAGCCCGCGCGACTTCCGTCGTCAAATACCTCATCTCCAAAGGCGTGCCCGCCAACCGGCTTGTTGCGGCAGGCTTCGGGGAATATCAGCCGCTGGCCGAGGGTGACACGCCGGAAGCACGCTCGCAGAACCGGCGGATCGAGTTGAAGCTGACGGAGCGGTGAGGGGATGCTGCTTCGGTGGCAATCCCATCCTGAGGCGGGAGCGAAGCGACCCCCGAAAGACGAGGGTTGCGGTCTTGGGGGGTATGCTTTGATTTCTGGCCAAAGCGCTTCAGCATGAGGCTGGAAGTACGGCTTCTATATTTGCACGCCCTTAAGGCCGTAACAACAGCACCAGCGTCCAGATCACGAAGGCAGCAACGGCGATCTTCCAGCAATCCCCGCGCTTGCGAAGTCCGGGCAGGCCGAGCGGGCGGATGAGCTGGATGCACATGGCCAGAAGCAGAAAAAGCCCGATTGCTTTCGTCATCGTTAGAGCCTTTCTGGGGCAAGTAAAACCGTTCTGCGGGAGCAGATTTTCGGCAGGGCAGAGGTGATTGGCGAAGAGCATATCTCCGGATATTGTCGAGACGAGCGTCTCTTATCCTGATGGAAATATGCCCCGTAGAATGGTTTCATTTGCTCCCGAAAGACTCTAAACCTTTTGGCTTTATTGAACCAGCGTCACAGGCTGGACATTTTTAATGTTCACCAATGACCGGCAACCTATTCGCGCGTCGTCGACCCAGATCTACACCTTGAATCGCTTAGCATGAGAGTGGCTTATGAGCAGAAACCTTCTACCCGTATTCGCTCTTTTATCCAGCACCTTGTTTCTGTTTCTGGGCAATGGCCTGCAAGGCCTTCTGCTTCCCGTGCGCGGATCGGCGGAAGGGTATTCCAATGAAGTTCTCGGCTTCCTCGGCACGTCATGGGCGGCGGGTTTTGTTATCGGTTGCTTTGTAGCACCGGCCATCGTGCGGCGTGCGGGCCATATTCGCGCCTTCGGCAGTTTCGTCGCCCTCATCTGCCTGACCGTGCTTTTGACCGGTCTGTTTATCGATGACGTCGCATGGGTCACGTTGCGCGCTCTCACCGGCTTCTGCACTGCCGGGACGTCGATGATCATCGAAAGCTGGTTGAACGAGCGCGCCACCAATGAAAGCCGCGGCGCGATTTTCTCGCTCTACATTGCCATCACGCTGTTCGGCGTCGTCGCAGGTCAGCTGGTTGTTCCCTTTGGTACGGTCAGCGGCACGTCGCTCTTCATGGTGTGCGCCATCATCTATTGCGTCGCCATCATGCCCGCCATGCTGTCCAAGGCGGAAAGTCCGCAGCCCTTGAAAAAGGTGAAGCTGGATTTACCCGCCCTCTACCGAACGTCGCCCGTATCCTTCGTCGGCATTTTGCTGATCGGCATTGCCAACGGTGCTTACGGCACGCTGGGTGCCGTGTTCGGTGCCCGCGCCGGGTTGGACCCGACGACGATTGCCATCATGGTCAGTGTCACCATCTTCATCGGCGCGCTGGCGCAGTTTCCGGCCGGAAAGCTGTCCGACCGTATCGACCGTCGTTTCGTGCTGGCTGGCCTCTCGGGGGTTGCGGCTTTTGCGGGTCTTGCCGTCACGCTCATCCAGCCTAGCCATGTGTATATGCTGATTGGCATGATCGCGGTTTATGGTGCCGCGGCCAACGCGCTCTACCCGATTGCGGTTGCCCACGCCAACGACTTCGCCTCTTCGGAAGACTTCGTCAAAGTCTCCGGCGGCCTATTGCTGCTCTATGGTATCGGCACCATCATCGGCCCCACGCTTGGCGGCCCGATTATGACCTCCTTCGGCCCCTACGCCCTTTTCATGGTCACGGCGGTTTCCCACCTTCTCATCAGCGCTTATGCTATATTCCGCTCCAGGCAACGTGCAGCCCTGCCAACGGCAGAGAAGGACAACTTCTCCACGGCAGCCGCAGCACCGCTGGCGACACCCGAAAGCGTGTCGCTCGACCCGCGTGCGCCTCACTATCCCGAGGACGAGGCGGAACTGGAAAAAGGAGCTGGCATATGAGTGTTTTCGAAGAAGAACCGCTGAAACAGCAGGCCACGACTCACGTTGTGGGTGGCGATCTCAGCCTGCTTTCCGTAGACGAACTGACCGGCCGCATCGCTATTTTACAAACGGAGATCAAAAGGCTGGAAGCCGAGCGTGAGAAGAAGTCCGCAGGTCGCAAGGCCGCAGAAAGCCTTTTTCGGTCTTGAGGCGGCAAGAAACGCTTCATTAACGTTACGGCGCGGTGCAGCTTTTCGTTTACCATTAACGAAAAATTAAGCTTTTTGAGCGATTACTATACATGTCCAGTTCTTCTGGACCTCAGGCAGTTTCTCCTATCGGCGAATTGGTCTGATTTTTCTCCCTGTTTTACCTTGAGAGCCGCTTTTGCGGCTCTTTTTTTATCCCTTAACAATATTGCCAAAACTGTGGGTATTAACCTTTCTTTAATAATCAGCTTGCGCATTTGCGTTATTGATATCATCCTGAAAATACAAAGAGGCCGGAACTATTAAGCCTCTATCCCGTTGCCAGTAGTATGGTGCGTAAGCAGGATTTGGAAAAATGTCAGAACAGGTTTTGAATACCATCAGTTTTGCTGGCCGTGCTGCAGCATCCAACCAATTTAAGACTCTCTATTCTGAGGGTATGACTTTGGTGGAGGAAACGGCGACCTATCTGGACGGATCCGGACGCGCCGCCTCCAAGGTTCTGCCGCGCATGGCATCGGTTCTCTACGCAGCGGAATCCATGCGCCTCACCACCCGCCTCATGCAGATGGCCTCCTGGCTTCTTCTCCAGCGCGCCGTCAACAATGGCGAGATGAGCCGCGACCAGGTTCTCAGCGAGAAGAACAAGGTCCGCCTCGACAACTTCAACGTCGATCGCAACGCACCGGGCTGGAACGACCTTCCGGAATCCTTCCGTGATCTGGTCGAGCGTTCGCTTCGCCTCCAGAACCGCGTCGCTCTTCTCGACCGCGAAATCTATCGCCCGGCAGAAGCTGCGAAGGTTCCTGATAACGAGAACAGCGTTCAGGCCCAGCTCAACCTGCTGCGCACGGCTTTTGCCGGCAACTGAGTTTCAGTCAAATCGCTAATGATGAAAGCAGGCTTCGGCCTGCTTTTTTTGCTTTGCAAAAGAATTTGGCGACATCGCTGGTGGCTACCCCCCTCTGTCCTGCCGGACATNNGGGGTAAGCCACACCCACCAACGTCAGACACCCAAACAACAAAAAACCCCGGATTGCTCCAGGGTTTTTGCATTCGACAGTATCAACAGGATTAGAGGCCGAGGCCGCCGAAACGCTTGTTGAACTTGGAAACGCGGCCGCCACGGTCCATGAGCTGCTGGTTGCCACCAGTCCATGCTGGGTGCGACTTAGGGTCGATTTCGAGGTTCATGGTCTGACCCTCGGAGCCCCATGTGGAGAATGTTTCGTATTCTGTGCCATCGGTCATGACCACTTTGATCATGTGATAGTCGGGATGAATTTCAGCCTTCATGACAATCTTCCTGCTTTAGTGACATGCGGACCATTTGCCGCAATTGCGTCAACTGAGCCAATTCAATAATGAAGCTCTAGACCATTTGGCCATGGCTTCCCAATTCGATGCGGAGCCTATACATGAAGGTCGCCGAGATAACAAGTGCCTGCCGATGCTTGGGCCCATAGTTGGTCACACATCTGACATGACACATTTGAGATTGCCGCAGGCTGGCGAAAACCCGGCCTTTGCTGGCAAATGCAGGAGTAGAACGTGGCAGACATTCAGGAACAGAAATCGGCAGGCCGCAAGACGCCAAAGCCGTTGGCCAGCCTCTTTCCCTATCTGAAGCGCTATCGCGGGCTGGTCGCAGCTGCGCTGTTTGCCCTCGTTCTCTCGTCCGCCACTACCCTTGCTTTGCCGCTGGCCGTTCGCCGCATCATCGATCATGGTTTCGAGGGCGCCGATGGCGCGATGATCAACAGCTATTTCGCCGTGCTTCTGGCCATCGCCGTCGTTCTCGCGCTGGCCAGCGCCATGCGCTATTACTACGTCATGACAATTGGTGAGCGGGTCGTTGCCGATCTGCGCCGCGACGTTTTCGCGCATCTGACGTCTCTGTCGCAGGCCTTTTTCGACGTCAACCATTCCGGCGAACTGACATCGCGCCTGACAGCCGACACTGTGCAGATTCGCTCGGCCTTCGGCTCCTCCGCATCGGTCGCCCTGCGCAACATTCTGCTCTGTCTCGGCGGCGTAGCGATGATGGTCTATACCAGCCCCAGCCTTTCCGGCCTTGCGCTGCTGGCCATTCCGCTCATCGTCTTCCCGCTTATTGCCTTCGGTCGCTCCGTCCGTTCCCGCTCGAGAACCACGCAGGATACGCTGGCCGCATCCGCAGCTTTTGCGGCAGAAACCATTTCCGCCAGCCGCACCATCCAGTCTTTTAACGCCGAAACGCTGGCCAATGCCCGCTATAATGAGGCAGTGGAAAAGGCCTATCAGGGCGCTCGCGCCGCCATCAGCGCCCGCGCTGTTCTGACCGCCGTCGCCATCAGCTTCGTCTTCGGCAGCGTCGTGGCCGTCCTGTGGTATGGCGCCCATAGCGTGCTGGTCGGCACGATTTCCGCCGGTACGCTCAGCCAGTTCGTTCTTTACTCCGTCATCGCCGCCAGCTCGCTCGGCCAACTGTCGGAAGTCTGGGGCGAGCTTTCGCAAGCGGGTGGCGCAGCAGAACGCCTGTCCGAACTTTTGAACGAAAAATCCCCGGTCGAAAATCCGGCGACGCCGCTCTCGCTGCCATCACCCGCACGTGGTGAAGCCAGCTTTGAGAGCGTTGCCTTCCATTACCCGCAAGGCGACCACAAGCCGATCATTTCGGACCTGTCCTTCAAGGTCGCAGCAGGCGAAACAGTTGCCATCGTCGGCCCATCGGGTGCGGGCAAGAGCACGGTCTTTTCGCTGCTGATGCGCTTTTACGATCCGCAAGCCGGACGCATCACCGTCGATGGCACCGACATCCGCTCTGTTACGCTGGAAGAGTTGCGCTCGCGGCTTGCCATCGTGCCGCAGGATGTGGCGATTTTCGCCTCTTCCATTCACGATAACATCGCCTTCGGCAAGCCCGGCGCGACCCGAGATGAGGTCCGCGCCGCTGCCTTAGCCGCGCAGGCCGATGGCTTCATCTCCAGACTTTATGATGGCTATGACACCGTTGTCGGTGAACGCGGCGTTACCCTTTCCGGCGGCCAGCGCCAGCGCATCGCCATCGCCCGCGCCATCCTTCGCGATGCGCCGATCCTGCTACTCGATGAAGCAACGTCGGCCTTGGATGCCGAAAGCGAAACGCTGGTGCAAAAGGCGCTCGATCAGCTGATCAGCAAACGCACCACTATCGTCATCGCCCACCGCCTCGCCACCGTGCTGAAGGCCGACCGTATTCTGGTCATGGATGAAGGCCGCATCATCGAGGAAGGCACGCACCATAGCCTGTCGCGGCAGGGTGGCCTCTATGCCAAGCTCGCCCGCCTGCAGTTCGAAACGGGCAGCGATGACGTGGTGCCGCTGGTGAAGACCAGCTAAGTGCCGACGCTGCGGCCCGCAACCCGTCCGGAAAACAGGCATCCGCCGAGAAACGTGCCTTCCAGCGCGTTGTAGCCATGCATACCGCCACCGCCAAAACCGGCGACTTCGCCCGCCGCGTAAAGCCCTAGCACCGGCGCACCGCTACCATCCAGCACCCGCCCGTTGAGGTCGGTATGCAGACCGCCCAGCGTCTTGCGGGTGAGGATGTGCAGCCGCACGGCAATCAGCGGCCCGGCGGTGGGGTCCAGCAGGCGGTGCGGCTTGGCCGTGCGCATCAGCTTGTCGCCGAGATAATTGCGCGCACCTCTGATGGCCGTGATCTGTGCATCCTTGCTGAAACCATTGGCAAGCTCTCGATCCCGCGCTTCGATCTGCGTACGGATGTGGGAGACGTCCAACCGTTCCTCACCGGTGATCGCATTCATTGCCTGCACCAGATCTTCCAGCGTATCGCGCACGGCGAAATCCTCGCCGCGCTCCATGAAGGCCTTTACCGGCCCCGGCGGCTCCTTGCCCAGACGTTTCAGCAGCAGGCGAATGTTCTTGCCGGTGAGATCGGGGTTCTGCTCCGAGCCGGAAAGCGCGAATTCCTTCTTGATGATCGCCTTGGTCAGAATAAACCAGCTGTAATTGCTGTTTCTCTCCCGCAGGATTTTCAGGGTGCCGAGCGTATCGAAACCGGGCATGGCAGGCGCCGGTAATCTCTCGCCATTGGCATCGCACCAGAAGGATGAGGGGCCGGGCAAAATACGGATGCCATGGTTCGGCCAGATCGGATCATAGTTCTTCACGCCCTCGGTATAATGCCACATGCGGTCCCGGTTGATGACGGAAGCACCCGCGGCCTCAGTAATGCCAATCATCCGGCCATCGACATGGGCTGGCACGCCGCAAACCATATCTGCAGGCGGCTGACCCAGCCGCTCCACCGGCCAGTTCTGGCGCACCAGATCATGATTGCCACCGATCCCGCCGGAGGTGACGATGATGGCGGCGGCTTCGTATCGAAATTCTCCTGCAACAGCCCGACTGCTTTGCTCCCCACGTTGGACAGAATCGACCTCTAGCAGGGTACCGGACACGCCGGTAATAGCGCCATCTGCGCTTTCTAGAGCATCAACTTGATGGCGGAATCTGAAGGTGATACGCCCGCTCTCTGCGTAGGCTCTGGCTTTTTTGACGAAGGGGTCCAGAACGCCCGGTCCGGTTCCCCATGTCACATGAAAACGCGGCACGGAATTGCCGTGACCATGGGCATGCGCCCCGCCGCGCTCCGCCCATCCCACGACGGGGAACCAGCGCATGCCAAGCCCATGCAGCCATGCCCGCTTTTCACCCGCCGCAAATTCAAGATAGGCCTCGGCCCATCGGCGCGGCCAATGATCTTCAGGGCGGTCAAAACCGGCAGATCCCAGCCAGTCCTGACGGGCGAGATCGAGACTGTCACGAA
Organism: Hyphomicrobiales bacterium; assembly: GCA_900473205.1. Lineage (GTDB taxonomy): Bacteria > Pseudomonadota > Alphaproteobacteria > Rhizobiales > Rhizobiaceae > Agrobacterium. The sequence continues at coordinate 121,335 of UCLB01000030.1, forward strand.
TGCGCATGAAGCGTTGTTCGGGACTATCGATGAAAAACAGCCCACCCAGAGACCAGAAAGCCTGCCCCCCAAGGTTTTGCTCTCCCTCCTGGTCAAGGACGCAAACCCTCAACCCCCGCTCCGCAGCCTCCGTCGCCGCCACCAGCCCGGCAAGCCCCGCACCCACGACAATAACGTCAAATCTCTCCATCAACCCCTCCCGGTAGGTTCGAATTACTTTTACGCAAACGTCAATGGGTTGCAACGGGGATGGGTGGGAATGTGGGGTGGAGGGGGCTGGTTTGGCTTTTGGAGAGGGGCGGGGAGTTG
>UCLB01000031.1 GCA_900473205.1 Hyphomicrobiales bacterium
TTTCGGACCTGTGCCACCCCACCCTTGCCGACCCGCCCGACCTTGTGGACAAAGGTGCCGGGCGTCGTGCGGCAGCCGAAGCTGCCATGGACAAGCTGCGAGACAAATTCGGCAAGGGAGCGGTCGAGACCGGCTATACATTCGGTGCGAAAAAGTAGCCGGTTACACACAGTCGTGATGATATTTAAAAGTTTCCTTAAATCCCACACGCTACTCTGACCTGTGAAAAAGCCACCCTGGTTTCCGGTGGCCCTTAGCTCCTGTGCCTTCCGTATGAAGGCACGTTTTGTATTGCGTTGGAGTGACATGATGTTGCGTGCATTTGTGGGAGCCTGTCTCCTATCGACTTCCGTTCTGGTGCAGACGGCCTTTGCCGGGGATGCGCGAAGCCTGCAGGTTGTCGTTTCCAAGAGCGAGCAGATGCTGTCGCTCTATGAGGACGGCGAAGTGATTGCGACGTCGAGAGTCTCCACCGGCAAGGCGGGACACGACACGCCGAGCGGCATCTTCTCCATCATCGACAAGCGCAAATACCACGAATCCAACATCTATTCGGCAGCGCCCATGCCCTTCATGCAGCGGCTGACATGGTCCGGCATTGCGCTGCACGAGGGCCGCGTGCCGAACTACCCGGCCTCGCATGGCTGCATTCGACTGCCTGCCAAATTCGCCAAGTCGCTCTACGGCACGACGTCGCGTGGCGTGCATGTCATTATTTCCGATGCGGATGTCTCGCTGCGCCACATCGACCACCCTGCCCTTTTGCAGCCCAAGGACACGGCAGATGACGGGTTGATGCTATCTGATGTTGAGCTACGTCCGGCAAGCTTCGATGCTTCGCTGAAGCTGGTGGAAGTCGCGGTCAACCAGACAACGAGTTCCGTGAAGCCCAAGGCATCTGCGGAAACCAACCGCTCGCCGCTTCGTATTCTGATTACCCGTCGCGGCGACCGTGAGAAGATCATGGATGTGCAGCAGCTGTTGACCAGCATCGGCTTCGATGCGGGCGTGGCAGATGGTTTCATGGGCCAGATGACCGAGACCGCCATCAATGGCTTCAAGCGCTGGAAGGGTATGAAGACCACCGGCCCGCTGCTGAGCGATGATTTTGTGGATGCGCTTTATGCTTCCGCCGGTGCAGAAGCCGCGCCAAACGGCCAGCTCATGGTGCGGCGCGACTTCAAGCCGCTGTTCGAAGCGCCCATCCATATCAAAGACCCGCATGTTGCGCTCGGTACCCATTTCTTGGAGGTCATCGATATGGACCGCGACAAGGGCAAGGCGGAATGGAACGGCCTGACGCTGGAAAACCACCTGCCAGCCGCCGCCCGCAAACGCCTCGGCATCGACGTAGCGGAGGCGCCGGGCGGTTCCAACCAGCTGAATGCGGTGCTGGATCGTTTGGAGATACCGGATGTGATCCGTGACAAGCTGGAGGCAGAGCTTGCCGTCGGCAGTTCCATCACCGTTGCCGATCTCAGCCATGGGCTGGAAACCGGACAGGGCACGGACTTTATTACCGTGACGCGCGACCGCCCGATGTAACGAAGCGCCTCTGCCCGCAGGATGTGCACGTCTTGCGGGAACGGAAGCCGGACCAACGGCGTTCACATAGCTCACCATTACAGCGTGGAGAGCCAGCAAATGAACATAAAATATGTAGCAGCAGCCATTCTTGGTCTGGCCTGCGTCTCGGCAGCGGAATCACCTAAAAATTACAGCGTTTATGCCGGGCCGGACGTGACAAGCGATCCCATCCTTCTCGACGTCTATGACCGGGCGCTGTCAAACTGCACGGCCGAAGCCAGCTCGCCACCACGTGGTACGGCGTACACGACATCCTATTACTACAATGCGGCGCTGCGAGCGTGCCTGTCTCGCCACGGCTTTATCGACAAGGGTGCTTTTGCTTTTCCGACCAACAGCTTGTTCTGAAGTCGGTTTAAGTTTCCGCAACAAGAAGTTGTTTTTAAATCAGATCAGTTCGACATCGATGACACCAGAGGCGGAGCGGAATGCCGCGCCTATTTCCGGTGAGATGCGGTATCTGCCCGGCAATTCCACCTCAATTTCGCGCTGACCGTCATCCTTGATCAACACGAAATAGACCGCGCCATCGCCCTTGTTGAGGTGGTGCGCCAAAGCCTTCATAGGACCGGAATCGCGAAGATAAACACGTAGCGCCTTCTGCATTTGGACCGATTTTTCTTCGAGTGACTGCGCAGTCTGAATGCGCAGTCCAATGCCTTCTGGCCGCTCTTCCGCCTGGACGGTAATCACTAGAGATTTTCCGACTTCCAGAAGATCCCGATATTGGCCAAGCCCTTCCGAAAACAGCACGGCCTCATACTGGCCCGACGCATCCGAGAAGGTGACGATGCCCATCTTGTTGCCGGTGCGGGTCTTCCGCTCCTGCTTGCCGGTGACGGTGCCGGCCAGACGGCCAGCGGTGGCACCCTGTTTTACCGAAGCGGTAAAGTCGGCAATGTTCTGCACACGCAGCTTGTCGAGAATGGCGCGGTATGTATCCAGTGGATGGGCGGTGAGGTAGAAGCCCAACACCTGATATTCCCGCAGCAGCTTTTCCGAGGCAAGCCAAGGCTGATAGGCTGGCAAAACCAGCTTTTCCGGGCCGCTTGCGCTGCCGGAGCCGAACATATCATGCTGGCCGCTCACGCGGCGGCTTTGCGCGATCTGCGCGTAACCGATGATGCGATCCAGCCCGCCGATGAGTTCGGCGCGGTCCTTGCCGAAGCAATCGAAAGCGCCCGCATTGATGAGGCTTTCCAGCACGCGACGGTTGACCTGTTTGGGGTCGATCCGCAGGCAGAAATCTTCAAGGCTGGTGAATGGCTTTTCGCCGCGCACTTCCACGATGTGATCGACCGCACCCTCGCCCACGCCTTTCAGCGCCGCCAGCGAATAATAGATGCGGTTTTCACCCGGCTCGAAGCGGCGATGGGATGTCTGTACCGATGGCGCGACGATCTCGATGCCCATACGGCCTGCGTCCTGACGGAAGTCGTTGACCTTTTCCGTATTGGCCATATCCAGCGTCATGGAGGCCGCGAGGAACTCCACCGGGAAATGCGCCTTCATATAGGCCGTTTGGTAAGAGACGATGGCGTAAGCGGCGGCGTGGGATTTGTTGAAGCCGTAATTGGCGAACTTGGCTAGCAGATCGAAGATGGTGTCGGACTGCGCCTTGGAGACATTGTTGCGGATCGCGCCTTCCACGAAACGCTCACGCTGCTGGTCCATTTCCTCCTTGATCTTCTTACCCATGGCACGGCGCAGAAGATCGGCTTCACCCAGCGAATAGCCGGACAGGACCTGCGCAATCTGCATCACCTGCTCCTGATAGACGATAACGCCCTGCGTTTCCTTCAGCAGATGATCGATGGTCGGGTGGATCGACTCGATCTCTTCCTCACCATGTTTACGGGCATTATAGACCGGGATGTTTTCCATCGGACCCGGACGATAGAGTGCCACCAGCGCGATGATATCTTCGATACAGTCCGGGCGCATGCCGATGAGCGCCTTGCGCATGCCCGCACTTTCCACCTGGAACACGCCGATGGTTTCACCGCGCGACAGCATTTCGTAGGTTTTCTGATCATCCAGCGGGATGGCCGCCAGATCGACGGAAATGCCGCGTTTGGCGACGAAATCCACAGCCACTTTCAGAACCGTCAGCGTCTTCAGACCCAGAAAGTCGAATTTGACGAGACCGGCGCTTTCGACCCATTTCATGTTGAACTGGGTGACGGGCATGTCCGAGCGCGGATCGCGATACATGGGCACGAGCTTGGACAGCGGACGGTCACCGATAACTATACCGGCGGCGTGAGTGGAGGCGTGGCGATACAGGCCTTCGATCTTCTGGGCGATATCCAGAAGACGGGCGACGACGGGCTCCTTGTCGGCTTCTTCCTGAAAACGCGGCTCTTCCTCGATCGCCTTGGAGAGCGGTGTGGGGTTGGCCGGATTGTTGGGCACCAGCTTGCAGATGCGGTCCACCTGACCGTAGGGCATTTCCAGCACGCGACCAACGTCACGCAAGGCGGCACGCGCCTGTAGCGAACCGAAGGTGATGATCTGCGCCACCTGCTCGCGGCCATATTTGCGCTGCACGTAACGAATGACCTCTTCGCGGCGGTCCTGGCAGAAGTCGATATCGAAGTCGGGCATCGATACGCGTTCTGGATTGAGGAAGCGTTCGAACAGCAGCGAGAAGCGCAGCGGATCGACATCGGTAATGGTAAGCGCGTAAGCAACCAGCGAGCCCGCACCCGAACCACGGCCCGGGCCAACGGGGATATCCTGCTGCTTGGCCCATTTGATGAAGTCGGCAACGATGAGGAAGTAGCCGGGGAACTTCATGCGCTCGATAACGCCGAGTTCGAAATCCAGCCGGTCGCGGTATTCCTGCTCGGTATAACCCGGCGCCATGCCGAGCGAGGCCAGACGCTGGTCGAGCCCTTCCACGGCCTGACGACGAAGCTCTAGCGACTCGGCGCGTTCCGCCTCTTCCGGGTCATCGCTGGCACCGGTGAAACGAGGCAGGATTGGCCCGCGTTTTTTCAGAACATAAGAGCAGCGTTGCGCAATCTCGATTGTGTTTTCCAAAGCCTCGGGAATGTCGGCAAAAAGTGCCATCATCTCGCTGCGGCTTTTCAAGTAGTGATCTGGCGTCAGGCGAAACCGGCTGTCATCTGAGACGATGGCATTGTGGGCCACGGCCATCAACGCATCATGCGCATCGTAGTCCGCACGCGACGGGAAGAACGCCTCATTGGTGGCGACAAGCGGAATGTCATGCTCATAGGCCAGCGAAATCACGCGGCGCTCATGCGCGCGGTCGAAATTGCCCTGACGCTGCAATTCCATATAGAGACGGTTGCCGAAAAGCTCCTTCAGCACCATCAAGCGCTTTGTCGCTAGATTGGTATGGCCATCTCGCAGCGCCATATCGATGGGCCCGCCCGACGCACCGGTCAGAACGATCAGACCGCTGTTGTCACCCTCCTCCAGCCAGGACTTGGTGATGCTGACCGCATGGCCCGTACCTTCGCCGTCCAGATAGGCGCGGCTGATCAGATCGACCAGTCGTTCATAGCCCTGCGCATCCGCAGCCAGGACAACGATGGACGGCAGCTTAGCTAGGTTGTTGTTGCCGCGCTTGTCATCGGTCGCGTCCTGCAAATCGAGCGATATCTGGCAGCCGATGATGGGCTGCAAGCCTTCGTCTCGCGCTTTTTCGGAAAACTCCAGCGCGACAAACAGATTGTTGGTATCGGTGATGGCGATGGCCGGCTGACCGTCGCTGACGGCCTTGGCCATGATTTTCTTCAAGGGCAACGCGCCCTCGAGAAGGGAGTAGGCAGAGTGCACCCGAAGGTGAACGAATCCGGGTGTTTTCAGCTCATGTGCGGCCTTGTCACCGCTCACCAAAATCTCACCCATTTTACTTTATCCCGCCATTCTGATTCAGCGGGATTTTCGGATTTCCTGAAGGCAAAGTCCACTGCCTAAGGTCAAGTTTACACGTCATTTCCGGTTGAAACGACGTCAGCACATCACATGGAAGTGAGGATCACCGAGAAGCTGGCAACAAAGACGGCGATGGAAGCGAAGGCGGCAATGTCACGGATGATGTCGGTCATTTGTCTCTCCATACTCTTTATGTTCTAACTTTGTTCTTATTTGGTTCCATTGTCAACTGCTTATTTGTCACCGTTGTCTTGTCAACGTACGCCGAGTCGTGCGGGTTCCCGCGTTCGATTCGCAGCAAGTGCTTGACTCGAAAAGGCAAACCGAGGGGCGACGGAGTTATGAGATGGCGGCAAAAATCGGCGCGTTGTCAGCGGGTTTAAAGCTGAGCTTAGAATTGTGCAGACTCGTATCGTTGTTGATAACGCCAGTCCCAGCAGATTAGTAACTGAGTTTTATTTTGGATATATGCGGAAACACTTATAACGCTTAGCAAAAATACGCCTCAACCAATAGACACATGCTTCGCGCAAGTTAAACTGGCAATAACACAACCATGTCTTCTGTGATTCCTAATTTAAAGTTCAGGTTGAACGTCACAATTAAAGCGTTCCAGAAGACGACGGGGCAGAGCGGCTTAATATAAGCTGCTCACATCACTACACTGGCTTAGAGTTTTCAAAATGAGCGAAACAGCGACAAGCAACGACGAAATTCTTCAAAAGATTTTATCTGTATCCAACTTTGCGATGTCATCCCCACCAACCGGTTCCTTCAACCTGAACTTCATTTCCAGGTTGACTGCAGGTGTGACATCCAGTCAGTATATGCATACCAAGATGTTAGCCGCAGAACATCTCGACACGACGGAAGACCTGATCGACTACGCCTGCCGAGCGGCAAAGGTCGAAGGTCTGGTTCTCGAATTCGGCGTTTTCTCCGGTCGGTCCATCAACCGCATCGCAGAGAATATCAGCACACCGGTTTACGGCTTTGACAGCTTCGAAGGCCTGCCAGAAGCATGGCGTCCGGGCTTCGACAAGGGTGCTTTCGCACGCGAAGGCCTGCCGCAGGTTCTGCCAAGTGTCAAACTCGTCGTCGGCTGGTTTGACCGCACCCTGCCTGCCTTCCTTGACGCGCATCAGGGTCCAGCCTCGCTGATCCATGTCGATTGCGATCTCTACTCCTCGACACAGACCGTGTTCACGCAGCTGCGTGACCGTATCGTCCCGGGCACGATCATTCTGTTCGACGAGTATTTCAACTATCCTGGCTGGGAACTGCATGAGTATAAGGCGTTCCAGGAATTTGTTGAAACGGCTGGCGTGCAGTACGACTACATTGGTTTGAACGTCAACAATCAGCAGGTCGCAGTGCGTGTAAACGCGATCCGCCCACGATAAGCGTCTGGACGAAGATACGCCGGAGCGCGGGGCTCCGGCGTATCTTCACAATCCGCATTCAAAGAAAAAGCACGGCGTGATAGCCGTGCTTTTTTGTTTGAACCAGAAGCGGTCCGTTGAAGTCGGACGCCGATCAGAACTCGACGATCTGGCCTTCGCTGAGCGTGACGCGGCGGTCCATGCGGCCGGCGAGTTCGTGGTTGTGGGTGGCGATGAGGGCTGCGAGACCGGACTGGCGGACCAAGGCTTCGAGAGCACCGAACACATAGGATGCGGTTTCCGGATCAAGGTTGCCGGTTGGCTCGTCGGCCAGCAGCAGAAGCGGCGCGTTGGCAACGGCACGGGCGATGGCTACGCGCTGCTGTTCACCACCGGAAAGTTCCGACGGGCGATGGTCTGCCCGGTGGCCGATGCGCATATAATCCAGCAGCGCCTTGGCGCGTTCACTGGCTTCCGCATGCTTCAGCCCGGAAATGAGCTGCGGCATCATGATATTTTCGAGCGCGGTGAATTCCGGCAGAAGATGGTGGAACTGGTAAACGAAGCCGATGTCGCTGCGGCGGATTAGTGTGCGCTCTTCATCCGAGAGATCGCCACAAGATCTGCCATTGACGACGACTTCGCCCGCATCGGGATGTTCCAGCAGACCAGCCAGATGCAGCAGCGTGGATTTGCCAGTGCCTGAGGGTGCCACGAGCGCGACGATCTCGCCGCTTCTGAGCTGAAGGTCGGCATTCTTAAGGATGGACAAGCTAGTTTCACCCTGCCCGTAGGTCCGTTCCACGCCGGAAAGCTGCAACGCTATTTTCTGTGCCATGGTGTGAAGCAGTCCTTATTCGTAACGCAGGGCTTGGACTGGATCGAGCTTGGAAGCCCGCCATGCCGGAAAGATCGTTGCCAGGAAAGACAAGGTCAGCGCCATGATAACGACCGTCATGGTCTCGCTCAGCTGCATTTCTGCCGGAAGCTGGCTGAGGAAATAAAGCTGCGGATCGAACAGGACGGTGCCTGAAATCCACGAGAAGAACTGACGGATCGATTCCACGTTGAGACAGACGATGACGCCGAGCCCAACTCCCGCGAAAGTGCCGACGATGCCGATGGCCGCGCCCGTCATGAAGAAGATGCGCATGATGGAGCCAGAGCTTGCACCCATGGTGCGCAGAATGGCGATATCGCTGCCCTTGTCCTTCACCAGCATGATGAGGCCGGAGATGATGTTGAGCGCCGCCACCAGCACGATCAGCGTCAGGATCATGAACATGACGTTGCGCTCTACCTGAAGCGCGGAGAAGAAGGTCTGGTTCCGCTGTCGCCAGTCGGTGATATAAATCTGCCGCCCGGCTGCCGTCTCCACCAGCGGCCTGATGCCATCGACATTGTCAGGATGTGTGACAAAGAGTTCGATGGATTGAACGATGCCTTCATTGTTGAAATACAACTGCGCTTCTGACAGCGGCATATAGATCATCGAGGCATCATATTCCGACATGCCGATCTCGAAAACGCCCGAGATCGTATAGGATTTGACGCGCGGATTGACGCCCATCGGCGTTACGTCACCTTCCGGTGATATCAGCGTAATCTGGTCGCCCGCTGTCACGCCTAGCTGGGACGCGAGACGCGAGCCGACAAGAACGCCCTGCCCCGACATATAGCCGACGAGATCGCCGACCTTGATGTTGCCGGAGACTTCCTTGATCTTTTCAATATCTTCGGTGCGAACGCCGCGCACAAGTGCGCCACTGCCTGCACCGCCACGACCTGAGGCCAGTGTCTGACCTTCGACCAGCGGCAAAGCCATGGTGACACCGGGAACGGCGGCAAATTTCTTGGCCAGATCGTCATAGTCCTTCAACGGAGAGTCGATGGGCTGGACGATCATATGGCCGTTGATGCCTAGAATGCGGGAAATCAGCTCCGTGCGGAAGCCATTCATGACCGCCATGACGATGATCAGCGTCGCAACGCCGAGCATGATGCCAACGAAGGAAAACCCTGCGATGACGGAAATGAACGCTTCCTTGCGGCGCGAGCGCAGGTAGCGCCAGGCCACCATGCGCTCGAAGGCCGAAAATGGCCGGGCGGCTCCACCCTTTACGGAAGAGCCTGCACCGTTATCAGCCTCGGCTTTTGCCATGTCTTCTCCTTATCGGCTTTTCAGCCAAGCACCCTGTTCATTGCCGCTTCGACGGTCACGGTCGCGCGTGCGCCGGTCTTGCGATCCTTGACTTCCACTTCGCCAGCCGCAATGCCGCGCGGACCAACGATGACCTGGACCGGCACGCCGATGAGATCGGCGGTTGCGAATTTCTGGCCTGCGCGATCATCCGTGTCGTCGTACAGAACATCCTTGCCGGCATTGGTCAGCGAGTAATACAACTTTTCACAAGCCGCATCACAGGCAGCGTCACCTGCCTTCATGTTGATGATGACGACATCGAATGGAGCAACCGATTCTGGCCAGATGATTCCGTTCTCGTCATGCGATGCTTCAATGATGGCGGGAACAAGGCGGGTCGGTCCAATGCCATAGGAACCCATGTGGACAAGGTGTTCCTTGCCGTCAGGCCCCTGAACCTTTGCACCCATCGGCTCGGAATATTTCGTGCCGAAATAGAAGATGTGACCGACTTCGATGCCGCGTGCAGACAGACGCTCACCTTCGGGGATCGCATTGAAAGCGGCTTCATCGTGCATTTCAGACGTGGCAGCGTAATCCGTCGTCCACTCGTTGAAAATACCCTGCAGACCATCAACGTCATCGAAGTTGGTATCGTCGGAGGGAATGCCGCGATCGAGGAAGCTCTTGTGGCAGAACACTTCCGATTCACCCGTGTCAGCCAGAATGATGAATTCATGGCTGTGGTTGCCGCCAATCGGGCCGGTATCGGCACGCATGGGAATAGCGCGCAAACCAAGGCGCGAGAAGGTGCGCAGGTAAGCGGTGAACATCTTGTTATAGGAATGGATCGCGTCTTCCTTGGTCAGGTCGAAGGAATAGGCATCCTTCATCAGGAATTCGCGCGAGCGCATGGTGCCGAAACGCGGGCGAACCTCGTCACGGAACTTGAGCTGAATGTGGTAGAGGTTCAGCGGCAGGCTCTTGTAGGACTTCACATAGGACCGGAAGATGTCCGTGATCATCTCTTCATTGGTCGGCCCATAGAGCATCTGGCGGTCCTGACGGTCCTTGATGCGCAGCATTTCCTTGCCGTAATCATCGTAACGACCGCTTTCCTGCCACAACTCAGCCGTCTGGAGCGTCGGCATCAACAGTTCGATGGCGCCGGAGCGATCCTGCTCTTCACGGATGATCTTGTTGACCTTGTCCATGACGCGCTTGCCCAGCGGCAGCCAGGAATAGATGCCCTGGCTCTGCTGACGGACCATGCCCGCACGCAGCATAAGGCGGTGCGAGACGATTTCCGCTTCCTTGGGATTTTCCTTGAGGATGGGCAAAAAGTAACGGCTGAGACGCATGGGTGCTTCCATTTTGTGACGACGCCTCGCCTACGCGCGGGAATCGCCGGAATAACGGGATATTTGCGCCGTACATAGCGGTTTCCTTATCAGAAGGAAACCCGCAGCACTGTGCGTATGGGCGCTTCTGCAGCGCAGGCGCAATATGATTCCAAACCGAACATTCAGGAAGACTGAAAAGCCCCTGTTTGCAGCGCGAAACGCCCGCTCGATTTACTTTCATGGCGCTTTTGCGACAATTTTATGAGACAGCTTTCGCCGCTGAACGGTTACAGGAGGAATAATTTTGCCCGGATGGTGCGACATATCGCATCAAGAGGAATTTTTTGCCGACTGTAACAAAAATGCAAAAAATCTAATGACAAGTTTTCATCTTTGGGCTAGTTTCAGCTTACAAAAGAGGCAGGAAGTTTAAATTCTTGCCGATTTCGCGGTCAGTCTTGGGAGGATGAGATCTTAGGCGCGTTCATTCGCAGCCCCGGCAACGGTTACAGATCACGCGAAACTAAAAAACAAGGCTGAAACGCCTTGTTTTTTTTTGCTTTTTTGAAACACACTCAAAAACACCAAAATTAATTAAGGCGAATTTGCGTCTGTCAAGACGCCGCGTCTCTGTTGTTTGGGGGTATGGCGGTTATACATGACAGCTTGATGACAGAAATCAGTCATAAACCGGGATAATGCGCGGCAGGTCGTCCAGGCTGAAGCCGAAATACCATGTGCTTGCGTACCACACGCCGCAGATTGCGACAGAAACGAGGGTCGTCACCAGAACGATCTGTCCGCCCCTGAAACGCGTCGGCGCGCTCGCCACTGTTCCCAGCGCAACATCCCCGTCTTCAGACTGCGTACGCAGGCCAATAGGCAGGATAATGAACAGCACCGTCCACCAGACGATGAAAAACACGGCAAATGTCGAAAGCCACTGCATATCATAAACCTCCCGTTCTTTCTGCCATCAATCCAGTGCTTTTCACAGGATTGATGGCAGGCTATCGCAAAAGTACCCGCCTCTAAAGGCAGCCGGAACTCAAATCTGTTCCAGCTCAATCAAAGTCCCGAAGAAATCCTTCGGGTGGAGAAACAGTACCGGTTTGCCGTGCGCGCCGGTCTTCGGTTCGCCGTCACCCAGCACGCGTGCACCCTCTCCCTTGAGACGATCCCGTGCCACCAGAATATCGGCCACTTCGTAGCAGATATGGTGCATGCCGCCGGAAGGGTTCTTTTCCAAAAATGCCGCGATGGGAGAGCTCTCGCCCAGGGGCTCCAGCAGTTCCACCTTGGCGTTGGGCAGTCCCACGAAGACGACGGTCACACCGTGTTCGGGCAGAGCTTGCGGTTGGGAGACGGCGGCACCCAGCGTATCGCGATAAGTGGCGACTGCCGCAGCCAGATCCGGCACGGCAATCGCGATGTGATTGATACGACCCAGCATGTTTCCTCCCGAAACGGCTGATGAGACCGATTACACCTTCGTCACGAACACGGTAACGATGGGCTTCTTGCCCCAGACCTGATTGGCCGTAGCGCGTACGGCGCGGCGCACCGATTCCCGCACCACATTCAAATCCTTGCGGCGCGCGCGCGGAATGCTTTCGACGGCACCCAGAACGGCGTCATAAAGCGTATCTTCCATGGCCTCGCCTTCGTCATCGAATTCCGGCAGGCCGAAAGGAACGACATCGGGGTCGCCCACGAAATCAAAGCGGCTGTCCAGCACGACATTGATCGAAACGTGACCGGCAAAGGAGAGCTTGCGGCGGTCGCCAATGCCCATTTCCTCAAAATCGCCGACCAGACGGCCATCTTTGAAGACGCGGCCATGCGGCGCATCATCGATGACTTCCGCCGGACCGGGAGCGAGGCGCAGAATATTGCCGTTGCGAACCTTTGGCACCTGCGAAATGCCAGCCTGCTCGGCCAGTTCCTTCTGGGCCACCAGATGCGCGGCTTCTCCATGCACGGGCACCAGAATCTGCGGCTTCACCCACTCATACATCTGCAAGAGTTCGTTGCGGCGCGGATGGCCGGACACGTGAACCAGTGCTTCGTTATCGGTGATGATGTGGACACCCTGCTCGATCAGGCCGTTCTTGATGTCGAGAATGGCTTTTTCGTTGCCGGGAATGGCACGCGACGAGAAGACGACCGTGTCGCCAGACGCCAGCGCCACATTGCGCATTTCATCGCGCGAGAGCTTTGCGAGTGCTGCGCGGGATTCGCCCTGCGAGCCGGTGAGGATGACCACCACCTTGTTGCGCGGGATATAGCCGAATTCGTCTTCAGCCAGAAACGGCTTGATGCCTTCCATGATGCCGAGGTCATGCGAAACATTGACCACGCGCTTGAGCGAAGAGCCGAGTAGCAGGACTTCACGGCCCGCACGATCTGCAGCCTGCGCAATCGAGCGAATGCGCCCGACATTGGACGAGAAAGTCGTGATCGCCACGCGCCCCTCGGCATTTTCGATGATCTGGCGCAGACCTTCAGACACCTGCTCTTCGGATGGCGAAACACCATCGCGCAGCGCATTGGTGCTGTCGCACATCATCGCCAGCACGCCTTCTTCGCCTATGGCGCGGAAGCGGGCCTCGTCAGTCAAAGGCCCAAGAGATGGCGCATGATCGATCTTCCAGTCGCCGGTGTGGACGACATTGCCGAGCGGCGTGCGGATGACCAGCGACATGGGTTCTGGAATGGAGTGGTTGACGCCAATCGCCTCGACCTCGAAGGGGCCGACATTGATGCGGTCGCCAGCCTTGAAGGGCGTGATCGGAATTTCAGCCCGGGTGCCTTCGTAGTTGCGCTTGGCTTCCAGCATGCCAGCGGTAAAGCCGGACGCGTAGACAGGCACGTTGAGCCCGGGCCAAAGATCGTTCAGCGCGCCGTAATGGTCCTCATGCGCGTGGGTGATAATGATGGCCTTGAGGCTGTTGCGCTGCTCCTCGATAAAGCGGATGTCCGGCAGCACCAGATCCACGCCCGGCAAGTCCAGACCGGCAAAGGTCACGCCGCAATCGACCATGATCCATTGGCGTTTGGCAGCAGGGCCATAGCCATAAAGCGCCAGATTCATGCCGATTTCGCCGACGCCACCGAGCGGCAAAAATACGAGTTCGTCTTTTGTTGTCATTCTTTTTTCTGTCCAATCATGCTTGCCACCGCGACGCTTGAAACGCGCGGTGACAGCGAATGGCATCGGTTTTCATCATGCGCCCGCCGCAGCCGATGCGAGGCTGCGGCGACGTCCTGCATTTACCGAGCAGCAGGAATGCTCCAGATCCAAACATCGAACGTCGGCGCAATGTCACGCACCGTGCGGTTCAACCAAAAAATACATCGCCAGCAGCAATGGAGCGCATCGGCCCCTCGTCTTCTTCCAGCAGCAGGAAACCCTTATCATCAATTCCGGCAAAACGCCCGCGGATAGACCGATCCGGAAGATTGACCGTAATCGGCTCGCCAATGCCGCAGGCAGCCGCGCGCCACAGGCGCATGACCTCGGCCACGCCCTGCCCCCGGTTCCACAGGCTGAGAATATGCGCAACCTCACGAAACAGATGAGCAAACAGCTCTTCCGGCGCGCAGGCTGCGCCATGTTCGCCAAGCCGCGTGACGGGATAGGCAGGTTTGTCAGGCATATGGGCAATATTGATGCCGATGCCGATGACGAGTGCCGTGCGCCCATCCGGCAAGGTCTCCGCTTCCATCAGAATACCGCAGGTCTTCTTGCGCGCGATGAGAATGTCGTTCGGCCATTTGATCTCAAGCGGCGCGCCACCGGGGGGCAACACGGCAGAAATGGCGCGATAGACCGCCAGCGCGAAGGCCAGAGGCAGGGAGCCGATATGCTCCATGGATGCGGGATCGATGAGAAGAAGGGAGGCGTAGAGATTGCCGGGTTCGGATACCCAGGGCCTGCCGCGACGGCCACGACCGCCGGTTTGGCGGGTGGCGGTCACCCAGAGATTACCGCCATCGCCTGCCCTTGCGCGGGCAAAACATTCCACATTGGTCGATGTCGTCTCGGCCAAAGCTTCGTGCCGGAAGTCATCGACTGACATCCGGCCCGTTTTCAAACGCGTCTCACTCAAAAGAAGGTCTTTGCTGCGACGTCAACCGCATTGCCGAGAACACCGCCGAAGAGGATGAAGGCAAGAACGAAGAGACCGGACAGCGCGTAAACGATGCGCAGCTCACCCGAGGCCTTTTCAAAGCTGCCCTTGGCATCATCGAACCACATGACCTTGACGATGCGCAGGTAGTAGAAAGCACCAACGACGGACGCAATCACACCGATGACGGCCAGCGGATATAGCTTGGCTTCGATGGCTGCGAGGAAGACATAGTACTTTCCGAAGAAGCCAGCGAGTGGCGGAATGCCTGCGAGCGAGAACATCAGGATCGTCAAAACAAGCGCCATGAAGGGATTGCTGGAGGCAAGACCGGCCAGATCATCCACGCTTTCGACATTACCGACTTCCTTGCGACGCATGGCCAGAATGCAGGCGAAGGTGCCGAGCGTCATACCCATGTAAACGGCCATGTAGAGCAGCACGCCGGAAACACCAGCCTGCGTGCCAGCAGCCAGACCCACCAGCGCATAACCCATGTGACCGATGGAGGAATAGGCCATCAGACGCTTGATGTTGCGCTGGCCGATGGCCGCGAAGGCACCGAGCAGCATGGAAGCAATGGAGATGAAGACGACGATCTGCTGCCAATCGGCAAAGACGGGCTGGAAGGCATCGATAACGATACGAACGAAAATCGCCATGCCGCCGATTTTCGGTGCAGCGGCCAGGAATGCCGTAACTGTTGTCGGTGCGCCCTCATAAACATCCGGCGTCCACATGTGGAACGGCACGGCGGAAATCTTGAACGCCAGACCGGCCAGCACGAAGACCAGACCGAAAACGAGGCCGAGCGAGCGTGTTTCAGCCGAGAGAACAGCGGCGATTTCATTGAAGCCGGTGTTGCCGGTGAAGCCGTAGACCAGCGACATGCCGTAGAGCAGCATGCCCGAGGAGAGAGCGCCGAGAACGAAGTATTTAAGACCCGCTTCCGTGGAGCGCAGGCTTTCACGGTTGATGGCGCAGATGACATAGAGCGCCAGCGACTGGAGCTCGAGCGCCATGTAAAGCGAGATCAGGTTGTTGGCAGAGATCATCAGGAGAATGCCGAGCGTGGCGAGAACCAGCAGCACGGGATATTCGAAACGACCGATGGGCTCGACGCGGCTATGGCCAATCGACAGGATCATGGCGACGATGGAGCCGATCAGCGCCAGCACCTTCATGAAGTTGCCGAAGGCATCGGCGACGTAAACGCCGCCGAAGGCCTCGCCCGTTGCAGGTGCAAAGATGATCCACAGACCGACGACGACCAGAAGAGCCATGGCAAGACCCATGACCGTGTTGGTCGACTTGTCCCCGGAGAAGACCCCAATCATGAGCAGCGCCAGAGCGCCGACCGCAAGGATCAGCTCGGGCGTCGCGATGCGCAGACTGGCAAAAAGAATTTCAGCGGTCATGTCCTACGGGTCCTGTCGTCAGTTCAGAGAAAGCGCAACATTCTGCGCTGCCTGCAATGCGGCCGTATAATTATTGATCAAAAGGTCCACCGATGCTGCCGTAGCATCGAAAACCGGTGCCGGATAGACGCCGAAGAAAATCGTCAGCGCCACCAGCGGATAGAGAATGACCTTTTCGCGCGTCGAAAGGTCGAGCATCGCCTTCAGACTTTCCTTTTCCAGCGCACCGAAAATGACGCGGCGATAGAGCCACAGGGCATAGGAGGCCGAAAGAATGACGCCCGTTGCCGCAAACAGAGCAACCCAGGTGTTGGCACGGAACACGCCTACGATCGTCAGGAATTCACCGACGAAGCCGGATGTGCCGGGCAGACCGACATTGGCCATGGTGAAGACCATGAAGGCGACGGCATATTTCGGCATATTGTTGACGAGACCACCATAGGCGGAAATCTCGCGGGTATGCAGACGGTCATAGACGACGCCGACGCAAAGGAAGAGCGCGCCAGAGACGATGCCGTGCGACAGCATCTGGAAGATCGCGCCCTGCACGCCCTGAACATTGGCGGCGAAGATACCCATGGTCACGTAGCCCATGTGAGCGACCGACGAGTAGGCGATCAGCTTCTTGATGTCGTCCTGCATCATGGCGACCAGTGAGGTGTAGATGATGGCGATGACGGACAGCGTGAAGACGAAGGGCGCGAAATGCTCAGAGGCAAGCGGGAACATGGACAGCGAGAAGCGGATGAAACCGTAACCGCCGAGCTTCAACATCACGCCAGCCAGAATGACCGAACCGGCGGTCGGTGCCTGAACGTGCGCATCTGGAAGCCAGGTGTGAACAGGCCACATTGGCATCTTCACTGCAAAAGCGGCAAAGCAGGCAAGCCACAGCCATGTCTGCATGCCAGCTGGGAAGCCGTGCTTCAGAAGCTCGGTCATGTCAGTCGTACCAGCCTGCCAGTACATAGCCATGATGGCGAGCATGGTCAGAACCGAACCCAGCAGCGTGTAGAGGAAGAATTTGTAGGAGGCGTAAACGCGATCCTTGCCGCCCCACACGCCGATGATGATGAACATCGGGATCAGCGTCGCTTCGAAGAAGACATAGAAGAGAACCGTATCCAGCGCGACGAACACGCCGACCATGACGACTTCCAGCAGCAGGAAGGCGATCATGTATTCCTTGATGCGCTTCTCGATGGAATTCCAGCTAGCGAGAACGCAAAACGGCATCAGGAACGTCGTCAGGATGACGAACAGCATGGAGATGCCGTCGACGCCGAGGTGATAGGCAGCGATGTTACCGAACCAGGCGTGCTTTTCCACCATCTGGAAGCCGGGGTTCGAATTATCGAAACCGATCCAGATGAAGAGCGACAGCACGAAGGTAAAGACCGTCGTCAGCAGCGATACGTTGAGAACGTTGCGACGTCCAAACGGACCGTTCGCATTGGTCAAAAGCAGGAGCACCACGCCGACGAGCGGCAGGAAGGTGACCGTTGAAAGAATAGGCCAATCGGTCATCAAAGCGCACTCCCGAGCATCATCCAGGTGACAAGCCCGGCAATACCGATCAGCATCGCAAAGGCATAATGATAGAGGTAACCGGATTGCAGACGAACGACGCGGTTGGTCACATCAGCCACGCGTGCGGCAATACCGTTGGGTCCGTAGTGGTCGATAACCGCAACGTCACCCTTCTTCCACAGGAAGCGGCCAAGCGCCTTTGCGGAACGAACAAAGAGGAAATCGTAGAGTTCGTCGAAATACCACTTGTTGAGCAGGAACTGGTAGAGGCCACGATGGGTCTCGGCCAGACGCTTCGGCGTCTCAGGCGACTTGATGTAGAAGTACCATGCGGTGACGAAGCCAAGTGCCATGGCGACGAACGGGCTCCACTTGACCCACAATGGAACGTGGTGGAACTCTTCAAGGATTTCGTTGGAGGGCAGCATGAACAACGCGCCCTTCCAGAATTCCGCATATTCCTCACCGAAGAAATGACCTTCGAACACGACACCAGCCAAGACAGCACCGATTGTCAGCACGAACAGCGGGATGAGCATGACCATCGGCGATTCATGGACGTGATGCATGACATCTGCGGAAGCGCGCGGCTTGCCGAAGAAGGTCAGGAACGCCAGACGCCAGGAATAGAAGCTGGTGAAGAGCGCTGCGACAACCAGAAGCACGAAGGCGAAACCGGCAACCGCATTATGCGAAGCATAGGCGGATTCGATGATCACGTCCTTGGAGAAGAAGCCCGCAAAGCCGATCATCGTGCCGGGAATACCAACGCCTGTCAGCGCCAGTGTGCCGACCGTCATAGTCCAGAAGGTGATGGGGATGTGCTTGCGCAGACCGCCCATGTGACGCATGTCCTGCTCGCCATCCACAGCGTGAATGACCGAACCGGCGCAAAGGAACAACAGCGCCTTGAAGAAGGCGTGCGTGAAGAGGTGGAATACGGCAGCACCATAAGCACCAGCACCGAGCGCCACGAACATGTAACCGAGCTGTGAGCAGGTCGAATAGGCGATGACGCGCTTGATATCGTTCTGAACCAGACCAACGGTTGCGGCAAAGAAAGCCGTGATCGCGCCGATCAGCATCACGAATGTCAGGGCATCCTGCGACAGTTCGAAAATCGGCGACATGCGTGCAACGAGGAATACGCCAGCCGTGACCATGGTCGCGGCGTGGATCAGCGCCGACACAGGTGTCGGGCCTTCCATCGCGTCCGGCAGCCATGTGTGCAGCAGGAACTGCGCCGACTTACCCATGGAGCCCATGAACAGCAGCAGGCAAACCCCGGTGATCGCATGGGCCTTGTCCAGTTGCATGCCGAACAGGTTGATGACGACATCCGTCGAGGCCGCGCCGTCGGCAGGCAGATAGGTGCCGGCGGCTGCGAAGATCGTTTCGAAATTGACCGAGCCGAACAGCACGAACAGGCCGGAAATGCCGAGGATGAAGCCGAAGTCACCGACGCGGTTGACGATGAAGGCCTTCATGGCGGCGGCAGAGGCGGATGGCTTCTTGTACCAGAAGCCGATCAGCAGATAGGACGCCAGACCAACACCTTCCCAGCCGAAGAACATCTGCAACAGGTTGTCGGATGTGACCAGCATGAGCATGGCGAATGTGAAGAGCGACAGGTAGGCAAAGAAGCGCGGACGATGCGGATCGTGGTGCATGTAGCCGATGGAATACAGATGCACGAGACAGGACACCGTGTTGACCACGACGAACATGACGGCCGTCAGCGTATCGATACGGAAGGCCCATTCGACATCGATACCGCCGGACTGGATCCAGCGCAGCACGGTCACCTTGATGACTTCGCCTGCTTCATGGGTCAGCAGCGCAACATCGATGAAGACGATCCAGGACAGGATCGCGACGACGATCATCAGGCCGGTTGTGACATATTCCGAGGCCTTGGCACCGATGGAGCGACCGAAAAGGCCAGCGATCAGGAAGCCGATCAGCGGAAGAAAGACGATAGCTTTGTAGATCATAGCCTTATCAGCCCTTCATCATATTGACGTCTTCCACGGCAATCGATCCGCGGTTGCGATAGAAGACTACGAGTATTGCAAGACCGATGGCCGCTTCCGCAGCAGCGACGGTCAGAATGAACAAAGCGAAGACCTGGCCGACGATATCGTTGAGGAACGACGAGAACGCCACCATGTTGAGGTTGACCGCAAGCAGGATGAGTTCGATCGACATGAGGATGACGATGACGTTCTTACGGTTGAGAAAGATACCGAAGATGCCGATCGTGAAGAGGACCGCGCTGACCGTGAGGTAATGGGAAAGACCGATTTCCATATTCTATGTTCCTTGGATCCGTTCGCCTCAGATGCCCTGACCCGGCTTGACCTTGACCGTAGTCACGGCAGTCTTGGGGTCGCGACCAACCTGCTTGGAGATGTCCTGACGCTTGATATCGGTGCGGTGGCGCAGCGTCAGCACGATGGCGCCGATCATGGCGACCAGTAGCACGAGACCGGCCAGCTGGAAGAAGTAGACGTAGTTCGTGTAGAGAACGTCACCGAGTGCTGCCGTATTGGCGCGCTCGGCAGGGTTCGGGATCGGCATGGTGATCGACTTGGCCGCCTGCGGGTTGAGCACGCTGCCGCCAACGACGATGATGAGCTCTGCGGCCAGAATGATGCCGATCAGCGCGCCGATGGGCGCATATTGCAGCACGCCGGAGCGCAATTCCGCAAAGTCCACATCCAGCATCATGACGACGAAGAGGAACAGCACTGCCACAGCGCCGACATAAACGACCAGCAAAATCATGGCGAGGAATTCAGCGCCCGTCAGCAGGAAGAGAGCGGCTGCGTTGAAAAAGGTCAAAATGAGGAAGAGAACCGAATGAACCGGGTTCTTCGAAGCAATGACCATGAACGCAGACGCCACGGCGACGAAAGCGAAGATGTAAAAGAATACAGCGTGCAGACCCATGTTGGTGCCTTTTTGTCCTCACCGGACACGAGCGACCATAAAGCCGCATGCCCGTTTCGTTCCCGCCAGCGATCACCGACAGGCATTTATTATGTACCCTCCCCGGAGCGGCGCCCCGGAGAAACGAGCCGCATTAACGGTACGGCGCATCCAGTGCGAGGTTGCGAGCGATTTCGCGTTCCCACCGGTCGCCATTATCGAGAAGGCGCTGCTTATCGAAATAAAGTTCTTCGCGCGTTTCCGTCGCGAATTCGAAATTCGGACCTTCGACGATGGCATCGACCGGGCATGCTTCCTGGCAGAAGCCGCAATAAATGCACTTTACCATGTCGATATCGTAACGAACCGTGCGGCGCGTGCCATCGTTGCGGCGTGGGCCAGCTTCAATGGTGATGGCCTGGGCAGGACAGATCGCTTCGCACAGCTTGCAGGCGATGCAGCGCTCTTCACCGTTGGGGTAACGGCGCAGGGCGTGTTCACCACGGAAGCGTGGGCTGACCGGTCCCTTTTCGAAGGGGTAGTTCACCGTTGCCTTCTGTTTGAAGAAGTGGCGCATCGTCAAGAAGATGGCGCCAACGAATTCCTTGAGGAACAGTGAATTCACAGCTTGGGAAAGACTGGCCATCAGTTTACTCCACTCGCTTCATTGGTGATCCGATGTATCGCCGTCGAGAAAACGGCAGAAAAAACTAACGGCATTACAAATCTGTATCCAAACTTCGTATACATAAGCAGCGTCTCTTGAGACCAGCCGGTCAAAGGCATTTTCCAACTTGAACCAAATTTTCTTTTCTGCTGCTCAGCAACACGCGGCAGAAAAAAGAGGTTCGCGGCAGCCGTTAGAAGCAGCCCGGCGCATACACCAAGCATAATTGACGTCGGCCAACCCATTATGCCCCCGCCGTCAGCTTGAGTACGAATGCAACAATCACGACCATGGCGAGCGACAGGGGAAGGAAGACCTTCCAGCCAAGGCGCATCAACTGGTCGTAGCGGTAACGCGGGACGAATGCCTTCACCAGACCGAACATGAAGAACACCATGCCACCCTTTAGGATGAACCAGATGATACCCGGCACCCAGTTGAGGAACCAGACATCCACGATGGGAAGCCAGCCGCCCAGGAACAGGATGGTCGTCAGGCAGCACATCAGAACGATGGCAGCATATTCGCCCAGCATGAACATCATGTACGGGGTGGAGCCATACTCCACCATGTGACCGGCCACAAGTTCCGATTCCGCTTCGGGCAGATCGAACGGTGGACGGTTGGTTTCAGCCAGCGCCGAAATGAAGAAGATGATGAACATCGGGAAGAGCGGCAACCAGTGCCAATCCAGGAACGATGCCGGCAGACCAAGCGACGTGCCGATACCCGAATGCTGCGCATTGACGATGTCCGTCAGGTTCAGCGAACCAACGCAGAGCAGAACGGTGACGATGACGAGGCCGATGGAAACTTCGTAGGACACCATCTGCGCGGCAGAACGAAGTGCGCCGAGGAATGGATACTTCGAGTTGGAAGCCCAGCCACCCATGATGATGCCATAGACTTCCAGCGACGAGATCGCGAAAATGTAGAGAATGCCGACATTGATATTCGCGACGACCCAGCCCTGATTGAACGGGATCACGGCGTAGGTTGCCAGAGCCAGCGTCACAGCGACCAGCGGAGCCAGCAGGAACACTGCCTTGTTGGCACCGGATGGAATGACCGGCTCTTTCAAAATAAACTTCAAAAGGTCGGCGAAAGACTGGAACAGACCGAAGGGACCAACGACGTTGGGACCACGGCGCAACTGAACAGCCGCCCAGATCTTACGGTCTGCGAGCAGAAGGAAGGCGATCGACACCAGCAACAAAACGAGAAGAAGCAGAGACTGGCCGACAATAATCAGCGCTGGCCAGACGTAGCTCCAGAAAAACGATTCCATAGTCCCCTACCCTTACTCTGCCGCAGCCTTGAAATTGTTGCGGGCCAATGCGGAGCATTCGGCCATCACGGCGGATGCTCTCGCAATCGGGTTCGTCAAATAAAAGTCCTTAACCGGCGAGGCAAAGCCCGCCTTGTTCAGGGTGCCAGCCTTTGTGGCCAGCGTTTCAATCGCTGCTGCGTCGGCGACGGCAATCTCGTCAGCATCAGCAAAATGCGGATGCGCGATGTAAAGCTGGGCACGCAATGCAGACAGCGAGTCGAATGGCAGCTTGTGGCCAAGAACATCCGACAGCGCACGCAGGATTGCCCAGTCTTCGCGGGCTTCACCCGGTGCGAAACCAGCGCGGTTACCCATCTGGACGCGACCTTCGGTGTTGACCCAGATACCGGACTTTTCGGTATAGGCAGCACCCGGCAGGATGACGTCGGCATTCATTGCGCCGTTGTCACCATGCGAGCCGATGTAAACCGTGAGCTTCGCGCCCTTGGCGGACAGATCGATTTCGTCTGCGCCGAGCAGGAAGAGAACCTCGGACGAAGCCGAGATAGACGCAGCGTTGGCCGACTTATCTGCCGGAACGAAGCCAATATCTAGACCACCAACGCGGGCAGCAGCCGTGTGCAGAACGGAGAAACCGTTCCATTCGCCAGACACTGCGCCGACAGAAACGGCAAGCTTTGCAGCCGAGCTAAGAACAGCAGCACCATCTTCACGCGACAGAGCGCCCTGCCCGACGATGATCATCGGGTTCTTGGCAGCCTTCAGCTTTTCGATGAAGCTGTGCGAACCGGATGCCAGATCAGACAGCGTGTCCGTGCCGGAGCCGAGGTATTCGTATTCGTAACGCAGCTCGCCCGCTTCACCGATAACAGCGACCGGGAAGCCACCACGGCGCCAGCGCTTGCGAATGCGTGCGTTGAGCACGGAAGCTTCGTAGCGCGGGTTGGAGCCGATGATCAGCAGCGCGTCGGCATGTTCGATGCCTTCGATGGTGGCGTTGAACAGGTAGCTGGCGCGACCGAGCGATGGGTCGAGCGCTGTGCCATCTTGGCGGCAATCGACATTGGTCGAACCGAGCGATGCAAGCAGCGACTTCAATGCAAACATTTCTTCAACGGAAGCCAGATCGCCAGCGATAGCGCCGATCTTCTCACCCGAGGTCGAGGCAACGCCAGCCTTGATGGCGGCAAAAGCTTCGCCCCATGTGGCAGCCTGCAAGCGGCCGTCCTTGCGGACATAGGGCTTGTCGAGGCGCTGAGTCTTCAGACCGTCCCAGATGAAGCGGCTCTTGTCAGAAATCCACTCTTCGTTGATGGCTTCATTGACGCGCGGCATGACGCGCATGACTTCGCGACCACGGGTATCGACGCGAATGGCAGAACCGAGCGCGTCCATCACGTCGATGGTTTCGGTCTTGCCGAGTTCCCAAGGACGGGCGGTAAACGCAAATGGCTTGGATGTCAGCGCGCCGACCGGGCACAGGTCAACGACGTTGCCCTGAAGCTCCGATGTCATTGCCTGCTCGAGATAGGTCGTGATTTCAGCATCTTCGCCGCGACCAATCAGGCCGAGTTCGGAAATGCCTGCAACTTCTGTGGTGAAGCGAACGCAGCGTGTGCAGTGAATGCAGCGGTTCATGACCGTCTTGACCAGCGGTCCGATATATTTGTCTTCCACAGCGCGCTTGTTTTCAGCGTAACGCGAACCGGCGATACCGAAGGCCATGGCCTGGTCCTGCAGGTCGCATTCGCCGCCCTGGTCGCAGATGGGACAATCGAGCGGGTGGTTGATGAGCAGGAATTCCATCACGCCTTCGCGGGCCTTCTTGACCATCGGCGTGTTGGTGAAAACTTCCGGCAATTCGCCGTTCGGGCCGCCGCGAATATCGCGCACGCCCATGGCGCAGGATGCAGCAGGCTTGGGCGGTCCGCCCTTTACCTCGATGAGACACATGCGGCAGTTACCCGCGACCGACAAACGCTCGTGAAAACAAAAGCGCGGAACTTCGGCACCAGCCTCCTCGCACGCCTGCAACAGCGTGAAATGATCTGGAACTTCGATCTCTTTACCGTCAACCTTGAGCTTTGTCATGGTCCTGCTACGTCCTGTTGCCTGTCCGTCGCGCATATCAATGCGATCAAGGACAAATCCTGATGGCATCCGGCTTAGACTCAAAAAGTGCCAAATGCTTTAACGATGTAAGGGACCGGTACACCCGATCCCCGCCCCTCGCAACACCCTTGAGGTGTTACTTTGGCCGGTGTTACTCGGCAGCCTCAAGCACAGCGCCATCATCCATGGCTCTGTAGGTATATTGATCGATCCGCTTTTCGATTTCCGGGCGGAAATTGCGGATCAGCGCCTGAACCGGCCATGCAGCCGCATCACCCAGCGCACAGATGGTGTGGCCTTCGATCTGCTTGGTCACTTCGAACAGCATATCGATTTCGCGCTTCTGCGCGTTGCCCTTGACCATGCGTTCCAGCACGCGCCACATCCAGCCCGTGCCTTCACGGCAAGGGGTGCACTGGCCGCAGCTTTCATGCTTGAAGAAGGCCGCGATACGGGCGATGGCCTTGATGACGTCGGTGGACTTGTCCATGACGATCATGCCGCCGGTGCCGAAGGAAGACTTCACTTCGCGCATGCCGTCGAAGTCCATGATGGCGTCCTTCATGTCCTCACCGCGAACGATGGGGCACGATGCACCGCCTGGGATAACGCCGAGCAGATTGTCCCAGCCGCCACGAATGCCACCACAGTGACGCTCGATCAGTTCCTTGAAGGACAGGCCGAGCGCGTCTTCGAAAGTGCACGGACGCTCGACATGGCCCGAAACCATGAACAGCTTGGTGCCGACATTGTTCGGACGACCGATGGAGGAGAACCACGATGCACCGCGACGCAGAATGGTCGGCGCAACGGCGATGGACTCGACGTTGTTGACCGTGGTCGGGCAACCGTAAAGACCCATATTGGCCGGGAACGGAGGCTTGAGGCGCGGCTGGCCCTTCTTGCCTTCGAGGCTTTCGAGAAGCGCCGTTTCTTCACCGCAGATATAGGCACCTGCGCCGTGATGAACGTAGATATCGAAATCCCAGCCGTTCTTGTTGTTTGTGCCCAGCAGACCGGCGTCGTAGCATTCGTCGATTGCAGCCTGCAGCGCTTCGCGTTCACGCATATATTCGCCGCGAACATAAATGTAAGCCGTGTGCGCGCCCATGGCGAAACCGGCGATCACGCAGCCTTCGATCAGCGTATGCGGATCGTGGCGCAGGATTTCGCGGTCCTTGCAGGTGCCGGGTTCTGATTCGTCGGCATTGACGACGAGATAATGTGGACGACCGTCGCTTTCCTTCGGCATGAAGGACCACTTAAGGCCCGTCGGGAAGCCAGCGCCGCCACGACCACGAAGGCCGGATGCCTTCATCTCATTGATGATCCAGTCCCGGCCTTTTTCGATGATCTGCTTTGTGCCATCCCAATGACCGCGTGCAAGCACACCCTTAAGCGAGGTGTCCTTGAGGCCGTAGAGATTGGTAAAGATACGATCCTGATCTTTTAACATGATTCAACCTCTTACCGCGGCTTCTTGCCGAAGACCTTGATATATTCGGCTTCGCCACCCTTGGCGAGCGCCTCGGCCTGACGGACCCAATCATCGCGATCGATACGGCCCTTGAAATTCAGATAACCATCGACCCATTCACGCTCTTCTGCGGACCAGCCGGCGACCTGCATATAGGTGAAGATGCCGAGCTCGTTCAGCGTCGCTTCGATCTTCGGACCAACGCCGGAAATCAGCTTCAGGTCATCGGCCTTTTCAGGCCGGTCGACCTTGGCGGGACGGTTCTTGTCCTCTAGCGAAGGCTTGGCCGACGTCTTGACCTCGCCAGAGCCTTCCGCAGCAGCCGCCTTGGCGTTGCCTTCGGATGCCTTCGGATCGGTCACCGGTGTCTTCAGCTTAGCATCCGACTCTGCTGCCGTTGTCTTAGGCTTCGCAGCCTCGGATGGCGCAGGTGCGGGTGCGGGTGCTGCTGCAGGAGCCGCCGTTGCAGGCGTTTCCGCTGGCTTGTCGAGATTGGAGCGATCCGGCTTCGTCTCTTCGGTCAGCGTGGTCAGCGGGCCAATCGGCGCCGAAAGATGACGGTCGATCTGCGGGCCTGGCTTGACGGTATCGCCCTTGCCTGCCTCAAACGTATCGATGATCTCTTCCAGACGCTCCGGCGTCAGGTCTTCATAGGCATCCTTGAAGATGATGACCATCGGCGCGTTGACGCAGGCGCCCTGACATTCGACCTCTTCCCAAGAAAGCGTGCCGCTTTCATTGGGGGTAAGCGGATCGTGGTGAATCTTGTGACGGCAGACATCCATCAGCGCTTCGGAACCGCGCAGCATGCAGGGTGTGGTGCCACAGACCTGAATATGCGCCCTGGTGCCAACCGGCTTCAGCTGGAACTGCGTATAGAAGGTCGCCACTTCGAGCACGCGGATATATGCCATATCCAGCATGTCGGCGATCTTCTCGATACAGGCGCGGGTTACCCAGCCGTCCTGCTCCTGTGCACGCATCAACAGCGGGATGACCGCGGATTGCTGGCGTCCCTCAGGATATTTCTGGATCGTTTTTTCCGCCCAAGCGATGTTATCCGCGTTGAACGCGAAACCCGTGGGCTGGAACTGATCTTCAGCTAGTCGACGAACGGACATACTTCCTCACGCCCCATCAGTTTAACGACTCGCACCGCGATTTCGTCACCGTGACGAATTCGCAGGCATAGGCCGTTTTGTCTTTTTGCATGAACACAATAAATTTTCCGCCATTGGGAAGCGAGGATTTGATCTCGTATCCTTGTGACAGAAGCTGCTTGACAGTTGATGAACCGCCGCTTGCCTGCGAAGACACACCCTCTTGCGCCGTTTGGGCGAAGAGCGGTGCAGTCGCGGCAAGAAAAGCCGAAGTGGCCAGCGGCAAACGCATCAGCGGTCGACCTCCCCGAACACGATATCGAGAGAGCCAAGAACAGCCGTTACGTCGGCAAGCTGGTGGCCCTTGCAGAGAAAGTCCATCGCAGCCAGATGCGCAAAGCCCGGAGCGCGGATCTTGCAGCGGTAAGGCTTGTTGGAACCATCAGCCACCACATAGACGCCGAACTCACCCTTGGGCGCTTCGACCGCTGCGTAAACTTCGCCAGCTGGGACGTGATAACCTTCGGTATAAAGCTTGAAATGGTGGATCAGCGCTTCCATCGAGCGCTTCATCTCGCCACGCTTGGGCGGAACGACCTTGCCATCCAACGACGACACGGCGCCGATGCGATGCTTGCCGGACAGAAGCTCCACGCATTGCTTCATGATCTTTACCGATTCGCGCATTTCCTGCATGCGGATCAGGTAACGGTCGTAGCAGTCGCCGTTCTTGCCGACGGGAATGTCGAATTCGAGATCGGAATAGCATTCGTAAGGCTGCGCACGGCGCAAGTCCCAGGCAGCGCCAGAACCGCGAACCATGACGCCGGTAAAGCCCCAAGCAAAGGCATCTTCAAGCGACACGACGCCGATATCGACGTTACGCTGCTTGTAAATGCGGTTATGCGTCAAAAGGCCTTCGATATTGTCGAGAACAGTGATGAAGGGATCGCACCACTTGCCGATATCTTCAACCAGTTCCGGCGGCAGATCCTGATGCACGCCGCCCGGACGGAAGTAAGCCGAGTGCATGCGCGCACCACAGGCACGCTCATAAAACACCATCAGCTTTTCGCGCTCTTCGAAACCCCAGACCGGCGGCGTCATGGCACCGACGTCCATGGCCTGCGTCGTGACGTTCATGATATGCGACAGGATACGGCCAATTTCCGAGTAGAGAACGCGGATCAGCTGACCGCGCATCGGAATTTCCAGACCCAGCAGCTTCTCCACGGCCAGCGCGAAAGCATGCTCCTGGTTCATCGGCGCGACATAGTCGAGACGGTCGAAATAAGGAACGGCCTGAAGATAGGTCTTCGTTTCGATCAGTTTTTCCGTACCGCGATGCAGCAGGCCGATATGCGGATCGACGCGCTCGACGATTTCACCGTCGAGTTCGAGAACGAGACGCAACACGCCGTGCGCGGAAGGGTGTTCCGGGCCGAAGTTGATCGTAAAATTGCGAACGTTATGTTCAGTCATCAGTGTTGCTCCGCCGACGTAATCATGGCGATGAATTCCGGGCCGGTCATGGTGTTCGTGGCCTCGGCGAACGAATAATTTGTCGGCTTTTCGTCTATGAAGATTTGCGATGCGAAACGGAAGCTGGACGGGTCAGCGAAGGACTGCACGGAAACGGCATGATGCGCGCCGTCTTTCGACCGCCACATGATGGTACTGCCACAGGCCGTGCAGAAGCAACGCTCACCCCATTCAGAAGACGAATAAACGCCCAGATGCGCGTCATCCTCTACCGAAACGCTTTCGCATTCCACGGCAAGAAACACGCCGCCAGACCAGCGACGGCACATGGAGCAATGGCAAACGCCGACTTCACGGGCACCGAACTTCGCTTCGAAGCGAACGGCACCGCAAAGACATTGTCCCTGCTCTGTGGCGGCAGCTTCGCTCATTGCTTGGCCTTTTCATCACCCGGAAGAACGTAATCCGTTCCTTCCCAGGGGGAAAGGAAATCGAAGTTACGGAATTCCTGCTTCAGCTCGACCGGCTCATAGAGAACGCGCTTCAGCACGTCATCGTAACGCACTTCCACAAAGCCCGTGACCGGGAAATCCTTGCGAAGCGGGTGACCTTCGAAACCGTAGTCGGTCAGAATGCGGCGCAGGTCGGAATGGCCTTCGAATGGAATCCCATACATGTCCCAGGCTTCGCGCTCGAACCATTCGGCGCCGTAGAAAACGGAAGTCGCCGAAGGCACAGCTTCGTCTTCAGCCACCTGAAGCTTGAGGCGAACGCGCAAATTCTGGCGCGGCGACAGCAGGTGATAAACGACGTCGAAACGCTTTTCGCGGCTCGGCCAGTCTACACCGCAGATATCGATGATGTTGACGAAACCGCACTGCACGTCGTCACGCAGGAATGTCAGCAGCGCGATAACGTTTTCAGGCGTGGTGTTCAGCGTCAATTCGCCAAAGGCAATGACCGCAGATTCCAGCAGGGAACCGCGCACTTCCTGCACATAGGCCGAGAGATCGTTGAGAGCTTCGCTCATGTATAAGTCCTCTGCCCTTAACGCTCGATCGTACCGGTACGCCGGATTTTCTTCTGCAGCAGAAGCACGCCGTAAAGCAGCGCTTCTGCCGTGGGGGGACAGCCCGGCACGTAGATATCGACAGGAACCACACGGTCGCAACCACGCACGACAGCGTAGGAATAATGGTAATAGCCGCCGCCATTGGCACAGGAGCCCATGGAGATGACGTAACGCGGCTCCGGCATCTGGTCATAGACCTTGCGAAGCGCAGGCGCCATCTTGTTGGTCAGCGTACCGGCAACAATCATAACGTCCGACTGGCGCGGTGAGGCGCGCGGTGCAACGCCGAAGCGCTCCATGTCATAACGTGGGCCGGATGCCTGCATCAGGCCTTCAACGGCGCAGCAGGCCAGACCGAACTGCATCCACATCAGCGAACCCGTGCGCGCCCAGGTAATCAGCTCGTCCGTGGACGTAACCAGAAAACCCTTATCTGCAAGCTCGTCGTTGATTTCGGTGAAATAGCCGTCATCGCTGCCGACAGGCTTGCCCGTCGAAGGATCGATGATGCCCTTGGGCTTTGGCGCGACAAGCGTGGTGTCGTTCTGAACTACGCCCATTCCAGTGCCCCCTTCTTCCATTCATAGATAAAGCCGATGGTGAGAACGCCGAGGAACACCATCATGGACCAGAAACCGAACCAGCCGATTTCACCGAAAGACACCGCCCACGGGAAAAGGAAGGCGACTTCAAGGTCGAAGATGATGAAAAGAATCGACACCAGATAAAAGCGAATGTCGAACTTCATGCGCGCGTCGTCGAACGCATTGAAACCGCACTCAAAGGCAGACAGCTTTTCCGGGTCGGGGTTCTTGTAGGCAACGGCGAAAGGCGCAATCAACAGCGCCAGACCTATGACAAGCGCGATACCAATGAAGATTGCGATCGGAATGTAGGAACTGAGGAGTTCAGTCATTGTCTCTTCCTTGCCCGACCGAGCGTCGAGCATACCCCATTGGACACGAGAATCCGCTGGGCCGAAATTATGTTGCAACGCCGCAGTGGTTATCGCAGCGAAGCCCTCTCTGCAAGAGTTTAAGTGCCATTTCAAGTCAATCGTGACTTCAGAGGACCATTATAACGCGAAATCCCCTCGCCTACAGCCATTCAAGATATCACTAAGCACTTCAAAAATATGGACAATCGAGCGCGTCATAGCGTCGCAGGAATGAGACATAATTTTGAGCAAAAAGTGACAGCAATTCTGCTCTGAAAAGCGTCATAAACATGAGACTTCGAGGCAAGAAATCAACCGAACTAAAACGATACCGAAGCAGTAAGCAGGAGAGCCAAAACACGTCATTTTTTCGCTATGGCGCGCATCGGAACAGGCTGCGAAAACGTGGGGGAGAGATAGGGGAAACTCAAATGCGTGCGACGCCTTGCGTCGTTAACGCTTGGTCAAAGGAAGGACATTTTGCATCTTGAAGGAAGAAGAAAATGGCGCGAGTGACGGGGCTCGAACCCGCGACCTCCGGCGTGACAGGCCGGCACTCTAACCAACTGAGCTACACCCGCGCATTTTATCGGACTGTTGGAAGTCCGTAGATCTCGAGGAAGGAATGGCGCGAGTGACGGGGCTCGAACCCGCGACCTCCGGCGTGACAGGCCGGCACTCTAACCAACTGAGCTACACCCGCACATTCCCTAAAGACTGGCCGAAACCGGTCTTACGAACTCGCCTCGGCTGTTCGTTGAGCGGCTAACTAAGGCGTTCGTGTTGGGGTGTCAAGCAGGTTTCACGACAAAAGAATAAGCTTGAGCATTTTGATTTGACAAACAGGTGAAGAGCCCCGGTTTTCCGGCACTTTTTCCATTTCAGTTTTTTACGCCCAATTCCGCACACTTATCCACAGGTGGCAAAGATGAGGCGCAACCCGCGAATCTTTCACCCCATTCCGACAAGAATGCTGATGGATTCGCTGAGAAATTTTCTCGAGCGCGTTTCGCGACACGTCATTGAACGTCGAGACTGCGCTTTGGCATGCAGACCACAATACGCAAATCAGCGCTTACCCCTCATGCAGGCATCACCGGCTAGCCCCTTTTACGTCATCCCGAGGCCCTGCTGTGGAAAACTATTATCCCAGCGATCCGGCTTAACCCATGAAAGCGCCAGCTTTCCGGGCTTTCCGTCCACTAAACGCCCCTCCCCGCCACACCGCCGCTGTCATAAAAATCGAAAAAAACAAAAAAACTTCACAAAAGCTCTTGCGGTTTTTTTCTGATCCGAATAGATCACGGCCACCGACGCGGCGGACATGATCCGCAAGACGCGAAGGGCGATTAGCTCAGTTGGTAGAGCGCCTCGTTTACACCGAGGATGTCGGGAGTTCGAGTCTCTCATCGCCCACCATTCCCCAAAATTCCCATTGATTAATCATCACTTTTTGCCCCTATTGTCTCATCGCGCTTTTGCGTCGCTGATTTTGAGACACTTTGTGATTTCCTGTGTGCTGCAAAACGCTCTTGAGCGTTCGCCGCCATCTGCCTTTTATCGGCTTGCGCAATGTAGATTTGCGCCGTCTTCATGTTGCTCCAACCGAATAGACCCATAAGCCGCGGCGCCGTCGCACCACTCTCCGCGTAAAGAACAGCAGCGGTTTCCGCAGGCCGTGCGAGGAGCATTCCAGCAGCCCCGCTTTGACGCCCCAGCGTTGGACGTGTTGCTGAAGCTCTCCTTCGTGTAGGGCCGGTTCAGCTCGGAAAGAAAGTAGGTTTCCGCGCCGTGCGGCGTCTTTTCCAGCGCCTCGATGAGCTCCGGTGTCAACCGCGGATCAATGACAGTCGGATAGAGATTGCGACCCTTATGCGCCGTGAAGCGCGTTCACCGCATTCCATCGCGGCCCGTGTACTCGTTACGCGGCCCGATCCGGTGTGCATCAGAGCGACGTGCGCCGGTGTTGATCATATGAACGAAGCTGGTTCGATACCGGCAGGCAGGGCTGGCCGGATTTTCGTATCGACCACATCACCCCCGGGGCCGCGACGCTTGCCCCGATGTGCAATTGCACATGGTGCAGCGGCTCATCCGGCATTGGCCTCACGCGCCTTCGCCTCATGGAGCTACTGCCTTCCGACAAACAGGCGCGTGATGAAGTCAACACTGCCCTGCAGGATGCCTCCAGGATGCCTCGCGGATGCTGACGACGACGACCATGCCGCAGGATCTCTGCCTGTGTCATGGACTGGCGGGTATTGCGGATTTCGTACTGTCTGCGGGTGTGCAGTTGAAGCAGGAAGAGATTTCACGTCACGCAGAACAGGTCGGCACCTTCATCATCGAGCATTATCTGAATGCGGAGCTGCCTCTTCCCTGTGGCGTGCAGCAGAGGGGGGAAGCGCCGGGCCTGATGCTGGGCATCGCCGGTGTCGGCTATCTCTTCCTGCGTCTGCTGGAGAGGGAAACGCTTCCGTCCATGCTGCTGCTGAAGACTTGAGGCACCGCGTTAACGACTTGAAAACCATGGCGCCGTAAAGTTCGATGACGTTCGTTTCGGGACAGTCGATTCCGTGCGGCATGGCGCCTTACGCTACGTGAGATTCAGCATTTCTCAATAAATTATCCCTCATAATTATTAGTGTCGGCTTCATGATGAAGTCGCGTTTTGATGGGATGAACCATGTTTGCGAACTCAATCGTCACGCTGGCGCTGATTGCGCTGCCAATCTACTTTTTCTTCCGCTGGGTACAATACGACTCGGAGAGACAGGACAAGTAGTCAATCGCAAGCCCGTCCCTCTCCCCTCGCAGCCCTACCAACCGTGGTCAGCCATCTGCCGGATGGCCGAATGTGGTGAATGCACCACCCTGGTAAATATGGGCTGGGTCCTTCGGATCCTCTTTTCCGGCTTGAGCAAGGACCTCGGCGCGCCATTTCGCCGAGCTATCCTGCGGCTTCCAGCCAAGGAAGGCCGCATGGCTGTTATCCCACCAGCTTTCCTGATTGTTGGACGCGCCGTAGATCACGGCGTTGCCAAGGCGTGGCGCTTCGAAACTGCGCGCGCAGAGCGAAACGAAGTCCGCAGCGCTGAGCCATGTCGCCAGCATGCGCGTGGTCTGTGGCTTTGCCGTCAGTGAGCCAATCCGCACCGACAGGGTCTCCTGCCCGAACTTGTCGAAATAGAAGCTGGCCATATTTTCCCCGAAGCATTTCGAAACACCATAAAGGGAATCAGGGCGCACAGCCGAGTTGCCATCCAGCTTCTCGTCGCGGCGGTGGTAACCGATCGTATGATTGGAACTGGCGAAGACGATTCGCGGCTGGCCGTTGTGGCGCGCTGCTTCATAGAGATTATAGACGCCTTCGATATTGCCCTTGAGAATAAGCTCGAACGGCCGCTCCACCGAGATGCCGCCGAGATGGATGATGCCATCCACTCCCGCCACAGCAGCATCGACCTCTGAGCGGTTGGAGAGATCGCATTTCACGAAGGTTTCGTGCGCCGCGAGATCGGTGACCTCGACCATATCGGATAGCACCACCTTTTCAGCAATGTCTTTCAACAGAGGGCGGATGGCTTTGCCCACACCACCGGCAGCACCGGTTAACAACAACGTCTTCAGCATGTTTCCTCCACATTGCCATCTGCACACCGCAAACCGACCCGGCTTGTGGTCATACATAAAATCTCTTGTTATCTTATCTCTACGCTACGCTTATACGGGTTATCAAGAGGCAAGCTTGCAGGGAAATGATTGCGCTCAGCCCCGAACGGCTCCAAACCGCTGCTTTGCCACCCTCAGCCAATCAACAATGATTGCACAGCAATTTCTCCAACTTGTATTATAAGTTCTTGACGAAGATAATATCTCGAATATTATCCGCCTCAACCAACAATTGGAGATACGAATAATGGCTATGGACCCACAGGAACTCAAAGTCGCGCTTGGCGCTGGCCTTCTCTCTTTCCCCGTCACACCTTTTTCCAAGGACGGCGAATTCAACGAGAAGCCTTATCTCGACCACGTCAGCTGGCTGTCCGGTTTCGATGCGACTGTTCTTTTCGCTGCTGGCGGTACCGGTGAATTCTTCTCGCTTGCACCGGAAGAAGTCGGCACCGTCGTCAAGGCAGCCAAGTCGGCTGCTGGCTCGGTTCCCATCGTTTCGGGCTGCGGTTACGGCACCAAGATCGCTATTCAGATTGCCCAGAGCGCTGAAAAGGCTGGCGCTGACGGCATTCTGCTGCTGCCGCATTACCTGATGGATGCCTCGCAGGCTGGCCTTTATGCCCACATCAAGCAGGTTTGCGATTCTGTCTCCATCGGCGTGATGGTCTATAACCGCGACAATTCCATTCTGACGGCTGAAACGCTGCAGAAGCTGTGCGATGCCTGCCCCAATCTGGTTGGCTTCAAGGATGGTTCCGGCGACATCGGCCTTGTGCGCAAGATCACCGCGACAATCGGCGAGCGCCTGACCTATCTCGGCGGCATGCCGACGGCTGAGCTTTTTGCCGATGCCTATCTCGGCGCTGGTGTGACGACCTATTCGTCTGCCGTGTTCAACTTCGTTCCTGCACTTGCCCAGGACTTCTACAAAGCCCTGCGCGCAGGCGACCGTGCGACGACCGATCGTATTCTCATCGACTTCTTCTATCCGTTCATGGATATTCGTAACCGCCAGAAGGGCTACGCCGTTTCCGCCATCAAGGCTGGCGTACGCTTGATGGGCTTCGATGCCGGTCCGGTGCGCGCACCGCTGACGGATTTGACCGAGGAGGAAGTCGGCATGCTCGAAAAGCTGGTTGGACCTTACAAGCCATGAAAATAGAAGCGGTTCGCACTCATCTGCTCGATTACAAGCTGGGCCACGCCTTCGAAAGCGCGTCCATGCGCTTCGACCGGCGCATCCATTGCCTTGTCGAGATCATATGCGATGATGGCACCGTGGGCTGGGGCGAATGCCTCGGCCCGGCAAAGCCCAATGCAGCCGTGGTGGCCGCGTACGCCCCTCACCTCATCGGCAAAGACCCGCTCGACATCGAGATCATCTGGCATCAGCTTTACAATCTGCTGCGGGATCAGGGCCAACGTGGCCTGACGGTGACGGCGTTGAGCGGTATCGATATCGCGCTTTGGGATATCAAGGGCAAACGCTTCGGCACCTCCGTTTCGCGCCTGCTCGGCGGTCGCTTCCGCGAAAGCGTCAAGGCCTATGCCACCGGTTCCTTCCGCAAGGATGGCGTCGATGCGGTCTCGGACGTCGCGGCGGAAGTTGCCGGTTACGCAAGCCAAGGCTTCCACGCGGTCAAGATCAAGATCGGCTTCGATGTGGCGGAAGACATTGCCGTCATCCGTGCCGCGCGCGAAGCCGTGGGGCCCGATGTCCGCATCATGATCGACGCCAACCATGGCTACGATGCGCTGGAGGCCATCGAAGTCGGCAAGGCGCTGGCGCCTCTTGGCATAGACTGGTTTGAAGAACCCGTTGTGCCTGAACAGCTGGATGCCTATCAGGCCGTGCGCGCCGGTCAGCCCATTCCGGTTGCAGGTGGTGAGACATGGCATGGCCGATACGGCATGCGCGCGCCACTGGAAAGCCGTGCCGTGGATATTCTCCAGCCGGATCTTGCCGGTAGCGGCGGCTTTTCGGAAACCAAACGCATCGTCGATATGGCAACGCTATACGGCGTTCGCGTTGTTCCCCATGTCTGGGGAACAGGTGTGGCCATTGCCGCCGCCCTGCAATTCATGGCCTACCTGCCGCCGGACCCGGCCAGACGCAACCCGCGCCCACCGATTCTCGAATTCGACCGCACGGAGAACCCCTATCGACAGGCGGTTCTCACCAGCCCGCTCGATCACGTCGATGGCGTGGTGCAGATACCGGATGGCCCGGGACTTGGGATTGAGATCAATCGGGATGCGCTGGAGCAATATGCTTTGAAGGACATGTGATCTTTTGGTGAAAGGGTCACGAAGACAAAAAAAACCGGGCGTCAGAGATGGCGCCCGGTTTTTTTTATTTGATGACTCACATTTTTTGATTTCGTCCTCCTCGCCCTTGTGGCGAGGAGGACGAGGTGTCCCAAAGATCAGTTCGTGCCCTTCAGATCGACCGGGAAGAACAGCGTCTCACCCGAGGAGTCATCCACGCCGTCATTGTCCGTTACCGCGAAGGCCTTGCCGGACTTGTCGAAGGTGAAGCCTTCCAGCTTGTCTACCACGTAGCCGTTCGTCTGGGCCTTGAGGTCTGGCAGGAAGTCGTGGACTTCCGTTTTCTTGACGAGCGGCAGTTCGCCGCCGATCTTGCCGGGCTTCAGGTCGGCAATGGCGACGCTGTAGAGCTTCTTGATCTTCGCCTTATCGCCGATCTGGTTATCGCGCTCAACGATATAGACATTGTCGCCATGGGCAGTGATTTCGGACAGGCCAATCCATGCGCCTTCCGCAGCCTTGTCCAGCGGGTAGCGCACGGCGCCCCACTCCTTGGACTTTGGATTGTAGGAGACGAGCTTGACCGTACCCTTCTCTGCCTTGCCCCATTCGCGCTGAACAGCCATCCACAGCGTAGCGTCGTCGCCCTTGCCGATCATGGTTACGCCTTCGAAGCCGAAGCGGGTTTCGCCTTCCAGCAGTTCCTTTGGTAGAGCGATTTCGGCCTTGATTTCACCCTTGGCATTGACGTTGTAGAGCGCGTGCGGAACGAGCTTTTCGCTATTGCCTTCAGATGCGACCCAGAAACCGCCCTTACCGTCCAGCGTGATGCCTTCCATGTCGAGCTTCTGCGCGGCCACACCGTCACGCTTTACACGAAGAACGCTGGTGATGACGGCAGGCTTCTTGGTGGCGTCGATGGTGTAGATCGACGGCTGGTTGCCGTAGACGGAGTCGGAGATCGCGTAGAGAATGCCGTCCTTTTCCGCATCAGCCGTCAGGCCGGACAGAGCGCCCCAACCAATCGGTGCGCCATCGACCGTGGCGGAGGTGAGCTGCGGATAGGCGGCTTGCCCTTCCGAGCGCTCATAGATCATGACATGCGAACGGGCTGCACCATCTTCAACCAGATCGGCTTCATTGGCGGTGACCAACAGGTTGCGCGATGGAATGGCGACCGCACCTTCAGGCGAAATGCCCGATGGGAGGATTTGCGTCAGCTGCGGCTCTGCGCCCGTGTCCTTGTAGACGCCGACGACAGATGCGCGCTCGGCCAGAACGAAGAAATACTTGTCGTTGCCGAATGTTGCCGCTTCCAGACCTTCAGGCTCGATGCCCTTGGCCTTGGAGCGCTTTTCAGGATAGTGGCCGATGGCCGCAACAGCATGTTCGAAGGAAGAGCCAGCTTCGTAAAGCAGCTTGCCGGTCTTGTCGAAAATGGTGAAGCCGCGCGAACCGCCTTGCCAGTCGCCTTCATTGGCGATGACGATACGGTCATTGTCCAGCCACTTCACGGCATCCGGCTCGCGCTTGCGGGCGTCCTGGCTGTCGGTGAATTTCAACTGGCCATCGGTCTTGGTGTCGATGCCCTTCAGGTCAACAGTGCCTGCGGAAAAGTGGCTCGTGACCTTGCCGCTTTTGCCATCGACGATGACGATGTGGTTGTTTTCCTGAAGCGTCAGGGCAATCTCGCCATTGGCGTTGATGGAAACGAATTCGGGCTCTGGATCTTCTGGCGAAATTTCAGCAAGACCCGTGACATCGATCTTCTTCAGCGTAGAGCAATCCGGTGCGCCGTTCTTGAGGCCGATGGTGACGAGGAAGCCGGCAGGCATCTGCGGCAGCGCGCCGTCATTGACCTCTTCATCACGCTCGTTTTCGATGGCGATGGCCACGAAGCTCTTGTCCGGGGAAACCGCAACGGAATCCGGCTGGCCGCCGAGGTCGCAGCTGGCTTCTATCTTGCGGGTGGCGATATCGACCGTCACCAGCTTGCCAGCTGGCTTGACGTAGCTTTCGGACGTGTTGACACCAGCCAGAACCTTGGTGCCGGACACAGCAACCGATGTCGGCTCGCCATCCATCATCAAAGCGCCGAGCGCCTTTGGTGCCTTGGCATCCTTGATATCGACAAAGCCGATGCCGCCCAGCGGGCTGTCGGAATAGATCAGCGTATTGCCGTCTTCACTGGCCGTGACGATTTCCGCCGACGTGATCGTCTTCGCTTCCTTGTCGGAAGGAAGGTTCAACGCGACAGGAAACGACGAGATGCGGTTGAAAACCTGCTCGGCGGCGACTGGAAATGCGGCAGAAGCAAAAAGCGCCGCGGTCAGCGCAGCACTCGAAAAACGAAATGTCATGATGTCCCCTTCAGTGCACTGGAAAAATGCATGACTGGGCTTTTGCGACATAGACGTGACAGGGAAATGACAATGAGAAGGTGCTGATAAACAAAAAGCC
This sequence comes from Hyphomicrobiales bacterium, assembly GCA_900473205.1. Classification (GTDB taxonomy): domain Bacteria; phylum Pseudomonadota; class Alphaproteobacteria; order Rhizobiales; family Rhizobiaceae; genus Agrobacterium. Next base: position 38,921 of record UCLB01000031.1, read on the forward strand.
CGGCTCAAGGCCGGGCTCTCTGCATTTCGATGGCGTCATTTCGCAAAACTGCGCAAAGAGCCAAAATCATTCCTCGTATATCTGAGCACTGTTCGCACGCCGCAGGCGCAAACAGCTCAGGAAAACTTAGGAGTTAACAGCGTCCTTCAGGCCCTTGCCTGCGGAGAACTTTGGAACGTTGCGAGCCGGAATATCGACTTCTGCACCCGTGGATGGGTTACGGCCCTTGGAGGCTTCACGACGGCTTACGGTGAAGCTGCCGAAGCCAGCGAGACGGATGTCGCCACCGGCCTTCAATTCGCTCTGGACGGTTTCGAATACTGCGTCGACGGCAGAAGCGGCATCAGCCTTGGTAAGACCAGCCTTTTCGGCAACTGCAGAAACGAGCTCGTTCTTGTTCATGTTTCCACCCCTTTCAATGGTATGAAACGACTCAAATTGGATCGGCGCAGAATACTTATCTATTCGCGCACCGCCACCCAAAAGCGCTGGAATGGCCTGAAAAACAAGGGGTCTCGCGTTCTTTTCACAAAAAAGGCTGGCATTTCTGCCAGCCTTTCAACGATTTTGTGCTAAATTAGCACCAACACCGACGGTCGCTTATCAATGTGCGATTGTCTGGCTACCGTCATCCACACCTTCAACAGTTGCAATGACCGGCGTCTCGATGCTGCCATCCCACTCGATGGGCTCAGGCATACGCACCAGCGCATGCTGCAGAACCTCACCCATACGGGCAACCGGGATGATTTCCATCTCGTTTTTGACGTTGTCAGGAATATCCGCCAAGTCCTTGGCGTTTTCTTCCGGGATCAGCACCTTCTTGATACCGCCGCGAAGAGCCGCAAGCAGCTTTTCCTTCAAGCCACCAATCGGCAGGACGCGACCGCGAAGCGTGATTTCGCCCGTCATTGCGACGTTCTTGTCCACGGCAATACCTGTCATAATCGACACGATGGCGGTTGCCATGGCCACACCGGCGGATGGACCATCCTTCGGTGTTGCACCTTCAGGTACGTGAACGTGGATATCCGACTTGTCGAAACGTGGAGGCTCGATGCCGAAATCAACCGCGCGCGAACGGACATAGGATGCCGCTGCCGAAATGGATTCCTTCATTACTTCCTTCAGGTTACCGGTCACGGTCATACGACCCTTACCCGGCATCATGACGCCTTCGATGGTCAGAAGCTCGCCGCCGACTTCGGTCCATGCCAGACCTGTAACGACGCCGACCTGATCTTCACGCTCGGCTTCGCCATGGCGATACCGTGGAACGCCGAGATAGTCCTCGATGTTGGCAGCCGTAACCGCAACCGACGTGGACTTGCCCTTGATGATCTCGGTCACGGCCTTACGTGCCAGCTTCATCAATTCACGCTCAAAGTTACGAACGCCGGCTTCACGCGTGTACTGCTGGCTGATGGCCATCAGGGCGTCGTCGCTGACGGAGAATTCCTCCGGACGCAGCGCATGTTCTTTGATTGCCTTGGGCAGCAGGTGACGCTTGGCGATTTCGCGCTTTTCGTCTTCCGTGTAACCGGCAATACGGATGACTTCCATACGGTCCATCAAGGGGCCTGGAATGTTCAGCGTATTGGCTGTGGTGACGAACATCACATCCGACAAGTCATATTCCACTTCAAGATAGTGGTCCATGAATGTGGAGTTCTGTTCCGGATCCAGCACCTCCAGCAAGGCGGATGATGGATCGCCACGAAAGTCCTGCCCCATCTTGTCGATTTCATCGAGCAGAAAGAGCGGATTTGCCTTCTTTGCCTTCTTCATCGACTGGACGATCTTGCCCGGCATGGAGCCGATATAGGTACGGCGGTGACCACGGATTTCCGCTTCGTCACGAACGCCACCCAGCGCCATCCGCACATATTCACGGCCAGTTGCCTTGGCGATAGACTTCGCAAGCGACGTCTTACCAACGCCTGGAGGACCAACGAGGCACAGGATTGGGCCACGGATTTTGGTCGCACGGGCCTGCACGGCCAGATACTCGACGATGCGTTCCTTGACCTTGTCGAGACCGAAATGGTCCTGCTCGAGAACGGTTTCGGCAGCGTTCAGGTCCGTCTTGATCTTGGACTTCTTGCCCCAGGGCAGACCGATCAGCCAATCCAGATAGTTGCGCACTACGGTTGCTTCCGCAGACATCGGGCTCATCTGGCGCAGCTTCTTCATTTCAGCTTCCGCCTTTTCGCGGGCCTCCTTGGAGAGCTTGGTCTTGGCAACGCGTTCTTCCAGCTCGGCCATCTCGTCACGGCCATCCTCGCCGTCACCGAGTTCCTTCTGGATCGCCTTCATCTGCTCGTTCAGGTAATATTCGCGCTGGGTCTTCTCCATCTGGCGCTTGACGCGCGAGCGGATACGCTTTTCGACCTGAAGAACGGAAATCTCGCCTTCCATGAAGCCGAGCGCCTTTTCAAGACGCTGCTTCACGCTCACCGTTTCCAGCATTTCCTGCTTTTCGGTGATCTTGATGGACAGGTGCGATGCGACCGTATCGGCGAGTTTGGAATAGTCGTCGATCTGACCGGCGGCACCAACCACCTCAGGCGAAATCTTCTTGTTGAGCTTCACATAGCTTTCGAACTCCGACACGACAGAACGCGACAGAGCTTCGATCTCGACCGGGTCTTCTTCGGGCTCAGCCAGAAGAACGGCGGTGGCTTCATAGAAGTCTTCACGACCGGTGTACTCTTCGATCTTGGCGCGGCCCTTGCCTTCCACCAGAACCTTCACAGTGCCATCGGGCAGCTTCAGCAGCTGCAGGACATTGGCAACCGTGCCGACGCGGTGAATAGCCGACGTGTCCGGGTCATCATCGCTGGCGTTGATCTGGGTCACAAGCATGATCTGCTTGTCGGAGCCCATGACCTCTTCCAGTGCACGAATGGATTTTTCCCGGCCGACGAACAGCGGAACGATCATATGCGGGAAAACGACAATGTCGCGCAGAGGGAGTACGGGATATGTACCGCCAGATGCAGCAGACGTAATGTTCGTCATATCATTTCCTTTCAATGGTCCCCTTGGGAGGGACGCCTGCCGGACTTTCTTTGGGAGTTTCCGGCATATTCTTTTTCGTGACTGAAAGTGGAGTTCGTCACCGTCATTTTCAAGTCACAAGAGCAGATACCCTTCCGCTTGGGGCAGGATAGATCTCGAATACGCAATACGTCACAATACGCGTCACACTTTCCGTCATTCGCCCGCCTCGTGGCGAATCGGAAAAACAGCGAACGTTCAAAAAAACGTCATATCGCGCTGCAAATCACTTCTAAAACTTTATCAGGAAAGCGCAATCCGCTCCAAACGCAAAATCGGATCGCACTGCGATAATGCGACCTTTCCCGTGCATAACACGCAAAAAAGGCCCGCCGGAGGCGAGCCTTTCAATCTTCCGTCAACAGCCGTTCGGCACTTAAGCCGAAACGTTGGCTTTCTCTTCCTGACGATCCGCGTAGATGTAGAGCGGACGGGCAGCACCGCTGACGACTTCGTCAGAGATGACAACCTCGCGAACGCCTTCCAGCGTCGGCAGTTCGAACATGGTGTCGAGCAGGATCTTTTCCATGATCGAACGCAGACCACGCGCACCGGTCTTACGGGTGATTGCCTTGCGGGCAATTTCGCGCAGAGCATCGCCCTGGAATGTGAGTTCGACATCTTCCATCTCGAACAGGCGCTGATACTGCTTGATCAGAGCGTTCTTCGGCTCAGAGAGAATCTGGATCAGCGCATCTTCATCAAGGTCTTCGAGCGTTGCCAGAACTGGCAGACGACCGATGAATTCAGGGATGAGACCGAACTTGACCAGATCTTCCGGCTCCAGTTCGCGCAGCACTTCGCCAACACGACGATCGTCTTCCGCCTTTACCGTTGCGCCGAAACCAATGGAGGTCTTTTCGCCACGGGCAGAAATGATCTTGTCGAGGCCTGCAAAGGCACCGCCGCAGATGAACAGGATGTTGGTCGTATCCACCTGCAGGAATTCCTGCTGCGGATGCTTGCGGCCACCCTGCGGAGGAACGGATGCGACCGTGCCTTCCATGATCTTCAGAAGCGCCTGCTGAACGCCCTCGCCCGACACGTCGCGCGTGATGGACGGGTTGTCCGACTTGCGGGAAATCTTGTCCACTTCGTCGATGTAGACGATGCCGCGCTGGGCGCGTTCAACGTTGTAATCGGCAGACTGGAGCAGCTTGAGGATGATGTTTTCAACATCCTCGCCCACGTAACCGGCTTCGGTCAGCGTCGTTGCGTCAGCCATTGTGAAGGGAACGTCGATGATGCGAGCGAGCGTCTGGGCAAGATAGGTCTTGCCGCAACCGGTCGGTCCGACCAGCATGATGTTCGACTTCGCCAGCTCGATGTCGCCGTTCTTGGACGAATTCGCTAGACGCTTGTAATGGTTGTGAACCGCCACAGACAGAATTTTCTTCGCCTGCTTCTGGCCGATGACATATTCATCGAGAATCTTGATGATGTCCTGCGGGGTGGGAACACCCTCGCGCGACTTCACCATCGAGGTCTTGTTCTCCTCGCGGATGATGTCCATGCACAATTCGACGCATTCATCGCAAATGAATACTGTCGGCCCGGCAATGAGTTTCCGGACTTCGTGCTGGCTCTTGCCGCAGAATGAACAATAGAGTGTATTTTTCGAGTCGCCGCCGTTGCTGCCGCTGACTTTGCTCATATCTCTTTCCTTCCAGCACGCCGCTGGTCCGCAAGGCGGATCGCGGTCAACTTACCGTCTGCGGACCGGTCGCTTCCCATAAGCATCCATGTCCGCTTCGTTCCCGGGGTACTAACCGCATCAGATACGAGACCTGACGAGCGGCGGCAACGAATTCCCCTGCAAACTCCGGGGCGATGAAGCCTCGGCATTTTGTTTCGTGACCAGTCCCAAACCCAAATGAGGCTTTTGTGGGATCGGCTTCAAGCTATGTCATAAAAATTCAACACAGCCTTAATATCTACTATTAGCGCTTTATTTTTCGGTTTAAACCCCGAATTTCACTTCGGGGCTTCAAACACAAGTCAAAATTTCAGCGCCTCAGCTGGCGGATGCGCCTTCGATTTCCTGACGCGAGGTCAGGATTTTGTCGATGACACCCCAGTTCTTCGCCTCATCCGCATCCATGAAATGGTCACGGTCGAGCGTGTTTTCAACTTCTTCGAGCGTGCGGCCCGTGTGCTTCACGTAGACTTCATTGAGGCGACGCTTCATTTTGATGATGTCGCGCGCATGACGCTCGATATCGGAAGCTTGGCCCTGGAAACCACCCGAAGGCTGATGAACCATGATGCGGGCATTCGGCGTGCAGAAGCGCATGCCCTTTTCACCGGCAGCCAGAAGCAGCGAACCCATAGAGGCGGCCTGACCGACGCACAGCGTGGACACGGCAGGACGGATGAACTGCATCGTATCGTAGATCGCCATGCCGGCGGTGACGACACCACCCGGGGAATTGATGTAGAGCGCGATTTCCTTCTTCGGGTTTTCCGACTCCAGGAACAGGAGCTGCGCGCAAACGAGCGACGCCATGTGATCTTCCACCGGACCGGTCAGGAAGATGATCCGCTCTTTGAGAAGACGCGAGTAGATGTCGTAGGACCGTTCGCCGCGGTTGGTCTGCTCTACGACCATCGGCACCAGAGCCATGGCGGTATCAACTGGATTTGTCATGTCCGTCCTTTGTCAACTCTTACCCGGTGAGCATACGCACCCGGAATCAATTCTATTCGTCTACTCTCTACATAGAGTGTGATTGCCCGGTTCTTCAAGACTCAGGTGGCGGATATCCTTAATGACGCACCGGCAAATATTCCCTGCCGCCTTACATCTCCGCGCGAAACGGCACCACCGGCATTTTAAAGGCCGTTCCCGTCATCAACTGCGAAACCGGATTTTGGTCAACCAAAGGTTAAACATACGGACATAATCTACTCGCAACCTTTCGTAACGGAAAGTAGAAACGACTTCTTAGCTTTTGATCCAGATAGTGCCGTCGAAACGATTTAGCACCACCGCGCGTGGCTGAAAGTCTTACCCGGAATTCATTTTTATATGCGGAAAGAGCGTGCACCCCAAGGGTCCATCGCCAAGTCATCCGTGAAACGCCGAGACAGATGGGGTTTGGTCAGTGTTAGACGCCAAAACGGGCATGCTTCTTTGGTCGATGGAGACGTTGACTCTATCAGCAGTTCTCGCGGTGCTGTGGTTGCACCATCCTGCCAAAAAGCATCATTTGTGTTTTTCACTTGGCTTTGGCCTAGTGGGCGTCGGCGCAATTCTGGTCGCGCTGCGCGGTTTGATCCCTGATTTCATCTCCATCCAGTTCGGCAACATATCGGCACTGGCGGGTTTCAGCTTCTGGCTGGCAGGGCTTTTGTTGCTGGAAGGCCGCAAGCTCGATGGATGGATTGCCATTCCACCGCTGGTCTGGATCGCCTTCATGTTCGTGCCGCCCGTCCATGACAGCACGAGCGCGCGGATCATTCTCTACCACGTCTGCGCGGGCATAGGTCACCTCATGCTCGCGGGGGTGCTGTTGACAACGAAAGAATTCATTTCGCGAACCAGGAAATTACTGGCGACGGTCCTCATCATCCAGTCCTTTGCCGGCGCGGTCGCGGCTTCTCTCGTCATTCCCTACAATCTGGCGACCGGCCAGATCATCCCACTGACGGCACCGATTGCCGTCGTGGGCGCGTTGGGCTTCACGATTGTGATGATGATCAGCGTCAAGATGTTCATGGAAGACGCAGAGCGTCGCTTGCAGCATCTGGCCATGACAGATCACCTGACGGGGACATTGAACCGTCGCGGCTTGCTACAGGCCTTTAGCGCGCTGAAAACCCGCCTTTCAGGCACATCGCGGCATATCGGCTTCATCCTGTTCGACATCGATCACTTCAAGAAGATCAACGATGAATACGGCCATCAGTGCGGTGACGATGTGCTGGTCAAGTTTTGCGCGCATGCCAGCCTGATTGCAGACGGCAGAGGCGTGGTCATCCGCATGGGCGGCGAAGAATTCGGTTGCTTGATAGAAACCGACGATCCATCGAAGGTCACCATTCTGGCCGAAGCGATCCGCATTCACTTCAGCCGTCTGGAAGTTTTTGCCGATACCAGACAGTTTTCGCCAACGGTCAGCGCCGGGGTCTTTTGTCAAAGTGCGGCAGACGCAGACCTCGATACGATGCTGACAATGTCGGATCGCGCGCTCTACGGCGCCAAGAAAGAGGGTCGCAACCGCACTGTCGTGCGGGAAGGCTCCATCAACATCGTCGTTCCCGCCGATGACCGTGACGAAGACCCTTGCGACAACAATGCCGATCGGCAGGTTGCCGCTCTCAACCGCATCGCCCATATCGCCAATAGATAGGCAGCGGCTTGACCTTTATGCGCTTGCGATCCCATCATGGGCCACGCAGGCAATGGAGGTTTCGTCATGCACGTCAGGTTTTTCACCGGCCTTTTAATATCCGCCGCTCTGGTCGCTGGGTCCGCCAAGGCACAGCAGGCATCAGACACGATTGCACCAGAACGGGCGACGGGCACGCAAACCGCAAGCCGCGTGGAAACGAAAAACTTCATGGTTGCAGCTGCCAATCCTCTGGCTGCAGAGGCAGGCCGCAAGGTGATTGCCGAAGGCGGCAATGCCATCGACGCCATGGTAGCCGTGCAGACGGTTCTGGGCCTCGTGGAGCCGCAAAGCTCCGGCCTCGGCGGCGGCAGTTTCCTTGTTTATTACGATGCAGCAACCAACAAGATGACCACATTCGACGGACGCGAAACCGCGCCGATGGAAGCGACGCCGAAGCTCTTTCTCGATGACAGCGGCCAGCCGCTGAAATTCATGGATGCGGTTATCGGTGGCCGCTCCGTCGGCACGCCGGGCACGGTGCGGCTGCTCTCCGATGTGCACAAGAAATACGGAAAAACAGCTTGGGCCGATTTGCTCAAGCCCGCCGAAACGCTTGCGACAGACGGCTTTCAGGTCTCGCCGCGCCTTGCATCGCTGATCGCGTCAGAGGGTGAGCGGCTCAAGAAATATGATGGGCCGCGCAGCTATTTCTACGACGCGTCAGGCGCGCCGCTGAAGGCTGGCACGGTTCTTAAAAATCCGGCCTATGCCCAGACGCTCAAGGCCATTGCGACCAAGGGCCCGGATGCTTTCTACAGCGGGCCGATTGCCGAAGCCATCGTCAAGACCGTGCGGGAAGCGACGGGCAATCCGGGTGTTCTCTCGCTGGCTGATCTGGCGAATTACCGCATCAAGGAGCGCGAGCCTGTATGCGCGAACTATCGCGCGCTGGATATTTGCGGCATGGGGCCGCCCTCCTCCGGTGCTGTCGCCATCGGCCAGATGCTTGGCATTCTGGAAAACTTCGACATCAAGGCGCTGGGCCCCGACAATGTGGAAAGCTGGCGGCTGATCGGTGACGCACAGCGTCTGGCCTTTGCGGATCGTGAGCGCTATCTCGCCGACCCGGACTTCACCCCGCTGCCCATCAAGGGCCTGTTGGCCAAGACCTATCTCGGCACACGCGCCTCATCACTGGATGGTGACAAGGCGCTGGCTGCGGACGCGGTGAAGGCGGGTGAGCCGGAATGGGATCACGCTTTGCTGTTCGGTCGCGGGCCGACGCTGGAAATGCCATCCACCAGCCATTTCGTGATCGTCGACAGCCAAGGCAATGTTGTTTCCATGACGACGACCATTGAAAGCGGCTTCGGCTCGCGCCTGATGACCAATGGCTTTCTGCTGAACAACGAACTGACGGATTTTTCCTTCAAGACGCATGACGGAAGCCTGCCGGTGGCCAACCGCGTAGAGCCGGGCAAACGCCCGCGCTCTTCCATGGCCCCGACAATCGTGATGAAGGATGGCAAGCCACTTCTGGCCATCGGCTCCCCCGGTGGCAGCCAGATCATCGGCTATGTCGCACAGGCGCTGATTGCCTATATCGACTGGGGCATGCCGGTGGAAAAGATCGTGGCGCAACCGCATCTGATCAACCGCTTCGGCACCTATGATATCGAAGCTGGTACCGATGCGGAAAAGTTCACGGAACCGCTGAAGGCCATGGGTTTCGAGGTGAAGCCGGGTGAGATGAATTCTGGCCTGCATGCCATCGAAATCACCGGCACCGGCCTCGTCGGCAGCGCCGATCCGCGCCGCGAAGGTGTGGCCGTCGGCGAATAGAATCGCTTCCGTGGCAAGGAGGTTTGCGTTAGAGATCGGGCATGAAAAACGTGCCTGATTTCCTCCGCATCGATGCCGAAAAACGTGTCGTCTCGCTCGACGCCCGCAACCCTGCTTTCTACAGCGACCCCAACGCCGTCTATGCGGCGCTGCATGCGCAATGTCCCACCTTTTACTGGGAGGAGCAGAAGCAATGGTTCTTCACCGGCTATGACTACGTCAACGCGCTGCTGCGCGACCGTCGTTTCGGGCGGCAAATCCTGCATGTCGCGACCCGCGAGGAACTGGGCCTGCCGCTGCCGCTTGAGCATGTCAGGCACTTCGATGCGGCGGAGCGCCATTCCCTGCTGGAAATCGAGCCGCCGGAGCATACCCGGCTCAGAACGCTGGTTAACCGTGCCTTCGTTTCGCGTCATGTCGAAAAGATGAAGCCGGAGATTGAGGTACTCGCCAACGGGCTGATCGACCGCTTCGAAAAGGACGGCAAAACGGAGCTGCTGTCGTCCTTTGCGGACATCATTCCCGTGACGATGATTGCGCGGATGATCGGCATTCCCGAAGAGATGGGCCCGCAACTGCTGAAATGGTCACATGCCTATGTCGGCATGTATATGTTCAAGCGCACCCACGAAGACGAACTGGCCGCCGACATCGCCGCGAAGGAATTTGCAGATTATGTGCGCAGCGTGATCGCGCAGCGCCGTGCGGAGCCGAAAGACGATCTGCTCAGCCACATGATCCATACGGAGCATAAGGGGCAGTATCTCACCGACGACGAGCTGATTTCGACCACCATCGTTTTGCTGAACGCCGGTCACGAAGCGACCGTCCATCAGATCGGCAATTCCGTGCGCGTCATTCTGGAAAGCGGCAGCGACCCTGCTCTGCTGTTTCAGGATGAAAAATCGACCGAGCGCACGGTGGAGGAAACCCTACGCATCGGCGCGCCAGTACACATCTTCCAGCGATGGGCGCTGGAGCCAGTCGAAATCGACGGCGTCACCTTCCGCCGCGGCGATAAGGTCAGCCTCATCCTCGCCGCAGCCAATCTCGACCCACAAAAATTCACTGATCCCCTCACCTTCAAGCCCGACCGCGCCGAAGCCCCCAACCTATCCTTCGGCGCCGGCATCCACTTCTGCATCGGCGCACCACTGGCACGGCTGGAGCTGAACATCGTGCTTCCGCTGCTGTTCAAACGCCTGCCGGGACTGCGAATTGCGGAGCCGCCGACGGTGAAGGACGTGTATCATTTCCACGGGTTGGAACGGTTGGATTTGGCGTGGTAGTGTTACCCCTACAACCGCACCACATAATCCTTGCGCGTCGTCTCCACCACTTCCCATGTTCCCTTGAAGCCGGGGCGGATGATCTGGCGGTCGCCTGCTTTGAGGTGGATGGGCTCGCCGCCCTCTTCAGTTAGAATCGAGTGGCCTTCGAGGATGTTGAAATATTCCCACTCGTCATATTCGACCCGCCATTTGCCGGGAGTCGACTGCCATATTCCAGCGTAAATGCCGCCGGTGGCTTCTTCGAGATTCCATGTGGTGAATTTTGGGGTGCCGGAAATCAGTCGGTCTGGCGCGGGGGCGCCCTCTTCCGGCTGAACAGTGGCGAGGTCGCCCTCTGACTTGAAATTGAGACTATGTGTCATGGGCGACCTTTCGTTTTGATCAGACCTTGGCGAGCGACTGCTCGAGGTCTGCAATGATATCCTTCACATCCTCGATGCCGATGGACAGGCGTACGACATCCGGGCCTGCACCGGCAGCGGTCTGCTGTTCAGGCGTCAACTGCGCATGGGTGGTCGATGCCGGGTGGATGACGAGGGAGCGGGTATCGCCGATATTGGCGAGGTGCGAAAACAGCTGCAAACCTTCGACCAGTGCCTTGCCCGCGGCATAGCCACCCTTCACGCCGAAGGTGAAGACGGAGCCTGCGCCCTTGGGCGAATAACGCTGTTGCAGCGCGTGGTTATCGCTGTCTTCGAGGCCTGCATAATGCACCCAGCCGACTTTCGGATGCGCCTTCAGCCATTTTGCCACGGCAAGCGCATTGTCCGAATGGCGCTGGACGCGCAGCGGCAGCGTCTCGATGCCTGTAAGAATGAGGAAAGCATTGAAAGGCGCGATGGACGGGCCGAGATCGCGCAGGCCAAGAACGCGTGCGGCAATGGCGAAGGCGAAATTGCCGAAGGTCTGGTGCAGGACAACGCCTGAATATTCCGGGCGCGGTTGGGAGAGCGCCGGATATTTGTCACTCGCCGACCAGTCGAACGTGCCACCATCCACGATGATACCGCCCATGGAATTGCCGTGGCCACCGAGGAATTTCGTCAGCGAATGCACGACGATATCGGCACCATGTTCGATAGGCCTCAGCAGATAGGGGCTTGCCATGGTATTATCGACAATCAGCGGCAGGCCATGCTTGTGAGCAACGTCGGCAATAGCGGCGATATCCACGAAGGTGCCACCGGGATTGGCAAGGCTTTCAATGAAGATCGCCTTGGTGCGATCATCGATCTGGCTCTCGAAACTGGCTGGATCGGCAGCATCGGCCCAGCGCACCTGCCAATCGAAATTCTTGAACGAGTGGCCGAACTGGTTGATCGAGCCGCCATAAAGCTGGCGGGCCGCGATGAAGTTATCGCCCGAGGTGAGCAGCGTGTGGAACACCAGCATCTGCGCCGCATGGCCGGATGCAACGGCCAAAGCCGCCGTGCCACCTTCAAGCGCGGCGACACGCTCTTCCAGCACCGCCTGGGTCGGGTTCATGATGCGGGTGTAGATGTTGCCGAATTCTTTTAGGCCGAACAGGGCTGCCGCATGATCCGAATCGCGAAACGCATAGGCCGTGGTTTGGTAAATCGGCGTTGCGCGTGCGCCGGTGGTCGGGTCAGGCTCGGCACCGGCGTGAATGGCCAGCGTGGAAAAACCCGGATTACTCTCTGACATGTGTCCCTCCAATATTCTTTCTATGCCCTCTCGAGGCTTTGAAGGAGCATAAGGTCTCACCGGCAAATGGTAAGTGCGACTTATGCTAACTATCGCCTTATATTGAGACGCGGATACTCAATTGCAGGGCAGCGGTCCATAACCACTTCTATGCCATAGGCTTCCGCCTTTGCCGCTGCATCATCATGCCGAACGGAAAGCTGTCCCCAGATAAACTTCGGGCGCGGTGACAAGAGAATGACCTCCTCGACAATAGCAGGCAGATTTTCCGCCGCGCGAAACACATCGACCATATCGATGGGCTCTGGAATGTCTGCCAGCTTGGAGTAGACCTGCTGTCCCAATATTTCCTTGCCTTCCTGACCGGGATTGACCGGAAACACCGTATATCCCCTGGAAAGAAGAAACTGCATGACACCGTGGCTTGGCCGTGCCGGGTTGGGAGAAGCGCCCAGCAAAGCAATGGTCTTAACCTCCGTCAAAACCCGGCGAATATAGTCTTCCTCATAGGCATCATGGTTCACGGTAGTCCTCCCTCGTGGCATTCCAACAGAAATTATTGGGCCTCAGTCATGGCGCATAAAAGTGTTTTCTGAAAGTCGGATGACTTTACGAAAATCAGCACAACTATAATGTTTGCGCTAACTTAATCAGCAATCCGCAATCGTACTTTTTTTGTACCACATCTGTTCACCGGCATTTTAGAAACTACTCATAGTTACATTAGAAAAATATGTTTCATGTTGAAACTGTTTAAACTGAAAATGATTGTTTTGGGGAAATACGCTATCGCGAACTTGAAATCATCTGAAACCCGATAATTTTTTCTTCTCGTTTTGATTTCAATCGATTCATTTTTGTACATCTTGCGAAAATATCTTAAAAGCTCTTCCGTTTAGCAGACTCTAAAAAACAATTACTGGTTGTTCCCGATGGCACGTCATAGCACCATCATGCATACCAAAAGGCATTCTCACGCGGAATATCTTCATCAAACAAGTGCAACCGCCGTCCGAAAAGAATAAGCAAGACATCATCGAGATTATTTGCGAGTCGCCCGTGCCAATCGACGTGCTTTTACTGGTTTTGCTGGGCGCTCTTTTGCATGCCAGCTGGAATGCGCTTGTCAAATCCGGCAAGGATAAAGCGCTGGATGCGACCTTGATCGCAGCCGGGGCTGCGGCCTGCTCAATACCCTTCCTGCCGTTTCTGCCACTGCCCGGTGCAGTCGCCCTGCCCTTTCTCATCGGTTCGGCCATCTTGCAGTTCGCCTATTTCCGGCTGGTCGCAGCGGCTTATACGGTTGGCGATATCGGCCTTGTCTATCCCATCATGCGAGGCGTGGCCCCGCTGATCGTTGCCGCCAGCAGCAATATGTTTCTGGGGGAAAACCTGAGCCCCGCCGCACTTGCTGGCATCGCCGTCATCTCCGCTGGCATCCTGACGCTGGCTTTTGAAGCACGCCATGGCGGCAAACATGCCATCCTGCTGGCTCTTGCCAATGCCGTTGTCATTTCTGGCTACACCTTTGTCGACGGTGTTGGCGCGCGCCTTTCCACGAGCGCCATTTCCTATACGCTTTGGATGTCGCTGTTGCCGCCGGTGCTTCTGTTCTCCTGGGCGCTCTATCAGCGCGGATGGACGCCTGTTGCCAATCATGTGCGCATCAACTGGTGGCGCGGCCTGGCGGGCGGTGGCGGGTCGATCCTGTCCTATGGGCTGGCGCTGTGGGCAATGACGAAAGCACCCGTGGCCGTGGTTGCCGCCCTGCGGGAAACATCCATTCTTTTCGCCATCGTCATCTCCGTCCTCATCCTCAAGGAAAAGGCCAGTATCTGGCGTTATGTGGCAGGGGCAATCATCGCTTTAGGCGTGCTGATCATGCGTCTGGGCTGATTTCGGCACCATTTTTGTGTGGTATCATAAAACCACACAATTAAACCATTGTTTTAAAACACTATTTTTTACGGATGTTATTTTCGCTTCCGTTGACGGGCTTTCCATCACGGATTATAAGCGCGCCAGACAGAATTTCCCCGGAAATGCGGTCATATGGCTGTTCCAGCGTGAACAGCTTCAAGCAACAAGAAACGCCTGCATGCTTTTCGAAGTGTGACAGGTCCTAGAGAAAGTTAAAAGAATGTCTACTTTCGTTCAGAAGCCTGCTGAGGTGGAGAAGAAGTGGATCATCATCGACGCCGAAGGCCTCGTTGTTGGTCGCCTTGCCACCATCGTTGCAACCCGCCTGCGCGGCAAGCACAAAGCAACTTACACACCTCACGTTGACGACGGCGACAACGTCATCATCATCAACGCTGAAAAGTGCGTTTTCACCGGCAAGAAGTACTCCGACAAGAAGTACTACTGGCACACCGGTTATCCGGGTGGCATCAAGGAACGTACGGTTCGCCAGATCATCGAAGGCCGCTTCCCGGAGCGCGTTCTTGAAAAGGCCGTCGAGCGTATGATTCCTCGTGGTCCTCTTGGCCGTCGCCAGATGAAGAACCTCCGCGTTTACGCCGGTTCCAACCATCCGCATGAAGCACAGCAGCCAGTCGTTCTCGAAGTGGCACAGCTGAACAGCAAGAACGTAAGGAGCGCCTGATAATGGCCGATCTTTCCTCCCTGAAAGACCTCGCCCCGGCATCGGAAGCTTCGGCTCCCGTGCACGTCCGCAAGGTTGATACTCTCGGCCGCTCCTACGCGACCGGCAAGCGCAAGAACGCCGTAGCCCGCGTATGGGTCAAGGCTGGTTCCGGCAAGATCATCATCAACGGCCGTGACTTCTCTGCGTATTTCGCACGTCCGGTTCTGCAGATGATCCTGCAGCAGCCGCTCGTTGCAGCTGCTCGCTCGGGTCAGTTCGACATCATCGCAACGGTTGCTGGCGGTGGTCTTTCCGGCCAGGCTGGTGCAGTTCGCCACGGCCTGTCCAAGGCCCTCACCTACTTCGAACCAGGCCTTCGTGGCGTGTTGAAGAAGGGTGGCTTCCTGACCCGCGACAGCCGTGTTGTTGAACGTAAGAAGTACGGTAAGGCCAAGGCTCGCCGTTCGTTCCAGTTCTCCAAGCGCTAATCGCTTCCGGAATACAGAACTCGAAAAGGCGGAGCTTCGGCTCCGCCTTTTTTCGTTTGTGCTGTGTGATGATAAATGAGCGGTGCCGAGTATCAGTTGGTCTCGACCGCCATGGCAGAAGCCTTCTCAGCCTCTCCCATCTCGCTCATAAGCTGATCAACAACCATCGTCGCGCCAGCCTTTGTGTAATGGCCCCGGTCTGCAATATAGGCGACGCCATCGCGACCAAAGAAACACATTTGGGCTGCCTGCTGTCCGCAAAACACCATTTCCGGCAGGACTTTCGTGACACCACTTGGCACTGCGGCATCCAGTATCGAATATGACTTGGCGGTAACTGCCTTGAAATCCGCGGTGGGATACTCAAAGCTCGGCACTGCCTCGCCTTTTATTATTTGAGCCGCCATCACGTCCTTTATGGACTTGTCAAAAAGAGGACTTGGATAAATAACCAGAACACGCTTGCCACCGGCTTTCAGCGTCTCAATGGTCTCCCTGAAATGTCTTTCTATGTCAGGGATGAAGGTATCGCGGGTCGGATATTCGGCGTTGTCTATCCGGACATAGGGTGCATTGAAAAAATTAACCCAGAATGCCGTCAGCACAACTGTATCCACATTGCTTTGCAACAGATAGGCCATCGCACGCCGGTTGAAGTCGTCGCAGTTGACAGCCCCCTCCGCGCGGCCGGTGGACACAGCGATGATGGGGGCACAATAGCCATGTGTCAGCTGTACCAGGCCGGCACCGCGCTTCAGCAACGCATCCTGCAAGGCTGGCGCTAGAGATGCCCCGATCGAGTCGCCCCAGATTGCATAGGTTTTAGCTGTGCCAGCATTGAATATGCATTCTTTATCCGGCACATCGGGAGAATCGTCCTTAACCTGAAAAAGGCATCTTTCGCTCCATGACGTGTTTTCCACGAAGGTCCTGACGTCGGGAGCAAGCCGAAACGGCAGGCCTTCTTTGAAAACACCCCAACTTGCAAAACCAGTCAGCCCGGCAACGCAGGCCACAACAACACAAGCAACGCGGGGCAGACTGGCTTTGCCATAGCGAAAAGGCTGTTCAATAAACCGCCAGCTCAACGCAGCAAGAATAAAGACGACGATGATCAGTCCAGCCATGGTCCATTGAGACGGCGGTTCGAGACTTCTTATCCGCCAAAATGCAAAAACAGGCTGATGCCAGAGATAAGCACTGAAACTGATCTTGCCGATCCAGACCAGCGGGCTGAGCGATAGAACCCGTCCTGCAATTGTGTCGCGGGACGCAAACAGCAGAAACAAGCAGGCCCCTGCAACCGGCAGCAACGCCGCTAAAGATGGAACCCGTGTTGTGGGGTCAAAAAGGAAAACGGCCACCAACACCATGCCAAGCCCGGCAAGCGACAATGTACCATTTACGGGGCGCGTTCGCCCATGCGCGAAAAAGGCGCAAAGCGACCCGCAGAGAATTTGCCACGCGCGGGTGGGCAGAAGATAGTAATTGGCGGAAGGATAGTAGCGGGCACCGAATTCGCTGGCGATGAGGCTGGCGAGTGCCACGACCAGCACGATCCTGAAAATCGTTCTGGTTTTCAGCCGAAACAGAAAGAGCAATGGAAACAGCACATAAAATTGCTCCTCTACGCCAAGGCTCCAGGTGTGAAGAAGCGGCACCTCGGCGGCTTCGGGCGCAAAATAATCTGCCTTTCTCAGGAAATAAATGTTTGAGACCGAAAGCGTCGCCATGATGAAGCTTTTGGAAAATGACTGATACGCATCAGGCAAGAGCCACATCCAGGCGAATGGGATCGTACACAGCAGGACGAAAAACAGGGCGGGCAGAATTCGGCGCGCCCGACGCTGATAGAAGCTGGCAAGCGAAAAGCTATCTTGCGCATATTCTCCCAGGATAATGGTGGTGATCAGATATCCGCTGATGACAAAGAAGACATCAACGCCGATGAAACCGCCCCCAAAGGTCGCAAAATTGGCATGTGCAAAGATGACGCTCAGAACAGCGATGGCACGCAGTCCGTCAATTTCAGATCTGTACTTCATAAGTGTCCATGGATCATACGAGTGCAAATATACGTTCTTGGCACCGCCCGATGCCGCAAATAATATGCAATGAACTTACCGGGAACAACTTAATGCGGTATTGAAGACGGCGAAGTCCGTTCATATCGGGGTGCTCCATGCCATCAAAATCCATCGATCACGCATTCACCGCCTCCTCGCTGACGTCAGCCGCAACAGACCCCACCCATGCCGGAGCGCTTTCCTTCATGCGCCGGATATACACCAAGAATCTGGAGGGTGTTTCCACCGCGATCTGGGGCATCCCTTTCGATGCGGCGACCTCCAACCGGCCCGGCGCCCGCTTCGGTCCGCAGGCGATACGGCGTGCATCGGCGATATTCGACAACGATCCACAATACCCTTTCGGACGCGATCTGTTCGAGGCGATGCCAACAATCGATTATGGTGATTGCCTGCTGGACTACGGCAACCACTGGCAAACGCCTGAAACCATCGAGACCGAGGCGAGCGCGATACTGGCGAAGGTGGATTATCTGCTGACGCTAGGCGGTGATCATTTCATCACATGGCCGCTGCTGAAAGCGCATGTTGCCAAGCACGGGCCACTGGCGCTGGTGCAATTCGATGCGCATCAGGACACATGGTTTGATGATGGCAAGCGCATCGACCACGGCTCTTTCGTGGCACGGGCGGCGCGTGAGGGTCTGGTCGACCCGGATCGCTCGATCCAGATCGGCATTCGCACCCATGCGCCTGAAGATTGCGGCATCAGGATCGTTTACGGATATGAGGTCGAGGATATGCGCGCGGGCGACATTTCCTCGCTCATCATCAAGCATACCGGCGGCCTGCCCGCTTATCTGACCTTCGATATCGATTGCCTCGACCCGGCCTTCGCACCCGGCACCGGCACGCCCGTCGCCGGTGGGCCGACGAGTGCCAAAGTGCTGTCGATTCTGCGCGGCCTTGGTCAGCTGGATATTCGCGGCTCCGACGTGGTGGAGGTAGCGCCAGCTTATGACCATGCGGATATTACCGCCATTGCCGGGGCAACGGTTGCAATGTATATGCTTGGCCTGCGCGCTGAGCGGCTTGCGAAAGCGGGCCGTCACATTGAATCAGGCGCTTAGCAAAATGATTCCGCATATTCCCGTAAACACTTGAGAATTCAGGACAAGGACATGACAGCGAAAATCTTCATCGATGGCGAACACGGCACCACAGGCTTGCAGATCCGCACCCGCCTTGCCGACCGCCGCGATATCGAACTGCTGTCCATTCCCGAAGCAGAGCGCCGCAATGCGGCCATGCGGGAAGATATGCTCAACAATGCAGACATCTCCATTCTCTGCCTGCCGGATGATGCCTCCAAGGAAGCCGTGACCATGGTGTCCGGCAACAACAAGGTTCGTATTATCGATACCTCGACGGCATACCGCATCCATCAGGACTGGGCCTACGGCTTTGCCGAAATGGACAAGGCGCAGGCCGAAAAGGTGCGCTCTGCGCGTTTCGTCGCCAATCCCGGATGCTACCCGACAGGTGCCATCGGACTCATCCGCCCGTTGCGCGTCGCGGGCATTCTGCCGGACGGTTATCCGGTCAGCGTGAACGCGGTGTCCGGCTATACGGGCGGCGGCAAGCAGATGATTGCGCAGATGGAAGACCAGAGCCGCGACGACGCGATCAGCGCCAATAATTTTCTCTATGGCCTGACGTTGAAGCACAAGCATGTGCCGGAAATGAAAATCCACGGCCAACTCGACCGCTCGCCGCTGTTTTCCCCCTCCGTCGGACGCTTCCCGCAGGGCATGATCGTCCAGGTGCCGCTGTTCCTCGCTGACCTCAAGGAAGGCACGACCATCGAGACCATTCACGCTGCACTGGTCGAGCATTATGCAGGACAGAACATCGTGCAGGTCGTGTCGCTTGAAGACAGCAAGTCCGTCTCGCGCATCGATGCCGAGGAGCTCGCCAATCAGGACACGATGAAGCTCTTCGTCTTCGGCAGCGGCGAACACATCAATCTCGTCGCCGTGCTGGATAATCTCGGCAAGGGCGCATCCGGCGCCGCCGTCCAGAACATGGAACTCATGCTTTCGGCATAACCAGAAATCTGGCAGAGACAACCATTTCAGATGAACTTGCAAGGCGGTGGAGCATATCCTCCGCCTTTCTCTTTGCCGATACAGCCAGCAGCCTCGTTTATCGCGTGAGGCTGGAGAGTGGTGCTGCCGCGATCCTGAAATGGCTCAAACCGCGCGGCATAGGCGAACTGCCCGGCATGGCTTTTCTGGAATAGAAGCAGTCAATAACGTGAAAGCCGCCAAGACTGTAAATCCTGGCGGCTTTTGCATGCTTAGAACTTCACAGTGAAGTTGGAGCGAACCCAGACATCCGGGTCTTGCCCCTGTGTCGTCGCGTTGACCATGAAGGACGCAGTACCACCGCCGACATCAAATTCGGCGCCAACGCCACCGCGTACCCAGAATTGCTTCAAATCCTGACCCGCAAGGTTGAAGTCGCTGATCCCTATCAGTTCACCACTCGTTGCTGAGGAATGATCCTCGAACTGATAACTGGCTTCCGCCTTGGCCAAAACGCGCACGGTGTCGGTCAGCGGATGAACGAAGTCCGCACCAAGACGGGCGATGGTCGAATGATCCTTCGTCTCATCGTAACTGACCGGGAACGCACCGCCTGTCTCGGAATAAGCATCCAGCGTGGTGCGTGCATATGAGATACCAACATAAGGCGTGATATCCGTGTTGCTGACATTCAACGCATTCAGCCAGTCGAAGCGAATCTTCGCGCCCCACGTTTCGGCATCGGTGTCGCCATTCGAATAATCCAGCGTGCCACCATTCATGTAACCGCGCTTGGCATCAATGCTGCTGCGACCCCAGTAACCACCGACCGTTACATAGACATTACCGCCGACATCGGCCGACACTTCAGGAGAAAGGTAGAATCCCTTCTGCTTCACGTTGCCGCCGACATCAAGGTCCTGATCGGTATAGGTACCGCCTGCGGAAAGGCGAGCGGTCACGCCATCTGCAATACCGTATCCGAAGCCGAATTCACCCAGCGCGAGACCGCCGTCTGATGAGCCATTGTCATCATATCCGCTGTCCACGGTACCCCAGACAGAACGCTGGCCAACGGAGAGAAGGTTGCGCATAGGGTTACCCTGCGCACCAAACATAATGGTGTTTGCCCCGGAGACGCCGTTCTGCACGGTTACGGCGTTTGCAGCGGCTACAGTCGGATAAAAGGTCGCCTCTTCGATGATACCGCCAGAACGTGCGACATAGATCGTGTTTTGATCCGTCATACCGATAACGACGCTTCCATCATCCGAGACGTACCGTGCGTCAGACGTGTGGTACCCCGTGTTAATACCAGATTTCGCCCATTCGTCGATGGAGATCATTTTGTCGCTGTCTTCAGTCCAGCGAAAACCGCGATATGTTTCTGACTCTTCCTGAGACGTACCGATATTTGACGTACCGACGATATAGTTACCGTTGCTGCTGATACCCAGTGCCTCAGAGTAGTCCCCTCCAAGCGTCCCGAGATCGTGGGTCGTTCCGACTTGAGAGTTGTTTGAGGAGGCGATGTATCGGTACGCGTGGGTTTCGGTCCCACCTCCTGCGCTAACGTCGCCAAAGCCGACCAACACATCACCTGCATCCGACATCGCGGTGAGGTACATGTTGCCGCCAACCATCATATCATTGATCTGGAGCATCCCTCCGCTTTCCGTCCAGCGGAAAACTTTGCTCTCATTATTAATTAGCTGTCCATCACCCGCCACCGTAGAGCCATTCCTGCTGACAAGATTTGCATGCGACCAGGAGTAGCCAAGAGTGTCAATGTCACTCACTGTCTCCGTTTCGAGATTCCAGACAAATGCGTGCCACGTTTCATCGTTTCTTTCCAAGGCACCCACGACCGTCGTGCCATCACGATTGATGTTGTATGCTTCAGACTGGAGAATGGGTTGCAATGAGAACGATAATGGATCGGTAACATAAGGCGTGGTCGTCAATACCCCATCATTCCAGACGAACCCGAATGCGCCGTCATCATTTCTGTAAGAACCAACAACTTTTCCATCGTCACTCACGGCATATGCAGATGTGGAGGAATTCGGCACTTCAATGGAGGTAAATCCGTGTTCCGCAGTCCAAATAAAGCCTACACGATTGTCGTTCTCGTCTTCATAGTAACCGACCACTGTTTTGCCATCGGCACTCAATGCGGTGGCTCGTCCCCAAGCCCCTTCTGGAAATGCGACATTGGTCACGGTATTGTTGCTGGTGGAAACAAGGCGGAAAACATCTTCGCCATTGTCGTTTTCGCCGCGTTCGAGATAGACCGTACCGTCTCGGCTAAGGCCGATGAGAGGCATACTCTCGGCAAAGGACGCTGAAGCGCAACTCAAAGAAATTGCAACGGCAAGTGCTGAAACCGCACCAGAGCGACGTTTCAAAATATTTTTCAGCATGATCCACCTGAGAAGTGTTCATCTTCAGCCCCGCGCTGAAGGTTGCGGATTTGGCTCATCCATCGACTCGCCAATGCCGCAATTCTCAATTGCATCCGCGTGCATGCCTAACAATAGCCCTAATCTTCAAAGCCAAAATAAGTCAGCATTGTTCAATAGTTAGAGCAAGCAATGTTGCGCGAGCATCACACTTACGAAACGAAACGTCTTACGTGCATTACCTTTGCCGCTTTACGCGGTTGCATTTTTTTCCAGCAACACAAGACATCATCGGCGACTCAGTGTTGTATTTTCAATGCCGTTTCAGCGGGATACTCCCCCACAAACCCGCGCCAGTTCGCAATCGCAAATGCCAGAACCAGCAGTGCCATACCTTGATGCGCCAACGCGACATGAATATCGACGTGCATCAGCAGCGTGGTAATGCCGAGCCCGGCCTGAATGCAGACCAGCACGAAGAACAGCACGGAGCGGCGCGCGTGGGGAGTATTGGGCAGGGTGCGGGAAAGGTTGACCATGTTCCACAGCGTCGCGGCAAACAATACGTAAGCGCCGAGGCGGTGGATGAACTGGACGGTTTTCGGGTTTTCGAAAATGTTGATCCACCAGGGGTTCTGGATGAAAAGGTCGCCCGGCACGAGCGAACCGTCCATCAGCGGCCAGGTGTTGTAGGAAAGTCCGGCATTGAGGCCCGCCACTAGCGCGCCGAGATAAATCTGGAAAAGACAGAGGCAGGCTAGCAGCGCGGCAAAGCCCCTGCCCCGTTGCTCGTTCGCAGCTTGCGGTGAATGGAGCGACAGGCCGCGCAATATCCACATACATCCAGCGAAGATGAGACAGGCAATCGTCAGATGCGTCGCCAGACGGTATTGCGAGACGTCCGTGCGGTTGACGAGGCCGGATGAGACCATCCACCAGCCGACGAAGCCCTGGAAGCCGCCGAGCGCGAGCAGGCCGACCAGCGGCAGTTTCAGGCGTTTTTCGATACGTCCCGTGAGCCAGAAATAGGCAAGCGGCAGCGCGAAGATCAAGCCGATGGCGCGTGCCAGCAGGCGGTGCGCCCATTCCCACCAGAAGATGGTCTTGAACTCATCGAGCGACATGCCCTTGTTGATTTCCTGATATTGCGGAATGCGCTTGTAGAGCTGGAATTCCTCTTCCCATTCGGCAACGGAAAGCGGCGGAATGGCACCGTGGATCGGCTTCCATTCGGTGATTGACAGGCCGGACTCGGTAAGGCGTGTTGCGCCACCCACCAGCACCAGACAGAAAAGCGTAAACAGCACGACGCGCAGCCATATGCGCAGCATACGGCGGTTCTTTTCCTGTGCTTTCAACGCGGCCACGCGGCGCTGCTCGACAGAGGTTTCAGCCGTAGCCACCGTGTTCGCCTGCATTCTTGACACTCCACAAGTCTTTTAGATGGTTTGCAACAACGCATCGTGCAAAACAAGCCCTCAGACCCCTTCCCCTCGGCATAAAGCTTTGCGGCATTGGGTCGCGCCTGTATAGTGCGCCGACAGATTCAGCAGACGGAACACGGCATGCCCACGCGCCTCAAATCATTCATCGGCACCATCATCATCATATGTCTGGTGGTTGTTTATGCGGTGCTGGCCACGAGTTTCGCCTCGGCCACGCTGGCCACGCAGCCATGGTGGGTGCATCTGGCCTATTTCGTGTTTTCCGGCCTACTGTGGATATTACCTGCCATGCTCATCATCAAATGGATGGCAGGGCCGAAGCGGCAGAAGTAAAGGTCAGGCAGCGCTGCGGTCGCCCGACAGCGGCTCGCTCATCGTCATGACGGCCGGATACCCCAGTGCACGCAATTGGGCGAGCGCATGGTCAGCCAGTGCATCATCGGCATCCGGCAAGGACAGAACGATCTCGGCATCGAGATATTTCAACAAGCGCGTAACGCCTTCGATATCTGCCGCGCCGAATTCCAGAAGCACCGTATCATAAGTATCCGCAAGCGCGCTGAGCACCATGGTCAGCCGCTCTATGATTCGAACGGCATGCAGCGCCTGCGCGGTGCCCTGCGGAACGATATGCGCATTGGACAGACGGTCGTGATGGATCGTTTCGCCGAAAGCTGTTTCACCGAACAGAAGATCGGCAACGCCCGGAAGGCCGACCTCTGGAGACATTAGCCGCGTGGGGCAGCCGGAAACCGTCATATCCACCAGCACGATGGAACGCCCAAGTTCGGCCATGGAGCGCGCCAGCATGACGCTTGCCGTCGACCCATCGTCGCCGCTGGGCGAGAGCAAGGCAATGGTTGGCTTCGCGCCGCGCATGGAGAGAAAATCCGCAACGCCATTCACAGAAAGAACGAAGCGCTCTTCTGTCGCTTCATCGAAATCATCTGCATGAGGTGCGTTTTTGGTCACGTCAGTTCTCGATTTTTCTGGTTCACGGCATATTCGTATTACACCCGACTGTATGATCTTCCGGTAACGCAAGCGTTAAGCTTAAAGCGCGGCCAGTTCGAAAACGTACGAAAGCGACAGGTAAAATTCTTTTCTTTACTGAGCATTAACCATAAGGGGCCGATAACTGCCTGAAGAAATGTTTTGGAGCATGATTGCGGATGACGTTCGCTGCCCCACGCTTGATATCCGTCCTGATCGTTGCACTCGCGGCAACGCTCGCGGGCTGTTCGGCGTACAAGCCGGCACCGCGCGCCTTTAACGAGGCAGCGCTGCAACCTTACCGCCTCGATAGCGGCGACCGCCTGCGCGTCAACGTCTTCGATCAGACGGGGCTGACCAATACCTATACCATCGATCAGGCTGGCTACGTTGCCTTCCCGCTCGTGGGACAGGTGGCGGCACGCGGCAAAACCGTCTCGCAGCTGGAATCGGGCATTGCCCAAAAGCTGCGGCAGGGCTTCCTCAAGAACCCGGATGTCACGATCGAGATCGATCGCTACCGGCCAGTCTTCGTCATGGGCGAAGTCGGCAGACCCGGCCAGTATTCCTACGTGCCCGGCATGACGGCCCAAAACGCCATCGCCATTGCCGGCGGCTTTACGGCCCGCGCCAACCAGCGCGACGTGGATGTCACCCGAAAAATCAACGCCAACGTGCTGACCGGCAGAATCATCATTTCCGGCCCGATCATCGCAGGCGACACGATCTATGTCCGTGAACGTTTCTTCTAAGCGGCCTCATCACTCCATGGACATGTCTCATCTAAAAGGATCTGACGTTTAAAGTTTGCAGCCTGGAAACGGCGCCGCTGTAAAGGCGCTTTCCATCGGCTCACAGCTGCGGGTAAACTGGTATTGCGTATCCCGCCCCCCCTTCTTTCACTGCCGACGTCCGGCGGTGAAAATCAACAAATCCGAATATATAAGAATTCTTGCAAATTAAGGATGTATATTCGCCATATGCTGGTGTAAACTGGCGTGGGAGAGGCTTGGAACCCTAAGCGTTTATTAGCATGTTGTTCGTATTCTCCCACTGCACTAGAGGCTGCGGAAAGACAGAATGAGCAACGCTGGAGGCGACACCAATCCGATCGATCTGAATGCTTTGCGCAAAAAGCTGGCTCGCAACAATGAGGATGGCAGCGCAAAGAAGAACGAGCCGGCAACGCTCAATCCTCTCGCGCTCCAGGTCGCAAACCAGCTTCGTGCAACGAGCCATTCACCCAATATCGTCATCGGGCAATTGCGGCTGCTGGAATTCGTGGTGCTGACGGTGGTCGGCATTCTAATCAATGCGCTCGAAGTGCCGGATGCCTTCGGCTCCCGCGTCACCCTCATCGCCATCTGCGTATGGAACGGCATTTTCTGCTCGATTCTGCTGCAGGCAGCCGATGCTTACCAATTGCCCAATCTGCGCCGCGCCTTCGATACCATGCCGCGGGTGCAGGGTGCGTTGATTGCGTCTTTCGCACTCACCATCCTCCTCGCTTTGGCATTCCTGCCGACTGACGATCTCTCATGGAAAAATCTTGGGCTCTGGTATGCGGGAAGCGTCGTCTTCCTGCTGATCGAGCGCATCATCGTTGGCCTGATGATCCGCCATTGGGGCCGAAACGGCGTCATGGAACGGCGCGCGGTCATCGTGGGCGGCGGACAGGCAGCCAAGGATTTAATCCGTTCTCTCGAACACCACGATAATGACATACGCATCTGCGGCATTTTCGATGATCGAAAAAGCGCGCGCTCTCCAGAGGTCGTCGCTGGTTATCCCAAGCTCGGCACCTTTGCGGAACTGGTGGAGTTTGCCCGCCTGACCAAGCTGGACATGCTGATCATCTCCATTCCCATGAGCGCGGAAGCGCGCATATTGGAACTCATCCGCCAGCTATGGGTATTGCCGGTGGATATCCGTATTGCCGCCCATGCTAATAAGCTGCGCTTCCGCCCCCGCTCCTACTCCCACATCGGCAGCGTGCCGATGCTGGATGTGATGGACAAGCCGTTGCGTGACTGGGACTCAGTTGCCAAGCGGGCCTTCGATGTCGTCTTCAGCATCATCTGTATCGCGCTTCTTTGGCCCATCATGCTGGGCGCGGCGATTGCCGTGAAAAGCACGTCCAAAGGTCCCATTCTGTTCAAACAGAAACGGCATGGCTTCAACAATGAAACGATCAATGTGTGGAAGTTCCGCTCCATGTATACGGAGATGAGCGACCCGACGGCCAAGAAAGCGGTGACGAAGAACGATCCGCGCGTCACGCCGGTGGGCCGATTCCTGCGCAAATCCTCCATCGATGAGCTGCCGCAGCTCTTCAACGTTCTGGCTGGCGATCTCTCTCTCGTTGGGCCGCGCCCGCATGCCGTGCATGCGCAGACGGGTGACTTGAAATATACTGAAGTCGTCGAGCATTATTTTGCACGCCATAAGGTCAAACCCGGCGTGACGGGCTGGGCTCAGATCAATGGCTGGCGCGGCGAGATCGACCACGGCGACAAGATCAAGAACCGCACGGCCCACGATCTTTATTATATCGAGAACTGGTCGCTGATGCTGGATCTGAAAATTCTGATTCTCACGCCCATCCGGCTGCTGAAATCTGAAAACGCCTACTGATAAGAACGGAACTTCTTGCGATTTCATGCGTTTGGCTCCCGCAGATTTACCGATCAGGGGAAACACATGACTCAGACCAACAATCTTTACCTCATCATTGGCGCGCTCATGATCGCCGTCGTAGGCCTTGGCGTCTATGTCTGGCACGAGGAAAGCAAGCCCAAGGGCATCGAAATGAACATCGGTCCCAACGGCGTTTCCGTCCAGGAAAATTGATCTCTCCAGTTTCGCGCAGGTTGAGAAAACTAGACCGGTTTATGTCAGTTTTTTAACATGATAGAAACCGGTCTTTTCATGAGAAAAGATCAGAAATTGCCCGCTTTCGCGTGAAGCGATGGTTACGGCGCCGATGATTGGCGACGAACCGAAAATCAGGATGTGTTCGGCAATGGTCTCTGGACTTGGTTCGCATGTGCAGCTTCTGTCTACCAAACTCGCGTTGAAAGCTATCGAGGAGCAACAAGCGGTGACGCAAGAGCCGCCCGCCCTCGCCTTGGCCGACAGCATGCAGGACGGCGAATCGTCTGCAAACGATCAGCCGCAGGCGGAAAAGCCTTCCACGAAGCCACAGCCAGCACTGTCGATCATCGCAACGACAGCAGAGCCTGAAGTCGCCTACATCACATCTGCCGCCTTCATGGGACAGTTGAAAGTCTGGCTGACGGAGCTCTCGAACGATTCCACCACCGCGGCGCAGGGAAAGGCCATGCTTCAGGCATTGGCATCCCACACCCTCAAAGTATTCGATCCGGTCGAAGGTATCGTCGTGAAAGCTTGGGATATCGACGCTCTCGAAATACAGGACAAGCACTGCGAAAAAATGACCCCCATCGGCTGGAGCCAGTTCCTGAACCAGCACGTCAAGCGCCACGAAGGCGCCTCCTACGCGAAAAACGCAGACGGAAGTTTCATCGACATCACATCCGGTGAAAGCGCGATGTTTGGCCCCGTGGGCAGCAACTATTTCTATTTCACCTGGCGATAAGCCAGGCAAAAAACATGAAGCTTTGAGAAATGGGAGACCCGCCGCTGTCCCACCCAGCATATGGCGGGTCTCAACCGTTTACCCCTCCAGTCAGGGCTAAAACAGAGAACCACGTTAAATAAAATATGGCAAGATCGTGGCGATGATTTTGGATAATAATTATTCACTCTGCCTTTTAAATCATCAAATTACGAGAAACTGCGCCGATCAATATACTTTTCCGAGTGCAGCCGTGAGTTTGCGGAGAGTTTTTTCCAGCGCCGCAATTTTACACTTGCGCATGAACCGCCATCTATATAAACGCCTGTTCTGTGTCGGAGCGTAGCGCAGCCCGGTAGCGCACTTGACTGGGGGTCAAGGGGTCGTGGGTTCGAATCCCGCCGCTCCGACCATTACTTCAAAGACTTGAGGCCTCCCCACCCTCGAGCAGTTTACACCAAAAGACCGGGTTTACAGTTGGCGTTTGCCAAGGCTCTTTTGCGCGTTTCTAGGACCATTTCCCCTCCATAAAATGATTCTTTGGCTATCGGCTTGACTCATATTAGAGCTGGAACATAATAAGAACATCGCTGGCACGGGGGCGCGTGCTTTCTGACATCATAGTGCGGCATAGGGCTCTGGAAGATGGAGATTGAGAACGTGCGTCCAAATGACAAAACCGCCCCTGTCGATGTGGCGGAGTATATTTTGCAGTGCCATGAGGGAAACGCCAAAGCTGCTATAGAGGCCATGCAGGAAGAGATTGAACACCTTCAGCATCAATTGAGCCTGGCGGTCGTGGCAATGGGGCACGGCTACACCAGGGGGTGGGCTCCAAGTGAGGAGCGCGGGCGTGAGAGATAGACGGGTTATTTCCGTCCCATCGTGTGCGAAGGCCGGTCTATCGGCTTTTAAGGACGGTATCAGATCATCTGATCCGGTATTGTCACCATGCTGGTGATCGTCTTTGCGCGCTCGATGTCTTCCCAGCTTTTGTCCATGGCATAGGTCGATGACAGGAAGGGAATGCCGAGATGGCCGTAGCGGATGGAGAGCTGCTGCTCGGCAGTGTCTTCATCCATGCCTGCGACGCGGTTGACGTAGATGGCGGAGGCGAGCCCCGTGCGATCGGCACCGGATTTACAGTGGATGAGAATGGGCTTGGGCGCATCGCGCATGATCTGAATGAGCTGCGCCACGCGCGTCAGCCCCAGTTGCTTGCGGGCGGACATTCCAAAATCGACATGCTGTACGCCAAGCTTTTCAGCCGTTGCGGTTTCATGCTTGTACCATGCGGATCCGTCGTTTTCGCCGCGCAGGTTGATAATGGTCTTGATGCCATTTTCCTTCACGTAGCGCGCCAGTTGCGCATCGCTCAGCTGGCTTGAGCGATAGAGCTGCCCAGCGATGACCTCATGAAAATTGCCGGAGACGAGAAGAATGCCGAGATAGGCTAGGAAAACCAACGGGACGGACAGGATCGGCAGAACGCCCCGAAGCAAGATATTACGCATTTTCATTTTTCCTGTTGTTTGACAGGAAAATGAATGCCGTTGCTGACACTAAGCTGAACGAGCCATTTAGCCGACAACCAGATGGCTTATGTGCCGGTTACGGCCAGTCTTTCGATGTCACCGAACGAAGACATAGACAGCGTAAACGGCAATCAGCGCACCTGCAAAAAGCGCGGCGATAAGGCCAAGACGCTTTTCGATGAAATCGCGGATCGGTTCTCCATAACGCTGCAACAGCCCGGCGAGAATGAAAAACCGCGCGCCGCGGGCAATGATGGCCGACAGGATGAAGAAGCCGAGGCTGATATTCGCGGCACCGGACAGAATCGTCACAACCTTGATCGGCGGCAGGTGGGCGAGACCGGAGGTCACTAGCAGCAGCAACAGGGTCTGGTCATCGACGGATGCCTTCAGCTGCTCGAAGCTATCCAGCTTGCCGTAAAACTCCAGAATGGGGCGGGCGATGCTCTCAAAGGCATAATGGCCGAGATACCAGCCAGCGATACCACCCAACACCGAAGCCACGGTCGCCACGCCCGCATAGAACATGGCGCGCTTCGGCTTTGCCAGAACCATGGGTATGAACAGGACATCAGCCGGAACGACGAAAATCGAACTTTCGACAAAAGCAACGATGGCCAGCCACCAGACGGCTGTTTTTCTGGCCGCGAGCGCCATGGTCCAAGCGTATAGTCCTTTGAGCATTCCGCACCTCTTTGAGACGGCTGGTTTAACCGCGGTGATGGCCTATGGCAAATGTTGCGGAGCAATATTGAGGCAGGCGTAGCGATAATATTTTGCAGCGCAGCAAGGCGAGTTCGCAATAAATGCGGCCAATCCACAAAACCTTATGTTGCAACGCAAACACAAAACCATTTTTACTAGTATATTTTCAGTGTCTGATGTATAGTTGCAAGGGGACGAATGGAGGAGGAAATAGTTATGGACTATGTTGGCTTCGTTACTTCGATAAACCCTTTCATCATCGCCATTCTGGTGGCCGTGCTTTTGGCTGGGGCCTATAGTTCGTGGGTATCCCACTGAGCCGCGCCTGAGCGATCATTAACAGTGCCGTTGCGAGACACGCAATTGCGTTACTGGTTGTGTTCGCCATAGGCATGACATTTCTGGAATGTTATCTATCCCGACACTGAAATAGCTTCGGGATAGAGAATGACGCAGAATTTTACGTTTACGGACACATCCGAAAGCCTCAGCACGGTTTTACAGCGGCTGATTGGCAATCTGAGCGGCAAGACGATTACCTTGCGCGAGTTGATGGAGGCCATTGGCGAACAGGGCCTGCTGTTGATGTGCGCCATCGCCTGCCTGCCCTTTCTCATTCCGGTGTCCATTCCCGGCGTCAGCACGGTCTTCGGCGCAGCAATCGTCATGATCAGCCTTGCGATTACGCTGAACCGTCTGCCCTGGCTTCCCAAACGCATTCTGGACA
Organism: Hyphomicrobiales bacterium; assembly: GCA_900473205.1. GTDB lineage: Bacteria > Pseudomonadota > Alphaproteobacteria > Rhizobiales > Rhizobiaceae > Agrobacterium. The sequence continues at coordinate 69,708 of UCLB01000031.1, forward strand.
AGCAGATGGAAACAGCCCGGCTTGCGCCTGCTCTCCAGAAGGGCGTGAACATCGTGTCCAAGCTTGACCGCTATATGCGCCCTCGCCTGCCTGCGCTGACAAGCGGCACCATCATGGCCCGCGTGAATGGCCTTGCCATCATGGCCGCCGGAATTTTGTTGATGATGCCGCTAGGCTTCGTGCCGTTTTCGAATACGCTGCCTGGCGTCGCCATTCTCTTGTTTTCCGCAGGCATGATTCAGCGCGACGGCGCGACCGTTCTTGGCGGCTATCTCTTCCTCATTCTAACGACGATTTATTTCGCGGCTTTGGCCTACGGCGCATTCTGGGCCGGACAGGGCCTCAGCAACTCGCTCACGAGCGCGTAATGCCCCCACGGCGCGCTTCTCTGGCGCGCCGCTTGGTCAGCCACCAGATTGTCAGGCGCCTACGCTGGCGCCTCACATAGGGCAAATCTTGCGACAGCACCAAAAGACCGAGCGGCACCATCCAGAAGCCGAGAATCGGCAGGAAGCCCAGCAGACCGCCAATGACGAGCAAAACGCCGATAATGATGCGTCCGACTCGCGAACGCGGCATCGCCACGCTCCATTTTCCCAAATGTAGACGCCCCGTTTTAGGGTGAAGACCGAAAGTCATTGCAAAACACCCTTGCTCGAGATCGCTGTGTGAATTTTTTTTGAGGCCAACATTCCCAGAAACGTGGGGGCTTCAGTGGATAAAACAAGAGGAATTCATTTTTTTTGAAAAAAGCGCTTGGCAAATCGGAAAAGCATTTGTATTACCCCGCTCACACCGCGCCAAGCAGCGCACGTTCCCTGGTAGCTCAGCGGTAGAGCATTCGACTGTTAATCGACAGGTCGCCGGTTCGAATCCGGCCCGGGGAGCCATTTTTTCTAATCAGATAAAATGGTTATGATGCAGGTAGAGACCTGCAAGATCGTCAGCTGCATCCATACACATCCATTCCGCAGGCTTCATAGCACCATCGTCACGACAGGATTGTGTCATGCAGATCGACTGGGCTTATATACAGCGAGACTGGGATTGGGCCGGGCATATGCTCGAAGCGGTGATCATGGCCGCTGTGGTGGCCCTGCTCTTCCGTATTGTCTTGAACTGGCGCGATGCAGGCATCGTTGGCCTGGCATTTGCCATCGGTCATTTTCACGGGCGGGAAAAAAGGGATTATGAGGTCTCGGTACATATGCCACCGCCTCACCTCGATGCCTATTATATGTGGAACTGGTCCTGGGATCAGGCGACGGATTTCTGGCCCACGGCTTTGATGTCCCTTGGCCTGCTTTTGTGGTGGGTCAGGAAACAATAAAGGCGTCATTCGCAATGAATGACGCCGTCTGTAACTATCGAGTCGCTGCGCTTAGCGACGTTGGGCAGAGCTCTTATTCTTTCCAGCACCGCCGGAGACGGTCGTGGAGGTGGCAGAGACAGGGTCGCTGGCTGGGAAGCTGTCTTCCAGACCTTCTTCCAGGTCCTGATCCTTGCTGCCATCCTGCGCTTCGGCGCGCTCGTTGTTCACCGATTCTGCGGCTGGCGAATTCCCGTCGCCATCGAAACCGATTTCCTTTTCAGCTTCTGACCAATGGCGCTCGTGGTCACCCTCGCGGCGGCCTTCGCTTTCCCATTTTTCGTAAGCCTTTTTGCGAATTTCTGCTTCGCGATCAACCATATTGCTTCTCCCTTGGTATGAATGAGAGAGAAACAATTCGGCGCAATGTTTAGTTCCTGCGCGCGCAGAACAAACCTTCACGGAACTTCATGGTGAAGCTGGTCGTTATCTCTCCAAAGCAAGGAGATTGCGATATGACCGAGAAACACACCAAGCCGCTTGATATCGATGACAAGGATGTTGCCGACTTCCATACGGAACGCGAACTGAAGGGCACGCCCGACGAACTCGATCCTGACGAAGAGATCAACCTGCGTGCACGTCGCCAGGCTGCGCGTCAGCATGAGGACGCGTTTATCGTGGCGACGGATCTGGAGGATGATGACCAGCGCGATGCTGCTCCCGGCACGAGAGAGCAGCCATAAGGCGCGAGGCGTCCGGTTTTAGCGTCGAACGGAAACGATCGACTTCCGGCTGAAATTCGAGACCTGAACGCGACCCGACTGATTGCCGCCCAGTATCTGGGCGGTATTTTTATTGAGGCTTTTCAGAATACCGGCGTGGTAGCTTTTACCGCTTCTAACCACGACGACGTCACCGGGCTTTGCATTGCCGGTTGGGACGGCATAACCGAACGATGTCCATGATTTCGCAAAACCGGAAGACTTCGGTGGCTGCCTGCCCGACTTTTCGGCGACGACACTGAGGAAGTGCCCACACCATGGAGTCTTGCGTGGATTGACACCCAGAATGGCCTTGAGTGTCTTGTTGTTTTTGCCCTCATGAAGTCCGGAATATCGCTCAGCTTGATTGAGCATTCCAGCGGATGCAGGTGCAATGAAAGCCGTGCAAAGAGCAGCGGCCAGAACGAACGCAGTTACTTTCAAATTCTCGCCCTTTAGAAGCACACAATGACCTCGGTCCTGCCCCGTCAGAAGTCTTGTGCGCATATTCAAAGTATAGCGGTGAAAGCCGATAATTCTCATCAGGCTCACCGCCAGCGAGGGTCGATCTATTCCTGTAATTTAGCGAGAATTTGACGAGATATAGGCGAAAATTAGAACGCTTATTATCGAAAATCTAAAGGTTTTCTAAAGGTTTCCGTGGGCCGATTTTGGCTACTTGTAAAACAACAAATGCCAGAATCAAAAAGCCACCCGGCGGTTCGCGGCGGGTGGCTGGTAACTCTGATATAATGGATGGGGGCGTTTTAAGAAGCGAGTTTTCGCGTTTCCACGAGGCAATGGGCATCACGGCTTGCTTCTATGAAGGCGATACGGGCGATTTCGCCTGCAACGCTTCCCAGCAGCGAGGCTCTGCACAGCCTCAATGCCTGCTCATAGACTTTGCCGTGACGGCTTGGCCATTCGTGCTGCAAAAAATCAAAAGCCTCGTAAACGCCGTTGAAGGTTCGGGGGGCGCCGTTTTCCAGAGAAATAACCACTGGGGCATCCCACTTGACGTCGTTCAGCATCATTGATTGGACTTCCATACTCAATTAACCCGCCTCTAACGTCGGACCCGACATATGGTTCCGCGATAAGTGGTTTCAAGAGACAATAATTCACCAATTGAAAACCATGTCGTTGAATGGCCTTATTATACGCCCCTTGCGGGAACAAAGCTCTTCAACAATCATTCAATCTGAAGTGAACCGAGTGGCATATGGCTGAGAAAAACACCCCCATTATTGTGTGGTTTCGCAAGGACTTACGCCTTGCCGACAATCGTGCGCTTTCAGCCGCCAAGGACCACGGCGGCCCCATTATTCCGGTCTATATCCGTGAGGAAAACGCGCCTTCCAGCGGGGCCCTCGGCGGTGCCCAGGAGTGGTGGCTGCACCATTCGCTGGAGGCTCTGTCGTCGGCGCTGGAGAAGGCTGGTTCACGGCTGATTTTGTGCAGCGGCAAGGCGGAAACGGTACTGAAATCGCTGCTGGAGGAAACCGGAGCTGGCGCGATTTTCTGGAATCGGCGCTATGATCCGCAGGGCATGGCGACCGACAGCCACCTCAAGAAAAAATTCCGTGACGATGGATTTGAGGTGGAAAGCTTCGCAGGCCATCTGCTGCATGAACCATCCAAGTTGAAGACGAAGAGCGGCGGCCCATACCGCGTCTATACGCCATTCTGGCGCGCCTTCGAGGGTGGCCAGGAACCGGATGAGCCCGTCTCCGCCCCGACGAAACTCACCTCGCCATCTCACTGGCCGAAATCTGAAGAGCTGAAAAGCTGGAAGCTGTTGCCGATCAAACCGGACTGGGCCAAGGATTTTTCAGCGGTCTGGACGCCGGGTGAAGACGGCGCAAAGGACAAGCTTGAGACCTTCATCGAGGACGCTTTGAAGGGCTACGAGGAAGGGCGAGACTTCCCGGCCAGGCCAGCCACATCCATGTTGTCGCCACATTTGGCCATGGGAGAAATTTCTCCGGCTCAGGTCTGGGACGCGACGCGCGGCCTTTCGCGCAGCATCGCGTCTCACGATCTCAGCCGTTTTCGCAAGGAAATCGTCTGGCGTGAGTTTTGCTACCACCTGCTTTTCCATTTCCCTGAACTGGACGAGAAGAACTGGAACGACAGCTTCGACGTGTTCGAATGGCAGACCGATAGCGCAGGTTTCAAGGCCTGGACGAAGGGTATGACGGGTTATCCCATCGTGGACGCCGGCATGCGCCAGCTCTGGAAGCATGGCGTGATGCACAATCGCGTGCGGATGATCACCGCCTCCTTCCTCATCAAGCATCTGCTGATCGACTGGCGCAAAGGCGAGAAGTGGTTTCGCGATACGCTTGTCGATGCTGACCCCGCTTCCAACGCGGCCAACTGGCAATGGGTGGCCGGTTCCGGGGCGGATGCCTCCCCCTTCTTCCGCATCTTCAACCCCATTCTTCAGGGTGAGAAATTCGATCCCGACGGCGAATATGTGAAAACCTTCGTGCCGGAACTTTCCAAGCTGGAGAAGAAATTCATCCACAAGCCGTTCGATGCCCCGAAGGACGTGTTGCAGAAGGCTGGCATCGAACTTGGCAAGACCTATCCAAAACCTCTGGTGGACCATAATGCGGCGCGTCAGCGGGCCCTCGCAACCTATTCGGATATCAAGAAAGGTGAATAAAACCTGTTATCGGCAAGATTTTGCGCGCCAACCCTATTCACCGGAAGATATTTTCTTGTCACAACGCGGATAGACAAGGACATAACGGCATCTCATTCGCGACGGACGAAAAGGCCCTACCATGACCATTCATACTTCTGTGCTTACTGCTATTGGCAACACGCCGCTCATCCGCCTGAACGCAGCATCAGAGGCGACTGGATGTGAGATTCTCGGTAAGGCCGAATTCATGAATCCCGGTCAGTCGGTCAAGGATCGCGCAGCCCTTTACATCATTCGCGATGCGGAGCGACGCGGCCAGTTGCGCCCGGGTGGCACCATCGTTGAGGGCACCGCAGGTAATACCGGCATCGGTCTGTCGCTGGTCGCCAATGCGCTGGGCTACAAGACGGTCATCGTCATTCCTGAAACACAGAGCCAGGAAAAAAAGGACGCGCTGAAGCTTCTCGGAGCCCAGCTGATCGAGGTGCCAGCCGCGCCCTACTCCAACCCGAACAACTATGTGAAGGTCTCCGGCCGTCTGGCAAAGCAGCTGGCGGCGACGGACCCCAACGGAGCGGTCTGGGCAAACCAGTTCGACAATATCGCCAACCGTCAGGCTCACATCGAAACCACGGCACCGGAAATCTGGGACCAGACGGACGGCAAGGTGGATGGCTTCGTCTGCGCCGTTGGTTCCGGCGGTACTCTGGCTGGCGTGGCGGATGGTCTTCGCGATTTCAACCCCGATATCAAGATCGGCCTTGCCGACCCGGATGGTGCGGCTCTCTACGAGTTCTACAAGAACGGCACACTGAAATCCGAGGGTTCGTCCATCACCGAAGGCATCGGCCAGGGCCGTATCACCGCCAATCTGGAGGGTTTCGAGCCCGACTTTTCCTATCGCGTTTCGGATGCCGAGGCCCTGCCCGTGCTGTTCGATCTGGTAACGAAGGAAGGCCTGTGCCTTGGCGGCTCATCTGGAATTAATGTCGCCGGTGCAATTCGACTTGCCCGCGACCTCGGTCCGGGGCATACAATCGTTACCATTCTTTGCGACTACGGCAACCGTTACCAGTCGAAGCTTTTCAACCCTGATTTCCTGCGGTCCAAGGGTCTTCCCCTTCCCGCATGGCTGACGGAAAAGCAGGAGATTTCGGTTCCGTACGAAACCGTCTGAGGTCGATGCCCACATGCCTGTGAATGCCCTGTTTCGTGATGATTTCTATCTTTCCACATGTGAAGCGGTGGTCACGGCAGTGCATGAAGATGGCGGCATAGAGCTGGATCAGACCTGCTTCTATGCCACATCGGGCGGTCAACCCGGCGATACCGGGTTTCTAGAGAGAGCCGATGGCTCCAAGATAGAGCTTGGCCAGACGAAACACGGCGCGGACAAAAGCATCATCATCCATGTCCCCACCGAGGGACAAGCTTCACCCGACATTGGTGAGAAGCTGACGCTGCACGTAGACTGGCCGCGCCGCTACAAGCTCATGCGCATGCACACAGCCTGCCATCTTCTGTCCGTCGTCTGCCCTTGGCCGATCACCGGCGCCGCCGTTGGCGAGGAGGAATCGCGTGTCGATTTCGACATGTCGGAGACCATCGACAAGGACGAGGTGACGGCAAAGCTGATGGCGCTGGTGGAAGAGAACCACCCGGTTTTCCTGACATGGATCACCGACGAAGAACTTGCCGCCAATCCAGACATCGTCAAATCCAAGAATGTCCGCCCACCGCTTGGCCTTGGGCGCGTCAGCCTTGTGTGCATTGGCGAAAACTCTGCTGTTGACAGTCAGCCCTGCGGGGGCACTCATGTGTCCAAAACGCAGGAAGTCGGCGAAATCCACATCGCCAAGATCGAAAAGAAGGGCAAGGAAAATCGCCGTTTCCGAATTCGTTTCGGCAAGCCCGGCGCATCCGCCTGATTTCTGGGAGAAATATCGTGAGCACGGATAAAAGCCGTTTCGTCGTTTCGGCGGATTGGGTTGAGCAGCAGCTTGGCACCCCACATTTTCGATTGGTCGATGCCTCCTGGTATTTGCCCGCGCATAAGCGCAACGGGAAGGAAGAATACGCTGCGGGACACATTCCCGGCGCGGTCTTCTTCGATCAGGACAAGATCGCGGACCACGATACAGGCCTGCCCCACTCCCTGCCCTCGCCGCAGTTCTTTGCCGAACAAGTCGGTGAACTCGGCATCGGCGAGCAGGATACCATCGTCGTTTATGATGGCCCCGGCTTTTTCTCTGCGCCGCGCGTGTGGTGGATGCTGCGCGTAATGGGTGCCGAGACGGTCTATCTGCTGGATGGCGGTCTGGACGGCTGGAAAGCCGCAGGCAAGCCACTGGAAACCGACACACCAAGCATCGAGCCTTCAACGTTCGAGGTGCATTTCAACCCGAAGCGCATCACCACCTTCTCCGCCATGCGCTCCATCGTCGATAATGGCGAGGTGCAGGTTGCCGACGCCCGTGGCGCTGGCCGCTTTACCGGAGAAGAGGCCGAGCCCCGCGCTGGCATGCGTTCCGGCCATATGCCCGGTGCACGCAATCTGCCTGCCACCGCCTTTTCGGAAAACGGCCACTTCAAGGATCTGCCGACGATCCGCAAGATGATATCGGAGGCTGGCATCGATCTGTCGCAACCGGTCGTGACCAGCTGTGGTTCCGGCGTAACCGCTGCCGTGATCACGCTTGCGCTGGAATCGCTGGGTCACTCGGACAACTCGCTTTACGACGGATCATGGTCCGAGTGGGGCAGCAAGCAAGACACGGCCATCGTGACCGGTCCAGCCGAGCCTGTTCCAACACAGCCACACGGCCCGATCAAGGCCCATGTCACCCAGCTGGAAATGACGTCTGCACCCAAGGTCAGCCTGCCGGTGCCGGTCAATATCCAGACTGCCATCATGCGCACGACGAATATTCCGCTACATTTTTATCGCTATCTCTACTGGCGCGTCGGCAAGCGCTGGCACTGGCACAAGCGTATGCGCATGAGCGACGCCGAGCTTTCCGCCACGCTGCGCGACCCGGCCAATTCGGTGACCGTGCTTTATATGAACGGCGCACCCGCTGGCTTCTTCGAGCTTCACAAGCTCGATTCTGACGTGACGGAACTGTCCTATTTCGGCCTGATGGAGGAAGCGATTGGTGCAGGCGTGGGCAAGTGGTTTCTGCTGCAGGCGCTTTATTCCGCATGGCAGGACAACCCGAAGAAGATCACCGTCTCCACCAACACGCTCGACCATCCCCGCGCGCTTCAACTTTACCAGATGATGGGCTTCTCGCCGGTCAGCACCTATGAAGCATGGGTAGAGCCGCTGACGGACAGCGAATATCTGGAAATTTCGCGACGGGGCTGATCGGCGTTACGACGCGCTTGTCTTTTTGATGATGAGGTGCGTGGCATTTTCGCCGCGCACCGTTTCAGTGCAGCAATAACCAAGGGTAGGAAGATCGAGCCCTTCAAACAGGTTCTCGCCCTTCCCCAAAAGCACCGGGCTCTGCGCCACATGAAGCTCATCGATCAGCTGCTTTTGCAAATATTGCCGGATCGAGGAAACGCCTCCGCCCAGCCGCACATCCTTGCCACCTGCCGCAGCTTTCGCTGACTGAAGTGCCTCTTCAATGCCACCAGTGATAAAATGAAAGATGGTGCCACCCTTCATCTCCAGAGGTGGCCGCGCATGGTGCGTCAGTACGAAGACCGGAACGTGGTATGGTGGCTCCTCGCCCCACCAGCCCTTCCACTCGTGGTCCGGCCAAGGTCCGCGTATGGGACCGAACATGTTGCGCCCCAAAATCCAGGCACCGAGATTGTCGAAACCGGCAGCCGCAAATTGCTCGTCGATCCCCGTCAAGCCGCCGTCCTGACCGAACATTTTATGAAATGTCTGCGTCGCAAACGCCCATGTATGGAGCGTCTTGCCATCCACGCCGAGCGGGTTCTCCAGGCTTTGATCAACGCCTGCGCCATACCCATCAAGCGATATTGAAAAACTGCGAACAACCAAGCGTGGCATCTGCACCTCCCTCGTCTTTGGGGGAAAAGTAGCAGAGTTGGCCTGGTTTACAATTCCTGACCCAGGTTCACCGCCGTCGGCACTTCCTTCGCCGGGCTGCTTTCCTTTTCGCTGCCACCGCCGGAAAGATGCGAGGCGATAAGTTCGCCGTGGAATTTTGCCATTTCGTAGCAGTAAGTGATTTCCCGCTTTTCAGCAGACCAGTAAACATCAGGGCGGCCGCAGGTGCGGGCCGTCAGCTTCACGTCGCCCTTGAGCGTATAACCGTTGAAGCTGCGGGCAATCAGATCGAGAACTTTGGATTCCTTGACGATGGTGGCGTAGATATCCAGAAACGGATCACGCACCGGCTCATAGCGGGCGATGAATTTCGTCGCACCGGCCTTGGCCACATAAGGTTTCAGCACATCGTTCCAGTGGCTGACAGTTTGCGGGTAAGCCGCTTCACAGGCCTTCCAGTCATCCTTGGGCAGACCCATCATATCGGCCAGATCGCCATAGCCGCCAGCATCCTTGCCAACCATCAGGCAGGCCATCTGCCGGTCACGCGTGGGGTTCGGCACCAGCGTCGAATAAAGCGGGGAATTGTGGTCCGGCAGGGCCTCAGCCGAGCGCGCCAGGTACCAGCTGTCGGTCGCGTTGACGATGGCCGTGTCCAGCCATTCCTCGTTCGCCTCGAGCATCATGGTCCCGGCCAGTTGATCAGCCGCATCCTTGCCCGCACCAGGCTCGGGCAGAGCCAGATCGGAAATCAGCATGCGGGATGCTTCGTGGTAGAGGCTGAAAATCGCGTTGCCGATGACAAAATTCACCGTCTGCTGCAATTGCTCGTCCGAAAGATCATCCAGCGCGGGTGCTGTTTGCGCATGGGCGGCAGGTGAGATGAACGAAAAAACGGTGACCAGAGAAGCGGTCATCAACCTGCGCAGCATGGACGTCAACTTTCTAAAACGAGGACGTATGATTGATTGCGAAAGTAAACGGCACAAGCAATGGGCTGGTTGCCTCCAGAGGCAAGAAACGGGTGGATACACGACTCTTTGAAGAGCATAGCGACAAACTAGCAACGCAAAGGAGCCGTTATGACCGAGATCGTTTTTACCGCCATGGCCGCCAGTGAGGCAGAAGCCTTTCGCAATGGAAAGCCGGATGCCAACGGGCAGAATCCCGAACCAACGATTGCCGTCGGCACCTATCCTTGCCGCGTCTGCCTTGGGCAGATAAAGGATGGCGAAGCCATGCTTCTCCTGGCCTATCGCCCCTTCCCGCGCCTGCAACCCTTTGCGGAAACCGGACCCATTTTCATCCATGCTGAAGCCTGCAAGCCCCCTGCCGCAGAAGACATATTGCCGCCCATGCTCGACAGCGCGGACTATATCGTGCGCGGTTACAGCCATGCTGATCGAATCGTTTACGGCACTGGCGCCGTCACTGCCACGGGAGATATTGCAGACCGGGCAAAGGAGCTGCTGGCGTGGGATGACATCGCATATGTTCACGTCCGCTCCGCTCGCAACAATTGCTACCAATGCCGCATAGACCGCGCCTGAATACGCAGTTGCGCTTAATTTTACCGAATAAAATAAGCGGTCCGCAAATTTTCCGTGCGATTTTGGGACAGTGATAAATCGGGAATTATGAAGATGACCGGCAATCTGACCATGCAGAATCGCGGCGCGGGCCGCAGCAAGACACGCATTTACGGAACGGTTCAGTATTTCAATCAATCGGTGAAAGGCCGCGTGGTCGATCTTTCGGCTACCGGCATGGCGCTGGAACTGGAAGGCGCATTCGCCGCCGCGAAGGGAAGCCGGGTGAAGGTGCAAAGCGAAGACCTCGGCTTCATCGAAGGCACGGTGCAATGGCAGCACATGAATAGGCTTGGCCTGCAATTGCAGCTTTCCACCAACACGCTGGCGCAGCTTTCCTCCTACTTCCGTTTCTTCCATGCGGATGTGAAGCCGACGCTGGCAGGATGAAATGAAATTTACCGGATGGTTTAAAAATCCGGGACAAGTCACATGGCTGTCATTTTGATGATGGACTCATCGATTATTCGTTTTACGCTGCCGCCTTCCCATGCAGCCTGAACTCATTCGAGGAGCTTCCATGTCTTCGCTTATCGGCCTTCATCCCATCACGCGACGTTCCCTGCTAGGAGGCATTGCCGCCTCTTCGGCCCTTGTCATGCTTCACCCTTTTGCGGCGCGTGCGCAGGGCAACCAGGCGCATCTGCGCATCATGGAAACAACGGACATTCACGTCCACGTTTTCCCTTATGATTACTATGCCGATAAGCCGAACGACACGCTGGGTCTGGCCCGCACCGCCTCCATCATCGACAGCATTCGTGCCGAAGCCGGCAACTCCATGCTGGTAGACAATGGCGACTTCCTTCAGGGCAACCCGCTGGGCGACTACATTGCTTACGAGAGGGGCATGAAGGCGGGTGACAAGCACCCGGTCATCAATGCCATGAATGTGCTGGGTTATGATTGCGGCACGCTGGGTAACCACGAGTTCAATTATGGACTCGATTTCATGTTCAACACGCTGGGCGGTGCTGGCTTCCCCTACGTCTGCGCCAACCTGACCAAGGGCCAGCTTGCTTCCGACCCCAAACAGGACGACCTTTTCTTCAAGCCCTATGTGATCCTGGAAAAGCAGATCAAGGATGGCTCCGGCGCGACCAGCCCGGTCAAGGTCGGCATTATCGGCTTCGTACCGCCGCAGATCATGATGTGGGATGCCAAGAACCTTGAAGGCAAAGCACAGACCCGCGATATCGTCGATGCCGCCAAGGCCTGGGTTCCCGTCATGAAGGAGCAGGGTGCTGATATCATCATCGCGCTGTCGCACTCCGGTATCGAAGGCAAGGGCCAGAGCGACCGCATGGAAAATGCCTCGCTGTATCTGGCTGGCGTTCAGGGCATCGATGCCGTCTTCACTGGCCACCAGCATCTCGTCTTCCCCGGCCCTAAGACATGGGATGGCATTGAAGGTGCCGATCCGGTCAAGGGCACGCTGATGGGCAAGCCCGCCGTCATGGCTGGCTTCTGGGGCTCGCATATGGGCCTCATCGATCTGCTGCTGGAAAAGGATGGCAAGAACTGGAAGATCGTGGACTTCACGACTGAAGCCCGCCCGATCTACCACCGCGACGACAACCGCAAAATCGTGGCCGACGTTAAGGACAAGCCGGAAATCATCGCCGCTGCCAAGACCGATCACGAAGCCACCCTTGCCTATGTTCGCCGCCCCGTGGGCAAGACATCCGCGCCGCTCTATTCCTATTTCGCGCTGGTGGCGGATGATCCATCCGTCCAGATCGTGTCCAATGCCCAGACCTGGTATATCAAGGACATGCTGAAGGAAGGTCAGTACAAGGATCTGCCGGTTCTTTCTGCCGCCGCTCCCTTCAAGGCTGGCGGTCGTGGTGGCTCGGATTATTACACCGATGTCCCCGCCGGTGACATCGCCATCAAGAACGTTGCCGACCTCTACCTCTACCCCAACACGGTGCAGGCCGTGCTGATTACCGGGGCGCAGGTCAAGGACTGGCTGGAAATGTCGGCAGGCATGTTCAACACGGTCGAGGCGGGCGCAAAAGACGCACCGCTGCTGAACAATGACTTCCCGTCCTACAATTACGATGTCATCGACGGCGTGACCTACCAGATCGACATTTCCAAACCGGCCAAGTTCAACAAGGACGGCAAGGCCGTGACGCCGGAGAGCAACCGCATCGTCAACCTTCAGTTCGAAGGCAAGCCGATCGATCCCGCACAGAAATTCGTGGTGGCAACGAACAATTACCGCGCCAGCGGTGGCGGCAAGTTCCCCGGTATCGCGTCCGACAAGATCATCTTCGTTGCGCCGGATACCAACCGCGATGTCATCGTGCGCTACATCATCGCGCAGGGCACGATCAACCCGTCTGCCGACGACAACTGGTCCTTTGCACCAGTGGCCAACACGACAGCAGTGTTCGAAACCGGCCCGAAGGCACGCCAATATGCCAAGGACGTCAAGGGCGCAAAGATCGAGGGAGCCGGCGATGGTGCCGAGGGCTTCGCCAAGTTCCGCCTGATCCTCTAAGGCTGATATCATGGGGCGCACCTTCAACCGTGCGCCTCATCTTTTTCCGCGAATTTGCATATCGTTCTCGTAAAATTGTTTTCCGCGCATGCTCCATTTCAATTTTTTTCTCGTAATGTGAAACATATCTTACGAGCCAACGTACTGGGTATTGGATAGCAATATCGCTGATTGGCTTCTCAGGAGGTTTCCATGCCCGCCTACCGCCCGCCCCGCATTTCGTCTGCCGAAATCACCCCGCGCGACATCTACATGTCCCGGCGCAATTTTCTCGGAACCGCAGCGGGCTTTGCCGCCATGGGGCTGACGGCTGAGAGTGCTTTCGCAGCACCGCTCACTGCCCAACCCGGCCCTTACAAGTTGGATGAAAAGCTGACGCCGCTCGATGCCGTGACCAGCTACAACAATTTCTACGAATTCGGCACGGACAAGGCCGACCCGAAAGCCAATTCCGGCGACTTCAAACCGACGCCATGGACGGTCAAGGTGGATGGGCTGGTCGGCAAGCCGCAGGAATTCGGCATCGAAGACCTGCTGAAATCTCCGCTGGAAGAGCGGACTTACCGCATGCGCTGCGTGGAAGGCTGGTCCATGGTCATCCCATGGATTGGTTTCTCGCTCTCCACCCTGCTGGATAAGGTGGAGCCGCTGGGCAGTGCGAAATATGTCTCTTTCGAAACCGTTGTTCGTCCGGAAGAAATGCCGGGGCAAAAGGGCTTTTTCCAGCCTCTCGACTGGCCCTATGTCGAAGGCCTACGCCTCGATGAAGCGCGCCACCCGCTGACGATTCTTGCGGTCGGCCTTTATGGGGAAACGCTGCCGAACCAAAACGGCGCGCCGATCCGCCTTGTCGTGCCATGGAAATATGGTTTCAAGGGCATCAAATCCATCGTGCGTATTTCGCTGGTGGAAAAGCAGCCGGAAACGACGTGGAAAAACTCCAATGCCCGCGAATATGGGTTCTACTCCAACGTCAATCCGAAGGTTGATCATCCACGCTGGAGCCAGGCTACTGAGCAGCGCATCGGCGAAGGCGGCTTCTTCAGCACTCAGAGACGTCCAACGCTGATGTTCAACGGCTATGATGAGATCGCAAGCCTTTATAACGGGCTGGATCTGAAGGCGAATTACTGACCATGGCATTCGCCCTCTCGCTCCCGTCCCTGCCGAAGCGATATCAGCCCGCGGCCATCTGGGCGCTCTACATCATTGGTCTGTGCCCCGGCGTCTGGTACTTTTATCTCGCAGCCACCGGCGGGCTCGGCTTCAATCCGGTCAAGGATTTCGAGCATCTTCTTGGCATCTGGGCGCTGCGTTTCCTCTGTCTCGGCCTCTGCGTCACGCCGCTGCGCGATCTCTTCAACATTAATCTCATCGCCTATCGCCGGGCGCTGGGCCTCATCGCCTTTTATTACGTGCTGGCGCATTTCGCGGTCTATCTGGTTCTGGACCGGGGCATGGTCTTCAGCTCCATCATCGGCGATATTCTCAAGCGGCCCTACATCATGTTCGGCATGGCCGGGCTCGTTATGCTCATTCCTCTGGCGCTGACCTCCAACCGCTGGTCGATCCGTCAACTTGGTTCGCGCTGGAACACGCTGCACCGCCTGAGCTACTTCATCCTCATCGCCGGCATTCTGCATTTCGTGCTGGCGCGCAAATCGCTGACGCTAGAGCCGGTCTTCTACATCTCGGTCATGCTCATTCTGCTCGGCTATCGAACCGTCAGACCCGCGATCATGGCCCGGAAAAGGGCGCGCAAGGCAGCTCTCTCACCTAGAGGCGCTGCGCGATGAGCGTAGCCACTGCTATTCCCAGACCGTAACACGCAATATTCCAGAGCGAAAAAACGCGGCCGAGCAGCAATGCTCCCGATGTCGTAGCCCGAAACGCATCCAGCGCTGGAAAATGCACGAGCCGGATCAATTCCACAGCGATTGCCAGCCCGCAGGCGACTGCTATGGCCAAATGCCGTTTGCGCAATGGCACTATGGCTGCCACGAGCAGATAGACCATCGATCCCCACAAAACCGACCCGCCATATTTCACGACGACGAAGGGCAACCCGACCGTATAGCCATATCGCCGCAGCAGCAGACCGGCGACGATCACTCCAGAGGCGGAGATAAAAAGCGCCAAGCGGCTGTCATAAAATCGGTGGGCATGTTTGATCATCATGTCGCTTTATTTCCGGTTTGTTGTAGAGATACAATCCTGCCGAGTAAGAGGACCGATGGCTTTGACAAGCGAAACTACCTACCCCGCCAGTCGCCTCGCTACGCTTGACGCCTTTCTATGCGATAGACAGCCCTGGGGAGAGTTGAAAGGCGTAAAGCGTTTCATCGTCGAGTTTCTCTATTTCGGCATCAAGGAAGCGCGAGCCTGCATGTTTGCCGGGCTGTTTTTCATCTCTATCTTTCTGGTGCCACGCAGCGGCCTGTTCGGCCTGCCCCGCTACGATGTGCTGCTTGTCATCGCCCTTGGCATTCAGTTTTTCATGATCTGGAGCAAGCTGGAAACCTGGGACGAAGCCAAGGCCATTCTGCTCTTTCACGTCGTCGGCTTTGCACTGGAGGTGTTCAAGACATCCAGCGCCATCCAGTCATGGTCCTATACGGATTTTGCCTATACCAAAGTCCTCGGCGTGCCGCTGTTTTCCGGCTTCATGTATGCCGCCGTCGGCAGCTACATCATTCAGGCATGGCGCCTCCTGGATGTCCGCATCCGCCATCACCCGCCTTACTGGATGGCGTCGCTGATGGGCATCGCCATCTACGTCAACTTCTTCACCCACCATTTCATCGGCGATTACCGCTGGTACATCGCCGCCTGCGCCATCGGCCTCTATGCCCGCGCCACCGTCATCTACCGCCCCTACGACCGCGACCGCAAAATGCCCCTGCTGCTCTCCTTCATCCTGATCGGCTTCTTCGTCTGGCTCGCAGAAAACATCTCCACCTTCTTCGGCATATGGAGCTATCCCAACCAGTTGGGCGCTTGGTCAGCAGTGCATATCGGCAAATGGAGCTCGTGGTCGCTGCTCGTCATCATGACCTTCTCCATCGTCTCCCATTTGAAGCACATCAAAGGCCGGATTTCAGTGCCGGAGTGAGCTGGAGCGTCCAATGAAAATTGCTGTAGCGCAGAGCGTCGTCACAAAAAACGTTGCCGAAAATGGCCGGGCAATACGCGCGCTTATTCAGCAAGCAGGACAGCAAGGTGCCCGCCTCGTCAACTTCTGCGAGGGTGCGCTATCGGGCTATGCGAAAGCACAGATTACCTCTCCGGAAGACTGGCAAAACTTCGATTGGAATGCACTTGCCACCGAACTAAAAGCCATCGCTGAGACATGCAGGGAAAACGGCATATTTGCCGTCATAGGGTCGGCATCTCAGCTACCCTCGCCTCACCCACCGCATAACAGCCAATATATCATCAATGATCACGGCCAGATGATTGCGCGATACGACAAGCGCTATCTCTCAAATTCCGAACTTGATGGCTGGTTCACGCCGGGAAAACATCCGATCACCTTTGAGGTCGATGGCTACCGCTTTGGTTGCCTGACCTGCATAGAGGTGCAGTTTCCAGAACTTTTCATGGAATATGAACGTCTCGATATCGATGCCATTCTGTTTTCATCCTACGGAATTGGAAACTTCTTCCAGATCGCGCTACGCGCCCATGCCGGTTTCAATTGCGTCTGGATCAGCGGCGCAACGCCCGCACAAAAGGCACCCCAAGGCCCCGCGGGTATTTTAGGGCCGGATGGAAAAGTCATCGCAGCCTGTACTGTGGAGCCCAGCAATCAATTGGTCTTTGCAGAAATTGACAAAGAAGACCCCCATTATGACGGCCCCCTCAAAAAAGCACGCCCATGGCGCAGTGCCGCAAGGCAGGGAACGATTTATGCGGAAAAGCAGATCGATGCGGATTGATCAGGGCCAGCGCTGATGACTGGTATCGTCTTCGTTTCAAATGACAACTGGCAACAGATAAAAAGCATGTCGCTGCGTTTGAATTTTTGCTGGGAGATTCGATCCCAATAGAAATCTGTGCCTAACATAATTTGCCGGATGAAGATGGAGCGTCTGATTGACCGAACCCACGGCACCCCGTGATGGCCACCTGACTCACTATACAGACCACCAAAACAAAAAAAGCCGGGTGATCGCTCACCCGGCTTTTATTCACCTGACGCTTTTCAGCGCCAAATATTATGCAGCTTCGGCTTCAGCAGCTTCTGCAGCAACGCGAGCCTTGTCGGCCTTGCCCTTAGCGTCTACGTCGCGTTCTACGAACTCGACAACAGCCATGGCAGCGTTGTCGCCCTGACGGTAGCCAGCCTTCATGATACGCAGGTAGCCGCCGTTGCGGGTTGCGTAACGTTCAGCGATGGCTTCGAACAGCTTGCGAACAGCGTCCTGGTCCTTGATCTGCGAGATAGCCTGACGACGAGCGTGCAGGTCGCCGCGCTTGCCGAGAGTTACCAGCTTTTCTACGATCGGGCGAATTTCCTTCGCCTTTGGCAGAGTTGTTACGATCTGCTCATGGGTGATGAGCGAAGCAGCCATGTTGGCAAACATTGCCTTGCGGTGGCTGGCGGTTCTATTGAGCTTGCGGCCTGAATTTCCGTGGCGCATTGCTATTCTCCTTTAATGCAGGTTTCCTGTTCGGCCCTGCCGTTTCCTGGCACATGCAGGCGACGGGCCTG
Source organism: Hyphomicrobiales bacterium (assembly GCA_900473205.1). Lineage (GTDB taxonomy): Bacteria > Pseudomonadota > Alphaproteobacteria > Rhizobiales > Rhizobiaceae > Agrobacterium. The sequence continues at coordinate 87,273 of UCLB01000031.1, forward strand.
CTGTTTGACGGGGAAAGGCAGTCTTTAAAGGGCCTGCCTTTTTATTGGTTAATACTGGTCTTCGTAACGCTTGGCGAGATCTTCGATGTTCTCTGGTGGCCATGCGGGCACTTCCATGCCGAGATGCAGACCCATGGAAGCGAGAACTTCCTTGATTTCGTTGAGCGACTTGCGACCAAAGTTCGGCGTGCGAAGCATTTCGGCTTCTGTCTTCTGAATGAGGTCGCCAATGTAGACGATGTTGTCGTTCTTCAGGCAGTTTGCCGAACGAACGGACAGTTCCAACTCGTCGACCTTCTTGAGAAGCGCCGGGTTGAATGCCAGTTCGGTCACAGATTCTTCTTCTGCTTCCTTCTGCGGCTCGTCGAAGTTGACGAAGACGCCGAGCTGGTCCTGAAGAATGCGAGCGGCGAAGGCAACGGCGTCTTCGCCGGAAACCGAACCGTTGGTCTCGATCGTCATGATCAGCTTGTCGTAGTCCAGAACCTGGCCTTCACGGGTGTTTTCCACCTTGTAGGACACTTTCTTGACCGGAGAATAAAGGCTGTCCACCGGAATAAGACCGATAGGTGCATCTTCCGCGCGGTTACGCTCTGCAGGCACGTAGCCCTTGCCGTTGTTGACGGTGAATTCCATGCGGATTTCAGCGCCATCATCAAGCGTGCAGATAACGTGGTCGGGATTGAGGATTTCGATGTCGCCAACCGTCTGGATATCGCCAGCGGTAACGGCACCTGGACCCTGCTTGCGCACGACCATGCGCTTGGAATCGTCACCATCCATCTTGATGGCGATTTCCTTGATGTTCAGCACGATATCAGTCACGTCTTCCCGAACGCCGGGAATGGACGAGAACTCGTGCAGAACGCCGTCGATCTGTACCGCTGTCACAGCGGCGCCACGCAGAGACGACAAGAGAACGCGACGGAGCGCGTTACCGAGCGTTAGACCGAAACCGCGTTCCAGCGGCTCGGCAACCAGCGTTGCCTTGGTGCGGCTGGAAGACGTGAACTCGACCTTGTTCGGCTTGATCAGTTCCTGCCAATTCTTTTGAATCATCTTTAAACCTTCCGTTCGCCGCCACCATCCAATCGTGGCGGACCGAGCATGATCACCGAGAGGAACCCGAAGGTTCATCGGAGGGTTTGAAAGCGTCGGAAAACCGGACAAGCCGGCAACCACACGCCGATTACGCGAAAATTCCGCCAGACCAAAGGCAAGGCGGAATTCCCAGACAGAAACGCGTTAGACGCGACGCTTCTTGCGCGGGCGGCAACCGTTGTGCGGGATCGGCGTCACGTCGCGGATGGAGGTGATCATGAAACCGGCAGCCTGGAGAGCGCGAAGTGCGGACTCACGACCCGAACCTGGACCGCAAACCTCTACCTCAAGCGACTTCATGCCGTGTTCCTGAGCCTTCTTGGCGCAATCTTCAGCAGCGATCTGAGCAGCAAAAGGAGTCGACTTACGCGAACCCTTGAAGCCCTTTGCACCAGCAGACGACCAGGCAATAGCATTGCCCTGTGCGTCGGTGATGGTGATCATCGTGTTGTTGAAGGTCGAGTTGACGTGCGCAACACCCGACGTGATATTTTTGCGTTCGCGGCGGCGTACGCGTGTGGCTTCCTTGGCCATGATATACCTTTCATTGATCTCTTCACCGCCGTAACACCAGCGGCTACACCGGCGATCAGCTTCCTGAGAAGCATCTCGCCAAACTCAGAAAGGCTGGTGCGGCTTGCACCAGCCTCCCCTTTCCGGAGAACCGGAAAATTACTTCTTCTTACCAGCGATCGCCTTCGCCGGACCCTTACGGGTACGAGCGTTGGTGTGCGTGCGCTGACCGCGGACCGGAAGGCCACGACGGTGGCGAAGGCCACGGTAGCAACCGAGGTCCATCAGGCGCTTGATGTTCATCGCGGTTTCGCGACGAAGATCACCCTCGACGCGATAGTCGCGGTCGATGGCTTCGCGGACCTGAAGGATTTCGGCATCCGTCAGCTGATGAACGCGCTTCTCAGCCGGAATACCGACCTTGTCCATGATTTCCTGCGCGAATTTCGGACCAATCCCGTGAATATAGGTCAAAGCGATAACAACGCGCTTAGCCGTCGGGATGTTGACGCCAGCGATACGTGCCACGTCTATTCTCCTTGCGTTCCAGTTGCCATCCGGCAAGTGGTGCTTTCATTTGAGCGGCACGAGTTTGCCGCCAGTTCAAATTCCTGTTCGTCACAAGTCAAAACGACCGAACCCGGACTTTCCTTCCCTAAAGGAAAATCCGCGCCAGTCGCTTGGGTTGTCGCGAGTTGGCGCGGTGTTTAACGGAATCGGTTCAAAAAAGCAACCGGCCCCGCCAAGATTCTTTAGATACGCGCAGCAGAAGCGGCTGCATTTGGTGCTTTTTCAAGAACACCCTCGATAGCGACGGTCACATCATCGACATGCGCCATGCCATCCAGCACCACAAGCTCGCCCTGCCCCTCGTAATAGGCGGACAAAGGTGCCGTCTTTTCGCGGTATTCGGAAAGACGCTTGCGGAACGATTCTGGATTGTCGTCCGAGCGAACCGTGCCACCTGCGGCAATCGTTTCTGCCACGCGGTTTTCGATTCGGCGAATGAGCGCCTCTTCGTCCACCTTCAGCTCGATAACGGCATCAAGCACGAGATTCTTCTGCCGCATGTTTTCCGCAAGCGCCTTGGCCTGCGGAACCGTGCGCGGATAGCCGTCAAGGATGAACCCCTTGGCACAGTCCGGCTGCTCGATACGTTCGGAAACGATCTGGTTGACGATATCATCCGATACGAGACCGCCAGCATCCATGACTTCCTTGGCGCGCTTGCCGATCTCAGAACCGTCGCTGACGGCCGCCCGGAGCATATCGCCCGTAGACAGCTGCGGAATACCGTACTTATCGGTCAGCCGCTTCGCCTGGGTTCCCTTGCCAGCTCCCGGTGGTCCCAAAAATATCAGTCTCATCGTCCCCTCTTTCCTCCACGCAGTTTCGATTTCTTGATCAGCCCCTCATATTGCTGGGCGATCAGGTGACCCTGAATCTGTGCCACAGTATCAAGAGTTACACTGACTACGATCAAAAGCGAAGTACCACCAAGGGCTAATGGGATACCTGTGCGCGCGATAAGCGTTTCAGGAAGAATACAGACGAAGACGAGGTAGATGGCACCCACAACGGTGATGCGCGTCAACACGTAGTCGATATATTCAGCCGTGCGCTCGCCGGGGCGAATGCCTGGAATAAAGCCGCCATGCTTCTTCAGATTGTCAGCCGTATCCTTTGGATTGAATACGATGGCCGTGTAGAAGAAAGCAAAGAAGGCGATCAGCAGGCCGTAAAGCAGCATGAACAGCGGCTGTCCGTGCTGAAGAGACGCAATGATGGCCGTCGCCCATGGTGGCAGGTTCGTGCTGTTGGTGAAGCCGGCGGCAGTCGCAGGCAGCAGCAGCAGCGAGGATGCGAAGATCGCAGGAATAACGCCAGCCGTGTTGAGCTTCAAAGGCAGATGCGATGTATCGCCCTGGAACATACGGTTGCCGACTTGCCGTTTCGGATATTGAATCAGAAGACGACGCTGTGCGCGCTCCACGAAAACGATCAGCGCGATCACGCCAATGGCAACGACAACAACGGTGAGAATCAGCGTCGTGGACAGAGCACCGGTGCGACCCAGTTCCAGCGTACCAGCCAGAGCCTTCGGCAGACCTGCAGCAATACCTGCAAAGATGATCAGAGAGATACCGTTGCCGATACCGCGCGATGTGATCTGCTCACCGAGCCACATCAGGAACATCGTGCCGCCAAGCAGCGTGATAACGGTCGAGACGCGGAAGAACCAGCCTGGATCGATGACCAACCCTGCCCCGCTTTCGAGACCTGCGGCAATACCGTAAGCCTGCAGCGTGCCGAGAAGCACCGTGCCGTAGCGCGTGTACTGGTTGATGATCTTGCGGCCCGCCTCGCCTTCCTTTTTCAAGGCTTCGAGCGAAGGCACGACCGATGTCATCAGCTGTACGATGATCGATGCGGAAATGTAAGGCATGATGCCGAGCGCGAAGATCGCCATGCGCTCAACGGCGCCGCCCGCAAACATGTTGAAGAGACCGAGGATACCGTTGGCCTGGCCCTGAAAGGCCCGGGCATAGGCTTCCGGGTTCAGACCAGGAAGCGGAATATGCGTACCAAGACGATAAACGAGAAGTGCGGCAAGGGTAAACCAGAGGCGCTTTTTCAGATCTTCAGCTTTCGCGAAGGTCGAAAAATTCAGGTTTGAGGCCAGTTGTTCCGCTGCTGAAGCCATAAATTTCTCCGCATGACCCTTGTCCAGCGGCACGGAAACCGGCAATTCCGGAAAAGGTCGTAAAGATACTGGTTCAAAAACCGGGCTTCGGACGGATCACGGCTTTTACGCCGAAATCATGCCTCACCCTTGTTTTCGTTCGTTCGCTCCACATTCACCTGAATGCTTCAGAACTGTGAGGCTCTCCCCGCAACATTTTCACGCTGCTTGAGAGTTTCCGCATAATCCTCGATATAATCGATTAGGATTCAAAGACTTATGCGACTTTAGAGCGCGAACGCCCGGAGTTAAACACACCGGGCGTTCAGCATCTTATATTACTCTGCGGCTTCCGCTGCAATAACCAGAAGCTTGATAGAGCTACCAGCTTTCTCGATCTTTTCAACAGCAGGCTTGGAAGCGCCAGCAACTTCGAAGGAAACCTTCGTTGTCAGCTCGCCGTCAGCCAGAATGCGAACGCCGTCCTTCGGGCGACGAATGACGCCAGCAGCCTTGAGAGCAGCAGCATCGATCGTCGCCTTGGCATCGAGCTTGCCTGCATCGATAGCAGCCTGAACGCGACCGAGCGAAACGGTGACGAATTCAGATGCGAAGATGTTGGTGAAGCCGCGCTTTGGCAGACGACGGTAGATTGGCATCTGACCGCCTTCGAAGCCGTTGATGGCAACGCCGGAACGAGCCTTCTGACCCTTGACGCCGCGACCACCGGTCTTGCCCTTGCCGGAACCAATACCGCGACCTACGCGGATACGGTCCTTCGTGGAGCCTTCGTTGTCTTTAATTTCATTGAGTTTCATGATGACTTCCTCCGTCTCACTTCTCGTCTACGACGCGAACGAGATGCTGGACAGCACGGATCATGCCGCGAACAGCTGGGGTATCTTCCAGAGTGCGCTGACGGTGCATCTTGTTGAGACCCAGGCCGATCAGCGTCTGGCGCTGAACCGCAGGGCGGCGAATTGGGCTGCCGATCTGTTCGACCGTAACAGTCGTCTTGGCTTCAGTAGTCTTCTTGGCCATGATACTGCTCCTTATTCTTCAGTCGCGTTGCCGGAAGCGGCGCGGCGGGACTGAAGGGTCGCATACTTAAGACCACGCTGTGCAGCGATGTCCTTCGGATGAACCTGGTGCTTCAGGGCGTCGAACGTTGCGCGAACCATGTTGTATGGGTTCGAGGAACCGGTCGACTTTGCGACGACGTCATGAACGCCGAGCGTTTCGAAAACAGCGCGCATCGGGCCACCGGCGATGATACCGGTACCGGCCTTTGCCGAGCGCAGCAGAACCTTGCCAGCGCCGTGACGACCGTTGACGTCGTGGTGCAGCGTGCGGCCATCGCGCAGCGGAACGAAAATCAGATCGCGCTTTGCGCTTTCAGTTGCCTTGCGGATCGCTTCAGGAACTTCACGAGCCTTGCCGTGACCGAAGCCAACGCGGCCCTTCTGATCGCCGACAACGACGAGAGCAGCAAAACCGAAACGGCGGCCGCCTTTGACGACTTTCGCTACGCGGTTGATCGCGACCAGCTTGTCGACGAATTCGCTATCGCGCTCTTCACGGTTCTGGCGGTCGTCGCGAGAACCTCTTTTTTCTTGTGCCATTGTCCTTTTCCTTTTTCTTTTACGGGTGGAACGGCAAACGAAAAGACCATCGGCTTCATTGCTGAAGCCCGCATGGTCCGGTGAAATCCGCCCGAAACGTTGTCCGGGCGGATAAAGTCATTAGAAGTTCAGACCGCCTTCGCGGGCTGCTTCAGCCAAAGCCTTGATGCGGCCATGGTAAATGAAAGCGCCGCGGTCGAATACGACATCCTTGATACCAGCCTTGCTGGCACGTTCAGCAACCAGCTTGCCAACAACGGCAGCTGCTGCAACGTCTGCACCCGTCTTCAGGGACGAGCGCAGATCAGCCTCGAGCGTGGAGGCAGACGCAAGCGTCTTTCCAGCCACATCATCGATGACCTGAACGTAGATGTTCTTCGACGAGCGATGAACCGACAGGCGCGGGCGACCGTTGGCAACCGCCTTGATCTGGCGGCGCACGCGGTTCGCGCGACGTGCAAGTGCTTCTTTCCTGCTAGCCATTTCGCGTGATCCTTACTTCTTCTTGCCTTCTTTGCGGATGATCCGTTCTTCAGCGTACTTGACGCCTTTGCCCTTGTAGGGCTCGGGACCACGGTATTCGCGGATTTCCGCGGCAACCTGACCGACCTGCTGCTTGTTAATACCCGAAACGATGATTTCCGTTGGCTTCGGAACGGCAATCGTGATGCCTTCCGGAGTCTGGTAAATCACGTCGTGGCTGAAACCGAGTGCCAGCTGCAGGTTCTTGCCCTGCATGGCCGCACGATAACCAACGCCGTTGATTTCGAGCTTGCGTTCGTAGCCGTCCTTGACACCCTTGAAGATGTTCTCGACCATCGTGCGGGACATGCCCCACTTGGAACGAGCTTCCTTGCTGTCATTGGAAGGCGTAACCGAAACCGCGTTATCTTCCAGTTTAACCTGGACTTCGTCATTGGCGACGAAGAACAGTTCACCCTTAGGACCCTTGGCAGTAATCTTCTGGCCGTCGACACTGGCCGTCACACCTGCAGGAACCTGAACGGGCTTTTTACCGATACGAGACATATTTCTATCCTGTCTGTCCGTTAAGGAGATCCCTGCTCAGTCTTAGAAGACCGAGCAAAGAACCTCGCCACCGACGTTCTGCTCGCGAGCCTGGTGATCGGCCATAACACCCTTCGGAGTCGAAAGAATGCTAATGCCGAGGCCGTTCGCGACCTGCGGAATGGACTTGACCGAGACATAAACCCGGCGGCCCGGCTTGGAAACGCGGCCGATCTCACGGATCACGGACGCGCCTTCGTAGTATTTCAGTTCGATGGTGAGTTCGGACTTGCCGTTCTCGAAATCGACCTTGGAATAACCGCGAATGTAGCCTTCAGCCTGCAGCACGTCGAGAACGCGTGCGCGGAGGCTGGATGCTGGCGTGTTGACCGAAGACTTGCGACGGGCAGCACCATTGCGGATTCGGGTGAGCATATCACCCAACGGATCAGTCATTGTCATGTGCCCGTCTCCTTACCAGCTCGACTTGACAATACCCGGCACCTTGCCGGAGTTGCCCAACTCGCGAAGCGCAATACGCGACATTCCGAGTTTGCGGTAGAACGCGCGCGGACGGCCCGTTACTTCGCAGCGGTTGCGGATACGCGTCTTCGAGCCGTCACGCGGCAGCGAAGCGAGCTTCAGAGTTGCCTGGAACCGCTCTTCGATCGGAAGGGACTGGTTCATGACAATAGCCTTCAGGGCGGCACGCTTGCCGGCCTGCGAAGCCACTGTCTTGCGGCGGCGCTTGTTCTTTTCAACTGCGCTTGTTTTCGCCATATCGTAGTTCCTTTTCTACGCTCGTCGTTACGGTTATTGACGGAACGGGAAGTTGAACTCTGTCAGAAGAGCCCGCGCTTCGTCGTCCGACGTCGCCGTCGTGCAAACGATGATGTCCATGCCCCACATCTGATCAACCTTATCGTAGTTGATCTCAGGGAACACAATGTGTTCCTTGATGCCCATGGCGAAGTTGCCACGGCCGTCAAAGCTCTTGGGGTTCAGACCCCGGAAGTCGCGAACGCGCGGAAGCGCGATGTTGACCAGACGATCAAGGAATTCGTACATGCGGGCGCCACGAAGGGTAACCTTCGCACCGATTGGCATATGTTCGCGAACCTTGAAGCCCGCGATCGAATTGCGAGCCTTGGTGATGACAGGCTTCTGACCGGCAATTGCCGCCAGATCGCCAGCAGCAACCGTTGGCTTCTTCGAATCAGCAGTTGCTTCACCAACGCCCATATTGATGACGATCTTGTCCAGCTTGGGGATCATCATAACGTTAGCGTAGGAGAACTTCTCCTGCATTGCGCCACGAATACGGGAAACGTATTCAGTCTTGAGACGCGGCTCGTACTTGGACTCAGCCATCGATCACTTCTCCCGAACGCTTGGCCACGCGGACCTTCTTGCCGTCAACAACCTTGAAACCAACGCGAGTCGGCTTGCCATCCTTATCGGCGATGGCGAGGTTGGAAATGTGCAAGGAAGCTTCCTTGTTGATGATGCCGGCTTCCTGGCTCTGGGTCTGGCGCTGGTGACGCTTCACCATGTTTACGCCACTCACGACAGCCCGGTCTTCTTTCGGCAAGACCTGTGTTACTTCGCCGGTACGGCCCTTGTCCTTACCGGTCAATACGACAACCTTGTCGCCTTTGCGGATCTTTTGCATCGCTATCGCTCCTTACAGTACTTCTGGAGCCAGCGAGATGATCTTCATGTGGTTCTTTGCGCGAAGTTCGCGTGGAACCGGTCCGAAGATACGGGTGCCGATCGGCTCTTTCTTGTTATCGATAAGAACGGCTGCGTTGTTATCGAAACGGATGACGCTGCCGTCAGCGCGGCGGATGTCTTTCGCGGTACGAACAACGACCGCCTTCATCACGTCGCCCTTCTTGACGCGGCCGCGCGGAATGGCTTCCTTGATAGAAACGACAATAATGTCGCCAACGGAAGCATACTTACGCTTCGAGCCGCCCAGCACCTTGATGCACATGACACGACGTGCGCCGGAATTATCCGCCACGTCGAGGTTTGTTTGCATCTGAATCATGTCAGGTCGCCTTCTTGTTGTTACCGGACCGGTTGGGCAAGTTTATAGAAACAGCCCCCTGTTCCAGCTTATGAAATGTCTCTGTTTTCGCGCGGAATAATCGTGACAGGGTGGTTTCCTAACGGACCTTCCGTGCGCATCAAAGCAAAAGAACGCCCGTGAACGAGCGTCCTTGCGCTGCTTCATACAGACTTTCGCGCATATAGCAAGAGCTGCGCGAAAATCAGTTGAAATTATGCCTGGGCGGAAACGACCGTCCAGCGCTTGTCCTTGGAAATCGGTGCGCATTCCTCGATGGAAACGACATCGCCGATCTTGTACTGGTTGTTTTCGTCGTGCGCCTTGTACTTCTTCGAACGGCGAACGGTCTTCTGAAGCAGCGGGTGAGCGAATCGGCGCTCGACGCGAACTACGACAGTCTTCTCGTTCTTGTCGGACACAACGACGCCCTGCAGAATGCGTTTAGGCATATTATTCTTCCTTTAGGCCTTGGCTTCTGCCGCCTTCTGGCGGGCAATGGTTTTCACGCGGGCGATGTCCTTGCGGACTTCGTCAATGCGCGAGGACTTTTCCAACTGGCCGGTTGCCTTCTGGAAGCGCAGGTTGAACTGCTCTTTCTTCAGGTCGGCGAGCTTGTCCTTGAGCTGATCGGCGCTGAGGCCGCGAACGTCTTCGGCTTTCATGGTGCCTGCTCCTTACTCTGCGATGCGCTGAACGAAGCGCGTCTTCACCGAGAGCTTGGCAGCGCCGAGACGAAGCGCCTCACGGGCGATCTCCTCGGAAACACCGTCGATCTCGAACATCATACGACCGGGCTTGACCTTGCATGCCCAGTATTCAACAGAACCCTTGCCCTTACCCATACGGACTTCGGTCGGCTTCGCCGTAACCGGAGTGTCTGGGAATACGCGGATCCACACACGACCAGCGCGCTTCATGTAACGCGTGATCGCGCGGCGGGCCGCCTCGATCTCGCGCGCGTTCACGCGGTTCGGTTCCTGCGACTTCAAGCCGAATTCACCGAATGCCAGGTCAAAGCCGCCCTTGGCCACGCCTTTAATGCGACCCTTAAACTGCTTACGGTACTTAGTACGCTTTGGCTGCAACATTTTCTAACTTCTCCGAGCTTATCTTTCGCCAGCGTCAATCAAGCGTTTTCGCGGCGACGGTCGCCACGATCACCGCGCTGCTCACGGCTTGCAGGGCCCTGTGCATCGCCTTCGAGACCACGACGTTCAGAAGCCATCGGATCGTGCTCAAGGATTTCGCCCTTGAAGATCCAGACCTTGATGCCGCAAATACCGAATGCCGTTGTAGCTTCTGCTACACCGTAGTCGATGTCTGCACGCAGCGTGTGCAAAGGAACGCGACCTTCGCGGTACCATTCGGTACGAGCGATTTCAGCGCCGCCGAGACGGCCACCGCAGGTGATCTTGATGCCTTCGGCGCCAAGACGCAGTGCGGACTGAACAGCGCGCTTCATTGCACGGCGGAATGCCACGCGACGCTCAAGCTGCTGAGCAATCGACTGAGCAACAAGCGTTGCGTCGATTTCAGGCTTGCGCACTTCTACGATGTTGAGGTGCGTTTCAGACGCGGTCATCTCAGAAATCTTCTTGCGAAGCTTCTCGATGTCTGCACCCTTCTTGCCGATGATCAGACCCGGACGAGCCGAGTGAATGGTCACGCGGCACTTCTTGTGCGGACGCTCGATGATAACCTTGGCGATGCCAGCCTGCTTCAATTCCTTGATCAGGTAAGCGCGGATAGCCAGGTCTTCGTGCAGAAGCTTGCCGTATTCGGCAGTGTCTGCATACCAGCGGCTATCCCACGTACGGTTAATGCCGAGGCGGAAGCCGATTGGATTGATTTTCTGACCCATTATGCGGCCTCCCCTTTTTCTTCCACTTCACGAACAACGATCGTCAAGTGAGAGAACGGCTTTTCGATACGCGATGCACGACCACGGCCACGGGCGTGGAAACGCTTCATGGTAATGGACTTGCCGACATAGGCCTCGGCGACGACGAGAGCGTCGACGTCGAGGTCATGGTTGTTTTCAGCGTTAGCGATTGCCGATTCCAGCGTCTTCTTGACGGTGGAAGCGATACGCTTGCGGGAGAATTCGAGCTCGGCGAGAGCGCGATCAACCTTCTTGCCACGGATAAGAGCGGCAACCAGGTTCAGTTTCTGGGGGCTGACGCGGAGCGTACGGGCAATGGCCTGAGCCTCATTGTCCTTCAGCCGGCGTTCGGTCTTAGCCTTCGCCATGATTACTTCCTCTTTGCCTTCTTGTCCGCACCATGACCGTAATAGGTCCGGGTCGGAGAGAATTCACCGAACTTGTGTCCGACCATGTCTTCGTTGACCGAGACGGGCACATGCTTGCTGCCGTTGTAGACGCCGAATGTCAGACCAACGAACTGCGGCAGGATCGTGGAGCGACGGCTCCAGATCTTGATCACTTCATTGCGTCCGCCTTCACGTACCTTCTCAGCCTTAGTGAGAAGATAGCCGTCAACAAACGGACCTTTCCATACTGAACGAGCCATTTGAGAGTTCCTCTCTTACTTCTTGCGCTGATGGCGCGAACGCATGATGAACTTGTCGGTCGATTTGTTCGAGCGGGTGCGCTTGCCCTTGGTAGGCTTACCCCAAGGGGTAACCGGGTGACGACCACCCGACGTGCGACCTTCACCACCACCGTGTGGGTGGTCGACCGGGTTCATCACGACACCGCGAACGTGAGGCTTCTTGCCGCGCCAGCGTGAACGACCGGCTTTGCCGTCGTTGATGTTGCCATGATCGGCATTCGAGACAGCACCGATGGATGCAAGGCAAGAGCCATGCACCAGACGCTGCTCACCGGAGTTCAAGCGAAGGATCGCCATCCCTGCATCGCGACCAACGAGCTGAACATAAGTACCGGCAGAGCGGGCAATCTGACCACCCTTTGCAGGCTTCATCTCGACGTTATGGATGATCGATCCGACTGGAATGTACTGAAGAGGCATTGTGTTGCCTGGCTTCACGTCCACTGCCTTTTCGGAGGCGATCACCTTGTCACCGGCAGCGAGACGCTGTGGCGCGAGAATGTAAGCCTGTTCGCCGTCCGTGTATGTCACGAGCGCGATGAATGCGGTGCGGTTAGGGTCATATTCCAGACGCTCGACCGTACCTTCAACGTCGAATTTACGACGCTTGAAGTCTACCAGACGGTAGGTCCGCTTGTGACCGCCGCCCTGAAAACGAACGGTGATCCGGCCCTGGTTGTTACGGCCACCCTTCGAGCTGAGGCCCTCTGTAAGAGCCTTTACCGGCTTGCCCTTGTAGAGCGAAGAACGGTCCACGATAACCAGCTGACGCTGGCTTGGCGTGGTCGGATTGAAACTTTTCAATGCCATTGTATTTGTTCCCTTTTGGGTCTTTGCCCGCTTGGGCCTAACCTTTAGAGTCCGGTGGACACGTCGATGGATTGACCTTCAGCCAGCGTAACGATGGCTTTCTTGACATCCTTACGCTTACCAGCGAATCCACGGAAACGACGGGTCTTACCCTTGCGGATAAGCGTGTTCACTGCCGTGACCTTGACGCCGAAGAGTGCTTCGATAGCTGCCTTGATTTCAGGCTTCGAAGCGTCCTTGGCGACGTTGAATACGACCTGGTTCTGTTCAGAGACCAGCGTCGACTTTTCTGTGATCGAAGGAGATACGATCACGTCGTAGTGGCGAAGATCCGTCATTTGAACCGCTCCTCGAGGGCTTCTACCGCAGCCTTGGACAGCACGAGCTTACCGCGGCGCAGGATATCGTAAACATTGATGCCCTGAATCGGCAGAACGTCCACATTCGGAATGTTCTGAGCTGCGAGCTTGAAGTTGCCATCAAGTTCAGCGCCGCCAATTACGAGAGCGTTGGTCAGGCCAAGCGTTGCGAAGTGGCCAAGCAGGCCCTTTGTCTTTGCATCGGTCGCAACGAGTTGATCGACGATGATCAGTTCTTCCGACTTCAGCTTTGCAGACAAAGCGTGACGCAGAGCAAGCGCACGAACCTTCTTGGGAAGATCGTGAGCGTGGCTACGAACGACTGGGCCGTGGGCCTTGCCGCCGCCGCGGAACTGCGGTGCGCGAGCCGAATGGTGACGAGCGCGGCCCGTACCCTTCTGCTTGTACATCTTTGCACCCGTACGGGAAACTTCCGAACGGTTCTTGGATTTGTGCGTTCCCTGCTGCTTCTTGGCAAGCTGGTAACGAACCATGCGGGCCAGGATGTCCTGGCGCGGGTCGAGGCCGAAAATTTCGTCCGACAGGGATACCGTGCCGGCGTCTTTTCCCTCGAGGGTTTTGACGTTCAATTCCATGATGAGGCTCCCTTACTTCGCTGCCGACTTAACGGCGTCGCGGACGATGATCCAGGAACCCTTGGAACCGGGAACGGCGCCCTTCACGAGGATCAAACCGCGACCCTCATCGGTCGAAACCACTTCCAGATTCTGGGTGGTGACGCGTGTGCTGCCCATATGACCAGCCATGCGCTTGCCCTTCCAGACCTTGCCCGGATCCTGGTTCGAACCAGTCGAACCATGCGCACGGTGCGAGATGGAGTTACCGTGCGACGCGCGGCCACCACCGAAGTTGTGGCGCTTCATCGAACCGGCAAAACCTTTACCGATCGTCGTGCCGGTAACGTCTACCAGCTGGCCTGTCTGGAAATGATCTGCGGTCAGTGTTGCACCGACGTCGATGAGGTTCTCGGGGGAAACCCGGAACTCAACGAGCTTTGCTTTCGGCTCGACGCTAGCAGCGGCAAAATGACCGCGGAGTGCCTTTGTCGTATTCTTGACCTTGGACTGGCCGGCACCGAGCTGAACTGCGGTGTAGCCATTCTTGTCTTCTGTGCGCTGGGAAACAACTTGTACGTTGTCCAAACGCAGTACCGTTACTGGAATATGCTCACCGGCGTCGTTATAGACCCGGGTCATACCCACTTTCTGTGCAATCACACCTGAACGCATTGGTTCAATCCTCTTGCGAGCCTTCAAGGGAGAACCCTCTGTGGCCTTTGTTAAGGAGTTCCCTTCGACATCTCACGACGTTTCCGGTCTCCGGATTGGAAGTCGTTGGACTGCTCCACGTACCTTCCTTGTTATATCGGCCCTTACTTTCGCAAGGTCAGGCCGAGGTCTTAGAGCTTGATTTCGACGTCAACGCCAGCAGCCAGGTCGAGCTTCATCAAAGCATCGACGGTCTGTGGGGTTGGGTCTACGATATCGAGAAGACGCTTGTGCGTCCGCATTTCGAACTGCTCACGGCTCTTCTTGTCAACGTGAGGAGAGCGGTTGACGGTAAACTTTTCGATGCGGGTAGGCAGTGGAACCGGGCCGCGAACGCTGGCGCCGGTGCGCTTGGCGGTCGACACGATTTCACGGGTAGAGGCATCGAGGATCCGGTGATCAAACGCCTTGAGGCGGATACGGATATTCTGGCCGTTCATTCGTCTTGTCCTTGTTCTTTGTCTTTGGATTTCCGCACGCGGAAATACATGAACCTGTTGATCGTGGCGCCGCAGATTTTCAAAAATCAAGAGGAATGCAAAGCAGCATCCCAATCATTTCGGTAGTCTGTAATGTTGAAATCACCGGGCCTCGCAACGGATCGCGAATCCAACTGGTGAGTGTGAGTGCGCGTTTACGCGCTTTCACCGAATTTTTCAAGCCTTAAAAATGCAACGCCGCAACGCTTTTTATAAAACGTCCGATGGCGGTGTCTTTCACACCGCCATCGGCCACTAACACACAGCAGGAATTGCCCCCTGCTCTATTCGCGACGATGCCATGGCACCGTCAGCGTTTATTACTCGACGATCGAAGCGACGATGCCGGCGCCGACGGTACGGCCGCCTTCGCGGATCGCGAAGCGCAGCTTTTCTTCCATCGCGATTGGAACGATCAGCTCAACAGCAACGGTGACGTTGTCGCCTGGCATAACCATTTCCGTGCCTTCTGGAAGCGAAACGATACCGGTCACGTCCGTTGTACGGAAGTAGAACTGTGGACGGTAGTTCGTGAAGAACGGTGTATGACGGCCGCCTTCTTCCTTCGTCAGGATGTAGGCTTCAGCCATGAACTTCTTGTGCGGCTTGACAGAACCTGGCTTGCACAGAATCTGACCACGCTCAACGCCGTCACGGGTAACGCCGCGAACCAGTGCGCCGATGTTGTCGCCAGCCTGGCCCTGATCGAGCAGCTTGCGGAACATTTCAACGCCGGTAACAGTCGTCTTGGATGTTGGCTTGATGCCGACGATTTCGACTTCTTCACCAACCTTGACGATACCGCGCTCAACGCGACCTGTCACAACCGTACCACGGCCAGAGATCGAGAACACGTCTTCGATTGGCATCAGGAACGGCTGGTCGATTGGACGCTCTGGCGTTGGGATGTAGGCGTCAACCTGAGCCATCAGCTCGCGGATCGCGTCTTCACCGATCGTCTTGTCAGAATCTTCAAGAGCAGCAAGTGCCGAACCCTTGACGACAGGAACGTCATCGCCTGGGAAGTCGTAGGACGACAGAAGTTCGCGAACTTCCAGTTCTACCAGTTCCAGCAGTTCTGCGTCGTCAACCTGGTCAACCTTGTTGAGGAACACGACCAGAGCCGGAACGCCAACCTGACGAGCAAGCAGGATGTGCTCGCGGGTCTGTGGCATTGGGCCGTCGGCTGCAGAGCAAACCAGGATCGCGCCGTCCATCTGGGCAGCACCGGTGATCATGTTCTTCACGTAGTCGGCGTGGCCGGGGCAGTCAACGTGCGCGTAGTGACGGTTCGGCGTCTCATATTCAACGTGAGCCGTCGAAATCGTGATACCGCGTGCCTTTTCTTCCGGTGCAGCGTCGATTTGGTCATACGCCTTGAACTCGCCGAAGTACTTCGTGATCGCAGCAGTCAACGACGTCTTGCCGTGGTCAACGTGACCGATCGTGCCAATGTTGACGTGCGGCTTATTGCGCTCAAACTTGCTCTTTGCCAT
>UCLB01000051.1 GCA_900473205.1 Hyphomicrobiales bacterium
CCCTCTGTCCTGCCGGACATCTCCCCCACAGGTGGGGAGATCGAATCGCGGTGACCTTTCGGCAATTTCTAACGCTGCGGATAGATTGGGGAGTTCGCGCCCGGCCGATCTCCCTCCTTGTGGGGGAGATGCCCGGCAGGGCAGAGGGGGGGGTAGGCCCCACATTCCAACTTAAAATGTTTGGAAAAACCTACTTCCGCAGAACGTGCAGCATGCCCTTGCGCTTGGCATCGTAATAATACCCACGGGCATAAAGCCGAACGGCATTGTCGCGGTCGTTGTCGGCCACCAGCCAGGCGCCGCGCAGGTACTTCACGGCATATTTCAGATTGGTTTCCGCATCGAACAGGCCAGACGCCGGGCCGTCGAAGCCCATGGAGCGGGCGGTGGCGTGTTTGATCTGCATGAGGCCGAAATGGCCGCCGTTGACGGCACGGGGATTGTAGCGGCTTTCACGCATGACCACGCGGTGCACCAGATCTTCGGGCACATTATACATGGTCGCGTATTTGGTGATGAGGCCGCTCAGCTGCTGACGGCCCATCATTGTGGGCGCGTCCGGCGCAGTTGTCAGGCTCTCGCGGGTGCTGATGGCGGCAAGCGCTGCATTTTGCGGGGCCGAAGCATAGGCGAGCATGGCGCCTTGCGGTTTCGGAACCGGGATGACGCTCTGCTGCTTCATCATTTCTTCGGTCAGCGGTATGGGGGCTGCCGATGGCGTGCCCGGTGCGCCAGGCGCAGGCGGGAAGCCGCCCTTCAGCGCAACGACCTGTGGAAGAGTGGCAGCGGTGCTTGTCTGATGCGCGACGGCGGCGACTGCTGGCGTTGCCGCCGCTGGCGCTGCGAGCGCAACCTGCTGGGTTGCGGCCTGCGGCTGTATTTGTGCGTCGATGGCGGATGCTGCTGCCGCAGCGGCAATTTCCGAGGCTGGGGGAAGGGCAACGCGACCGCCCTTGACGGCGGCGGTTGAAGGCCGGGCTTCTGCTGCGGAATTGGCTGCGATTTGTGTGGTGGCCGGTGCCGTGCCGGGCAGGGTAGAGGTCGCGCCTGCCGGAGTGGCGGCTGCGGTTTCCTGCGTCTTTTCGGTGGTTGTGGTGGCTGCCGTCTGGGCGGTGGTGCTATCCGGCGTGGCCGGGGCAGATGCTATTTTCGGCTGGGCAATATCGCCTTTGGATGCAACTTCAACACTTGTGCATCCTGCCAGTGTCAGCGCAATGCCCACCGTGGACGACAAAAGTAGAGCCGATTTTCGGCGTAAACTGCCAGAAATTTTCATGCTGCCGCCCTTGAGTGCGCCTGTCGCTTGATACCCCCGTTTCAAGCGAAGCAGGCAGTCCCTATCCGGCGATCATTAACCTATCGTAAGGATTCCGGCAAGCGGCGACTGAACAGCAAATGCTTAAGCAGCGATCCGGCGATATCCGGCAGTCACGGCGCGGCCCGCAATGAAGTGCGTTCTCTTGGGGTTACGCAGTTTTTTGGTGACCGACATGCGCCGCACAGAGCGGATGGTCAGGCGGGCGAAAGAGGCCTGAATCGTCAGGCAGGCAAAGGCAATCAGCAGCGCGACCGCCTGCATTTGCGACACCATTTCGATGACGTCGCGGGTGCCGTTGACGAATTGCACGATGAAGGCAACGAAGAAGCCGAAATAGCGCAGGCGAAGTGCTGAGAGCACGAAGCAATCGGTAAAAATGGTGCCGAAGCTTTTGCCGCGCAGATTGTCGTTATCGGCATTGGCTTCGCGTGCCGCAGGCGTCGCAATGGTCCACAGGCTGAACAGCATCAGCCAGCCGGTTCCGGCCCATTGAACGATATCGAGAACGGTTGAGGGAAGAAATTCCGCGCCAGCAACCAGAATAGATGCGGCGGTGATGGTGGTGACGATGCCGATGGTGGCACCGGTTACGGCGGCAATCAGCGCGCGCTTTCCGCGTATGGCGGCGTAACTCGCGACTTTATAGGAAATGGGCGAGGGCAGCGCGAAAAGAATGGCACAGGCTGCACAAAAGACCAGCCAGACTTGTGCGGACATATGCTTTCCTCCCTGCCCTCCCCGACGTCATTTTCTTTTAACCTACAACATCGGCCCAGAAACCGAAACGGATTTCTGGGCTGAAAGTTCATAACGTCGAGAGCGGTGTGTTTACGCCACAGTATTTTAGCGTAACCACATAATGCGGCATAAAGAAGCGCTTTTGCGAATAATCACGCAGCCTTATAGGGCTGGCCGATGTGGTCCATGACCTCACCGAACCACTTTGCCGACAGATCGAAATGCTTGCCGCCCTTGATGCGCGGAAATTCGATGGTGCGCAGCTTACCGCCCTGATCTTCATCGTGACCGGTCACGCCGGACACCTTGTTCAGCGCGCTTTCCACGGCCAGATCGACCATGCTCTGGATGAGGCGAAGGTCTTCGCCATTGGCCGGGGCGGAGCGGGCGTAGTAGCCGGATTTCTGGACCATGGTCCGCTCTGCGCCGATGAGGCCCGCGAACTGCTTCTGGAACCAGCCGCCAACATTGATCGTATCGATCTTGACGTGACCGAAGGCATCGCGCTTGACGGTATCGCCTGCGGCTTCACGCTCGGCAACGATGGAATCGAGGCCGGCACCTTCGGAAACGAAGAGGGTGACGAAGCCGGTCTTGTCCATGATCTTCTTCAAACGATCTGCTTCGGCCTGAATGTCGAAAGCCATTTCCGGCAGATAAAGGCCGTCGATGCTTTTCAACTGCTCGCCCATCAGAAGGCCTTCGACATATTCATTGCCCTTGGTCTTCTGAATGTAAGCGCGTGCCGTGGCTGCCGTCAGCCAGCCGCAGTGGCGACCCATGACTTCGTGGATGACGAAGGTCTTCGGTGCTGCACTCTGCTCGTTGCTGACATTGTCGAAGAAATTCGCGCCGACTTCGGCAGCGGTCCATGCGCCGAGCGACTGCTTGATCGGCACGACGTCATTATCGACCGTCTTTGGCAGGCCGACGACCGTGAGGTTATAGCCGTTGGCGCCGAGATAGGCGGCGAGATCTGCTGCAGTGGTGTTGGTGTCATCGCCGCCGATGGTGTGGAGAATCGTTACGCCGTCCTTTGCCAACCGGTCTGCTGCCACAGCCAACGGATTTTGGCCTTCCTTGACCAGGCCGCGCTTGGCACAGTCTGCGGCATTCGTCAGCTTCACGCGGCTGTTGCCAATGGGCGAGCCGCCGTAGCGGTGCAGGAGTGGCGCTTTTTCGCGCATGTCCTTGGTGATCTGGATGCTGTCACCCAGAAGAACGCCCTGATAACCGGAGCGGTAGGCCACGATGTCGATGTCTGGTGCAATGTCGCTGTAGCGTTCTATCAGTCCGCCCACGGCGGAAGAGAGGCAGGGCGCGAGACCGCCTGCGGTCAACATTGCGACTTTCTGTTTAGCCATCGTGGCTCTCCTTCGTGTTCATTGCAGAGATAAGGTGTGGCAAATGGATGCGTGAGAGAATGTGGCATGTAAAGTGAATTTCTCAAGAAAATCGCGAAATTTCAAAGCGATTGAATGAGTTAGCCGATATAATCGTTTCAATTGATAGCACAGCTGCGACGATAATGCCGACCTGTGGAAAACCGATTTGCACCACGGAGCGTATTAGAAATCAATGTCAGCCGATATGATCTCAAGATGAAGAAAAGTTAATGACATGCGACCTTTATGCATATTGCAATCAACCGTAGGGGCCGTATGCTGGGAGGCATGATGTACGATTTCGCCTGTTTGCAACTTTCATCTTTGTGGGAACGGCTGCTCGGCGCAATCGGCGATGCGGCAGGCAACGTGCTTGGTCGCGTGATCGAGGCGGTTCGTACCGTCTTTGAAGGCGACCCGGAAACCCGCCGTCAGGTGTCTTTCTCCGTCGCGATCATCGCTCTTTCCGCCAAGATGGCAAAGGCCGATGGCATGGTGAACGATGCCGAAGTGAAGGCCTTTCGCCAGATATTCGATTTTCCCGAGGAAGAAGCCAGAAACGTCGCGCGGCTCTATAATCTGGCGCGTCAGGACGTTGCCGGTTACGAGGCCTATGCGGAGCGGTTGGCGGGCCTCTGCGGCTCTGGTGATCAGAATTGCGAGATGCTGGAAAGCGTCATCGACGGTCTGTTCCACATCGCCAAGGCCGACGGGCTGATTCACGAGCGCGAACTGGCGTTTTTGGGACGCATCGCCGAGATTTTCAGAATCACCGAAGATCATTTCGAGATGATCATGGCGCGGCATGTTCATATGGAAGGGCGCGATCCCTACCGTGTGCTTGGTGTTTCGCCAGCCGACGATTTTCTGGATATTCGCAAGCGTTATCGCTCGCTGGTGGCGGAACACCACCCGGACAAGCTCATTGCACGTGGCGTTCCCATGGAATTGCATGCGGCTGCGAATGAGCGTATGGCGGCACTCAACGCCGCCTATGCGGCAATCGAGAAAGAACGCCGCGTCGCATGAGTGAGTTTACAGCGGATTATGCGGGCGCTTCCGTTGTGCCTTCGCCCAACCATGGCGAAAGGGTCGATGTTAGCGCGCCCGACATGATCATTCTTCATTACACCGGCATGCAGAGCGCGGATGGTGCGCTTGCCTGGCTGTGCAATCCAGAAAGCCAGGTTTCCAGCCATTACTTCGTTTATGAAGACGGGCGCGTGGTGCAGATGGTGCCGGAAACCCGCCGGGCTTGGCATGCGGGCAAAAGCGCTTGGAATGGCGTTGACGATATCAACTCCCGCTCTGTTGGCATCGAGATTGCCAACCAGGGCCACCCTGCGGGTCTGCCGGAGTTTCCTGAACCCCAGATTAACGCGGTCATCGAATTGTGTCGCGATTGCGGCGCGCGCTGGTCCATCGCGCCGGAGCGGGTGCTTGGGCACTCCGATATTGCACCCATCAGAAAGATCGATCCGGGCGAAAAATTCCCGTGGGACATCCTGTCGCAGAAGGGTATCGGGCACTGGGTGGCGCCTGCACATATCGGCGGCGGTCGCTTCTTTCAACGTGGCGATAGCGGTCAGCCGGTGGAGGCGCTGCAATCCATGTTGTCTCTTTATGGATATGGCGTTGAAATAACAGGCAGTTATTGCGAGAAGACCGAAGGGGCGGTGGCCGCCTTTCAGCGCCATTTCCGGCCCGCTCTGGTGGATGGTATCGCGGACTTTTCCACCATCGATACGCTGCACCGGCTGATCTCGGCGCTGCCGAAATTTCGTGGCATTTAAACGCGTTTTTCAGAAAACGGTTCCCCTGAAGTTGGCTTTGGTAATCGTTTTTTCTGCCTTGCCACAGTAAATCCTTATTAGGCCCCTTTATAAGCCTCATCAAACCGCGACATGTTTCAGTGTGAAGCGTTGGTCGTCAATATCAATGGTGAGGACTTGTAACGGATGGTTCCGATGAACTTTCCGCTTGGCCCGGCTTTGCGCTGGTGGTCTTGAAGTCTTCACGCCCGGAGACCCTTAATACTAATGAGAAGACTAATTGTTGCTGTCTCGGCTTGTCTTGCCATGCTTGCCGCGCAGAGTGGACCCGTTTTTGCCAAAGATGAAGTGAAGACCAAAACCGTCACTCTGGAAACCTATTTCCGCAAGCCTGGCTATCCCATCCCCGAAAAGACGCTTCCAACCGGTCTGAAGAACAACTACTCCGACCTCATCGTCAAATATGCCAAGCGCTACGGTGTCCCGACCAATCTGGCCCATGCGGTGATCTCGGTCGAAAGCCGCTTCAACCCGAAGGCGCGCGGCAGCGCTGGCGAAGTTGGGCTCATGCAGATCAAGCCAGCCACGGCCCGCATGATGGGCTATCGCGGCACCACCAAGGCGCTCTACGATCCCGAAACCAATATCCGCTGGGGTATGCAATATTTGGCAACCGCCCACCAGCTTGGCGGCGGGCAGGTGTGCAGCACGATTCTCCGCTACAATGCCGGTCATGGTGCCACGCGCATGAACCCGGTTTCCAAGCGCTATTGCGGCAAGGTGCAGGCACTGCTGCAGAGCTGAATGAGGATTGCCGCTTTTGAAAGCGGCCTGACTTTGCTAGGCAGCGCATTCGGCAGCGGGAGCAAGGTCATGGTGGATTTCAAATATATCGTCGTCGGTGCAGGCATGATGGGTGCGGCGGCGGCGCGGCATCTTTCAGCGCAGACGGATGGCGTGGCCTTGATCGGTCCTGCCGAGCCAGTGGATATCAAGAGCCACAAGGGCGTCTTTTCCAGCCATTACGATGAGGCGCGCATTACCCGTGGTTTCGATGGTGATCCTGTCTGGGCGGAACTGGCGAAGCGTTCGATTGCCCGTTACGCCGAGATCGAAGCCAGGAGCGGCATTCGGTTTTACCACGAGGCCGGTTGCCTCTTTACTGGCAACGGCAAAGGGCTGGGCGGCGATTATGTTGATAGTGCCATGGCGGCGCAGGACCGGCTGGGACTGGAGGTCGAGGAATATGCTGCCGCGCAGCTCGGAACGCGTTTCCCGATGTTTGCTTTGCCTGATGATCACGAGGGATGGTTCGAGCCGCGCAATGCCGGCTACGTCAATCCACGCGCGCTGGTGAAAGCGCAGGTCGCGATTGCCGAAAGTCAGGGTGCCGCGCTGATGCGCGAGACCGTGGTGAGCATTGATGACACCGCTTCTGGCGTCACGGTGGTCACGGGGGAGGGACGGCGATACACGGCGGAAAAGGTAATTGTTGCGGCGGGCGGTTTCACCAACATGGCCAATCTTCTCCCCTCGAAAGTTGATATGGCGGCAACGGGCCGCACCATAGCGTTTTTCGAACTGGACGAGCAAAAGCAGCACGATTTCGCTGATATGCCGTCCACCATCGTTCTAGCGGAAAACGCCGATGACATCGTCTATATTCTACCGCCGGTGCTTTATCCGGATGGCAAGACCTATGTGAAAATCGGCGGTGAGAGCGAGAAGGGCAGGCTGGACACGCTGGACGAGGCGGTGCGCTGGTTTCACTCCGATGGCACGGCGAGCGAGGTGGCGTTTCTGGTGAAGCGGGCCGTGGAACTCATGCC
Organism: Hyphomicrobiales bacterium; assembly: GCA_900473205.1. Lineage (GTDB taxonomy): Bacteria > Pseudomonadota > Alphaproteobacteria > Rhizobiales > Rhizobiaceae > Agrobacterium. Next base: position 7,043 of record UCLB01000051.1, read on the forward strand.
GAAGCTGGAGGGTTGCCCGGTCACCTCAGGCTCCTGTGTCGCCTCGATCACCCGCACTGGATATCCATATATCGGTTATACACAGTCTTCCAACATCGCCGTGCTGACGGGGGGCAATTTCGTTTCGGCCAAATCTTCCGATGAGATCGGGCGGCTGGGTGCGGTGCTTTTGCTGGATGGGCAGCTGGCGGAGGAGGATTTTGCGGGGCCGGTGTTTGTGTGAGGTGGGTGTTTACCGTGGAGGTTGGCGGGTGTGGTTCACCCCCCTCTGTCCTGCCGGACATCTTCCCCTCAAGGGGGGAGATCGACGTGTTGCGACCTCTTGACCATCTTGAAGGCTGCGAAATAG
>UCLB01000032.1 GCA_900473205.1 Hyphomicrobiales bacterium
TTGTCCGCAGGTCTCGAGTAACCCCAGCAACAAATTGATGTCCTGAAACGCCATTGCTGATGCAAAGAGAAACTAGCAATAGCTATCTGAAATAAAATTGGATGGTCTTCACTGCCGTCAACCCAGCGGTAGCCTGCGTAAAAACACCGACTTCAAGGAAGCACGTTCATCGCGACGAAACCACGCAGACCATTAGACCCTAGAGACGCCGCCGAAGCCCTGTTTGCGGCACCCAAGAATGCTGCGGCACCCGCCGTGGAAAAACGCGCTATCCCCAATACGAAAGAACTGGTGTCTTTGAAGATCGACAGTGATGTTCTTGCATATTTTCAGGAAGATGGACCGGGCTGGCAGGAGCGGATAGATGACGTCCTGCGAACAGGGATGGTGGAGCAAGACGACAACAAGGTATGAGCCACGGAACCTGGTATTTCAGTCACGAGCGCAACAAACCGGACTATCTTAGACCAGCGACACCGTCGTCCCACTATCCAGAACAATGTGCAGGTCCCTGATCATGCCAGCAGCGAGAAGAAATGTCTCTCGAACCTGGATGTCATCGCGCCATCCTCGCTCAACGGATAATGCGGTCGTGTGAATATCAAGCACGATATCACGGCCTGGGCCCTTCGGAATACCAACGGCTTCGCGCAAATCCTTGATCGTTGCGACGGCACGCTCCAACATCCGGCGCTTCTGACACGCATCGAGCCGGTCGATGCGATTGGCATCTCGAACAAGGTCACCAATGAAATCTGTCGTCAGGCTCATGGTTGAAAAATGCCGCAGGCATCCGACTTTTCCAGCCTCGGCGGAGCAAAAAACACCAAAATCAGCGCTTTGATCTTCTCTGTGATCCAACAGCATCACCACACAACCGATACACGGAATTTCCACGGGTGTCGTCATCCAGCGAACGCTGCCCTAGCTCAGCGAGCACTGTCTGATATATACGAGGCCAGAGCTCCCATTGCACAGGATTTCAGGGCTCAGGCTCTTGCCGTATCGTAACCTCCGCGCCATAGGCCTGGCGCAGATCGTTCTGGCCAGGCTGACGGTCGTTCGCCTTGTGCAGCAGCGTCGAGGTATATCCTGTTTCGCGCGCTCCCTCGATCAGTGTAACGTCGGCATTACCGGGGTTGACGGAACGTTCGAACCAATCGACCGGATGCTGCAGGAAATTCATTTCGAAGGCACGATTGGTGACACCATGGCCGACGATAACCACGCTGTCGTGGCCATGTCGGGCCTCGTGCATGATGGTTTGCAGGAACAGCCGCATGCGCTGCGCGACATCGGCGCGGCTTTCGCCATCGGGCGGCCGGGCGTAGAATTTGCCACTGTTGCTGCGCAGTCTTGCCCATTTCTCGAATTCGTCAGGAAACTTTTGTTTCCGCTCCGCGTGATCGTAGATCTCAGTGAAGAGACCAAAATCCTGCTCGCGCAATAAATAGTCTTCGCGCACCTTGCCGACGCGCTCGACAGGCAAGGCGTCAAGCAGCGCGTCCTTGCTTTGCCGGGTCCGCAGGAACGGTGAGTACCATACGCGCAACTTCTGTGACCCCGGCTCTGTCAAACCGGCTAAAAAAGCCGTGATCACGGCACCGGCTTGCGTAGCTTGGCGATATCCCCATTGCGTCAGCGGTACGTTGTGATCGCCAAACTGGCTGTAAGCCCGTTCGTCTAGGTTGCCAAGGGATTCGCCGTGACGAACAAGAAAGACGCGCATAAGCCATCCTGCAGAAGATATTTAGGACGCCACGGGGCAAGATAGTCGGTAACCCTGATGGCATCGGCAAGCCCTTATTATCATATTCAAAACCACGAGACCACGAAAGCAGCGCAGGCCCGCTGGCTCAGAAAGGTGACCTGTCGTGGGCAACCGTTCGACAAAGTGGTTGCTTCACCCCTATGGCAGCAATCAGCTAATCCGCTCCTTTGCAGTCCTTATATTCCGCCGTTCCCACCCGACAAGCACAAGGCTTGCCGCGACGATAAGAACTGCGCCGATGAAGACGTTGATCGCCGGTATTTCCGTCCAGATGGCGTAACCATAGATGAAGGCCCAGATCAGGCCGGTATATTCCACTGGCGCGAGTGAGGATGCGGGCGCGTGTCTGAAGCCTTCGTAGAGAAGATATTGCCCGATTGTTGAGACCAGCCCGACCGCGATCATGAGAACCCAGCCTTGCGCATCCGGGTTTTTCCAGAGCCAGGGCAAGGACAGTGCGCAGGCGATGCCGAACAACGCGCTGGTGGCATACATCTGCGTCAGCGTCGTTTCGCTTTTGCTGACAAGGCGAATGAGGATGGTGCTCCATGCCCAGCAGAAGCCTGCGACGATGCACAGTGTTGCGGGAAGCCAGTTTGGGGAGTTGGCCGGATTGGCAGCCACGACGACACCAACGAAACCAACTACGCAGGCTATCCAGCGGCCTGCGCCGACTTTCTCCTTCAGCACGAAGATGGAGAGAACCATGACCATGATGGGCGCGGAGAAATAGAGCGTGGTGAGTTCCGCCAGCCCTAGATATCGCGCGGAGCTGTAGAACAGCATCCATGCGGTGAGCATGAGTGCTGCGCGAAGAACGACGGTGCCGCGATATTTGCTTTTGAGGATGGAGGGGTGGCGGTAGCGATGTGCCAGTATGCCGGTAATCAGAACAATGACGGCGCTTCGCACAAAAAGTATCTGCGGAACCTCGTAGCTTTCGACAAGCCATTTGACAAGCGCATCCTGAAGAGCAAAACAGGAGTAGCCCATGGCCGCCAGCCCGATGCCGAAAAGCGGCCTTGCTTCCAATGATCCTGTCATGCACTTCACCACGATACTGCTGATGATCTGTACTAGCCCAGTCCGGTGTGACGATCCATCAAATTGCGGCAGCCTTCTTCGAGGTGTTCCGTCGATGATCTGGTGAAGGAACTCCTTGTGTGTGGTTAATGTAGACTGGCCTCACTGACCGACCAATCGACATCGGGCCTGATACACCTTACACTGCATATTGGGCATTTCAGTCCTTGCAACTATTCATCTGAACGATCTCTCATTTGTCCATGGCGCTCGCTTGCGTGCACTGGCCGTTAGAAAGCACATCATGGCCCAAAAGCCCCGCAGACCGCTCGATCCAAGAGATGCCGCCGAAGCTCTGTTTGCCGCTCCCAAAAAGGCTGCGGCACCCGCCGTGGAGAAACGCGCCATCCCAACAACCAAGGAGCTCGTTTCCTTAAAGATCGACAGTGACGTCCTGGCATATTTCCAGGAAGATGGACCGGGCTGGCAGGAGCGGATCAACGATTGTCTGAGGATCCAAATGTTGGCCCGGCGCGACAGCGAGGATTGAGCCGACAGCCGGCATAGGCCAAGTCTCAGTTACAACGAGACATTGCGGTTTGCGACGACGGATACTCTTGTTTTGCTATCGAGGACAATGTGCAGGTCCCGGATCATACCGGCAGCCAAAAGAAATGCGTCGCGGACCTGATTATCGTCGCGCCAGCCTCGTTCTATCGAAAGGGCTGTTGTGTGAATATCAAGCGATATATCGCGGCCCGGACCTGTGGGTATGCCGATGGCGCCTCGCAACTCCGCAATCATTGCAACGGCACGCTCCAACGCCCGGCGTTTTTGGAACGCGTCAAGGTGCTCCATGCGATTGGCATCTCGAACAAGTTCGCCAATAAAATCCGTTGTCAGGCTCATGGTCGAAAAATGCCGGAACCATTTGGTCTTGCAAGTCCCGACATCGAAATAAACACCGGACGCCGCCGTTTCACTCGATCTGTGATCTAACGGCATCACCGAGCAAGCTTGTCCTGTCACTGCAAGGCGAGGTTGCCCATGGGAACCCTACCGTCCCTGTCATCTTAACCTCGTGAGACAGATCGAACCGAACTCTACGGAGATGATATGAACGTCGAGCACTTTATGCTGTCAAAGAGCGACTGGATCCCCAACAACGAGACCTTGCCAGTGATCGTCTATCGCCAAATCGCCCCATGTATGGACTCAGGCGCATTCGAAGATCTGTTTCTTAGAAATGGATGGACCGGCACCTGGCGAAACGGCGTCTTCGATTACCATCACTATCATAGCAGCGCCCATGAGGTTTTAGGGATCGGTCGTGGTCATGCTGCGTTACAAATCGGTGGGCCAGATGGACCCGTTCTGGAGATATCGCCGGGAGATTGCCTGGTCCTGCCTGCCGGGACGGGCCACAAGCGGTTGAACGCTTCGCCGGACTTTCAGGTCGTCGGCGCATATCCGCCAGATCAGGAGGTCGACATACAGCGCTCAGCTCCGACGAAAGATATGCTCAGAAAAATCAGGGCGCTTGCTACCCCAACAAATGATCCCGTAGAGGGTTCGCCGGGTGCTTTGCAGAGGTTATGGGGCAAAAGATAAACACCCATCCACATCACGCAACAGCAATCGAAGTTACCGGCCGTGGATATCGTTCACAAAAAGGGGGAACGAAATCCGTCATCAGCAGTTCGTATCGATTGAGTGGCGTGGCGGCGCCACCGCTTGCATGTTGACCACGGATGTACTGGCAACAGATGATGGCAAGCGACAGAAGGTCGGTGCAGTTGCCCCGACCTTTTTGTTTCCAATATGTTGAAGAGAAATGCTCAGGCCGGGCTTTAACGCTCGTAAAGCCTAAAAAATTGATTTGTGGTCCAAGATTAGCGGTCCAGGCAGCACCTGTAAGCCGGCGACAAATTGGGTATAGAGGTCAACAATCGATACATTTTACAGGTCAGAATTCGCACAAGGCTCCGCTGGAACCGGTCAGTGACCGATCGCATTTGCTCCGGGTAAGGAGAATGCTGCATGAGCCAGACAGAGATCAAGCAATACACCGCCGAAATGCTCCAAGAAGTCTACGAGCTGAGTTTGCCGAAAGCCATCGAGGTTTTGGATCGCTTCGGTGGAGATAGCGCGTCGATCGAAAAGATGATGAAGCGGTGTCCTCATCGGGGCGCTAAGGATAGCCGCTAAAAGGAAAATAAGGGGTCGGTCTATGACCAAAGATTATTCCTGATTGGCACCAAGCGTCTAGCCCATCAAAATATTTGCCCGTTTGCGTTGGAAAGCGAGTGGCATTCTCGTCAAAACATTGGATTTCATGAACCTGCGCAACGACCTCAGCGTCGTAGTCACCATGCTCCGGTTCGTACTTCTCGACTTCTTGTTTAACTTGGTGAAGAGGTCAACCAAATCATGCCCCGGCTAGGTTCTGCGCGCCTCATTTGGAAGAGCGACGACTTGATCGTCAATTCGGTGCTCTGGCGACACAGCCCAATTAGGGGCGGAACAAGCATGTGCGTTCCATCCTTGACTATCTCCCAGAGTTCATCAAACGCCATCTGGTAAGACCATGCTATCATGTCCTATGGACTGGAAATGTCGTCTGGTTTTTCCTGAAGGAACCCCTGAAATTTGGGGCGGTCGGTTCCAAGCTGGCTAAAGAGTTTCTCGCGGAGTACTCATAGTTCCCCTTCCCTGATGGTTTAGACGTTTTGTAGTCCGTTCACTTTTCGCAGGTCACTATTAAGCCGTGACTGCCAACCCTTGCCCATAGCTTTGTAAAGATCGACAACATCCGGATCGAGGCGAATAGTGACGGGCGTTTTGTGAACGTCTGCCTTTGGCCTCCCCCTGCGCGCTATTTCAACGTCTATGTTTTTCGCCAGATCGGGGAACGCCTCACGGAACGGCTTTGCTTTTGTGCCGTCGCGCAGCTCCAACGGCTTTTCGATCTCTGGATCGGGGCCGATCATGTCGCCGGTCGCTGTTTCCACCCACCAACCATCCGCATCCATATGGATACCACCTTTTGCGACAAGTTCCTTCATGGCGTGATCGTACGCGTGCCAGCGGCGTAACAGCTCGGCGTTGTCGGCTTCGCTATCGCTCAAATCCGCTGTCATAAACTCAGGCCATTTGCTGGTCATAGTGCTGTCCTTTCTGCCTTGCTCGCCTGCCGCATCGAGATAACGGACAGGGCTTCAGAACCGAGGGGGCGAAATACCCCCGCTATAATGGTACGGCCCTGAAAATCACCAACTGCCTTGAAGCGCCCAGCCCTCGTTTCTTCGACCTTACAGGCGATGAAGAAATCAATCGTCAGCTCTGCGAAGTCGAGGCCATGCTTTTCGATATTGGATCGGCGCTTCGGTTCGTCGTAAGTGATTTTTATATTTTGTAATTACATTAATTCAAAATACGGCGCAAGATTTTTGTGCGTACAATAATTAGTCTTTAGCAAGCTTGCTTTGATGTAGGCAAGATTTGATATTGCCATGATTGAACGCAGCGCGGACCGAGCTTTTTTTTAAAAAAAGTGCAAAAAAGTGCCCCCAGACCCGCAATTTTCTGTGCGTGAATTCTTAAACAGGATGAGGCACCATCCTCACTAACCCTAATTAGAAGTGACATATCACTGACTTATCTCCAAATTCTAACTGAAACCACGACTGCTAACCGCGTAGGACCGCTTAGGAGCAGGCGGCATATTCTCCGTTAGCTCTGCAACCGCGGCCTTGCGCGCATCTGCCAGGTGGTGGCGAATGCGTCGGTCAATGCGATGAACAAGGTCTCTTAAGCCGCCGTCCGGGTCGTTTTTTTCATTTAGACCAATCGTCAGGCTGGCAACGGGTGTTTTTAGGCCATGCGCCATGTTTGCAAAATGGATGCGCGTGTCCTCCAGACGCCGGGTGTTCAATGCAACCAGGCGATTGATCTCGATAGACACCGGCTTCAATTCGTCGACACCGGCATCCGGCAGGCTCGCTTTGTTTCCACTCGAGACCGCGCCAATATCGGTTGTAAGGCGAATGAGCGGCTTGAGGCCAAAGCGCACTTGAAAATATGTCCCTATGAGAAGACTAACGCCTAAGAGCAACATGGCAGGCAACAGCCACATCAGTGAGCGCAAGGCCGGATCGGTCAACGCCGATTGCGGTGCAGAGACCGTGATCTGTACTGATTGATCGCCAACTTGCGCCTGCAACGTTCTGACATAGAGCGCTTTGCCGTGCGCATCTTCGGCCTCGCTCGGTCGGGGCCTGCTCGTTCCAAGGTCACGCCAGTCTGGGCAGCGGCGTCGCTCAAGACGATCGGTCTGCAAAGAGCGGGAGGACAAGCTGAGATTTTGGGATGTCACCTGCCAGTACCATCCGGATCCCGGCCGGTCAAAAGGTGGCCCGTTCAACTGAGCATCAAGTCTCACTGAGCCGTCTTCACTGAGGCCAAGCGCGCTTCGCAAACCTTCGATCTGGGTGTCGAGCCGTTGATCGATTTGCTCGCGAACGACGCTTGCAACGATAAACCAGAGGATCTCCGGAGATGCTCCCAGATCTTTTGCTATGGCAGGAACTTGGCGCAGATGTTCGGCAAACTTGGTGAGCGCAGTTGCTAGCACCATCTGCTCGGCAGGATCAGGTGCCAATTCACCGCAAATTTTTCTCCAATCTTGACGATGATCGCGACCGCTTTCACGCATAGTCGCCCATCGAGTGGAGCGAACAATCCCCTCCCGGGCCAGCCGCATAGCCTTTTGAGACGTCATCATCGACGTTCCTCACACCACAGTTGACACAGGTGAACATATCGAGCTCATCTGCGACGCGTGCAGACGGCTGATCTCGGGTCAGATGGATCGGGCCAATGTCACGAGGCGACATCGAGTTTGTCAGCGCACAATTTGGCGACAGCCTCTTGCAAAAGCTTGATCCTCTCCGTTAACCAGGCAAGTTCCTCATCGGTAATCTCATAGGCTGGCGAATATCGAGCATCCACATAGGCCCGGTCCAGCCGGCTGAAACAGCGTCTGGCGAATTTCGTATCACGTGGCCAGACCGAAATCAGCGAGGGCGCAAGGCGCTCGGCCTGTGAGCGAAGGAACGTCAGCTTATGAGACTTGGGGCTGTAGAGTGCGATCACCAGCAGAACGCAGTGGTACAAGCGTTCTGCGGCTTGATGTAGTTGAAACGCCCCATGTTTCGGTTGCTGGTCTCGAAGAGCGTACTCCGCTTGTCTCATGCAATAAGTCGCGCTTGGAAACCAATGATCAAAGTGTTTCTTTGCCTCGTCCCGGGCTTCCTGCGGCGACAGCATTTTGGGTGAGGCAAGCGGATATCCGGGTGCATCGTAAAGCGGGATGCCGTCTCTGGCGATGTCCACAAAAAACGGCAGTCCCCGCGCAAGCTGCGAGTTCACATCGACATAGGTGTGGACGATGAAATTAACCGGTGTCGCGATGTTGCGCGTAATCGTCAACTCCTGCAGCAGCCGTTCTCCGGCGCGTTCCCAGGCTTCGTAATTTTCGCCGAAGTTGTCGTAGTTCACGACGACGAGAAGATCATAATCGGAGAGATAGCCGCCCGTGTGATCCTCGACCCAATTGCCGCGCGCGTATGATCCAAACAGGATGACCTTGACGATACGACCGCGCTTGTTCTTTTCGGAAACTTTTGTCTTTAGCGCATCCTCGAACTCCTCAAACAGAACCTGCGTGACGCGCTGAAGTTCACGATGCTTCTTCGCAGGCAAATGGCTGAGTTGTTCAATATCCATCAAAAGTCCTCACATCACTCGACCCATCGCACGGGGCAACCATGCCAGATTCGATCGCGTGATTTTACAAAACTGTTTCGTCACGCAAGATGCCGTTCACGAAACTGGCGACCATGCAGCGTATCCATCTTTCTATCTTTCCCCATTCAGCCCGAAAGTGCGGATCGAGGGTATTAAAGGACACTATTGCCTGCTGGGCCTGTGTCGGTTGCAGGCCTCTTTCCCAAGCTGCTTGTCATACGCCGAAGCGTTGAGTCCTTCCAGACGAAACGGTGAACCAGCGCCATCACGACATGCCCTCCGATGAGGATCGAGAGAAACCACGCCAGTACACCGTGAAGAAGATCGCCAAGTGCTACCATCCACGGGATTTCAACGCCGGTTGATGCAACCCACGGCTCCCAACCCTTGCCGCTGCCATAGGTCCGTAACAGCGCCAGTACCGGAATGCTAAACATCAGAAGATAGAAGCTGGCGTGAACAACAACGGCCGCCCGACCGGTAACGGTTGTCGATTGAACCGGGCGCCGGTTGCGATTGATGGTCCACCAGATAGCGCGAATGACGACAAGCACGATCACCAGAAGGCCAACGGTGCCATGGCCTGGTCCAAGCGACGTGACTGTTCTGACCCACTGCGTATCCCCGAACAATCGCCACGTCAGAATGACGATAAACTGCCAGATCAGCAAATACGCCATCGTCCAGTGCAGCAACCGGCTGACCGATCCGTAACGCTCCGGTGTATCCAGCCACATGCGAAAATCCTTCTTCATCATTGCCTGCCTCTAGCTGCCGCTGACGCAGAGCGCAACCGAGGGGTTTGAGCAAAAGCGATCGTCGGATCCTGGACTGCATTCCCCTCACCCGATGGTGCCAGACGCACGCCCGTCCTGCCGCTCACTATGGCGCTATGGGGAGCGCGTTCCCGTCAGGACAGGCTCACCCCGCAATCCCTCTCGATGACTCTGTACTCGCTGTGCTCGCGAAACCATAACGGCTGCGCAAGCCTGCCTGCAGGGCGGTCCTTAAGACATCGAGCACCATCATGGTTCATCGCCCCCGATCACATCAGCTTGACGGCTATCGGCGTGCTGATCGCTCCCATTGCGTTGCTGCGCGGTGCCGTCTTCCAAACCGCGGCCTTGATCCATCCGGCAGTCCTCGATCAGGTCCGCAAATAAGGCACGATCGGCATCGCGATCCAGAAAGGTCGGCAGCTCTGTTGCAAGCCAATCCCTGAGATCACACGGATCGCTTGGATCGTCATCCTTCGCCAGACGCTCCAGCACAAATGAACCGAGCAATATCTTGCGCCGGGTTTCCTGCGCACGCTCGTGTTTGCTCAGTCGCGTTTGCAGGACGCGTTTGCGCTCTTCAAGCTCTTTGATGCGTTGCGCGATCGGCTTTCTCATAGCGGTGTCATCCTTTGTCAGTCTGCGATCAGGGCGTATTGGAACCTCGATCTCGCAGGTCCACAAGCTGCAGATCTGCACCTCGCCATCCCACGCCTGAGAATGTTAGCCGTGCGCTGGCAAAAGCAACAAGGGCGCACTTACGAGTTGCAGCGTACTTGACGCAGCCAATTGGCGGCTTGGAAAAGGACAGGTGCGGGTGGCGATTTACCATTGCAGCAGCAAGCCAATTTCCAGATCAGGCGGCAGAAGTGCCGTGGCTTCGATTGCCTATCGCACCGCAAGTCTGCTGGTGAACCAGCGCGATGCCGGTGCCGGCAAGTCCACCATGCTGGCCGCCGCACGCGATGCCTGGCAAGCACAGGGTTATCGTGTCCATGGAGCAGCGCTTGCCGGCAAGGCTGCGGAAGGATTGACACAATCGTCGGGCAATCGCAAGTGCTCTCGAGCAGCGCTTTGGCAGCGCAGATCCACGCAACCTAAAACCAGACCCATTACGGCTGGGCCCCGACATCGGCAAAAAACTAGACCAGATCAAACACGTCGCCCGCATTGTCGAAAGCGCTCATCGTGAAGAGCTTATTCACCGACACGAGCTCAAGCAGTCCTTGTCGAGAGGTCTGGGCCTGAAACTATGAAGAGCGTTCAATAACCCATTATAAAAGTTGAGGCATCCGACCCGAACATCATCATCAGGCCAAGCGGTCGATACCATCGACAGCCGTTGCAAGCCCATAGTGCCAGACGTTCCCAAGATGCGATCTGCCGATACCGGTTGCCGATGCAAAGATCATTTTTCTTGGAGACCCGTGTGGATTTGAAAGCGTTCACCAAAGTACCGCGGTAACATGGGTGCTGAATCACCATCGATACATGGCCAAGGCGCCATGTACTGGTGACATTCGATTTCGATGTGCTTGCTCCGCCTTGTTAAAGCTAGTCAAGGGCGGTAATCCGGGCTGTGCTGACATCTCCGGCGAGCCTGTGACATAGTCATCTCCCCTCTTTTCCACGTTCATTTGGTCGTGAGGCGTGAAACCTTGATGCGCGTTCTAAGCACTGACAGCTCGCTTGCACACTAAGAGTGTTTGAACCGAATGTGCCGCACTCGAAATGCGGCATACCTGCAAGGGTATCGTGGGTTCGAATCCCACCCTCTCCGCCATAAGTCAACAAAATCAAGTATTTAACGTCAATTTATTCCGTTAGTCATAACTTTCTAGCTCGTGTCGCCTGCTTTTGCGCAAAATAGTCGACTGCGTTACAAAACGATTGGCTAAGCGCCCAATTTTCAAATCGGTTCATAAGGATTGCGATGCCAATTCCGTTAGAGAAAATCATTGAGGCTGCGGAAAAGGCAGGATTTGCAACGGAGTTGAAAGCCGCGTCTGCTTTAGCTAACGCGACGTGGAGGCCGCTCCAGAGTGTCTACTTCATAGACAAGGATGAAGGAAAGGGTCGTGAGCTAGACATCCGCGCATATAAAATATTCCATAGTACAAAGGTGAAGCCTGAAGTTACTTGTATGATCACGCTTTGCATTGAGGTCAAAAAGACGGCTGAGCCATTCATTTTCTACACAAGCGAGAGAGGCAAGTTGGACGGTTCGGCGGGATACGGTAATTTTCATTGGAAGAACAAGATAAATAGACGCGTTTTAAGTTATCAAGATATCGAACGAAAACGCCCAATGTCATCGGTTGAACGGCTCGCAAGATCATATTCATGTTTCAAGACTGGCCAGACACAGCATATTCAATCGGGCATAATTTCGGCGTTCAAAGCTGCTATCCATGAGCGGGACAGATGCGACGAAACTTACTCCGACACCTCGGGAGACGTTTGTTTTTTTGTACCCATAATGGTGGTGGATGGGCCTATATATGAGTGTTTTTTTGAGAAAGGTGATGAAAAACTTACCGCTCGTGAGATTAACGAGGTTGTCTATTGTCAGAACTATCACTCGGGAAATTACGGGCGAGTTTCGAATAATGTCTACGTGATGAACCTAGCTAGATTTGGCGAGAGATTGCCGGATTTTACTGCATGGGGTGCGAGTATGCTGGCCGTCATGGAACAGAATCGGGCCGCTGTAGAGAACGACGACAATTTGGAATGAACGCCTATCTCGGGTGTAATCGCCCATTGCAATGTCGAGCGGAAAAAGCCCCACGGGATCAACCGTAGGGCTTTTGTCAGGCTGCTTTTGTATAACGACTTCAGTTCTTGCAAGTCTTCAGCGAGCATCGCGTTGTATGCCGTTGCCGCTGCATCTGCGAGTTTCAGGCGAAAGCAGCGTGACGTTGTGGATGCCTTCGATTCGCTTGAATGTGTGATTATGAGTGCAGCCATCACGCGGTTAATCCATGACGGGAGAGGCTGGGCGTTGTTGAGCGCGATACGGCCCCGATGCCTACAAGCATCCGGTGGCCAGAGGTGGCGGTAAATGGCTTTGAATTGGTGAGCCATCGTGTTGAAATCAGGTTCCACGGCCTCACGGCCATGGAGCGGCCCGCATCCTTGCTTTCCTATGGGTCGGAATTGTCCGGTTTTGGGTTGGCGCACTTCGATCATGGATAGCCTAAGCCGGTTGGGATCAAGTGAGAGGGTGGGCCGCAGCAAGCGTAGCGCGCAGCCATCGGCGCTAGCCGGTGGAAGTCTCCACTCGGTAAACATCGGTTCGATTTCCGATTTGCGATCCTGAAAAAAGCGACTTCCGAAAAATGCGAGACCCTATTCTGAGGGGCAAGGCCAGAAACCGGCCTTCCTGCGACGTCAGGCACGAAGCTGAAGTAGAATTGTAACTCGTAGCCAAGCGGTACTAAACGCGCTGTACGGGCCTCTTAGATGGTTTTGCGTCGATCCCGGTTTTGTGCTTCATGGCCGGGATCGCCCGAAATAAGCACATTTCCAGAAACGGCCATACAAGCCCGCCGAGGGCCATTTGCGAAATTTGGCTAGGCCGGGTTCGGGAATGGCAAAGCTGTGCGGGAAGTGGTTAAATCGAACTGCTGATGCAACGATGGTTCCAACGCGGGGTGAAGCCCGCGTCAATCGTATCAGGGAGGTTTCAATGGCAATGGTTGATTACGACAGTCTCGCAGGCATTCTCCGCATCACCGATGCCGGTTCGGTGGAGCCTGACCGGTTTGTCACCGACGTCATCACCTATCACGCGGCGCTCGAACTTGAGGTCGACTTCCTGCTTAGCCGGATGCTGCCTCGATATGAGAAGCTCTCAACGCTTAGAGGGTACTCAAACAAAATAATGATAATGAACGCCGCGTGGGTTGGATCACCAGAGAGCGGCGATAAGCTTTTCAATGCGTTGCTTCTTTACAATGAACTCAGAAACTCAGTTGCCCATAATGATTCACTAGCGATTAGAAACGGCCATTACGGGAGGCTGTTGGATGCATACAGAGAGATAGAAAGCGACCCGAAGGAGACAGCCACACCGCACGAGGTAGCGATTTCGATATGCGCCTTCATGGGCGATGACACTGTGAGCAATCTGGTGGAAATGATGGATATGCTGGACGAACTGATAAACGTTCGCATGCCTAGAACATTAGGTGGGCAGTGAGCGTTAGTCGCTTACGAACAGGCGTGTTGTAAAGAAGGACTGTTCGATGCCTAAAGCCAACCCTCCCATGCCAGACGAAGAACTATTCGCGATGCTGGCAAACGAAGACTCGTTGCACATGGTGATCAGAGGTACAATTGCCATTGAAAGCGAGCTTCGAGCTATTTTAGATTTAATGTTGATGAGACCAGGCGCACTGGACGGTGAGGAACTTGGATACAGCCAGCAAGTAACGCTTGCATAAGCGACGAGGCCCCAGGTGGTCCTGCGCTCAAGGCATGGTACAGCAAGGCGATATCAAGCCCGAAACCGGTCGAATGCAGATAGAAGTCTGGTTGGTGGATCTACGTCCGGATGGCGGTAAATTTCATCGTAAGCGGGAAGCTGACCCCATCTGGCATAGTTAGAGCGTGCGGCTGTATTGCAGATAGACGATTCACAAACTGTGAGCTTCTATGTCTGCGCCTAGCTCTGGAACCAGAAACTTCCATATGATCGAGGCTGTCCCTGAGCGCTTGGAAGGCGCTCCAAGGCAGTTCCGCCGACGTTGGTCGGATGAATTCAAGGAGCATGCTGTTGCAGAGGCGATGGAACCGGGTGCCAGTGTTTCAGCGATCGCACATCGCATTGGAATTCATCCATCGCAGCTATTTGGCTGGCGTCGTGATGCTCGGGAGCGAGAGCGATCCGCATCATCCGGAGCTGCTGTTTGCACGCAAGCCGGTTCTGGCGGCTCAAATTCGGTGATTGATGTTGTCATCGGCGATGTTGTTATCCGGGCCGGACCCGATGTTGACGCAGCGCACCTGCAACGGGTGATCCGGGCGGTACTTTCAGCATGATCCCGTCAGGCGTCAAAGTCTTCCTCGCGAGCCATCCAATCGACTTTCGTAAGGGGCCTGATAGCTTGCTGTCGCTCGTGCGCGATGCTGGCAGCGATCCGTTCAACGGAGCGCTCTATGTCTTCCGGGCGAAACGGGCAGACCGGATCAAGATTGTCTGGTGGGATGGCTCAGGCGTTTGCCTTTATGCAAAGCGGTTGGAAAAGGCGCAATTTTGCTGGCCGCGCATTGGTCACAACCGGGTCCAGCTCAACAATGCCCAGCTTCTGGCTTTGGTGGATGGAATGGACTGGAAACGCGTTCGATCAACACCGATCAAGCCACCCGGGATTGTTGGGTAAAACCCCTGCGACGAATTGAATCATGCACCTAAAACTACGGGCGGATCACGGCGAAATATGCTCTGATCATACCCATGACGCGACCCGAGATAGAGCTCCCGGACGATGTAGAGACACTCAAGGCCATGGTTCTTGCCATGGCCGAAAAGACCGCTCGCCTCGAGGCTTTGGAAAAGCAGGTCGACGATCTCGAGGCCCGAAATGCTGATGCCGATGAGCGCATCGAGCGGCTGACACAGATCCTGAAAGCTTTTGACCGCGCGCGCTTCGGGCGGCGTTCAGAGAAACTTGCAGCGGCCAGTGTTGATGACGAGCAGCACGCTTTTGTCTTTGAGGAGATCGAGACCGGCATTGCGGCGATCAGGGCCAAGGTTACGAGTGGCATCAACAAAGATGGCAAACGTCCACCGAGGCCACGCAAGGGCTTTGCGCCGCATCTGGAGCGTATCGAGGTGGTGATCGAGCCGGAAGACTTGCCGGAGCATCTGGGCAACACAAAGATTCTGATCGGAGAAGACATATCCGAACGATTGGATGTCGTTGCAGCGAAGTTCCGTGTCATCGTCACGCGCCGTCCCAAATACGCTTTTAAGAACGAAGACGGCGTGATCCAGGCTGCGGCCCCGGCACATATCATTGATGCGGGTACCATATCATCTGTGATCCCGGTAAGCTTGGTGATCTCAGGCGGGATGGAAATGCTCGGCTGTTGAAGCCCACCGTAGATGCCTGTCACATCACCGATGTTTCCAGTCGCATCGAACGTGAAAGCGATCACGCCAATCTCTATTATTTCATCTTTTTGGGCATTGAGGCCCGTGGTCTCGGTATCGAGAATGATGCCCTTGAGGGGGTACTCCGGACGTGCAAATCGTGAAACCGCGCGTGGGGTCAGTTTCTGCAGTATCCGATAGCGGCCGGTGTCCGACAGATGACGGACCATCTCCTCTTCACTCATCGGGATGGCATGCTTTTCGACCTTGGCGGATTTGGAGGCATCTCGCGTGACCACTTGATCCCGCGGAGCCTGCTCCGAAAACATATCGAATTGTTCTGCCATTCGCGCTGTCGTAGCCCCCTCGCCAATTTTCTCCCTTCAAACACGGTACCACCAGCAGATCAACCTTGTTTGTTGAGGATGCGATCCAGCCACGCTAGCGAATAGCGTCAAATTCGAGCCTAGTCCGCGAAAGCTCTTTGATATTTGGACTGACCCGTTCACCATTAAAAGGGACGTCAACTGTAGTAGGAGTTACCAATTCGGTTCGCATTACCCGCGATCAATTTGAAACTTAAAACGCCTTGGCGGAAAAACCGGAAACTGGGATCAGCAGCTTTTAGTGCGGGAGACCACTTGAAACATCACGTGCCATCTGATCCTGGCTTGATCAGCTGCGGTCGCTTCCACTGTGCGAAGTGGAACCTAGCGCCCACCCTGCCGTTTGTTGTGCTACCCCAATTAAAACTTCGAGGGCACGCTTATGGACGAGAACAAATCCGCTTCCCGCACAACAACCGATGCAGGCATACCTGTACAAAGCGATGAGCATTCACTGACAATAGGACCAAATGGCCCCATCGTCCTGAACGATCACTATCTCATTGAGCAGATGGCGAATTTCAATCGTGAGCGAATTCCCGAAAGGCAACCCCATGCCAAAGGTAGCGGCGCTTTCGGCCATTTCGAAGTGACGAACGACGTCAGAAAATTCACCAAAGCAAAATTTCTTCAACCCGGAGCAAAGGTGGAGACAGCAGTTCGCTTCTCTACCGTAGCGGGTGAGCGTGGAAGTCCCGACACCTGGAGAGACCCGCGTGGTTTTTCGGTGAAGTTCTACACAGAGGACGGTAACTTCGACATGGTCGGCAACAACACGCCGATTTTCTTCATTCGCGACCCCATGAAGTTCCAGCATTTCATCCGAAGCCAAAAGCGCCGGGCCGACAACGGACTGCGCGACCATGACATGCAGTGGGACTTTTGGACGCTGAGCCCAGAAAGTGCGCATCAGGTCACATATCTTATGGGTGATCGTGGCGTACCAAGAAACTGGCGCGAGATGAACGGCTATGGAAGCCACACATATATGCTCATAAACGATGGGGGCGACAAGTATTGGGTCAAGTGGCACTTCCACACCGATCTGGGCGACGGCAACGCGCATCTAACGCAAGACGCGGCTGACACGATGGCCGGGCAGGACGGAGATTACCACCGCCGCGACCTGTTCGATCACATTGCCAAAGGCGAATTCCCAAGTTGGACCCTAAAGTTTCAGGTGATGCCGTTTGACGATGCAAAAACATACCGGATCAATCCGTTCGATCTCACCAAGACATGGCCGCACGAAGATTACCCGCTGATGGAGGTAGGCAAGCTTACTCTCGACACGAATCCGGTGGATTGGGACACCCAGATCGAGCAGCTGGCATTCGAACCAAACAACATGGTTCCTGGCATCGGGCTCAGCCCAGACAAGATGCTTCTAGCACGCGGTTTTTCTTACGCTGACGCACACCGTGCTCGCCTTGGAGTGAATTATAAGCAAATTCCCGTCAATCAGGCGAAGGCGGCGGAAGTGCATTCTTATTCCCGCGCAGGACGCGGCAGGACGGTGAATTCCCTTGATCCGGTCTATGCTCCTAATTCCTATGGTGGCCCTGGGGCACAGCCGGAAACGGGAGGAGAGGCGACTTGGTTCGCAGATGGCGAAATGGTGCGGGCAGCTTATACATTGCGAGAAGATGATGACGACTGGAGCCAGCCGGGCGCGCTCGTGCGCGAGGTAATGGACGATGCGCAACGGG
The DNA here is from genome assembly GCA_900473205.1 of Hyphomicrobiales bacterium. GTDB lineage: Bacteria > Pseudomonadota > Alphaproteobacteria > Rhizobiales > Rhizobiaceae > Agrobacterium. The sequence continues at coordinate 17,574 of UCLB01000032.1, forward strand.
AACGTTTCGTCAAAAATGTCTCGGGCCATCTCGCGGACGGGGTGAGCGAGCCAATCTTGGAACGCGCGTTCAATTACTGGCGCAATGTCGACAAAGATGTTGGTGATCGGATTGAGAAAGCAACTCGCGATTTGCTCGGAGGCACTTCGGGCGCTCCAGGGATGGCAAGCGCTGAATCAATATCAGGATATCAAGGTATTCCCCCGACATCGTCGGTTGCCAAGGGTGACATAAAAAAAGCCTGATTGGAAAAGCGAGGTGATGCCCGCAAAACTGATTCCAACTTGATGGTCGTCAGTACCGCCTCCCACAGTATTTCCAGAGAAGCGGTACTGAAAAGTAAGCATAGCGGCGATCCGTTATTCGAAAACTACCTATTTTTCACTTGAAAATTTGCGCTGACAACAAACGTCATGATTGGCGTTCGGCGTGATGATGTTGATGTGATGGCATCTCGTGATCTGCGCACTTGTGACTATGAGCTTGGACAATATTTAAACAGTCGTGCCAATCTTGAAAGAGGCCTCGTCGTCCAATTGGATCGCCATATGAGGACAGATTTTTAACGCGGGCTATTTGCGATGTGGAACCAAAATTTTAAGCCCGCATTATTGTATGCCGCAAAATCAGGACCCCTCATGACAGATGACACCAATACCAGGCAGGACGCCAGAGACGCCGGAAATCGCCTGGTTGATGGGCACGCTGCTGAAGATCCATTCGCGGCGGCATTCAAAGCCACCCGTATGCCCATGATCATTACTGATCCGCGTCAGTCAGACAATCCTATCATCTTCTGTAACACGGCATTCTGCAGACTAACCGGCTACTCCGACGAGGAGTTGATTGGCAAGAACTGCCGCATCCTTCAGGGGCAAGATACCGATCCGGAGGCGGTGCAGGAGCTCCGCAACGCTATTGCGGCGGAGAAGGATCTCTCGATTGACATTCTCAATTACAAAAAGGACGGATCAGAGTTCTGGAATGCTCTTTTTGTCAGTCCAGTTCGCGATGTTTCGGGAACCGTGATCTATTTCTTTGCATCGCAACTCGACTTTACGAATATCAAAAGCAAGGAAGCGGAGCTCGCACGGGCACGTCATATCGCCGAGGAAGCAGTGGCGATGAGCACAGTGGATTTAACAGACGCCCTTCGCGCCAAGACGACCTTGATGCACGAGGTCGACCATAGGGTGAAAAACAATCTCCTGACTATAGCATCGATCGTGAAACTTCAGGCGCGAATGACGGAAAATGAGGTCGTGGAGCGGACACTGATGTCAGTGCTCAATCGAGTCGAAGCGCTCAGTACCGTCCAGCGTAAGCTATTGAACGACGAAGAAGTCGGCTATTTCGACGTCGCCGATTTCGCAAATACATTAATTCTAGACAAGATAAGTGCGCTCAAGCGCTCCGACATACGGCTGACGACGGATCTGCATGAGGTGGTCGTCCCGGCGACCAAGGCATCTCCGTTGGCTCTCATCATCAATGAGCTCGTCGGCGACGCCATCCGCAGAGGGCTGGGTGATGGTGGCGGCGAGATTCACCTGGAGATCAGGCGGCTTAACGGGCACTTTTTGATCCGCTTGGTTGATATCATTTTCCCAGTGGATGTTGACAAAGAAGAGGCCGAGTTCGGCCAGAAGATGCTTGAGGCGTGTCTCCTGCAACTTCGTGCAAAGATCGACCGTGAGGTTAGCGGTCGCCGCACTGACGTCAGCGTCACGCTTTCCGTGAAAGAATAAGAGGATTCTCCTTGAATATCTTAATTGTCGAGGACGAAGTCCTGCTAGCTATGGAACTGGAAAGCGAAGTGGAGGACGCCGGCCATCTTGTTGTCGGGACAGCTGCTGATAGCCGGGAAGCAATCGATCTCATTGGCAGCACTTCACCTCATTTTGCGTTTGTTGATATCCAATTGCTTGATGGTCCAACGGGTATCGATGTGGGTCGTTACCTTACCGCTAGAACAATACCCTTCGTTTTCGTGTCTGGTAACCTCAAACGCATTCCCGAAGACTTCGCCGGAGCAATTGGCGCAATCGAGAAGCCTTACACGATGAACGGGTTGCAAAACGCCATGCAATTTCTCCAAAGCATCGTCGAGGGAACCCCGATGTCGCCCGTTCCGCCGCCAAGCCTTGTTCTTTCACCCGCTGTCCTCGCCTCTCTTGCCGCGTGATCAACTCCGCGTCCGCGCGGTTAAGGAAACCAAGTGAGTTCAACATCGGAGCGCATCGGCGCTGTTCAAAATTCAGGTCTACTAGATGCTCCTATCCAGTCGGAATTTCAGGACATCATCGAGGTCGTGAAGGCAGGGCTAAACTGTCCCGTGGCGCTGGTTTCTATTCTTGATAAAGATCGCCAGGTTTTCATAGCACATCTGGGATTGCCGGAAAAATGGGCCGAGGCGGCCGAAACCCCTCTGACGCATTCTTTCTGTCAACACGTCGTCCGCGACGAGCAGCCTCTGATGATTGGTGACGCGACGATCCATGATCTTGTAAGAGACAATTTGGCTATTACTGATCTCGGAGTGATCTCCTACATGGGAGTACCAGTTACAATGCCGGGCGGTCTAGTGATCGGGGCACTGGCTGCGATCGATGGCAAACCGAGGACCTGGACTAACGACGAACTTGAGCTGCTCGGACGGATCGGCAAGGTGGTCTCGAACCAGATTGCCACCTTTTTGTCCGAGCGCCGGTGGAGTTCCCTTTTTGAGCAGCTGGAAGAAGGCATCGTCATAGGCTCGGTGGTTCGGGATGCAGACGGCAAGATCATCGATTGGCGATATGAAACAGTTAACCCTGCCTGGAGCGAACTGGTATGCTACCCTGATCAAAACGTATCGGGCAGGACGATGCGTGAGATTTTTCCAAGTTTTGAGAACGAGTGGATATCCGACGTTTCTGACGTGGTAGAAAGCGGCCAGAATAAGCGGTTCACGCGAAAAGTCGGCTCGCTTGGTCGCTGGTTCGATGGATATGTGCAAGCGACCGGCAATGACAGATTTGTTATCATCTTCGTGGAGGTAACTGACCGCATGCATGCGGTCGAGGCACTTCAGGATAGCGAGACTAAGCTACGGCTCATTGTTGAAGGCGCGAAAGACTATATAATCCTGACATTAGATGATGAACAACGGATCAGCAGTTGGTTCGGTGGTGCGCAGGAAACCTTCGGTTGGTCGGAAGCCGAGATGCTCGGGCGGCCTTTCGCAGAGATCTTCACTACCGAAGATCGCGCAGCAAACATCCCTGCAGCAGAACTGCGTAAGGCCGCAGTTGAAGGCGTGGCAGTAGATCGGCGATGGCACCAAGGCGCTGACGGATCGATGGTTTTCCTTGATGGAACAGTCCGACCGCTTTCAAACCGTGGTGCTTCACCGATGTCGGGGTTCATCAAAGTGGCACGGAATGCAACCTCGCAAAAACTCGCCGAAGACCGGCAAATGGCATTTCTCGAGCTCGGAGATAAAATACGCGAACTCGACGACGTTGCACATGTTGCATTTGTGGCGGCCGAACTTATGGCGCGCAACCTGACGGGCGCTACGAGAGCAGGCTACGGCGTCGTAGACCCAATTGCCGAAACCGTGGAGATGCTGCCAGATTGGTGTGCGCATGGTGTATCTACCGTTACAGGTCTGCACCAATTCCGGGACTATGGGTCGTACATCGAGAACCTCAAGCGCGGCGAAATGGTCATTATTCCGGACGTTGCAAAAGACCCTCGGACATCGGCGTCAGCGGAGCTGTTTCATTCGATCGGGATCTCAGTACTCGTAAATGTCCCAATTATCGAGCGCGGCGCGTTTGTTGGAGTTATGTTCGTTCATTATGATAAGCCCCATGATTTCACAATGGACGAGCGCGATTTTGTGCGCACCATTGCTGATCGGACGCGAGAGGCGATTTCTCGAATCCGCGCAGAGCAAGAACAACAAGTTCTAAACCACGAAATCAGTCATCGCTTGAAGAACACGATGGCGATGGTTCAGGCAATTGCGACCCAAACTCTGCGGCCCGTTACTGATCGAGGACCGGTCGATGCTTTTACCAACCGTCTCCATGCTCTGTCCAAGGCACACGAGGTGTTACTAGGCCAAGACTGGTCGTCGGCGCGTATGGTGGCAGTTATTGATTCCGTTCTCAGTCAGCTGTCTTTGCCCGAACGGTATTCCATATCAGGTCCAGACTTGGAGCTTGGACCGCGCTCTGCGCTATCCTTGGCCCTTCTGATGCACGAACTTGGCACCAACGCTTTGAAGTATGGAGCTTGGTCTAACGAGTCTGGCGCTGTCACCGTCAGTTGGAAAACTGAAGAAGCAAATGGAGAGTCTGCGCTACTTCTTCGTTGGAACGAGAGTAAAGGCCCCCCTGTGGCTGCACCGTCCGGAAAAGGGTTTGGATCGAAACTGATACGTCTCGGCTTGATGGGAACAGGTGGGGTCGAGGTGGATTACAGTCCGGATGGATTGCGCGTGACGATGCAGGCACTGGTTTCGCAGTTGAGGCAATCTTGAAAATGGCTAACGTTCAAAGAAACGTCGGGATTATTCTGGTGGTGGAAGACGAGCCGCTGTTGCGTTTGGCTGCTGTCGATCTGGTAGAAGCAGCAGGATATGAAGCGGTTGCTGCGGCAGATGCGACAGAAGCTGTGGCCATTTTGGAGGTACGGACTGACATCCGTGTCGTGTTCACCGATGTGGATATGCCGCGCGGCGTCGATGGTATGCGCCTTGCGGCTATTATTCGTGACAGATGGCCGCCGATCAAGGTGATCGTGGTTTCAGGACACATCGTGGATCCTGCAGATCAAATCCCAGCCGAAACTGTATTTTTTGCGAAGCCTTACCGGGAAGAGGCAATTGTCGAGACGATACGGCAGATGCTTGGATAGGTCCAGTGCACCTGCGTTGGGGATGCGGACGAATACCTGGAAACCATCAAAAGCTCGCTGGCAAACATTCCCTATGCTCATAGTCATAGAAAAACGCGCATCATGCCGAGCGCGGTGCGGTGTTGTCGACGATTAAAGATCCCCGATTTGCCCAATACGACGATCGCCAAGGCGGTCGAACGCTACGCGGCCCAACCGATTTTATCGGCTGGCAATCGTGTCCGGATAAAAATGACTGATAGTGTACCGTCAAGGGCAGCATCGCTGATCGAATTGTTGTGTCCGACAGGGCACAAACCTCCTCAGCCGCCCGCCTTTCGCAGACCTTAGAGTGAAGAGGCGCGGCTGACGGCGGTAAGCAAATCCGGCCTAGTTGGCACAGAACCGGAACTCGCTTTTGATCGTCTGGTTCGCGTGGCTGACCACGCAACCAGTGCTCCGAGTTGCTAGCTTTTTCTTGTATAAACAAACTATATTGGCGTAAAACCACGTGCCGTTAAAAGTGTGATAGCAATGCACTCGCCTTGAATTGACTCGAACCATAGACACCTTCCGGAGAACCGGAAACGTGCAACATATCGGCAGAATTCAGAGACCCGCGTGCCTAACTCGTGTTCCCTCATTATGCCGTTAATCTGTTGGACCGTGAAACGGTTGCGCTTAGTTATCTGATGCTCCCAATGCGCACGAACTTATTTCGAAATGAATTAGTCCTGCGGGGCAAGGTCAAAAGGCGCGGCTCTGCCTTGAAGTGCGACGTCTGCCCGCGTCACCCTTGTTCGCGAATGTGAACTCAGACTGCTGTCCTTCTCTCAATTGTCGTTATGTCCGCTGACCTATTCGAGCCGCTGGCCGCCATCCGCATTGAACAGATGGATGGCCGCAGCGTCTGGCATCACGGTGATGACGGAACCCGGAGACAGCGCGACACGCTCGCGAAACACGCCGATGACCTGAGTGTTGCCAAGCCTCATCGTGACCTGCGTCTCGGCGCCCATGGGCTCGACAAGCAATACCTCGGCCGGGACTCCCGCCGGATCCAGCTGGAGATGTTCGGGCCGGATGCCGAAGATTACCGGGCGGCCGACGTGGCTTTGGGCCGAATCCGGCAATGGCAGGGTAGCACCGGCCGTGGCGAAGCCATGCGAGGTTATCGTTCCTTCGAGGAAATTCATTGAAGGCGAGCCGATGAAGCCGGCAACGAAACGGTTGGCGGGGCGATCGTAGAGATTGAGCGGTGCGCCGATCTGCTCCACCCTTCCGCCGTTCAGAACGACGATCCGGTCGGCCATGGTCATCGCCTCGACCTGGTCGTGGGTCACGTAGACGGTCGTGGTCTTCAGCTTCTGGTGTAGCGACTTGATCTCGCCGCGCATGACCACGCGCAGTTTGGCGTCGAGATTCGACAGCGGCTCATCGAAGAGAAAGACCTGCGGATTGCGAACGATCGCCCTCCCCATCGCGACACGCTGGCGCTGTCCGCCGGACAGTTGGCGCGGGTAGCGGTCTAGCAGGGCTTCGAGGCCGAGAATTCCTGCCGCCCAGTTCACCCGCTCCGTGATCTCGGCCTTGCTCCCGCCGCGATGCTCCAGCGAAAAGCCCATATTGGTGGCCACCGTCATGTGCGGATAGAGCGCGTAGCTCTGGAACACCATCGCTATATCGCGATCCTTCGGATCGAGATTGTTGACGATGCGACCGCCGATATCGAGCGTGCCGCCGGTGATGGTTTCGAGCCCAGCGATCATCCGCAGCAGGGTGGACTTGCCGCAGCCGGACGGACCGACCAGCACAACGAACTCTCCGTCGTTGATGCCGAGATCGACACCATGGATGACGTTGACGGAGCCATAGCTCTTGCGGATATCGGAAAGAGTGACCTGAGCCATAATGGGATCCCGTTGTTTAGCCCTTCAGGCCGGTGTGCGCCAGTCCTTCGACGAACTGCTTCTGAGCGATAATGAAGACGATGAGGACGGGCAGCGCTGTCAGCGTGGCAGCGGCGAGTTGGATGTTCCACATCGGCCCCCCATATGCATCGGTGTATTGCGTCAGTGCCTGCGGCAGCGTGAACTTGTCGGCACTAGACAGGAACACAATCGGTTCCAGAAACAGGTTCCACGAGTGCAGGAAGGTGAAAATCGCGACCGAGGCGAGCGCCGGCTTTGCCAGCGGCAGCGCGATCTTGCGGAAGATCTTGAAACGGCCGAGACCATCGACGCGGGCTGCCTCCTCCAGTTCGGTCGGCAGCGTCACGAAGAACTGCCGCATCACGAAGGTGGCGAACACGCTCGGTGCGCCGAAGATCGGCACCAGGATCAGCGGCCAATGGGTGTTGACCATGCCGGCCTTCAGGAACATTTGGAAGAGTGGCACGATTGTCACCTCCGAAGGGATCAGGAGGCCGAGCAGGACGATCATGAAGATCGTATCTGCGTAGGGAAATCTGATCCGCGCGAAGGCGTAGCCGGCCATCGACGACACAACCATCGTACCGATGGTGACGACAGCGGCGATATAGGCCGAATTCCAGTACTGCTGGACGAAAGGCTGCAGTTCAAAGACTTTCGAGTATGTCGTCCAGTCGTAGTTCTGCGGGATCAACTGCGGCGGAAAGGCAAAAATGTCGCTGATCGGCTTGATCGACGAGGTGACCATCCACCAGGTCGGAAAGACGAACGGAATAAGCAGAACGCACATCAGGCCGTATAGCGCCACCCGCATGCGCGCCGAAAGGTCAGTTTTCATAGAACACGATCCTCTTGCGCATCTGCCACTGGGCGAAGGTCAGGACGGCGACGATGACGAAAAGCAGGATGGAGAGCGTCGCGCCGTAGCCGAAATAGTGGAACTGGAAGGCCTGCTGGTAGAGGTAATAGACCAGCACAGTGGTCGAGAGGCCGGGGCCGCCCTGGGTCAGGACCGCGATCTGCGCGAACACCTGCAGCGAACCGACGATGGTGATGATCGAGGTCAGGAGGATGGTCGGGCTGATCAGCGGCAGGGTGATCCGCCGGAACTGCTTGAACGCAGGCGCACCATCGATGCGGGCCGCTTCGTACAGCTCCTTCGGCACGCCCTGCAGGGCTGCGAGAAACAGGATCATGTTGAGCCCGACATTCTTGAACACCTGCACGACGATGACCGAGATCATCGAGGTCACCTCCTCGCGCAGCCAGTTCGGGCCCTCGATGCCGACCATCAGCAGCATGCCGTTGATGCCGCCGTTCTTTTGCAGGAGGAAACTCCAGACGATCGTCCAGGCGACCAGCGAGACCACGACCGGCGAGAAGAACAGCGTGCGGAAGACGGCGATGCCGGCGAGCTTCTGGTTGAGCAGGACGGCGAGCAGCAGCGCCAGCGACATGTTGAGCACGACGAGACCGACCGAGAAAATGGCCGTGGCACCAAGCACCTCGAGCAGGTTGGTATCTTCAAGCACCATCCGGTAGTTCTGGCTGCCGGTGAAGGTGAACGTGTTGGCGAGCACGTTCCACTCATGCAGCGAATACCAGAACACCAGGCCGAGTGGCACCAGCACGAAGGTGATGATGCCGATCAGTTGCGGCGCGATGAACAAGAAGCCGGCGAGGCTGTCGCGCCGCGCGATCGTCCAGAACGGCGGCGGTGCGCCGGTCTTTGACGTTTTGTGATGATGCTGCGCGACAGCCATGGCGATCTCCTCAGCGCTTCAAGAGCGGGCCGATCTGGCCGCAGATTTTCTGCAGCGTGCCGGGAACGTCCGCTTCCGGGCGCCAGACGGCATCGAGGTTTGAGCGCACCATCTGCTGGATCTGGGCAAAGCCGCTATGACCGGGCATGACCTTGCCGGTGGCGATGCCGTTGATCACGACCTTTTCGATCTGCTCTTGGCTGAGCAGCGGATTTGTCTTCTTCAGCACCTCGGCATTCAGCAGCGACTTGCGCGCCGACGGAAAGAACTGGCTGAGTTTCGCCGAGTTTTCCGCGTTGGTCATGTAGGCAACGAACTCCGCCGCCGTCTTGGCGTTCTTGCCTGACTGCATGACGCCGATGCCGGCCTGGCCGATCAGCGCATACTCCCCGGCCGGGCCCTTCGGCAGCGGCACGAGATCCCAGGAGAACGGCTTGTCCTGGGGCAGCAAAGAAGCGCGGCTGATCTGCGTGATGGTCATCGCCGCATTGCCGGCGAAGAAGTCGACGGTCTCTCCGGGGCCGGGCATCGCCTTCTTCGTGAAGATGGCGTCGTGAATGACGGACAGGGCGTCCGCCATCGGCTTGTCGGCCATGCTGCAGGTCTTGCCGTCCTCGCTCCAGGGCGACGCGCCCCAGCCATTCCAGACCGACGTCAGGTACTGCCAGTTCTGGTAGTTGAAATCGCGCACGACCAGGCCGCCCTTGCCGGATTTGCCGACGGTCGAGGCCGTGGCGATGGCGTTATCCCAGGTCCATTCGCCGCTTGCGATCATCTCGGCCGGGGTCTTGGCACCGGCGGCCTTGATGACGTCGTTGTTGACGAACATCGCAAATGGCGAAGTGGAGAAGGGATAGGCATAGAGCGCGCCATCCTGCGTCCAGCGTTCGGTCGCACCGGCGCTGACTTCCTCGAGATTATAGCCTTTGGCCGCCTTCAGCGTGTCGGTCAGCGGATAGAGCGCTCCGGACTTGACGAAGTCGTAAGCCGAAGTCTCAAAGATCCAGGCCATGTCGGGGGCGTTGCCACCGGCAATCTGGGTAGTCAGAGCCGTCGTGTAGGTATCGAACGGCAGCGACTCGTAGGCCACCGTAACGTTCGGGTGCTCTTTCTTGAAGCCGCCGGCGATCTCGTTGAACAGCTTCAGATGTGCTTCGTTGGCACTCCAGATGGTCATCCGCAGGTTCACGGCGTCCTGAGCCTGGGAAATGCCGCCCAGTCCCAGAAGGCCGAGCGCGAAGGCAGTCGATTTCAACGTCAGGTGATAGGGCATTCCCAGTCCTCCTCCAAAGATGGGTTCGAGCTACAGATGGTAGTGTGGCTTAATAGGCCGCGACCTCGGGCCAGCGGATCTCGATCCCCTCGCGGGTCAGTGCTGCCTGGAAATCGTGAAGGTGCTTGTCGTCGGCCTGCACCTGATGAGGCGTCAGGCCCTTTTCGAGACTGAAGGCGGCGAGCATTCCTGCAACCTCGCCGATATTCCATTCGACCGGATGAAGGCGGTAGCAACCGTTAGTGATATGGGTCGTGCCGATGTTTTTGCCGGCCGGGATTAGGTTTTTCATCCGTTGCGGCAGAAGTGCGCCGAGCGGGATTTCGAACGGGCAGGACGGCACGTCGACATAGTTGTCGCCACCAGTCGAGGGGTGCAGGTCGATCCGGTACATGCCTATGCCGATGCTGTCGCGGTAACGCACCGCACCCTTTTCGCCGCGCACCGTGAAGGACAGATCCTGCTCGACGATGCGGGTGACCGGCTTGATGCGCCGGCTCTCACGCACATACGGCGCCATGGCAAGGCCGTGCTCGGTGCCGGTGATGTCGCCACGCAGCCGCAGGCCACGATAACCCTGTCCGCCATCGAGGCGCGGCGCTTCCGTCTGCAGCCAGTAGAAGACCGAATAGGACAGGTCGGCGGCCGACTTCAGGTGTCGTGCCTTTTCCGCTTCGGAAACGTCGATGATGGTGCCGTCCATGTAGTCGATCATCGGCCAGTTCACGAGGCAGATGTCGGACTTGTAGAATCCGGGTGCAAAATTCTTGCGGGCAGCGATGCGCCGGAAGATCCAGAGATTCTCGTCACCGCCACCCTTGCGCTGGTCGGCATCGACGAGAAGCGGATCATCATCGGGGTTGGGCGTGAAGGAGCGGGTCTTGTGCTCCAGCGTGCGCGGATGTGGGGCGGTTAGACCCAGCATCGGGCCACCCCAGAAATGCGGCTGATACTGTTTCCAGTAGTCGTAGTTCTCCGGCTTGTCGATCGTCCGGTCGCCATCGACATGGTCGATGGCAAAGCAGATCGACACGGCTTGGACATTGTCCGGCTGCGCCTGCGCCCCCGCGCTCGGCTCGCCGGTATCCGATTGTGCCTCGAACCCCTTGGCATATTCGGCACCGGTCATCGGCAAGAGATCGCCAAGCTCGGTGGCATCGAGGATGTAGTCGGCGGAAATCACGATCTCGGCGCCGCTGTCGCGGTGACGGACGGTAATCGAACGGACGGTATCGCCGTCAACATCGGCTGCCACAGGCCGATAGGGTTGCAGCACCTTCAGGCGGTCAGCGCCGCGATAAGATGCGAGCATGCTTTCCATGACAGCAAGGCTGACGCGCGGCTCGGCACAGATGCGGCTGACCCAGCCGGCACCGGGATTGAGGTCGCCCCAGGCGCGGGCACCTTCGGTGAGCGGATAGTGATCGCGGTAATACTGACGTACGCCCTGACGCAGCTTGCGATAAGAGCGGGTGATGCCGAATTGCTCGACCCATGTATGCTCGTCGGACGGCACGGCCTGACTGGTGAGCTGACCGCCGATCCAGTCATATTCCTCCGTCATGATGACGCGTTTGCCGGCGCGCGCAGCACCGAGTGCTGCCGCAACCCCACCAAGACCGCCACCCACGACAAGAATATCTGCTCGCATCTCTTTCACGTTATACCATCCGTTTTTTGTGCTGGATCTGAAGGACAGGGTCCCAGTGTCTCTCCCTCGACGGGCTCGCAGGGAAGAAGGATCTGAGTGCCGATGCCGCCTGTCTCGATGCGGGTCACCAGCATAGCGGTCGCCTGTCGGCCCATCTCCTCACGGGGAATCTCGTAGGAGGTGAAGCGCACCGCGCTGCGTCCAGCGCGGATGTGACTGCCGAGCACGATCATCGACAGTTCGCGAGGCACCGAAATCCCACGCTCGCGCGCCAAAATCTCGACCCGTACAGCGTCCGCCAGTTCTATGAAGAAGGCAGCCGTTGCGCCCGAGGAGAGGATCGCATCGAGGATCTCGTCGGCGGGACGATTGACGCTGGCGACATGCAACGCCTGTTGCGCACCGGTGGCCGACAGCGCCACCTGGTATCCGAGCCAGCGGTCGGCAACGGATTCCGCCGGGCCCTGCGGCCCGACATAGGCCAGTTTCGAATGGCCGAGCGAGCAGGCCTTCTCGACCAGCGCGCGGGTGCCGGACGCATAGTCGCCGCCGACGTAAGGAACGGGTCCGCCAGCGTCCTCACGTCGGCCAATCGCCACGAACGGGTAATCCTCGGCCACCAGTCGGGCAAGTTCTGCGCGATCGAATTCGCGCCCGAGCACAAGGCAACCGTCCGCAATGCGCAGCCGGTTGCCTTCGGAAAAGATCTTGCGGTTATTGCCGACGCCGGCGCTGGTCAAAAGCAGCAGGTCGTAGTTCTGCTGCTGCGCCTCTTCCTCGATGCCGAGCAGGAAGGGCGTGAAGAAGTCGGCCTGGGCGCTCGGAAAAGCCGGTTCGTAAGTGAAAACGCCGAGGATCCGGTTGAGACCCTTGGCCATGCGACGGGCGATCGGATCTGCGACATAGCCGGTCGTGCGGATGACCGTCTGCACACGCTCCCGGGTGTCCGCCGGAATGCGGGCGATCGCCGTCGGCGCACCATTCAACACGAGCGAAACGGTGGCCTGGCTGACGCCGGCGAGCTTCGCGATATCGTTCTGGGTCAGACGCTTGGTTGCTGCCACGGTCCCGTTTCCAAAAGGCAATAGTTTGCTAATGCGTATTAGCTGGTAATGCGCATTAGCAGTTCACAGGCCCTTCCTGTCAAGCGAAAAATCAATGACGCAACCAAGCACAGCACCGAGCAACCGCGACTTGGGGTGAAAGGATGGCTTGAAATTCGATAGAGATGCGCTCAAAAGACGCCGGCTTTGCATTGTGGCGGTTCTCGCCCCCCTATCACGCTAGCCGATCAAGCGCAGATGCGCATTTTCGAAAGCGTAGCCGTCATCTCGTGAGGACGGCGTGAGAGCTCCTGAAATCCGAGCTCATGGTAGCAAGCTATTACCTGTTGATCGTCGGTGAAAACCTCCAACTCGCGCTCTTGAGCGGGATCGAACCTTCAACCCAATACTAATTTGGCCCCTCATCGGAAATACAGTTACTGCTACGAAAACCGAATTTCTGATTATCGGATCAAGCGTGGATATTTTAGCCAAGTCTGGTGATTTCAAACTATTCGTTTTCTTTCGAGATTGCCGCCATCCCCTTGAAATTGCCTCAGCGCATTCTCCACGGAGTGAGCTCTACCCAGAGAGGCCAAGGCAGTATACAAACCGTCGTCAGCCCTCCCCGCCCAGTTTAAGCAATCAATAAATTTCGACTTCCGCTCCGTCTCTGCAATAGGGTCTGCTAATGAACCTCTGGCATGGAGACGCTCTCTCCACAGCGCTCGACCATCCACCAATGTGACGGTCACCTGATGAGCGATTCGGTCAACACCCCGCTCCTTTTCAGCGCTGTAGGCGCTCATAGTTACCTTCGACATATGACGCCGGATATCCGGTCTGAAAATTGCCTCGCGCGTGAAGTCCGCGAGAGAAAGCCTGCCCTGATTCAGTGCGGCTGCGAGACAATACGGCATTGAGAACCGCGCCTGCATCTCATCGGCTGGATCGGGATAGGCCAGATTGTCAACGGCAGACCGCCCCACTTTCGTTTCTATGCGTTGCACGTCATCAAGCGAGAATCCATGCTCCATCTGCAAATCAAGCGCAGCATCAATGACCCGATGTGTGGAAGCACAACACGGGTGAAGTTTCGTTACCAACCCACGGGTTTCGATGATGTGGGATTCGTCCAGGCAAAGCGCATCCCATCCGGTTGCCTCAGCACCTCCAAACAAATCCAGAAAGCCTTGGACTCGCTCTAGAATATCCAGTCGTCCAGTCATTCCCGCCTGTGCAAGACATGCTGCCTCAACCGCGTTACGCGCGGCAATACCCGCGTGAAGCGGTTTTACGGATGTTCCGAACTGACCTTTAGGACCTGAAGCAAGGCTGACCGCGATACTCATCGCCTGTGCGACATGCGCGTCGTCAAGACCAAGAAGCACGGCGACACCTGCTGCTGCACCAATGCAGCCAACGGTAGATGTGCCGTGCCAGCCCCTGTTGTAATGGGACGGGTTAACGCCGAACCCAACCGCGGCCTGCGCTTCGAGACCAGCGAGATAGGCACGGATGAGCTGATTACCAGAGATAGCGCTGTTCGCAGAAGCGATGGCCAGCAAGGCAGGCACGAGAACGGCGGACGCATGGGCGCGTGCCGGGTGGAAATTGTCGTCGAAATCCAGACAATGGGCAGCGGTCCCATTGATCAAGGCTGCGATAGAAGGTGATGCCCTTCCACCGGTGAATAAAGCTGAAGCACCGTTTGAACCAATGTCTTTGGAAAATGCTGCCACGACAGAGCGAGGTGCCGGATCGGTTACTCCGGCGATCATGCAGCCGATCGTATCCACGATAGCTTGTTGTGCAAGCGTGCAGGCATGTTCAGAGAAGCGCTTTCTTGAAACCACATGCGTTGCGATTTTTTCCAACACTGTTGCCATTGCCTAGTGTCCCTGCCAAGTCTCTACTCTTGACAGTACTATTGGAAGGCTTCGTTCGATCCTGCAATCTTATGCAGTTTGAGGGTCATCCTATTCGTTTTTTGGGAGAGAGATTGATGGGAGACAACGAGATAGCCATCAGCAACAAGCATATTCATGCCTATGACGCGATTGCCGCTACCGGTTCCACGATAGCCGCCGCTGCCGATCTAGGTATATCCCAGTCGAACGCCAGCCGACTTCTCCACCAGCTTGAGCTCTATCTCGGCGTGCGGTTGTTTGAGCGGGAGAAGAACCGGCTCTCCATGACACGTGAAGGCTTGGCGCTGGGGCCGGAAATCAGATCGATTTCGGATCGGCTGACGGCGTTGAAGGTGACAGCGCAAGAGCTGGAAAATGGTCGCTCAATCGAAATTCCGTTACGGCTGGCGTTTCCCACAAGCCTTTCGGTGACACTGCTCCCGCGTTTGATCAAACGTTTCAGGGTGGAAAACGGACCGGTTAGGATCGAGGTCGCGTCCGGTAATTATGTCGCAATCGAGCGGATGGTTACTGACGGCCAGGCAGACATTGGTTTCACCCGCCTGCCCTCGCCGACACCGGGATTGCGCAACGACTATGTGCTGCCCTCACGCAATATTTGCGTCATGCACACCGATCACACGCTTGCCGCGCACAAGACGTTGACGGTAAGTGATCTTAAGTCGCACGACCTGATCCTGTTGAACCGCGAGCGGCCGATACGCCATGAGCTAGAGGCGCAATTCTACAAACAAGGCCTTCGGCAGCGCCCGGCGATAGAGGCGCATTCCGTCGGTTGTGCCTGCGCGCTTGCGGCGCAAGGGCTGGGTATCGCCATTGTCAGCGAGTTGCTCGCGCTTGAATATGGGGCCATGCCCCTTGTTTTCGTCCCGCTTGAACCAGCACTCATCGTTGACTACGCAATCGTCAGTTCAGATCGAACCACTTTACCCAAATCAGCTGTGCCATTTCTGCGGTATCTAAAGGAATGGTTCGAGACGCAGGATACTGGGCGGCAAAATGGACAACGGGGGCAGGACGAATGATCAGTTTCAGACAGTTGGAAGTGCTGAAGACCCTTCTTGCGACGGGATCGACGATTGCGACAGCGAAGAGCATGGGCCTCAGCCAGTCCGGGGTCAGTCGTCTCTTGCAACAGCTCGAATCCGATCTCTCCCTGCGGCTGTTTGATCGCGACAAGGGCCGGCTCGTTCCGACACCAGAGGCCAGCATTCTGGCGCGTGATGCGGAAACGGTCCTCCTCGGTTTAAACCGCTTTTCGAGCCTAGCGGAGGATTTGCGCAGTGGTGCCACCGGGCCGGAACTGGTGCGTATCGGTCTGCCAAGCAGCATGTGGGAAAACTTTGCCCCGGCGATGCTGCTTGATTATATCAGTGAATATCCCACAGTACGGATCGAAACCTTCTTCGAAACCACCTCCAGCATCGCAAGGCTGGTCGAGCAGAAGGTCATCGATTTCGGCTTCCTTCGTTACGAGGATCAGGTAGGTCCGGGAATTGATATGGAAAAGGTGGCGACTGGATCGAGTGTGTGCGTCATCCCGAAAGATCATCCGCTGGCAACGGCGACCGAAATCACGCCCAAGGACCTGCGCGGCGAGCCGCTGATACTCATTGGTCGCCAGAGACCGAACCGCATGTTGCTCGACCAGGCCTTTAAACGCGCCGGTGTGAAACAGAACGTCAAGATCGAGACACATACCAACAGTTCGGCGTGCTCTTACGCCGCCCACGGCTTGGGCATCGCTATCCTGAGTAGTTTTTTTGCCAACCTCTATCGGCACCTGCCAGTCGTGCAGCGGCCGTTTATTCCTGCGTCGAATCAGGAGTTCGGACTGGCCACTCCTTCCGGCACCTCTTCCTCTCTTGCTGCAAAAGCGCTCATGGACGCGCTGAAGCGACAAATCGTCATTTCCCAAAAAGATAAAACCTAACAAGTCGTTAAAGATCTTTTGGATTAGCCCCATCATCCAAACGGAACGCATTATCTGCATAAAGCTATGATGAAAATGCATAATATTGCGCAAAATTCGCTCATCGCTCATAGTCTGCACATAAACAGCCGGTGACTTTGCAGATCCGGCCCCGCCAATCGTGTTCAGGGGAACCGATGATTAGATTTATATTCAACCGCCTGCTCATGGCGTTGCCAACCATGGTCATCGTTGCCATTACGGTCTTCGCGTTGATCCGTTTCATTCCGGGTGATCCCGCCGCTCTCATGCTGGGCGACATGGCTACGCCGGATCAGATTGCCGCCATGCGCACCGAGCTTGGCCTGGACCTATCGATGCCGCAACAGTTTCTGGTCTGGAGCGGCAATGTGCTGACCGGCGACTTTGGGCGCTCGATCGTCAATAACGAAGCGGTTTTACCACTCGTCGTGTCGCGCTTCATGGTGTCTGCTGAAATCGTTATCATCGCCGTCATTCTGGCGAGCCTGATTGCCGTTCCCGCCGGCGTGATTGCCGCATGGCGTCAGAACAGCGTCACTGATTTGGCGCTGGTCGGAACCGCCACGGTTCTGCTGTCGATCCCGACATTCTGGCTCGGACTGTTGCTGCTTCTGTTCTTCGGCCTCAAGCTCGGCTGGCTGCCGGTTCTCGGATATGTGTCGATCAGCGACAATCTAGTCGGGGGCTTGCTCTATCTTGTCCTGCCGATCATGACTCTGGTGATCCACGAGGCGGGTGTCCTGATCCGCATGGCGCGTGCTTCGACGCTCGAGGTGCTGCGGCTGGATTACATCACTCACGCTCGTGCCAAGGGCCTCTCAGAAAGCGCCGTTCTCTGGAAGCACGCGTTCAAAAATGCCTTCGGCCCGACATGGACGATGATCGGACTTATTCTCGGCAATCTTCTCGGGGGCATCGCCGTCATTGAAACGGTGTTCACCATTCCAGGCCTTGGGCGCCTGATGGTGGATAGCATCTTCCAGCGCGACTACCCGGTCATTCAAGGCTGCCTTCTGTTCGTTGCCTTCTCCTACGTCGTGATCAATCTGATCGTTGATCTCCTCTACCCTCTGTTTGATCCGCGTGTGGTGGCAGAATGAAACATTTTACTCTCAATGGCCTGATCGGCGGCCTGCTCATAGCAGTCCTTCTGGTCGTCGCAGCCATCAGCCTGTTCTGGACACCATTCGAACCGATGAAGCTCAGCTTCACGGCCCGTCTCGCCGCACCGGGCGCACAACATTTGCTTGGCACCGACGAATTCGGCCGCGATGTTCTCAGTCGCCTGATGATCGGCGCGCGCGCCAGTGTCTGGATCGGATGTTTGACCGTGGGTTTCGCCACCCTAGCTGGGACACTGATCGGGTTGATCAGTGGTTATGCCCGCGGCTGGATCGATGGCGTCATCATGGCCGTCAACAATGCGCTTCTTGCTTTCCCGGGCATCCTGCTGGCACTCGGTCTGCTCGCCGTATTCGGGGCCAATCAATACGGCATCATCTTCGCGCTCGGCATCGCCTATACGCCGTCCATGGCACGTGTGGTTCGCGGTGCTGTTCTATCGCTGCGTGAACGAGAATTCATCGAAGCCTCGAAGATCATGGGCAACAGCGAGATTTTCACCATGGTGCGGCACATTCTGCCCAATTGCGTGGCGCCGATCACCGTTCTTGCCACGTCCATGTTCGGCTGGGCCATTCTGTCTGAAAGCGCCCTGAGTTTCCTTGGCCTCGGCGTTCCTCCACCTGCGCCCACCTGGGGCAATATGCTGGCGGCTGGCCGTCCCTTTATTGAACAGGCCGTCTGGCTCGGACTTTTCCCCGGCCTCTGCATCGCACTGACGCTGCTCGGCATCAATCTGCTTGGAGATGCGCTTCGCGACAAACTCGATCCCCGCATGAGAGGTTTGAAATGACACAGGAAAAACTTCTCAGTGTGCGTAATCTCTCCCTGGAGATTACCCATCGCGGCGTCGAAGTCGTGAAGAATGTCAGCTTCGATCTGGAACCGGGAGAAATCTTCGGGATCGTCGGGGAAAGCGGCTCCGGTAAATCGCTTGCGACCCGCGCGCTGATGTCGCTGCTACCGCCCGCCATCCGCAAAACCGGCGGCGATGTGACCTACAAGGGTCGTGACGTCACATCGATGAGCGAAGCAGACTTGCGCCGCCTGCGCGGTGCCGAAATCGGGCTGGTGTTTCAGGAGCCGATGACGTCGCTCAACCCGTCCATGACCATTGGACGGCAGTTGCAAGAAGGTCTTACCCTTCATACCAAATATACACCGGCAGAACGGCGCACCAAAATCCTTGCCATGCTTCAGCGTGTAGGAATTCGTGATCCGGAAGGGGCGCTCACATCCTATCCGCATGAATTTTCCGGCGGCATGCGCCAGCGGATCATGCTGGCCTCGGTGATGCTTCTGAAGCCCGCATTGCTGATTGCGGACGAGCCGACGACGGCGCTCGATGCCGTCATCCAGCGCGATGTCATGGAACTGATGGTCGAGCTGACCAAGGCCGAAGGCACGGCTGTTCTGCTGATCAGTCACGATCTGCCGATGGTGGCGCGTTATACCAGTCGCATCGTGGTGATGGAAAAAGGATCAATCGTCGAGGCTGGAACCACAGAACAGATCCTTGAGACGCCAAAGCATCCCTATACCCGCAAGCTTCTGTCATCCCTGCCGATCCGTGGCGAGGTGAGAGCTATCAATACGGCAGCGGCACCGATGGTGTCGGCCAAAAACATCGTGGTCGATTATCCGGGCCGCAGATCCCTGTTGAAGAAGGGAACCGCCAAACGCGCTTTGCACGGCGTGTCCATCGATATCCACGAGGGCGAAGTTGTCGCACTGGTAGGCGGTTCTGGGTCCGGCAAGACGACACTTGGCCGCACCATTGCCGGTCTGGTCAGCGAGACCGACGGTGAAATCCTATTTCAGGGTCGCAAGCGTGATGCCGACTGGGAGGATTATCGACTGAACTGCCAGATGGTGTTTCAGGACCCTTATTCCTCGCTCGATCCGCGCATGACCATTCTGGCTCTGGTGGAAGAGGCGCTGCGACTGGTTCCCGATATTGACCGCGCCGCCAAGAAAAAGCGCGCTTATGAAACGCTGGAGGAAGTCAGCCTTGGTGCCGAATATGCCCTGCGTTATCCGCATGAGCTTTCGGGTGGGCAGCGGCAGCGTGTGGCGATTGCCCGCGCAATCGCGCGGCGTCCGCGCTTCCTGATTGCGGACGAACCTGTGTCGGCGCTCGACGTAACCGTTCGTGCACAGGTGCTATCGCTCTTTTCCGATCTACAGAAGCGCTACGGTTTTTCCTGCCTGTTCATCAGCCATGATCTTGGCGTCGTGGAACAGGTGGCCGACCGCGTGGTCGTCATGCAGGACGGGCGCATCATCGAACAGGGTGATCGCAACACGATCTTCGACACGCCGAAAGAGGCTTACACGCGGCGTCTGCTTTTGGCCATTCCCGCACTCGACCTCAACGAGACCGGCGGCGTCAAACTGAAATGGCGTCTGGAGAACTGAAAATGACGAATAGCACCACGTTTCAAAATACTTCCGGCAGCGTGGCTGAGCGCCTTAACGCCGTCTGTGACGCTCAGGATTTTGTCACCCGTTTCAGCATTCGCAACCTGCTGACGGGCGAAACCTTCGAGCGCGGCTCGGATGAGGAAACGCCCTCCGCCAGCACGCGCAAGACATCGATCATGATGGCAGCGTTGAAAGCCGTCCATGAGGGCAGGCTCGATCTGGATGAGCGGATCACCTACGAGGCACGTTTTGCCGAAGAGGTGGCCAGCGGCATGTTCCGCTACATGACGCCCGGCATCGTCATTTCGCTGCGCGACGCCATAACAGGCATGATGGTTTTGAGCGACAATGTCTGCACCAAGATGGTGTTCGAGCGGCTGACGTTGCAAGAGGTCGACAGCTACTGCAAGTCCATCGGCATGAGCGGCACGCATCACCGCTTCCTCATTCCGCCATTGGCTCTGTCGCCGGACCACACGTTGAAGTCCGTAACCACGACAACAGCACGTGACCAGATGTTTCTGCTCCAGAGCATTCTCGATGCGCAGACATCACCTGATGCCGCAGACAGGTTGGGCTCTTCACAGGAGCTTTGCGCCTATGCTCTGCAGGTGCTGAAGAACCAGATACTGCGTTATGCAATCCCGTCCCGGCTGCCATTCGGCACCGTAGTTGCCCACAAGGGCGGCACGGGAAAGCGCGGACGCATGAATGCTGGCATCGTCTATCGCGATGGTTCGCCGTTCTACATCATCACAGCCTTTACCGATCAAGTGCCGCAGGAAATGCCGGATGGCACGCCGGGCTACACGTTGTCGCTCGAAACCATCGGCAAGCTGTCTCGCGTCTGCTGGGACGCATTTTAAGCCTTGAGAACAATCATAAACGTCAACAAAAGAGGGTAACATGAAAAGCATTCTTCTCGCCGGAACGATCCTGATGTCGCTGACCGGCATTTCCGCCGCGCGCGATATCGTCATCGCCCAAAGCTCCGATCTGCGCAGCAGCAATCCCGGCGTCAACCGCGACGGCAACACCGATGGTGTCATTCTCCACATCGTTGAGGGACTTGTCGGTTATGCCAACAATGGCGAGGTCAAACCTCTTCTGGCGCAATCCTTCGAAATGTCTGCCGATGGCCTGACCTACACATTCAAGCTGCGTCCAGACGTGAAATTCCATAATGGCAAGACGTTGACGGCAGAAGACGTTGTGTGGAACTGGAAGCGCTACATGGACCCGGCAACGAAATGGACGTGCATCAAGGATTTTGACGGAAGCGGCACCGTGAAGGTCACAGCCATCAATGCGATCGATACACAGACCGTGACCATGACGCTTGAAAAGCCGTCTGCGGTTTTCCTCGGTCTGATGTCGCGTCCCGAATGCGGTTACACCGGCATGATTTCACCGGACTCGGTTGCTGCGGATGGCACATTCGACAAGCCAATCGGCACCGGCCCGTTCAAATGGGACCAGTGGAAAAAGGGCGAATATATTCATCTGACCAAATTCGATGACTACGCCTCGCCCGCCAACAATGGCGAGCCGGATGGCATGGTCGGCTCCAAGCGTCCGCTGGTCGACGGCATAAAGTTCATGGTCATCCCTGATGCCTCGACTGTGAAGGCTGGTTTGCAATCAGGCGTGCTGGATACGGCGGAAATTTCTCCCGACCTGATCCCTGAATTCGAAAAGAGTGAAAAGGCCAAGGTCATCGTTTCGCAGAACAACGGCAAGAATCTGTTCTATATCCAGACGCGCGATCCGATCCTGGGCAAGCCCGGCGTGCGCCGCGCCATAGCCATGGCGCTTGAGCTGGACGAACTGGTTGCCGCCGCATCCAACGGCACCGGCAAGGCAAATGGCTCCATGGTCGCTTCGGACTCCGTCTACTTCAGCGAAACCCAGAAGACGCGCCTTCCCTACGATCTCGAAGCGGCCAAGAAAGAACTCGCGGCTTCCGGTTACAAGGGCGAGCCGATCAGCATCATCGCCAACAAGCGCGGCAACGTGCCGAGCTTCCCGGCAGCAGTCATTGCCCAAGCGATGCTTCAGCAAATCGGTCTCAACGTACAGATCGAAGTGCTCGACTACGCCACACAGGTGGATCGCCGCCGTTCCGGCAACTACCAAATCATCTCGCAATCCGTCGCACCGCGTCTCGATCCGGCGCTGATGTACAGCTTCTATGTGGGCGACAAGGACAAGAACGCATCGCTGATGTGGGATAACCCCAAGGCAATCGCATTGATGAAATCCGCCTATGCCGAAATCGACACGGCGAAACGCCAGGCCATCTTTGACGAATTCCACAAGCTGATGCTTGAGGAAATGCCGGGGATTTTCCTCTATGACATGATCGACGTCTGGGGTGCGACGAAAGCCCTGAAGGGCCAGCCTGTCTGGCAGTCCAACGCCCGCCTTTGGGAAGTGTCCCTCGATAAATAACACATGACGATAGCCCGGTGCCGCGACGATGCGCGGCGCCGGAGTGACCTGCAGATTGGCTGGTTCATTTGCAAACCTGCTCCAAGACCATCCAGACTTCCGTGAGGATACAACATGCCAGAGACTGCCGCCTTGCAATCGCTCATCCAGACCCTTGATGCGCTGGCACCCGATTTTACCAGTATTAGCGACAGGATATGGGAGTTTTCGGAACTGAAATTTCACGAAGTTCGATCATCCGATCTACTGGTTGAAACGCTGAAACAAAATGGATTTTCCGTTCAGCAAGACATCGCTGGCATGAAGACGGCCTTCATAGGCGAGTATGGGCGCGGCAAGCCTGTCATCGCATTTCTCGGCGAATACGATGCCCTGGCGGGCATGAGCCAGCACCCGGGCGTGGACCGGCAAATGGCAATCGAAGAGGATGCAAGCGGCCATGGTTGCGGCCACAATCTTCTGGGAAGCGGCTCGATGCTGGCTGCGATTTCGCTGGCAAAACATCTGGAAGCCAACGGCCTTCCTGGCACCGTGCGCTATTACGGCTGCCCTGGCGAGGAAGGCGGTTCCGGCAAGACATTCATGGTGCGCGCCGGTGCCTTTGCCGATGTCGATGCGGCCCTGACCTGGCATCCTGCGCCGTTTAACGGTGTGCGCTCGACTAACAATCTCGCCGTACTCGAATATTATTACCGCTTCAAGGGCATTGCAGCTCATGCGGCAAACGCCGCGCATCTCGGCCGCTCGGCGCTTGATGCCGTCGAGTTGATGAATGTCGGCGTCAATTTTCTACGTGAGCACATGCCGCAGGACTGCCGTGTCCATTATGCCATTACCGACGCTGGCGGTCGTGCAGCCAATGTCGTTCAAGCAAAGGCCGAAGTGCTCTACCTCGTACGGGCACCCGAAATGTCCCAGGCGCTCGCGCTGGCGGAGCGCGTCGATGAGGTTGCGCGAGGTGCTGCCATGATGACCGGGACGGAGGTCGAGATCATCTTCGATACGGCTGCCACCAATCTGCTGCCCAATCTGACGCTTGAAAATGCAATCCACAATAATCTGGTCTCAATTGGCCCGGTACCCTTTGACGAAGCCGATATAGACTTCGCCCACAAGATACAGGCGACCTTTACTGACGAGGCGATCAAAAGCAGCATCCGTCTTTATCAGATCAAAAAGGACATCTTTTCGAACCAGAAGATCGACGGCTCGACACCACTGCATCTCGGTCTGCGTGACTTCGAAGGCCAGTCCCATTTCCGCGCAGGATCGACCGACGTTGGCGATGTCAGCCGGGTAACGCCAACGGCACAATGCTGGGCACCGGCTTGGGCAATCGGCACCAGTCCACATACATGGCAGGTCGTGGCTCAGGGCAGAAGCGCTGGCGCCCACAAGGCGATGATCCATGCAGCCAAGGCCATGGCCGCAACCGGACTTGACCTTTTCACCTCGCCAAAACTGCTACTAAACGCCAGAGCAGAATGGCAGGAAAAGATAAAAGAAGAGCCGTATGTCTGCCCCATACCGGATCACATATCACCCGCTACCCCATAAGGTTATTCTGCGTTCAAGCGAGGCGAAGCTACTGACCAACTGATCGCAGGAGAACGAGCGATGTGGCTAGTGCTTAAATCATCCGTTCTCAAACCAGCGTACGAGTTTTGACAATCGGCCACGAGTGCTAATCGACGGTAACGCTCGTGAAAGGAAACTATCGACGATGACCGAAAAGGATGTTGTTTGGTTGCTTGCCTTCCGAAGAACGACAACGCTTCTGCAGGACGTGCGTGATGTCGCAACTGAGCGAGGCGCAACCACTCTTGCTGTGACAGATGTTGGAGGAACGCGCATCGATCCACCACCCGAACATCATATCCTTGTATCCAGGGGAAATCCCGGTAAATCGCAGTCGCTTGTTGTTCCGATGACCATCGCAAACGCGGTAATTCTGGACCTGGCATCCATTGATAGCGGACGGTCGATCAGATTACTCAGTGAGTTCAAGTCTTTCAGGGCGTCAACTCGTTTCATCGGGAGTTGAAGGCCAGTAGTACTAAGAATTTATCGTCACGCCCTTTACGCCCAAGCGGATAAGCCAGCCCGCGCAGCGCCAGCCAGACCGTTGATACGTCTTTGGATCACCTTGTTTAAAATACACCCCTTCGAGGCATTGCGGGTATGGCCACCGGGCTCCGGCATGTCTTATAGAGCATCAGCCAGAACCAGGTCCGGCCATAGGGACTTCGTCGGTCGTCAGGCGGTATTCCGACATGTCTGCGGGCGTGAGATAGTAGAGCCGGTCGGGCGGTGTCTCCAGTGCGTGGATCCACAAACCGGCGCCGATACCCATTTCGTCGAGATGTCGCGCGACGCGCGCGGTGGTTTCCTGAGCGCTGGACATCGCCTCTTCCGCTGAAGGCCGCTCGATGCTGCCATTGAATACCTGATGTACGCCTACCACGGCATCTTTTTCGGCCGATCGTGTCACACCACCGGCAAAGACGATTGGGCAGGAGGAGGCACAAAGCGCCTTTTCCGCAACCTTCGTGGCTATATTCCTCTCCCGGATCAGCTTGGACATCGCAATAGCATCATCGACCGAACCACCCGGTGAGTTCAAAGAAACCAATTTGATATACTCGCCACGGGCCTCGACTTCGCTGGCAAAACGGCCTGCTGCGCCGGGGTCGATAGTCCCTTCGGCAACGAGTATCCCGCCCGAGACAAGATTGAATGTCATCGGCTTGCGCAAGACTTCCTGCGGGCTCGAGGGTTGGACCGGCGGCGCGCCCGGCGCGGTCGTCGGCGGGAGAAAGATCGGCACGTCCGGCAATGTTTCAAGACCCGGTCGCGCCGCTTCGGCCGTGCTGATCTCCCGGATGTCGATCACAAGAAAGGCGGCGGCTGCCGCAAGCAGCACGTAGAACGCGCCGCGCATCAGCACCCCGTCGTCCATGCTGATCACGGCCTTGAGCGCGGATGCCGGTTTCATGTCGCCGGACCCTTGCGCGGCGTTTTGTTGAGACCGAGACTGGTGATGTTGTTGGCCTCCGTCTCGTCATTTGCGTATTCAGCTTCGACAATGACATTTTCCGTGGCCTGAACTTCTGTAGCTGACATCGCTTCAGCGGCAATGGCCTTCTGCATCGCCAGCGTCTGCATCAGTTCTGCCACGGTGATCCGTTCGGCGAACGGCA
>UCLB01000016.1 GCA_900473205.1 Hyphomicrobiales bacterium
GGATGGGAGGGCGCGTTTCGCACCCTCCCTCATATCAATCAGGCCGTTGCTGTCTCGTGGTTCGGTTCAGCGTCGTCTTCACGCGGAATTCTAAACCAGGCGACATAGAGAGCTGGCAAGAACAGAAGCGTAAGAACCGTACCGACCACAATGCCGCCCATCATGGCATAGGCCATTGGTCCCCAGAAAACTTCCCGGGAGATGGGGATCAAGGCAAGGGTGGCTGCCGCAGCCGTCAGCATGATGGGCCGCATACGATGCTCCGTGGCCTCGATCACCGCGCGCCAGGGTGATACGCCCTCGGTTCTGAGATGCTCGATCTGCACCACGAGGATGACCGAGTTTCGGATCAGAATGCCGATGAGAGCGAGGACACCGAGAATGGCGACGAAGCCCATAGGAGCATTGCTGAGGAGAAGCGCCGCGACGACACCGATCAGAGCAAGTGGTGCAACCGCGAAGACGAGGAACAATCTGCTGAAGCTTTGAAGCTGAAGCATCAGAATTGTCGCCATTGCCAGCAGCATCATCGGTGCAACAGCTGCGATTGGCCCCTGTGCATCCGCACTGGATTCAACCGAGCCACCGATTTCCACCTTGTAACCAGCAGGGAGTGACGCCGTGAACTTTGCCACTTCCGGCTTCAGCTCCTCGACAATCGTTGCCGGTTGCGTGGAGCCGATGACGGCAGCCTTGACGGTAATCGTCGGGATGCGGTCGCGGCGTCCGATCATGGGCTGTTCGAGTTCGTAACGGAACTTGGCGACCGCAGAGAGCGGAACGGATTTTCCATTCGAACCCGCCAGCTGCAGGTTCTTCAGCGTTTCGATAGAACCACGCTCGACATCTTCGGCGCGACCAATAACGTCGATGAGATAGATATCGTCCCTGATCTGGGTGCTGGACGTACCTTCAACGATATCATTCAGCAGGGTCGCGATATCCTGAGAAGAAACGCCAAGCTGCCGCGCCTTGTCCTGCAACACATCCACCTTCACGACGCGTGATGGCTCGTTCCAGTCATAGGTCATGTTGGTCAACAGCGGATTGGCATTGACGATGGTACCGAACTGCTGGGCGAACTGACGCACTTTCTGCACGTCTGGACCGCTGACGCGGTACTGCACGGGCTTACCCACCGGTGGGCCGATATCGAGGAGTTTCACGAAGGCATCGGTGCCGGGGAAGGTCTTGGTGAGATAGGCCTGAAGATCGCGCTGAAGACGGTTTCGTGCCTCCAGATCCTTTGCCACGATGACATTCTGGCCAAACCAGCTGGCCGGGCTTTGAACGTCATAGGAAAGGATGAAGCGAGGCGCGCCTTCACCGACATAGGTCGACCAGTGGTCAATGTCGTTATTGCCGACGAGCTTGTCCTTTTCGAACTGCGCCATCTGCCTGTTGGTTTCGGCAATGGTGCTGTTCTGTGGCAGGCTCCAGTCCACGATGAGTTCGACGCGGTCGGATGCCGGGAAGAACTGCTGCTGCACAAGACCTAGTCCACCCAGAGACAGGGCGAAAATAACGACCGTTGTGGCAATCGTAATCCACCGCCACCGCATGGCAAGGCGCAGCAGCCACGCAAAACCTTTGGCCGTGCGACTCTTCTGCTCATGATGTGATTTCATCGTTTTTGGCAGGATGACCACGCCCAGGAGAGGCGTGAAGACCACGGCCACGATCCAAGACACGACGAGCGATACCGCGATGACGACGAAGAGCGTGAAGGTGAACTCACCAGCCGCACTGCTGTTGAGGCCAATCGGAATAAAGCCTGCGACGGTGACAAGCGTGCCCGTCAGCATCGGAAAGGCCGTCGAGGTATAGACGTAGGTCGCAGCCTTTCGCAGGCTGTCTCCCACTTCCAGCCTCGAGACCATCATTTCAACCGCAATCATGGCGTCGTCCACGAGAAGGCCGAGTGCGATGATGAGTGCGCCGAGTGAAATGCGCTGGAGCGATATGCCCGTATACTCCATGAAAACGAAGGTAATGGCCAGAACGAGCGGAATGGAGATGGCAACAACCAGACCCGCCCTTACACCCAGGCTTATGAAGCTGATGGCAAGAACGATGACGATGGCTTCGAACAAGGCGGTCGTGAACCCCGAAACGGCCTCTTCAACCACCGCAGGCTGATCGGACACGCGTTCTACCGTGACGCCAATTGGCAGGTCTGCAACGACACGCTTCATCTCGGCATCGAGATTTTCGCCGAATGTCAGCAGGTTCGCACCGGGCGTCATGCCGATGGCCAGACCGATTGCCGGTTGACCCTTGAAGCGGAAGAGTGAAGACGGCGGATCGACATATCCGCGCTTGATGGTTGCGACATCCGTGAGTGGGAAATAGCGGTCATTGACCCGAAGATTGATCGACTTCAGGCTTTCCTCAGACGAAAACGCCCCACCCACTCTCAGTGCAATACGCTCAGGACCAGCATCCACGAAGCCGGACTGGGTCACCGAGTTCTGGGCCTGAAGCGTGTCGATAATGCTTTGGCGATCAAGCCCCAGCGCCGCAATCTTGCGGGTTGAAAACTCGAGATAGACGACTTCATCCTGTTCGCCGATGATATCGATCTTGCCCGCATCTGGAACGGTCAGCAGCTTTGCACGTGCATCTTCCACCAGATCACGCAATTGCCGCTGAGACACGCCATCCGAGGTAAAGGCGTAGATGTTGCCGTAAACATCACCGAATGTGTCGTTGAACGAGGGTCCAAGCACACCGCTTGGTAGATCGCCATTGATGTCGTTGACCATGTTGCGGACGCGGATCCAGTTGCCGGCAACATCCTTCGCCTTGGTCGTAGGAAGAAGCTCGACATAGATCGTCGTCTGGCCCGCCTTGGTTTCACTGCGGGTGTAATCGAGCGCGTCCAGCTCCTCGAGCTTCTTCTCGATTCTGTCGGTGACCTGTTTCGTGACCTCTTCGGCAGAGGCACCGGGCCACTGCGCGTTGATGATCATCGTTTTGATTGTAAAGGACGGATCTTCTTCACGCCCGAGATTGAGGTAGGAAAACGTACCCGCCAGAATAAAGACGATCATGAAGTACCAGACGAGCGAACGGTGCTCGAGCGCCCAGTCGGAAAGATTGAACGATTTCACTGGGTAGTCTCCTGATCTATGCGAACGGCCTGGCCGTCTTTGAGTTGGTTGACACCCGCGACCGCGATGCGGTCTCCCGGATTGACGCCATTGGCAATCACCACCAGGCCGCCAATCGTCGAGCCTTCGTCGATGGTGACGTCTCGCGACGAAACCTTGCCTGCCTTGTCATCTACTACCCAGACAGAGGTTTTCGATCCGTCTTTTTTGATTGCCGATGCCGGAAGACGGATGACGGGATGCGAGGTGGTCGCGGCGCTGGCGGTGATGACCGCGCCAAGGCGTAGCGCCTCCGGCGGGTCGATCAGCGTCAGTTTCGTTCTGCGGGTACGTGTCGCATCGTCTGCTTCAGGCGCGACTTCGCGAACCAGCCCCTTGGCGCGGATATCCGGGTCCAGTTGCAGTGAGACGTTGAATTCCGAACCCTGCTTCAAAAGCGCGCCTCCGGCTTCCGGCACGTCGATCACGGCATCCCGTTCTTCCGGCCGCGCAACGGTCACGACGCTTTGGCCTGCGGAAACGACCTGGCCGACTTCAGCGGAGGTGGTGGTGACGACACCATCGAACTCTGCCCGCAGCTGCGAGTAACCCAGCTGTTCCTCGGCCTTGTCTAGGTTGGCCTTGGCCTTGTTCAGATTGGCCTCGGCGGTAACGCGTTCCTGCTGGGCGGTTTCGAATGTCGATTTCGCCGCAGACTGCCGTTCGAACAGCGTCTGCTGGCGTTGTTCGTTGGTAACTGCGTTGGCAAGTTGGGCCTGTGCATTGGAAACATCAGACTGCGAACTTCTGACCGCAAGTTCCAGGGCGAGCGGGTCTATTGCGGCAAGCACATCACCCTTTTTGACGATATCCCCGACCTGCACATTGCGAGCGACGATTTGCCCGAGAACACGAAACCCGAATTCTGTTTCTATGCGTGCGTTGACTGTTCCGGGCAAAGTCAACGTTGCCTCGGGCATGAGTTCGGCTACCACAGACAAAACGGGCCGAGGCTTTTCAGCCGCTGCCTCTTCCTTCTGCTGGCAGGAAACGAGAAAGGTT
Organism: Hyphomicrobiales bacterium; assembly: GCA_900473205.1. Lineage (GTDB taxonomy): Bacteria > Pseudomonadota > Alphaproteobacteria > Rhizobiales > Rhizobiaceae > Agrobacterium. Next base: position 4,155 of record UCLB01000016.1, read on the forward strand.
GTGGCCAGCATCAGCGCCATAACGGTCTTGTAAGATTTCATTGAGCCGCTCCTTCGTATGCCACGACTTCGCCAGCGGTGAGGAATTTGGTGCCATCGACAACGACAGTTTCACCTTCGGACAGGCCGGAGTGGACTGAAAAACGCTCATTGACGTAGTTGCCAACTTCGATTTTGCGCAGTGATACCGAGCTACTCTTTGGATCGATGATCCATACGGCTGGCTGGCCGGAAACCGACGCCATGGCAGACCAAGGCAGTTGAATGGTATCAACAGGCTTGTAATGAGCAGTTGCGACAACTGCACTTCCAAGCCGAACCGCCGCTGCCGCATCAAGTGAAAGCTTCACACGGATCGTGCCCTTCGTGGTGTCGAGTGTCGGTGAAATTTCGCGCACCGTTGCCTTGATTGGATCACCGCCAGAAAGCATTTTGACGAACACATCGTTCTGAAGCTCGCCTCCCAGAAGCATGGACTCATCGACATTGATGACGGCATCGCGAGGGCCATCATGCGCCAGCGTGAAGACCAGCTGTGCAGCCTGTGCGACCTGACCGACTTCCGCGTTGCGCGCCGTGATGATGCCGTCGGCATCGGCTTTCAGTTCAGTCTGGTCGAGAGCATCCCGGGCCGTTTCCACCTGAGCCTGGGCGGACTGAACCGTACCCTGACCGGTGAGCAATGTTTCCTGCGCCTGATCCAGCGCGGCCCTGGTCGTCACGCCTGTGTTGAACAGGCTCTGCTGGCGGTCAAATGCCTGCTGAGCCTGGGTCTGCTGGGCCTGCGCGGATTGGAGAGTAGCCAAGGCCACTTCCAGGTCCGCCTTCTGCTCTTCGGGATCGATGCGGGCTAACACCTGGCCGTTGGTCACATGCTGTCCAATGTCAACAAGCCGCTCCGTAATACGGCCGCTGACCCGGAACGAAAGGTCGGACTGAACGCGAGCGCTAATTTCCCCCGTCGTCGAAACGGCCTCGGCCACCTTAATGGTGTGAACCTTGACCGTCTCGACGTGCCGGGGAGATTTCTCTTCTGTTTTTTTATCCGGGGTGCAGGCGGAGAGGCCTGCAAGGGATATCGCCATAAGGGCGGGTAAAGCGAGACGTCTCATGCATTGCCTCTTGAACCGTGATGAAACCGTGATACATTTGACTTACCGGACAGTCAATGAAATTGTTTGTTGCGATATTCGCCGCAGGCAAAATGGTTAAGGATCGCATATGAAACGGCTGACACGCGCCGAACAGAAGGCACTTCGGCCCACGCAAATTCTGGAAGCAGCCTTTGAAGAATTTGTCGAACATGGCTTCACCGCAGCACGGGTAGAAGATATCGCCGAGAGAGTAGGGGTAACCAAGGGAACGGTCTATGTCTACTTCCCTACAAAAGAAGAGCTTTTTGCGGCCATGATCCGCCACATCGCGGCCCCGATCGATGATCTGGCGAAAGAAAGCCAGCACCTGCAGGGCAACAGTGCCGAGCGGCTGAAGGAACTGCTGCTTTTGCTCTACGAAGGCCTGCTGAAAGACCGGCGCCTGCGCCAGATATTGAGATTCGTCATATCCGAGGGCACACGCTTCCCGCAGGTCATCGACACGCACCGCGACGAGCTGATTGAGCCACTGCTCGTGCGCATTCAAACCATTCTCGATGAGGGAATAGAAGCAGGCGAATTCATAACCGGCCCCCGAGCAACCGCCCGCATCATCTTCGCCCCTGTCGTGGCCATGGCCGTAGAAACCCTCATCCACGGCGACCGCCGCGAACTGGACATCCCCAGCTTCATGGAAGCGCATCTTGATCTGGTGATGGGGAGTTTATTGGTCAGCAATCGGGGAGGTTGAGGTGTTGGTGAGCCCGATGGCGGAGCAAAGGCTCGCCGTCTGGTTTCCCTGCGTATGTTATATGAGCGCAGGTTTAGGGAGCAAAAGAGATGCTCTGGTCTGCCAGGCACGGCCCTAAAACCAACCGTGCCGCGTTATACGGAGCAATCTGTTGTTTCATATGGATTAGTTTAATCTGAAAAGAGATTGGCTGGGAAGTCTTTATTATCTTATGATTTCAATGTGTTATCGGAACCGCTTTGAAATTCCCTCTGTTTTCCGATAGCGAGCGACCGCGGATGCCACCTTTGTGCCTGGCTTTGGGCATCAGTCAACTTGACGGTCGATCGGAAATAATTTCAGATTTCAGATTTCAGATTTCAGATTTCAGATTTCAGATTTCAGATTTCAGATTTCAGATTTCAGATTTCAGGTTGAGGTCGCTTTTCAGGGCGTAATAGCCCGACCTGCGATACTACGGACTTCGCCAGCCGCTGACTTCAAGATGCCCTGAGACAGGAACTCATCTTGCGTAAGACGTGACAGCGTGACCGCACCCACCATGAGGGAAAGGATCGCCATAGCCTTATCGCTGGCTTCCGGGTCACCGGCTCCTCCCACAAGATTTTGCAGCACATCGAAATGGGCGCGAATTCCGTCCTCGAATGGTTGCTTGACCTCTGCGTTCTGGCGAGCAGCGTCCGATCCTAGAGCCACCAGAGGGCAACCTTCTGCCTTTTCTCCCCGGTGGTCCGTGGAGAGGTAGTAGTCCATGACCGCTTCAAGGGGATCGGAACTGGTTGCCGCAGCGTCGGACCATCTCATTGTGGCGCTCTCCATAGCTCTCGCCGATGCGAGTGCCGCGAGGTCGTCCTTGGACGTGAACTGTTTGTAGAAAGCACCCTGGGTGAGACCAGCACCTTTCATCAGGTCCTTCAGTCCTATGCCATCGAAGCCATGCTCTCGAAATAGACGGCTTGCGACATCAATTACCCTGTCCCGGTTCTCCTCTGCCTGCGCTCGGCTCACTCTCATGATGACCTCCAATTAGATTTCGATTGACATCTATAATGTGAATAGAGTTAGGTCGCAATCTAATTCGTTTGGATCGCTCGTCAAGAAGAGAACTGAAAATGAAACGCAAACATGTCCTGATCCTATTGGGCTTCGCAGTTGCAGCAGGTGGTGGTGCCTTTGTAGTGATGTCGCAAACGTCTGCGCAGACGGCGGTAGCCGCAGATCCAAGAACCGCGTCACCACTTGTACGCGCCGCGCAGGCAACGAAAACGCATGCGGTCGAGCGTTCATTTACTGGAACAGTCGCTTCAAGGGTGCAAAGCAACCTCGGCTTTCGAGTTCCAGGCAAGATAGTCGAGCGCATGGTTGATGTTGGCGAGCGGGTAAATATTGGACAGCCGTTGATGAGGGTTGACGAAGCTGACCTGCAACTGGCGCTCACAGCCAGACTAAATGCGGTCACCGCAGCACGTGCTGTCCTGATCCAGACGCAGGCGGACGAAAAACGCTATGCGGCGCTGGTGAAGAACGGACTTGCCGCCACGCCCCAGCGATACGAGCAGGCCAAGGCGGCGCTTGATACAGCCACAGCACAGCTCGCCGCCGTGCAAGCGGAGGCGGAGGTTGCTGAAAACGCAACACGCTACACCACTCTTCTGGCTGACTCGGACGGAACGGTCGTCGAAACCCTTGGTGATCCGGGACAGGTGGTGGCGGCGGCCCAGACGGTGGTGCGATTGGCAAAGGCAGGTCCTCGTGAGGCGGTGGTTTGGTTGCCTGAGACACTACGCCCCGAGGTGGGATCAGAAGCGCAGGCCAGTATTTATGGCGGCAACGGGCTCAGTGGAAACGCGCGACTGAGACAGATCTCTGATTCCGCAGACCCGCAAACCAGAACCTACGAGGCACGCTATGTCCTTGATGGTAATGCAGGCTCTGCGCCTCTAGGTTCGACTGTCACGATCAGAATTCAAGACGTCGACCGGCAGTCGGAAGTCTCTGTCCCGGTCGGCGCTATTCTCGATGACGGCAGCCGCACAGGTGTATGGATTATCGATGGGACGTCGTCGTCCGTGAAATTCGCGCCGATTACCGTAAAGAGAATTGGCGACGAGAACGCCTTTGTCACCGGAATAGAGGTTGGCCAGCAGGTCGTCGCACTCGGCGCTCACCTTCTTGAGAATGGCGCGGTCGTAAGGGTCGCTGCGCAGCAGGAAGGGACTGAATAATGAGCTTCAACCTTTCCGCTATCGCCGTTCGCGAACGCGCTGTCACCCTTTTCTTCATCGTGTTGCTGGCCGCAGCGGGTGTCTATGCCTTCGTCAAGCTGGGGCGCGCCGAAGATCCGTCTTTCACCATCAAGACGCTAACCGTGACATCCGTTTGGCCCGGCGCGACAGCGCGGGAAATGCAGGATCTTGTCGCCGAACCTCTCGAAAAGCGTCTTCAGGAACTGACATGGTACGACCGCGTCGAGACGACAACTCGACCGGGTTATGCATTCCTCACGGTGACGCTAAAAGACAATACGCCAGCGTCTGCTGTTGGAGAGGAGTTCTACCAGGCGCGCAAGAAGCTTGGCGATGAAGCCAGAAACCTGCCTCCGGGCGTGATGGGCCCGTTTGTGAATGATGAGTATTCCGACGTCAGCTTTGGTCTCTATGTCCTGAAAGCCAAGGGCATGCCGATGCGAGATCTGGTGCGGCAGGCGGAGGTCATCCGTCAGGATCTGCTTCACGTTCCCGGCATCAAGAAAATCAACATCGTCGGTGAACGCCCCGAACAGATATTCGTAGAGTTCTCCTTCGCGAAGCTGGCTACGCTCGGCATCTCAGCGCAGGATATCGCCGCAGCTTTGCAGAGACAGAACACCGTCACGCCGGCGGGATCGATCGACACGAAAGGACCGCAAGTCTTCATCCGGTTTGACGGTGCTTATAACAGTGAGCAGGCAATCGCTGACACGCCGATTGCTGTGGGTGGGAGGACGCTCAAGCTGTCCGATATTGCCGATGTACGACGCGGCTATCAGGATCCGGCGACTTACGTCATCCGCCACGAGGGCGAGCCGACGATTATGCTGGGTGCCGTCATGCAAGCGGGCTGGAACGGTCTTGATCTCGGCAAGGCGCTTGAGGCCCGGTCTGCTGCCATCGCGCAGACACTGCCCTTGGGAATGACGCTGACCAAAGTCAGCGATCAGGCGGTCAACATCGATGAAGCCGTCGGCGAATTCATGCTAAAGTTTGCGATGGCGCTCGGCGTCGTGCTCTTCGTAAGCTTGGTCGCCCGGGGCTGGCGGGTCGGCATCGTCGTAGCGCTTGCTGTGCCACTGACGCTTGCAGTTGTCTTCCTGATCATGCTCGAAACCGGGCGGTTCTTCGACCGCATCACGCTCGGCGCTCTGATCCTCGCCCTCGGTCTCCTCGTCGACGATGCCATTATCGCCATTGAAGTGATGGTCGTGAAAATGGAAGAAGGCATGGACCGCATCAAGGCGGCCGCTTATGCCTGGAGCCATACGGCAGCGCCGATGTTGTCCGGTACGCTCGTCACAATTATCGGCCTGATGCCCGTCGGCTTCGCGAAGTCCACTGCCGGAGAATATGCCGGTAACATCTTCTGGGTCGTGGGTTTCGCCTTGATCGTCTCGTGGTTCGTTGCAGTGATCTTCACGCCATATATGGGCGTGAAGATGCTGCCGGACATCAAACCCGTCGAAGGGGGCCACGAAGCCATCTACGACACCCCGAATTACCGCCGCTTGCGTTCTGTCATCGAATTTGCCGTACGCCACAAATTCATGGTCTGCGCTGTGGTCGGCATCACGATGGCGGTATCCGTTGTGGGAATGGGTGGCATGAAGCAACAGTTCTTCCCGACATCGGATCGGCCTGAGGTCTTGGTCGAAGTGCGCATGCCTGAAGGCACGAGCATTGAGGCCACGACATCTGCGGTGAAGAAAGTAGAGGACTGGCTGCAAACGCAGCCCGAGACCAGTATCGTTACAAGTTACGTCGGTCAGGGTGCACCTCGGTTCTTCTTTGCAATGGCACCGGAATTGCCGGATCCGGCTTTCGCGAAGGTCGTCGTGCTTACGCCTGATGCGCATACACGAGAGGAATTGAAGCACCGTCTTCGTGCCGCCATATCGGAAGGTCTTGTACCCGAGGCGTCCGTGCGCGTGACCCAGCTTGTCTTTGGTCCTTACACACCGTTCCCGGTCGAGTTTCGCATTATGGGGCCTGATCAGGGTGAGCTTTACAAAATCTCCGAACAGGCTCTGGCCATCATGAAAACCGTTCCGGATGTCCGTCAGGCAAACCGTGACTGGGGCAACCGCACCCCTGTCCTGAGGTTCGTGCCCGATCAGGAAAGACTCAATCTGATTGGTCTTTCTCCAGCGGAGGCAGCACAGCAGATGCAGATGCTTCTGAGCGGTATTCCGGTCACGCAGGTGCGTGACAACATCCGCAACGTACCTGTCGTAGCGCGCAGCGCAGGCGAAAATCGCCTCGACCCATCACGCTTGGCGGACTTCTCACTGATGAGCAGGGATGGACGTCAGGTTCCATTGGATCAGCTCGGGCACTCCGAGATCCGGTTCGAGGAGCCGATCCTGAAGCGTCGCGACCGGACACCGGTCATCACGATCAGGTCCGATATCAACGAGGCGACCCAGCCGCCGGAAGTGTCTCAACAGGTGATGAAGGCGCTACAGCCGCTGATTGCTTCGCTTCCGGTCGGATACCGCATCGAGATGGGCGGCAACATCGAGGAGTCGCTCAAGGCCAACGCGGCGCTGGTTCAGGTCTTCCCGCTCATGATCGCAGCCACATTGATTGTCATCATCTTGCAGGTTCGCAGCTTGTCGACGATGACGATGGTAATGCTGACGGCACCTCTCGGTCTCGCAGGAGTGGTCCCAACCTTGCTTCTGTTCAATCAGCCGTTCGGTTTCAACGCCATTCTCGGACTGATTGGACTGGCGGGTATCCTCATGCGCAACACGTTGATCCTGACGGAGCAAATCAAGGAAAACCAGGCGGCGGGGCTCGATGACTATCATGCCGTCATCGAGGCGACAGTTCAGCGAACACGACCTGTGATCCTGACGGCGCTTGCGGCGATCCTGGCGTTCATTCCTTTGACCCATTCGGTGTTCTGGGGATCTATGGCTTATACGCTGATCGGTGGAACGGCGGCCGGGACAGCGATGATCCTGCTTTTCCTGCCAGCGCTCTACGCCGTTTGGTTCCGCATTAAGCCCCCGAAAGCTGAAGCTTCTCAGCAGACTGATATTCAGCGGGAGCCGGGCCATGGACATGCTATGGCGGCGGAGTAGGCCAACCGATCCAGCTAAAGTAATCCGCCATCGGAATGGATGCTGCCAGAAGTTTGCAGCATCCGGAAGCGGCAGTCGCTCGATCATGGTCAGAGGCTCGTGGTGTGGTAACCATCAAACCGAGAAACGACGCGCGCTGCAACTAAGTCTTTCTAATCCAGTATTTTCCGTGTCTGGGTGTCGCGATCGAATGGTAACATTGGGCCGCGGCACATCAGATGTTTCCGGAGAGATCGCTCCTCGTGGTGGTGAGCATTGACTCTACCGAATCGACTGCTCAGACTGTGCGCTTTCGGATGCCCTAGCCGACACGGGTGTCGATCCAAGCGCGCGTCTGCTCAAGAACCTCGTCAGACAATTCAGGATCATCGACCGCACGGGCGAGGATGACGGCTCCCACCATTGCCGCCCAGCTTCCTATTGCTGCACGGCGCTTTTCCGCTGCACCTTGCTCCGGCAGCGCCTGCTCAATGCGCGCGATCTGGGTGCGCAGCCCTTCTGTCATGACGGCTTTCGCGGCGGGCGTCTGATGACGAATAGCGGCGGCGAGGCCTGCCGTCGGGCATCCGTTGCCGGGATTATCCCGATGACGAGGTGCGAGGTAAGAGCGGACGAAACTGTTGAAGTCGCCGTCTCCGACACTGTCAGATACCAACGCCTGTGCAAGCGTCTGCGCCACAAGATCGTCCTTTGATGTGAAGTGTCCGTAAAAGCCGCCATGGGTCAGTCCGGCTGCCTTCATGACTTCGGCCACACTGACCGCATCGAACCCCTTGTCCTTAAACAACCGGCTCGCGACATCCAGAATCCGGCGACGGTTTTCTGCCATCTGTTCTCGGCTGACCTTCATTTTCAAAATTCTCCGCAACACCCGTTGACATTTACATGATGGCGATCATATTTAAATCCAATCATGATGATTATCATGAATATAGGTTCAATCATAGAAAAGAGCAATCCAATGAGCCAAATATCCGCAGTCCTGATTACCGGTGCATCCACTGGCATCGGCGCCACCTATGCCGAACGGTTCGCACGCCGCGGCCATGATCTCGTGCTGGTCGCCCGAGACGCGGTGCGCATGGAAACGCTTGCAAGCCGCCTGCGCCAGGAAACCGGCGTGACAGTTGACATCCTCCAGGCCGATCTCACCCAGACGGCGGATCTTGCAAAGGTTGAGACCCGGCTGCGTGACGATGCGCGCATCGGTATTCTCGTCAACAATGCCGGAACGGCGATCGGTGGGAGCTTCGTCGACCAGAGCGTCGATGACATGACCAAGCTCGTTGCGCTCAACGCGACCGCACTCGTCAGGCTTTCCAGCGCTATTGCTCCCCGTCTTGCCAAGGCAGGGGAAGGCGCAATCGTCAATATCGGTTCGGTCGTCGGCCTCGCCCCGGAGTTCGGCATGACCGTCTACGGTGCGACAAAGGCTTTCGTCCTGTTTTTGTCACAGGGACTTGCGCAAGAGCTCGGCCCGAAGGGTGTTTACATTCAGGCTGTTCTTCCCGCCACGACCCGGACCGAAATCTGGGATCACGTCGGCGCCGATGTCAATGCCATGAACAATGTCATGGAAGTGGGTGATCTGGTCGATGCAGCCCTTGCGGGTTTCGACCGCCGCGAACTGGTGACCATCCCGCCGCTGCACGAGATCGGCCAGTGGGACGCCTTCGATGGCGCGCGCAAAGCCATGGTCGGCAATCTCGCCAATGCGCTTCCTGCCGAACGCTATCGCACGCCGGTGTGAGCTTTCAGAACTCGATGAACCCACGCCAATCCAGAAGAAATATCAAAGTGATATCATGACAAAACCCACGCTCTTCGAACCCACCAGTCTAGGCGCAATCACGCTTGCAAACCGCATCGTCATGGCGCCGCTCACCCGCAATCGCGCTGGTGCTGGCTTCGTGCCCGGCGACCTCACCGCCGAATATTACGCCCAGCGCGCGTCTGCAGGGTTGATCATTTCCGAGGCCACCCAGATTTCTCAGCAGGGCCAGGGCTATCAGGACACGCCAGGCATCTACACAAAGGACCAGATCGACGGTTGGCGCAAGGTCACGGCTGCTGTACAGGCAAAGGGTGGACGCATCGTGCTGCAGCTCTGGCATGTTGGTCGCATCAGCCATGTCGACCTGCAGCCTAATGGCGGCCTGCCAGTGGCACCATCGGCCATTCGTGCGGCGACCAAGACCTTTGTCAACAATGGCTTTGTCGATGTGTCCGAGCCCCGCGCACTGGAGATTGATAAGCTCGCCGGTATCGTAGACGACTTCCGCAAGGCCGCAGCCAATGCCATCCAAGCGGGTTTCGATGGGGTCGAGGTTCACGGGGCCAACGGCTATCTGCTCGAGCAGTTCGCTAAAGACGGCGCCAATGTTCGAACGGACGCCTATGGCGGCTCCGTGGAAAACCGCGCGCGTCTCATGCTCGAAGTCACCGCTGCGGTGGCGAAGGAGATCGGCGCCGAGCGCGTAGGCATTCGAATTTCGCCGGTTTCGCCCGCCAACGGGATTTCCTGCAGCGATCCCCAAACGCAGTACGATTATATTGTCGATAAACTCGATGCTCTCGGCATCGCCTACATTCACGTCGTCGAAGGTGCGACCGGCGGCCCGCGCGACGTCGCACCCTTCGATTACAGCTCGCTCCGTAGCCGCTTCAGCAAAACCTACATCGCCAACAATGGCTTTGATCTCGACCTTGCGACGTCGCATCTGGCCGATGGCAGGGCGGATCTCATTGCCTTCGGACGGCCGTTCATCGCCAATCCGGATCTCGTGGAACGATTGCAAAGTGGTGCACCGCTGGCCGAGATCAATCCGGCCACGCTCTATGGCGGTGGAGCTGCGGGTTACACCGACTATCCGCGCTTTACCGAGACCTCCGGTCGTTGAGCCATCAGGGGCCGTGCCTCGGCGCGGCCCCTCTCATGTCGATCACCATCAATCCCTGACAACTCCCAAGGCTGCGCGGACAGATGTCGCGCACCAGATCGAGAAGAAAGCCAATGGCGACCTCTGCATCTAAAAGACAGAAGACTGCATTTGTGACCGGTGCCTCTAGCGGCATTGGCAAAGCGGCGGCATCGGCGCTCAGCCGGGCGGGTTACCGGGTGATTGGCACCAGCCGCAAGGCGTCACCCGACGAGGTCCGCGACGGCATACGCATGATCGCGTGCGATGTGACCTCAGATGCTTCCGTTGCCGCCGCGGCGTCGCTGGCACTTGCAGAACTCGGCCAAATCGACCTTCTGGTCAACAATGCCGGATACGCCATATCAGGCGCTGCGGAAGAAAGCTCGATCGAGCAGGTCCATGCGCTGTTCGATACAAATTTTCTGGGCGTAGTGCGGGTGACGAATGCAGTTCTTCCGATCATGCGTCAACAGGGTTTTGGGCGCATCCTGAATATTGGCTCGGTCGTGGGGCTCATTCCTGGTCCCTTCGGCGCCTATTATACGGCGAGCAAGCATGCGATCGAGGGCTATTCCGAATCCCTCGATCACGAGGTGCGGCCGTTCGGCATCCGGGTCGCCGTCATTGAGCCATGGGCGACGAAGACGTCCATCGAAGCCAACTCGCCGCGTGGCGACCGTCCTGTTGCGGCCTATGGTCAGACATTTGCCCGATACCAAGCGGCGTTCAATGCCGCCATGGCAGCCGGCGACACGGCAGACGATGTCGCCGCGACCATTCTTACCGCAGCGCAGGCAAGGACGCCGCGCTTGCGCTACCCCTCTGGCAAGGCTGCCCGACAGACTGCGTTTGCCCGCCGTTTCCTCCCGCGTGCGCTGTTTGATCGTATCCTGCGCAAGCAATTCAACATAGCCTGAGATTTGATGATCTTTGACGACGCCCGCCAAGGTGCGATCTTGCATTACCATGCCGAGTTCGTGCTGAAAGCTCTGGCTTTCCCTGCGACCTGACCCGATAATCGTCTCACACCGGAGAAAACCCGTGAAAGCCTTCGTTGTCGACAAATACAAGAAGAACTACCCCCTGCATCTCGCGGACATGCCAGATCCTGAGATCGGTGCCAATGACGTGCTGGTTCGCATCGAGGCCACAGCCATCAACCTTCTCGATTCCAAGGTCCGTGACGGCGAATTCAAGCTGTTTCTGCCCTATCGCCCGCCCTTCATCCTCGGTCACGACCTGGCCGGAACGGTCCTCCGCGTCGGCGCCGATGTCCGACATTTCAAGGTGGGCGACGAAATCTATGGCCGTCCGCGGGATCACAGGGCTGGCACCTTCGCAGAAATGATAGCGGTTCATGCCGCAGACCTGGCGCTGAAGCCGAAAAGCCTCTCCATGGTGCAGGCTGCGTCGATCCCGCTGGTCGGACTGACCGCGTGGCAGGCGCTTGTCGAGGTAGGCAAGGTCAAGCCGGGTCAAAAGGTGTTCATCCAGGCAGGGTCCGGCGGTGTCGGCACATTCGCCATCCAACTCGCCAAACATCTCGGTGCCAGCGTGGCGACCACCACCAGTGCGGCGAATATCGAGCTTGTCAAAAGCCTCGGCGCGGATGTGGTCATCGACTACAAGACCCAGGATTTCGAACAGGTGCTCTCGGGATACGATCTCGTGCTAAACAGCCAGGATGCCAAGGCGTTAGCAAAGTCGCTGAATGTACTGAGGCCCGGCGGTAAACTGATCTCGATCTCCGGGCCGCCAGATGTCCCCTTCGCCAAATCCCTGCGGTTGAACCTCATCCTGCGCCTTGTCATGCGGATGCTGAGCAGAGGAATTCTGAAAAAGGCAAAGAGCCGGGGCGTCGACTACTCCTTCCTCTTCATGCGGGCGGACGGCCAGCAACTGCAGGAAATCGCCAAGCTGATCGACGCCGGCGCGATCCGTCCTGTTGTCGACAAGGTGTTTGACTTCGCGCAGACGGTGGACGCCTTGGCCTATGTCGAAACCGGGCGCGCCAAGGGGAAGGTTGTCGTTGCCGTTTCGCAGTGACGGTTTCACCTGCATAAAGCTCGCTTTTTCAAAGCGGTATGTCCGCTTCCATGACTCTTGCAAGAAGAAGTAGACGTGCTCCTTGCGGCCCCAAACCGTCATTCATCACAGACTGTTTGAAGCATTCAACCAGCGAGTTATCGGAAATAATTTCCGCTTTCCCGAAGAAGGTTATATTGCCGGGGATGGCAGCAATGCGCCAAAAGCAGTCATCGCATAAATTCAAGGAATGCCTGTTCTAAGGTATGTGGCTTACGTCCTCCGAGCAGAAATGCTTAATACCAGGAATGACAGAACCTACGCCCGAACAAATTGAAAAACTCGCTACCGCCTTTGAGCGCTTTACCCGTCGCTTTAAAGTCGCGGAGGCAGCGGCAGTATTGCAAAACTCGCTCAATCCCCTCGACATTCAGGCGCTTCTTTTCATTGATGAGCATCCCGAGTGTAACCTGGGGGATGTAGCCCGGCATCTTCAGGTCGCGCTGACTACCATGTCGTCTTCGGCCGACCGGCTGGTTCGTCGGGAGATGATTGAACGGCAGCGGCCAGAGGCAAACCGCAGGTCGGTGGCTCTGACGATCACGGACAAGGGGCAGCAAGTGGTCGCAGGCTATATCGATGGATATCGAGCCTCTTGCAAAGCGATGCTGCGGGCGCTTGATCCCGTTGACCAAACCGAATTTCTGAGGATTACCCAACAAATCTCAAAATACGAAGGTTGAATATTACGAATTTCGTAGTATGTCTCTGACATCGAAATGCTCAGGGACTTTATCATGACTCACACATCGCCCACTGCACTCGTCACAGGAGCAAACAAGGGTATTGGCCTCGCCATCGCACGGCAGCTTGGCGCAGCCGGACACACGGTCTGGCTGGGGTGCCGAGATATCTCACGGGGTGAGATGGCAGCTTGCGAACTGCGAGGAAACGGGGTTTACGCCCGTGCAGTGCAACTCGATGTCACGGACGATGCGAGCGTGTCCAGTGCCGCCAAAACTATCGAGACTGAAGTGGGGCATCTCGACGTTTTGGTCAACAACGCCGGGCTCATGTTTGGTCCACCTCCCTCTCTTGCCGAGGAGTCAATTGACGAGATTCAGCAAATGTTCAACACCAACGTTTTCGGGGTGATGCGCGTCACTCAAGCCTTCTTGCCGTTGTTGCGCAAATCGAAGGCGGCCCGGATCGTCATGATGAGCAGCGGCCTAAGTTCGTTGACGGATGCCTTGGACATGCGGAGCGAAACATGGACGGTCGGTTTCGGCGGATACTGCGCCTCAAAGGCTGCACTGAACATGTTGACCGTCAAGCTTGCGAAGGAGCTTGATCGGGAAGGGATCAAGGTGAATGCGGTAGACCCCGGCCTGACATCGACCGATATGACAGGCAACGGACCGGGGCACTCACCTGAAGATGGCGCACGCCCCGCATTCGCTCTAGCAACGACGCACGCATATGGACCGACAGCAGGGTTCTACGCTTGCGCTCCATCAGGAGAACTTGTGCAAAAGAGTTGGTGACCGGGACTGCTGAAAAAATCTCCCGAGGGCGAGAAGTTATCGTTGGAGTCATCCTGATGGTGGTCGCCCTCGAGCACGTCGTGGATGATCCGGTAAAGCCAAGGACGCGGAAATAAAAAAAGGCTCCGAACAAATCCGGAGCCTTTTTGAGAATTAGACGTGACCGTTATGCGCGGTCAACGACGTCTTTCACTTTTTCTTTTGCCTCGCCCTTGGCCTGCTGTGCGTGGCCCATCGCTTCCTGGGCTTTGCCCTTGGCTTCCATCTCGTGGTTATCGGTTGCGTCGCCTACGGCCTGACGAGCTTCGCCAGCAACTTCGTTGGCCTTGCCCTTAACCTTGTCCATGGTGCTACCCATGTCGTTCTCCTTATATGAGCTGCATTGCTTGATTGATAAAACAACGGGTTAAGGCGCGTTATGGTTCCTGGAAAATTTTGTTGGTCTCGTCGAGTTTGCTAATCCTGACCTTGTCGATGATGTGTCCGTCAAGCGCCATCACTTCATAGACGAGGCCTCCGAAGGCCACCTTTTCACGGACAGCAGGCATGTGTCCAAGCCGCCAGAGGATCAAACCTGCAAGCGTGGAGTAGCGATCCGTGTCATCGACCAAATCGATGTCCAGAAGCTTCGAGACGTGGCGGATAACTTTCTCCGCAACCCAGATATGACGACACAGCAATATATCGAGCTTCTACCGAACTCATGGCGAAAAGAATTCGAACGCGATCTCAAGCCGAAGATTGCAAGTTTCAGCAGCGTTTTACTCAGTCCTGAATATTGAATGCTTTTTTCATACTCCTCATCAGAACGACCAGACGCGTGAGCGTTTTGCGGAGACGTATTTGGCAGTCCGATCTAATCAATGGCTGACTGCAAGAATAGGCGGGCCCTTTTCTAGAGAAGATTTTGAGCCAGTAGAGCATGCACGTTTGGTTGATCACGGACCAACCATTGAGGGCGTGCGTGAGAACTATTTTAAAAGTGAGACCCTGCTCCTACAATCTGTGAAATCACTCATAGCCAAGACAACCAACGAAAGTTTCAAACTTGAGGACACTGTGCCACTTCAAAGTGAGGAGCACTGGCGATGTGATGTGGCGGCAGTCGACGATGTTGCTGCCTTTCGGGGCGATCCTGAAAAAACGCTTCGCGCTGCCGCCTTTGCGGGTTGAGCATTGTTGGAAAACCTTCCCCGCGAGCGCGTCGGTGCCGCAGCGTCTCACCTCCGCAAGCGTAAGAGAGCTAGAGTAAACGCCAACGCCATGAGACAATGAAGGCCCTAGCGAAAGGTGCCAAGGTGATCTCATCTCCTGACGCTTACGATCATGTAGTTGATGAACTTGATGAATTAGGACGAACTGCCCGAGTTATGCCTCTTAGAAGGCGGCGACTGCTTCAAAGCATACATTCACTCCGAGCGTTAGAGTCCGC
Source organism: Hyphomicrobiales bacterium (assembly GCA_900473205.1). Classification (GTDB taxonomy): domain Bacteria; phylum Pseudomonadota; class Alphaproteobacteria; order Rhizobiales; family Rhizobiaceae; genus Agrobacterium. The sequence continues at coordinate 19,262 of UCLB01000016.1, forward strand.
AATGAAAGCCGTTCTTCGTGGAAATAATATTAAACCTGATCACTCAATGGGTGATCTTATGAAACAGCTTGGAAACCTCCCGGCAACTAACCCTTCTCGGCTGCAGCCCGCATTTCGTCTTCGGCTGCAAGATGGGTCTACAGGAACAAAATCATGCATCAAGCGAACTACTATCCATCAGCAAACCATGAGTTCGAAGCAATGCTTGCCAAGGTGGAGACTTGTTTCGCCCTTATCGTCAAGTGAGGACTGTCGAATGCCGCAAGGGCGAATCATTGATCGGCAACAAGCGGTGAATCGTTCACATTTCCAGTTGCTGGTTCCAGCGCTGCCTAGAGGTACATAATCCGGTATACTCTGAGGTACACGCTGCCTGCTAAGGCGTTGATTTCGCAAGGCAAAAGGAAACTGGCTGGGGAACCTGGATTCGAACCAAGATTAACGGAGTCAGAGTCCGTCGTTCTACCGTTGAACTATTCCCCAACGCAACCGAAGTGGTCTGTGCCGCTTCGTTAGCGCGTCATATAAATGATTTGTCTCGTTATGCAAGTCGAAAAATGCGGTTGCGAGACGATATTATTGCTTGACGCTTATTGCTTGATGCGGTGAGGGGAAGCGTCCTGCCGCTCAAGCGGAAGCAGGTGGCTCTCTTTTTACCCGTTCGACAATCTCTTTTAGTTCAGCCCGTTCTGCATCGTTCAGTTTCTCGACCCCTGGAACGCGAACCGGGCCGACATTCGTGCCGAGCATGCCAATGGCTTCCTTGACCACGGTTACGTTGGCACCGTTGAGATATTTCGTGCGCATGGCTTCGAAGCCGGAGATGCCATCTATAAGTTGGCGAGCTGCCTTATAGTCGCCTGCTTCCAGCGCGCGGTGGATGGCGTGCGAACGCTCTGGAAAGACATTGACCAATCCGGATGTGAACCCGCGTGCGCCCATCGCATAGAATGCCGGAGCCCAACCCTCTGCCAAACCGCAGACCCAAATTGCGGGGGCGTCTTTCGTGGTTCGGATGACTTCTGCCAGTAGCATGAGGTTGCTGGAGGCGAATTTGATGCCTGCAATATTCTCATGAAGTGCCAGCTTGCGAAAATCTGCAACAGAAAAGCTGTCGCTACGCACATAGGCTATGACGGGGACAGTGGAAGACTCCGCCAATTCCAGGAAATATTTTGCTTGGTAACTCGGCCCCGCAAACGGGTCCATGGGATGATGTCCCATGATGGCGTCGGCCCCTTCGGCAATCGCGTCACGCGCCAAGGCTTTGGCTTCCGTCAGCGAACGGCCGACGGCCGCGCTGACCAGCGAGGCGCCAGCAGCGGCCTTTATGGTGGTGCGATGAACCAGACGCACCTCGTCCATCGTCAGGGTAAAGAACTCACCCGTATTGCCTGCAGCCATAAGATTGTGAACGCCAGCGTCTGCGAGACCCTTGATCAAGGTGGATAAGATCGATGTATTGACACTCCCATCCGCGGCATACGGCGTTACTGGCACGCCTGAAATACCCGTCAGTGCCTTGCGCACCTTTTCCATAGATGTGTTCACTCTGGTTCTCCTCCCAGTTTTTTGAAAATAATGCTTAGATACGTGTCGCCTGATCTCACGACGTGATCACGCATGGCTCTTTCGGCCTCATCGCTTCGGCCTGCGATGATTGCGGTGGCGATGTCTGTGTGTTCGGCGAGTGCTTTTGCCCGTTCTGAAGGGTCTGAGTGAATGACGCGACGAATGCCTGCATCATAAAAGCGCTGGCGTTCGATCATTCGCGAGAGGTACCGACATTTGGAAGCAATGTGGATTTGATCGTGAAAAGTCTCGTTGAGCGCGATGAGTTCATCCGCTGCCGCGTCGGTGGTCGCAATCCGCATTTGCTCGATAGTGTGCTGCAGTGCCTCAACTGCATTTGGCTGTAACCGTTTCGCAGCGAGGCGGGCGATCATGGATTCCAAGGCTGCTCGTGCGAGGATAGTTTCCTCGGCCCAGCTCTCATTGAACCGAATGACGACACCGCGTCGGGCAAGCGTCTCTACCAAACCTTCTGTCTCCAACTGCCGGAGGGCTTCCTTGATTGGCGTGGTGCTGACACCAAGTTGCTCTGCGAGTTGGCGTTCGTTCACGCGTTCATCAGGCGAAAAACGTCCTGAGAGGATAGCTGTTCTAAGCGTTCGGTGCACATGGTCACGAAGTGTAGTCAGAAGCTGCGGATCGAGCCGTGCAATACGATCATCCAAGCCCGATGGCTGAATTGGGGTCAATGCAACAATTCCTCATATCAGAAACGACATTGATATCTGATATATCAGGAGAGTTCAGTTGTCGATAAGGAAGTGGTGGTGCTCAAATCCAGAGCCGTTTTGGAAAGGCTTTTCGGTCTGCTTGATTGGCTAAAGATAAAGAGCGAACCTGCTACGAGGGGCCAGTCGTCCATGCAAGGATATGAACGTTAGTTATAGACGTTCCGTCGAGGAGGCTGACTTGCTGAACTCTATTATTGGGAGCCCATTGCCGGGAGGTCCGGCATCCAATTTCGGCGGGATTTGATGGGCGATTTCCCCAAAACACAAAATAATAAATACTTATCAATGACTTAACGATTTTCTGTAATTTCTTCAAAGTGCCCTGTTGACTTGTTTGGGAGG
>UCLB01000033.1 GCA_900473205.1 Hyphomicrobiales bacterium
TTGTCCGCAGGTCTCGAGTACGCGCTCGCCGACAAAATGGTGAAAGCAGAACTCGAAGGGTTCGCCAGGGCTGTGTCCGAGCGTTTCGGGGAGCGGACCTTCCTGCCTTTGGCCGCGAAAGACACCGGCGGCAAGACGTTCGAGACCGTCACATCAGGCATGACAGCTGGCCAGAAGGCAGAGGTCCAGTCTGCGTGGAACTCCATGCGGACAGTGCAGCAGCTTGGCGCGCATGAACGAACGGCCGAGGCGCTCAAGCTGGCCGAGACCCTGCGGCAAACCAAGAGCCAGGGGCTCTCCCTGAAATGAGGGCGGGAGCTGGCGCGCGCCGGGCCATGACCACGCATACACGCGGGAGTTTATTCCGCTTATGAACGACGTAACTTTGGCGGAAGAGGCTATGGCCGTAGCGACGAACCTTTTAGGATCGTCCAATGTCCAAACTGCTACGAAACCTATGACCGGATCGGAAGACTTCGCCCAGTTCCTTAGCCATGTCCCCGGCTGCTTCGTATTTCTCGGAAATGGGAAGGAATCGGCACCTCTCCACAACCCGAACTATGACTTCAACGACGAGGGCCTTGTCCACGGGATGCGGTTCCACGCCGAAATCGCACGGCGACGCCTTCCAATCAGTCGATGACGGGCGGCGACTCAAAGCTAGGAAAAGAAAGACGGAGATCAACATGGCTCACTCGCTCGACAAGGCGGCACCACCCAACCGGAGCGGCCCCAACCAACCTGACTTGGAAACCGGCGAAATCTGGCAGGCGCGTGTCGACCTGGCTGCGTGCTTCCGAATGGCAGCCCGATACGGAATGGAAGAAGGCATATGCAATCACTTCTCCGCGGTCGTGCCGGGATATGACGATCTCTTCCTCGTCAATCCGTACGGCTACGCCTTCGGGGAGCTAACGGCATCGATGCTGCTTGTCTGCGACTTCCACGGCAACGTCATATCTGGCCGGGGAACACCCGAAGCGACAGCGTTCTACATTCATGCGCGCATTCACAAGAACATCCCCCGTGCGCGCGCGGCCTTCCACACTCACATGCCTTATGCGACCGCGCTCTCCATGACGGAAGGCGACCCCCTGATCTTCGCGGGTCAGACCGCTTTGAAATTCTACGGCCGCACAGCGGTCGACCGGGACTACAACGGGCTGGCGCTCGACGAACGCGAGGGTGACCGCATTGCCGCCGCCATCGGCGATGCCGACATTGTCTTCATGAAGCACCACGGCGTGATGGTCTGCGCGCCTAATATTGCCGAGGCATGGGACGACCTCTATTACCTCGAGCGCGCTTGCGAGGTTCAGACACTCGCGCTTTCCACAGGGCGAAAGGTCCTCCCCGTTGCTCCAAACATCGCCGAGGCGGCCTACAGTCAAATGCGCGAAGGCGATCCGGAATCGGCGAGACTTCACCTGGAGTCAATCAAACGGACGTTGGAACGGCAGGAGCCCGAGTTCAAATCCTAGAAGTCGGACGAAGATCGCGACTTTGGCGCTTGGTCCATGTACCAAGACCTACACAAGGTTCAGTTTTCCGAACCCAAGGGGCGTTATACAACGCGGGAATGTTGAACAGGCGGCTGCATCAGCTCTATAGTGATACCATCCGGGCCGGAGATGTACGCGACCATCGTTCCGCGTCGGGGTCCGGCCGGTATAGGCTGCGGGGAACCCTTCACGGCCCACCCCGCCCTCTCAACCCGCGCGATCGCCCTGCGGATATCCGTAACCGTGAAGGCGATGTGCGCGGCGCCGATCGCACCAGCGCTCCGAGGTGTCTCCCCCAGCGTACGGCCCGTCGAATATTCTAGAAGCTCGATAGGGTACCCATTTGGAGCGGTCATCAGCGCCATTCGGCAGCGCGGATCGTCAACCCCCGTGGCCTCCCGTAGGAACTCCCCACCCATCTCTCCTTGGCGAGCAAGGTCGAAACCCATCGCCTCAGTCCAGAACTGGATCGCTTCCTCCAACGAGGCGACCGAGGATCCCGTGTGGTCCACAGCTATCACGCCTGCATCTTCGGCCATCTCAAATCCTCACATATCGAGCAGTTACGTCTGCCCGAGCTAACGACCGCTTAATAGCCTTACAATCTTTCTTTCGTCTCTCGACATCGTTGGGAGCAGAACTTCACGTTGTCCCAGGTTTTCTCCCACTTCTTTCTCCATGAGAATGGCCTGCTACAGACCGGACAGATCTTAGTAGGCAGGTCCGACTTCTCACGACGCTTCGGCATCCGTTACTCCAGACAGTCTGCATCTATAACGAGACCTTACCGTGCATGGCCAACTCAAGCCGACGGTAACGTGCGCGCGGTCAGCTTGTTTCCATCCGGATCGCGGAGATAGGCGACGAAGGAGCCATTCGGACGCTCTGACGGCGGTGTCTCGATCGACTTTCCTCCGTGGCTTGTCCCGTCGTCGTGCCATGCTTTCACATGCTCCGGGCTTGGAGCGACAAGACCGATCGTTCCACCGTTGGCGACCGTCGCTGGTTTCCCGTCAATCGGCGTTGTTACCATCAGGCGGCTTCCGCCATGTAGTATGTAGACTAGCCTCCCTCGGGCATCGATTTCACCGGGCCCGCCACCAAGGGCAGCGAAGGTGGCGTCGTAGAAAGCTTTCGATCGCTCCAGATCGTTGCTGCCAATCATTACGTGCGTAAACATGGTCCATGTCCTGTGCTTGTTGAGGGACGCAAGGCCCGAACTTAACAGCAAAGGAACAGCGCGTCTCGTAGTGGCAGGTCCGAAATCCTTGAAGTCCCAACACGAAATGATGACGGGTGTCGGCTGCCCTGCCTTCTGGACTTGCTTCCGGGGTCGATTTAAAAGAGGAAAAAACCTGTGCTCGAAGGCGTCTGTATGGATATTAAGCAAGACCAAGTTTCCGCAGACGAACTCAAACGATCCCTAGCCGCTGCTGGTCCGTTTGTCGCCATGGTCAACGCAACGCGGACACCGATGGTCGTCACCAATCCGAGGCTCACTGACAACCCGATCGTATACGCCAACGCCGCATTCATCGCGATGAGCGGATACGCTGAAAACGAGATCATTGGCCGTAATTGCCGGTTCCTGCAAGGTAAGGCGACAGACCCCGCGACGATTGACCGTCTGAGGATAGCGATAGCCGCGAACCAAGAGATCGAGGTCGATCTTCTCAACTATCGCAAAAACGGGAGCAGCTTCTGGAACAGGTTGCTTGTCTCCCCCGTATTCGAAGGCGGAGCTGTTACCTTCTTCGTTGCGTCTCAGCAGGATGTGACACTCGAGCTCGAAGAATTGGCAGCGATCGAGCGACGCAAAGCCGACCTCGAGCGAGAAGTCGCGGAGCGCACGGCCGAACTCGACGCGAGCGAACAAAGTCTAAGCCTGGCCCTCGAGGCGGGAAGACTTGGCATCTGGACCATTGACCTCCATACAGGAAAACTGACCGCCTCGGCAGAGTGCAAATCCATATGTGGTCGAACACCCGACGAACCCCTTACGCTGGATGACCTACGGGAAACGATCCATCCCGAAGATCGCCTCCTGCAGATTGAGGCGATCGATCAAGCTGTGAAAGACAGATCCCTCCTTGAAGCCGAGTATCGACTGGTCACGCCTGGAGGAGAGCTTAAATGGGTTCAGATCAGGGGCCAAGCGAGTTACGCACAAGACGGCACGCCGGTATCCATCACAGGCATCACACAGGATATCACCTCGAGACGGCAGGCGCAGGGTCATCGTGCCCTTCTGGCTCGGGAGCTCAGCCACCGTCTGAAGAACACGCTCGCGTCGCTGCAGGCGATCGTATCGCAGACGATCAGGCGAGCCGCCTCCCTGGACGCCGCCGGAGCGACCCTGGCGGCGAGAATACATGCGATGGCCACTGCCAACGATCTTCTTGTCAATGAGGATTTCGGCAAAGCATCACTCCGGACACTCGTCAGACGCACGCTCGCCCCGTTCGGTGTTGAGGACAAGGCGCGGTTTTCGATCATTGGAGCAGAGGTGGAGTTGCCATCCAATCTTACGGCAGCCTATGCGCTCGTCATGCACGAACTGGCGACAAATGCCACCAAGTACGGTGCACTGTCGAACGAGAGTGGCGTGGTCGAAATTGAATGGTCGATCGACACAAACGCCACAGGCAGTGAGCTAACGCTGAATTGGCGAGAACGTGATGGGCCGCCCGTCGTTGCACCAGCTCGGACAAGCTTCGGGACGCAGTTGATTGAGCGCCTCCTGGCGAGTGAGGCGGGCGGTGTGGCGACCGTATCATATGATCCTTCCGGCTTGTCGTTCTTAGCGAAGGTGCCACTGGACTGATCAAAACAAGTGATCCCTGTTAAAAGCACCGGGAAATCCGCTTCGTCATAAAAGACCGAATTCGACTGTCTCGCGCTCCACAGACTCGGTGTTTAATCAATCGGCTGTCGAGAATGGATCGAACTTGATGACGTAGCGTTGTGTCTGCGAACAGGTCAAAAGGATCCCCTCGCATGTCGTAACGGGCGCAGTCGGCGACCGGCTCATGGGCAAGCCGAAGCGCATCCGGGATTTGCAGAGTAGCTGCGGGAGCCGGATCGCGGCTTCGCGCCAGAATGTTAATGATCACCGAGGCCGAGCAGACGCCGTGATCGAGCGCTTCCTGACAGGCAGCCTCGACGGCGGTAAGACCATCGGCAGGAACGCATCCGAGTATGGTGACCATCTGCCGATCACCGTCGTCAGCGCTCTTCAATCGCTTGCGGACCTTTTCCATCGCGGTTGGCAAGACCCATTCGCTGAAGGGAGCGCCATTGCGCAAGGCACCGGGTTTGCGAGCTAGGACAGGAACATAGTGCCAGGGGTCGTAGACAGTGTCGCCACGACCAAAACTGCGCCGGTGTTCAGCGACCGTCACTCCATCCTGTTTGATGACGATCCGATCAGCATAGCCACATAACGCCAAAAGCAGCAGCGGAAAGGATTACGAAAACTGCGATTGAACCGACGACTTCATTCAATTTCTATATCCCTGTTTGGAACGGGCGAGGTCTACATTCAGCACCAACACTCGCCAAACAGTCAATATTACCCAGATTTGCGCTGCAAACTCTCTATGATTTCCAACGGCTCATCGTAGGAAAGGATGTCCGCGAAGGGCCAGGAGGTCTCCGCCGCTTCGCGCCAAGACCGGTCATTAATTGATCTTCTGATCTTGGAACAAACCAAACCTTTGGGCGCTATGTCCTGGGGGTTATGAACAGGCATAGGAGAAATCGCTTGGCAGAGACGACGACGCGATCAGGAAGCACATGGGCATATGTTGCAGATACGCTGGCTTTGATCCTGTTCTTCACCACAACCGGCATCATCAACGAGCGGTTTATCGCAGGGATGACTTGGGAGCAGGTCCTTCATGCACGTCTGATCGGAGGCATTCTTATGATTCCGGTAGGGCGGCCTTACGGCATGTGGCGCGACTGGATGATAAGCCACGCTAAGGAAAACCGATTATCTCAGCTTCTATGGGACAGCTTGGCGCTGATGAGCTTTCAGGTGCCGATCTACGCCGCGATCATCGCGTTTAGCGGAGCCTCCGGGCATGGGCTTATACGAGGGGTGCTGGGTGCAGCGGTAATGATGATTGTGCTCGGCCGACCTTACGGAGCATTCCTGAACTGGATACGGCACCTCTTTGGTCTGCCACCTGGGGGTGAAAAGCCAATGTCACTCAACACCTGAACGTAAGGTCAGCTATGGGCCATTACGGGCCTTTCAAAAAAGGTATGAAGCAGTGATAGTTTTGGAAATCATCGTTATATCCGCGACGCTCGCAGCTATAGCTCTGCTATTTTGCAATCAGGTAATGGTTCAGGTTCTGGAGTACAGGTTCTACAGGGACAATGGCGGAGATTTCACTGTCGACAGCGGGATTGATCGTCTCAAGGTCGATCAAAAGATACACGTCAGAAAACTCAATCTCACGAATTGGCAGCGGCTTTACATATTTCGCCCCATCTTCATACTTTCTGTCGGCTGGATGCTCGGCTTTATGATTTTGAGTTTGCTTTAGGCAATCGGCGGTGACGTGATGACCGACTTTGGTCGACATTCATGGCGAAGAAGCGCCAATTGGAGACATTGTAGTGGCATGATAATTGTCTAGCGTCAGCGGCTGATGACGGCGTGTGTAAACGAAAAACGAGACACCAATGAGTGAATTCGGGAACGACGGGGCTGAATTGGTCCCCCAAGACGATGGAGTTGCTACGCATCTGCTTGGAATGGAAGTGCCAAACATTGCTTTGCAGGCCACCTATGGGACCATCGTGGACCTGTGCAGTCGCGGCTTATCTGTAGTCTACGCGTAGAGTCTGCCCCAAAGTTGATGCCCGCGTTTGACGAATCCCTCGGGATGCGAGGGATGGCATCACCGACTTCGGAACGGATTGAACCTTCAGCCTAGGGTGCCATTTTTTGTGACCGTCATCTCAAGGTCCATGCCAACAAGTTGTTCCTGTACGTATTTGTGAGCAACAATAGGGTGTTTGACGGTCGTCGTAGTTGACGACCGTCAATTTGTGTCCAAAGTCCAGGGACTATCCTTGCGGCGCGACGCTCTTCGCTAAGTGCAGAGTGTCATGAACAATCTCCGTCCGACGTGCAACTGCGGGAAATCCAATGCCGAAACGACCTATCGACGATGCAGTGGAGGCGACCAAAAAGCTTCAAGGCATCGTTCGCGTCCGAGGTGCACGAGAACATAACCTTAAAAACGTCGACGTCGACATTCCACGCGACGCACTCGTCGTATTCACCGGCGTCTCCGGATCCGGAAAATCGTCGCTCGCATTCAGCACGCTCTACGCCGAGGCCCAGCGCCGCTACTTGGAATCTGTGTCTCCCTATGCTCGCCGTCTCTTCACCCAGATGAGCGTTCCTGACGTCGACCATATCGACGGTCTCCCGCCCGCCGTTGCTCTGCAGCAGCAACGTGGATCGCCGACAGCACGCTCCTCGGTCGGAAGCGTGACGACCATCTCAAACCTTCTTCGAATGCTGTATTCACGGACAGGCACATACCCGCCGGGTCAACCGCATCTCGATGCGGAATCGTTTTCTCCAAACACGCCGGAGGGTGCCTGCCCGCAATGTCACGGTCTCGGTCGCGTCCACGAGGTGACCGAGGCCTCCATGGTGCCGGAACCCTCGCTGACCATTCGCGAGCGCGCGGTGGCGGCATGGCCGTTGGCCTGGGGCGGGCAGAACCTCAGGGATATCCTCATCACCCTCGGCATTGACGTCGACAGGCCGTGGAGGGAGCTTCCGGAGAAGACCCGACAATGGATCCTTTTCACGGACGAGCAGCCCGTTGTCCCGGTCTATCCCGGCCTCACGCACGATCAGGTGAAGCGTGCCGTGGCACGCAAGGATGAGCCCTCCTACATGGGCACGTTCTCAAGCGCCCAACGGCATGTCACGCATAGCTTCGCGACGACGCAAAGTGCGATGATGAAGAAGCGGGCCGCCCGCTACATGATCAGCAGTGCCTGTCCGCTGTGCGAGGGCAAGCGTCTGCGAAAGGAGTCGCTTTCGGTGACGTTCGAAGGCCTCGACTATGCCGAGATCAGCAGACTACCAATGGCGCGGTTCTCTGACATCTTCGCGCCCTATGCCGATACCGATTCCAGGAAGCTCAAGACCATGCGGAAAGAGTATCCGGAAAAGGCGATGGTCGTCCAGCGGATCGCCGCAGACCTCTGCCGACGACTGAAAGTCCTTCTCGATCTCGGCCTCGGCTACCTCACGCTTGAGCGTAGCACGCCGACCCTGTCTCCGGGCGAGCTCCAACGGCTTCGCTTGGCGACACACGTCGTCTCAAACCTCTTCGGCGTCGTCTATGTCATGGATGAGCCCTCTGCAGGCTTGCACCCGGCCGATACCGAAGTGCTGTTGCGGGCGCTCGACGGGCTGAAGGCGGTCGGAAATTCGCTGTTCGTCGTGGAGCACGAGCTCGACGTCGTCCGCCACGCGGATTGGATCGTCGACGTGGGCCCGGCAGCCGGCGAACTGGGCGGCGAAATCCTTTATAGCGGCCCACCGGAAGGCCTGCGGAAGGTCGAGCAATCCGAAACTGCCAGGCACCTGTTTGCAGAAGCTCACAAGTCCTGCGGGACCCATAGAGAACCAGATGGATGGCTTCGTCTGTCCGGTATCACCCGAAACAATCTCCGTAACGTCGATTGCGCCTTCCCGCTCGGGGTCATGACGACGGTGACTGGTATCTCCGGGTCAGGCAAGTCGAGTCTGGTCAGCCAGGCGCTCGTCGAGCTTGTCGGTGAAGCGCTTGGCGCTCCGGTTCGCGCGGAAGACGATGCGGAGGACGACGCTGGCCTGGAGGTAGAGCCGGGCTCGCCGACGCAGGGCAAGATCGAAGGTGGGTTGGACAGCATCCGACGCCTCATTGAGGTCGACCAGAAGCCGATCGGCCGGACGCCCCGCTCCAACCTCGCGACTTACACCGGCCTCTTCGATCATGTTCGCTCGCTGTTTGCCGCCACTCCAGAGGCAAAGAAGCGCCGCTACGACGCCGGTCGGTTCTCCTTCAATGTCGCCAAGGGCCGCTGCCCGCGATGCGAGGGAGAAGGCTTTGTCATGGTCGAGCTACTCTTCCTGCCAAGCGTCTATGCCCCGTGTCCAACTTGCCACGGCACCCGCTACAATCCGCAGACCTTGGAGATCAGCTACCGGGGCAAGAACATCTCGCAGGTGCTCGGGCTGACCGTCGCGGACGCCTCTGACTTCTTTGATGATGCCCCGAGTGTTCGCGGGTCGCTGAAGGTCCTCAGGGAAGTCGGATTGAGTTATCTGCGGCTCGGTCAGCCTGCGACCGAGTTTTCCGGAGGTGAAGCGCAGCGCATAAAGCTGGCAACGGAATTGCAGCGCGCCCAGAAGGGCGGCGCGCTCTATGTGCTGGATGAGCCGACGACGGGCCTGCACCCGTCGGATGTCGAGCGGCTGATTGCACAGCTCAATGCGTTGGTCGACACCGGCAACACGGTGATTGTCGTCGATCACGACATGGCTCTAGCTGCGGCCAGCGACTGGGTTCTCGACATCGGACCAGGCGCCGGAGATGAAGGCGGGCGGATCGTCGCAAGCGGAACACCGGAGCAAGTTGCCCTTGCAGAAAATAGTTTGACAGCACCTTATCTCAAGCGAGTTCTCCCGCCCAACTGACAATAAACTCAATCGAAACCATCACCTTAAAGGTAGTTGCGCTTCAAGCAAATGCTGTTCGGGTCGCACTATCAAGCTCGTGCAAACAGGCAACATTCCGGAAAACGAGCGTCGGCAACATCGAAGCCGCGCACTTGGCAGACTGAAAGCTACGGCTCATTTTCGTCAGTACTTTGAGATTCTGGCGCTCATGGCCGCTTATCGGCGAGGACAGCCAACTTATGGATCTGTGGCGGCTTGGCAAACAGGTCTCCTGCCTCTGCCTTGGCCATCAAGGCTGCAGCGACTTGGCCATTTAAGTGAGCATCTCTTCCATCCTCGTCGTCAAACGTATCGAAGATCGCAAAGGAACTCGGACCTTCCTGGATCGCATACCAAGAAATCGTGCCTGGCTCGGCGTTGACGAGAGGTATGGCGGATCTCAGGAAATCGGCGACCTCCTGTTCCTTGCCGGGTTTTGCTTCAAGCGGAACGTAGAGCGCGAATTTGGTCATGACTATCTCCATGGCACCTGATCGTGCCGCAAGCTGCTATACCACGTTTAGCCGCCGAATGTTTCGAGATCGGGCAAATAAAAGTCTCGGATCAAATTTCTCTTGAAGGGATGCGAACGCGTGGAGAGCCGATTATAGTATACAGCCTTAATGCCAACGCTCTGATTTAGCGACTTATTTCAACTTAATTACGTGACCGCTGCTGATCAGGAAGCTTTGCGGTCGGGACGCAAAAACGCTGGGGCCGGTCTCTCTTCGTACGGGCGTTGGTCTGCCAAATGGTATGAATGGTCGGCAGGTTGCTGACGCTACTCGCCAGGTAAGGCCAAATCTCAAAGTTCTCTTTGTCACCAGCTACGCTGAAAATGCTGTACTTAATCACGGCCCTCTGGATGCAGGCATGGAGGTAATTACCAAACCCTTTAATCTGACGGTCATGGCGGACCGCATCCGTACGATCATACCAAGATGGCAAGAAGGGCGGATTAATCTGCATTTGTCTCTTCAGGAGGGCGGCCGACGCTGTCCTCCGGAGACTTGAAATTCGTCATCACTCTCAATGTCGCAAAAGTGACGATAGAGAGGACAATGGCCGTGTCATATGATCCAAGTCCCACCGCCGCGCCAATAGCACCTTTCGCCCATATGCTTGCAGCCGTTGCGGTACCGCGCGTCCCCATTTTGCCGACAAGGATTGCGCCGCCTCCGATAAAGCCAACGCCATTGATCAAGCCCTCAAGCACGCGGGCGGTGGCCCCCGCGTTACCAAGCGTGATTTCTTCTGAAGCTCGTGACCAGAGGAAATGTTCGAAGGCCCGCACTTCGCTCATTTCGCTCGCGGTCCCATCCAATAGGTAAGGCCAGAACATAAGCCAGCAGCAACGCTATTAGATGAGGAAAAATGTTGAATTCAATTCCGAGCGACAAAAGCCATTCGTTCAAGTGATGCTCCCCAGCACCTTCGATCACCAGCAATATGTTTCTACTACTTCCTCGGAAAGTGAAGGATACAGCCATGGGACGGTTTATTCGATCTTTGAAATATTGGAAGAGCGGCGCACCTCATCACCAGAGAACATTCTCTACCGGGTGAACGGGCTTTGCTGTCGCTCCGTTTCCCAACAGTTGCTCAACGTCAATTTGAATTGTCCGGCAAATCGACGTCCCAGGCACATCGTGGGCTCTATTTTCAAAGGGATCCAGTAAATCAGCACCGATGCGATCCATTGCCAACAGCATGAAGCCAACAGCCGTCGATGCCAGCGGCGTGAAGATCGTCTAGCTGTCGACAAGTCCGACAGGCAAAAGCAAGCAGAAGCCGTGGACACTCGCGACGGTGGCTCGGACAGACCAGTCGATGCATTGTGCCGTTTACATGAAATGCTGAACCGGATCCCGCATGCAAAGTCCCAGGGGGCCGCATTCCGAACGCATGGTTTGCCGGCGATGACAGCCTTCCACTTTGACGCTATACACGTCACACAACCATTTAAACTGAAACGGAGCTGCACATAGACATGGCAACAGGTACAGTAAAATTTTTCGCACAGGACAAGGGCTTCGGCTTCATCACCCCTGATGATGGTGGTCAGGACGTATTTGTTCACGTTTCAGCTCTTGGATACGGGAATTCCATCAGCGAAGGCCAAAAGGTCAGCTACGAGATCGGCCAGGACCGCAAGACCGGCAAATCCAAGGCCGAGAACGTCCAGATCCTCTGAACATCTTTGCATCAAGGGTCGACAGGTAGGGAGATCTGTCGACCAGCCTGTGGCCATTGTCGCAGCATATTTTCATTACAGCAGACGATGAAAAATCGTTTACAACGCTTGTGTCGGCACTCAAATCCGGCCAAAACAATCCTGCCAATCGCCTCGGCAATTTCGGCATCGCCGGGCGTTGCGCTTGAGCGGGATCAAAATCATGTCGCAATTCAACATATTTGCAGCCTGGAAATGACGATCTCCTCATATTTGAATGAGGATTGAAATGAAACTGAATCTGCCCCCTGCCCGCCTGCCCCGCTTCTTTGCCATAGCCGCGGCCATTGCCCTATTGTCGGCCTGCGATGACAGCACATCCAGCCAAACAGACCGGACGCGTGAGACACAGACGTCCAGTGAGCAGGCAGAACTGCAAAAATACAATGCCTATGTGCAGGTCGCCAATTCCGTGCGCCGGTCTTACGCGGAGGATTTGGAAACATATCAGCGCTACATCCAACCGGTCTTCGACGGCAAGGACATGAAGGACGACCTTCTGTTCCCGTCTTCTTCCACGATGGACCGCGTTAAAGATAATCTGGACAAAGCGCGGTCGATGCAACCCGACATGCCACAGCTTGATGCTCCGGCGAAGGCCTATAGTGTAGCGTTAAACAGGGCCGTCCCGCTCGACCGTGACATGGCTAACTACATCGAGGCCAAAACCTACTTGAGCGACAAGGGCGCGCATGGACGCGAGACCCAGCCTGCTTACATCTCGGCAATGGAAACGTTGGCCAAAGCCCAGACGCGTTATACAGACGCGATAGAGGCGAAGGATCGCTCCCGTATTAAATCCGAATTCGAGGCAACGGAAAAAGACACGCTTGCCTATTTCCGGATCGGCATGGTGTATCACATCAAAGATAGCATGGATCTTGCTTCAGGTTTTCTCGAAGGAGCGGGTGTCGGTGACAAGATTAACGCGTTCAAGGCATCACTCGATGACTTCAATGCAATGGCAACTGGTTACGACAACAAAATGCGGGAGCAGAACAAGACCGGTTGCGCCGCCGTCATGTCGAGAGCGAATGCCTATCTTTCCAGCGGAAGGCAGATAATCCAGAGGACGGAAGACGGATCTTACCAAAAAGACAAGCAACAATCCTCACAGTTCCAGCTGATGGAGTCGCAGGAGCGTCAGGACGCTAACTCCTTGCTGCAGAACTATAATAATATGGTTAGTCAGTTGAACATGAACCAATGCTGAGCGAGTTGAGGATATGACCGAGATCCTGGGCTGACCACCAGAGCCCCCTCTGGCTTTGCAGTGGGGGTCTTTTGAAGATATAGACTGGGTCCTGCGATTGAGACCTACAAGTTCGCGATGCTCTTGATGACAATCGAACCAGCGACCTGTAATTTTAAGGCTTACGCGGCCCAGGGATTGATAACTCTCAATCCGGCTGCTTCAAATGGGCTTGTATCTCGCGTTGCGACCGCGAGATGGTTTTCTGCAGCCGTAGCAGCAATGTATCCATCAGCCTTCCCTATCGCCTTTCCAGATGTTCGGCCGCTTGCCATCAGGTCCGCGTAGAGCAGGGAGGTACCTTTATTAAAGGGCAGAATGCGCCCGTCAAAAATTGGTAGAACCTCACCTTCAAAGCGATCGTGGAGAATTGTCTGACGCTTTCCCGATGGCATCGAGGCAATCCCGAAACGAAGCTCCGCAACTGAAATAGCAGAAATGAATAGAGTTTCGATGGCCTGCGCATCCAGCCAAGTCAGCACAGCATTTTCGGGAGCCTGCTTCCAAGGCTCAGATATTACATTAGCGTCTAGCAAGATCATTCGAAAGTCATCGGTACTGCCGGGGTCCTGTCGCGCTGTTGTTGCAGCGCTTCGATGTCACTGTTTGACACTTCGCCGTCACGGCCAATGGCCGCGAGAAGCGAGCCGAGTTTTACGCGTCCCGATGGACGAACAGCGGCTTCGAGAATGTCACGAATTTCTGCCTCGGTACTACGACCGTGGTAAGCTGCTCTTGCACGTAACGCCCGATGAGTTTCATCAGAGAGGTTTCGTATAGTCACCGCAGCCATTCATCTGATCCTATCTATATTTTCATTGTGATATCACTACCACGGAAATGATAGCATTTTCAAGTCGTGCTATGAGAAGAAGACGGGTAATTATGCGCGTTCTTTTGCCTTAAGGGATAAGAGTCCCTGGAGCAAGCACCGGGAACTCTGCGAGCCCGCGTCGGGGCTCGTCGTCGTCAGCGGTGAATTGCGATATGATGAACCGGCCTCAAGGCGTTTTCCAAGTTTTCAACAGCATCGCGACGAATTTTTCGGCCGCTGGGGATAGAACACTGCTTCTTCTTTGGACAATTCCTATAGTTCTCGAGACAACCGGTTCAACGATTGGACGTGACACCAGAAAAGGGTGATCCTCTTGCGGAGTTGCCAGTCGGGGCAATACCGATATTCCTAATCCCGCCTCTACAAGCCCAAGAGATGTGTTGAGATGGGTTACTTCATAAGACCAATTCAGCTTTAGATTGTGCCTCGCGAGCGCGCCATCGAGAAGCGTTCTGTTCCCGCTAGATCGATCTACGACCACAAGCGGATATTCTTCCAACTGGCTCCACTGGATAGTTTCAAATTGCGCGAGTGGGTGATCCTTCCTCATCGCGAGAACGAATGGATCATCGATGAGTGGTTCAAAGGAAAGATCCGGGTCCGAGTTCCCCATAAGATTAATACCAAACTCCACCTCACCCCGTGCCACTGCTTGGAGGCCCTCGTTCGCGGTAAGGTCACGAATTCGAAGGCGAATGTGAGGATATTGTTCGCTGAATGTCCTTATGACGATTGGAAGAAAATAGAAAGCTGCCGTTGGGACACAAGCCATGGTGATCAGCCCGCGCCTTTGCGTGCCATCCTTCATAGCGAACAACGAGCCATCGAACTCTTCGAGCATTCGCCGGACGAGCGGCATGACTTCCTGACCCATAGCTGTGGGAGCGACATGACGCGTGGTCCGCTCCAGCAAGGGTGCACCGATGGATTGTTCAAGTTTTTGGATGCGCCGGGTTAGTGCGGGCTGTGAAATGTGTAGAGCATCAGCGGCTCTGTGGAAACTCTCAAGTTCAACCACTGCTTGAAAAGCACGTAAATCCAGAATTTCACAATTGATGCTCATATCGCAATAAACCTCCAAAACATTGCATTTAACAAATAAGGTGATCTTACTCATATTGCAACAACTCGATGGATTGATCCAACAAATGCAAGATTGAGGCGACCATGAACGACCTTCAAAAGATACCTTGTGTACTGATGCGTGGCGGAACATCGCGCGGACCGTTTTTTTTGGCATCGGACCTCCCGCGCAACCAAGCTGAGAAGGATGCCGCCCTTTTATCGATCATGGGTTCCGGACATCCCCTTCAAATCGATGGCATAGGCGGCGGAAATCCGGTCACCTCGAAGGTCGCGATCATTGGCCCCTCCAAGGTTAAGGGAGCCGACATCGACTACCTTTTTGCCCAGGTCCGCACAGACCGGCAATATGTCGATTACTCACCCAACTGCGGCAACATGCTTGCTGCCGTAGGACCCTTTGCAATCGAGGCCGGGCTCGTTCGTGGCCAGGGAAACGATACCCTAGTCCGTATCCACAACGTGAACACCGGGAAGTTGATCGAAGCCAAGGTTCCCACGCATGGAAATGAGGTCATCTATCTCGGTGATGCCTCGATCGACGGCGTCCCTGGATTGGCTGCTCCGATTGCGCTGACGTTCATGGATGCTTCTGGCGCCAAAACCGGCAAGTTGTTGCCCACCGGCAAGCCTGTCGACATCATTGATGGCGTTGCTGTGACGGCAATAGACTGCGCGATGCCCATGGTGCTCATGCGCGCTGCAGATCTGGGCTTGACGGGCTATGAAGATCCTCAAGCACTGACCGCAAACCATGAATTGATCGAACGGTTAACGCGCATACGCATCGAGGCCGGTGAACTCATGGGCATGGGTGACGTAACCGACATGGTTATCCCTAAGCCAGTTCTGATATCCCCTGCCCGCAATGGTGGATCCCTGTCGGTGCGGTATTTCATGCCCAACGAATGCCACCCTGCACTGGCGACGACCGGCGCAGTCGGCATTGCCACGGCGGCGGTGACGGATGGAACCGTCGTATTTGAAGACACGGGTAAACCCGCTGTACCGACCCAGATTCAGATCGAGCATCCGGCAGGCCGTCTCGACGTTCAACTGGAGCTGAGAAACGGTGCAATAACGGCTGGTCTCGTGAGGACGGCCCGCCGACTTTTCGAAGGATACGTTTTCGCAAAGCCGAATACGGCGATTGAAAACGCAGCTTAAACGACGCCAGATAGGCGAATTACTTAGATAAACGGGAGGAGAACCCTATGCGTAAATACCTGTTAGCAACAGCAGCGCTCTGTGCGCTTGCAGCATCTGCAAACGCAGAATCCGTCAGAATGAGCGTCGGATCATATAATCTCAACAATCTGCCTTTCCCAGTGGCTGCGAGCCTCGGTTATTACAAGGATGAAGGTCTGGATGTCACGACCGAGAACTTTGCCCAAGGTGGTTCCAAAGTTTTGCAGGCGCTTGTTGCCGGGTCAACAGATGTGGCAGTCGGTTTTTACGATCACACAATTCAGATGCAGTCGCAAAACAAGCATGTCGTCGGGTTCGTCATGCTTGCACGTAATTCTGGACTCGTTCTTGCAGGAACCAACGACACAGATTTTGACCCCGCGAAGCCTGAAACAATTAAGGGTAAAAAGGTCGGCATTACCTCACCTGGTTCATCGTCGGACTTCTTCATTCGCTATTATCTGAAGCAACACAATCTGAGTGAAGACGATATTTCCATCATTGGCGTCGGCTCGGGTGCTGCAGCTGTCGCCGCTTTGCAGCAGGGGAAAATCGATTTGCTCGTCAACTACGATCCTGCCGCAACGATTGTTGTCGAGCGCGGATTGGGCAAGATTCTGATCGATGCACGCAGCGACCAGGGTGCGAAAGACGTCTACGGCGGCATCTATCCGACGTCCGTTCTCTATGCCACTCAGGACTATATCGATGCACATCCCGAAGTCATCCAAAAGGTGACGAACGCCACCGTCAAGGCATTGCACTGGATGAAGTCGCATTCCGCTGAAGAGATCGTCGAGAAGCTCCCTGACGACTTCGTATCTGGCGACAAGCAGACCTACATCAAGGCTGTGGAAGCTGCAAAGGCGATCTTCTCGGAAGACGGCAAGTTCGTGCAGGGTGATCTGGGAACGCCTTTGGCTGTCTTGAAGAGTTTCAACGACGCCGTCGCTAAGGCGACAATCGATCTCAACACCACTTACACCAACAAGTTCGTCGAGGCCACGGCTTCGAAGCCGGCAAACTGAGGGTATGTCAATGTCTTCGACAATCATAAAGTTAACGCCCGTGGCAGATGTTCATGCCAAACCGATGGTAACGATTGATGACGTCACGATGGCGTTTGGTTCGTTTGTTGCCGTTCAGGACGTCAATCTTAACGTCGGCGATGGAGAGTTTCTCTCCATTGTCGGGCCGACCGGTTGCGGGAAATCGACGATCCTTAACGCTATAGCCGGTTTGTTGAAGCCAGCGAAAGGTGCGGTCGCTATCGACGGTGCAGCTGTCAACGGCGTTCAGAACAACATCGGCTACCTGTTCCAGCAGGACGCCCTTCTTCCTTGGAAAACTGCGTATCAAAACGTCGAGTTAGGCCTCATGTTCAGAGGCATGCCAGAGACAGAACGGCGCGGCAAGGTGCTGACATGGCTTGAAAAAGTTGGCCTGAAAGGTTTCGAAGCACGCTTTCCTCATCAGCTTTCCGGTGGTCAGCGCAAGCGTGTGCAGATGGCGCAGGCGCTCATCACCGAGCCTAAGGTCATCTTAATGGACGAGCCGTTCTCGGCACTCGACATCCACACCAGACACCTCATGCAAAACGAGCTTTTGAGGCTCTGGCAGGAAGACCGCAGAGCAGTCGTAATGATCACGCATGATCTCGAAGAGGCCATTGCTCTGGGCGATCGTGTCGTCGTGCTTGCAGCGGGTCCAAAGAGCCGAGTGATCGAGAGCTTCCCCGTCGATCTGGAGCGTCCGCGCAACGTGGCGGAAATCAAACTCGATCCAAAATTCATGACTCTGTACCGCGATATTTGGGCATCCCTGCGCGGCGAAGTGGAGAAAAGCTATGCACGCCATTAACATTCGCCTTATTCAGGTAGCACTTCTCGTTGTCATCCTCGGCGGTTGGCAGCTTGGCGTTTCCACGGGCGTAATTGATCGCTTCTTCTTTCCCGCCCCATTCGACATCGTCAAACAGGTCGTCACCTGGATAGCGGACGCTGGTTTTTACAAACACGTTGGCATCACGCTGAGCGAGACTGTTCTCGGCTATCTCATTGGCACAGGTCTCGGCGTCGCAGCGGGCGTATGGCTTGGACTAAGCCCCTTCGTCGCACGCGTCCTTGATCCCTTCATTGAAGCGGTCAACGCAATTCCGCGCGTCGTCCTAGCTCCGATCTTCGTCTTATGGCTGGGGTTAGGCCTCTGGTCGAAGGTTGCTCTTGCAGTGACGCTCGTGTTTTTCGTCACATTTTTCAACGCCATGCAGGGTGTGAAGGAAGTGAACCCGGTCGTCTTGTCGAACGCTCGCATTCTCGGCGCAAAACGTTCCGACCTTCTGCGCCACGTCTACTTCCCTGCGGCCGCAAGCTGGATCTTGTCTTCGCTCCGCACCTCGGTCGGCTTTGCCGTCGTCGGTGCCATTATCGGTGAATATCTCGGCGCATCGGCAGGCCTCGGCTACCTGATCGCTCGATCAGAAGGCAACTTCGATGCGGTGGGTGTGTTTGCAGGTATCATTATCCTGGCCATGTTTGTCCTCGTCATCGATCTCGTGCTCGATTTTGTCGAGAAGAAATTGATCACTTGGCGACCCAATGCGGGCGAAGAGCGGCCTGCATAAGCAAGCCACAATGACATTTAGAAAGGGGCGGTCGATTGATCGCCCCTTTTTAATATTCGTATCCTTGTCGCAACTCGAGAGCGATATTCAGCACCCTGCCGCGCTTACAAGAACGGCAAGAGCGGTCATGCGCCGATCGCAATAATCGGTCTATTATTTGCATTTCACATGATGGCGTTTCTTCCGCTACTGTCCTCAAAGAGGATATTCCGCTGGCCTTGGAATGGCTGAGCGGTCGGGAGGAAAACATGACATTTCTGCATAGAGCAGCATCACTTAGCGTGATGTCGATCTCGCTCGCCTATACTTTCTGCTCACCCGCGAGAGCGGTCGAACAAGACACGTCTACATTGTGTTTCGCGTTAGAGAAAGCAGATATTTCGGCATCTAAAATAACGCTCCCGACCACGGGCGCGGAAGTGATATCCAGTACTCTGATCAAAGATTCTGATCAATCCAATCAAGACGGCGAATATTGCAAGATCATTGGAAAGACAAAGCCGGTCGATCCAAAAGCACCTGATATCGTCTGGCAGGTCAATCTCCCGACCGCTTGGAATGGCAAGCTGCTGCAATATGGCGGCGGTGGCTATAATGGCAGCCTGCCGCCAACCACGGACAAGACAACACTCGGCCTCGATGTCGCGCCTACTCCGCTGGCGCAAGGATATGTGACATTCGGAAGCGATTCAGGACATCAGGCGCCCAATGCGGATGATGCTTCATTCGCTAAAAATGACGAGGCGATGCTGAATTACGGGTATATGCATATCAAAAAAACCCTCGATGTTGCCAAGGTTCTTGTCCAGGAACGATACCGTAAGCCGATAAGGGGTGATCTAAATGAAGTTCTAAGGGCCAACCATTGGTCGGCTCTTGATCGAAGTTTTACCAGTCGCACACATACGCGCCCTTAATAGTTGCTACAGAACCACGTTATATGTCCGATATCGGACATATTTTATGTTTATTAAATTGCATGAATGTCTGGAAGATGACACGATCGGCGCTGCCGCAACCCATTCTGTTTGCATTGGGGACTTTGGCGAATAGCGGCTTATAATCCATACCGGTGTTTTTTTACCGAACACGCTTGCGACTGGAAAACCAAATGAAAACCGGGCTATCAAGTGACCGTACGGCCACACAGGCTGCAAACTTTTTGTCTGCCATGGCTAATGCAAAACGTCTTCACATACTTGCGATTATTGCCCAAGCTGAGATGCCCGTTGGCAAATTGGCCGAGATGGTCAACCTCAGTCAATCTGCCCTGTCTCAGCACCTGTCAAAGCTTAGAAACGCCAAGCTCGTGACGACACGACGTGATGCCCAGATAATTTACTACTCTTGCACTTCATCGGCTGCGATCCAGTTGCTCGCAAGCATTAACGATATTTTTGAGATGCCCGATGGTCCGACAGCAAATATCGCTGTTGCCTAAGCCGGGCAATGTCCCGCGATTATGCTCCTGTTATCGAAGGTAAGTAGTCGGCCAAGGCATTACATGAATTGTAACGGGCGACCGGAGGTTCCCCGGCCCCAGACTTTCACAAAATGCGTTCGGATCGCAAGCGTACACGATGTATACCATCGATTTCAAATTGCGGCCATCGACGACCACACTTCCACAAATGTCCGATTACGGACACAGTAGCCATGGAGTTTGCTGCGACTGGCGTCCGCTCCCTACCTGACTCTGGTCATTCCGCTTCGCTATATCTGCCGTATGAAGGTGCTGGTCACGGTTAAAGCGTAAACCGGACCACCAGATGCGCTGCTTTTGCTTCTTTTCGCTTATTGAGGTCTCCTAGTAAAACCCGACTGCCCTCTTATCTCAGCAGGTTCACTACACTAACTAGCTGACGTCAAATGCCCATCATCGCGTCCGGTTTCGGACACCCCCTGCCCAGCCCTTGCTTACATGAAGCTATGACCGCCATACATCCGCCACGCCAGTGGCAGACAACGAATCATCGTTCGCAACTCCGTGGCGCGAACGGCTAGGAGATCGTCATTGCTCTTGCCCTCACTGAGGTAATGAGCATGAGCATTCTCCACCAATCATCGGTTGCGAATAGGCTACTTTCAGCGCTAACTCCCGCTGATTTTGCACGTCTTGCGGTACACCTAGAGTGGTTGGAACTGCCGCGGCGTTTTGAATTGTCGTCTCCAGGCAAAATTGCGAATTATTGCTATTTTTTTGAGCGAGGCGTAGCTTCTGTCGTTGCAAGGGTCGACGGCGGCAGGCAGGCGGACGTGGCCATATATGGTTGTGAGGGAATGTTTCCAACCTCGCCCATCATGCATGTTCCCACTGTTCCGTATTTAGCCTTTATGCAGGTGGCTGGATCTGGCTACAGGATCCTAACCGCCCATCTTTTGCATGCCGCTGAGCAGAGTTTTGATCTGCGCTCATTGCTTTTGCGTTTTGCGCAAGTCGTGTCTGTACAGACGTCCTTTACGGCGCTCTCCAACGCAACCGACAATATCGAGCAGCGGCTGGCGCGTTGGCTCTTAATGTGCGACGACAGATCAGACGGAGAGGTCGTCACTCTTACACACGCATTTATTTCGGAAATCCTCGCGGTCAGGCGGCAAAGCGTGACCACCGCGCTGCATGTCCTTGAGGGCCAGCACCTGATTTATGCTGAACGAAACCAGATACGAATTTTAAATAGAGACGGACTGAAGAGTTTTGCGGGTGGCACATACGGCCCCGCTGAGGAAGAATACCGGCGGCTTGTCAGCCACCCGTAAGACATCACGCAGGCACAGCGTTGCAAGGGGCTTTGGTGTTGCGCGAAGGATTGCGTGGCCGCGCCAGGGAACCATCAAAAAATGCGGCTAGGTGAGTAAACGCTCGCCGCATCTGTTTTAGAGCAAAGCTCAATATCCTCCCGTCAAGGAAAATACTTTCTCCGGTCCCTTGATGTATAAAGTGTATGTGACATCAACCGATGCATGCATGCACAGTGGCGGTCGGCTGACGATCGTAGACTGAAAGCTAAGAGCGATGCGAGTTTGTTTGCGCTTGCCCATCATTTTGATATATTAAACGGATGATAGATTCTCAGGGCATGTCTAGCTTCATTCACAAAGTCCAGCGCCGTGTGGCCGAGGCGATCCTTTTGCTAGGAGGACCGAGCGTCGTGGTTATTGTCTGCATCCAGATGTGGTGGGGTCGCATGAGTGCGACGGATGGCAACGCGACGGGGGACCATGATTCAGTAAGTTTTTATCTCCTTAACGGGGTTGCAATCTCGATCAGCCTTTGTGCGCTTGCGATTAGCGCGACCACAACATGGCGCCTAATTGCATCCTTGCGCACTAAGCGTACGAACCGGTCGACCTGAGGACGGTTCGGATCACACAGCAGCTTGCGAGGCCACAAAAGAGTACCAACGCCATAACGGTGATCCATGAAAGCCTAGGACCGACAGGAGCGCTTAATGATGATGCGGCTTTGAAAAACAATTCCTGCGCGATCGAATGGCAGCCTTTCTGATCCGGGGACGTATCGATGCCTTCCTCAACCTTCCAACTGTTCATCGGGTACAATGAACCAAAACAGCTGGACGAGATCGTCCCACGTCCTGACCAACTCCTCCCAAGCGGCAATGGCCTGACCGTAGGCATAAATTGTCATAAGCGTGATAGCGAGCAATACCAGCCACGGCCAGATTGCGCGCCGCCGATGCTGTTTTTTGCCGACATCTTCCTCTAATCCGCTCAATTCCTAAACTCCAGTTTCATGCCAGATGAGAGGTGTCTATGGCAGACGGGGCACGCTTCATCAGTATCTTGTATCTGGTTTGCAACTGACACAAGGGCCGCTGCGATCGCGTTTGCTTGGCATTCGGCCTCGGCTCGCTCTCGTTCGGTGGTCGTCCGTTCCGCTGATCGCATCTCACAAAGCACGATCGTCGCGTCAGGCTGTAATTCACACCATCGGCGTTCGAAATCACGATGGCAGGCTCGGCTTCCTGAAGATTCAGGATCGCAAAGAGCTTCGTGAGCTGTCGGGTTGTTTTTAAGTCAGCGGCCGCCCGAATGACGATCGGTTAGAGCTGAGCAGTTCGTTGTCGCAATTAGATTGGCAGATCCGACGAAGGCCGTCTCGCGATCTTTGGTTTACGCAACGAACAAATAGCCAGCGACTGGAAGGTTAAACAAAAATACTCTGACATCTTTATTTTAGTCATCCTTCATGCAAATCTGAGATTATCAGCGTATTTGTATTTCCAAAAGAAGGAGGAATGTTTGAATTCAGACCCAACCGGAAATATCAATATCATTTCCCTTGGGCAGGCCATGGGATTTTATAATTGGGATGTCCTCGAAAATAGACTGTATGGCGATTCATATCTTGCTGAGCTATATGGGTTGCCTAGAGAAGATCTTGCCAGAGGCATGCAAGTAGAGAAGATTTTTTCGATCATTTTAGAAAAAGACCGCCCTTCAATTGCTGCGAACATCCATCGAGCAATCTTGACGGGTGAAGCATCCAATGGCCAGTTTCGGGTTCTGCATCCTAACGGGGCTACTCGTTCGCTCATAGCGTTCGGTCGCTGTCTTCGCGACGAAACGGGTATTCCAACATTCTACACAGGGGCGGTGCTAGACGCGTGCTCATCAGTTAAGTCACAAACGACCGATCCGCTAGAAGCATATTGCAGAGCTGCACTTGCTGCTGCCGAGGAACGCGGCAACGAATTAGCTGCTCGTTATCTCTCATCCGCAATAAAGGCAGCTCTATAGCTTAACGTGCAAGCTCGAGCAGGCTTACGGGAGGTAGGGCTGGGCAGACTTTTGAATAAATGAGCTGATTCTACGCAACGATGCAGCGTACACACTGTTAGATGAGGGGGCTCTTTCATGAGGATCAGGCTCTAACCGTTGAGAGGTCCCCAGAATGCCAGTCCTGAAACCATGCGAAAATGTCGACTGAATGGTACCTACCACCACTTCCGCGTCGCATGACAAGAATCCCTGCAACTATTTCAGACGCTATGCTGGACGCGTTTTCGGTTGCAAAAACGATGGGTGCTGTAAGCCGCAATGCTCTTGCGCGACTCGCAAGCTCTGGACCAGACGCGCTCGTCAAATTGACATATGGGGGTACAGTTCCCAAAGCTGCCGACGCCCCTTCTGCTCTGACTGTCTCGTCCACGATTAACCTGCCTGACGCACCTCGTCCGTGTTCATTCGGATCAAGCCTCATTCCCCACAAGCAGCACCGTCAGTTGTGCGGTGACCTGGTGCAAACGGGATGACAGCCTGAAGCAGGCTTTAGTTTGTCCTGTGCCTCCACAAGAATGGCGAGTTGTTTGCCCTTCGCCAAATTAGATCGAAATTTTGGCGCAAGTGCCTGGCGAGTATAGGTTTTCGACAGGAGCTAAACGCCTGAGTCAAGTTCACCGCCCCGGACAATCGAATTTTCCGTGTACCCGGAGGTAAACAGGACAGCAATGTTGGGAAGACGCTCACGCGCCTTGCGCCAGTTCTGAGCTTTTCAGTGTTCCCGGCCTGATCGAGAGCTCCGAAGACTTGCAGGAGCGTTGGCAGGATATGTTTGATCCGTTCCCAGGATCAGATTATCCGCTCGTTTTATCGGTGGTCTGCATCTCTGCTTTAGTCTTCGCGATCCTTACACATTCCCTGCCCATTTTGGAGGCAGCAATAAATGCGCGGACTTACTCGAAAGGCGAATGCAGGAGGCTGGCGATAGTTA
Organism: Hyphomicrobiales bacterium; assembly: GCA_900473205.1. GTDB lineage: Bacteria > Pseudomonadota > Alphaproteobacteria > Rhizobiales > Rhizobiaceae > Agrobacterium. Next base: position 24,192 of record UCLB01000033.1, read on the forward strand.
AGCACCACAATAGTCTTACGAGACAGGCCCCCTGTGTACCGTCGCATTTTATCGGCCGGCAAACCCTTTTGCGGAACGTTCCCCTAGCTTCGGTGCAGGCGCTCAACTGCAAGATTAATGCTACAACAACCATGTCGGCAATATAAGAAGCGGAGTAAGAATCTTATAAAGACCACCCTGTAGGCTTTCGCTTAAGGCAGGAAAAGCAATGCAGATCGATTTACAAACCCTTTGGTATTTGACTGTTGGAACGCTCCTGGTGTCAGCGTCGCTTATCCTTTGGGAAAGGCAGGCTCATCCAGGTCGCGCACGCGTGCTCGGTGTTCTGGCCGCGGCACTCTTCGCGTTCGTTCTCGGCTGCATGCTTGCAATGAACCTCAGCCATTTTCCGGTCGCGCTCGGCATGGGAGCGATCAACATCCTAATGATGTTGGGCTACCTTCTGGTCCTTAACGCTGTCGCCGGGCTGGACGGTCAACGGTATTTCTGGTCGTCCGTCGTAGCGCTAAGCTTCTTAGCCATCGCGTGGGCGATCGCTGGCACGCACTTCCCGGCCGCCTTCTGGAACCACGTCTCGTCTGTCCCCATAGCGCTGACTTGCGGCGTGACAGCCTGGAGGCTTCTGCGCAGCCGCACGGTCCAGCGATTGCGCTCACGTCCCATCGCAGTATCAATCTCGGCCTTCCATGCCCTGTTCTACCTTGGCAGAGCGTTCATTGCACCTGTTCTCCTTCAGCGGTATGGGCAAGATATTATCTCCATCGTTGGGAAGGTGACGATGTACGAGGCCGTCTTGTACTCGGTAGCGATGCCGATGTCCTTCCTGATGATTATTCGAGAGGAGGAAAAGCTCCACCTTCTCCACATGTCGCAAACCGATCAGTTGACCGGGCTTGCAAACCGTCACGCCTTTTTTGAGCAGGCATCTCGGATCCTCCGGGGGCGGCATGGTAACCCCGTATCCCTGCTCGCCTTCGACCTCGACCACTTCAAGGCGATCAACGACCATTATGGACATCCAACTGGAGATAGGGTTTTACAGCTGTTCGCCAAGATCGCCTGCGAAGAAGCGGGGCCTGACGCACTTATTGTCCGGCTGGGCGGGGAGGAATTCGCTGCGCTTCTGCCACGGTGCGACCATTCCCAAGCGTTCAGTCGTGGCTCGGCGATCGCAACCCGGTTTGCCAAAGCAGCCGCTCGGGCAGAGGGCTTGAAAATCCGGGCCACCGTCAGTATTGGCCTTGCGGCATCAGACTGCTACGACCTCGCCGAGATGCTTGCAAGCGCCGACGGCGCGCTTTACCGGGCGAAAGCCCTTGGGCGGAATCGCGTTGAGGCCGCGGAACAAAGCGAATTGCTAATACACCCACAAGCCTATCCCATGCATCGTCAGCTGAGGTTAGCATCGACGGCCTAATAATTCGATGTAGCGCCTTGGAAGGACCTGAACCAACGCCTACTTGTACCAGCCGCGCTCATCTGACCGATATAACTCGAAATCATTTACATTCACGTTGGTTGGCCCGCAGACAAACAGATCCCCAATAGCAGAAAAGGCAGGGTAGCTATCGTTAGCCACCAGCCGCGCATCGCCGTTGACTTGCTTCTCTTAGAGCCGTTTGACGCTCGTGCCATCAGCGAAGGCGCCCGCATTGTCTCCAGAGCCATCTATGCCATCGGTGTCGGCGGAGAGTGCATGGACATCAAGTCCATTGATCGCCATCGCAAGAAACAGCGCGAATTCTCCATTGCGTCCACCTTTACCACCTCTCTCCTGAAGCGTCACTGTCGTTTCGCCTCCAGACGACAGCACGCAGGGTCGGATGAAAGGGCTGTCGTGCAACGCGATCTCACGTGCTATCGCCGCGTGTACAAGGCCAACATCTCGCGCTTTGCCCTCCATGCAATCAGATAGTGCAACTGGCGTGACACTGAAACTCGCGCAAGCGCTACCGCTACTTCAAGCGCAATTCTTGAAGAAGAAACAATGTGGTGGGTGTATCCGGCAAAGACTGGATCCGCTGGGCTCGGTGCATCGGATGCATCCGATGCTATAAAACCAGTATTGGCCTCGGCAGTTTCAGCCGATACCGTGCAATACTTTCCCGGCATCATTGCGGGTGCTCAGGTTGGGGATCGTTAGAGCGGACGACACCAGCGCCGGGTCGTCTCCAGCAATATCGGATACTACGAAGCTAATCACCCTCGCCTTCGTTAATGCAGCCAACCGCCCGCCTTTAATTGTTGAGAAACGCTTGTGGACGGCGTTCATGGCCAAAATCGAAGCACTAGTAGTTCCTCGTTCAGAGCTATTTCGTCGGCAAGAGCAAACCCCACCGGCGGCGGTGCTGGTAAGAGCGCAGATACCCCACCGCAAATCAACGCGATCACAATCTCATTGCTAGATAGGTTGCAGACAGAGGCCTTCATACGTTCGGCCGCCTTAAGACCGGCACTGATGACCTCGATTCGGTCTGTGTCACACTCGTGACCATAAGGGGAAACGACCAAACCTGTCAGCGGGCCGTCTCAAAGACTTTCCAGCGATTGAGCCATTTGCGCCGCCCCTTTGCCTGCGCCTATGAGTACGACGCGTCCGCCATCAGCAGAAGATCTTTAAACCTGTTTAAAGGACTGGCGGCCTCGATTGCTGCTTCGTATAAAGATGTAAGGAACAGGCGGGGACTTGTGATCATGATCAATCGCTCCCGTACTTGGACAAATGGCCGGAAGACTTCATATTGCGTTGATAAGGGCAGAGTGATCTTTTTCACCCAAGCCTTTATCCAATGCGCAGTTCATCAACTGATGAACCATCGCGGTGTTGGGCAGCATAAGCTCCAGCAGCCGTGCCGATTCGAGCGCGAGCGAAATGTCCTTATGGTGCAGGCTCATCCGGAAGCCGGGCTCGAACGTTTCATTGATCATACGTTCGCCGTGGACCTCCAGTACGCGGGACGACGCAAAGCCGCCCATTAATGCCTTGCGCACGATGGAGGGGTCTGCACCAGATTTCTTTGAGAAGCGAAGGGCCTCCGAAACGGCCTGAATATTGAGAGCAACCACAATCTGGTTGGCGACCTTGGCAACCTGACCGTTCCCGACAGCACCGATCAGGGTGATGTTCTTGCCCATCTTTTCGAACAGTTCCTTTGCGCGCTCGAAAACATCCGGTTTGCCGCCGACCATGATGGTCAGCGATGCGGCCTTTGCGCCAACTTCACCACCTGACACCGGCGCGTCGAGGTAATCGCATCCCAGCGCCTCAATACGGGCGGCAAAATCCTTTGTTGCAATCGGTGAAATCGAGCTCATGTCGATGACGAGCTTTCCCGTATCAAGACCGTGTGCCACGCCATCGTCACCGAAGAGAACGTTTTCCACATCGGGCGTGTCCGGCAGCATCAAGATCACGATGTCGGCGCTGCGCGCCACCTCCGCAGCCGAACTGCAGGCCCTCGCACCGCTTTCGACGAGGTGGTTCGACACGGGTTTGACCCTGTGAAGATAAAGATCATGTCCGGCATCGATCAAATGCTGCGCCATCGGGCGCCCCATGACGCCCAGTCCGATAAATCCTATTTTCATAGCTCAATCCTCCTGTTGATATGCTTTCAACCAGCCAAGGCCTGCACTGGTAGTCGACGCCGGTCGATATTCGCAGCCCACCCATCCGTCGTAACCAAGTTCATCTAGACGCTTGAAAATAAAGTCGTAGTTGATCTCGCCCGTTCCCGGCTCATTCCGTCGGGGATTATCGGCGATCTGAACGTGGCCGATTTTGTCGAGCAGGCGCTCGAAGGTCGCGACGAGATCGCCCTGCATGATTTGCATGTGATAGAAATCATACTGGATCAGCAGGTTGGAATGCCCGACACGGTCCATTATCCGTTCCGCCTGATGGGTGTTGGTGACGAAATATCCGGGTATGTCGCGGGTGTTGATGGGTTCGAAGACAAGGGCAATTCCGGCATCCGCCAGACGTTGCGCCGCGTGCCCGAGATTGCCGACGAGCGTGTCATCCAGAACCTGTTGATTGACACCTAGAGGTTGAATGCCAGTCAGACAATTAATCTTATGGCATCCCAGAACTTTTGCATAGCGGATTGCCGTTTCCACGGACGTCTCGAACTCGGAGACCCTCTCCGGCAGGCAGGCGATACCGCGCTCGCCTGCGATCCAGTTGCCAGCCGGTAGGTTGAACAGGGCCTGCGTCAGATTGCACTTCTCGAGTTCCGCTGCAATCGCCTCTGCCGCCTCCTCGTAGGGGCTAACATATTCTACTGCCGCAAAGCCATCGGCAGCAGCGGCGGCAAACCGTTCCATGAACGGATGTTCGGTGTAAAGCATGGACAGGTTGGCGGCGAATTTCGGCATAGGCAATGGCCTCAAACTTGGTCTGCGCGCAGGCGGTGCAGCATGCGCTTGTTGCGGGGATCGGGGTTCGGAACGGAAGAGATCAGTCGTTTCGTGTAAGGCTGCGAGGGGGCGGTGCAGATGGTTTCCGCATCACCCACCTCAACGATCTTGCCTTTGTGCATGACGGCGACGCGGTCGCAGAAATAGCGCACCACCGAGATATCGTGCGAAATGAAGATGAAGCTGAGATTGAGCTGCTTTTGAATGTCGAGAAGCAGGTCGAGGATCTGGCCCCGGATCGAGACGTCGAGCGCCGAGGTCGCCTCGTCGGCGACGATGACCTTCGGGTTGACTGCAAGCGCCCTTGCAATGCCGATCCGCTGACGCTGGCCACCGGAAAAGGCATGTGGGTACCTCTCCATCGCTAGAGGATCGAGCCCGACCTTTTGTAAAAGTTCGGCAACGCGCGTCTCAACAGCTTTGCCGGACATGCCTCCGGCGATGACAAGAGGATCGCCGATGATCTGCTTCACCGTCATGCGTGGGTTGAGCGATGCGAACGGGTCTTGAAAGATGAGACGCACGTCCTGATGGTAGCCGCGCAGACCCACTTTGCTCAGTGACGTGACGTCGATCGGTGCCGCATCGGCTTTTTCGCGATAGGCGATCGTCCCGAAGGTCGGCTCGACAATGCGCAGTATCATCCGTCCAAGCGTGGTTTTGCCCGAGCCGCTTTCACCGACAATGCCGAGATTTTCGCCGGCAAACAGGTCGAGATTTGCGTCATCCACGGCCACCAGACCGCGACCGCCGCTCCGCGAAAACAGTCCGGATGGTGCGCCGTAGATTTTGGAAAGCTTGCGCACCGACAGGATCGGAGAAACGTTGGCTGTCAGCGATGCCGGCAAGGCGCGCGTGGCTGCGCCGCTTTCAAGTTTGACCGTCGCTTCGAGAAGTTGCCGCGTGTAGGGGTGCTGGCTGGCATGGAAAATCTCGTCCACCGGCCCCTTTTCGACAATCTTGCCAAAGCGCATGACGGCGACCTCGTCCGCGACTTCGGCGACAATGCCCATGTCGTGGGTGATGAGCAGCATTGCCATGCCGCGCTCGACCTGCAGCCGCTTGATGAGATCGAGGATTTCGGCCTGCGTCGTCACATCCAGCGCCGTCGTCGGCTCATCGGCGATTAGGACTTCTGGGTCGCAGGCCAGCGCCATCGCAATCATCGCCCGCTGGCGCATTCCGCCGGAAAACTCGAAGGTGTACCGATCGGCCATCATTTCCGGTTGCGGTATCTCCACCTGCCGCAGCAGTTCGATACACCGCTCCCGCGCCTGCTTTTTCGACATGCGTCGATGCAGACGCACAGCTTCCATGATCTGTGAGCCAATGGTGTGGACCGGCGACAGCGAACTCATCGGTTCTTGAAAGATCAGGCCGATTCGTCCACCGCGAATGGCCAGAACTTCGCGACTGCTCGCTGCAAATTTTGCGATATCTACGGGTCCGTTTGGCCCATCGAGGACGATCTGGCCACCGGTCATCTGTCCGGGCTTGTCGATGATCCGCATCAGGGCACGGGCGGTCACTGATTTGCCTGAACCGCTCTCTCCCACCAGTGCAAGCGTCTTTCCAGGTTCAAGGTCGAAACTGACTTTGCGAACGGCATGAAGTACATGGGTTCTGAGATGGAAATCGATGGACAGGTCTTTGACCGCCAGCAAAGTTTCGGGCTTTGTCATCTCACGTCCTCTCAGCTGTCGTAGGGGTCGGCTGCATCGCGCAGGCCATCGCCGAAGAAATTGAAGGACAGCACAGCCAAAACGACCGCAAGGCTGGGCCAGATCAACAGCCACGGGGCGGTAGCAACCGTGCGCACGTTCTGTGCGTCCTGCAACAGCACACCCCAACTGACGACCGGCGGTTTCAATCCGACACCGAGAAACGACAGTGAAGTTTCAGCAACGATCATGGTGGGAATGGCAAGCGTCACCACCGCCAGAATATGGCTGGTCAGAGATGGCAGGATGTGGCGGAATATGATCCGCCGTTCCCCGGCGCCGTCCAGCCGCGCAGCCGTCACGAAATCATCGCTGCGTAGAGCGAAGAAACGTCCTCGAACCTCGCGCGCTAAACCGGTCCAACTCAACAGCGAAACGATCAGCGTGACGACGAAGTAGACCGACAGCGGCGACCAGGTGAGGGGTATGGCGGCGGCCAGCCCCAGCCAGAGAGGTATGGTCGGCATGGCGCTGACGATCTCGATGATGCGTTGAATAAGCGTGTCCACCCAGCCGCCATAATAGCCTGAGATCGCGCCCATCACGACGCCGAGCGTCAACGAAATGGCAACGCCGATAAGGCCGATGGACATGGAAACACGGGTTCCATAGATCAGTCGGCTCATAAGATCTCGTCCGAGCCGGTCCGAACCCAGCAGATACATCGGGTCACGGGCGTCCAGCGGACCGACCAGATGCGTTTCCAGCGGAATGATGCCCCACAGCTTGTAGGGTGCACCTTTGACGAAAAATCCGATGGGAGTGATTTTCGTGTCGTCGACAACGAAGCTGCGGCGAAGGGCTCTCGGCTCGATCTCGATCTTGTAGCCCTTCACATGTGGCAGAAATTGCGAGCCACCATCGGCAGTCGGTGCAAACAGCGCAATGCGTTGCGGCGGCGCAAAGGTGTATTGCGGGCGCGACGTGTTCGGCAGGCTCGGTGCCAAGAACTCGGCAAAGGCACCGATGAGATAAAGCAAAAGAATGATGCCTGCGGCAAAGGCGGCGACCTTGTGACGGAAGAAGCGCTGACGGATGAGCGTCCATTGCCCCGCGGCCTCCAGGCTTGCTACCTTGCGCCCGGACTTCAATGGGCTGATGGCCGGGCCAGTTTCCAGTGCGACGGTCGGGTTCTGGTTGATCGACATGGCCACCCCCTCAATTGAACCGGATGCGGGGGTCGAGCACCGCAAGCAATATGTCTGAGATCAGCATGCCCACCAGTGTCAGCACGCCCATCAGGAGAATGAAACTTCCGGCGAGATACATGTCCTGACCGACCAGCGCCCGCAACAGAAGCGGTCCGGCCGTTGGAAGGTTCAGCACGATAGCGGTGATGGTAACGCCGGATACAAGGTCGGGCAGCACCCAGCCGATAGAGCTGACGAAAGGGTTGAGAGCGATGCGGACGGGGTATTTCACGATAACCTTGCGCTCAGGCAAACCCTTGGCACGGGCCGTGATGACATAGGGCTTGCTTAATTCGTCCGACAGGTTTGCCCGCAGAATTCTGATCATGGCAGCAGTGCCTGACATGGCGATGACGATGACCGGTATCCACATATGGCTGAGCATGTCCTGAAATTTTGCGATGCTCCACGGCGCATCGACAAAGGCGGGGGAAAATATCCCCCCAACGCTTTGCCCTAAAAACCGGTAGCTCGCATACATCAGCGTCAGCGCCATGATGAAGTTCGGAACGGCCAACCCGATGAAGCCGAGGAGCGTAAAGGCATGGTCGCCGAAGGAATGGCGCCTGACCGCGGAATAGATGCCGATTGGGAGCGATATCGCCCAGACCAGCAGTAGGCTTGCCAGCGAGATCAGAAGGGTCGAACCCATCCGGTCCCAGATCAGGGTCGATACCGGCTGGTTCCACTCGAAGGAATATCCGAAATCGCCACGGGTCAGTATTCCGCTGATCCAGACGACATACTGGACATAGACCGGTTGATCGAGACCATATTGCGCGCGTAGGCGCGCAATCGTGGCCTCGTCCAAATTCTGCCCGCCATCGGCCATGGTGGAAAGAAGCGAGGTCAGATAATCGCCGGGTGGCAACTGAATGATCATGAATGCGATCAAGGACATGCCGAACAGGGTCGGTATCATGTACAGAACGCGCTTCGCCACATATGTCAGCATGGGTTCCTCCCGCTACATGCTATCCGGCTTATGATTGCCAAGTCAGATGAACCGTTTCGAGGTCCTGGATGGAAGGCACGGTGATTTGTGCACGGTTGCCAACGATCTTGCAGGACGCCGTCTCGTTTTTCACCAGCGATTTCACCGAGGCAGACGTACGACCCTTCGGCAGTTCGATCGATAGTGTCTGTTCGCCGATCGGATAGACCTCCCGCAAGGGACCCTTCATCATCATCGGGTTGGTGAGGTTGACGAGGAAGATTGCCATCGCATCCTCGTTTTCATAGATGGCGATATCGATGATGCCTTTTCCGTCAACCGTCACACGATGGTCCTGACCAAGAGCCCAATTCACGGCGTTTGCGATCAGCCTGCCGTGATCGGGTGCAAGCACCTTCCAGAAGACTTCGCCGATGTTCCATGGGATGTAGACCACGCGACCTCCATGGCCCGTCTCACGCGCAACCACGGCAGCGCCGCTCGGCGCTTTACGTGGGTAGACTTCCTCCATGGGCAGGTCTGGAAAATCGGGAACGTAAAGGAACGGCGTTTCTGCATCCGAATTTGCATCCACTGCAATCATGTGAGTGCCGCCAATGATGCGCGTTGCCCCCTCGTAACCATCGTTCAACGGGTGGGGATCGGACAGCGCGACATAGGTGTTCTTGACAGGCCCGCGAGGTGCAGAAGTCAGCGAGGCACCGAAGACATTCGACAGGCCGAAATTATCGCGCCGCTTGCCGACTTCATTATAGAGAGAGGTTTCATGCGCGGCCACGACCGAGCCGCCGCGCCGCACATACTGCTCGATAGCCGCGCACTGGTCGTCAGACAGATAGGTGGCATTGGCCAGAATGATGAGCTTGAACCGATCCAACGCATCCTGGTTCATGACCTGATCGGAAAGAAATTCGAACGGAATGCGTGCTTCCACCAGCGCATGATAAAAGCCAAGATCATTATGTTCGGCAACGTGGCGCTGCTCCGGTGCCCAGTGCCGCAGCGTCGTTGACGGATCGATGATGGCGATTTCGGCGGTTGGTTGCATGCCCTCCAGATGCGGCTCGATGTCTGCATGGAGATTGAAGGCTTCCGCAACGGGCCGCACCCAGCGGTCATCGGGAACGCAGGCATTGAATTTAGTGAACCACGGGAAAAGGCCCTGCGCCATGCCATCGTGAATCCAGAGCTTGATCTCCTCGCCGCTCTGGACGGAATCCTTCCATCGATATTCTTCTTCGGGGCCTATGGAGGTGATGAGGCCAACGGGCCGGTCGCGGAACGTTCCACGAATACGTTTACCGTTACGCCCGGCGGACCAGCCGACTTCCACGCCCTGGCGCGCCTGATGGTCGACGAACAGGATCGGGCAATGCTGCTGAATGAGCGAAAGGTCGAATTCCATCAGCGACGAGCCACTCATATTCGGGATGAAGCTGGCATGGGGACGGATGGATTTGACTGTCTCGTCCCAATAGACCACGAGTTCAGTGAGAATGCGTCTGCGCCATGCGGCCCAGGCCTGCCACGCCGGATCGGTTGCATCCGGTTTCAACGGCAGATCAAAACCTGTTTCCTGCCTAAAGCGTTTGCGATTGTCTTCGCTGTAGGACACGCCATGCCCCTGCCAGCGGTTGGCGAACACGGCATCGATGTCATACTTGGTCACGACTTCGCTAATGACATCAGTAGTGAAGTCGCGATTATAGCTCCCCAGCGCATCGGTGACGTAGATGCCGGGAAATGCCCAATGCTCACGCGGGCTTCCATCCGCATTGATCGCCACCCATTCGGGATGGGCCTTTGCCGCATCTGCATGGATGGCGTGCGGATCGACGCGCGCCATGACGTGCATTCCCAATTTGCGTGCGCCTTCCACGATGGTGCCGAACGGGTCGGAGTCGCCGATGAAGCTCGACACGTAGTGAAGGGGAATTTTGCTTGGGTAGTAGGCGATATAGCCGCCCGCCGAAAGGCAGACCGCATTCGACTTGGTGCGCTTGAAAACATCGATCCAGAATTCGGGGTCATATTTCGCCGGGTCGTCTTCCGCAAACGTCAACTGCGTCCAGCGAGTGGCGGATTTGAACCATTCGGGAGAGCGAACGGCAAATTCGGAAATGGCGGTTGGTCGATGCAACATGTGGTCTCCAATGACAATAGAATGCCGTCGCGCCCATCAAGCGCGTTCGTAACGTTGATGTGCCCATCCCGGTGTCGGGTGCCGGGATGGGACGGTGGGATCAGGCCTTGAAAAAGGTTTCGGGGTTGGCGGGCCCGGGCGTCGGATATCCCCATGAATTCGGCATTGATTTGGGAACGTTCTGCATATTGTTCTTGACCACACCGTAGCTGTCGCTAGGCAGGCACACGCCGAAGACGTAAAACTGGTCGGCAGCGATCTCCAGTATTTCCGCCATAAGCTTTCGCTGCACCTCCGGGTCCGGTGAGCCCAGCACACGGTCATAACGCGCCAATGCATCCTTGACCGGCTGCGGCGGTTCGACCGCACCTTTGGACGCTGGATCGCGGTACCACAACTGCCATCCCTTTGCGTACAGCGCCTCGGTCGTGTTGGGAATGAAATAGCGCGGATCGAGAATGGCCGCGATGCCGCCATTGCCGCCGAATCGGTGTGCGGTCGCGTCGTAGTCGATGCCTTGGCGAACACGGACCTCCCATAGCGAACGATCCATGCTTCGCATTTGCACATCCACCCCCACCGCATGAAACATCGGCAGCGCCAGCTGGAAGATGTCGAGGAAGGTGGTTCGGGCCTGGTCGATCTCGAATATGACCGTCACCCGCTTGCCGTTTTCATCCTGCCGGAAACCTTCACCATCCTTGTTGGGAAGGATCTTGTCGAGCAGGGCGTTGGCCGCATCGGGTTCGTATTGGGTGAATTGCGTGGCCAGACGCTCGTTGTAAAGAGGGTCTTCCGCCCGCACAGCGGGTTGCGAGATCGTTCCCTGTCCGATGAACACCGTGTCGATGATCGCCTGCCGGTCCAGGGCCATCGAAAGCGCTGCCCTGAAATCCCTGTTGCCGTAGAGCTTGCGCTTGGCTTCGTCCGGATGGTTGAGGTTGAGTTGAAAAACCATCTCGTTGGTTTCGGTCGATGTCAGCGTATACAGGCCGAACTGGCCCTGTTCCTGCGAGTCGTAAAGCACCGCCCGGTTGGCCGGCGTGGCAATGTACTGGTCCATCAGATCGATTTCACCCTGCATCGCCTTCAACAGTAAGACCTGCGCATCGGCGACCATCTGATAGACGATGCGATCGATGTAGGGCAGTTGATTTCCCTCAGTATCGACCTTCCAGTAGAACGAGTTACGCTCGGCAATGGCGCGGTCGGTGCTTTGTCCCGGTGCGACCGCCATCTTCCAAGCATGGATGACGGGGCGCTGCGAATTCTGGAAAAACTCGTTGTCCACGACGAGTCCCGCTTCGCGTTGGAACAGCTGAATCCAGCCCGACGCGCCCTTGGTCTTGGCTTCCTGTTCGGCGTTAGGGTTGTACTTGATGTGGAACTGCTTGAGATAATGTTTCGGCGCGCGGGTGGTCTGGTCGTCGTTGGCCCATGCCAGCCGCAACGGAAACAGACCGTTGGGTGCTGCGAAAATTACCTTGAACGTCACATCGTCCACGGCTTCGAAGCGGGCCTTTTTTCCGCCTGCCCGCAAATGGTTCTGGCCGATATCGTTAAGGCCCTCGTAATCGAAGATGTCCTCGTACCAGAACATGATGTCTTCCGTAGTGAATGGTTCGCCGTCCGACCACTTCATCCCCTTGCGCAGCCTGAAAGTAAATTCCGTGGCATCGGCGTTGCTTTCGTAGTGCTCTGCGACATTCGGTACCACGCCGGACCAATCTGGCTCGTACCGCAACAGCGGCTCGTAAGCTTGATAGCGGAACAGCATGGAAAGGGACCCGCCACCGACGATCGCGCTGTTCCAGTCACCGCCGTGTGTACCGACGCGGTCAAGCGGTGTGACGACCAGCGGGTTGATTGGTAGGCGGTTTGCAACGGCTGGCAGCTTGCCGTCCTTGACGATGGCGTCCAGCATGGCGGGTTCTTTAAAGGTGCTCGTTTGCGCAAAGGCTTGCAGGGCGGGCAATATGACGGCAGCAGTGCTCGCAGCGAGAAACGCGCGGCGATTGAATCCTTGCATTTGTTTCCTCCTCCAATCACGTATCGCGAGTTTACCTCTCCTCCTCAGGATTGACCCCGCAATATTGGACGGCTGCGTCGCCAAACAGATAGCTTGCATTACCGTATTTGTTTAGCTTGTATTATGTATTTTGTTAGGTAAAGCGTTATGTTTAATTTTATTTCGTTCGCGGCATCACAATGGGAGGATGCATTATGCGCAAAGTGACATTGCAGGATATCGCCAATCACACCGGCCTGTCCAAATTCGCGGTATCATGCTCGCTGTCAGGAAAAGCCGGAGTCAGCGAGGCGACGCGCAAGCGCGTCGAGGACGCTGCCGCCACGCTGGGCTACCAGCGCCAAAAGCCTGCCGACGAGCAGCGCGAGATCACGCTGATCTTTCACGATCAGGTCGATAGCGTCAGCTACGAATTGCGCACCATGCTTCAGGACGGCATGCAGAAGGAGGCGCATCGGCTCGGCCAGCCGGTGCGTTTGCAGTGGACGCATGATGCCGACAGGGTCGAGGCGATGGTGCAGGATAGTGCTGGCATCATTCTTGTCGGGCCGCATGAACAAATGACGCTGGACATCGTCAAGGCGTCCGGCGTGCCGTCGGTCCGGCTGGGTTGGGTGTTTCCCCTCGAACAGGCCGACCACGTCGGCGGCACCGACCATGAAGCGGGGATTGCGGTTGGCGATTATCTGTTCAAACTAGGGCATCGCGACATCGCTTTCGTGCAGGGCAAGGAAGGCTATCGCGGACGTATGGAACGTTATCATGGTCTACGCGAAAGTCTTGACCAATACCCCGACGCAAGGTTGCACGATTTGCGCTTTGACGAAGATGGCGGATTTATCCCTGCGCTACTACGTCTTCACAATGCCAAGATCGCACCGACAGCCTTGTTCTGCGCTCACGACGGACTGGCTCTCACCGCTGTTTCCGAACTCCTGGCGCGTGGTTACCGTATTCCGGAACACATGTCCGTTGTGGGCTTCGGCGACTTTTCTGCCGCGACCCAAATTTCCCCTCACTTAACAACCATCAAGGTACAGGGCGCAGAAATGGGCGCGACAGCCATGCGGCTACTCCTGGAACGCATCGAAACGCAAGGTCAGCCGGTCCTCGCAAGGCGCATACTTATTGCATCAACCTTTGTTGAGCGGAGGTCCTCAGGCGTTGCCCCGAGACATCCGAAATGGTTGGCTGCCTTCGAGTGACGAAAGTTGACCGCGTTGATAAGAATCGAACCGGCGTATGCGCTTGACAGCTATGCAAGATGATTGAAATTTCAGGGAGTTGAGGAGGGACATTAAGACCGCTCCTCCCTTCTGGTTTTTGTGTTAGCAAGAGCAAGCTAGGCCTAGACCTTAGACGCAGCGTAGTTATGACGTTGGTGAACTGAAGGTCAATAAACCGTTGTTGTTGCTCATTATGGATAGGCAGTTGCCCCATCCGGCTTGCGCGTGACCTTCCGCTCCCAGTGGACATAGTCGTCCTTCTGAAGCACCTTTTCGTCAATCTCGATGCCCCAGCCCGGACGATCAGGGCGGAGCTCCATATGCCCATCCCGTGGGATGTAGGGATCAAGCGCCCACGGCGCATGCACGTGCGGCTTGAACTCGAGCACCTGAAAATTCGGCTGTGCTGCGCAGAAATGGACGTTGACGGCGGTGGCCAGCGGTCCCATCGGATTATGCGGGGCCACGGTGACATAGTGCGCTTCCGCGATGGTCGCGATACGCCGCATTTCCGAGACGCCCCCGACCACGCAAATATCAGGCTGGATGATGTCCGCACCATGATTGGATAGGAGATTGAGGAATTCGAAGCGGTTATAAAGCGACTCGCCGGTGGCCAGCGGTACTTTTACCTTGGACTTCAATTCCTTCCATGCCGGGATATGCTCCGGGCGGATCGGCTCTTCGTAGAAAAGGGGATCGTTCGGCGCAATGGCGGCAGCAAGCTGCACAGCCTTGTAGGGCTCGAAAATCTTGGCATGCGCATCGAAAGCAAATTCGAAATGGGAAGGCGTGATCTCGCGAATGCGCCCGAACCAGTCTCCGGTCTCCTTCACCAGCTCGCCCCAGCGGCCGGAATGAAGATCGCGGCGGTAGGGGCTGAGTTTGAATGCCGTGTAGCCGTAATCCTCATTCAGCTGGAGCGTCTGCTCAAGCACCTGCTCAGGGTCAGGCGCGGTATAGACACCGCAATAGATGCGAACCCGGTCACGGACGCTACCGCCGAGCAGCATGTAGACAGGAAGCCCTGCAGCCTTGCCAGCGATATCCCACAAAGCGTGATCGATTGCGGAAATCGCGGCAAGACCGAGCGCTCCGGGAGGAAAGCGGCATTGCTGGTTAAGCTTCAGGACGAGGAATTCAACGCGCCGCGGATCCTCGCCTTCGATCTGGTGGAAAAGGTAGTCGAGCAAAGGAGGCAGCGCCCAGTCGGGACCGTGATTGTAGCACTCGCCCCAACCCGAAATGCCTTCGCTGGTTTCTATCTTGAGAAGCAGGCGCGGGCGATCGTCCACGCGCTGCATGTAGGTCTTGATTCCGGTAATATGCACGTTTTTCTCCGATCAGGCCGCGAGGGATTCAGCCTTGACGCGATCAACGATGGCGCGAAGCGCCTCACGTTCCTCGTCATTCAGCGACACGACACCTGGCACGCGCACGGGGCCGACATTGTTGCCAAGCATGCCGAGAGCCTCCTTGACGACCGTCACGTTGGCACCGTTGTTGTACTTGGTGCGCAGTGCCTCAAATCCGGCAATCGGGTCGATGAGCGCGCGTGCACCTGCGTAATCGCCATTTTCTAAAGCACGGTGAATGGCGTGAGAGCGCTCCGGGAAGACGTTTACGAGACCGGAGGTAAAGCCACGCGCACCCATGGCGTAGAAAGCTGGCGCCCAGCCCTCAGCCAGACCGCAGACCCAGACCGCCGGCGCATCGAGCGTGGAACGAATGACGTCCGACAGAAGCATGAGGTTGGCCGAGGCAAATTTGATGCCTGCAATGTTGGGATGAAGGGCCAGTCTCCGGAAATCGGCGACTGAAAAGCTGTCGCTGCGCACATAAGCGATAACAGGTACCGTTGAGAAATCGGCAAGCTCAAGGAAATAGCCAGCTTGATAGGACGGCCCTGCGAAAGGATCCATCGGGTGGTGGCCCATGATCGCGTCGGCACCCGCGGCAATCGCGTCTTTTGCAAGCGCTTTCGCTTCCGTCAGCGACCGCCCGACAGCTGCGCTGACCAGGGATTTTCCAGCGACGGCCTCGATTGTGACGGCGTGGACTTTACGCACTTCATCGATTGTGAGGGTGAAGAACTCACCAGTATTCCCTGCCGCCATCAGATTATGCACCTTGGCGTTCGCGAGTGCCTTGATGAGACCTGTTAGTTTAGCAGTGTCGACCGAGCCGTCCTGCTGATAGGGTGTCACTGGCACACCAGAAATTCCGGTTAGCGCGTTTCTCACGGTCTGGAGTTTGTCACTCACGTCAGATTTCTCCCTCTTTCTTAAAAATGATGCTGAGATATGTGTCACCCGAACGGACGACATGGTCACGCATGGTGCGCTCTGCCCTGTCGGCGTCAGCTGCTGAAATTGCTTCTGCAATCGCTACATGCTCATCGAGCGCCTTCTTTCGTTCAGTCGGATCCAAATGGATGACCCGGCGAATGCTGGCATCGTAAAATTGCTGGCGCTCGATCAGTTTGGCAAGATAACCGCATTGCGAAGCCCGATGAATGTGATCATGAAAGCTTTCGTTGAGAGTGATCAAGCCATCGGCGTCTCCTGATGCCGTTGCCTCTCTCATGCGGTTGGCTATCGCTTGAATCTCCGCCCTGCCCTTTTTGTCTACGCGCTTAGCAGCGAGATGCGCGATCATCGATTCCAACGCAGCACGCGCCAGAATCATCTCTTCCGCCCAGGAACTGCTGAACTTCACGATTACACCTCTGCGGGGAAGTGCTTCGACAAGACCTTCCGTTTCCAGCTGGCGCAGTGCCTCTTTGATCGGCGTCGTACTGACGCCGAACTGCTCCGCAAGGTTTCGCTCATTGATCTTTTGTCCGGTTGCGAACCGCCCGGAAATGATCGCACTGCGCATTGCGCGGTGGACATGATCGCGCACCGTGACTTGGAAGCTTGCATCGATCTTTTCAAAGTCGGCCGTACTTACTGGAGACAGGTTTGCAGTTGCCATTTTCCGAAAATCCGTTGACGAGGATCGATTTGTGTGAAACTTGATATATCAGATTTGAAATCCATGTCGATATCGAAATTTCGATTTGGTGAGGTTGAGGAGCCTTGGGAGGCTGAAATGAAGACGCTCACACGCGCAGCTTTGACATGCGCAATCGCCGCTGCGGCATTTAATCCCGTTCACGCAGCGACTCCTAAAAACGAGTTGGTCATCGCCATCTCGATGACCAGTATGCGCGGGCTAGACCCGCACGAGATAAATCAGCTGGAAGCTGCCGAGGTTGTCGCAAACCTGTACGACCGTCTGATTGCGCTGCCTGCGGACAACATAACGGATCCCCAGCCATCGCTGGCCGAAAGTTGGACGATTTCCGACGATGGAAAGACCTTCACGTTCAAGATTCGTGACGGCGCGCGTTTCCATTCCGGCAATCCGGTCACGGCACGGGATGTGGAATGGTCTTTACATAGACTGGTCAAGCTCGGTCTGGCGCCGTCAACTGACCTGCGTCAGTGGGGCTTTTCTGCCAAGAATGTAGATCAACTCATCCGGGCCACAGATGAGCGGACACTTGTTCTCGAAACACCTGAAGTCTGGAACTCCAACCTCATCCTTTACTCGCTGGCCAGCTTTTCCACGTCGATAGTTGATAGCAAACTCCTTGCCAGCAAGGAGAAGAATGGGGACTGGGCGCGAAACTATCTCCAGACTGCGGATGCTGGCTCTGGACCCTACGTTCTCATCACCTGGCGTTCCAACCAGCTCCTGATCGCTGACGCGTTCGAGGATTACTGGAAGGGCGTGCCTGCCATGAAGCGGGTGTATCTCGGCCACGTACCGGAATCGTCTGCGCAACGTCTGCAGATCGATGCAGGAGATGTCGACGTTGCGACCCGCCTCTCATCGACGGATCTTGCCGGTCTGGAACGTGATGGCAAAGTTACGGTGCAGAAGGTCCCCGGCTTCGGCTTCTATTACCTTGCCTTGAATCAAAAGGACGAGATTCTTTCAAACCCGAAAGTGCGCGAGGCGTTTCGCTACCTCATCGACTATGACGGTCTCGCCGGTTCGGTGATGAAATATTACGGCATCAAACAGCAAACCATCATTCCCGCAGGCCTTCCGGGTGCATCAACGGAGATGCCCTACAAGCTGGACATCGTTAAGGCGAAGCAGTTGCTTGCCGAAGCTGGGTATCCGGACGGGTTTTCGAAGGTCTATTTCGCCCAGCCCGGCACACCGGAATCCGAAGTCGGCATTTCACTGCAAAACAGTGCCGCCAAGGCAGGCGTCAAGCTCGATCTGCAAATCGGCGACCAGATCGGAAAGTTTCGTTCGCGCCAGTTTCAACTGTTCTCGTCACGAACGGGCGAGCGCCTGCCTGATCCACATTCAGTCCTTCAATCCTATGCAACAAACGCCAACAACTCCGACGAAGCCAAACTGACGGGGCTGGTCGCGTGGCGCTCGGCCTGGGACGTGCCCAAGGAAATTCAGGACATGGTCAAGGCGGCGGCCCACGAGACCGACCAAGTCGAGCGCGAAGAGCTATATACGCGGATTAACGAGGCCTACCTACGATCCTCGCCTGCGCTCGTCACATCATTCCAACGCACCGACCCGAAAGCTGTCCGCAACGAGGTGAAAGGCTACGTCGGGCACCCGACATGGCTCACCCGGTGGGACACCGTGACCAAGGGCGAGTGACGACACAACTTCAAGGACAGTGGTATGAGCATTACCCAGACCTCCGATGCCCAGCCGATCCGGAAATCCCGGTTCCCAAGGGCTGCAGGCAAGATCGCGACATCTTTTACTGTCATCCTGACGACACTCCTCGGCCTGATGATGATCACCTTCACAGTCGGACGGATGGTTCCGGCTGATCCCGTAATCGCTGTCATCGGCGACCAGGCGGATCAGGCGACCTATGACCGTGTCTACAAAGAGATGGGTCTGGACCGACCCATCTATGTGCAGTTCGGTCACTATTTAAGTGATGTTGTACAACTGGATTTTGGCCAGTCTATCATTACCAAGCAGGACGTGTCGAAGGATCTGGCACGGGTATTCCCGGCGACCATCGAACTGGCGACGCTGGCGATAATCTTCGGTGCCGGTCTTGGCATCCCACTGGGCGTCATCGCGGCGGTACGCAAAGGTACTTGGGTCGATCATCTCGCCCGCGTCGTCGGCCTCTTGGGTTATTCCACCCCGATCTTCTGGTTGGGCACCATCGTCATCCTCGTCTTCTACGCATATCTGGGAGCAATTCCGCCGGGTGGTCGAATTTATCTTTACGACGAAGGCATAGTACAGGGACGCACCAACTTCATTCTGATCGATGCCGTGCTGGGCGGTCACTGGAACGTATTCTGGAGCGCGCTCCACCACATCATCGCACCAGCAATCATCCTTGGTTACGCTTCTATGGCCTATATCAGTCGCATGACGCGCAGCTTCATGCTCGAGCAGCTTCGTCAGGAATATATATTGACGGCGCGGGCCAAGGGCCTTGGGCAAAGACCCATTGTCTGGCGACACGCCTTTCGCAATATCCGCGTCCAGCTGTTGACAATCATCGCACTTGCCTATTGCGGCCTACTTGACGGCACCGTGCTGATCGAAACCGTTTTCGCGTGGCCGGGACTCGGGTCCTACCTCACATCGGCGCTCTTCTTCGCCGATATGAACGCCGTGCTCGGCAGCGTGCTGCTGATCGGCATCATCTCGATTGCCATCAACCTGCTCTCCGACATCGTCTACCGCTTCATCGATCCGAGGACCCGCTAATGGCCAAGTCCGCTACTTTATCAAACCTGCATAACTGGCTCATCAGCGAAGACTTCACGTCTTCGAGGCAGGCACGCATGCACAGTGCCTATCTTGGCTGGCTGAGCCTCGTCGCAAATCCGCTCGCTCTGGCTGGGTTCGCAATCGTCGTTCTGCTCGTCGTCGTCGCAGCGCTCGCACCGGTCATCGCTATTCACGATCCCTTTGTGCAAGACTTCGCAATGGCGCTGAACGCTCCGTCTGCTTCGCACTGGTTCGGCACCGATGAGTTCGGACGCGATGTCTTCTCGCGACTAGTTTTTGGTGCACGCACCACTCTCTACATCACACTTCTGGTGACGGTCATCGTCGCCCCGATAGGCTTCGTGATTGGCGCGACGGCGGGGTATCTCGGCGGCTGGGTGGATGTCGTTCTAATGCGCATAACCGACATCTTCCTCTCCTTTCCAAGCCTTGTTCTCGCACTGGCCTTTTCGGCGGCACTCGGCCCCGGCATCGAAAACGCCGTAATCGCCATCGCACTCACCGTCTGGCCGCCGATTGCCCGCCTTGCACGTGCCGAAACCCTGACTTTCCGCCAAGCCGATTTCGTCGTTGCCGCCGAACTTCAAGGCGCCAGTGTGGGAAGGATCTTGCTGCGCCACATCGTTCCGCTCTGCGCGCCATCGATCATCGTTCGCCTTACGCTCAACATGTCCAGCATTATCCTTACCGCCGCAGGCCTCGGATTTCTTGGTCTCGGCGCTCAACCACCGATGGCGGAGTGGGGAGCGATGGCTGCTTCCGGTCGCCAGTATCTTCTCGATGCCTGGTGGCTGACGACTGTCCCAGGCATTGCTATCCTGACAGTCAGCCTTGCTTTCAATCTGCTCGGTGACGGGCTTCGCGACATCATGGATCCCCGCAATGGCTAACTCATCTGACACAATTTTGATGGTCGAAAACATGTCCGTCCAGTTCCCGACACTCTCCGGCGTCACCACGGCAGTGAGAGATGTCTCCTTTACCGTCGGTCGGGAAAAGATCGGCATCATTGGCGAATCCGGCTCCGGCAAGAGCACGACAGGCCGAGCCATCATGCGCCTTCAGCCGCCGCAGGCGATCGTGAAAGCCAACCGCATGCGGTTCGAGGATGTCGATCTGCTGACTGCAAGCGAAGCGGAGATGCGCTCTATTCGTGGACGCCGCATCGCGATGATCCTGCAGGATCCGAAGTATTCGCTAAACCCGGTGATGACGGTTGGCGAACAAATCTCGGAAACGGTAATTCTGCACGAAAACGCCACACCGCAGGAGGCGCGCAGCCGCACCCTCGCCATGCTGGAGCGTGTCAACATCCGCGACCCGGAACGTGTATTCGGCCTCTATCCTCATGAGGTCTCCGGTGGAATGGGTCAACGCATCATGATCTCGATGATGCTCATTGCCCAGCCATCGCTGATCATCGCCGACGAGCCGACTTCGGCGCTCGATGTGACGGTGCGTCAGCAAGTCCTGTCTATCCTCGATGACCTCGTGGTTGAACGCAACATCGGCCTGATCTTCATCAGCCACGACCTTAACCTCGTGCGCAGCTTCTGTGACCGCGTCATTATCATGTATGCTGGTCGTGTTGTCGAAACGATTGCGGCGGCCAACCTCGATCAGGCCCAACATCCATATACGCGCGGTCTGCTGAATGCGCTCCCGAGTCTCGACCACCCCAGGGACAGGCTTGAAGTCCTTCGTCGCGACCCGGCATGGCTGGAGAACTGAGAATGTCCATGATCAAAACCAAAAATCTTGCAGTCTCCTACGGTAATGGCGAAACTGCGCTCAAGGTCGTTAAGGACGTCTCCTTCGAAGTCGAAAAAGGTGAGACCTTCGGCCTTGTCGGCGAGAGCGGCTGCGGCAAGTCCACCATTCTGGGCGCTCTTGCCGGTCGCAACAGACAATGGGCAGGATCGATCGAGATCGACGGTGAAAAGATCGCCCAAAAGCGCACCCGCTCACAGCTCGCCAAGCAGCAACTGGTGTTTCAAGATCCTTTTGGCTCCATCCATCCGCGACACACGATTGGTCGTACCCTGCTGGAACCCTTGGAAATCCATAGCAAGGACAGCCGACAGGAACGCATCGAAAAAGTGCTGACAGATGTCGGCCTGCCCTTAAACTTTCGATATCGCTATCCGCACCAGCTTTCCGGCGGCCAACGACAGCGCGTGGCGATTGCTCGCGCTCTTATTCTTGAGCCAAAAATCCTCCTGCTCGATGAGCCGACCTCTGCCCTTGACGTGTCCATTCAGGCAGAAATCCTCAATCTGCTTAAAGATTTACGTGAGCGTGAGAAACTGACTTATATCCTTGTCAGTCACGATCTCGCGGTGGTCGCACATCTGTGTGATCGGGTCGCGATCATGCAGAGCGGCGGTTTCGTTGAGATTGCCACGAGGCAGCAACTGCTCCAGAACACCGTAGAGCATCCCTATACGCGCATCTTAATGGATGGCAGCCGCGGCTATGTGAGCGAGAAGGGGAACCGTGAAAGGGTGGCATTGCCCGCATAGATTTTCTCGACAAACTTTCTATCCGCCCCCAACACAGAGACGTTTTGAACAATCAGGCCTACATTGGGCTACTCGCCTTTAGCCGCTTTGCTTATCGGAAAAATCCCGCGATAGAACGTCGAGTCTCACTTAAGAGTGTCGCCTAGCACCATGCCGTGCAGGAGGTGCCTTCAATCCAAATCGTTGAAGAAACGCTTTGGTTAAGGGTGAAGATACACCAGGAGAACTGGCGCACAGGCTGGGATAGAGAGTCTCGTCACCGTTCGGTCGGACGGCTTCAATCCGCACAGGTGCCAAGGATCGGTGTCATCATCCTGACATGCGTATCGACGCGCTCAAGAACTTCTGCGGCACGACTTGCCGTTGCGGCAATGACCACCAAAGTTTGTTGGCAAGTTCAACCGTCTCTTGGTCTGAGTATCGTCCGCCAAGGCGACGAGGATAATTGCACGTCGCGCAAGGGCGTCGGTATCGGCAGAAACGGTGCATTCACATCCTATGTTCGGCCCTCGAAAAACTCTGCGCAACGACCTTTGCAAAATGTTAGTCAGTTATCGCGGGCACGAGTTTCCCGCAGATCGATCACAAATCGCTACAACCGGATATTCGAGATGCAAGCCCAGATTTCACTGACCTGTAACCCGTCGGTTCGTGGAGGAGTGATCCAGTGCGTCATGTATCAACACAGGCTGTCAACACGTACACTTTTTTCTCTTATAATAAACAAGGAAGGTAGATCTTTTCACAACTTTTTGAAATATATTATTCTATTTCAATAGCTTATGATGGCTACCGAAACTAAAAAACGGAAGCAGGGGCGTTCGATTGAAGACAGCTCACCCACTTATTCTGACAGGTCGTATCGAGGACATTGATCTCGAGCCCTTTGATCGTCTTCGGCAAGCACATTTCCCACCAGATCGAAATTTTCTTCGCGCCCATCTGACTATGTTTCATCGGCTACCCGGCGAGTATGAAGCACCGATTGTCGACAGGCTCCTCCGCATTGCGCATGAGACGGATACTATCATTGCGGAGGTGAGCGGTGTCAGGCATCTTGGAGCAGGCGTTGCCTATTTGATCGAAAGCTTGAAGCTGCAAGACGTTCGGGCAGCTTTAAAAAGAGAGTTTGTCGCGTGGCTTGGCCCCCAGGATAAACAGAATTGGCAACCGCACATAACGGTGTTGAACAAATCTACAAAAATCAAGGCCGACGACCTCTACCGTAACCTGAGCCAAGAGTTTAAGCCGCACCCAATTCGGATCACCGGACTCGATTTGTGGGAATATCTTGGTGGGCCATGGAAGCAGAAAACACAGTGTCCTTTTAGCGTTCCAACTGACGTCGCCTGAGGGTATGCAGGGCTTGGATTATACCCCCTCAACGCTCACAGGTGGGGATCGCCGGTGCAGCTGCTGTTGCGGCCAAGCGGTGTTGTCGCCTGCCAT
>UCLB01000035.1 GCA_900473205.1 Hyphomicrobiales bacterium
TCCTTAGGTGAAATCGCTGGCCACCTCCACCCCGCCGCCACCGTCCGCCGCCGCGACAAATCGGTGCGCCGCCCGTGTTTCGCCACGGATGGCACTCGTATGTTGATGCCTGCCTTCGGGGTTTTGAGCGGCGGTTTGGATTTGCGCCATAAGGCGATGAAAGGCCTGTTCGATCATTCGGCGCTGGTTGCGCATCTGCTGGGACGGGATCGTATTTATTCGGTTCGGTTTGCGAATTTGTTGGGTTAGCTTGGAAGCTTGCGGCTGGGTTACCTCTCCCCTTGTGGGAGAGGAAGAAAAATCATGATCTTAGCCAAAGGCTAAGTCTTAGATTTTTCAGGTGAGGGGTTCTCCACCTCTCCGCTCGGCATCAAGTTAAAAAAGGTCTGCAACAGCAATGTCTGAGCGAGAGGCAACCCCTCACTTGCGATTTCTAACACTTAGCTAAACGCTAAGGTGTTGAAATCGCTTTCTCTCCCACAGGGGGAGAGATAATTCTGCCGCGCCGTCGCCGACCAACTCAAGGCAGAGGATGTGTCCTCAACCTCTCACCTAATCCCGCCGAAACAAAATACTAGCACCCCAACCCGTCACCACCGCCAGCAGCACGCACAGCATGCCATAAACAACAGGCGTCTGGTGCGCCGCATCCGTAATCGCCTGCTCCATGCCCGTCTTCACCACGCGCAGCCGCAATTCCTTTTGCGCTACCGGCATACCGCTTTTGAACAGATAGGCCCGCGCCGTGTGGACGCCGTTGGGGACGTTGGCGGGCAGGCGCAGGGTAGCCCAGAAGAGGCCGGTGCGTTCCAGCCGTACGCCGGTCGTGTCGTTGCGATAGATGCCGCTGGACAGTTTCAGGCGGCGGTATGCGTCCTGAAAGTCGAAGGCATTGTCTGGCACGCCGGAAAACACCGCACTGCGCAGCGGCAGGTGTTCCACGCCGAGGCCCATGGCCTTCAGCGTGCCTGCTGTTGCGATATTGTCGATGTTGCGGGTGCTGGCCATGGAGTAGGACTCCGGCAGCGGCGCGAAGGTGATTGCGCTGGTGTTGATCCAGATGCCCGCCACCCGGCTTTTTTTGCGCACGGTGGAATAGTCGTTCGGGCCTTCCAGCGTCACCACGATGTCGTATTGACCGATTGCCAGCAGCAACTGGTCGGCATTGTTCAGCGCGCCGAACATGGTGAAATCAGCACCGCGAAAATCCGACGCGATGGAAATTTCGGTCGTCGATGCGCCGATCTCGATGTTTTCCTGCAATGTGCGGGGCTGGCCCGACGCATTCGGCGAGATCGCGAGCGGCGGGGTCTGCGCGAAAGCGGTTGTGGAAGCGGCACAAAAAGCAGCGAAGAGAAGGGCAGCGCGAATCAATAACCCAGCCCTCCGACAGCCACGGAAAACAGGTCGTCCGGCTTGATCACCAGCGTGATGGCCAGTCGCACGCCGACGGCCAGAACCAGCAGCGCCAGCAGCGCACGCAGCTGCTCGCCGCGCAGTTTCTGGCCCACGCGCACGCCATATTGCGCGCCCACCACACCAGCCAGCATCAGAATGAAAGCCAGCACGATATCGACGGAATAGTTGGTCGCGGCCTGCACGATGGTCGTATAGGCGGTGACGAAAATGATCTGGAACAGCGATGTACCGACAACGACATTTGTGGGGATGCGCAGCAGATAGATCATGGCAGGCACCATGATGAAGCCGCCGCCCACACCCATGATGGAGGTCAGAACGCCGATACCGAAGCCCAGCACTATAATGGGGATGACACTGAGGTAGAGCTTCGATTTTTTGAAGCGCATTTTCAGCGGCAGGCGGTGCACCCAGTTGTGATGGCCGGGGCGGCGCAGCGTCACGGTTTCATTGCGCGCGGTGCGGCGAATGGCGGAAATGCTTTCCTTTAGCATCAGTGCGCCAACGGTAGACAGCAGAATGACGTAGAGCAGCGAAATGATGAGGTCGAGCTGGCCGATGCTGCGCAGAAGCGTAAACAGCCATACGCCAAGGGTGGCTCCGCACAAACCGCCGATCAGTAGAATACCGCCCAGCTTCACATCCAGCGTGCCGCGCCGGAAATGGGTGATGGAGCCGGAAACGGAGGAGGCGACAACCTGGTTGGCGCCTGTGGCGACGGCCACGACGGGCGGAATATTGTAGAAGATCAAGAGCGGTGTGATGAGAAAGCCGCCGCCCACGCCGAACATGCCGGATAAAAACCCCACAGCCGCGCCCATGCCGAGAATGATGAAGATATTCACCGAAAGTTCTGCAATGGGCAGATAGACAGTCACAATAGGACCTCGGACATGCGGACCTCGGACGTGGTTGCGTCCAAAACGGCAAAAACCGCCATCAGGCGGGCCTTGCCACGAAGGGGTGGTATCTGTCTGAAGGGTCAAGGCAAGCGGCCATGCGACCTTTCATCGGTCATGCCCTTGGCAGGCATGACTGTCAATTATTCAACGGCAAATACGTTGATAATTTGGAAAGATCGGCCAATCGGCAAATTACTTGTTGCGGGCCAGCAACGCAGTGACCAGCTCGTCGGTAATACGGCCATCCGGTGTCTGGCCAACGGACTTCTGGAAGTCCTTGATGGCCGTGACCGTGTTGCGACCCAGCTTGCCATCAGGCTCACCGGCCTTGAAGCCATTGTTGTTGAGAATGGCCTGAATGTTACGGATCGCCTTCTGCATGTCGACCGACGATGTCTTGATCTCCTCGCCGCCGGTCCACTCGGCAGGCGGGTTGACGGAATTTGCCTCTTCGTTCAGCGGCGTCACCTGCCATGCATCGACCTTGGCCTTGGCGCTGGCCAGTTGCTCGGGGCGCATGGCCTTGGCAACATCGTCGCGCTTCTGGCCTGCATCGGCATCGCCATCACGGGCGGCAATGGCAAACCACTTGTAGGATTCTTCCAGGCTCTGCTGCACGCCACTGCCACGGGCATAAAGAATGGCAAGGTTGAACTGGCTGTCACGAACGCCGAGGTTGGAAGCCTTGATGAACCAGTCGCCAGCGGCGGTGAAATCCGGTGCGCCAGCGGCGTCAGAGGCAAGCAGCACGGCGAGATTGTGCATTGCGCCCGCATTGCCCTGATCTGCGGCCAGCTGGTAGTAGCGCTTGGCTTCGGAAAGATTACGCTCTACGCCGTTGGCCTTCTCATACATGTTGCCCAGACGGTACTGCGCCGGTGCAAGACCACGATCAGCCGCTAGCTTGTACCATTTGGCCGCCTCGGCACGGTCGGCTGCAACGCCCTGACCATCCGTGTAGCGCACGCCGATTTCAAACAGCGCTACCCGGTCGCCCTTGGAGGCGGCATCCGCCAGAGACGGCGGGGCAATGCCTTCGGGAACGATGATGGTCTCAGCTGCCGGCTGGACAGCTTCCTTTTTAAACTCGGTCTGCTGTACGTCCGGGATCGAGGTTGCGGGCTGCAAGCGCTCGGCAACGCCGGTTCCGCGCGATGCCGTTGGAACGGAAATGGTCGGTGTTTCCTGCGGCAGGCGCACGCCGCCGATTGGCCGGGTGTCGATCAGATGGTCGCCCTTGTCGGCTTCCACCTGCATCCGCTCACCGGCGGCCTTTGCCTTTTCGTCGATTGTGTTTTCGGATGGAACCGTCACAGCAGGCTCGGCGCTGACAGGCGTCGCCTCAACCGGTGCAACGACAGGCGGAGCCGACATGGGCTCAACGCTCTTCGGTTCGGTCACGATGGCAGCAGGTGTCGTTTCGCCACCAACGAAAGACTTGATGGCGGGCATTGCCATCATGGCCAGCAGAATGGCGCCGATGCCGAGAAGCAGCGGACGGCGGTAGCGGGAAAGGGCAGAGCCCTGCTTTTCAACAGTGGCTTTGTTGCGCTGCGGGCGCGAAGCGGCGCTTCTGTCCGGCACGCTTTCCTGCGCTGCGGCTTGCGCGGCGCGACGGGCGGCGGCAATGAAGTCGGCGCGGTTGTCGCTCTCGCCTGCACCGGCGCGGGCAGCGGCGGTCTGGCTGGCGCGAACACGCTCCAGAATCTTCTTGATATCAGGCGCACCGGAGCCCGGCTCCAGCAGTTCGGTTTCGATATCGGCCTGCAACACATCGACCGGGTCGAGCGATGGTGCAGGGTCGATCTGCGTGCGTGCGGAAACCTCGGCCTTGGGGGCTTCTTCGGTCTTGGCGGCGCTGGACTTGAAGCGACGCGTCAGGCCGGATAGCAGGCCGCGCTTTTCAGCAACAGGCTTCTGAGCTTCCGGCGGCACCAGCGTATCGGTGGCAAGGGCGCTGTCCAGCTGGCGGGCGGTTTCAGTGTCGAAGGCGCTTGCGCTGTCCTTGGCAATCAGACCGTCTTCGGGAAACGTGGCCGCAGGCATGCGCGCCCCGCCTTCATACTCGGCCCAATCCGTGTCGGCAAGGCTGACGGGTGAAGGTGCGGGCGTGCGTGATGCCGGGCGATTGTCCAGATGGTCGAGGCGACCGGCAATCTGCACCAGCGTTTCATGCAGCGCTTCAAAGGTGCGGTGCGTGCGCTCTTCGGTATTGCGGCTCAGACCTTCCAGCTTGCGCAGGTCGTTGGCAAGCTCAGTCAGAATGACCATGTCGGCATTGCTGGCGGTCTGTGCGAGATTGTTGCGCGTATGGGCTTCCAGAACCGCTTCTGCCGCCTGCCGGGCCGCTTCGATGATATATTCGTCGCTGGACGCCATATAGTCTTCGATATTGGCCATGCGACGGTCAAGTTCCGGCGACATGTCGTTGGCAACGGCGATGGCCGGGGCCTGTGTCTCATCCAGCTTGGCAGCAATATCGCTCAGACGATCTTCCAACCGCTTGAAGGCGACGTCGTAAGAAGGGTTTTTTGCAGGCGCAGGCTTTGCCTCGATCTGCTCGATCCGGCGTGCGATTTTCTCCAGCCGTTCGGCCAACTGGTCGTTGACGGCGCCGCTGCCCAGCTCATCGATCTTGCGGGAAATGTCGGTCAGGAAGGATGTGAGTTCCGGCTGGCTGGACGGGCGCTGCGAACGCTCCAGTAGCAGGGACAACTGATCCAGCCGCTCACCCAGCTGCGAAACGCTACGCTCGGCGGAAAGCTCTTCGATACGGGTCGTCAGGGCGTCGAGGCGCGCACCCAGTGCGTCCGATGGCTTATCTTTTGCCTCGGTCGCGTCCTTCAGATTTTCGATCTGCGAAGACAGCGTATTCAGGCGGTTTTCCAGCCGCTCGGCCAGCGTTGCATCGAAGCTCGGGGCAGGTCGGTTTCCGGCAGCGGCAATCGCGCGGCTGATTTCGTCCAGGCGCTCATCAAGGCCAGAGAAATGCTCGCCGAAAGCCTCATCATTGGGCTGAATATGTTTACCCAGCTGCTCGACGGCACCGGCAATGGTCAGAAGCTTTTCTTCCAGCGCGCGCACGGCGGCGGAGCTGCCGCTCATCGTGCCAAGCTGGCCCTTGATGTCGTCCAGACGGTAGGCGAGTGCGACGATTTCGTCCTGAAGCGGGGCTGTGTCGAAACCACGCAACGTATCGTCCACCGTATCGAAACGGCTTTCCATGCGGTGCATGCTGTCTTCACGGGCGACCTGATCCATCAGGCTGCGCAGCTCTTCGAACTCATTGCGCAGGGCTTCGGCGTCGGGTGACGACGTTTCGCCCATACGCTCGATGCTAACTGCCAGTCGTGCGACATCCTCGCGGATATCCTCGGCAAAATCCTGATTTTCTGCAAAGGAGCGGATGTTGCGCAGTTCGGAACGCACTCCCTGCATTTCGCGGGCAACGCCTTCGGAAATCTCGTGCTTCAGTTCCTGACGCAGGCTGACAAGCGCCTCGGCCACTTCGCGCAGCGCTGCATCGCCCTGTGCAGGGGCAGGCGGTGCGGTGCGCTCAAAACGGGCCGTGGGGCGTGGGCGTGCCGGGGGAATGGCGGTGGAAGCGCGGTATTCGCGCTCTGCATAACGGCGGTCCAGTTCACGCTCTGCGGCAAGATCGGTGGCGCGCGGCGCTTCCGCCTGCTGGCGTTCCCAACGTGCATCGAGCGCCTGTTGGCGCTGACGGATTTCGTTGACGGGATCAAAGCGCGGCTTCATCGCCGGCCTTGCGGGGCCGTTTTGAAATCCTGCACGCTCAGTCTCTGCGCGGGGCGTGTGGGTGTCATGGGCAGGGCGAGCGGATTTGGTGCCCAGCAGATCTTCGATCCGGGCTTCCAGGCCTTCAATGGTGCGGTTGAGCGCGTCCAGAGACGATCTGTCGTTTTGACGATGGGAATTCGATCGCAATCCGTTCATCTTCCTGCTCGCTTCGTCGTTGCCCGGTTTAACTGTTCCGCTGGTAGTCCCGGTGCGGAACACGGAGTTCTTGCTTTTTTGCTCATGGAACGCCCCGGTTCGCGAAGCAGTCCTATGACTTTGAACATTTCGCCATATTTGGTAAACAAATGGTTAACGGGGCGTTGGCTTATTTAACTTTTTCTTCATATATGCCGTTTCACAGGCATTTGACGCGGCAAATTCATTAGATTTACATAGGTCTTGTCTAAGGGTGAGGGGCATCTCAAAATTCTGCTGAAAGCTATTTGACGTTTACGCGCACGTCAAATATTGTGGTCCCCATGTTGACGCCGGAGTGGTCCGGCAAACGATGCGGAGGATCATCGGTAATGCCTGTTTACAAGGCCCCAGTTCAAGACACACTTTTCATTCTCAATGACGTGCTCGGCATCGAGCGCTATAACAATCTGCCCGGTTTCGAAGACGCCACGCCCGATATGATCGAAGCGATCACCGGCGAGGCGGCGAAGCTGGCGGAAGAGCAGCTCTTCCCGCTTAACCTGTCCGGCGACCAACAGGGCTGCAAGCGCGCCGAAGATGGCACCGTGACCGTGCCGGATGGTTTCAAACAGGCTTACGATACCTATTGCGCAGGCGGCTGGACCGGTCTTGCCGTTCCAGAAGAGTTTGGCGGGCAGGGTCTTCCCTACACGCTGCATGCTGCCGTCGGCGAGTTCATGTCGTCCGCCAACCTGTCGCTGATGATGTATCCCGGCCTGACGCAGGGCGCGATTGCCGCCGTTCTGGCGCATGGTTCCGACGAGCAGAAGCAGACCTATCTGCCGAAGATGGTCGAGGGCACATGGTCCGGCACCATGAACCTGACAGAGCCGCATTGCGGCACTGACCTTGGCCTGCTGCGCACCAAGGCCGTGCCGCAGGGCGATCGCTCCTATAAGATCACCGGCCAGAAGATTTTCATCTCGGCTGGCGAACATTCCATGACCAGCAACATCATCCATCTGGTTCTGGCCCGCATCGAAGGCGCGCCAGAGGGAACCAAGGGCATTTCGCTGTTCATCGTTCCGAAGTTCCTCGTCAATGACGATGGCTCGGTCGGTGAGCGCAACGGCGTCGTCTGTGGTGCGCTTGAGCACAAGATGGGCATTCACGGCAACTCCACCTGCGTCATGAACTATGATGACGCGACCGGCTATCTCATCGGTGCCGAGAACAAGGGCCTGTCGGCCATGTTCGTAATGATGAACGAAGCCCGCCTCGGCGTTGGTCTTCAGGGCCTCTCGGTAGGCGAAATCGCCTATCAGAACGCCGTCGAATATGCCCGCGAGCGCATTCAGGGCCGTTCCCTTTCTGGCGCGAAGGCGCCGGAAAAGAAGGCCGATCCGATCATCGTCCACCCGGACATTCGCCGCACGCTGATGACGATCAAGGCCTATAACGAGGCTGGCCGCGCGTTCCTTCTCTGGACCGCGCTGCAATCCGACATTGCCCACCGCGCGACCGATGAGAAGGAACGTCAGGCGGCAGACGATATTCTCGGCCTCGTCACGCCTATTCTCAAGGGCGTGCTGACCGACAAGGGCTTCGACCACGCCGTCATGGCCCAGCAGGTGTTTGGCGGTCACGGTTACATCGAAGAACATGGCATGAGCCAGTATGTTCGCGATGCCCGCATCACCATGATCTATGAGGGTGCCAACGGCATTCAGGCGCTCGACCTCGTCGGCCGCAAGCTCGGCCTCAACGGTGGCCGTGCCGTGATGGCACTGTTCAAGGACATCGGCGATTTCTGCGAGGAAAACCGCGCTGACGAGAGCCTCACGCTTTACACCAAGGGCCTCAAGAAAGGCCTGAACGATTTGCAGGCGGCCACCATGTGGTTCATGCAGCACGCCATGGCCAAGCCGGACAATGCCGGTGCCGGTTCCACTGATTACATGCACCTCTTCGGTCTCGTCATTCTGGGCTACATGCACGCCCGTATGGCGAAGGCAGCCCAGGCAGCCCTATCTTCGGGTAGTGCTTCGGACGAGCAGTTCCTCAAGACCAAACTCGTTACGGCCAAGTTCTTCATGGAGCGCATTCTGCCCGAAACGGCAGTCCGCAAGATACGCATCGAAGCCGGTGCCGATACGATGATGGAACTGGCTGCGGAAGCGTTTTGAGGGAATTGACCCCTCACCTGGAAAATCTACGACTTAGCTTACGCTAAGATCGTGATTTTCTTTCCTCTCCCACCCCTTCGACAAGCTCAGGAGGNNTCCTGAGCTTGTCGAAGGAGTGGGAGAGAAAGCGATTTCAGCATCTTAGCTTTAGCTAAGTGCTAGAAATTGCAAGTGTGGGGTCCACTCACGACCTCCAAGATTTCGAAGGCATGCATATGCCGACAGGGAGATGAGAAAATGACTGACGTATACATTTATGACCACGTCCGCACCCCGCGCGGGCGCGGCAAGAAGGATGGTTCACTGCACGAAGTGCCGTCCGTTCGCTTGGCCGCCAAGACGCTGGAAGCCATCCGCGACCGCAATGGACTGGATACCGCAACCGTTGATGACATCATCATGGGCTGCGTCGATCCGGTCATGGATGCCGGTGCGGTCATCGCCAAGGGTGCGGCTTTCGAAGCCGATTATTCCACCAAGGCGCCGGGCATGCAGATTTCGCGCTTCTGCGCTTCGGGTCTGGATGCCATCAACTTCGCAGCCGGTAAGGTTGCAGCAGGCGCTGACGATATCGTCATCGCAGGTGGTGTAGAAAGCATGTCGCGCGTCGGCATGGGCATGTCCGGCGGTGCCTGGTACATGGACCCATCGGTCAGCTTTCCGGCTTACTTCATGCCGCAGGGCGTGTCCGCCGATCTCATCGCCACCAAATACGGTTTCAGCCGCGATGACGTCGATGCCTTTGCCGTGGAAAGCCAGAAGCGCGCCGCCCACGCCTGGGAAAACGGCTACTTCAAGAACTCCGTCATTCCGGTCAAAGACCAGAACGGCATCACCATTCTCGACCGCGACGAACACATGCGCCCCGGCACGGACATGCAGGCGCTCGCCTCGCTCAACGCATCCTTCCAGATGCCGGGCGAAATGGGTGGCTTCGAAGCCGTCGGCATCATGGCCCACCCGGAAGTGGAACGCATCAACTACGTCCACCATGCAGGCAACTCGTCAGGCATCGTCGATGGTGCTGCTGCTGTTCTGGTTGGCTCCAAGGCTGGCGGCGAAAGCATGGGCCTGAAACCCCGCGCCCGCATCCGCTCCTTTGCCAATATCGGCTCCGACCCGGCTTTGATGCTGACCGGCCCGGTTGATGTTACCGAGAAGCTGCTGGCGAAAACCGGCATGTCGATTGCCGATATCGACCTCTTCGAACTCAACGAAGCCTTCGCCGCCGTCGTGCTGCGTTACCTTCAGGCCTTCGACATCAGCCACGACAAGATGAACGTCAATGGCGGCGCGATTGCCATGGGCCACCCGCTGGGCGCCACCGGCGCGATGATACTCGGCACGGTTCTGGACGAACTGGAACGCCGCGATCTCAACACCGCACTGGTCACGCTCTGCATCGGTGCGGGCATGGGCACGGCAACGGTTATCGAGCGGGTTTGAATGCGTAACGCCGCTGCCCTTACTTCCGTCATCCCGGCCTTGAGCCGGGATCCAGCAGCGCCGCGTCTGCGGCGCGAAAGGGTTCTTTGACGCGACAGACGTCGCGTCACTGGATTCCGGCTCAAGGCCGGAATGACGGTGAGAGACAGGCAGACGGCATCGAGAAATTCAGGGAAGAGGAATCCCACTATGAGCACTTACACCAATTTCACGGTCGAAACAGACGCAGACGGCATTGCCCTCGTTACCTGGGACATGCCGGAAAAATCCATGAACGTCTTTACGGCGGAGGTCATGGAAGAGTTGAACGCGATCGTTGATGCGACGGTGGCGGATGCTGCGGTCAAGGGCGTGGTCTTCACCTCGGGCAAGAGCAGCTTTTCCGGCGGCGCGGACCTGTCGATGATCAAGTCCATGTTCTCCTTCTACAATGAAGAGAAGGCGAAGAACCCGGATGAAGCGTCCAGGAAGCTGTTCGATCTCGTCGGCAAGATGAATGGCCTGTTCCGCAAGATCGAAACCAATGGCAAGCCCTGGGTTTCCGCCATCAACGGCACCTGCATGGGTGGCGCGCTGGAACTGTCGCTGGCCTGCCACGGTCGTGTGGCCTCCAACGCCAAGAGCGTCAAGCTGGCGCTGCCCGAAATCAAGGTCGGTATCTTTCCCGGTGCCGGTGGTACGCAGCGCGTATCCCGTCTCACCGATGCGCAGTCGGCCCTCCAGATGATGACGACCGGCCAGTCGCTGACGGCAAGCCGCGCCAAGTCCATGAACCTCGTGCACCAGGTGGTCGAGCCGGATCAGCTGATCCCCGCTGCCAAGCAGATGATCAAGGACGGCCTGAAACCCGTTGCCCCATGGGATGAAAAGGGCTTCAAGGCCCCCGGCGGTGGCATCTGGACGCCTGCCGCAGCCCAGCTATGGCCCGCAGCCCCTGCTATCCTGCGCCGCGAAAGCGCTGGCAATTACCCTGCAGCACTCGCCATTCTGAAATGCGTTTACGAAGGCCTGCAATTGCCTTTCGACACCGCCTTGAAGGTCGAGCAGCGCTACTTCACGGAAATCCTTCGCTCGAAAGAAGCCTTCGCGATGATCCGCTCGCTGTTCATTTCCATGCAGGAACTGGGCAAGGGTGCTCGCCGTCCGGCGGGCCAGCCGAAGAGCGATCTGAAACATGTCGGCGTCGTCGGCGCTGGCTTCATGGGCGCGTCCATCGCCTACGTCACCGCCGTTGCCGGTCTCGACGTCACCCTCATCGACCGCGATGACGAAGCCGCTGCCAAGGGCAAGGCCACCTGCGAAGGCCTGGTGAAGGACAGCGTTGGCAAGGGCCGCATGACGCAGGAAGAGGGTGCCGCCATACTCGCCCGCATCACGCCAAGCTCGGATTATGCCTCGCTCAAGACCGCAAACCTCGTCATCGAAGCCGTGTTCGAAGACCGCGATGTGAAGAAGGCCGTCATCGAAGCCGTGGAAGCCGTGCTGCCGGAAGGCGCGATTTTCGCCTCCAACACCTCCACTTTGCCCATCACCGGTCTCGCGCAAAACTCCAAGCGTCCAACCGATTTCATCGGCATTCACTTCTTCTCGCCGGTCGAAAAGATGATGCTGACGGAAGTTATCCTCGGCAAGGAAACGGGCGACAAGGCGCTGGCTGTAGCACTGGATTACGTCGCCAAGATCAAGAAGACGCCGATTGTCGTCAACGATACGCGCGGCTTCTTCGTCAATCGCTGCGTACTGCGTTACATGGCCGAAAGCTATGACATGCTGATCGAAGGCGTGCCTGCGGCCATGATCGAAAACGCCGCGAAATTCGCCGGCATGCCTGTGGGACCACTGGCGCTGAACGATGAAGTCGCCATCGACCTCTCCTACAAAATCCTCAAGGCCACCGTCGCCGACCTCGGTGAAAAGGCTGTCGATCCGCGCCATATGGAGCTGGTCAAGAAGATGGTGGAAGGCGAGGGCCGCTTTGGCCGCAAGAACGCCAAGGGCTTTTACGATTACCCGGCCAAGCCCGCGAAGAAGTCTCTCTGGCCCGGCCTGAAGGACCTCTATGCGCAGAAGAAGCCTGAGGATGTCGACATGGACGTGCTGAAACAGCGCTTCCTCGTCACCATCGCTCTGGAAGCGGCCCGCACAGTCGAGGAAGGCATCGTCACCGATCCGCGCGAGGCCGATGTCGGCTCCATCCTCGGCTTCGGCTTTGCGCCTTACACAGGCGGCGCGCTGTCCTATATCGATGGCATGGGCGTGGCCAACTTCGTGGCACTGGCCGAAAAACTCAGCCAAACCTACGGACCGCACTTCAAGCCCACCCCGCTGCTGCAAGATATGGCCGCCAAGGGCGATACCTTCTACGGCCGGTTCGATCCCTATGGCGCTGCTGCAAAAGCCGCTTAAGACCAAAATCACTCAACCATCAGCAGGCCCTTCGGGGCCTGTTTCTGTATCTCGCGATGTCGATAGCAATCTGGAATTGCTTCATCGATGTATAATATAAAGGTTATAGAGACTTTTTACAGGAATGGTCGGCCTCTGGCCCGTTAACTTTGCTCTGAGCATTCTTCATTACTTGAGATTATTCTGATGACATAATAACGGCTTTTCCTTTATATCGAATTTGGCAACGGCTGGGGCACCATTGCCACCCAATCTTACGCGCCTCAATCCCAGAGGACTTTCCCATGAAAAAAACCATTTTGGCCGCCGCCTTCGTGCTGGCGCCGTTTTTTGCACAAGCAGAAACACTCAAGTTTCCCAGCGAAGCGCCCATAGCATCGGTCAAAATCCCTGATGATTGGGGCCCGAAGGAAACCGAAACCGGCATCGACGCCACTTCGCCTGATGCTGCGATCTATTTCTCCATCGATGTTGCCAGCGACAAGACCATGGACAAGGTCATCGACGATGCCATCAAGTTTTTGACGGATAATGGCGTGGAAATCGATGCCAGTTCGAAGTCCGATTCCGGCGATGTCGATATCAACGGCATGAGATTCGGCAGCATTGAATTCGATGGCAAGGATGAAGACGGCCCGGTTGACGTTTCCCTCGGCTTCGCCTCGCCAAGAGAAGGTAAGATGCTGGTCGTGACCTATTGGGGTACGAAAGCCACACAGGATGCACACCACAAGGAACTGGTCAGCATTCTACAATCGCTGAAGCCAGTGAAATAACCCCTGCCGAAGGGTTCGATTTACATACCGTTCTGCAAAAGGCCCGTTGGCATGCAAGCGGGCCTTTTGATTTTGCCTCCCAGATTGAACGGAACGCTGCATCCTTTTCTCGCGTCCCGCGTTTGCAGACTATCCATCCAGGCCGTGGTGTTCGCGGCTTCATCACGCGTTTATGCGAGAGGAAAATTGAATGAGGGCGCCGGTACGTTCCCATGGTTTCGACAAACCATCCGACCTTGAAGACGAACTTTCTGAACTGGAAGACGATATGAGCACAACACCCAGAAAGCCCGCCGCCCGCGCCAAAGCTCCCGAAAAGAAGACCATTGACGCGTCGCTGCGCCAGGAAGTCGAAGAGCTTCGTGAGCAGATCGATGCTATCCGCAAGGACGTAGAAAAGCTTCAGGCCGCACAATCCTCCCGCAAAGCCCAGCCGCAACAGTCACGCCACAGCGCGGATGTCGCAAACTGGCTCCCCGTCGTCCGCTCGGTCGCAATCACCTCACTCGCAGGCCGCATTTTTGCCTCGTCCCCCATCATGGCGCTTCTGGTCGCAGCAGTGCCTTTCGCGCTGGGGCTCTCCGCCGGATCGAAGTGATACGCTTCATCATTTTGGCGACACGTTTATGGTCGTTGACGTACAGACCATCTAACATGCTGGGAAAGTCGCAACGTAGCACGTCGCATCCTTAGGTGCCCGTAAGGGCCTCGAAGGATGAAGTTTTCTACTTTGCACCATCTTGTCCGGAGAAAGTTTCAGGCTCACATTGCACCATCTCGCCATGAGCGAAGACGCCGGCAACAACCATCCACAGGCGCTTCAAAAAAACTGTCAAAAAAGTTTCGTCAAGCGCTTGCCATGGCCGAACAAGATGTTATAACCCCGCTCACTTCCGGGGCAGCAAGCTTCTCCGGCGCTTACCAAAAGCGATGGTTCGTCAGAGCCTGAAGTGCCCGAATAGCTCAGTTGGTAGAGCAGCGGATTGAAAATCCGCGTGTCGGTGGTTCAAATCCGCCTTCGGGCACCATTTTATCTCCTTGATATCGTTGATTTTTATGGTGTTTTGCAGTTTTACTGCTTCACGTCTCTAGACAGTCTTTTTCTATTTTCTAGACACTTTCGTTCGTCGCCTGTTCACTTCGGCACTGAATGCGTCGACCGTTTCCGTCATGTTTTTGCTCATGTCGGCTCGCCTTGAATAGTGCTTCGCCATGGCCTCTGTCTTCTGTCCGAGCATGTTTGCGATGGTCGCTGGATCCTTGCCCATCTCACGAAGGATGGTAGCCACTGTGTGCCGCAGTCCCTTGAGGGTTAAGCCTGGCTGAATGGTTCCAGCTTCCTCGAGCTTGGTCTTGAGTCGGTGCCAATTTGTGCTGAAGCCGTTGTAGGTCCAAGGCTTGCCGTAGCTATTGGCACAAAGTGTCATGGCGTCGTGCTCGGGAGACGCCGCCATCACGTCCCTGACTGGCTGGGGCATCGGCATCCAGACGGGTACTCCTGTCTTGCCTCGGCGGGTGTCGATCATGCCATCAGAGACGGCCGTGCGTGGCAGCCTGAGTGCGTCCTGTGGATCAAGGCCACAGTACATCATCAGCGCTATTGGCAAGCGCATGTGCTCGGCCAGCGCACCTTCAACCACGTCGCGCTCATCGTCTGTCCATGGGCGATTGGCTTCCGCGGCATCTTTTGTCTTCCGAACCCGCTTCACTTTCGTGACAGGATTTACGGTCGCCATTTCCATCTCGATCGCGTGCTCGAACAAAATGGATAGGACTGTCAGCGTGTAGTTGGCGAACTTGCGCTTTTTTTGCTCGAATACTTTGTCGCGCAGACGAGAGAGCGAACCATGGGTGAGGTCCGTTAAAGGCGAGTCGGCGAGCTTCTGAAGATAGTCCAAGACTTTCTGATAGTCTGAGCGTGTGCGCCCAGCCAGTGACTTGAACCCTGCCGAGCTACGATATGACGTGATCAGGGCACCTAGAGTGCCGGCCTTCGCTTTCACTTCAGTGAGGCCTGCGTTAAGGGCGGCAAGCTCCACGAAGAACTCGGGCGAACCAAACTCGGCGGTGATCCGCTTGCCCGTCTTACGATGGTAGGCGTACCACTTGTCAGTTTTTGGCTCGTGATAGCGTTTCACGCCCTTAACGCGCACTATGGTCATAACATCTCCATCAACTCATCAAATTTCGAAATCGGTGATGAACCGCCGTCCTTGAAGCCATCTATCCACTTGTCTATGTCCCGCACGTCGTAGCGGAGCATCCTAGCTCCGTCCCCTAAAGCGATGGGGCGGACAGGACATGCCGCGCCAAATGTCGAGACAGCCAAGCCGCAATATTGCGCGGCTTGGCTTTTTGTTAAAAGCCTCTGAGGAAAGTTGTCGTTGGCCGCTCTTCTGGTCATGGGGTGACCTGCTTGGCGTCAGGATAGGCGCAACCGTCATCGCAGTTGTAACCGTCACAGTCAGGGCAACGTGCCTCTCCCTGCTTGGTGGCGGGTGCTGCGGCGGCAAACTCATCGGTCCACGGCAAAAAGACTTGAGGAATTCGCGTTAGCGGCATCCAGCAAAGAGGCTCTGATTTGATGTCTGCAGCGTTGCTCCACTCGCCCATCATGAATGCACCTTGCAGGGCATAGACAAAGCAGTCTGACTTGACTGCCAGAAGGCAATGCTTGCCATCCTTCGGCGCGCTATCCATGCTCTGCCACCCCGCCACGTCCTGCACCTGTGCGGAGAGGGCTGAGCGAATGCGGGCCTCGTAGTCGGCTTGGGCGGCGGCTTTGGCTTCATCGAGCGTACTGAATGACTTCCGTTGATAGTCAAATTTGCCATTTCGCTCGGTGATGTAATAAGATTGATTAATGGCGTTTGTGGCTTTCAACCCGGGGATATCATCTCGCTCACCCAAAACAATCCTGTCCCACTCCAAATCCTTCACGGCAAGGGATGGCGCGGGAGGGGCGGCGTAGAGCTTCGTCCCAATGGGTACTTTGTGAATAGGCCCAAAGAACTTTACATCACGCCCAAAAGGAAGTTCCGCCGCAGGGGTGTTGGCTTCTACGATCTCGGCCACCGGCTCCGCGTCCGTCGATAGTGCGGCTTCAAGGGCCGACACTGCAGCATGAGCCCGTCGGACATGGCCGAACGTCATCTCCAAGTCGCCCTCGAGTGTTGAGCCCACGCTTTCCTCGTCTGGGTCAGACATAACCAGTGCGCCAGTGTCTTTGGCGACAATGGTCACTAGCGCTTCCAAGTCTTCCAGCGCCTTCTTGATTGCCTCCACCATCATCTTCTCCCCGAATTATCATTCGCCGGCACCAGCGCACGCAGCGCCGAGGCGATCACACGGTTGCGGCTGGTGTGCCGACGCTCATGCCAGCGCGCTACAGCATCGGCGACGCTTGGCGAAAGGCTGGCTGGAAGGTTGGCAATCACCTCCAAGCCGTCGCCGCTGTACGGGGGAGGGGTGTAGGACGTGGCCTTGTATGGTTCTCTTCTCATGGTGGTCTCCTGTGGTGTGGTGGCGGTTTATTGCTGGTCGGTCGGCGTGCCGTCGCACCATTCGCGAAGCGCCCAAGCGACGACGGCTATCTTGTGTTCATGTTGCGGCTCAAAGGAGCCCATCAAAGACCTGACAGCCGTCATGGCTTTGATTCCATCTACTCCAGGCTTGAATGAGAGCCCAAAATCATTGAGCTTTCCGCCTCGAAAGAAGATCTTGCTTGCGACGCGTTCAAAGGAAGGGTGCATAGGGTGGTTTGGAACATCTGCCGCGCTCGGATAGTCCGATCGCTTGGCTCCAAATGAGGCATCAAGGCCGTCGAAGTCACGGAATGTGTGATCGCCAAGCCTCAAAGGCGGAGTGTCTGTCGGTTTGGACTTAGACTTATCCAAGTATGCAGCCATGCGAACAGCCGCCGCTAATTTCTTCTGCTTTCCCATGCCTATATCCTCAATAAGCCCAGATCAGCACGGACGTGACGAACAGCGATATCGCCAGAAAACCGGCAATGTCCTGCATCAGCTGTTTGTGCTCGAAAAGGATGATGTTCTGCACGGTCGGCGTCTGCGCCGCAGCCACGCTCATTCGCCAGCCTCCAGCCGCATGGGCGCAACCTGACCGCAGACCGAGAGAATGTCGTAGGTGCCGCCATGCTCGTGAAACAGGCGGGCAGCTTCTGTCAACCCAAGCGATGATCGCAAGAAGAAGACGGGAGCATGAGGCTCCCGCGCCAAGAAGAAGATGGCGGCCTATGACCGGGCCGCCTTGATAGGCTCGCAGGGATGCGGGCCATTTTGCATTTTATAGGGACACTAAAAAAGGGAGGCCGGAATGAGAAACTCTTCAAACCACATACTGGATTTCCTAACGTCGCCGGCGAAAGCCTGTGGCGTTTTCGTCGTTCCTTACAAAACGAAAAGGGGCGTAATGAGCCGGCACCACCCGTAACTCCGCCCCTCTCTCGTACTAACGCGCCGAGGAGACCTTCGCCGTAAGGCGGGATCAAAGCACGCGTTCCATATCCGACACCACATCGGACGACTGCTATCTACACAAATTTGTGGGGATAGTCAATAGGAATAGCTGGCCACCATCCTGCTATGACTAAACCACCCGCTCGGAAAGGACGATCACATGAATTGCTTCAACGTTATCGACCACAAGCGGGCCGCCATCGTATCGAGTGACACTGGCCTTCTTGCCTTCCAGCGAATCGAACGTGCCAATCCAGCCCATGCCGCCAGCGTGCACAATGACGTCGTCGCCCTGTTGCGGCCAGCGGGATGGGTCCAACCAGATCTTGGTACCGACTCGAAAGACCGGTTCCATGATCTTTGTGTCAACGATCAACGTATAACGACCCTCGGGGATGCGCTTGCGACCGTCGTTGATGGGCTGAAACTTCCACTTGCCTTCTTTGCGATCCGACATCGTGCCGTAGACGCGGGCGGTGACGTAAGCCGAGAGCTTGTTGGGGTTATCAACCTGGGCAGCTTGCTGCGCAAGCTCAGCGACAACGCTCTCGTCGACACCGAGGAACGCTGCAATGCTCGGATACATCGCAGGGCGAGGGACGACGCCACGCTTCCAGCTGCTGTAGGTCTGCTGCTTCACGTCAAGGGCTTCGTACGCCTGCTTGTCTTTGAATTCCCGCTTCTTCTGTTCAGCGACAATCATCTGGCTTAGGCGCGACTTCTTCTCAGGCATCCAACCTCACAACGGACAAAACCTTGACAAATTTGTAAAAAGAGTTTAGTTTCACAATCCAGCCGACTTGTCAACCGCAAGCCGGTCACCACCCAGAAGACACCACACGAGGAGACTACATGACCGGTGCTGTCGGTACTAGATCTGACTTCTATGTCTATGTTTGGCGCCGACCGAGCGGCGAGCCATTTTACATAGGAAGAGGGTGCGGTCGGCGTGCCAAATCAACTCAGCGTCGCAACACTGTCTTCAAAAACATAGTCGCCAAGATACGCGCTACGGGAACCGATCCTAAAGTTGAGCGCATAGTCGAGGGACTCACGGAAAGGGAAGCTTTTGACCTTGAGGTCGAACTAATTGCCGAATATCGCCTCATGAAAGACGGTGGAACTTTGTCAAACCTGACCTATGGTGGCGAAGGAGCGTCTAGCTTTACTCAGGAATCTAGAGCGAAGATATCTGGCTTTCTGCGTGCCGCTCACCCTAAGGCAGAATTCAAAGGGGTGTGTAAGCACTTAAAGAACGGGAAGTGGGTATCCAAGATATTCTTGGATGGGAAGGTGAAGAACCTAGGCTCATTCTCGACACCAAAAGACGCGGCCCGCGCATATGATATAGCGGCTGTTGAGGCGTGGGGTATAGGAAAATGCTACCTTAACTTCCCAGAAGAGATCAACGAACCAGCCCCAGTCGGAGGCAGCCCCTCCAAGGCCCAGCGCATGCGGGGCCAAAAAAGCGGCAAGTTTAAGGGCGTCAGTCCCATTAAGCGTTCGGGAAAGTGGTTAGCTCAAATCCGAATTGACGGGAGACTAATGCACCTCGGCATCTTCGATGAAGCTGAGGATGCAGCTCGCGCTTACGATGTAGCCGCCTCGGCTGCGTGGGGTTCAGACTGCTACCTGAATTTTACGAAAGGAAGGCAAGGCGACCACCAGACATACATGTAGCGAAATTTCACCAGCACCAAGAATGCCACCACGAAGAGGAGATCAGATGACCAAGATCAACACAAAGATGATGGCTGACATGCATGCCCGAAGACTCGCCGGTGAGACGCCCGAGATCATCGCGGCTGCCCACGGCCTAAAGATAATGACAGTCTACCAGCACCTACGCCGCACTTATGGCTTGTCTGCAAGATTGCCAGGACCGGCCAACGACAACAACTCGAACCGCACGACACACATGGCAGCCCGCAACGGCGGCTGCTCCACCCTGTCTGGCCTCATGCCAGTTTCTCTGCCGCGCGTCGTCACTGCGGCCAACGACAACGATGCCGACCTGCAGGCTGGTCTTGCTGTCAACGAGTATGGCCTTGCAGCCGTTGCTGCGTGGGTCACGCACGTCTACGTCTGCATTCAGGCTAGCGCGTGGATCCTGCTGGCCTTTGGCTGCATCGTCGCACCGGTCGGAATCATCCACGGCTTTGGCGTTTGGCTGGGGGCATTTTGATGTCCTCGCCCTGGTACACCGAATCCACCACGCCACCCATCGACTACGTGCCGGTCACACCAACGCCGCGCAAGTATGTCCTTCGCGGATTGTCTCGTGCTGGCGTCCATGTCGTTCAAATCCTGCATAGCAAGGTCAAGTCCTTCAACGACCCTCTCATCGACGCTTACGACCGATATCGGCCAAAACTGCAGGACCGCGCCACCGACATAATCATGGAAAAGAGCGACGCGCTCCTCTTCATGAGCAAGCGCACGTCGGTCAAGCAGGTCGACAAGGGCTTTGGCAAAAAGGAAGCCAAGGCCGAGGGGATGTCAGGCTCAGAGCGCGTCATCTACACCGATGAGCGCGCAGGATTCTTGGCAAAGAACCGCCTCAACATGCCGCCATCGATTCCATTCAAAAAGGGCAAGGGTTTCGCTGAACTCTCGAAATACTTCTACACGGCGCACGCGCCTGTCGAGGAAGAGGTGGCGGCATGAAATTCAACTGCAGACCCTCAGAAGATGAAAGACGCCAACAAGAGCGCGATAGGTTCTGTGTTTGGCATCGATGGTTCGCATGGTTTCCGGTCAGCGTCGGCAGCAATGATTGCCGTTGGCTCGAAGCAGTCGAACGGCGTGCCGAAGGCGTGCACCGTGCTGGGCTGATTTTCGAATTCACTCCGTACGGTTTCACTTACCGTCCAATTACCAACTAACCACTACACCACAAGGAGACTACGCATGGCAGGACTTGGTCAAAGATTTGATGCGACCGCACACGACACCACTCAGAACGATTATGCTGAACTTCCAAACGGCATTTACAAGCTGGAAATCGAGACATCTGACGTCGGCCCGACGAAGGCAGGCAACGGCA
The DNA here is from genome assembly GCA_900473205.1 of Hyphomicrobiales bacterium. GTDB lineage: Bacteria > Pseudomonadota > Alphaproteobacteria > Rhizobiales > Rhizobiaceae > Agrobacterium. Next base: position 20,599 of record UCLB01000035.1, read on the forward strand.
CTATCCTGAAAACCACGATGCTTGTCATCGAGCCGGAAGCGCTAACGGCCCGCAGTGGTGTGGTTACTTGCTACCCCAAGGCCGGCGTGTCGTACCGGCAGCCGCAGCGGCAGGCTTGTTGTCATTGCTGGCGGCAGTGCGGCGGTTGTCGTTGGCAGCGGCTGGCTGTGGCGCAGGCTGGCTGGCGTCGATTTCAGGTGCCGGAACATTGCCTTCGTCTTCATAGAAGTAGCGCTTGATTTCAGCGCGTGCGGCATAGCCATTCTGAGCCTTGCCCAGACCGATCTTCGCAGTGAAGGCCAGGAAGTGAAGCTCTTCACTGTCCTCGACCGCGTTGACGCCGATTGCGCGGCAAAGGCTTGCGAACTGCTTCTGCCCGATTTCCTGCGCCTGAGGATTGGAGTTTTCGAGATTGTACGTCGTGAAAAGCTTGCGACCCTTTACTGCTGCTTGGTGTTGTCGTTGTCAGCCAGCCATTGCCGCACCAGTGTCACCGCCTTGCTTGCCGCCTCACCTGTGGACGTGAACCGCACTACCTCGACTGGATGACCAAGCTTGGCCAGCGAAGCGTGGCGCTCAACCTGCGACGGAGACAGCCGCCCTTTGCCGACCTTGTTCTCGATCATCCGCAGCCCGCCGCCCTTGAGATAAATCCGGAGGTCAGCTTCGCCTGGGGTCATGCCTGTAGCGATAGCGTCGGCTTGGGCACGTGGTCCGCGCTTGGCGCTGTTCATGTCGCCAGCCAACAGGAACTGCCTGCCAAACTCTGGCAAGGCTCGCAGCGCGCGCACTTGGGCAGCCTGACCATCGCTTTCCTTGATGGGGGCATCTGTGACTTTCACGGTACCTTTGGCCGATGTGCGGATAACGACACGCTTGCCGTTGATGCGTGTCGTCTGGCTGGTGGCTTTGCGCGACTGGTTGGATTGCATGTGTGTTACCCTCCGTTTGGTCTCAGAGGTATTTTAGGTTTTTCCTTGGAAAATGCCGTGAGGTGATATGAAATTAATTTTGGGTACAGCGAAAAAGGCCGGCTGTTGCCTACCTTGCATGGGTTTCAACGCACGAGGCGTTTCATCATCTTATCAATCACCGCGGCATCGCCGCCGAAGCGATCGAGAAGCTGTATGGCCTTGGGCAAACTCAGGGCGTAGACCTCCTGAAGCTGTTCGACGGTGTACTGCTTGCTCGCGGCTCGGCTCATTTTGAATTCTCCTTTGAGCCGGTAATGCGATCGGCACCTTATGGGTTCCAGTTTTAGGTTGTATCGCGGTTGCCCGTCTGCCCGATGCACGGTGCCCGAATAAATCTCTTCATCAACCGTGCGGCCAGCACACCGCCCTGCACGGTTGCACGAGTGGGGGTATATATAAATATATACTCCCCTAAACGTGCAAGAACCGGGCAGAGCTGTGCAGGTGTGAACGCCCAGCAAGTGCACAGATAATGCACGGATAAAATTTCGCTATCCGTGCGGTATTTAAAGTTGAAAATCATAGTGAAAACTGGTTGTGTTTAATACCACTGATCAGGGGGATTCTGTGAGCGAATATTTTGAAATTGCGTATGCGGCAGCCTCAAACCGGCTTTGCCTTTTTACTGGAACGGGTTTCTCTAAGGCTGTCAGCGGGAACACGGCTCCTAGTTGGCAAGGCTTGCTTGAAACGATCTGCGACGATTGTATCGAAACCAAAAATTTTAAAGAGACACTTTTCTCCGAGGAAAATCCTACGGGTCTCCGGCTTGAGGAAGCTGCACAAGTTATAGCTCTTGAACTGACGCGCAACGGTATCAACCTGCACGAAGAGGTAGCCAAGCAGATTGATAAACTCAAACTTGGAGGAAACTATAAGGAGACCAAAAAATTTCTTTCAGAGAGAGCTCTTAGGATTGTCACTACAAATTACGACAAACTTTTGGAGGAGCTGGTAGGAGACGATTGCGTTTCTCTCTGCCCTGGCCGACCAATTCCGCGGTCAGAAGCAAGGACGAAAGTTTACCACGTGCACGGCTCTATCGACGTGGCCAACAAAATGGTCATAACGGCCGACGACTACTTTAACTTCATGCATTCCGAGAGTTATTTTTCACGAAAATTGAGCACGCTGCTGCATGAAAACACGGTCGTAATCCTCGGATACTCTCTGGGTGATACAAATCTAAAGGCTATACTTAACGAGTACAGAGGCTTTGTTAGAAGCCACGCGGTGAGCAACAGTGTATTTCTCGTCTCTAGATCCTCTGTCGATCAGAAGGTGGCGGACTACTATTCCAGCACATACGGCATAAGAGTAATTTCAAATACTGAAATTGAAGAGTTTTTCGAAAAGGTAGGCGACCAGAAGAGCGATGTAAATTCAGTTAAGACCGCTTCAAAAAACATAAAAAAAGTGTTGAACGAGGGCAGAGAATTCAAAAAAGAATACATTGAGATAGAAAATTCTTTTTACGAAATTTTATCATCAATATTCGGTAGCGGTCACAATTTGAAGGAAGACCGCGTCGAGAAATTAATCGCAAAAGTGATTGCGACGAAAACCGAACTTCTCGGCAAAAGTGGTGCGTGGGAGCAGTATGTCCATCTTGCTTCGTGGCTGACTTACTTAGGTAGCCTCATTGATGTAAGAGATACCGCCATTGAGGCCGGTTATCTAACTTCGGTCAAATTCTCTATGGAGCACATGACTAGCACACGTGCGCTGGGTTATTCTTGGCACGCCTATGGTGTGTGGAATTCCAGGTGGTCGGCGTTGACAGCTGATAATCGCGCACTTGTTTCTGCATACATAAAACAAAAATCCACAGACAAAGATGCTCTGAATGTAACATCTCGCGGGTGATCAAAGCTTAAAAAAAGGCCGGGGCGAAACCGCACCGACCTTCCTGTCGCTTGTCATCTTCTGCCAGTACATCCGTGGACAGTGCACAAGCGGTGACGCCGCCAATGGGTGGAATCAGCGCGACAATCCCCTTTGCCCCAAGGCTCGTTCAATCAGGCTAGCTTGACTTACCAGTCCCCGTTTCCGAAGTTCTTTTACAAAGACATACCAAGGAGGGATGTTGCTGCTGTATGGGTTCGCATCCGCACCAGCGTACATACCCCCACCAGGTCCTCCATAAAGTCCTCCGCCCGGGCCTCCGTATAATCCGCCGCCAGGACCGCCGTATAGACCACCTCCAGGCCCTGCATACAGCCCGCCACCCGGACCTGCGTAAAGACCTCCTCCAGGTCCCGCATACATGCCTCCACCCACGCCAGCATAGAGGCCGCCTCCAACGCCGGCGTAAGCGCCGCCGCCAACACCCTGATATAATCCTCCGCCGACGCCCTTATACCGACCGCCACCGACACCCGCATACTGGTTTCTAGGCCACATTTATATTCTCCCCTGCATATTGTGGTTAGAAGCCTTGAACAACTCGAACTGAGCCTTGGCGTGTGCATCCGCTGTTGCCTTTTGGGGTATGCCTTTGTACCCGGGAAACACCGGAAACTCGTGCATCTCGACCAAGTCTGTTAGCTTGTCCAGAAGCCGCTGCATCGATACCTGCTTGCCTTGCATAGCCATTCCCTCAGCGTAAAGGAGCCAAGACTCCCCAATGAGCTCCATTTTACGTAACTCTTCCGGCGTGCAGTAGTTCTTCGCGACGGTGACGTCTTTGGATGTAGGCTTCTGATTGCCTAGACCCACCAAGCCCATGTTGGGTTTGCTCGCATCCGCACGGTTCAACAGTATCTGCGATGCAGTTAACTCGGACGCCGCAAAATGAAAAACGTTCTGGCTGTCAGCAAAAAATCTTCTCGCAGCCGGGTCGTCTTTATCGTAGTCGATCGAGCATTGCGCGAACGTCTCACGAACCTGAGTGTAGAGGTTCTTTTCCGAAGTTCGGATCGCACGCACTTCTTGGGCCAATTTGAGTAGCGCGGCTGGATCGCTATTAAGCCTCTTGCCATTTAGTGCGTAGCCGTCTTGGATGTAGCCCTTGAGGACGGTAGACGCCCATTTACGGAACTCGGTTGCTCGTTTGGAATTCGCCTTGTAGCCAACAGCCAAAATCGCGTCGAGACTATAGTGCTTTGTCAGGTAGGATTTCCCATCTGAAGCAGTTCGTGCAAATTTTGCACATACTGAATTTTGGTCAAGCTCGCCGTCTTCGAAGATGTTTTTCAGATGCTTCGTGATCACCGATCGCTCGACGCCAAAAAGGTAAGCAATCTGCTCTTGCGTCGCCCAGACTGTCTCTTGCTCCAGATCAATCGGAAGCGACACCTCGCTGGTGCCCACCTTGTAATTGGCTAGGGCGTCGTAGGCACTTTTGGCTACCCCTGTGACTTTCGATAGTACTGACTTGATAATGCTTGCCATTTCGATCTTGAATCCTTTGTTGGATCGAAGGCGGGCTAGAAATTGCAGTTGACATTCGATCTTTGGAATTTAATGAAATGTCATGTGATCACATAGCCGCCGTAAGGTTGGTACCAAGACCCGGGTAGCGTTGCCGCGCCGCCCGGGTCGTCCGATTCGCTACACGCATGCGTAGCCGAAGAAAAATACTTCTTGCGATGATTCCGATCAAGCACTTGCTAACATATACCCACAAAAAGCTGTATTTTCCCCGCGATCCACAACCACTTAAGCCGCCCTCACAAACACCGCCATCTCCCGGCGCACCGGATCCCGTTCCTCCTTCTCGACGAGCGCGCCTTCCTTCATCAGCGCCGTCACCAAACTAGCCGCTCTCTTCCGCTGCGACCCGTCATCCAGGTCTAGCCCCACGGCATAGGCCACAGCGTTGCCAACCCAGTTCTTGGCCTTCGGCGACTTCTTGTAATCTGACGATTCCACGGCCGCGAGAATGGCCATCCGCTGGTCGCTGGTTAGCTCGCCGGCCACCTCCTCGGCGCTTGGCCATTGCCACTCTGTCACCACCGGCGCGAAGTCCTGCGGCTTTGCCAGCCCTACCCCATTGCCCAACGGCACGCCCTCCAGCTTGCGCCAGTCCAGCTTCGAAGATAGCGGCGTCAGGTTGGACTTTCCGTAGGTCACGCTGAAGAAGCCATGCCTGTCGTTTTGATGAAGGCCAGCCTGATCAGCTTGCTCAGTGGACATACGATTGAGCACCCGCACAGAGCGCGCAGCGCCAATCAAGGACACGGCTCCGCGGGCATCTTCAACCGTTGCTTCACGATCCGCCACCTTTCGGAGGTGATGGACGATGTCGATTGCGCTGTTGGTATAGTCAGCGATCTGAGCCCACAGCTTGGCCACCTTGTCGATGGCACCATTGTCGTTTTCGTTGACACTGTGCGTGGACACGAACGGGTCGACGATCATCACGTCGATCTTGTTTCGCTCGATCTGCTCGACCACGGCCTCAACGATCGGCTGCTGTATGCGCGTGCCGGTCTTCTTGTCGTCCACCGCCACGACCAGATCTTGCTCGCGGCCGCTGTCGAGAAACAGGTGGCCTTCGATGTCTTCCGGCTTCAGCTTGTAGTGAATGCAGGCAGCCATGATGCGCCGCTCCATTTCATCACGCGGATCCTCGGCATTGAACACCCACACCCTGAGACGTTTCGGCGGTTTTGTGCCCAAGAGTGCCCTACCCGATGACATGGCAAGGCTCTCCGCAAGTGAAAGGCTGGTCTTGCCAAGACCACCCGGCGACACCGTCACCGAAACATACTTACGGATCAGGTGCGTGCCGTAAGCAAACTCACGGCGTGGCAGCGTCTTTGGATCTATCCATTTGAAGGCTGTAGCGACGATCGGGCTTTGCTCTGCGGACTGGGGCTCGTTGTCGTTGGCAGGTTGCGACGTTTGTTGTTCAGCTGGTGTTGGCTCCGCCACGACATCCGCATCCACAGCAGCCGCTTGATCTCGCACCCGTCCCTTTTCCAGCCCGCGCTGGATCATACGCGTGATATCGACCAAGCGAGTGTTGTCGTGCGCCGGAAAGTCTGGCTCGGGAATATGGCGCGGATTCTGGATGCCTGCCTTCAGGCCGTTCTCGATTGTCTTGCAGCATCGCGACCAGTCTCTGCCCCAACCGCGCGCGACGTCCTGCAGCAAGGCACGCGCCTCAGCTTCGCCCAGCGCACCTGCGCCGACGATGGTACCGATAGAGAACGCGGCGTCGTTCAGCGCGTTGTTACGGCTTCCCATGGGCGCGCTTGCGAGGTCTGCCAGTTCGCGATCAACGACAGCATCGACATAGGCGTTATTTGTCGCCGAAGACGCGCTGTACTGTGTGTGCGTCGGCGCTGATTTCGGCAGCAGCAGGTCAAGCAACCACGCCGGCGCGTCCGCGATCTCGCGCGTTTCGCCGACCCAACGGTAGGATCGCCCGTCGGCCATGACACTGTCGGCAGCGATCACGTAGCCACCCTCTGAGCGGATATCGACGCCAGCGCCCAGAGCGCCACGGTTACGCGTTCCGACGACATATTTGAAGTACACGTGCATGCCGCCGTTCGGGCTTGTCACGCGCGCTGTTTCGGGCAACGGGCCGTGCTCGGCTTCCATCTCCGTCAGCCAGTCAAAGCCGTTTGCGCCTCCCGGCTTGTTGTCGATGTCCAACGCGAAGAAACCCGTCTTCTCGCCGGTCGGCAAACCGACGGCCGCGTCTGACCAGTCACTCCACCATCTTTCGATGATGCGCGGAAAGCGCGTAGCGCCCTTGAAGCCGTTGGGCGTCAAAGGCGTCTTTTCGCCGAGCGTGACGATCTCGCCGGTTGCCTGGTCGACGTGCTCCTCGGCGCGCGATCGGCATGGAAATACCGGCCAGCCTTGGGCGACGCAGTGTTGCGCTAGTTCAAGCGGCGTTTGCGTCATGATGCGTCCTTTTAAATGGCCGAGAAGTACCGAGCCCAAAGCCAGTCATCAAATTTGACCCACGTCTGCCCGATCAATCGACGTTGTGTCCGTTTCCGTATGATCCAAAGCAGTAATCGAGGCCATACAGGCATTCGCGGCTCTGTCTTGCTGGCCCACCAAGGGGCTTCCGAGGTTGTAGGCGCAAGACGAGATTGCTGCGCGGCAATGATCGCAGCCCAAAGCGCTGGGTTCATTATGCTGCATCCTTCAACGCGATGTTGTCGTTGGCGACTGCATCCTTTCGAAGATAAGGCGCGTTCGCGAGATAGACTGCGCGCGAGAAACCGACAGGGAATGCGCTTCTGAAGTTCGCGCGATCATCACCGGGTGGGGCAGCGTGGATTCGGTTGTCAGGCTTGCCGAGAGTAAGATCTGGGCACTTGGGTGGCATACGAAATCCCCCGCCTACACGCAGACATGTCTTCTTCGTGTAGTTATCGTCAGCACAAAGCTGCGTGTACTCATGTGGGTGGAAGGTGTGATGCGCCGGCCCGAAAATGTTGGTAAAGACGCTGACAGGGTTTTCCCACATCCACGGCGCACCTGACAGCAGGCCAATCATACGGCACTGCTCGGCGACGATCGCAGCCTTCGCCTGAAAGTACGGGTCCGCAAGTCGCTTTGCTTCGAACCATCTCGCGCCGGACACCGCGACGTCAGTGCACGGAGGTAATCCAGCCACGAATACCACGCGACCGGACCTGATCAACTCACCCAGCAGATCGGCGCTTTCGACGATTGTACCGGCGACGCGTGTGACGCCGCTGCTCGACGACGTTTTACCGTGCTGAGGGTCAACCATGACAACCTCATAGCCGCCATCAATCCAAGGCGTAGCCATTGCGTCGGTTAGGTTGCAAAGGAGTATGACTATTCCTCTGCTGTTGTCATTTACAGGATCAAGATTTTTCAAAGTTGTCTCCTCTGTGGTCCGTCACGTTCATAGCGAGGCGGGTTTCGTCTCTGAACTTGAATATCCGCGTAATAGGTACTATAGACTTATTACAATCTTCAGCTTCTTTCGCTCGGCAGGGTCCATGACATCTTTCACGTACAACCCGACAAACTTCTATCGATCGACCTATGAGTCACCAGTCGGCCAGGCTATTTGGGCATTCTTGCAGACAAGTGAGTCGCTGCTTGTTATGTCCGTGGCCGATCACCTTCGTCGTCCAGCCATTGAGGGCATAACGCCATTTCTAAAAGAGCGATTTGGAGCTGAGCTCGACAGCCACTTGCTGAAACGCACTATCGGAAACATGGTTGGAGCAATCCAGAGACAGCGCGGCAAAGTTGTTAGAAGCTACACGAAACTAAAAGATTCTTCGGTCTTCGATCGTGGTGCAGTCTGGATCGACGCTGCCTAGAACGGCACCTCACTGAGCGCTGCCCTCAGCCCATGAGCACACCCCTCCCACGCAGCCTTGACGAGCATCCGCTGCATGAGTTCGTCGAAATGCGCGAGGTCCGTCACGCCATGGGAGGCGATGTACTCGCCAACGGCATCAACGCCCGCATCTAGGGCGCGCAGCTCGTAGTCATCGAGGCGATCGATTTTCTTGTAATTGTCGATGCCCACGGCGCACCTCCGGCAGATGTAATGAGGGTCTTTGTCGCGGCCGTTGGCGTTCACACCGATACCGAAGGCGTGCATGCCGCAGACAAAGCAGGTGGTGGGGTTATGGTCGGCGTCGACCGTTGGTGTGTGCTGGCGTGGGGTTGTTGGGAGGCTGGTCATGCTTGCACCTCCGCCCATTTGATCCACGCCAGGAGCTTCGTTGCAGGAAAGCTGCGCAGTCGGCTGCCATCATCCTTGACCTGCAACAGGTATCCACGCGGGAACCTGGGCGGTGGCTTGAAGCCCTGAGGCAAGACCAGCGTGACGCTAGCCTTGCTTTCATCCAGACCTAGTTCGCGCGCGCCTGTGAGGCTTGCGGTGCAGGCGTCTTTCATCTCGGCGGGTGTCATGGTGTTGCTACTCCGCGAACGCATGCTCTATGTATTCGTCGACCCTTAAAGAGATTGAGATTTTTGCAATGCCCGAGAGACCGTTTTACGTTGGTTGCAGCACCATTGCTGTTCTTTGCTTGGTGTCTCTTTCTATGCGTCTCCTGCCGGATTATGCCAACTTCTCGCTCTGCACCGGAAGCGACTGTAGCCTGCAAGGTTGGCTCAGCGCATTGAGTGGTTGGGTTGGACTGGTCGCTGCCGTCGTGGCTATAGGATTTACCCGAAGTCAGCTTTCTGAACAAAGGAAGCAAACTTCTTTCCTTCTCGGAGACAGCGGCCCCACAATCGAACCGCAACGAAAGGCCGGGAGGGGCTGCGGACCAGGATTCCGAATAATAAACTGGAACAGACGATCGATTTTGATCGATCGTGTCCAGATCATCGATATCCCCGATTCCCAAAAGCCTATTTGGATTTGGCGTTACGCCACAGAGAAGCCCGAGCCAGTCGCAGAAAAGCTTTATCGCCTTCACTCCGACGGATCCCTGAACTGGACACCAAAAATCATGGGATGGATTAGTCGCCAAGAGAGACCTAACGTCCTCGACCTCGAATTTAAGTGGACCGATCTTGAGAACGAGCCGAGCCAGCCGACTGTTTGCGAAGGAGACGTTACAATCAAAATCATCGCGCATTACATCGACTGCAAAGATCGCTTTGAGCTTTCGAGTACTATGCCAGCTTCCGACTTTTTTCCGTGACATGCTCATGCTGCCACCCCAAACAAGTCAGCACGCACGTTATCATTCGCCGGTACTGCAGCAGTCGCAACGACCTCCTTCTCCGAAGCGCCAATAGCCCACGCAATTCGGGCTGTAGCGATAGGCATGTATTCGTCCTCACGCTCGCAGCCGATGAACTGAAAACCCTCGAGAACAGCCGCCTTACCTGTGCTCCCTGAGCCCATGAATGGATCAAGAATAATGCCGCCCGGTGGCGTGATAAGGCGGCAAAGCCACTGCATAAGCGTGGTGGGCTTTACGGTTGGGTGAGTGTTGGCGCGCGGTTCAGGCTTGTAGCCTTCATCGCGACGGGTCATGTGCTGACCGCTGGTGTTTGACACCATGCCGCCAGCTTTCTTCGGCAGGTGATCCAGACCAGCATCACGGTCCGCGCGACTCGCCTTGGCGCAGTAGAAAAAGCGGGCGGCTGACGTCTCCGCCTCGACGCGAGGATGGCTATCAGGCCTCGCGCCAAAGTCACCATAGATACCCTTGCTTGGCCGCTCGCCGTGTTTCGGCCCAACATAGCCCTGCTGGCCCTTTGCGTCTGGGAACGCCGCCAATACTTCTTCGCTGCCGTCGTGAAGAATGTTGGCTGGCCAGCGGCCTCGTGGATCGCCACCACGGATGCCCGGCATCAGCGAAAAGCTGGTACCGCCAACGTCGGTATATCTGCGTGATGCGCTCGCCTCCCCTTCGCGATAGTGAGACCATAGCTTGCCAGCGCCATCGCGAAGCGCTTCATCCGTCTCGACCCGGCAGCCATCCACATTGATCGCACCCACGCCCCACTCAGCAAGGTTTGCAGCGACGGTGCCAGTCAAAGGTTTGCGCGCCAGAGCAATAGGCTCCCATGCTGGCTTGAGCGCGGTACCCCAGCCCTCCCAATCGCCATGCTGGTTGTGAGACTTCGGAAACCCCGAACCGTAAACCCAACCGAGTTGATCGCGGATCTCAAATCCAGCATCTTCGATCGCAACAGCCATGCGATGATAGGTGCGCGTGCCAGAGAACGCGACAACGTGGCCACCTGGCTTGAGGACTCGCAGCACTCCGGCCCAGAATTCATCGCTGAACGCGACTTCGCCGGTGTCCCACTGCTTGCCCATGAAGCCAGCGGCGCCACGGCCATACGGCTTCTTCTCTGGAAAAGGCACGCTCGATTACAACGGCCTGACCTACAAGGGCAATTCGATCATCGAGATTGACGAGCCTGCGTTTGCACTCGGAACCACAGCCAATCCGGTGACGATGCGGCTGCCGGCGCGGTCCGACTTCGGCCTGACACCAGACAAACTGCTTCTGATCGAAGAGGAAGAATACAAGGGCCGCCCGGTCACGCTGTACGACTTCTATTTCGATCCCGACAACAACGCTTTCCTGCACGCGGAGCCGACGTTCTATGGCTACGTCGATACCATCGATCACCGCGAAGAGAACGGTGAAGCGTGGCTCGAAGCCAACATCGAAACCGAAGCAATTGACAATTTCCGCGAAGGCTACCGATACGCCAGCCACGAAGACCAGCAACTGGTCTCGGCAGGCGACATGTTCTTCGAACACGCTGCGAGGCTGAAAAATGAGTTCTTCAATTTCGAATTCAGCCAGAAGTGATGGCTGGGATCGCGCGCTGGAAGACGTTGCCTCCGCTCAGGTTTCTGTCCTGCCGGAGTGGGGAACGTCCGACTGCATGATGTCGGCCTGCGAGGCGATCAAAGCCGTTGTCGGCGTCGATCCGTTGGAAGAGTTTCGCGGTCGATACAAGACCGAGGCAGGTGCTGCCAAGAAGATGCGCGGCCTTGGCTGCAACCACGTCAAAGACCTGTTCGAAGTCCACATCAAGCTTGAACCGGTCAATCGCTTCGCAGCGCGCCGGGGTGATGTCGGCGTCACCGTCATCAATGGCGAGTTCGTCGCCGGTTTCGTTTGCAGCCTCGGCTTCGCAATCAAGCAGCCGCAAGGCACGATCTTTCTGCCGGTCTCCGAGATCGAGCAAGCTTACAAGGTAGGCGCATAGCCCCATGCCATTTCTAGCACCTATCGGAGCCGCGATCTCAGCCGGGATCGCGAGCGTTACTGCTTGGCTATCAAGCACTACGATTCTGGCTGGCCTTGCGAAGACGGCTTTCGCCATCGCCGCATCCTACGCCGTCAACGCGCTGTTCAAGCCAAAGACACCCAGCACCTCTTCGCAGGTCGAAACCGAATACGGCACCAACAATCCGCGCACCGTCATTCTCGGCACCTGCGGTCTGGCTGGACGCCATGTCTATCGCGGCAACTATGGTTCAGGCGGTCGCGAGTTCATGGATGTTTATGAGCTTGCCAGCTTCCGGATCACGGCAGTGCCGCGCGTCAAATATAACGGCAAATGGCGCACCATCGGTGGCGGCAATCCGCTGCCTGGCGTCTGGTACGATGTTCCGAATGAAGGCACGAGCGGCGACAACCACGATAATGTGCGCGTCAAGTTCTACTATGGCTCGATGACGCAGCAGGCTGATCCGTCTTTGATTGCGACATCGCGCCCAACTGGCCGTTGGACCTCTGCCCATCGCGGCGCTGGCGTGGCTTATGCCATCGTCTATTCTCAGCTTCACAAGAAAGGGCAGGGCCTTACAGCGCCGGCTCAGTTAATCTTCGAAGTGAAAGGCGCTCCGCTCTACGACTGGCGCAAGGATAGCACGGTCGGCGGTTCTGGTCCGCACCGGTGGAATGACCAGTCCACATGGGAATACAGCGACAACACCTTCGTGCAAGCCTACAATCTGGAGCGCGGTTTTTTCAACGGCACGCAGAAGATGGTCGGCAAAGGCGTTCGCGCCTCTCGTCTGCCGTTGTCGGAATGGACGCAGGCCGCAAACGTCGCTGACGAGATCGTAGACGGTTACTACCGCTACCGCTCGCATATGATCGCAAAGGACGGGCCTGGCGGGAACCATGATGCAAACCTTCAGCCTTTGCTCGAAGCTGCCTGCGCGTCGTGGGTAGAGCGAGTGGATGGCGAATTCCCGATTGCAGGCGCTCCGCAGGCTATCGTCGCAACGATCACCGATGACGATATTAAGATCGGCGCTCCAAAGCGGTTCACTGCTAAGCGTAAGCGCACCGAACTGATCAATACCGTTGCTGCTTCCTACGTCTCGCCAGATGATTTCTATGAGACCAAGGACGCCGCAACAAGGATCGACCAGTCTGCTCTTGCCGAAGACGCCGAAACGCTCGCCAGCACCATTCCTTACGGCGCTGTGACATACGTCAGACAGGTGGATCGTCTGGCCGATATCGCCATTCGTGGCGCTCGCTTCCAGGCGTCGGCAGAGATCACCATTCATCCGCGCTTCTTGGATGTGGTGAAGGAGGGCCGTTGGATCACCTGGGCAAGCGCCAAGCATGGCACGCGTACGTATCAAGTTGCGACAAGGCAGCTCGGCCCGCACAACAGCGACGGCGTCCGCGACATCACGGTTGCGTTGCAAGAAATCAGTAACGGCGTCTTCGATCCGACCGCATATTCCACCAACCCGCCCGTGATCATCGTTGTGCCGCCGCCTGAGTATCTGGCTGAGGTACAGAATTTCCTTGCCACGCCAAACGTTGTTGAAGCCGAGGGTGGCGGATTACTGCCCGGTGTTCGGCTCTCGTGGGATGCTATCGATGACATCAGCGTGTCTGGCGTTCTGGTCGAATATTGGCCAGTTGCCAATTCCACGCAGGTGTTCACCAAGCTTGTGTCATCAGACATCAGCGTCGTGCAGATCGTAGAGGGCTTGACCAGCGAAACAGACTGGCAAGTCCGCACCACGCTCGTTGTGGACAACGGTAGGTCAGTTGCTCGGTCTGGTGTGACGAACTTCCGAACGCTTCAGGCGGGTGGCGATTTCATCGCTGATCTGGAGCATTTGGGGCAGGATGCTAAGGACGTCTTCGCCCAACTCGGCGGGCAGGTACGGGAGTTCTTCCAAAAGCTGGAAACAATCGGGCAGGCAGTCACGCTGGAAGGCGCGGTGTCTCAGGTCGAGCGCGATGTGATGCGCGTCGATGTGGGCAATGCGTTCGCTGAAATCGAGTCCGTCAAAAAGGTCTCAGCCACGGCGGATGAAGCTTTGGCACAGCAGATCACGACTGTTACGGCGGGTGTGGTCGCGGCCTCTGCTACGCCTGCGTGGTCAGGTATCACCAGAGAATACACCTTTTCTGACGGGAGCGGCGGCACATACCAAGGTGGCCATCTGATTTCATCCACGGAAGGTAGCGTCACCATCTCAGCAACATCGGCGCGTCTTGTTGCTGCCGCTTCATGGAGATAATCATGCTCGCACTTCTCAAAGATAACGCGGTCCTGAACCGCATCGACGTGCTCGGTCAGTTCTCAGAGGGCAACTGGGTCGATCTGCCAGACGGATCCCGCGTTTCGCCAGCGCAGGACGGCTGGGCGCTGCGGGGCTATGAGCTTCACACGATACAGCCCGCCGATCCGGTTTCAACTGGCTATCGGGTCGTATCGTCATCGGTGCAGATCGTGAATGGCCTGCCCAAGTGGGTGGATGTGGTCGAGGCGGTTCCAGTTTCCATCGACGACTACAAGGGTGCTTTCGACAATCACCTCGACAGCGTGGCTCAGTGTAAGGGTTACGATAACCGACTGACGATAGCCACTTATTCAGGCAGCACTAACCCAGTCTGGGCTAGTGAGGCTGCCGCCTTCATCGTCTGGCGGGATGCGGCGCTAGCTTCAATGTTCGCCCAACTCGCCGCCGTCGAGGCCGGTGGCGATGCGCCGACAGTGGAAGAGTTTCTGGCGGCGTTGCCGGAAATCACTTGGTCATAAATTAAGCCCGCCGTTGTCAGTTGGACGGCGGGCTTAGCGATCTCAAGCTATAGAGCTGAATTTACGCTGAGATTAGTGAAACTCAGTAACGTTGTGCGAAGCTTGCTCACCGGAACTTCTGGATCCAAGCATTGTTCCTCTTGCTATTGTCTCGACGTTCGTGCCGATGATTGCTGCGACGGTCATCCCTATGATGATTGCGGTAATCACGCTCACGGTAATGTCGGCGGCCATGGTCCCGATAATAGCCATCGTCGCTATACCGGTAATAGCTGTGGCCCCACTCTTGGGCGGAGGCAGTGCGCTCCACGCCTGCGCTCAGAATGCCGACGGACAATACGCAGATAGCCGCTGTTAAAATCTTCATAATTTATCTCCTGCTTCGGCAGTAAAAACGCGCCGGAAAGCGCGCGGTTCCACCATCGCACAGTGGTTCCGCGGCCCTGAACCTGGGCTGAACATCAAGGAAAACCAATGCCAATCACCAAAATCTCCACACAGGGGAGGGCTTTCGTGCGCCTGCATGAGGGTAATCCACTAACCTGCTATCTCGACCCCGTAGGCATTCCTACGATCGGTACGGGCTTCACAATGGGCAGCGATTCCGTCCGACGCGAACTGGCCAAGATAGGCATCACGAAACTGGTGCCAGGTAAGACCAAGATCACGGCCGCGCAGAGCGACGTCATTCTCGATGCTGTCCTCGGTACTGAATATGTGCCTGCCGTCGTTGCCAGCTCTCCGACTGACCGCAAGCAGCACGAGCTTGATGCGGCATCGTCCGTGACGTTCAATCTTGGCGTTGGCGCAATGAAGTGGACGTGGGCCGACCTTTGGCGCGCAGGCAAGATCAAAGCCGCCGCTACCTACCTCGCAAGCAATTACAATACTGCCAAGGGCAAGAAGCTGCCGGGGCTAGTGCGTCGCCGCAAAGAAGAGGCGCTTCTGTTCGAAATGGGCATTTATACTGGCGTCGTCGGCGTGACCAAAGAAGCGACCGCCGAACCACCAGCGTTGCCGGATCCGGTCGTCAAGGAAGCGCAGGAACTGCTCACGACCGCTGGTCTAAATCCCGGCGCGATTGACGGTTGGATGGGCGCCAAGACCAAGGCGGCTGTGATTGCCTATCAGAAGGCTCACCCGCACCTTATTGCTGACGGCATCATCGGTCCTGCCACCATTGCACAGCTTCGCCGTGACGCAGGTGCGGCCAAGGACGTAGTCACTAAGGGCGCAAGCTCTGCGGCTGGCTCTGGACTGCTTGCCTTCACTGCGGGCCTTCCATGGGGCTGGATTGCCGCAGGCGTGCTTGTCGCAGTCGGCGGCTACGTTGCCTACCGCAACCGCGACGTCGTTATTCGTCGCTGGAATAGCTGGCGCGGCAAGGAGGTGACGGTTTGATCTTAATTGCCAAACTCAAAAGCTACCTAGCCACCATCGGTACAGCGCTCGCGATTCTCGCGGGCGTCTTTTTTTACGGCCAGCGGGCAGGGCGCACCGCGGCGAAGGATGCACAGGCCGCAGCGAATGCAAAGGCCATCAAGCGGGCTGGGGAAGTCGAAAATGAAGTTAAAAATCTGGATGACGCTGGCGTTGATGACGCTCTTGGCAAGTGGATGCGCGACAAGCGGTAGCTACTGCGACATCGCAAAAGCTGTGCGGCCATCTGTTGAGGACAGCCTTTCCATCGAAACCAAACGCCAGATATTGGCCGAGAACGAAAAGCTGCAAAAGCTTTGCGGGGTGAAGCCTTGACCGGCCCAGAAATCATGGCAGTCGCGCTGTTCTTCATCGCGCTGTTCGGCTTCTTCTTCGGTCTCTGGAAGTATGTGGATGCGAAGATCAGTTCGGCTAGGGCAGATGCAACCGGCACGGCTTCGGCTGCGCACGCCCTAGCAGCCCTCGCGCGCGATGAGCTTGCGTCGCACCGCCTGCATGTCGCCGAGACCTACATCACAAAGGCTGGTATGCGCGAAACCACCGAACAAATCATGGACGCAATCAGTGGCGTGAAAGCTGCCGTCGATCACATGACCGTCCGCGTCGATCGCATCGTTGAAAATCAGGCATCCAAGCCGAGGCCGACTAGATCGTCGTGACGAAAACCCGCTTGCCGAAAGGTAGGCGGGAATTTTTTTGTTTGTGCAGCGGGAGGATGCAATCCCGCCTCTCCAGCCCGAAGACTGGAGAGGATGACTGGGATCAACAGCGAAAGCCTTTCGGCTGTGGATCTTCGCTTGTAATCGAGGACAGTGTGCCGAAATTATGGCCGGTTGTCTACCATATTTTTCTTCAATTCTAGGCAACAAAAAACCCGGCGCAATGGCCGGGTTTCCTGTCATTAACCGAAGTTAAGTGATTAGAATGTGCGCTGAAGGCGAACGAAGCCAGTTACCTGGTCGTCAGCGTTGTCGGCGTCGATGTAGTTAACAGTCATCTTGGTGGTCAGGCCGTCTGTGATTTTGTAATCAACAGTTACGCCAGCCTTCCAAGCGTCGTCGTTTGTCCAGTCGTTGGAAACGATACCGGTGCCGATAGGATCGAGGCCGGCGTCGAGCACGGTAACTTCCTGAGAGATGTTCTTGTAGTACTGTGCGCCAGGAGTGATCGTCAGACGCTCAGTTGCCTTGATGGCGTATTCAGCAGCGACAGCCCATTCAGCCTGTGCATAGTAAGCGTTAGGACCGGAAGCCCAAACACCTGCGAGGCCAAGAGTGCCAGGACCGATGTCAGCGGTAGCGATCAGACGAACAGCGCCTTCTTCCTGGTCAACGTCATAGCCGCCGATCAGCTGAAGAGAAGCTGCGCCGAGCTTTGCTCCCATGCCGAGAGCGATACCAACGTTGTTGTCGCTTTCAGTTGTGAACGTGCCAATGCCGGTTGCAGGGTCAAACGAGGTGATGTTAACAAACTCGTTTGTGCCTTCCAGTTCGTCAACCGAAGCGCCAACCCAGAACGAACCAGCGTCGTAGGTGTAACGAATGGAGTTGAACAGAGCCTGGTTGTTGATGTCGTCTGTTTCGCCAGAGAGGCTGTCGTCCCACCAGCTGTAGAACTTACCGACCTTCAGGCCGCCGAGTTCGATGAATGCCTGCTGAATGTTGAGACCGGAGTCGCCATCACGGTCAGCATTGCCGCGGAATTCGATGAAGCCGCGCAGAGCACCGAGTTCAGTGTCTGTACGTGTGTCAACGTTGAACTGAGCGCGTGTGAACGAATCCCAGTCAGACGTGCCGGAACGGTCACGACCAAAGTCTGTCTGGAAACGAACGTAACCAGAGAACTTCAGGCAGGTTTCAGTGCCAGGAATGTAGAAGAAGCCTGTGCCGAAAGCATCGCAAACGCGAACGTATTCGAGGGGCTCAGGTTCTGCAGCGACGATAGCGTCAGCGGCCTGTGCGCCGGTTACTGCTGCCAGAGCGGCAGCGGAGCCGATCAAAAGGCTCTTGATGTTCATAATGACCTCCAGTCATGTTTCGTTACAAAAGCGGAACAATCTTTGGAGATGCCCCCCGCTTCGGATTTGGAATAGACAGAAAGTCCGCCGGATTCGCAATCTGCTTTCGCCGTATTTCGCTGTGCGAGACGCAACGCGGCCTACATCGTGTTGCAATTTGAGCACAATTTAGTTTGGGACACTTACCGATTGATTGATTTTGTTAAGGTTTTGTAAACCGATTGACTGTGGACAACACGGTTAGCTTGGACCGCCTGCAGCACGCGTAAAGAACATTGCTGCGTCAAATCGGTTCGAGTTGTGCGGAGGTTATAGCAATGAAGATGGTCACAATCATTATGGTGAGTCTTGCGATCGCGGTTTTTAGCTATGCTGTGGTGAATACCTACGTGCTATAAAAGCGCTTATGCGCGCGATCATGTCGGGTTCCCGAGTTGGATGCCGTGATCGCTTCACACAAATCGCACAACTGATTTGAGTGGGATAGTCTCCACGATAGTGCCGTCGTGCCTCGCTATCTCAAAGTAGCTTCCGTTGACGACTTCACCGTTTATGATTTTCTCCGCCAACATTTCACGAGCTGCTTGAACCGCTTCAACATGCGCTCTCTCATCGTCTGAGAATTCGGCGCCGTGTGAATCCTCGGTGTAACCGTCCGTATCATAGACGTGGAAAAAGTACTTCGGCATGCTGTTACCATTAGGTCGGCTTCTGCTCTCAGGTCCGAACGAGAGCTTCTCCAAAATGGTTCCGAAAAAGTCTAGTTTTCACATCACAAAACGCGGTGGAGGTTAGCAAGTACCAATTTGTCGTCACGCCTCTGACGCAAGTAAGCTCTGTCCACTGGCTGACATCTAAGTGACTGACAATTCGGCATATTGACTTGGGATTTGCTTTGCGATTGAAGATCATTCTTATGATCGCTGTGACAAACCATTCAATCTCGCCGCTGACAATCGATTGGGGTACGTTCGAAACCTTATCGACAGTAGCTGGTTTGGCGCGGTGTTTACTCGACTACTGGCCTGCCGATTATACCGCCGACGCTTACGTCACAGCCCTTATGGTGTGTGATGCTGTCATAAATGGCAGCGATGAGGACACGCCAGCCGACGCTCGTGCGGCGTTTGTGGATGCGGCTCATGAAGCGGGGTTATCGGTTTACCCCGACGATGGTTTCATCTGAGTTAGCTGCGCGGACCAGGCTGCGCAGGTGTCTTGTAAGGATAATGCTCCCAACACCACCACTGCACTGGTTCCGCCCTATTGCGGGCGAAACCAAATCCACCCCACTTCTTGCATTCCGATATGCAGCAGTAGTGATTCTCGTGGACGCCGTCGCCGGTCTTGCCTGTAAGGTCGCTCATGGTCAGTCCTTAATGCTTTTGCGGGGGCGGATAGCTTCGACCAATCGAATGAAGATAGGACACTATCTTCGCACGCAAATGGTCACGGTGACCAAAGTCCTCCGATATCTTTTTCAGCAACGGCTGAACATCTTCCCGCTGTGGTTCAGGGAGATCGGCATCACCGAGTAGATAATGGTTGTCTCCGACCGCAGTGATATTGCATCCGGTGGCTACTACAGCCTGCACAAATGCCGGTATGTCGGATTCTTCCATCAGCTTCATTGCGTAGTCTCCGTTATCGCTGGGCAGTTTTCAGGTTTGCGGATAGCAGGCAAGGGAAGTGGGCCTCGCACTTTGCTGTGCCTGCGTTATCGCACCCGATTGCGAGCACACGCCTTAAGTCGACAAATTGCACCGATGCCCCAAATTTCTTTAGAAGAGACTTTCGCTCGTAGATGCCGTACCGCTCGCACCTGTGACACGCCATGTCGATCTTTTCGCCTTTGTAGTCCCGGAGGCGTGGCAGCTTCTCCTCGTTTGCCATTTGCGACCGCCTCCTAACCAAACAAGTCGCCTGTTGCCTTTTGCTCCTCCACCGGCAACAGGATTAGTTTCTCCGCCGGCAAGGGTCGCTGTAGCCCTTTGGCTTCTTCCCATGGCGCGGTCATCCAGACATCGACCTCTTCTGCGGTAGTAAGCACGACCGGCATAGCCTTGGGATGAATCGGCTCCACCACTTCGTTTGGGTCTGTTGTGAGGAACGCGAACAACTCGTGTTGTCCATCGCGTGGGTTTTTCATCGAGCCTCGCGTGCCGTTCCAATCCGTCCATATGCCCGCGAAGAAGGCGAGGGGTTCTGCGTCATCGATAGCGAACCAGCGCTTTGTCTTGCGCGGCTTGGTGTCTTCCCACTCGCAGAATCGAGTCCACGGCACGACGCATCGGTTCTCGACTTTCAGCCACTTGCGCCAATGAGGCGACGCGACATTGCGGATGTTTGTGACGCCGGTGTCTGGCTTGCCTCCAAGTATGTTAGGTGGCGTAGGCATGCCCCAGGTCAGTTCAGTCAACTCGCGCGCACCATCTTTGTTGCGGACGACAGGCGCACCCCTATCAGGGTAAACCTCGACATCTGGCTGAAGATTCAGGCGCTCCTGCATCGCGCCGGCAATCGCGCGGATATCTGCCGATACTCAGGCGCCGTTGAGGAGAATTACAGCGTCGCAGAGCACTCGGTGCTGATCGCTAGGTGGCTTGTCATTCGGTACGGAGCGGTTGTCGCCTTGGCCGGTCTTTTACACGATGCACCGGAAGCCCTATCTGGCTTCGGCGACGTAGGGAGGCCTGTGAAGGGGAGCGCTCCAATCATCGGTCAAACTGAGGATAAGATTTACCGTCTTGCGGTAGCTCCGAAATTTGGTTTGCCGGCCACAATTCCAGATGTCGTGCATGAGGCCGACACCAGAATCACAGCTGATGAGGTCGCTGCGAACCTTGCTCCAATGGAGTGGCACGCCAAATACAACGCGCCATTGGGTGTGCACATCCGGCTTTGGTCTCCGCATAAAGCAAAACAAGAGTTTATGGCGACGTTTGACGCGCTGATGGCGGGGAGGGCGGCTTGATGGGGACTGTAGAGATAAGGCTTGTCGCCGATCACACGCCGAAGACGGTTGAGGATCTCGTCGAATATCTTCGCACCATGGCCTGCGTGCATCCTGAGAAAGGCACGCGCCAGCTTCCGACAAAGACCGATGATGCCGTTTTCGATATGGCGGCAGACACTATTGAACGATTGCAGGAGGCACTGACGCCATTCGCAAAGGCGGGAGAAATCAAGCTTTGTGGCGAATGGCGGGATGACGAGCGGTTTGCTCAGACAGATGTAGGGTTTCATCTGAACTTCGGCCATCTGCGTCGTGCGGCGCAAGTATTGAAGGAGGCGGCATAGATGAAGCGCTTAGTTGTCCACCCGGAAGGCTGGCCTTGCAGTTACGCAGAGTGCCGACCGGGACTATTCCTGCATGGCGACATGATCGGCCTCAAGTCTGAATACGGAGGAGAGGGATACTGTGACAGCGGTGAGGCCTTCGTGAAGGTCGATGGGGACGTCCAGCCCGTCACTTACGTCTGGGAGGTGCACGAGGAATGACCATCCGCCCAGGAGACGAAGTCGTCTGCATCGACGACACCACCCTCCCAGAGCAGTACCTCGGCATTCGTGCCGGGGAGATCTACACCGCGACGTGGGTTGGCATGTGCCGCACATATCTTGGCGGCGACTACCCAGGCATCAGGCTGGCTGGCGTTAACCGCGGAATCTGCCCGCAGTTTGGTGATGAGGATCCACCATTTGCAGCGCGGCGGTTCAGGCCGGTTGTGAAGCCGACGGTGAAGGACGAAAAGAAGGTTGAGGAGACGGTATGACTGAGATGATTGAAAGGGTGGCGAAGTCCATTCTCAAAGTACGTTTTTACGATCCAGAGCCGCATATGTATGGCAACGATCCGGAAGACTTTTTTTACCAACTCGATCCAGACCACATCATTGATGCGCATGATGAGGCCCGCGCCGCGATTGAAGCAATGCGCGAGCCCACTAACGCGCAGCTTGAGGCCGCCGAAGACATCGTCGTCGGCTATGACGACTTCGCCACTGGCGACGGCAACATCTATCTCGGCATTCCCAACTATCCGCAGAAGGCCCGCGACGTTTGGGCTGCCCTTGTCGCCGCAGCACTAAAGGAGAAGCCATGACCATCACATCCAAAGACACCGGCTGCCTCACAGCCGTACCGGCTAATGATAACGTTCCTGTCGAGCTGCGAGCACTCGGCGCGGCGATAGGCAAGGGCAGCACCAACCTCCCGCCCGTCATCGCGCTCACCGGTCTTGCTGGCAGCGGCAAGTCCACGGCCAGCAAGTATCTTGTCGAAAAGCACGGCTATCAGCTGGTGAAGTTCGCAGGGCCGCTGAAGGACATGCTGCGGGCGATCGGCTTGAGTGAGGGTCACATTGAGGGAGCGCACAAAGAGACAGACCTAGCGATGTTGTCCGGACGGACGCCTCGCTACGCTATGCAAACTCTTGGCACTGAATGGGGCCGCAAGTGCATGGGCGAGGACTTCTGGACAAACCTCTGGCGCTCGCGCGTGGATGGAGCGCTTGCCTTCGGCGGCCGCGTCGTCGTCGATGACTGCCGATTCTCAAACGAGGCCGAAGAGGTGCGAAAACTTGGCGGCGTAGTGTGGAAGATCGTCGGGCGAGGCGGGATTGCTGGGGAGCATGAGAGCGAGGCGGGGTGTGGGGAGGCGGATATGGAGATCCGCAACATTCACGGCATCAGCGATCTGCACTATCTGTTGGATACGTTTCTTCGCTGGCATTTGGAGGATGCGGCGTGATTCATCCAGACATCATTAAACGATACGACGACATGCTCTCTGCCTTTACTACCCACATAGAGTGCAAGCCCAATCCAGGAACAGACGCGGCACATTTAAGGTAGATGCTGACTGAGATGCCAAAACTAGAAGATGATGGCAAAGCTGGTCGGTGGCTCGGTTTCGTTCAAGGAATATTAATAGAGCGAGGCATGACGACAGTTCAAGTTGAGAGAGATTTCACTCGCCCATATTTTTCTCGCTAAAAAAACAAAACCCCGCCACTAACCACGGCGGGGTTTTTCATTTGCAAAAGCAGAAAATCAGTCTATTTTTCATCTAGACAATGTCGGGCTAACGTATTGATGTTGATTTGCAGTCTAGACGAAACTGAAATTGCTACACTAGTAGAAAACACACAGTAAAATGCGGATTGAAAATCCGCGTGTCGGTGGTTCAAATCCGCCTTCGGGCACCATTTTTCTTCATAAGCGAAAATGTGTTGTTTTGGAGTGATATGCTCACTGATAGGACGCTGGCGTTCTCACAAGTGCTGGACCAGTCTCCGGTGTGTAACTCACCAAAAGACTTCTCCAGCTACCTCGCTCGCCAACCCTACTCAACAGTCAGCAAGGCATCGCGCGAGAAATTCTTGTCCATCGTCAACGCAATGAACTGATCGAGCTTGCGATTGAAATTATGGGACGCGAATAGATTGGCGCGGGCGTGGCAGGCTTCCGGGGAAAACTCGCTACGGGCGCTTTCGAACTGATCCACGGCATCGACAATTGCTTTTGCGGTTTGTGTTGGGAACAGCACGCCGGTCGCATCGCGTTCTCCGTGAGGCACGACGATGTCTTGGGCGCCGCCTCGCGTATATGCAATCACCGGTGTTCCGGCAGACAAAGCTTCCGCCATGACGATGCCGAAATCTTCGTAGGCCGGGAAGATAAATGCTCTGGCCTGGCTTATCGTCTTGATGAGTTCGGCGCGCGGCAGGTGACCGGTGAAGGTGACATTTGGTCCTGCGCGTTCTTTGAGCCGGTTTAGTTCCGGACCGTCGCCGCAGACAATCAGTTTGCGGTTTGGCATGTCTTTGAATGCATCAACGACAAGATCGAAACGCTTGTAGGGAACGAGCCGCGAAGCGCAGACGTAATAGTCATCCTTTTCCGTCTGAATTGGGAAACTGTCCACATCGACAGGAGGGTGCATGACGTAAGAACGGCGTCCGTAAATTTGCTCTATGCGCCGTTTTACGACGGAAGAGTTGGCGAGCAGCACATCCGCTCCATGCGCCGATCTGACGTCCCAAATACGCAGCTTGTGGAGTGAATGGCGTAATATTGGACCAAACGGCAACTTGGACATGGATGTCCGCCGCATATACTCAAATGTCTGGTCCCAGGCATAGCGCACGGCGGTGTGCACATAGGCTATGTGACGTTGATGGGGGTGGACGATGACACCTTTGGCAAAGGCTGCGCTGGACGACAGAACCAAATCATAGTCTGCCAGGTCAAAGCTCTCTATTGCAGAGGGGCAGAAGGGAAATGTGTATCGATAATAATTCTCTCGGAGAGGGAGGCGATCAAGATAACTCGTGAAAATTTCCTTTGCGCCGATTTTCTTCAAGTCGCTGTCGTTTAAGAAATTAAATAATGTGTAGAGATCGCTCGGCCCGGTGCTTTGCATTATTGCCGACAATACTTGCTCCGCGCCGCTGAAAACAGGGAGCCAGTCATGAACTACAGCGACTTTCATTATAACTCTCTTGATATCGACGGAAATGGACGCCCAATGCGGACAAGCTATGAATTAACGCCCGTCAGTAGTCGATAAAAAAATAAGTATTTCGTAAATTTATTTCATAAGCGCTGGAGCAGTGCCATCGTACATGACGTGCAGCGTCGTCACCAGCCATTATCCAGTGTTCCCGATGACTTGCAGCGCAGGTTTAAAAAGGCTTTTCGCACCGCGTCCCCGGCCTGAAAAGCGCGATAGGCGGATGGATATTACTCCGTGTACATCTCGCCCGAGGATGTCACGATCTGCCATTTGCCATCGACATTGCTCATCGAAAGAAGCTTGCTCTCGTCGGGCAGGGTTGAGCCGATCTGGACGAGGAACATGCCGGATTTGTCTTCGATCAGTGCGCGGCCATTCGAGACATGCAGCAGTTTGAAGCGGGTGCCGCCCGGGAAGGGTTGGGACTTTCCATCGGAGTTGGTGTTTTTTCCGATGCCGTCGGTCTGCACGGCTGCTGTCGTCAGGGCGTCGAGATCGAGAGTGGGTATATCTTTCCGGCCATTGGAGGTGAGGCCTTCATCGAAATGGGGGATCACCGTATCGACCCCGCCACCCTGGCGCTGAGGCACGTTTTTCAGCGCTTCCCAGCCGGCACCGCTGATGCCGAATTTTTCGGGGTTGAAGAAGACATACCAGGGCAGGGCGGCAGCCGCGCCGGCCACGATGATGAGGCCGCCGGTCAGGAACCGGTCGAAGTCGCGTATCGAACGTCTTTGCCGGGCCTTGCGCTTAACGGTGTCACTGGTTTCTTTGGGCTGTCTTTGTCTCATGAATTTCATCATCATTACCCCCGCCGCTGCACGGGCGCTGGCTGGTTGTTGACCGGAGCGTTTCTGAGTGCGTTGGCAAGTTCCGCATAGGCATCGATGACTGTGGCATCGCCGGGGGATTGCTTGAGCACGTCGTAAACGAAAGGAACCTGCCTGACCGCCATGTCGAGCTCGGCGTCCACGCCGGGTCGATAGCCGCCGATCAGGCGCAAATCCTTGGTTTCTTCAAAATTGTGGATCAGCGACTTCAGCCGCGAGACCAGCTTCTGCTGGTCGGGCGTCCATGCCTTGTGGGACAGGCGGGAAATCGACGCCAGCGGGTTGATGGGCGGATATCGGCCCTCATCCGCAAGCGAGCGGTCCAGAACGATATGGCCATCGAGAATACCGCGGGTCGAATCGGCAATCGGGTCGTTGTGGTTGTCGCCATCCACCAGAATGGAGATGATGGCGGTGACCGTGCCCGTTCCTTCTTCGCCGGGGCCTGCACGCTCCAGCAGGCGCGGCAGTTCGGTAAAGACCGATGCGGGATAGCCACGCGCAATCGGTGGCTCTCCGGCGGCAATCGCCACTTCGCGAATGGCGTGGGCGAAACGGGTGATGCTGTCTGCGATGAAGAGGACGTTTTCACCCTTGTCGCGGAAGTGTTCGGCAATCGTCATGGCAACCAGCGGTGCCATTTTGCGCAGCATCGGGCTTTCGTCGCTGGTGGCGACGATGGCGATGGATTTCTGCATGTTGTCACCGAGCGTATCCTCGATGAATTCGCGCACTTCGCGACCTCGCTCGCCGACGAGCGCGATGACGACCTTGTCGAAGGCATCGGCACGGGCCAGCATCGAAAGCAGCGTCGATTTGCCGACGCCCGAGCCCGCGAAAATGCCAAGGCGCTGGCCGAGGCAGAGCGGCGTGAAGATATCGATGGCTTTGACGCCGGTACGAAAACCGGTGTCCACACGGCCGCGTGTCATGGATGGCGGCGGCAGCGTCATCACGGAGCGCTTCTTCGGCCCCTTCGTCAGCGGGCCCTTGTTGTCGATGGGCTTGCAGAGCGAATTGATGGTGCGCCCGCACCAGCTATCGTCTGGCTCGACGCGAAATTCACCTTCGCGCAGCACGACATCGTTGACGCCGATGGGGTCACCCGGCTCGATGGCGCAGACATAGATCAGGTCCGGCTCGACGCGAACCACTTCGCCCAGATGCAGGCCCGTGGCGCTTTTGTGGACCACGAATTCGCCAAGGCGGACATGTTCCGAAAGCCCGCTGACCGTGTAGTGGCCAGCAGCGATGGTCCTGACCCGTCCGCCGCGCGACATGGGCATGCCGGACGACATCTGTGCGTCCAGCATCTGTGCCAGGGCTTCGAGTTTCGGAAAGATGGTCGGCTGGATCTCGGTTTCCATTTACATCAAGCGCCGGTTACTGCCCGCCACCAAGGGTGCGGACGGCCTGTGAAAAGGAATCCTCGGTGGATTTCATCAGCGAGGAGATGCCTTCGAAAGCTCTGTTGACCTGAATGAGCTGTGTCATCTGGTTGATGGGATTGATGTTGGACTGTTCGACATAACCCTGAACGACGCCGACAGAGGAATCGTTGACCACGGGTTGCGGTGCCTGTGAGAAGATCACGCCACTGTTTTCATAGCGCATGAAACCTTTGGTCGCGTCGGCGGTGAAAAGACCCAGCTGGGCAACGGTTGTGCCATTTTGCATGACGCGTCCGTCGGATCCGACGGTCGGTTCACCGGCTGCCGGGTTGAGCTGAATGGGCGCGCCACCGGCATCTACCACCGGATAGCCCTGTGTGGATACCAATTCACCGGTGATTGCCATGGAGAAGCGGCCATCGCGGGTCATGACCTGACCGGCAGGTGTGTTGATGCCGAACCAGCCATCACCCTTGATGGCGAAGTCGAAGGAATTGCCCGTCTGGATCATTTCGCCATTGCGGGTGGACAGATAGTCGCTGCCCTGCGTTACGAAGGAAATGTCAGCCTTGAGATCGTTGCGCGTCTGGCTCATCACCTGGTCGAACTTCACTTCTGTACCGCGAAAGCCGACCGTGTTCATGTTGGCGATGTTGTCCGCAATGGTCGTAAGGCGGCGCTCCAGTGCGATCTGGGAGGAAATGCCTACGTAAATACCAGACTGCATGTCGGTCTCCTGTGCGGAACTCTAAGAAAGGTGGGCGCGCAACGACACGTCACCCGCATAGTGTTCCCCAAACTAGGGACGCTTGCTTGTGCGAAGCTTTTGAGCGGCAGCTTGGTTAGAAGAGGGAAAGGTGGAGGGCTCCGAAAAGGCGTGGCCGGAGACAAACTCTGCAACTCCGGCTTTCAAGCCAGCCTCGCACAAGGCATGTCCCATATCCCTGACATGCGAAATTGGCATCAGACGCGAGCTTCAGATGAACATTATTATCGGACTAGTCATTACCTTCGGCTGTATTATCGGCGGTTACATGGCCATGGGCGGCCATTTGGACGTGCTGTTCCAGCCGTTTGAGCTTGTCATCATCGGCGGTGCGGGCCTCGGTGGCTTTATCATGGCCAACCCGATGAAGGTGGTGAAGGACAGCGGTAAAGCCATTGGCGAGGCGTTCAAGTTCTCTGTACCGAAAGAACGCAATTACCTAGACGTGCTCGGTGTTCTCTACTCGCTGATGCGCGATCTGCGCACGAAATCGCGCAACGAGATCGAAGCTCACATCGATAACCCGGATGAGTCCTCCATCTTCCAGACCGCTCCGTCGGTTTTGAAGAACAAGGAACTCACATCCTTCATCTGTGACTATGTTCGCCTCATCATCATCGGCAATGCGCGCAGCCATGAAATCGAAGCGCTGATGGATGAGGAAATCGAGACTATCCTGCACGACAAGCTGAAGCCGTATCATGCCATCACCGCAATGGGTGACTCCTTCCCGGCCATCGGTATCGTCGCCGCCGTTCTCGGCGTTATCAAGGCCATGGGTAAGATCAACGAATCGCCTGCGGTTCTCGGCGGCCTCATCGGTGCAGCGCTCGTCGGTACCATGCTTGGCATCATTCTGTCCTACTCGATCTGTAACCCGCTGACGTCGCAGATCAAGATCGTGCGCACCAAGCAGCACCGCCTCTACATCATCGTGAAGCAGACGCTGCTGGCCTATATGAACGGCTCGGTACCACAGGTCGCGCTCGAATATGGTCGCAAGACGATTTCCGGTTACGAGCGTCCGTCTATCGATGCCGTCGAGCAGGAAATGATGAACCCGGGCGGCGACCAGAAGGCGGCTTGATAATGGCAAATGCTGCACAAACGAATGTCACGGCAATGGACCCGGCGCTTCTCGCAAAGCTGACGGGTGGCCTGGGCGACGGCAAGAAGGTTGCCAAGATCGGTGCCGATATCGGCCAAATCTACAGCAACTTCCTGCCGGATATCTTCCACAGCGAGACTGGCATCGGCATCGACGTCGATTATGTCGGCTGCGAATCCGGTCTGATGACCGATCTCATCCAGAAGCTCGGCAAGGATTTTGCCGTGGCCGACTGCTCGTTGCGCAACTGGTGCCCCAACTTCATGCTGGCCACCGGCACAGCCTTCATCATGGCCTTGATGGAGCGCATGTTGGGCGCGGCACCCGATACGATCATGGAGCCGGAAGTCCGCGCGCTGTCGCAGATCGAGCTCGACCTCGCCGCCCTCGTCATGGGCCGTGTGGGTGACGTTCTGCGTTCGGCGGTGAATGCGCCCGGTGGTTTCGAACCAACCATCGACCCGCCGTTCAACGGCAATGGAAAGAGCGCCTTCGAAGAGGCCATCGCTGCGCAGTTCGGCATGCTGGTCCGTCTCAAGGTGGATATCGGCAAGGTCTCGTCCGAATTCGCCATGGTCATTCCGCAGCGCACGCTTTTGAAAACCACCATCGTTGCGCCGAAACCATCGCCGCAGGCCCTGAAGAAGCAGGAAGAGTGGATGGAGATGATCTCCGAACAGGTCAAGCGCTCGCAGGTGACGCTGGAAGCCAAGATCAGGCTGCAGAGCCTGACGCTGAAAACGATCTCGCGGTTGGTGGAAGGCGATGTCATTCCCTTCCGCGATATCCGCCAGGACGATATCTGCGTCGAGGTCAGCGCCAATGGCGCCAATATGTACAACTGCGAGTTTGGTCGCGCAGGGGACAGATACACGGTCCGTGTGAAAAACAACGTCAGCACGGACGATGAAATTCTAAGACATTTGATGGGTTAAATCTTGAACATGCCTCCCTGGAGGCGTGGGCAGCTTGACGCAAGTTTCAAAGGGAATAATTAGCGCATGGCTACGAAAAAGACACCAAAGACCGACGATGATTTGCTGCCTTCGCTTGATGATACAGGCGATCTGGATCAGGCGATTGGCGATCTGCGCGGCGTGCTGAAGAGTGATTCGGAAGGATCGCTCGGGGATTTTGGCGATTTCGGTGACTTCGGTTCGGCAAGTGCCGAGCCGGCGGGCAACGATCTGGCGGCATTCGGTGGCGGAATCGACAGCTTCGGCATGTCGGATTTCGGCTCCTCATCCGCACCGCTGGCCTCATCGCCATCGCCGCTGGGTAGCGGACTGTCCGACAACCTCGATCTGATCATGGATATTCCAATCGATGTCCAGATCGTACTCGGCACCAGCCGCATGCTGGTTTCGGGGTTGATGGGTCTGGAAGAGGGTGCAACGATCGCGCTTGAGCGCAAGATCGGTGAACCCGTGGATATCATGGTGAATGGCCGCTGCATCGCACGCGGTGAAATCACCGTGCTGGAAGACGACGATACGCGTTTCGGTGTGAAGTTGATCGAAGTGATGAGTACGAAGAAAGCCTAATCCCTGTGGGGACGGAGAGGAAAGACCATGATGGACTTTGAAGATTTCGGTAACCCAATTGCTGGGAAGCCGTTGTCTCAGGCTGATAAAGCCGCCGCCGTACTGCTGGCGATGGGAAAAGGCGTGGCCGGAAAACTCCTCAAGTTTTTCACACAGGCCGAGTTGCAGACCATCATCAATTCGGCCCAGACACTTCGGGTTATTCCGCCCGACGAGCTCGCGCAGATCGTGGCGGAATTTGAAGACCTGTTCACTGAAGGCACTGGCCTCATGGACAATGCCAAGGCCATCGAAAGCATTCTGGAAGAAGGTCTGACACCGGAAGAGGTCGACGGTCTTCTGGGCCGCCGTGCCGCATTCCAGGCGTTCGAAGCATCCATCTGGGACCAGCTTCAGGATGCGGACCCGCAGTTCATCGGCAAATTCCTGATGCGCGAGCATCCGCAGACTATCGCCTATATCCTCTCCATGCTGCCGTCTTCCTTCGGCGCCAAGGTGCTTCTGACCATTCCGGACGAGCAGCGCGCCGACATCATGAACCGTACGGTCAACATGAAGGAAGTCAGCCCTGCTGCTGCACAGATCATCGAAAAGCGCGTCATAACGCTGATCGCGGAACTCGAAGCAGAGCGCAATGCAGGCGGCTCCGCAAAGGTTGCCGACCTGATGAACGAACTCGACAAGCCGCAGGTCGATACCCTGCTCAGCTCGCTCGAAACGCTCAGCAAGGAATCTGCAAACAAGGTCAAGCCGAAGATCTTCCTCTTCGAAGATCTCATGTACATGCCGCAGCGCAGCCGCGTTTCGCTGCTCAACGATGTGTCGGCCGACATTCTCACCATGGCGCTTCGCGGCGCCACGGCAGAGATCAAGGAATGTGTGCTGTCCAGCATCAGCCCACGTCAGCGCCGCATGATCGAATCCGATCTTGCCGTGCCGACAGCGTCGCTCAACACGCGCGAAGTGGCGATTGCCCGCCGCGCCGTTGCGCAGGAAGCCATCCGTCTGGCCAATTCGGGCCAGATATTGCTGAAGGAAGCGGCGCCCGCCGATCAGTCAGCCGCTGCCTAAAAACCTCACGGGCCTATAAAACCTGTGTGGCCAGCCGAGGCGGCTTGCGGGGCGAAGCGCCCCTCTATACCCTATCAATAACGGCCCGCCAGTTCCGGCGGGCTTTTTCCATTGAGGGGACGTGTCTTGTCGGACGAAGACAAAGACAGTAAAACAGAAGAACCAACAGAGAAAAAACTACGCGATGCGGAGGAGAAGGGTAATGTCCCCTCATCGCACGAAGCCTCGCTGTTTGCCTCGACGCTCGCCTTCTACGTCTACCTCGTTTTTTTCGCGCCTGATGGAATCAAGAGACTGGGTGAGACGCTCGAGGATATTCTCGAACGTCCCGAACAATGGCGGCTGAACACCGCAGCGGACATGGTGTCGCTCGGTCTGCATCTTTCCAAGGAAGTCGGCGTGATGCTTCTGCCCGCCGCGATCCTGTTTATCGTTTTCGGCCTTGGCCAATCCTTCGCACAGAATCTTCCGCAATTCGTGCTGGACCGGATCACGCCCCAGGCATCCAGAATATCGCCCGTTGCAGGCTTTACTCGAATCTACAGCGTCGATGGACTGGTCAATTTTGGCAAATCGCTTTTCAAGGTGGTCGTCGTCGCGATCATCATGGTGATGACGCTGAAGGCTGACTATTACCGCCTTCTCGATGCCCTGATGACCGACCCGCACGCCATGATGTCGACCGGCTTCGAAGTTTTGAAGAAGATGGTGGTCGTCGTTCTCTTTTCGACCGGCATTCTGGCTGTGGCCGATTATTTCTGGGCCAATTATCGTTGGCATAGCCAGCAGAAAATGTCCAAGCAGGAAGTAAAGGACGAATACAAGCAATCGCAGGGTGACCCGGTGGTCAAGGCTCGCCAGCGTTCGATTGCCCGTGACCGCGCCCGCCGCAGAATGATGGACGGTGTGCCGCGCGCCACCCTGGTCATCACCAACCCGACCCACTATGCCGTTGCGCTGCGCTATGTGAAGGAAGAAAGCGACGCGCCCATCGTGGTCGCCAAGGGTCAGGATTTGATTGCTCTGAGAATCAGAGAGATCGCGACCGAAAACGGAATACCGATTTTTGAAGACCCGCCACTCGCCCGCTCCATGTTTGCGCAAGTCTCGGTCGATAGTGTCATCCCGTCAGTATTTTATAAGGCCGTGGCGGAACTGATTCACAAGGTTTACGCCGCACGCCAAAACAAAAGACGGGTAAACTGATCAATATGAAAAAATGCTCATATTCGGCTGAAAGAGAAGAAATTTTGGCTCGTGCAATCGGCCCTGTGGCTGCCGAGCTCCGCTTGATCGATGCGGGAGACCTGATCTCCCTTCTGAAGTTCGAATATTATAGCAGCCTGTCGGATCTGGTTGATTCGGCAGCCGAGCTCTACTTCCATCCAGGCACGGTCTATTTTGGAATCGGCGGCGATTACAAGCTGGACTGGGACACCTATCCGTCCATCACGCTGGATCTGGAAATCAAGCCGAAAGGCGTGACCATCTATGCGCAGTTGATGCTGGAAAAAGACCATGCCGGCGTCAACATCAACTACATCAACTTCCAGAACCCTTCGAACGACCCGAACGAGAATACGGCGTTTCTGGAGGATAGTTTGCGCCACGCCTCGTTCTATCGCGACCGGGACAAGCCTGCGGCCAGTGCCACGCACTGATCTGGAGCGCAGCGCGTCCAGGCGTACTCCATCTTGACTTACGACAACGCCACCGACGATCTTGATCGATTATCGGTGGCGATATGTTTCTGTCAGATGTTTTTGCCGAGAATATAGCTCGATAGTCTATCGGCTGCGTCTTCGATCTGGACCGGATCGCGCAGGAAGCAGGCGCGCAGGAAAAGCTCGCCACCAGACCCGAAGGCTGTGCCGGGTGCAAGTCCGACGCCGACCTTATCGACGATATCGAAAGCGGCAGCGCGGCTGTCCGTGATCCCATCGATTTTCAGGAAGGCATAAAGGGCGCCATCGGGCTTCAGCGTCTCGACGCGGTTGGTTGCAATCAACGCATCGCAAAGAATGTCGCGGGATTTGGCGGCACGGGCGAAATTCTGCTTAATGAAATCATCGCCATCGTCAAGCGCAGCAATGGCCCCACGCTGCATGAATTGCGCAACGCCTGACGTTGAATACTGGACGAGGTTTTCGATGACCTGACCAATTTCCGGCAGGGCGACCAGCCAGCCCACGCGCCAACCCGTCATGGACCAGTTCTTCGAAAAGGAATTGGCGAAAATGATGCGGTCACCGTCTTCCATGATGTCGAGGAACGACGGCGCGCGCGCATCAGCATAATGATACAGCGCATAAATCTCATCGGCGATGATCCAGAGCCCATGTTTGCGGGCCAGCGCCAGGATGTCACGCAGATTGTCATGCGTTGCGGTCCAGCCTGTGGGGTTGGACGGCGTGTTGATGAACAGCGCCTTGGTCTTGGGCGTAATCGCCTGTTCCAGCTTGGCGACGTCGATATCCCATTTGCCGTTTTCGAAATCGATCCCGACAGGCACGGCCTTGGCGCCCGCAACGCCGATGGCAGCCACGATGTTCGGCCATGTCGGCGTGAGGTAAACCAACTCGTCACCGGGAGAGGTGAGCGCCTGTACGGCAAGCACGATGGCCTGCATGCCCGAGCCCGTGACGTAGAAATGGTCAGGAGACAAATTGGCGGAGAAGTGCCGCTGGTAATAGCGGCTCATCGCGTCGCGCAGTTCCGGAATGCCGCGCTGCCATGTGTAGAACGTCTCGCCGCCGGTTAAAGCATCGGCTGCTGCCTGCGCAATGAATGCCGGCGTCGGCAGATCACCTTCGCCGACCCAGAGTGGCAGCAGGTTTTCGCGGGCATGGGCGTATTTCTTGACTTCGACGATACCGCTTTCCGGCGTTGCCAGAGAGCGAGCACTTAGACTTTGCAGAACCGACATGAAAAAAGGCACTCCGTTTGAGTGCCTTCTTAGCGCATGAAAAGCCTGCTGTGCATGATTTTCCGTGAAGAGACCACGGATTTTACTGATGGATCAGACGCGATTGGTATCTGCGTTTTTCAGCAGATCGCGGATTTCCATGAGAAGCCGCACGTCTTCCGGTGGAGGTGCCGGTTCCTTCTTCTCTTCGACCTTCTGACGCTCGACCGACGAGCGCAGCGTGTTCACACCCTTGACCATCAGGAAAATGATCCAGGCGAGGATGAGGAAGTTGATGACGACGGTGATGAAATTACCATAGGCAAAAACCGCGCCCTGTGCGCGCGCAGCATCCAGCGACGTTGCCGTCACTGTCGAACTGAGCGGCAGGAAGTAGTTGGCAAAATCGAAACCACCGAACACGGCGCCGACGAGCGGCATGATCAGATCCTTGACCACCGAATCGACGATCTTGCTGAAGGCCGCGCCGATGATGACACCCACAGCCAGGTCCATGACATTGCCGCGGGCGATAAACGTTTTAAACTCGTTGAGCATTCCAGATGTCCCTCTTTGAAGCCCTCTCTCAGCCGGGGCGCGCTGCCACGGCAAACACATAATAACATTCAATTTTCGAATGTGCAGATATACGAAACAAAAAGCTGGTTGGTTCCACCGTCTTAAACTTTATGCCAAGTCCCGGCCAATTCTCATTTTCCCGGAACTATCCTATGCTTGGCCATGAGGATGGTTGGGAGAGAAAAGCCAAGTGCTTCCTGGGTGGATCATATTCGGATCGGCATTCGCCTATATTCTGCTGCTCTTTGCAGTGGCAAGTTATGGTGACCGCAAGAGCCGTCGTAAGACCCCATCCAACCGGGGCAGGCCGATTGTCTATGCACTCAGCCTTGCCATCTACTGCACCTCCTGGACCTATTTCGGCGGGGTAGGGCTTGCATCCGAACGCGGGCTGGAATTCCTCGGCATCTATACCGGTCCCATTCTGGCTTTCACGCTGGGAATGCCGATCCTGCGACGGATCGTGGAACTGGCCAAGGCCGAAAAGCTGACATCGGTCGCCGATTTCATCGCCGCGCGTTACGGCAAGAACCCGACAGTGGCGACGCTGGTGTCGATCATCGCCCTTGTAGGCGCAATCCCTTATATCGCGCTTCAGCTAAAAGCCGTGTCCAATTCCGTTGCTGCCATGGTGGACCCGAGCGATTACGGGATCGGCAGTGGCAATCTCTATTTTCTCGATCTGCCTCTGCTAGTGACCGTGGTCATGGCGGGCTTTGCGGTGATTTTCGGAACCCGCCATACCGACGCGACTGAGCATCAGGACGGACTGATCCTCGCCATCTCCATGGAATCGGTGGTCAAGCTGGTCGCCATCTGCACGGCGGGGGTCTATGTCGTGTTCTTCCTGTTTGATGGGCCATCCCAGCTTTGGCAGCTTGCATCCGAGAACAGTCAGGTCATGCAGGCCATGTCCTACCAGACGCCGATCAGCCGGTGGATCGTGCTGACACTGCTTTCGGCCTTTGCAATCATCCTGCTACCACGTCAGTTTCATGTGACGGTCGTGGAGAACCGCACGCCGAATGAGCTGCGTATGGCGGGGCTGCTCTTTCCGCTCTATCTCATCGCCATCAACATCTTCGTGCTGCCGATTGCCATTGCCGGTCTGCTGACGTTGGGTGGCACCGGCGATGCCGACCTTTATGTGCTGCAATTGCCGTTGGTCAACCAGATGCCTGTGGTCTCGCTCATCACCTTTATCGGCGGCTTTTCGGCAGCGACGGCCATGGTCATCGTCGCCTCCGTCGCGCTGTCGATCATGGTGTCCAACGACATTCTGATGCCGATTTTCCTGCGTCAGAAACTGCTTAACCGCTCCTCGCATCGCGATGATTTCGCCAAGACGCTGCTCAACATCCGCCGCACGGCGATCTTCGCAGTTCTATTGTTGGGTTATGCCTATTACCGGGCGGCAGACAGTGCATCCGGTCTCGCATCCATCGGGTTGCTGGCCTTTGCCGCTATTGCGCAAATGGCACCATCGCTTTTGGGTGGGCTGATCTGGCGCCGCGCCAATGCACGCGGCGCCATCGCGGGCCTCAGTTCCGGCTTCGTCGTCTGGGGTTATTTGCTGTTCCTGCCAAGCCTTGGCGGGCCGGATAATTCCCATATCGCAGCGACGGTACTGAGTTTCCTCTTGCCCGGCACAACACTGTTCAGCGGACCGGGAGCCGATCCGCTGGTTAATGCTGTCACGCTCAGCTTGTTGATCAATTGTGCTGCCTTCGTGCTTGGCTCGCTGTCGCGCAATCCGCGACCGGTGGAACGCATCCAGTCCGGCATTTTCGTCAAGCGCCATTCCAAATCGCAATTCGCGACGCGCGGCTGGAAAACGCGCGTTAGCGTAGGCGACCTGAAAACGGCCGTGGCACGCTATCTTGGAGAAGAGCGGATGCTGCGTTCGCTGGCGGCCTATGAAAAAACCGCGGGACGCAAGCTGGAAGACGACCAGCCGGCGGATATGGCGCTAATCCATTTTTCGGAGCAATTGCTGGGCAGCGCTATCGGCTCGTCGTCGGCGCGGCTGGTTCTGTCGCTGATTTTGCAGAAGGCGGAGGACACCAGCGCCGATACGGTCTGGCTGCTGGATCAGGCCAGCGAGGCGCTGCAATATAACCAGGACATGCTGCAAACGGCGCTGGCGCAGATGGATCAGGGCATCGCCGTGTTCGACAGTTCCCAGCAACTGACCATCTGGAACCGACGCTTCCGCACCTTGCTCGATTTGCCGGAGCAGTTCGGCAGGGTCGGCCTGCCGCTCAACGAGATCGTGGCCATGCTGGAGGAACGGGGCGATATTGATAGCGGCCAGCAACGCCAGACCATCGACCTGTTTCTGACGATGGACATGCCGTTTTCGCTGGTGCTGGCGGGCGGTGCGCGCATCATCGAAGTGCGCTCCAACGCCATGCCGGACAAGGGCATCGTTGCGACCTTCACCGATATCACCCAGCGCGTTGCCAGTGACCAGGCGCTGAAACAGGCCAATGAAACGCTGGAACAGCGTGTGGAAGAACGCACCGGCCAGCTGACCCGCGTCAACCACGAACTGGCAGAAGCGCGGGCAGCGGCAGATGAGGCCAACATCGGTAAGACGCGGTTCTTTGCCGCCGCAGGCCACGATATTCTCCAGCCGCTGAATGCCGCGCGGCTCTATTCGTCTGCCCTTGTCGAGCGCATGGGTACGTCAGACAATGGCGCGCTGGTGCAGAACATTGATTCTGCACTGGAATCGGTTGAAACTATTCTGGGCGCCGTGCTGGATATTTCCCGCCTCGATACCGGCTCCATGAAACCGCGCATGGCCTCCGTATCGCTCAATGATCTGTTCAAGCGCATCGAGACGGATTTTGCCCCGATGGCGCGGGAGCGGAACCTTGAACTCATCGTCATGCCGACATCGCTGACCGTGAAGTCAGACATCAATCTGCTGCGCCGCCTTGTTCAGAACCTCGTTTCCAACGCCATCAAATATACCATTTCCGGCAAGGTCATCGTCGGTGTGCGACGGCGCGGCAAGGAGGCGGTCATTCAGGTCACCGATTCCGGCATTGGCATTCCATCTTCCAAGTTCCGCACCATCTTCAAGGAATTCGCGCGGCTGGACGAGGGGGCGAAGACGGCGGCGGGTCTGGGTCTGGGCTTGTCCATCGTGGACAGGCTGTCGCGCATTCTGCATCACCCCGTTCACCTGTCATCCGTTCAGGGCAGAGGCACGACATTTCGCGTTCATCTGCCACGCGAGGTCGCGCATGGTCGCGCGGCAAAGGCAGTGGAGCGGAGCACGCCGCAGCCGATCACCAATCAAATGCACGGCTTCCGTATTCTCTGTATCGATAACGAGCCGAAGATATTGGAAGGCATGGCACTGCTGATGTCCGGCTGGGGCTGTGATGTCAGTCAGGCAGCGTCCCTTGCCGCCATCGATCACATGCTGGAAGCGCAAGGCCCCGCGCCGGATATGATCGTTGCCGATTATCATCTTGATGATGGCGAAGGCATTAATGCCGTGTTGCGCATGAGGCACTTTTACCAACGAGACATTCCAGCGCTTCTCATCACGGCAGATCGAACGCCGGAGGTTCGTGCGCAGGCGGAAAAGGAAGGCATCGCTGTCCAGCACAAGCCTGTCCGGCCAGCGGCGCTGAGAGCCTATATCAATCAGGTCTTCAGCGTGACGCGCGCTGCTGCGGAGTAGGGCTGAACGTATAAGGGCCGCTCGATACGGATCGAGCGGCCCTTATGTTTGGTTCTGAAGCGGTGGTTGGTCTTAAGCAGCGCGGCTGTAACGATCCTGCTGGTGACCTTCCTGGCCAATGCGGAAGCGTTGCACCAGACCGAGCAGGGCTTCGACTTCTTCGGACAGCATCTGGGTCGCCGCGCTGGACTCTTCGGCCATAGCGGCGTTCTGCTGGGTCATCTGGTCCATCTGGTTGACGGAGCCGTTGACTTCCTGAAGCGCGGATGACTGGTCGGCAGTGGCGGTCGCGATGGTCTCGACATGCTTGCTGACGACGACGATCTGCTGGCTGATGTCGGACAGAACCTGTCCGGCTTCCTGCACCAGAAGCGCACCGGTGCCGACCTCATTGGTGGACTGGTTGATCAGCGTCTTGATTTCGCGAGCGGCATCGGCAGAACGCTGGGCAAGTTCGCGAACTTCCTGGGCGACGACGGCAAAGCCCTTGCCCGCTTCACCGGCGCGAGCCGCTTCGATACCGGCGTTGAGCGCCAGGAGGTTGGTCTGGAAGGCGATGTCGTCGATGACTTCGATGATCTGCTCGATCTTCTTCGACGCATCTTCAATGCGGCCCATGGCGTCGATGGCGTTCTTGACGACCGAGCCGGAGCTGTCGGCGCTTTTTTGTGTGACGCGAACGGCCTGATTGGCTTCACGGGCGCGTTCAGCCGAAGACTTCACGGTAACGGTGATTTCCTCGACGGCAGCAGCCGTTTCTTCCAGCGATGCAGCCTGCGATTCCGTGCGGCGAGACAGGTCGTTGGAGGACTCGCGCATTTCCATGCCGTTGTGCTGAATGACCAGCGTTCTCTCGCGGATTTGTGCCAGTACGTCCTTGAGGTTGGCCAAGGATGTGTTGAAGTCGGTGCGAAGCTGCTCCAGACGGCCCGAGAATGGGGAATCGATTGTCTGGGTCAGATCGCCTTGCGAAAGACGGGCAAGGCCGCCAGCAAGCTGGGTGACCGCGAAATCGATCTGGCGATCTGTTTCGCGCTTTTCGGCATCGTTGCGACCGCGTTCGGCTTCTGCCTCGGCGCGCTCTTCTGCGCTACGGCCTTCGATCAGCAGCTTTTCATGCGCGTTTTCACGGAAGACTTCCAGTGCGCGGGCAATGTTGCCGAACTCGTTCTTGCGCTGCGTATAGGGGATATCCGTATCCAGCTTGCCTTCCGACAGCGACTTGACCGCATTGGTCAAAAGACCGAGGGGGCGCAGGGCGCGGTTGATGACGAAATAGCCAAGCAGACCGAAGACCAGCATGACGCCGAAGCCGCACCACAAGACGATATTGCGCAAACCATCGATATGGCCCTGATAAACCGTCATGGGCACGCCGACGAAGAGAATGCCGACTGCGGTTCCAGATTTGGACAGGACCGGCAGATAAGCGGTCATGTAGTCCGTGCCGAAGAGCTTGGCTTGACCGAAATAGGCCTCGCCCTTGACCATCTTGGCATAAGCCGGGCTGTCGAGCGCCAGCTTGGTGCCGACGGCGCGTTCACCCTTTTCGTTTTTCACGTTGGTGGAGATACGGAGGAAATCCGAGCCCTGTGCCTGAAACACGGTAGCGACGCCACCATTGGCAATGCCGGTGCGATCAACCAGATCGAAATCGAGCAGCGTACCGATGCTGGGACGGCTAACGGATTTCAATTCGCCGTTTTCAATAGCGACCGTTGCTCCACCAACCTTCATCTCATAAAGAATAGCCATACTTCTGACCGCGCGCCGCGTATCCAGAAGTGCACTTTCCATGACGTCGTCTTTTAGACGGAAATAGGTCGTGGTACCCACGGCAAAAATGCCAAGAAAAATAAGCGCGATAGTCAGACAGACCATCTGAACAACGATCGATCTCGAAAAGAAACTTGCCATACATATATCCCCGAGAATTACTGAATTTTGCCACAATGAACGAAAAACGTTAAAATTCAGGGAATATTGTGCCGGGGTAACTCCACGATAACATTGGGCTTTTCAGCCTATTTGACAGAGGTCAAATATAGGAAATTATTGCAATATTAGAGAAATAATCGCGCATGCGACGTTGTGAAGCTGTTTTACAGCTTGTCATCTTTCATCACTTTTGCTGTGGTGATGATGATCGTTACACGCAAAGGCAAGACAATTGCTGTTGCTTTGCAATGTCTGCCCTTGCGGTAATCTTACAGGCTCTGGCGGCTATTGGGATTCTGCTCGGCGCGGTCGCGGTAGAGCGCGGCGCGGCCCAGAAGCATCAGCGAGACAGGCGTGGTGACCGTCATGAAAATGCCGATGAAGATTTCATGGAAGACCGGTCGCTGGCCAGATACGGAAAAATATATGATCGAGGCCATGACGATGCCGCCCGTGCCCCAGCTGGTGCCGAGTGTTGGGGCGTGCAGACGCTCATAGAAGCTTTGCAGTTTGGCGAAGCCGATCGTGCCGATCAGCGCCAGCGATGAACCCAGAAGTACGAAGAAGGCGACGAGGATCGACGCCCAGAGGGGGAATTCGGCAACTTCGCTCATTCGATCACCTCTCCGCGCATCATGAATTTCGAAAGGGCCACCGTGGAAACGAAGCCGAGAATGGCGATCAACAGGGCGGCTGCGAAATAGACGTCGTTGCCGGTGCGAAGCCCGAAGGTCAGAACCAGCAGCATGGAATTGACGTAAAGCGTATCCACACCCAGCACACGGTCCTGCGCGCGCGGGCCGATGGCGATGCGATAGACTGATATCGCCATGGCAATGGCCAGGAACAATTGTGCGATCGAAAACGACCAGAAAAGGATAACCGAACTCATTCGAATATCTCCATCAGCATTTTTTCATATCGGCTCTTGATGAGGTGCTGCCAGTACGCATCGCTGACCTCGTCCAGAACGTGGATGAGAAGCGTGCCCTGCGACGAATTATATTCCAGCCATGCGCTGCCCGGCGTTGCCGTCAGTACCACGGCTAGAGCCGCAAGACCCATTGGGTCTCTCAGGTCGAGCGGGATGGTCAGAAAGCCCGATTTGACCTTCCGGTCACGCTTGAACAGAATGATGAAGGCAACCGCGATGTTGGAGCGGATGATATCGTAAAGCACGATGACAATCAGCTTCACGACCAGATGCCAGTTGCGGATGCGCGGTTTGGGCGGGCGCAGCGACGCCATGGCCCAGGAAGCGACCATCGCCACCACTGTTCCCAGTAGCAGATGGCCGGGCGAAAAGCTGTTGATCGTCATCCAGAAAATGATCAGCGAAAGCGTCAGCAGCGGGTAGGGGAGAACGCGGGATATCATGGTGCTGCTCCCTCTCCGCTAACGGCACGCGGTGCCGTCATTACGCCCTGGATGTAGCTTTCCGGAAGATCAAGAATACGGGCCGTTTCCTGCATGTAGCGCATAATTGGGCCAGCAGCGACTGTCATCGCCAAGGTCATGCCCAGAAGCAGCAGGATGGGTGCGATTTCGATGACGAGAACGCGGGGCACCGTGCCTTCCAGCGAACCCCAGAAGGTGCGGATGCCCGCACGCGTCATGGAGATCAGCGCAGCGAGGCCGGAGAAGACGATAAGGAAAACGATCCACCAGGAAAGGGTCGATACGCTGTCGTCCGCCCCAAGCCCCGAAGGATTGAGGATGGCGGATAGCATGGAGAATTTGGCGATGAAGCCCGACAGCGGCGGCAGACCGGCGAGAAGAATGCCGCAGGCGGCAAAGCAGGTGCCGAGAACCGCCATGGTGCCGGGCATGGTGACACCGACTTCGTCTTCTTCTTCGTCCTCCTCACCATCACCATAGGCTTCCATGGTCACGGCCAGAACGTTGGCACCGGCATCCTGCCCGCGTTCCACAAGCTCGATCAGCAAAAAGAAAGCGCTGATGGTGAGTGTAGAGGAGACGAGGTAGTACAGTGCGCCCGCAGCGACCGTGGGGTTACCGGTACCCATGGCGGCCAGCAGCGTGCCGGATGAAACGAGAACCGAAAAGCCTGCCAGACGGCCAAGCGCCTGTGACGCGAGAACGCCGATAGTGCCGAAGACGATGGTGGCAATGCCACCCACCAGCAGCGCATCATGCCCGAAACCGGCAGATTCACCTGCCGTCTGACCAAAAAGCAGGAAGGACAGCCGTGCAATGACGTAAATGCCGACCTTGCTCATGATGGCGAAAATGGCGGCAACCGGTGCGGATGCGGCGGTATAGGCTGAAGGTAGCCAGAAGTTCAAAGGCCACATGCCCGCTTTGACGAGGAACGCGATGCCCAGCACGGCGGCGCCCGTTTCCAGCAGCATGCGCTGGTCTGGATTGAGGCCTGCGATGCGTTGGGCGAGATCACCCATGTTCAGCGTGCCTGTAACGCCATAGATGAGGCTGACGCCGATCAGGAAGAACAGGGCGGCGACCAGATTGATGGCGATGTAGTGCAGGCCAGCCTTGACGCGCAATTGGCCGGAGCCGTGCAGAAGCAGACCGTAGGAGGCTGCCAGCATGACTTCGAAGAAGACGAAAAGATTGAACAGATCGCCCGTCAGAAACGCGCCATTGACGCCCATCAGCATCAAATGGAACAGCGAGTGATAATGCGCACCGGCCTTGTGCCACTTCGCTAGCGAATAGATGAGCGATGGTATGGCCAACAACGCCACGAGCAGCACCATGAGCCCGGAGAGGCGATCCGCCACCAGCACGATGCCGAAGGGGGCTGGCCAGTTGCCGAGCAGGTAGACGCCCGTCGAGATGACAGCGGCGACTTCGGTGTTGACGGTGGAATTCACCTCCACGAACAGGGCGATGGCCACGGCAAGCAACAGGAAGGTCGAGACAACGCTGACGACCGCCTTGGTGGTGCGCTTGCGTTCATCGATGAACAGCAGAATAGCACCTGTTATCAGCGGCACCAGAATGGGTGCGACGACGATGTGCGAAGGCAGGAAATTCATTTCGTTTCCCTCCCGTCGACATGGTCGGTGCCGGTCAGGCCGCGTGCGGCAAGCAGCACGACGAGAAAGAGCGCCGTCGTTGCAAAACCGATGACGATGGCCGTCAGCACCAGCGCTTGCGGCACAGGGTCCGTCAGTGTCGAGGTGATAACCCCGTCAAGCAGCAGGGGAGGCGCATTGGTCTTGATGCCGCCCACGCCGAAAATGAAAAGATTGACGGCATAGGACAGAAGCGAAAGGCCGATGATGACCTGATAGGTCCGTGGGCGCAGGATGAGCCAGACGCCCGAGCCGGTCATGACGCCGATACCGATGGCTAGAATGAGTTCCATTACGCCTCCTCCGCTTTTGCGGCGTCGGGCGTACGTACCTTGTAGTTACGCAGCGATTGGTGCGCCAATGCTATCAAAATAAGAACGGTTGCGCCGACGACCAGGGCAAAGACGCCAAGGTCGAACAGCAATGCCGTGGCTGTCGGCATTTTGCCGATATAGGGCAGCTCCGTGTACTGGAAATAGGAGGTCAGGAACGGGTAGCCGAGATACCACGAGCCCATTCCCGTCGATGCTGCCATCAAAAGACCAAAGCCCATCCAGCGCAGCGGCAGAATACGAATACGGTCTTCCGCCCAACGGGTGCCACCTGCAAGATATTGCAGCAGGAAGGCCACCGCCATGGTGATGCCTGCCGAGAAGCCACCGCCCGGAAGATCATGTCCGCGCATGAACAGGAAAATCGAGAAGGTGACGATGACGGGGAACATCCACTGCATGATGACCGATGGCACCAGCAGATAATCGCGAACCGTATCGCCCTTGCTCCGTTCCGGGCTTTCCGCATCGAACGCGTTCTGGATCAGCTGCTGCTCCGGTAGGCCTATGCTTTCATGGGCAGGACGGAAACGGCGTAGCAGGGAGAAGACGGTGAGACCCACGATGGCCAGAACCGCAATTTCACCCAACGTATCGAAGCCACGGAAATCCACCAGAATGACGTTGACGACATTGGTGCCGCCGCCTTCCGAATAGGCTTTTTCCAGGAAGTAATTGGCGATGGTGTTGGGAACCGGCAGCGTCATGACGGCAAAGGCGATGACGCTCATGCCGATGCCGCAGGCGACCGCAAGCAGGAAGTCCCGTCC
This sequence comes from Hyphomicrobiales bacterium, assembly GCA_900473205.1. GTDB lineage: Bacteria > Pseudomonadota > Alphaproteobacteria > Rhizobiales > Rhizobiaceae > Agrobacterium. The sequence goes on from UCLB01000035.1 coordinate 65,009, forward strand.
GCGACGAAGCTGGGCCGGAAGTTCGGTGTTGTTGTCCACTTTCTCCATACGCTTCGGCAGCCATCGCAGTCCGAGCAGGATAAGAACGAGGGTGACGATTTCGACTAGCAGCTGCGTGATCGCCAGATCCGGTGCCGACAGCCACACGAAGGTCAGGCAGGTTATGAGACCGGCGACACCCAGCATGACCAGAGCGGCGAGACGATGGTACTTCGCCTGCCACGCAGCACCCATGGCCGCAATCATGCCGATGGCCCAGAGAATGGCGAAGATCGGATCGAAGGTCGTCACACTTGGTAGCGTCAGCGAGAATTCCGAAGCTGCCAGCGGTGAGAAACCGGCAATCAGCGCTACGAGGATCAGCATGCGCAGTTGCGGCTGCAAACGGCGTGTACCAAGCGTGCTTTCCAGCCAGCGCGCCCATTTCCAGGATACGGTGACGATGATGCGCTCGAAAATACGCTGGCCGCGCAGATGGCGGAAGACCGGCGGGCCATCCTCGCAACGGGAGAAATAGCCGCCAAGCGCCGCATAGATCGCCACGCCACCGACGAGAGCGACGAGGCTCATCATCAAAGGAACGTTGAAGCCGTGCCAGATCGACAGGCTGTAAACCGGCGTCTGCGGGCCGAGCACCGACAGCACCGCCGAATGCAGGAAGGGACCGATGGACAGGCTGGGAACAATGCCGACGATCAGGCAGGCCAGAACCAGAAACTCGATGGGAAAACGCATCCAGCGCGGCGGCTCATGCGGCTTGGGATTGGGAATATCATGCGGCGGCGGGCCGAAGAAGACCGTGTGAATGAAGCGAAGCGAATATGCGACCGCAAAGGCGCCCGAAAGGGTCGCGACATAGGGCAGGGCCTTGTCCAGCAGGGAGTCCGCATGGGTTTCGACGGATTCGGCGAAGAACATTTCCTTCGAGAGGAAGCCGTTGAACAGAGGAACACCGGCCATGGCCGCACTGGCCGCCATGGCGAGCGTCGCCGTTGCGGGTAAGAAGCGATAGAGCCCGCTCAACCGCCGCATGTCGCGCGTCCCGGTCTCGTGGTCGATGATACCAGCCGCCATGAACAGCGATGCCTTGAAGGTGGCGTGGTTCATCATGTGGAAGATGGCTGCAACAGCCGCAAGCGGGCTTCCGAGGCTCAAAAGCGTGGTGATGAGGCCGAGATGGCTGATGGTGGAATAGGCTAGAAGTCCCTTCAAATCCTGCTGGAACATGGCGAAGTAGGCGCCAAGCAGCAGGGTAATGATGCCGCAGAAGCCGAGCAGCCAAAACCATTCCGGCGTTCCCGCCAGAACCGGCCAGAGGCGCACCAGCAGGAAGACGCCAGCCTTCACCATGGTCGCCGAGTGCAGATAGGCCGATACGGGCGTCGGGGCCGCCATGGCATTGGGAAGCCAGAAATGGAAGGGAAACTGCGCGCTTTTCGTGAGTGCGCCGATCAGGATCAGGACCAGCGCCGGAACGTAGAGCGAATGCGCCCTGATATCCGCGCCCTTGGCGATGATATCGTCCAGATCGTAACTGCCAGCCATATGGCCGAGGATCAACAGGCCTGCCAACAGGCAGAAACCGCCAATGCCGGTTACGGTCAAGGCCATGCGCGCGCCATCGCGGGCGGTTGCGTTGTGGTGCCAGTAGCCAATCAGAAGGAATGAGAAGACGCTCGTCAGCTCCCAGAAAATCGACAGGAGAATGACGTTGCCGGACAGGACAATACCCAGCATCGAGCCCATGAAGGACAACAGGAAGGCGAAGAAGCGCGGAATGGGATCGTCCGACGACATGTAATAGCGCGCATAAAGCACCACCAGCAGGCCGATGCCGGTGATGAGGATGATGAACATCCAGGCGAAGGCATCCAGCCGGAGCGTGAAGTTGAGGCCGAGCTGGGGAAGCCACTCCACATCATATTTGATGACCGCGCCGCCCTTGACGCTGGTATAGAGAAACATGGTGACGACGAGGCCGAAAAGAGCGATGCCACCGGCGACGGCTGCAGGCGCGCGGGCCGCGCCATCTCTCGGCATCATGGCGGTTATGACGCTGCCGATGAAGGGAAGGGCAATCAGAATCGGAAGAAGGACTTCAAGTCTCATACAGGCTGGCAATTTTCTCTGGCGTTAAGTTTTGGCGGTTCGTGTGCCCGTCAGCTTCGCCAGTTCCATCAGATGAGACGGAGAAATTGGCCGCGACGGCTATGAGCTTGTTCGGGGTGGACCGCGAGGCGAGACCGTTCCGGTGAGGCGAAAACCATGCGTCTGGAGGTGCATGTCTTCAAAGGCGATTTGGGCCTTCGTATAGTCGGTTACCAGTGCTGAAACCGATAAACTTGAATAAACAAAGTCGTGATGGGCCGACTGCTGGCAAAAATGCACCAGCGCTTCTCGGTCTTCGCATCCAAGTCCGGCCAGCGATGACGAATGCTGGGTTTCTTCAGGTTGATGCGAACGTTCGAGACGATGTGGTTTCAGAGCCGGGGCCGCGTTTGCTGCGGCATGAATTCCCATGAAAACGAGCATGCCCGCGACGAAGACATTGATCAGCCTTGTGGAATGACACGGGGCCCATCGGCTTTTCCCCATCCATGGCAAAATCGTGTCTCCTTAGTCGTCGTCAGCGTTTCGTTGAAACATCACCATGGAAGCGAATATTGTGTCATTTTGTTTTAGGGGAACGGTGTTGCAATTGTCCAGCGCAGCACCCTTAAAAATAAGAAATCTTTTCTAAAAAGCTCGATTCCCGAATGGGTTGAGCGCGTGGTAGAGGTAATCAAAGGTTAAATTGCATAACAATTTTTAGCATTTCCAAGACTTGCAGTGGTTTCTTAACTTTCGAGCAAGGAATTAACCATAAAGATTGGACGTATTTCACGGCGGAATGGGGATAGTGAATCTCCTTCCAGGCATGACGCCGCCCTGCCGTACCGGGACTGATCCGGTATTTCTTTGATTGCAGAAGGCTCAGCAGCGTCGGTGCGCACCATCAGTGGTGCGCATATTCGTGAAATATCCCCCCGGATACTGGCATTCTCAATCGGTCATTGGCCGGTTTCATCCGGCGAAGTTGTTGGGGACGGCGCTTGGGGCAGGAATTGCCAACAGATCAGACGCGAAAGGCCACAGGCGGCAGCCTGGGTGGACGTTTGCGTTTTGCTGGTCTGGACCAGGAGCAGTGCGATCTGCTGCGCCGCTACCGCACCATGCTGGAGCCCCATGTCAAGGCGGGCCTGCGCGACCTGATGGTCCGCTTCCAGTCCATGCCCGACTGTTCTCCTTCCTTCGAAAGCGAAAACCAGCTCGACCGGCTGCATGATCTTCAAAGCGCCCATTGGGGTGTCTTGACGGATGCCCGCTTCGACGCGGTCTACGCCGAACGCATCAAGGTTCTGTCCGATACGGAAAGCCGCATGGGTCTCGACCCGCGCTGGCACGTTGCCGGGCATGCCGTCGTGCTGGAAAATCTTCTCGGCGGCCTGATTGCCGATCATGCGCCACGTTCGCTTCTGCCCGGCAACCGCAAGCGCCAGAAAGAACTGGCAGAGGCCGTCAAAGCCGTGGTGCGGCTTGTCATGGTCGATACCGAGATTGCGGTGTCGCTACGCTTCAACGAATTGCGTATTCGCCACAATCAGGAACTGACAAAGCAGCGCGAAGACGATCAGGCCGGTGCCAAGCGCCTGTTGGGCGATGCGCTCAACGCTTTTGCCGCAGGCGACCTGACGGCACGCATCACCGGCGATATTCCTGAGGCCTACCGCGATCTGGCAGCTGCCTTCAATGGCGCGCTGGAAAAGATCGAGGCCTCCATGTCCGCTGCTCAAGCGGGCATTCATGATGCGCATGCCGCCACCGAACGACTGGCGGGTGAGGGCAGGGCCATGGCCTCCGCTTCCTCCCAGCAGGCGCAACGCTTCACCAGCGCTGCCGATTCACTCGGCTCCGTCATCGGCGAAGTCCGCAACAGCAGCGAGCGCATTTCCGCCGCCGAAAGCGCAGTTCTGCAGGCACGCAATGCCGCCACTGAAAGCGGCACCGCAGTCGGTGAAGCCATCAGCGCGATGGCCGGTATCGAACAATCCGCAGAACAGATCGGCCGTATCATCGGCTCCATCGACGAGATTGCCTTCCAGACCAATCTGCTTGCACTCAATGCCGGTATCGAAGCGGCCCGTGCGGGCGAAAGCGGTCGCGGCTTTGCCGTCGTTGCGCAGGAAGTGCGCGCGCTGGCGCAGCGCTCTGCGGATGCGGCACGGGAAATCAAGAACCTCGTTAACGGCACTAAGACGCAGGTCGATGCGGGCGTGCGCATGGTCAATCGCACGCAGGAAGCCATTGGCGGCGTGGTTCGTCAGGTCTCCGGCGTTAGCGATATGATCGGCGATGTTGCCCGCCGCACCGACGAAAACGTCACCAGCCTCCAGACGGTTGCGGTCGAACTCGGCTCGATCGGCGCGGAGTCGGATCGCGCCGCCAGCCGCCTGACGACGACGGCGCAAGAGGCCGACGATCTGCACACGGTTATTCTCGAACTGGGCCGGACGGTGCGCGAATTTCGCATTGCCCGCCAGATGCACGCGGCGGCAGAGCCGGTTGCGAGACAGTATCAGCATCAGCAAAACGTGGCACCCTTGCGCGAGGAACGCATGGATTACGGCTACGTGCAGCAACAATTCAGACGCCAAGGAGTGATTTGATGGCAGGCAGGAAAGCAGCGCAGTCGACATTGAAACTGTCACCGGTGCTGGACCTCAATCAGGCATCCGTCTTGCACGGAAAACTGATGGAAATGAGGGGTGCCCCGCTTGCGGTGGATGCCTCCGAGGTCGAGCGCGTGGGCGTGCAGTGCGCCCAGGTCTTGATGGCTGGCATCAAGGCTTGGGAAGCCGATGGCAAACCATTCACTTTTTCCAAGGCATCGGATGCCTTTGACAAAACCCTTAAACTGATCGGCGTAGACATCGATCATATGCTCCCGAAGGAGGCATAGAAATGAAGAAGAAGGTTCTGACCGTCGACGATTCCAGAACGATCCGCAACATGTTGCTGGTCACGCTCAATAATGCGGGTTTCGAAACGATCCAGGCGGAAGACGGCGTCGAAGGACTTGAAGTTCTCGAGGGCTGTGATCCAGACGTCATCGTCACGGATATCAACATGCCGCGTCTCGATGGCTTCGGCTTTATCGAAGGCGTTCGCCGCAACGAAAAATACCGTGCGATCCCGATCCTCGTGCTGACCACCGAAAGCGATGCCGAGAAGAAAAATCGTGCCCGCCAGGCAGGCGCGACCGGCTGGATCGTCAAGCCGTTCGATCCTGTAAAGCTGATCGATGCCATTGAACGCGTAACTGCTTGATACGGGACCACTCACGATGGATATGAACGAAATCAAAGAAATCTTCTTCCAGGAGTGCGAGGAACAGCTCGCCGAACTGGAATCGGGTCTTCTGAAATTGAACGACGGCGACCGCGACCCGGAAACCGTGAATGCTGTGTTTCGTGCCGTTCATTCCATCAAGGGTGGAGCGGGTGCTTTCGGTCTCGAAGATCTCGTGGCTTTCGCCCACGTTTTCGAAACGACACTGGATTGCGTGCGCTCGAACAAGCTCGAGCCCGATCAGGACGTTCTGAAAGTCATGCTGAAATCGGCCGACGTTCTGGCCGATCTGACCAATGCCGCCCGTGATGGTGGCAGCGTCGAGGAAGGCCGCACGCGCGGACTGGTCAAGGAACTGGAAGCGCTTGCCAATGGCGAAAAGGTTTCGCCCGGTGCAGCCTCGGAACCGGCAGCACCGAAAGCCGCAGCGCCAGCACCGGTTGCCGCAGCACCGGCCCCAACCGACGACAGTGGCTTCCAGCCTGTCGCCTTCTCCTTCGGCGACTTCGAAGACGACACGGTTCCACTCATGGAAACGCCGTCCTTCAACGTCGTCTTCAAACCGCAGACATCGCTCTACACCAAGGGCAATGAATCCGCGCTTCTGCTGCGCGACCTCTCGCGCATCGGCGAGATGAGCATCAACTGCGACATGACCGCATTGCCGCTGCTCGAAAACATCGAGCCGGAAGCTGCCTATTTCCAGTGGAAGATCACGATCAAGACGGACAAGGGTGCCGCGGGCATCCGCACCGTTTTCGAGTTTGCTGAATGGGATTGCGATCTGGAAATCACCGAGATCGTCGAGGAAACCCCGCCTGAAGAAGAACTGCCGATGATACCGGTGCCGTTCGATCTTTCGGTTCTGGATGAAGTCGCTGACGAACCCGCCGTCATGTCTGATGCCGCAGACGAGACGACTGCTGCAAAGACCGTTGCAACAGCCGTTGCCGCGACCGAAGTCACGCGCACTGTTTCTGCCGCTTCCGAGAAGAAGGAAGCACCGGCTGCCGCTGCAGCGGCTGCCAACGCCGCCAATGCAAGCGCCGGTCAGACCATCCGCGTCGATCTCGACCGCGTTGACCGCCTGATCAACCTCGTCGGCGAACTCGTCATCAATCAGGCGATGCTGTCGCAGAGCGTGATCGAGAACGACACGACCGGCACATCCGCCGTCAACATGGGTCTGGAAGAACTTCAGCAGCTCACGCGCGAAATTCAGGATAGCGTCATGGCCATCCGCGCGCAGCCGGTGAAGCCTGTCTTCCAGCGCATGTCGCGTATCGTCCGCGAAGTGGCCGACATGATCGGCAAGCAGATCCGCCTGATCACCGAGGGTGAAAACACCGAAGTGGACAAGACGGTCATCGACAAGCTGGCCGAACCGCTGACGCACATGATCCGTAATGCCGTTGACCACGGCATCGAAACGCCTGAAAAGCGCGAAGCCGCCGGCAAGAACCCGGAAGGCACCGTGAAGCTGACGGCAAAGCACCGCTCGGGCCGTATTCTCATCGAACTTCAGGACGACGGCGCGGGCATCAACCGCGAGCGCGTTCGCCAGAAGGCCATCGACAACGACCTGATCGCTGCCGATGCCAACCTGACGGATGAAGAAATCGACAACCTGATCTTCGCACCTGGTTTCTCCACCGCCGACAAGATTTCCGATATTTCGGGTCGTGGCGTCGGTATGGACGTGGTCAAGCGCTCGATCCAGGCACTCGGTGGTCGCATCAGCATCACCTCGCGTCCGGGCCTCGGCTCGACCTTCACCATGAGCCTGCCGCTGACGCTTGCCGTTCTCGACGGCATGGTGGTGACGGTTGCCGGTCAGACGCTCGTCGTACCTTTGACGGCGATTGTCGAAACGCTGCAGCCGGAAGCCGTGAACATTCACTCCTTCGGTTCCAACCAGCGCCTGATCTCGATCCGCAACTCCTTCTGCCCGCTGGTGGATGTCGGCCGTATCCTCAACTTCCGCGCCACCCAGGCAAACCCGGTCGACGGCGTTGCCCTTCTGGTGGAGTCGGAAGGCGGCGGCCAGCGCGCTCTGATGGTCGATGCCATCCAGGGTCAGCGTCAGGTCGTGATCAAGTCGCTGGAAGCCAACTACACCCACGTTCCGGGCATTGCTGCCGCAACCATCCTCGGTGATGGTCGCGTGGCTCTCATTCTGGATGTGGATGCGGTTGTCGGCGCGTCTCGTGGCCAGTCTCTCAAGCAAGAGATGTCTCTTGCGGCAGCCGGTTGAAAAGTGGTGATGAATGACAGCGCTCAAGTTTAACGATCAACGCCTATCACCGGACGAAGTGCTTGCCAGCGGAGAATATCCGCTGACACGCCGCGACCTGTCCGAAATCGCCGCGATGATCTATGCCGATGCCGGCATCTATCTGAACGACACAAAGGCGTCGCTCGTTTATTCGCGACTGTCAAAACACATCCGCAATCTGGGCCTGTCCGGATTTCGGGAATATTGCACCCTGGTTTCCTCGCAGGAAGGCGCGCATGCGCGCCGGGAAATGCTGTCGCATCTGACGACGAATTTCACCCGCTTCTTCCGCGAAAACCACCATTTCGAGCATCTGCGCGATGAAGTCCTGCCGGGCCTCATCAACCGGGCGAAGACGGGTGGCCGTGTTCGCATCTGGTCCGCTGCCTGCTCTGACGGACAGGAGCCCTATTCGATTGCGCTCACGGTTCTGGCGATGTTTCCAAACGCCGCCGACTACGATTTCAGGATTCTGGCAACCGACATCGACCCCAAGATTCTCGCGCAGGCGAGAGCAGGGGTCTATGACGAGAACGCGCTCGAAACGGTTTCTCCGGCCATGCGTAAGCAATGGTTTCAGGACGTCGATGTCGGCGGTCGCCGCAAGCACCAGATCAGCGACAAGGTCAAAAAGCTGATCACTTTCAACGAGTTGAACCTCATGACGCAATGGCCCTTCAAGGGCGGTTTCGACGTGATTTTCTGCCGCAACGTGGTGATCTATTTCGATGAGCCGACACAGGTGAAAATCTGGTCGCGTTTTGCAGGTTTGCTGCCAGAAGGTGGACATCTTTACATCGGTCACTCCGAGCGTGTTTCGGGTGATCCAAAGGCCCTGTTCGATAATACCGGCATCACAACCTATCGCTTTATCGGCAAACCCGGCGGGAGGAAAGCATGACTTCACCGGCACGGGTTCTCGTTGTTGACGACTCACCCACCATGCGTGGGCTGATTTCGGCTGTTCTGAAGGCTGACCCCGACGTTGACGTGGTCGGTCAGGCAGGCAATGCCATGGAAGCGCGTGCGGCAATCAAGGAACTCAATCCGGATGTCGTGACGTTGGATATCGAGATGCCGGAAATGAACGGCCTTGAATTTCTGGAAAAGATCATGCGGCTTCGGCCCATGCCGGTCATCATGGTCTCGACCCTGACGCATCGCGGTGCGGGCGCATCTTTGGCGGCGCTCGAAATCGGTGCCTTTGATTGCGTAGGCAAACCGGCACCTGGAGACAGCAGGCCGTTTGGCGATCTGGCGGAAAAAGTCAAAGCAGCGGCACGTTCGCAGCACCAAAGCTACCGCAACGTCGCTGCCGAAAAGCCTGCTATCGCGGCGCCGATGGCCGTGAGCGACTACCGCGTTGGCCGCAAGATCGTGGCCATCGGTTCATCGACCGGCGGTGTGGAGGCTCTGATTTCTGTTCTGCAGAAGTTTCCGGCCAATTGCCCGCCCACGGTCATCACCCAGCACATGCCATCGACCTTCACGAAAAGCTTCGCCGAACGTCTCAACCGGCTCTGCGCACCTGTGGTGGAAGAGGCAACCGATGGGGCACGGCTCCAGACTGGTAAAATATACCTCGCACCCGGCGGTGAGCGGCATTTGCAGGTCGTTAATCATTCCGCACCAAGTTGCAGGCTTTTGGAAAAAGAACCTGTTAATGGCCATCGACCATCGGTGGACGTTCTGTTCGATTCCGTGGCTGAACTTGCCGGACGCAATGCGGTCGGCGTCATCCTGACCGGAATGGGTCGCGACGGTGCTGCCGGTTTGCTAAAAATGCGTCACGCCGGTGCGCGTACCGTCGGCCAGAACGAAAAAACCTGCGTCGTTTATGGAATGCCGAGGGTCGCTCATGAGCTTGGTGCGGTTGAACAACAGCTTCCGCTCAACGCCATCGGCGAAGAAATTCTGAAACTTACTGCTGCCCGAAAAGAAGGTTCTGACTAATGTCTCTTGCAGAAAAAATCAAAGTTCTGATCGTTGACGATCAGGTCACCAGTCGCCTGCTGCTGAGCGATGCGCTCACCCAGCTCGGCTTTAAACAAATTACTGCCGCTGGCGATGGCGAGCAGGGCATGAAGATCATGGAGCAGCAGCCCCATCATCTCGTCATCTCCGACTTCAACATGCCCAAGATGGATGGCCTCGGCTTCTTGCAGGCGGTTCGCACGAACCCGACCACCAAGAAGGCAGCCTTCATCATTCTGACCGCGCAGGGCGACCGCGCGCTGGTTCAGAAGGCAGCTCAGCTGGGTGCTAACAATGTTCTGGCCAAGCCATTCTCCATCGACAAGATGAAGGCGGCAATCGAAGCCGTATTTGGATCCTTGAAATGATCGAAACCGCAGCCAAGCGCGTGCACATTATCCAGGGCGAATACAAGATCGCCAACGATCCCGATGTGGTCTTGACGACCATTCTCGGCTCGTGCGTGGCTGCGTGTCTCAGAGACCCCGTTGCGGGCGTCGGCGGCATGAACCATTTCTTGCTGCCGGGTACGGGGGGTATGGGGGGTGGAGATGCGACCCGTTACGGGGTGCATCTCATGGAATTGCTGATCAACGGCCTGCTCAAGCAGGGGGCACGCCGTGATCGTCTCGAGGCAAAAATCTTTGGCGGGGCGAAGACGATTGCCAGCTTCTCGAATGTCGGCGAGCAGAACGCCGCATTCGCGGTGCAGTTTCTAAAGGACGAAGGTATTCGTCTTCTTGGGCAATCGACCGGAGGGGACTCAGGCCGCAAGGTGGAGTTCTGGCCGGTCTCCGGTCGCGCGCGTCAGCATCCGCTTAGCGGTGCCGAAGCGCAGTCGACGGTTGCACTGGAAAGGCGCCCCGCACCGGCACCAAAGCCAGCGGCAAGCGACATCGAATTTTTCTAAACGGCGTACAAAGCGATTGCTCACGCCGTTCCATCATTTTGTTTCAGCATCGGGCCTAAATAGGTTTTTTCTTTTCGGTCCAGCATATTGGCCACGGAGTATTCATGCAGATCGCAGAGAACGCGGAATTTTCAGCATTCGAAGAGGCGCTTCCCGACGTTCTGATGCGGGTCGTTTCCGAATTGCACGACGTGGCGTACCTCATCGAGCGTATCGAGCCGCAACTGCTTGAAGCGACCAATGGCGCGGTCTCGACCGAAGGCATGCGGCTTCTGCAAGGCATCGATCTTGCGGTTCAGAAAACGCGCGGCCTTGCCGAATTCATCGACACGATCACCGGTTCCATTCCGCTGGAATGGGCCGTCGATGTTTCTACGGCGCTCAGCCTCGTCAAGCTTGCAGAAATGCAAAAGGCCCTCGGTGCTGGCCTGCGCCACGGCCATTCGCAGCCACTCGACAAGGCTTCCGGCGATTTCGACCTGTTTTAGGCTGATAGGAATCGGCCAGTAAATCGGGACCAGATTTGAGACAAGGGCACACTTACTGTGCCCTTTGCCTTTTTGTAACGAAAAACGTGTTGAATAAGGCGACAAAACGCACGGTTTTCGTGCAAGTAAAGCGCCGCACAAGCTTCAAAGTATTAATCTCGCCACCGGTTCTAAACAAATAGCGGTTTGTTGCCATCGTGCACGCCAGCTCCGGGGTTATGATTGATGAATACTGTGGCACATGGGGAATTTTCCAATTCGCTTCTGCAAAATCTGCTGGAGTTGGCGAGAACGCAACGTCTAGCTCTGACGGACGTGTTGAAATTCGCTGAAACCTTGGGCGCGGAAGGCCGCCTGGCCGATGCCGTGAAGCTTTACAAGACCTGGCTGGCATTCAATGATTCCCACCCCGGAATCCAGATGGTCTATTTCAACTACTCCGTCATACTGCGCCAGCTTGATGATATGCCGGGATCGATTAACTCCTTGCAGGCGGCACTGAAGATCGATCCCGTATTCGGGCCTGCCCACATCAATCTGGGCCGCGCTTATGAAGACAGTGGTCTGTCACCGCAGGCCATCATGCAGTGGCAAGGCTTTGCCAACAGCACGGCCGAGACGACGGCGGACCGTCTGTCCTACCGGGTGATGGCGTTGCAGCACATCGGCCGCGTCATGGAAAATGCGGGCCTGCTTGAGGAAGCAGAGACTGTGCTCTGGCAGGCGTTGGAGTTGCGACCCGAAAAGAAGGAAACCGGGCAGCACTGGAGTGCTATTCGGCAGCGGCAGTGCAAATGGCCGGTTCTCACCCCGTCGAACCACGTCACCAAGCGTCAATTGGTCGATTCCATGTCACCTTTGACGCTGGGATGTTATTCAGACGATCCGATGTTCCAGCTTGCCAAGGCCTGGGAATACAACAAGGGTTTCGTCGGACGTCTCGACCTGAGCAATTTCCCGCGCAACAAGGTCAAGCAGAAGTCCGGAACGGGCGCGCGCCTGCGCGTTGGCTATGTGTCCTCGGACCTGCGTGACCATGCCGTCGGTTTTGCGCTTCGCGAAGTGCTGGAATTGCACGACAAGAAAAATGTTGAAATCTACGCCTATTATTGCGGTGACCCTGTTGCCAACGATCCAACGCAGACACGTATGAAGGCTGTTGTGGATGTCTGGCGGGAGATTGGTGGACTCTCCGATGAAGAGGCCGCCCGCCAGATCGCCAAAGACGAGGTTGATGTTCTCATCGACGTCAATGGTTACACCAAACACGCCAGAACGAAGATTTTCGGCTATCGGCCGGCACCTGTCATCGTCAACTTCTGTGGTTATCCCGGCTCGATGGGCAGCCCGTTCCATCAATATATGATTGCCGATCCGCAGATCGTCCCGGTCGAAAGCGAAATCTATTATACGGAAAAGGTCCTGCGCATCGCCTGCAACCAGCCTATCGACCGCAAGCGTATCATCGCCGAAAAGCCAACGCGTGAACAGGCAGGACTGCCAAAGGACGCTTTCGTCTTTGCCTGCTTCAATGGCATGCAGAAAATCAACGCCAGCACCTTCGATCAATGGATGAAAATTCTGACGGCGACGCCCGGTAGCGTGCTTTGGCTGTTGAGCGGAAACCAGAAAGCCGATGAACGGCTGCGGCAACTGGCCGAAGAGGCCGGAATTGCACAGGAGCGCATCATTTTTGCGCCCAAGGCAGCGAATGCCGAGCATCTGGCACGCATCGCGGTCGCGGACCTCTTCCTCGATACCTTCCCTTACGGCGCGCATTCGACGGCAGCGGATTCGTTGACGGTCGGACTTCCGGTTCTCACCTTCCCCGGCAAGAGCTTTGCCGCGCGCTTCTGCAGCAGCGTCGTTGCCGCGACCGGCGTGCCTGAACTGATCTGCGATGGTCCCGAGGACTATGTCGCCAAGGCAATCGCTTATGCCAAGGCGCCTGCAACGCTGAAAATCGTCAGGGACAAGATTCAGGCCAACCGCGATAAGAGCGTTCTGCGCGATATTCCGGGAGCGGCGCGCCGTCTGGAAGAGCTGTACTGGCAGATGCAGGGAGAAGCCGAGCGTGGAGAAACACCGGTTCCGGATTTAAGCAATCTGGACATCTATTACGAAATCGGCGCTGAACTCGTCCTGGAAAATCTGGAATTCGTCGATGAGCAGAGTTATCGCGCACGATATCTCCAGAAACTGCGTGAATGGCACGAATTCTCCCCCATACCGTTCGACAATCGGTTGTGGACCAGCGAGACCTCCGCTACGGCTTAAAAGCCAAAATCTAAGCGTTTTCATGCGGGCAACGGAATAATCAGGGCGTCTCAGCATTCAAAGGGAATGCAGGGCGCTCTGACATATCATTACAAGGCAGGTCGAGAGTGTCTCAGTCCAAGAAGATTGCTATTGTCGGAGCCGGGCTTTCCGGCGCCGTTATTGGTCGCGAACTTGCGCAAGCGGGTCATCAGGTCGATATCTTCGACAGGCGCGACCACATCGCCGGCAATTGCCACACGGAACGGGATGCCGACACGGGCGTTATGGTTCATGTTTATGGCCCGCATATTTTCCATACCGACGACGCCGAGGTGTGGGAATACGTCAACCGCCACCAGACGTTCATGCCCTACAAAAACCGCGTGAAAACGACGAGCAGGGGCCAGGTGTTTTCGCTCCCCGTAAACCTGCACACCATCAACCAGTTTTTCGAAAAGACCTTCCGCCCGGATGAGGCGAAGGACTTCATTGAGACGCAAGCAGACAAGACCATCGAAGACCCTCAAACCTTTGAGGAGCAGGCGCTTCGCTTCGTCGGTCGCGACCTTTATGAGGCATTTTTCCAGGGCTATACCCAGAAACAATGGGGTTGCTCGCCGACAGATCTGCCCGCGTCTATTCTCAAGCGCCTGCCTGTGCGCTTCAATTACGACGACGATTATTTCTTCCATAAATTCCAGGGCATGCCGGAAACCGGCTACACGCCCATGGTCGAGCGTATTCTCGATCATCCCAATATTCGTGTGCACCTGAACAGCAATTTCACGCGGGATGATGTGAGCGGTTACGACCACACCTTCTATTCCGGCTCGCTCGATGGCTATTTCGATTATGCCAATGGCCGCCTGGGCTATCGCACGCTTGATTTCGAACGCTTCACATATGAGGGCGATTATCAGGGCTGTGCGGTGATGAATTACGGAGAAGTCTCCGTTCCCTATACCCGCATCACTGAACACAAGCATTTCTCACCTTGGGAAAAGCACGGGAGTTCAGTCTGTTACCGTGAATTTTCCCGTGAATGCGGCCCGGATGATGTTCCCTACTACCCCATACGTCTGGTGAAGGAAAAAGAGCAGCTTGCTCAATATGTCTCGCTTGCCAATGACGAGAACGGCATAACATTCGTGGGGCGGCTCGGGACATATCGCTATCTGGACATGGATGTGACGATCCGGGAAGCGCTGGATACATCCCGCCTGTTCCTTGCGCTTGCAGAAAAGCAAGAGGCAATGCCTTCCTTCCTCAACCCTCCGCTCTAACAATCGGCATTAAGTATCAGCCAAAGTAAATTTGTGGTCTCTGAGCCGTAGTGCTGGTCGCATTGCGAGGGGCACAACTGCGCCCTGACCATGGATACTCAGGGTTTCTATTTCGGAAAAACTGAAAGCTTCGCGCAAGCAACCAAACCTAGGATTGTCAACGGGGGATGCTGCCTTTGGCCTTTGGCCAAGTGGTGTTCTGCGTGACAAGGGGTCGGGAAGAACGCGCGTTTGTGTTCCGGCCTCCGTCTGAGGTCCTGCGGCCTCGACGGTTTGTTTTCGATATTTGAACTCGCGACCAAGGCCTGCACATGACATCGATCGTACCTTCTTACTCCACCAGCCAAATCATGAAACTGTCCACGGCGACGGTTGCCAGCTGGTCTGGAGAAGATGTGGCGGCGCTGTCGACCGAGCAGGTCAAGGTCCTTTCGTCCAGGCAGATCAGCGCGTTTTCAGCCGAACAGATCGGCGCTCTGGAACTTGAAGACGTTCAGGCAATGAGCCCCAAGCAGCTCAGCGCGATTTCAACCAGCTCAATGGTCGGATTGACGCTGGACCAGATCAGCATTCTGAACAAACTCGCTCTTGAAGCCCTAAGCTCGGGGCAGGTGTCAGCATTTACCACCGAGCAGCTTGGGCATCTGACGCCGGATCAAGCTGAAGCGTTTACTCCTGCGCAAATTGGCGCGATGAGTTCCGATCAGATCGCGGCGCTTGAGCCAGAAGATCTCCAGACATTTTCAACAGCAGATATGGCCGCGATTTCCAGCAAGGGTATCGCAGGCTTGACGAGCTCTTCCCTTCTTTTGCTTTCGACGGAGCAGATCGGCGCCCTCAGCGGAAGCGCCATTCCCGGCATGAGTGTCGAGGTCTTTACGTCCCTTACGGATGAGCAGCTGGCATCGTTGAGCACAAATGCTGTTTCCAGACTGACGACCGAGCAGCTCGGTGCGTTAAGCTCCTATCAGGTGAATGCGCTGACATCTGGTCAGGTTGCCGCGTTGAAAGCCGCCCAGATCACGGCCCTCGGTCCTGATTATATGAGTAACCTCTCTTCAGCCGGTATCGCCGGCTTGAGTACGGCGGTTATCGCAAGCCTCACAACATCACAGATTGCTGCCCTGTCGTCAGATCAGCTCTCCGGTTTAACGACGAAACAGGTCAGCGTCCTTAAATCTACGCAGGTTGAAGTCCTGTCGGCCGACAATCTTTCGGGGTTTTCCACAGCCCAAATCGCAGCCCTGGGTACGAGAGCCATTCCGGGCCTGACGACTGAGCAGATTTCAAAGCTCTCGAACGACCAGGTCGAGGCTCTGACGACGACCCAGGTCAAGGCGCTGAACTCCACGCAGATTCAAAGCCTGAGTGATGAGCAGATCAAGACCTTTTCAACTGCGGATATAGCAGCGATCACCAGTGCAGCAGCGGCAGGTCTGAGCGCGGAAACCGTTGCGGCTTTGACTGCTGAACAGGTGGGAGCGATCAGCGCCAATACGTTTTCCAAGCTCACGACGGATCAAATCGGGGCACTCACCACTGTTCAACTCGCCGCTTTAACCTCCACGCAACTAGCGTCATTGACTTCCGCTCAAGCGGCGGTTTTTTCGAAAGACGATATTTCATCCTTTAACGCGTCGGCGCTTGCATACTTGTCAGGAAAATCAATTTCTGGCTTCGATCCGGACGCCATCGCCGAGCTAACGACAAGCCAGATAGCGGCGCTCTCCACCAGCGCCGTCGCCAAACTCACGACCGACCAACTGGCCGCACTGTCCACCGGCCAGATCGCAGCACTGACCGTGGGACAGGTCAAAGTGCTGAGTTCCACCCAGATTGGAGCCATCAGCGCTGAGGGAATCAACTCTTTCACGGCAGATGAAATCGCTGCGATTTCGACCAAGGCGATAGCGGGCCTCAGCACGGCTGCCGTAGCAGGTATCTCGACGGATAAAATTTCCTCTCTCAGCACCGCGGCCATCGCCGTGTTTTCCTCCGAGCAGTTCGCTGCCTTGACGTCGGATCAGCTGGCCGAATTAACGAGCAGGCAGCTGGGTGCGATCAAAACCACGCAGATCAAGTCGTTGACGACGGAATATCTAAGCTCGCTTAAAGACGACCGGATTACGTCCCTAAGCACCTCGGCGATTGCTGGCCTCTCGACCGCACAGGTCGCTGCACTGACCGAAAGTCAGCTGGAAGCGCTCTCATCTGCACAGGTCAAGGCGCTCAGCTCGGCGCAACTCAGCGTTCTGGGAACAGCCGATATCGCCAAGTTTTCCACGGCTGATATTGCCGCAATCGGCTCCAAAGCCATTCAGGGGCTGAGCACTGCGGTCGTTGCCGCGCTCACATCCGACAAAATAGCAGCCATCAGCACAGCCGCCATAGCCGGGTTGACGGGAGATCAGCTCAATGTGCTTTCCAGCGAGCAGCTTGGCAAGCTCTCGAATGCGCAAGCCGGTCAGCTGACCTCAACACAGCTTGCTGCCCTGGATGCGACTGACCTGAACGCTCTGACGACGTCTGCTGTTTCCGCTCTCACCAGCAGGGCAATCACAGGCCTATCGGACTCTGTCGTGGCATCGCTGACAGCGGCAAACATCGCTGTGTTGAATACGAGTGCGATATCGAAACTGACGAGTGCGCAGATCGCCGCCTTGAGTTCGACGCAGGTTGCCGCATTGTCGACCAACCAGATAAAGGCGCTAAGCTCCACGCAAGTGTCGGCCCTGACGACGACCTCTCTCGCTGCTTTGGATTCCAAGCAGATTTCGTCAATACTGGCGAAAACTCTGGGCGCCATGAGTGCGGATCAGATGTCCGCACTGTCAAGTACCCAGATCGCGGCCCTGTCCTCATCCCAGGTCGCAGCTCTCAGTTCCGCGCAACTTGCCGGGTTAAAGGCTGAAAACATCAAGGGCATGTCCGCTCAAGCCATTGTCGGCATCAGCGCGTCCGGTGCCGCTGGCCTGTCGAATGATGCTTTGGGAGCGCTATCGACCGTGCAGATCGCGGCCCTTAACGTCAAAGCAGTCGCGGGCCTCAAGTCCGATCAGATCGCGGCTCTCACAACACTTCAAGTCAATGCCTTGACCACGATCCAGATCGGTGCGTTGAAGTCGAGCCAAACAGTGGGCTTGGGTGCGGATGATATTGCAACGTTTTCCACGGCAGATATCGCCGCGCTCAGTTCTAGTGCGATATCGGGGCTGAGTGAGGCGGTCGTAAAAGCACTGACGGCAGACCAGATCAAGAAATTGTCTACGACGTCGCTTAAGGGCATGACATCTGACCAGATCGATGCTCTCAATACCGATCAGTTGGCCGCCCTTAGCAAGGATCAGGTTTCGGCCATGAGCTCTGCTCAGATTGCCGCCATCGGTCCTGCCGAACTTGCATCGCTCACCACGACACAAATCTCGGGTATAAACACGACGGCGGTAAAAGGTTTGACGGATCGCCAGGTGGCGGCACTGAAAACCGAGCAATTGGCGGTGCTTTCCAAAGAGCAGATCGGCCAGTTGGGCTCTGCTCAAATCTCAGCACTTGGTACCGGCAATATAACGGCCTTAAGCACACTACAGATTGCCGCTATATCGACAGCGGGAGTTTCCGGTCTTTCAAAACAGCAGATTGGCACGCTTTCCAGCGAGAGCGTCGATGCGCTGACAAGCACCCAGATTGCCGCGCTGAGTGCCGACCAATTGGAAGGCATCAAAGACATCAACATCAAGAACTTCACCAAAGAAGAACTCGCAGCCATCAGTTCCAGCGCAATATCCGGCCTGTCCACGGCTGCATTGGTTGCCATGTCTACGGATATCGCTTCCTTGAACCCGGCCAGCATCTCCGGATTGACCACCAAGCAGGTTGTTGCGCTGACCGCTGAGCAAGTTCAGAAATTGACGACCAAGCAAGTTTCTTCCCTCACGGCTGACCAGGTTTCTGTTCTTCGGTCTGACGATATTGGCAAGCTTTCGACAGGGCAGATCGCGGCATTCAGCACGGGCGGTATTTCTGGTCTGACGACCGCGCAGATCGCAACGTTGAGCACGGGGCAGGCTGAAGCCCTGACCTTGACTCAAGTTGGTGTGCTGACAACTGCCCAGATAACCGCTTTGGGAGCAGACAATATCAAGAAGTTTTCCAATGAAGAAATTGGAAAGCTCAACATCGGTATCATCGATTCACTTCCGACAAGCACCATTGCTGCGCTGACAGCCGGCCAGATCGCGTCCTTGAGCACGGATGCTGTGGCAAGCCTGACCACTAGCCAGATTTCCGCCCTGAGCACCGGTCAGATCGCGTCACTATCGACCAAACAGATTGCGGCTCTGACTTCTCAGCAGCTCTCTGCATTCGGTGCGGACGATCTCGATTCTCTTTCCCCATCTGCCGTTGGAGCGATCAGCTCACAGGCGATTGCCGGATTGTCGTCCGATACGATTTCAGCGCTGTCCACCTCAACATTGACGGCGCTGGGCACGGGCGGCATTAGCGGTCTCTCGACCCGCCAGGTCGCAGCGCTGACGGACATCCAGATCAAGGCACTCCTGACCACCCAGGTTGCGGCCCTGTCGTCGCGGCATGTTGCAGCGCTTGGGGCCGGTGTCGCCACACTGACAACGAGCCAGATTGCCGCTTTGAGTTCGGACGGCATCACCGGCCTGTCCACGGGGCAGATCGTGGCCTTGACGACCGAACAGGCAGAAGCGCTGACCACAGTGCAAGTCGCGGCGCTTACCTCCGCACAAGTAGCGGCTCTGAGTACGGATGATCTCGCTGTATTCTCGACAAAAGATATTGCGGCTCTTTCCAGCAATGGCGTTTCCGGTCTCTCAACCGAAACGCTGGCGAAACTGGACCCGTCCGTCATAGCAACCTTGTCACCGGCAAGTGTTCCTGGGCTGACAACAACGCAGCTTGCAGCCCTAACGGCCGATCAGGTTAAAGCATTGACGACGGGGCAAGTGGCAGCTCTTGGTTCCAAGCAGGTCGCCGCGCTTGGAACGGTCGGTGTTGCCGCGCTTTCGACAGGTCAGATCGCTGCCTTGAGTTCCGCCGGCATCCCAGGCCTGACGGCAGAGCAGATTGGCGCGTTGACGACCGTGCAGGTCGAAGCATTCAATACGGCGCAGGTTGGTCTTTTGACGTCATCGCAGGTGAGCGCGCTGGGTTCGGACGATCTTGCCGTCTTTTCGACCGCCGAACTCGCAGCACTGACATCCAGCGCAATCCTGGGTCTTTCTTCAACCACGCTTGCCGGTCTGTCAGCAGACAGGCTTGCCGCTCTGGGGTCTGTCAGCATACCCGGCCTGTCGACCGGGCAGATCGGCTCGCTGACGTCCGCTCAGCTACAGGGATTGACGACGGCGCAGATCGCGTCGCTTGGTTCCAAACAAGTGGCGGCGCTTGGTACGACCGGAGCAAGCGCTTTGTCCGCCACCCAAATCGCGGCCTTGAGCACGGCCGCCATTGGCGGGCTCACGACGGATCAGATCGCCGCGCTTTCGGTCGTCCAGATCGAGGCTTTCAACTCAGTGCAGGTTGCTGCGTTGACATCGACACAGCTAAGCGCCTTCGGTGCCGATGATTTCGCGGCGCTTTCAACAGATGAACTTGCGGCGTTGACGTCCACTGCGATCAGCGGCCTGTCCACGGACACGATTGCCGCTTTGCCCGTAGAACGCATCGCCATTCTTGGCACGGCAAGCATCGCGGGCCTGACCACGACGCAGGTCGCGGCCTTGACCAGCAAGCAGTTGGAAGCGCTGACGACCGTTCAGATGGGCGCGCTTGGTTCCAAACAGATTGCTACACTTGGTACCGCAGGTATTGCAGCGCTGTCCTCGACACAGATCATGGCGCTCAGTACGGCGGGCATTGCCGGTCTTTCGACTGGGCAGATCGACAAGCTCTCGACCGATCAGGTCGAGGCGCTGACACCAACGCAGATCGCTGCCTTGTCGTCCGCGCAATTGTCGGCCTTTGGCGCCGACGATATCGATCTCTTTTCCACGGACGATCTGGCAGCCCTGCCGTCCCATGTCATTCAGGGACTGTCCACGGCAGCTCTGGCGGCCATGTCCACGAGCAGGATCGCCATTTTGAGTACGTCGGGCGTTTCCGGCCTGACGAGCAATCAGATTGCGGCTCTCAGCCCTGATCAGGTGGAAGCATTTACCAGCGATCAGGTCGCCGCACTTGGTTCCAGACAATTGGCGGCGCTGGGGCTAGCACACCTCAAGACATTCTCGACTGCCGATCTGGCCGCCATCAGTTCTGCGGCAATCGTCGGCATTCCGACTGCAACACTGGCAGCGCTTTCTACCGAAATGGTCCACGCATTGAGTTCTGCGGGTATTTCAGGCCTGTCCACGGCGCAGGTCGCAGCGCTTACGGTCGATCAGATCACTGCGCTCTCTCCCACGCAGGTTGGAGCCTTCGGATCCCAGCAGGTCGCGGCTTTGAAAACGGCTGATATCGCCGCGCTCTCCACGGGACAGATCGCGGCGCTCAGCACGGGCGGTATTGCAGGCCTGACGAGCGATCAGGTCGCGGCGCTCAGCCTCGAGCAGATCCACATCATGTCGACGGGGCAGATCAACGCGTTTACCTCCACCGCGATCTCCGGACTGACGGCGGACGAACTTGATACTTTGAGCCCGGCGCAGATCGGCGCGATCAGTTCTTCGGCCATTGGCGGGCTCTCCACCGATTTCATCGCCTCACTGTCCGTTACGGAACTGTCAGGCCTTGGAACCGCTGGCATTTCCGGCCTCACCAGCAAGCAGGTGGCGGCGCTGAGCAAGGATCAGCTCGACTCCTTCTCGACGGCACAGATTGCGGCCTTGAGCGCCGACGGTTTGTCTGGCTTGACGACCGATGGCATGTCCACATTCTCGACGGCTGATCTTGCCGCTATCGCCTCCTCGGCGATCAGAGGGCTATCGACGGCGATCATTGCGGGGCTCACGACGGAATATATCAAGGTTCTGACGCCGGGTCAGGTCGGCTCTCTGGGCTATAATCAGGTGGTGACGATGAGCACGGCGCAGGTCGATGCCCTGACG
The DNA here is from genome assembly GCA_900473205.1 of Hyphomicrobiales bacterium. Classification (GTDB taxonomy): domain Bacteria; phylum Pseudomonadota; class Alphaproteobacteria; order Rhizobiales; family Rhizobiaceae; genus Agrobacterium. Next base: position 86,662 of record UCLB01000035.1, read on the forward strand.
ACCACGCAGCTTAATGCGCTGACCGCCATTCAGGCTGCGGCTTTGGGTACCGAAGATATCGCCTTGTTCTCGACGGATGACATTATCGCCCTCAGCACAGGCGCGATATCGGGCCTTGCGACCAGTGCGATTGCCGTTCTGACCACAAGCCAGAGCGAGGCATTGACGCCCGCGCAGGTCGGCGCCTTGACCTCGAAGCAGATTGCGGCCTTGTCGAAGGAAAATATCGGCAAGTTCTCCACCTCCGATATTGCCGCCCTCAGCTCCTCCGGCGTTGCCGGTCTTTCGACCGATACGCTTCAAAGCCTGTCCAACCAGCAGATCGATACGCTGTTGAACACGCATATGGGCTCCCTGACCTCCGACCAGGTCGCGTCGATCATTTCACGCTACATGGCCGCGTAATGATATGGCGCGAGCGGCCTTGCTGGAAAAGCCAGTCGGGAAACGCTCGCGCAAGCTTCACCGTCTAATTTGCTATCGGGACCAGAAGGTCTCGACTCTTTTTGAATGACGGTGCGGGACAGAATGAATCTGTTTAATCAATTCCCACAGGTTTTAAAAAATTTCGCGGCTCTGGGCCAGACGCGGCTTTTGGTGTTGGGTGGTGTGGGCGTTTTGTCCATGGCAATCATTCTCGCTGCTGCGCTCTATGTGAACAAGCCTGCTTACGAAACACTTTATGTTGGCCTCGAAACCATGGATCTGAACAAGATCAGCATCGCTCTTGCCGAGTCGAATGTTGACTTCCAGGTCGGTGCGGATGGGACCAGCCTTCAGGTACCCGTTGGTATGACAAGCAAGGCCCGGCTTCTGCTTGCAGAACGGGGCCTGCCAGACAGCACCAATGCTGGCTACGAACTTTTCGACAATGTCGGTTCGCTTGGACTGACATCCTTCATGCAGGAAGTGACCCGCGTCCGTGCCCTCGAAGGGGAAATCGGACGCTCTATCCAGCAGATCGACGGCGTTGCCGCTGCCCGCGTGCACATCGTCATGCCGGATGTCGGCAATTTTCGCCGTGGAGAGCAGAAGCCCACTGCCTCCGTCATGATCCGTGCTAGCACCTCTGCAGGCCGCAAGGCCGCTTCGTCCATTCGTCACCTCGTCGCCTCCGCCGTTCCCGGCCTTGAGGTCGATGACGTGACCCTGCTTGATTCGACCGGACAGCTTCTGGCCTCTGGCGATGATGTCGGTAACGGTGCACTGAACCGCTCGCTGACGCTATCGCAAAACGTTCAGCAGGAACTCGAAGGCAAGATCGACAAGGCGCTTGCGCCATTTCTTGGCATGGATAATTTTCGCTCCACCGTTACGGCAGAGCTGAACACCGACAGCCAGCAAATTCAGGAAACGGTTTTCGATCCCGAATCACGTGTCGAGCGCTCGGTGCGCACGACCAAGGAAGATCAGAAGTCTCAGGAAACGACGCCGGATACGGCTGCGACCGTGGAGCAGAATGTTCCGCAGGCTGCGCCGCAGGGCGGTGGCGGCGGTCCGAAGTCTTCGGATGAGAGCGCCAAGAAGGAAGAGCAGACCAACTACGAAATCAACTCGAAGACGACTGCGACCGTGCGCAATGGTTACACCGTCGACAAGATTTCGATTGCCGTGGTCGTCAACAAGGGCCGTCTTGCAAAGATGATCGGCGAACCTGCCGATCAGGCCAAAACCGATGCCTATCTGGCAGAGATGCAGAAGATCGTGGCCTCCGCTGCCGGTATCTCCACCGCCCGTGGCGACGTGGTTACGATTACCGCGATGGACTTCCTCGAAACCCAGCTTCTCGATCAGGCTGTGGCCGGCCCGGGCGTTACGGAAGTGCTCAGCCGCAACTCGGCAGGCATCATCAACTCGCTCGCCTTCGTTGCCGTCGCCTTCCTCGTGGTCTGGTTGGGTGTCCGTCCGATCGTTCGCTCCATGTCCAACGGTTCTGCCGCGACTGCGGAGCTTGGTGCGGATGCTGCCGGTCTCGAACTGCCGGACTTTTCTCCGGGACTGGGTGGCGCAAGCGCTGGTGGCGGTCTCATGGACGGGTTCGGTGCCGACTTCGGATTCGACAGCACCGACGACCTTCTCTCCGGAGACAGCGGCGAGGGCGACTTCAATCGCCGGGTGCGCGAAGGACCGGAACGCCGTCTCTCCCGCATGGTGGAAATCAGCGAAGAGCGCGCTGCAAAAATCCTCCGCAAGTGGGCTGTCGAAAAAGCAGCATAAGTCAAAAAGGCCGGTCTCAAGCCGGCCTTTATCCGTTTTATCTCTTGCATCGCGCAGGCGCACATGTTCTGTTTTAAAACGTAATTTACGCTTTGTTCATCAAGTCGACAATTTACGTTGGAATAATGAAATCAGCTCTGTGCGAGGCCGAGAACATCAATATGCTTTCGGTTGCATGACAAAGAGATGAAAATGCGGGATTGTCTTCGACTGCTTATGGCGTTTCCCGTATCGTCTCCTAAAATATAATGATTCGGTCACCAGTGATGCGAAACGTGGGTACGTATTTGTGTTTCTGAATGGAAATGATTTCCATCCCGGCTAAATGATCTCCGAAAGGAGAGTAAGAGGGCGTAGGCTATTGAAGGTGGATGTTGATGTTCGCAGGTTGTCGGCTGCGCCGTTTGATAGGTCGGTGAAGTCCTTGCCGCGCGATCAACTCATTCGAAATATCTCGGTTGCGGCTTCTGACGGCAACGTTACAGCCGCCGTGGAGATGCTTGCGTCCTTTGCAGGCGCATCGCATTATCTTCTCGCTCGCGAAGACCTTTTGCAGGAAGCGGGCCTCAACTTCATCATCACTTCCGACTGGCCGTTCGACCTCGTGCGACGCCTGGGCGCTGAGCTGACCAACAATCAGAACCGCGTCAGTGAAATGGAAAAGTGTCTCGCGCTATTGAAGCCGCGCATGCTCTTCCTGCCTGACGATGCCGTCGTTGCCCAAGGCCTGGATCGCAAATATTGCGCGTTGACCTTCTGCGTCGGCCGCGTGCGCTTTTCGCTGTTGCTTTTGTTTGCTGAAGACAGCGTGCCCGTGGAGGACCGTTTGCGGGAAGCGGCCATGCTGACGGGCTATTTTGCAAGCTCCGGCATCGTCGCGGAATCACGCGTGGAGCGGGACATCGACCTGACAGAACGTGAGCTGGAATGCCTTTTCTGGATTGCCGAAGGCAAGACCAGTGACGAGATGGCGACCATCCTCGGTATCTCGCGCAACACGATCAACAACTACATCACCAGCGTCATGCGCAAGACGGCAACCAAGACCCGCTCAGAGGCCATTGCCTATGCGGTTCGTAATAATCTCGTTTGAAGGTGCGTCGGATGGGCTATTACAAGGATTCTGAGGCGACAAACCTGGGACAAGGCGCGCCTGTGCGTAGCGGTACCTCGACCAGCCGTTCCGATCTTTTCCCCAAACTGGTGGCCATGCAGCGTATTCTTGGTGCCAAGAATTTCGTTGTTCTGCGGGCTGTGGCATCGGGTTTTCCCAACAAGCGCAAGTTGTTTTGCGAGTTGGAAAACTGGGGCATGAATGCCAGCGATCAAAGCGCGCGTCTGGTTCAGGCCATGGGTGAACCCCTGCTGGATCATCTGGAACGCTCGCTGCTGCCGATTATCTGGAAGAGCGAGAGCGGCACGGGTTTTTCGGATATACCCGATGTTCCCGCCCTCATGCTCAGGCTTGCCAATGACGATCTGTCCTATGCAGGGCTGGCCCTGCCAGTTCGGCTTGGCACCATTGGTAACGGATATGTGGTCTTCTGCGGTGGCAGCCTTTTGCTGGATAATGAGCTGGTTCTAGAGCAGCATATTAAGTGCACCGAAATCATGGTGGATTTGCTTGCGCTGGATGAGCGTCGCGTCACGCCGGCGGAATCGCTGAGCGAACGCGAAGTCGCCTGCCTGCAACTGGCTGGTGATGGCCGGATCAGCGAAGAAATTGCGGTGAAGCTCGGCCTGTCGGTTCATACTGTCAACGCCTATCTCGGTTCAGCCACCATCAAGCTCGATTCCGTCAACCGCATTCAGGCCATCGCGAAAGCGATCCGCATGGGCTACATCCATTAGAATGCAAAAAGCGCCGCTTTGTGAGCGGCGCTGCCTGATAATTTATACCGAGAATGGGCTGGGAACCGATGATTCTCCAGCTCATAGTTTTATCGCACTTCGAATGGCTCAGTGCGCGGCGGAAGAGCCGGTACGTCGATGTGATCGGGCGCTTCACCAGCCTTCGCCTTGTCGATCATCGCGACATAGGCAGCTTCCAGGTGACGGCAGAAACGTTCCGCGTCGAAAAGCGGCATCATGAACCGGTTGGCATCGATACGGGCGCGGATTTCCTTCAGCGGCGCCGGATCAAGGGCGTAGGACACGGCCTGTTCGACATAGGCCGCTTCGTCCTCGGCAATAAGCTCCGGTGTCCCAATGGCGTGAAGCAGGCTTTCACTGACGCGCGATGCGAAGTTGGTGCCCTTGACAGTCAATACTGGCAGGCCTGACCAAAGCTGTTCCGATGTCGTCGTGTGGCCATTGACCGGGAAGGTATCGAGACCGAGATCGGCAACGGTAATACGGTTGAGGTGGAGGCTGAATTCCAGCTTGCCCATGAAGAACACACGCTTTGCAGGAATGCCCATGGCGATGAATTTCGCGAGAATGTGCGCCTTGCTGTCCTGACTGTTGTGCAGAATCCAGATCACGCTGTTGGGCGTGCGCTTCAGGATTTCGCACCACAGTTCCACAGTTCTCGGTGTGATCTTGCGGTTTGCATTGAAGGACGCGAAAACGAAAGCATCTTCCGGCAGTCCGGCCTCTGCGCGGCTGATCTGCTTGGCCAAAGGACGGTTGACGGGATCATTCGGCTGATAGGTTTCCGGAAGGCGAGCGAACTTCTCGTAATAATGCGGCTTGGAACTATCCGGCAGCACGTAATGGTCGCCGACAGCATAGTCCAGATCGACATTGACCGTGGAGCCCGGAAAGCCGATCCAGGCGACCTGCACGGGGGCTGCCCCCATGTTGAGAATCTTCGTGCGGTTTCCGGCAGTATGGCCCTTCAGATCGACGAGAATGTCGATGCCGCGTGCCTTGATTTCGGCAAGAGCTTCCTCGTTCGTCATGTCACGGATGGTAACGACATGGCCCCACAATTCGCGGTCGGCTTCGTTCGTCTGGATGAGGTCGGGGTCCGAGTGGCAAAATAGCGTGACATCGAAACGGTCGCGGTCGTGCAGTTCCAGCACCCGGCGGATCAGCTTCATGGTCGCGTGCTTGTCGAAGAAGTCGGAAGACAGGTAGCCGATCCGTATCTTTTGGCCCCATTCATGCGGCATCTGTCGCCGCTTGACGCTCATTTCAGGTGTGAAGACCGGGGTGTTGCTGCGGGCAAGCTGGTTGATATGCTCGTCACCAGTCCAGTGCAGGTTAAAGAAGGTGCCATCCAGTGAAAGGAAGGCCGTCTCTCCTGAAGCGATGGCGGCATCGATGATCGGCTGATGTTTTTCAATGGCGTCGAACTTGCTGTGTTCGCGGCAGAAGACGAGATACATCAGGCGCACCGCTTGCTGGCGTGGCAATTTGGCCAGAAGCTGTCTTGCCGTCTCGATGTCCTTCGGATCGAACAAATCCCATGTGGTGATGGCGATACGTGCACCGAGCTTGACGTGATCGATGTTATCACTTTTCATCAGGATGCTTTTCAGCGCCCGGGCGATCCTCGGCTCTCCGCGCTCCAGCAATGTCGTGCCGACGATATAAGTGATCTCGGGGTATTTGTGGAACCTGTGGATCAGCTTGTTGGACAGCGCCAGAGCTTTGTCCTTCTGCCCGCTATTGAAATAGAGCTTTATGCTTTCAACCAGATAGCTTTCCGCATCCATTCCATCCTGCTGATAGGCAAGCTCGTAGGATGTGGCAGCCTGATCGACCATGCCGACTTGCAAGCAGGTTTTTGCCAGCAGCGCATAGGTGCGTGCATCACGCTTGGTATCGAGCAGCTTGTTCAGCGTCGAGAGGGCTTCGGTGTAACGGCCCGTTTTGAAATGCTTCGATGCGACGGAATAGCTGATTTCGTTTAACATTTGTCCCGTTCTATCCTCTTGCCAGCTCGATCATCGACAGCGGCCCATAGGGGACTCGGATCTTTGGCTATTTAGAATTCGATCAGATGTTACGCTGCGAACCTTGCATGAAACAGGTCTAATCCACGCTCAGCTGTGCCAATTGGGTTAACGTCGGTTTGAACCGTTTGTGCAACATTAACCATTAAAATCGAAGGGTTTCGTGAGGTCTGCGAAATTAAGAACTTGGAAATGCTTGCCGCGCATTTTGGTCTCTGCGTGACGGGTTTGGTGTCCAAAAAAGAAAACCGGAACCGAGTGGCATGATGCCGAACCGTTCGCGCCGGTACTTGTAACCCGGCATGTCCCTCTCATGTACCGCGTTTTTTAAAGGGGCAACTTATGTCTAGCATCAACTTCAACTCCAGCGCCAACAACGCACTGCAGACACTGCGCAGCGTGAATTCGAACCTCAGCAACACCCAAGACCGCGTGTCCACAGGTTTGAAAATTGCTGACGCTTCCGATGGTGCAGCTTACTGGTCTATCGCTACGACGATGAAGTCCGACAACAAGGCACTCGGTGCAGCGACGGACGCACTCGGAATCGGCGCAGCCAAGGTCGATACGGCTTACGCCGCTATGGACAGCGCAATCGACGTCGTCAACGAAATCAAGGCCAAGCTGACCACTGCCAGCGAAACTTCCGTTGACAAGGACCAGGTTCAGCTTGAAATCACCAAGCTCCAGGAGCAGCTGACTGCAATCGGTCAGGCCGCTTCGTTCAACGGCGAAAACTGGGCTGTTCAGTCTGACGACTCATCCACGACGACTGTTGTCGATGGCTTCATTCGCAATTCTGACGGTAGCGTCAAGGTTACGACAGCAACTTTCAACGCTGGTTCCTACGCAATGTTCTCCAGCATCGACGGTGGCGTTGGCACCGGTGGCGTTCTGGCCGCGGTCATGACCATTTCTCTGAGCAGCGCATCCACGCAGGGAGATATTGACGGCTTCTTGTCGACAGTTGAAACCGCTCTGGGCGAACTCACAAAGGGTGCCGCAGCTCTCGGTGCGCTTTCGACCCGTATCGACCTGCAGGACGAATATTCCAGCAAGCTGAGCGATGCTATGGATGCTGGTATCAGCCGTCTGGTTGACGCTGACATGGAAGAAGAATCCGCGAAACTATCGGCGCTCCAGACCCAGCAGCAGCTCGCTGTCCAGTCGCTGTCGATCGCGAACTCCTCCTCGCAGAACATCCTTACACTGTTCCGTTAATACGAATTTCATCATCGAAAAACTGGCCGGACCGAAAGGTTCGGCCTTTCGCATTTTATTCGTTAACAGAGTATTACTAAAATTTTTTTCAAATTAACTGTTTGTTTATATAATATTTGGAAGTTATTAACCTTAATGATGTTAGATCGGCTTATCGAAACGGCGGCCGAAAATTAACTATATTGCTCGGCAGGCATGAGGCTGATTGTCGTTTACCGGTAAAACCGGAATGTCCCTTCAATTGTACTTGCCAAAGGGGCAATCAATACTATGACCAGTATCCTCACGAACACATCTGCTATGTCTGCACTGCAGACCCTGCGCACAATCAATTCAAACCTTTCCACGACACAGGACCGCGTTTCGTCCGGTGAAAAGGTCGGTAAAGCTGCTGATAACGTTGCCTACTGGTCGATTTCCACGACGATGAATTCCGACAACAAGGCACTCAACGCTGCGACGGACGCACTGGGCATCGGTGCAGCCAAGGTCGATACTGCTTACGCCGCCATGGATAGCGCAATCGACGTCGTCAACGAAATCAAGGCCAAGCTGACCACCGCCAGCGAAACATCCGTTGACAAGGACCAGGTTCAGCTTGAAATCACCAAGTTGCAGGAGCAGCTGACTGCTATCGGTCAGGCCGCTTCGTTCAACGGTGAAAACTGGGCCATTCAGGATAGCGCTTCTTCAACGACTGTTGTCGATGGCTTCATCCGTAATTCCGACGGTACGGTCAAGGTTACGACTGCTACATTCAACGCTGGTTCCTACGCTCTGTTCGACACGATTGCCGATGGCGTTGGTAGCAACGGTATTCTTTCTGCCGTTATGACAATCTCGCTGACAAGCATTTCCACACAGGGCGATATCGATGCATTCATGACGACTGTCGAGTCTGCTCTCGACACTCTGACAATCGGTGCTGCTGCTCTGGGTGCATTGTCCACCCGTATCGACATGCAGGACGAATATTCAAGCAAGCTCAGCGACGCGATCGAAGCCGGTGTTAGCCGCCTGGTCGATGCCGACATGGAAGAAGAATCTGCAAAGCTTTCGGCGCTCCAGACCCAGCAGCAGCTGGCGGTCCAGTCGCTGTCGATCGCGAACTCTTCGTCCGAAAATATCATGACCCTCTTCCGCGGCTAATTGGCCTCGCTTTAAATAGGAAAGCCGCGCTTTTTGCGCGGCTTTTTTTTGGAAAAATTAAATCGTCAAAATTAGGAAATTATCCATTTTTAACAATATGTTATTCATCATTAACGCTGCCGTTGCGGCTTAAGACTTCCTTCATTTAGGTAAAAACTTTCCTACGATTAAAGTTTTGTTAACCATAAAGCTGTTTTCTGTGGTCATCGAAACAGCGCACCGAACCATCAGGTCGGTAAGCATGAAGCTGCCTGCTGCGTTTCCCGGCATGACCGGAATGTCTCTTCTTAAAGAATTTGCCAAAGGGGCGACCTGAAGATGACTAGTATTTTGACCAACACCTCTGCAATGTCGGCCCTCCAGACGTTGCGTTCGATCAACACGGACCTCTCCAATACGCAGGACCGCGTTTCTTCCGGTTACCGCGTCGGTCAGGCGAAGGATAACGTCGCCTACTGGTCCATCTCCACCACCATGAACTCCGACAATAAGGCGCTGAACGCTGCCTCGGACGCTCTGGGCGTGGGCGCTGCCAAGGTCGATACGGCCTATGCGGCGATGGAAAGCGCTATCAGCGCCGTCGACGAAATCAAGGCAAAGCTCGTCACTGCAAGTGAAGAATCTGCCGACAAGGATCAGATCCAGCTTGAAATCGGCAAGCTTCAAGAACAGCTTTCCGCCATCGCACAGGGCGCCTCGTTCTCCGGCGAAAACTGGATGGTCCTTGGCGACTCAACACAGGCGAGCGTTGTGGACGGCTTCATCCGTAACTCCAGCGGTGGCGTCAGCGTCACGACTGCAAAATTCAACATCGGCTCTTACGCCATGTTCTCCACGATCAACGTCGATGGCGTCGGTGAGGGCGGCATTCTCGGTAGCGTCATGAGCGTTGCGCTGAACAGCATGTCTACCCAAGGCGATATCGATGCATTCATGACGACGGTCGAAACTGCAATGAGCAGCCTGACGGACTCTGCTGCGGCTATCGGCGCGCTTCAGACCCGTATCGATCTGCAGGACGCTTATTCTGCCAAGCTTTCGGATGCGATGGAATCGGGTGTCAGCCGACTGGTAGACGCCGACATGGAAGAGGAATCGGCCAAGCTCTCGGCGCTCCAGACGCAGCAACAGTTGGCGATCCAGTCGCTGTCGATTGCGAACTCCAGCGCACAGAACATCATGTCGCTCTTCCAGCAGTAAGCTTTATCTGCTTCACATCAAAGCCGCGCCCTCTGAAAAGGAGGCGCGGTTTTTTTATGTCTTTGAACGGCTTTGATAAAATGGCTGCTACGTTGGTCTTCAGACGCAATCACGCAAGTTTCGGCATAGCTTGGGCTGGTATATGACTTGTCACAGGATTTACATTTCGTTAACCCTGAGCCATGCGAAGGTCATATCGCTTCGCATCCAAGCCTCTTCATGATGAGAGTGCGGCTTTCGCCAGATAATCTGGCATGTCCTCTTACTCCCCGACCGATGTAGGTATCATGACCAAGATTATTTCCTCCGGCTCCGTGCAGAGTGCGCTTCAGACGCTTTTGTTCAGCAACGATACGCTTCAGAAAACACAGGAACGCGTGACCTCCGGTTATAAGATTGCGTCGGCTGCGGATAATTCCGGCTATTGGTCAACGGCAACCAATCTGAAATCGGATGGAAGCGTCTTGTCCAGCGTAGGTGATGCGCTGGATCTGGGAGTGTCCAAGGTCGATACGGCTTATGAAGCGGTGACTTCTCTCATCGATGTGGTCGATCAGATCATGACGCAGTTGACCACAGCGTACGAGCCGGGCGCCGATCGAGAACAGATCAACAGCGCCATTTCCGCTTTGAAGGAGAACCTCAAGTCGGTGTCACAGGCAGCGAGCTTCTCAGGCGACAACTGGCTGTATAATACGTCGGAACAGCTCGCAGACGTAAAATCGGTACCCTACGCGTTTCATAAGGGTGTGCAGGGGTCGGTCGAGTTACAATATCTGAATGTAAACACCGCAGAAACGACGCTCGTTGATACCAGCGATGCCAGCCGGGGTTTGTTGACCGCAGCTGTAGACGCCAGCGCCCGTGATGCGGACGCCGGTGGTGGCGCACGGGACTATTATCTTGTCGATGCAGCATCGACGACAGGCGCTTCCGGCACAGAAATTTCCGTTTCCAGTGCAACGACGCCGGATGAATTGGACGATATGGTTTATGTCGTCGGGCAGTTGTCGAACAAGCTGAATTCTCTCGGGTCCTCACTGGGAACCATGTCGAACCGCATTGATCAGCAATCGACCTTCGTCGCCTCTTTGCGGGATTCGCTTGATAAAAGCGTCAGCCGTTTGGTGGATGCCGATATGGAAGAAGAATCGACCAAGCTGAAGGCTTACGAAACCCAGCGCGATCTGGCTGTTCAGGTTGTCTCCATGGCCAACAACCATAAAAAAGCCCTCACCAATCTCTTTGCGTGATCTGTGGTGGGGTTCATCCTCGCACAAGTTTGACTCTCTAATTTAAGAGGCTGAATTGCTGCCGAGTTTCCGCACTGTTGAAGAGTGCGTCGCTCTGTTGCTCGTATCTGAATGCCTTGCGGGTTATTTCATGACTTTCTTATCCAGAGAAAAGACAAGTGCGATGTCGGGCGAGGTGCGTCTGTGAGCGGAGCGCTGAGCAAATATCTCAAGGACTTCAGCCAGTTCGTGCCGCCTGAAGTGCCTGTCGTACCCGAGTTGGAGATGCCTGTTTCCAGCTTCGAGAACGACTGGCCCGCCGCGCCTGAAATCACCGTCGATCTTGATGAAGAGAAACGCAAGTCCTTTGCGGAAGGTGAAGAGGCTGGCACGCGCACAGCGCAAAAAGCCCATGAGAGCGAATTAGACGCCTTGCGTGCGCTGCATGACGAAGAAATGACCGCGATGCGGACGCGGTACGAAGACGAGATTGCAAGTCACCTCGCGACGTCGGTCATTTCGATGAAGCAGGCTATCGCCAGCAATATTGAGGTCGCGTGTTTCCGTCTTTTCTCCAAGGTCATGGAACGTGACCTTGCCACAAACGCGTCCTCCGATCTTTCGGCCCAGATCATTCGCGAAATCGAAGGCGGATTTGCGGGCACGATTAAAATCACCGGACCTGATGCCCTTCTGGCGCGCATTCGTGAAGATCTGGGCTCGGTCGATAACCAGGTTGATTACGAAGTTTCAGCAGATATTGATATTAAAGTTCAATTGGATAACTCGGTTTTGATGACAAGACTTTCGGAGTTTTTCCAGAGCGTAAGAGGTCTGGCGGATGAGTGAAGGCGAAAATCACCATCACGGCAAAAACGAAATCATTGTCGTCAAGCGTCATAAGGGTGGCCATGACGGAGCCCATGGTGGCGCCTGGAAAATTGCCTATGCGGACTTCATGACCGCCATGATGGCGTTCTTTCTCGTGATGTGGCTGGTCAATGCCTCAAACGAGGAAACGAAGGCATCTGTTGCCAGCTACTTCAATCCGATCAAACTGACGGATGAAAAGCCAGCCGACCGGGGCATGAAGCAGCCTGCCAAAACGGCGAAGGGCGAGCAGACACAGCAGACGTCCGACACAAAATCTGAAAAGCCGCAGGACGCGGCAGCCGCGGCCAGCGGTGAAGACATGACGTCGTCAGCTGGCGACAAGACGGCCTATTCCGAAGCTGCATTCTTCGAAAACCCCTATGCGGTTCTTGCGGAAATTGCGCAGGAAGTGGGCCAGCAGGCCAATGTCAGTTCCAAGGGGGAGGGCGGCGCAAGCCAATCCGGCCCTTCGACTGGAGCATCTGGCGGTGAAGCTTACCGCGATCCCTTCGATCCGGATTTCTGGAGCAAGCAGATCGATGTACGCCCAGACCAGGGTGGCGTCGCCATTCAGGACACGGCTTTGCCTGAGAAGCCGCAGAAAAAGACAGATCCAAAAGCCAAAACTGTGGCGCAGGATATGGCGAGCGTCATCAGTGACAGCGAGCCGTCCACGCCGACCCAGATCGCCAATGCCAATTCGAAGAACCTTCCTTCCGGCTCTATTGATGAGATAGGTGATTTACCGCCGAAGCAAAACCAGACGAAAACCGCCAAAGCGGATGCGTCCGCGAAGACGGCAGTGGACGCGGCGCAGAAAGAAGACAAGACAACCGAGGAACTGCGAGAAGAGATTGCCCAGCAGGTTTCCGGTGTCGCGGGCAAGCTGGCGGAAGGCATCGTCGTGACGCCCGCCGAAGGTGGCACGCTGATCACGATTTCGGAAAAATCCAATACGGCCATGTTCGACGTGGGATCTGCGGTGCCGCAGAGAGACCTCGTGATGGCGATGGAAAAAATCGGTGAAGTTCTGAGCAAGCAAAAAGGCGCAGTCGTCATTCGTGGTCATACGGATGCGCGGCCTTACAGCAGCGGTGGCAAAGACAACTGGACGCTGTCGATGGATCGCGCTCATGCCGCCTATTACATGCTGTCACGCGGTGGTCTCGATGAAACGCGCATCAAGCAGCTGTCAGGCTTTGCTGACCGCCGTTTGCAAAGCACGGATGACCCGCTGAACGGGGCAAACCGCCGTATCGAAATATTGCTAGAGGATAGTTGAGGCAGCGGATGATGAGATCGACCCGCATTGCTGTCTTGTTTCTGGGTATTCCGTGGCTGGCCAGCGCCAGTTACGGATACGCCCAGAGCGATTTGCCGCCAGCCAAGATCCTGCGGTCCCTCCAGTTCGTCCAGGACTCGGTGGTAATGGGTGATCACTCCGCGCGGGAAATGCAGAAATATCTTCTCGAGACGATCGACTCGACCCTGCGAACAGCCGATGCCGCGATTTTTGAAGACTCGCGCAATGCCGATGCAGCACTCGCGTACATCATGAGCGGCGGTAACCCGCAAACGCTGGATTATCTCGTGGCGAGGGATGTGCAGGGCCATTTTGATACCCGCATCACCAATATCCTGCAAAAGTACTTGAACGGACGCGGCAGCCAGGTCGAAAAGATCCTGACCGATATCCTTCCGGAATATCGCAAGGGCGTGCTTGGTCCCTATCTCATGCTGATTGCGGGCAATATCACCGTCAACCGAGATCCGGTCGCATCACTGGCCTTTTTTGACGATGCACGCTTAACCGCCCCGGGCACCATAATAGAAGAGGCGGCGCTAAGGCGGTCGATCATCGCGATGATCCAGGCCAAGGATCATGACAAGGCGCTGAGTTATATCCGCAAATACGCCGTTCGCTTTCTGCATTCGCCGTATGCGTCTCAGTTTGCGGATCTGTTCGTGAATTTTGCAGTTGAAGGCTTCGCAACGGTTCCGAAGGAAAAGATCGAAGAGATCACCCAGTTGATGGACCCGGCGCGCGCTGAGGAAATCTATCTGCGCATTGCGCGACAGGCGTCTTTGCGCGGGCAGAGCGAGCTTGCGCGTTTTGCAACGGAGCAGGCGACCCTGCTGACATCGGAAACCGGCGATATATCGCGTGCCCCTCTGTCGAAACTCTATTCCGGGCTAGCCAGCGTTCCGAGCGAGGGCGTCCACATTGCCAGCGAGCTACTGGCAAGCATACCGAATGATGAACTGTCCGAACGTGATCTGGCTTTGCGCGACGCTGCAAAAGCAATTGCCGAACAGATCGTGAGAGTACCGACTGCCGAAAACCCTTCCGGGCGGCCGGGTCAAAACCCGACGGGCGAAAGTGCGGCTGTTGTGCAGGCGAGTGACGAAGACACGAAGATGCAGGAACAGACAGGCCAGGCCGTTGCCGGAGCGCCATTGAAGGAATTTTTCGACAAGAGCCGGGCTCGTTTGAACGAGATAGATTCTTTGTTGGAGCAGGAGGAGAAGTAGGATGAATGTCTTAGCAACGATTGTTCCGAGTAAAACCGAAGTCGCCAGCCAGGCGACGCGGCAGGATAGGGATAATGGATCGAAGCGTGGGGGATCGGGCTTTTCCGACACCATGAGTTCGCTCGACAAAGGCGGCTCCTCCAAACAGGGTTCCTCCACTAGCGCCTCCGCAGGTTCCTGTGCTGACCAAAAGGCTGCGCCCGCCGCGCAAAGCGGCACAACTGCTCCAACCGATCAGACACAAACCGTCGTCAGCAAGCCTGCCGCGCCCAACACGCTCTTTCTGGAGCCAGCCGCCACACCCGTCACACAGTCTCTGAGCGAGACAGTTGTGACGCTCCCGGCGGATGGGACAAGCCCGGTCATGGACGTGAAGGTTCCGCAGACGGTGCCGGCCAATCTTGGCAATCCTTTCGATGCGCTAGTTGAGAATGAGACGCTCCCTGTTGTCAGCGATCTGGCAAAGCTTGTGACGGCGTTGAGCAAGCTGGCTGGCTCTTCTGCGGCATCCGAGACGGATGAGACGACAGATGAAGCTGGTGACGAGGCAACCGACGTTGATGCCACGCCGGTTGATGCTGCCAATGGAAATCTGGATTTGCTGTCCTTGCTTGCATCGACTGCAATGCCGGTTGCTCAACCCGTTGCGCAGAATGTGCCGCAGGCCAAGGGAACCGAGGGTTCGGCTCTGGAAGCAATATCGGGAGCTGCTCTTGGTGAAGACGCTCTCGCAGGAAGTGCCGATACGACAGCCACTGTCGTCAGATTGCAGAAGCAGGATGTACCGTCCGTCGATCTTCACATCGCCACACAGGAAGATGGATCGAAGAAGCTTGATGTTACAACGGCCACCGGTGATGTTGCCGATGTTGTGCAGGTCGTGGAAAGCAGACGATTTGTCGGTCTTGCGGCACCTACCAATACGACGGCGATTACTAGCGCCATGGCTGCTGACCCGGATTGGGCCGCCTCAATGGCTGGCCAGACTAGCAATTCTCCGATGATTGCCAGCACCGGCCAGGTCGTTCACGTCCTGAAGATACAAATGGCGCCGGTGGAGTTGGGGCACGTTACGGCGGCGCTGAAGCTGGTAGGGGATGACCTCAGTGTCCAGCTCACCGCCCATACGCTGAAGGGCTATAGCGAGCTGCAAAAAGACAGCAATGGCATTCTCGATGCCTTGAAAGCGCAGGGTTTCAGTGTCGATCAGGTAACCGTGACGCTGGCAAGCAACACGGAACGGCAGGATAGCAGTACCGGCAACCGTCAACCATCCGATCCTGGACAGCAGGGCGCGCAACAAGGCCAACGCGGCCATGAAGAAAAGCCCCAGGAACAATTCAATAGACAGTCCGGAACGCGCATTAGAGAGGAAGCCATCAGTCATGAAAGCACTTCACCGTCTGAAGCACCTGCTCGCAGTTCCAGCGCTCGTCCTGACCACCTTTACCTGTGAGGCTTCCCAGCCCGCAGCAACGGTTGACTGCGAGCGGCAGATACAGGCAGCAGCTGGCCGATATGGAATACCCGAAGGTATTCTCTATTCGGTCGGTCTGACGGAGACGGGACGCAAGGGCTCTCTGAGCCCCTATGCCATAAACATCGAAGGCAAGGCCTATTTTCCGCAGAGCATGCCAGAGGCCTACAGGATGGTTGATGATGCCCGGCGTGGCGGCGCGAAGCTGATCGACATCGGCTGCATGCAGATAAACGTCTATTTTCACGGCACCGAATTCGCTTCCGTTGCTGATATGTTCGACCCCGCGAAGAACGTTGCCTATGCCGCGCAGTTCCTCAAAAGGCTCCATGATCGGCACGACACATGGACAATGGCGGTAGCCAGATACCATGCCGGACCCAATAACGACCCCGCGCAACAACGATACGTGTGCCGGGTCATTAGTAACCTGATTGCCACGGGTTATGGGAAATGGACTGCCAATGCGCGAACCTTCTGTGCTAGTGCGGCAACTTAAAGTTTTATAAATCGCCTACCTGACGGCCTTCAAACAAATGCGGCGAGATTCGGTCAAAAACGACTCTGCAACAGCTAAGTGGCTTGACTCGCACTTTTCCCCCGAAAAAATATCCCTAAATTTGAAAAGGCATACTAGATATAGATCAAATCGGGACAATATGGTTAATCAATTATTAATTAATGCCTGTGTTATTTCGTAGTTGTGGGAGATTCCCGCGATTCGTACACCCATGCTTGTAGATTGGCTACACTGATTCGGAGGCGGACGAATGATCGTGGTAGTTGATGAGCGCAAGCTTGTTAAGGACGGGTACACAGCCCTTTTTGGGCGAGAGGGAATTCCCTCGACTGGATTTGATCCAGCAGAATTTGGCGAATGGGTCCACTCGGCGGCGGATTCCGATATTGCGGCAATCGAAGCGTTTTTGATTGGTCAGGCAGACACGACTCACGAGTTGCCACGCACCATCCGGGATCGCTCTCAGGCACCGGTGATCGCAGTTAGCGATCATCATTCCCTGGACGCTACCTTGGCCCTGTTTGACTGTGGCGTGGACGATGTCGTCCGCAAGCCAGTGCATCCAAGAGAGATCCTGGCACGCGCAGCGGCAATTCGCCGTCGCCTGTCGGTTCTCACGAATTTTACAGATGCGGGCCCGATCCGCGTTTTCTCCGATGGACGCGATCCGGAAGTTAGTGGCGAGGTATTCCCATTGCCGCGCCGTGAGCGCCGTATCCTCGAATACTTAATCGCAAACCGCGGTCGTCGCGTTTCCAAGGCGCAAATCTTCAACGCGATCTACGGCATCTTCGACGAAGAAGTCGAAGAAAACGTCGTCGAAAGCCACATCAGTAAGCTGCGCAAGAAGCTGCGCAAGAAGCTCGGTTTCGACCCAATCGATTCGAAGCGGTTTCTGGGTTACTGCATCGACTGGAGCTGAGCGAGTGTTGCTGAAAATCCAGA
Source organism: Hyphomicrobiales bacterium (assembly GCA_900473205.1). Lineage (GTDB taxonomy): Bacteria > Pseudomonadota > Alphaproteobacteria > Rhizobiales > Rhizobiaceae > Agrobacterium. The sequence goes on from UCLB01000035.1 coordinate 103,930, forward strand.
AGCGATTTTTGGCAGATAGAACGAAGCTTCATAAGATACGCGCCGTGGGTCCAAACAGCCCGCGGCGTTTTTGTTTTATCGTGTAACTATCGATAGTTAGGCGTCACCATTGGCCGCTGATTAAATTCGCGGATCGGTGAAAGGTTCCACCCAAGACTTTCTTTTTGACCGGTTTTTTCAATCGGAAAGAAAAGCAGACAGCCTCACGCAAGGCTTGCATCCTAATTTCGCTACAGATGAGAACAGAGGATTCGAAATGAGCCTTTTTGGAACGATGAAAACAGCCGTATCCGGCATGAATGCCCAGTCCAACAAGCTGGGCACTGTCGGCGACAACATCGCTAATGCCAGCACGACTGGTTACAAAAGCGCATCGACCGCGTTTTCTTCCCTCGTTTTGAATTCTGGCGGCGGCGGCGGCAACTACAACTCCGGTGGCGTCGATACCAAGGTCAAATATTCGATTTCTCAGGCTGGTGCGACTGTCGCAACGCAATCCCCGACGGACCTCGCCATCAATGGCGATGGCTTCTTCGTTGTTCAGGATGCATCGGGCAGTATTTTCCTGACGCGTGCCGGCTCTTTCACAGCAGATGACAATGGCAATCTTGTCAATGATGCAGGCTTCACGCTTCTTGGCTACCAGAACAATGGAACAACGCCGACAACTGTCGTCAACAGCTACGACGGCCTGGTCCCCGTAAACATCGGAGCCAGCGGTCTGACCGCGACCGCCTCTACAGAAGGCCAGTTGAAAGGCAACCTTAACAAGTCTGCGGTGATTGCCGAAGATTTGCCGAGCGAAAATCCTACCACCTCCATCGATCTCGAAAAAAACGGCATTCTGAAGACCTCGATGACGGGTTACAACGCTTATGGCGAGACGGTCAAATATGACTTTTACTTCGCCAAGACGGATGTCGATACATGGGAAGTCACCGTCTATGACGCCTCAAAATCGACGAATGGCGGGTTCCCGTATTCCGACGGCCCAGTCTCCGGTCCTGAGACAATGAATTATGATATCGGTACACTCACTGATCCTGAAACGATCACCATCGATGACCCGAATAACGACCTGAGTATTACCATTGACCTCAGCGCCATGACGCAGTTGGGGAGTGCATCGACAGGTGATGGCGGTAACATCAACGGAAATCCAGCAGAAGCGGTGCAGTCCGTATCCGTTTCGGCCGATGGCACCGTTTACGCTAACTATGCCAAATCCGCTGCTCGCGCGCTTTACCAGATTCCGCTGGCTGATGTCGCAAGTCCCGACAATCTGACGGTACTCTCAGGCAACGTGTTCCAGACCAGTGCGGAATCGGGTGTGGTTACTCTTGGTTTCGCGGGCACGTCCGGTTTCGGCAGCATCAATTCAAAACAGCTCGAGTCTTCCAACGTCGATACGGCGACCGAGCTGACCGAGATGATCCAGGCGCAGCGTAGCTACACCGCAAACTCCAAGGTCTTCCAGACCGGTTCCGATCTGATGGAAACTCTCATCAATCTGGTACGATAACGTTATAGAGGACGGGTGAATGTCGCTTGCTTCGGCGCTTAATACGACAAAGGCAACTCTGAGCAATAATGCTGTTCAGAGTGGCGTCGTTTCGAACAATATATCGAATGCCAGCTCTGCGGATTATAATCGCCGAACTGCGATCACCACCACGAATGCGTCCACCGGTGCGACCGTTGTCAAGATCGAGCGGACAGAAGATGCCGCGCTTTTGAAGCAGACTTTGTCCGCCACGTCTGACGATGCTGGCAAACAGACGTTCCTCGACGGCATGAATTCTCTCAGCGTCGTTTTGGGCGGTGAGGAATATACGGCAGCACCTGCCACCTATCTCTCCACTCTGCAAAATGCTTTGCAGACTTATGCGGCTTCGCCAAGCGATGTTACGTTGGCCTCCGCTGTCGTCAGTGCGTCGGCCGATGTTGCCAATGCGCTGAACACATCGACACAATCCGTTCAGGCACTGAGAGCAGATGCCGATACGGAAATTGCTACCACGGTTTCCAAGCTCAACCAGCTTCTGTCGGATTTTGAGACGGCAAATAACGCCGTCAAGCTGGCAACATCTTCAGGTGGCGATCCGAATAACGCGCTCGACCAGCGCGAAGGTCTTCTCAAGCAGATTTCCGAGATTGTCGGCGTATCGAGCTCTGTCCGGTCGAACAACGACATGGTGCTTTATACTAGCGATGGTACGACACTTTTTGAGACCACACCTAGAAAAGTGTCGTTCGATGCGGTGGCCGCATATGATGCCAGCTCGACCGGTAACAGCATTTACATCGATGGTGTCGCTGTAAAGTCAGGCGAGGGTAGCAACACCAACGCGAAGGGCAGCCTGCCAGCACTTTTGCAGCTGCGCGACCAAGTCTACCCCAACTACCAGTCGCAACTGGATGAAATCGCCCGTGGCTTGATGGGTGCCTTTGCCGAGACGGATACTGGCGGCAATGCAATCGCTGGACTGTTCACGACGTCAGATGGTTCTGAAGTCGATTTTGAGACCCCGGAACTCGTTTCAGGTCTGGCAGGCCTGATCACGGTATCGGCTGACGCCAAGGCATCTCCGGTAAAGCTTCGTGATGGCAGCATTGCGGGTGACTCGCCGAACACCGATGGTTCGACCGGCTATTCCGATCTTCTCTACAAATACGCGGCAGCACTCAACACGCAGATAGAATTCGATCCCAATGCAGGGATTTCCACCAATGTGACATTGCTGAGCTTTGCCACGGACTCCGCCGGTTGGGCCGAAGAGTATCGCAGCAATGCGACGACGGCTGCGGAAAGCACATCTGCCATGCTGACCAAGGCGAAGGAAAGCTATTCCAATTCGACCGGCGTCAACCTGGACGAAGAACTGATCCAGATGCTGGATATCGAGCAATCCTACAAAGCAGCAGCAAAACTGATGTCGACCATCGACGAGCTGTTGAAGACGCTGATGGAGGCCGCGAACTGATATGAAGACCACAGCTATTTCATCTCTTTCCATCAGCACGGCCATGCAGTTGACCGTCTCGAATGCGCAGACGGAAATCACCAAGCTTCAGAAAGAAGCCGTGACGGGCACCTATTCCGACGTTGGTCTGGAGCTTGGGACACGGACATCCACAAGTATGGACTACACGCGCGAAAGCGGTCGCCTGCAGTCGATTATCGACGCCAACGCCGTCGCCGAACAGCGCATGGATGCGTCACAGCTCGCCATGGAAAACATGTCGTCTTCCGCGCAGACACTTCTGAACTCGGTGATCGCGCTCAGCGGCAACACGGATACCAGCAGCCTTGCCGTCGCCCAGACGACAGCCAAGTCCACGCTGGAAAATTTCGTCAGCTATGCGAACACCTCCGTAAACGGCGAATTCCTCTTTTCCGGTATCAACACGGATGTCCAGACGCTGGGTGACGACTTCATTACTGATGTTACCGACGACTTCAACGAGGCTTTCACGGCTGCGTTTCCAGACCCTTCTTCCGCCACTGCGGAAGACATGAAAACGTTCCTGTCCGATTATCAGGACAGCTTCGACTGGTCGCAGTGGACGGGTGCCTCCGAGACAACCATGAGCAGTCGCATTAGTACTTCGGAAACCGTATCTACATCCACGACTGCCAATTCGGATGGTTTCAAAAGCCTTGTCATGGCGAGTGTGATATCGTCGCAGATGGTAAACTCTGGATTGAGTTCGAGTGCCCTAGCCGTCGTCAATGACACGACCACCAGCCTTGCGGGATCTGCGATCTCCGGCATCGATACCGAGCGTGCAAAAATTGGCCTGTCCCAGGAACGCGTGGAAAAGGCGAATACCTATATGAGTTCTCAAAAGACGATCATCGACACACAGCTGACCAATCTGATTGGCGTCGATACCTATGAGGCCTCCACACGTCTGACCACGCTGCTCAACCAGGTCGAGACGTCCTACAGCATCACATCCAAGATACAGGGCCTGAGCCTGGTTAACTATCTCTAGGGAATACAGAAACGCCTATGACGGGTGGCAGTTAAGACCATGAAGGAAAGATGAATGTTCCAGTTTTCATATGCGGAGATAATGGAGGATGACCCCAATATCGCCCGCGATAGGGAAAGACAGGTTCTACAGAGATCGATTGAACTTCTCGCAGTGGCCAAGGACAACGACAGCTACGGCAAGGACGGCATCGAGGCAATTTTTTACACACGACGCGTTTGGACCAGACTCATTGACGATCTCAAGCAGCCCGAAAACGAGTTGCCTGTTGAACTAAAAGCCAACCTGATATCCATCGCTATCTGGATTCTTAGAGAGTGCGAGCAGATACGCAAACGTAAATCGAAGAATTATCAGGGCATTATCGACGTTACAACCATCATCAAGGATGGATTAAAATGAAAAGTACGCTGCGGATCTCTTTGAAGTCTGGAGAAAAAATCTTCATCAACGGCGCTGTGTTGCGTGTTGACAGGAAAGTATCTCTGGAATTTCTCAATGATGTGACATTCCTTCTTGAAAACCATGTGCTTCAGCTCGAAGACACGACCACACCTTTGAGACAGCTGTATTTCATCGTCCAGATGATGCTGATCAACCCGGAAGGCAAGGAGCAGTCGCTTTCCCTGTTCCGCAAGTCGATCACCATGCTGCTGACCACGTTCAAGAACGAGGAAATTCGTTCCGAGCTGAAGCGGATCGACGCAACGGTATCGTCCGGCCGCCCATTTGATGCGCTGAAGACCATTCGCGGTCTCTATGCAAAAGAAGAGGCTATTCTCAACAGTCATGAAATCACCCCTGCGGTGGTGAACGAACTGAGACGGGAAATCGCACCATGGTAGACGCAGTTACAGGTACCACATCCACCGCAGCGACTACCTCCACGACATCGACGTCCAAGACCGATGCGAACAAGGCCTCGCTGGATTACGATAACTTCCTGCAACTTTTGATCGCGCAGATGAAGAACCAGGATCCGACCGATCCTATGGATGCCAGTGAACAGGTCGCGCAGTTGGCGACCTTCTCGCAGGTCGAACAGACGATCAAGACGAACACCAATCTTGAAAGCCTGATCTCGGCTTCCTCGCTCTCCAACGCGTCATCCTATATCGGTAAGACGATTACGAGTGCAGACGGAAAGACGTCCGGCGTCATTACCTCCGTGGAAGTAACGTCTGAAGGCTTGACTGCAACCACCGCAGCAGGCGCGTCGATTGCCATCGGTCAGGGCATCAAAATCTCGCAGACCGCTGCATAAAGCCTGTTTGAAAACGTCGGACGGGTCGCATCAGCCGGCTCTCCACATCGAGTTTCCAAACAGACTCTTAACGGTCGATCTCGAATCATATACCGTTCTTTGCAGACGGAAACGGCGTCACTGACTATTTGACTTCCTCAACTCGGCTTCGTGACGCCGGTTAGATCGAGCGGACTGAGATGAACGAGGCCGACGCTCTCGACATTATGCGAAGTGCCATCTGGACCGTGCTGATTTCAGCGGGTCCAGCGGTGTCTGCTGCCATGGCAGTCGGCATCATCATCGGCCTCATTCAGGCGCTCACGCAGGTTCAGGAAGCAACCCTGACATTCGTGCCCAAGATCATCGCCGTCATGGTCGCAGTCGGCCTGTCCGCACCTTTCGTCGGCTCCCAGATCGGGATGTTCACGAATATGGTATTTTCCCGCGTCCAATCCGGATTTTAAAGCAGGAATGATGTGAAGCGACGAGTGAGTCGCTGGTTTTGCTTGCGCGATTCTCAACGAAAGTATGGATGAACTTCGTGCGCTCGACGCTTCGATGCACGCAAAAAGCGCTGTATCGTCTGTATTTTGGGGCTTTTACGAATGGTGCTGCGAAAGAGGATTGAACTCTCGACCTCTCCCTTACCAAGGCAAAAATTTTCGTTCGTAAAGCATTGTTATTCATGATTATTCCTTTGCTGTAGGGCTGTTGTCCCCGCGTGACGCCCAAGGAAGCGAATTTATGCTCGCCGCGTGTTCTTCGACGTTAGTGTGCGCGTAGCGCATCACCATGGCGATGCTCTTCCATCCGCCGAGGTGTTGCAGCGATGTGAGGTTGCGATTTTTTTGGTAATGCCAAGTGGCCCATGTGTGGCGGCAAGTATGCGGTGTGAAGCTGACGATGAACTTCTTCTTACCGTCTGCACTTATCTCGAATGACCCAAGGCCAGCGCGTCTACAGGCACCCTTGAACGCAGTTTTGATACGAGTTCCCGCCGATGTGTCGGCATCCTCGTCTGCATCCGGGCGATCGTATGCTTCCCCCCTATCCGTGCGGAACACCTCGGCATCCCGATGCTTAAGCGCAGATAACTCATGAAGGACGCGCGGGTGTAGCGGGACGCTTCGAACCTCTCCATTTTTCGTTTTAGCAAATGTGACCTGCTTTAAAACAAGATCGACATTGGCCCAATCGAGCCAAAGAGCTTCAGCCGTACGAGCGCCGGTGTAGAGCATGAAGATAACAAGCGGGCGCAGGTGAGGGGCACATGCCTCAATCAGCCTCTCGGCCTCGTCTGGCTTCATCCAGACGATCTTGCCAGCGGGTTGTTTTGGCCTCTTCAGTTTAAGAGGCACGCGCCAGCCTTTCACTGCCGCGTGCTGAAGAATAGCAGACATGGGCGTGTAAACCTGACGGTTGCGCGTCGCATTGCTCGCTTTGGGATAGATCTTTTTGGCAGCAACATCGATTTCATGCTGGCCTATGTCTTTGAGCAGTCCTTCACCGAAATAGTCTGCGAGGGGTTTGAGAAATCTCGTCTCTCCCTCCGCATGCTCGATGTAGTCCAGCGCGGCTTGGGCAAACGTCATAACGACACCCTTGCCGAACACGCTTTCCGTCAGCAGTTCTTTCTCGCGTTTGATGCGCATCGCTTCTGCGATTTTTTTGTCAGTAGTGCCTGTAGTTTCTTCGATGCTTTGCTTGGCGACTGTGCCGCGCATGATCCAGTTCGGACTTCTCGGGCGCTTAACGAGTTTGAGAGGCATGAAATAGATTCCGTGAGATTGGCAACATCGTCGACGGTGTAGAACCGCTGGCGACCGATGCACCGATAGAAGGGATAGGTTTTGATCAGATCGCGTAAGCGTCGCACCGAAATGCGCAGTAGGTCAGCGACTTCAGCTTCAGTGCTGAGCTTCTGGGCGCTCATGACATACCCCTTGAGTTGGAATTAAATATTTAGGATCGGTTGATTTGATCAGAGCGTAGACGCTTTCTGCCATCTCATTCAGCGAGCGGATGCGTCTACCGACGTCGTCGCAAAGAAATCGAAGCTTGTCGCGCTCGTGAGCCGGGAAGTAGACCGTGTCATCTTTGTCAAGCTTGGGATCAAGCAACCCGTTGTCGACCATCTGCTCCAATGCCAGTTCAGCGATGTAACCAGCTTCGATTGTGACGTCTTTAAGCTCGCTGACCTGATCAAGCAGCGCGTGAAAAGTTTCTGGTCTTATCGAGTTTCCTCCACTTGCTCGGATATCGATTTCTGGTGTAAATTTCTTCTGCATTGAATTGCTCCTCGCGAGTGATCATCAAAAAGCCGACGCTGGTTCTCAGGCCTGAGCGTCGGCTTTTTGCAATTCTAGATGATCGAACATTGCATGCTGCAAATGAAAGATGATCTCAGAATTCATCGAGCGACAGTTGCGCTCTGCTTCTTCTTTAATTCGGTTACGCAAACCTTCAGGCAGCCTCAGGCTGACTTGATCTGCGTTTCTCCTTGGTCTGACGATATCCATCTTTAACCCCAATGAAATCACTGTGATGTAAATTACCGTGATTTTATTGACTGTCAATGAATTAAATTACAGTGATGTCACTAACCAGGGAGATAAAAGTGTCTGAACAAAAAACTGGAAGAGGATCCGATCAATTCCCGCTACGGTTACCAGACGGGATGCGAGAGCAAATCAAAGCTGAAGCGGATCGCAACGGCCGGTCTATGAATGCTGAAATCGTCACCCGCTTGGAGAGCTCACTCGTAGGAAGTCATAACGGCTCTTCGCTCGACGCTATCGCTACGGCATTCGTAAACAAGATGATCGCCGCGCCCTACCCGTTGTCAGAGGGTGATAGGAACCGTTTCCATGATGGCTATGAAGAGGCGAAACAAACCGAGGCGAGAGCAATTCGTCGGTTTATGGATATATCTTCTGAATTGCTGGAAAAAATGAGGGTTGGGCGAAAAAAGGACCCTAGGGACGATAAAGAAAATTAATGCTTGAAAACAAGCTTATGACCCCCGGAGAGGTGGCGGCACATCTCCATATCAGCGTGAAAACGCTGCGCGATCATTTCAAAGCTGGAGAGATAGCAGGCATTGTTATGGGCCGAGGCAAATCGCACCTGTCCGTCAGATATCGCCCGGAAGATGTACAGGCCTTCATCGATCAGCGCCGGACGGTGATAGGACCGCCCAGCCCATCACCAAAAAGAAACAAGCTTCCGGCGAGTTCCTACCGCATCATCGACTTCAACGCGTTGCTTGAGAAACGCAAAAAGCCAAAGCCGTGATGGCTTAGGCGCTTTTCTGTTCATGAATGGCATGAAAATACGAAAGTAATAAACTCTTCGTTGACTCGCTAATGCAAGCGTGGCGTGTTGCATAAAGGTAATTCGGGGAGAACTATGCTTCAAAAGAACCAGCGTTTCGTATTGTATTTTGACTTAGCTATGGCGCCATATCCTAGCGATGCACCAGCCATAGATCTCGTAGACGTGCTTCCCCAGCTTAAGTCGCGATGCGATAACGGTGAGGCAGTTGAGACGATCGATGCCGAGCGAAGGATTATTAGACTGTCTCAGATGAACGAGACAACTCTTGGAGATGGTACGAAGGCGATGGCTATGCTTTTTTGCCTCGGAGACAAAGAGAAGGCAGATCCCGGCGTCACGAATTTCAAAACTGGAAAAATCCGGGTGTTTGTCAAAGGTGAGGATGAGGTCGGAGGGCTATCAGTTCACGCTGTGCTTAGGATGACGCCTGAGAAGCCTGGCAGCCACATGTACCGAATGGTGATGGAAGATGTCACTGGCTTTGGCAGGACGCTGGTTCAAAATTTCGTACGTTCACAGTTCAAAGAAATCTGCGAGCAAGACGGCTTCACATTTAAACGAAATGATAAAAAAGACATCAAGACTCGACCGATGGTCGAGCTAGTAGGGCATGCGTCTGAGAAGTTGAAAACCTCTATTGAAAAAGGTCGACTACTTAATATTGAACTAATCGATTACGCTGAAGAAGATCTTGGATTTGATGAAGCGATTTTCATTAAGGAAGCGCGCCGAAACCTCAACTTGTCAATTTCGAAAAATCTGCCTGAGGGTGAAGCGTTAAGCATTATCGAAAAAGTAAAGCTTTGGGCGAAGGGGCAAGGTTATGACAGGATGCGGGTGCGTTGGCGGGACCAAGAAAGCACCAAGCCACAAAACGCAACGATCGACACAGCCAAGCAAGATGCTGGCGAAGCATTTTTTATAAGAAATGCTGAGGTCAAATTTCAAACACCACTACCTGATATCTGTGATAAAATTAGCGATGAACTCGTCAACGAGATGAAAAAGCTCCTGGTGTAAATATGTGGCGACTTTTAGTCCCCCTTAAATATCTTCAGATTAAGCACCCGGAAAAAATCAAATTCGATTTGATTTTTCCGTTCATTTTCGCTTGCCTCTTCTTCGCTCCGGTCTTTTCGCCCGAGTTCCGCCAGGCCGCGGTGACGAACTTGGATATGCTTGGCCGATCAAGCGACCTACTGAGCATTCTTACTGGATTTTTCGTTGCCGCGTTGGCGGCAGTCGCAACTTTCGGCGGGAGCGAGATGAACGAGGATATGCCAGGCGCGGTCCCCGTTACGCTTCGACATAAGAATGTTGCCGAACCAGAGATTTTAAGCCGGCGGCGTTTTCTGTGCTTCCTTTTTGGCTACCTCGCCTTTTCTGCGTTGGCAATATATCTGTTCGGATTTGCCTTCTACGCCTTTCAGGCTTTTTTGGTCCCGAAGATCATGCCAAGCTTCAAGGTCGACAGCTTTGTTGTTTTCTGGGCGATCTACGGCTTTGCGCTGGGCAATTTGTTGTCCAACACGTTGCTCGGTTTATTTTACCTAACTGACAGAATTCACCGACCAAATCGTGTTGTCAGGTGGAATTCGGCGTCCGATAACAAGTCTCTAAAAGTTGAGGATATCGGCAAAAGCCTTCAAAGTGGAAAAGATCCTGCGACGGTTGCCAACAAGTAGATGTCCGACTTATCGGAACCTAAATAACAATGTCTCCAAAGCTCATGACCCCCGGCGCGGTGGCCGAACATCTAAGTATCAGCGTGAAAACGCTGCGCGATCATTTCAAGGCGGGGACATTGCAGGCATCGTCATAGGCCACGGCAACTCGCACCTTTCCGTCAGATATCATCCCGACGATGTGCAGGCTTTCATCGACAAACGCCGAACGGTGATGCAGCCGCCCAGCCCGTCAGCAAAAAGAAAAAAGCTTTGGGCGAATTCCTACCATATTGTCGATTTAAAGCGTTGCTACAGGAACGCAAAAAGCCGAAGGCTTAACGCCTCCGGCTCATGCTGGATGTGATCGACAACTACGCCGAGCGGCGCGATCTCGTGCGATTGGTTAGAATATGCAGCCGCTTTACCCTGTTCTCAGTCAGCTTGCCAACAATCGGCCCTACGCCGTCTTCATCTCTTTTACAAAAATAGAAAGGGGACCAAGGCAATTCGGCAGTGCGATCTAAAATAAAGCAGGTGCTCTTTTTGAGGCCGCACTTGTCAATTTGGCCGGCGTTATGAACGTGAAGATCGTTTGGGCGGGTACGAGGCGTCTCTCTTGACGTGCCGTACATAACCTCGACCCAAGGACGACCTTGCTCATCAATGTGATATCTTCTAACGACCGCTGGCCGTGCTTTCGGCCCAGGTCTTTTTGGATTTTCACGTTCAGGAAATCTGCACCAGACGATATCTAGTGGTTCCGGTAGCGTGTCTATTGAATAAAAACGGCTATCAGCAGACACGCAGCACCATTTACCAAGCTGCTTCGCTTGAATGGACGAACTTCGGCGTGCCGAAGTGAACTTTGACGTGAGCATGAAGATCGTTGATATCTTCTTGCGTGACTTCGTCGTTGTAATCGGGCGCGTTGGAAGCGTCGGGCGCCATAACAACTGTGCTCCAGTCGTCATCGCCGGTATGGGCTTCGCATCTTACAGCTTGAACTTGTGACATAGTCACCTCCGATACATTGAACTGTTGCACCGAGTCAACGCCACGTCGGCGCTCTCGTTCCATGTTCAATAGTCCCTGTTTTATTATTACGACGTTTATTCTTCGTAAACGTACGTCTTAGGCGTTTGCGTATCCTGCTACGCGTGTTGTTACTTTCTATGCGTTCATTGTCAACAAACATAATGACGATCACGTCAATTTCAATTGCTTCACGCGCGTCGTAATTTGAATTGAGTATCGATTATGTGTGCGAACTAACACATAATATCTATCCTATGTCGCGGCGTAGGGCACGCCATGAGTTACCTTTAGCACGCAATTACGTTGAACATGCGGCACATTGAGCGTTTCCTTTTAATAGCCACCTCCACCGCCGCCAGGTTGATTTGCGATTGGCGGCATCGATCGGCCGATGTCGGCATTAACGGGAGCACGGCTGCCCATATTGGTACCTGCGCTTTGCGCCCGCTGCGTCGCCGTCTGAAGACTACTCACGGCGTTCTGGATCGCCTGCGCGGCTGTGTTGCCAGCAATGACGATACTGGCCGCTGCCTTATCAAAAAATCCGGCTCCTTCCTGCCCACCATCCGCAATCGATTTTGCGGCCTGATCCCCGATTTGTTGCGTCGAGGCCTCTAATTTTTCCCGGACCCCTCGAAACACGTCCATGTTCGCGATCGCAGATGTGAACTCTTCCGCAAGCTCGCGCCCCTTACCATATTGCGCATACTGCTGTTGCAGATCGGCGAGAGGTGAGCGCGACGGGGCACTGTTTGGCGGGCGCACGCCGGGAACAGGGGCTGCACTCGCCGGCAGGGTCTGATTTGTGTAGTTCCGACCGCCACCCGGAAACTCTGGGATGAAGACGGGTGAGTTCTGTCGACCCCGTGAGGCCTTTGGGCGACGGGGATCGTCCCGACCAGCACCATAGCGTGCCGCCCAGTAATCGCTTACGAAATTTTTGTCACGGTACCCGCCTTCATAGGCGAGGTCCATTTCCTCTTGTTCGCTGATGATGCCCAGATTGCGCTGGCGCCAAGACCATCCCCGCTTCTCCATACCGCGCTGGCGAGCGTTGTATCGATCGAGATCCTTTACGGCTCCCTCGATAACGGGAGTGACAACGGGCGCGATCGCGCTGCCAGCGTCGGATTGTAGTTGCCGCCACGACTCGGTAAGCCTGTCGAGAGACGCTTTCGTTTCGCCAAGAATGCGCTGATTATCCCGCTGTACCGAACCATCCACACGGCTGCTGTTGATGGTTTCGATTACCTTCCGGAAGGTTTGCGCATCCGTGATCAGCGAGAGCATACCTTGCTGCACCTGCATGTCAGTGAACAGACGCGAAAGCTTTGTCATATCGTCGACATGCTGCTCCAAAAGCACAAGCACGTTCATGTCGTCATGGCCTCTGGCAATCACGATCCTGCCTCCTCGGTATGGGTGCGAGAGCTACTTGCGACTATCTATGAGAACGAGCCGCGAGTATCTTGGCGGCGACTACCCAGGCATCAGGCTGGCTGGCGTTAACCGCGGCATCTGCCCGCAGTTTGGTGATGAGGATCCACCATTTGCAGCGCGGCGGTTCAAGCCGGTTGTGAAGCCGACGGTGAAGGAAGAGAAGAAGGTTGAGGAGACGGTATGAGCAATATTCTGGATAAGCTTGACGAACTCGTTGAGAAGAACCGCGCCGCTTACGCTTCGGCGCTAGAGGATTTTCGCGCAAAATTCACGCTCGGCGAAACCATCACATCCAAAGACACCGGCTGCCTCACAGCCGTACCGGCGAATGATAACGTGCCTGTCGAGTTGCGCGCACTCGGCGCGGCGATTGGTAGGGCTAACACAGCTATCCTACCGCCCGTCATCGCGCTCACTGGCCTTGCTGGCAGCGGCAAGTCCACGGCCAGCAAGTACCTGGTCGAGAAGCACGGATATCAACTGGTGAAGTTTGCAGGTCCGCTCAAAGATATGCTGCGGGCTATCGGGCTGAATGAGGCGCAGATTGAAGGGGAGCTAAAGGAAGAGCCTTGCGAGTGGCTTCAGGGCGCAACGCCGCGTCACGCTATGCAGACGCTCGGCACACAGTGGGGTCGCGCATGCATCGGGCCGTCTTTTTGGATTGATCTTTGGGTACGGCGGGTAAATCTCATCATCGCCGCAGGCGGTCGCGTTGTCGTTGATGACTGCCGATTCCCGAACGAAGCCGACGAGGTGCGGAAGCTCGGAGGCGTCGTGTGGAAGATTGTCGGGCGGGGCGGGATTGCTGGGGCGCATGAGAGCGAGGCGGGGTGCGGGGAGGCTGATATGGCTTTGGTGAATGTCGGGGATATCAAAGACCTGCATGCCAGCATTGACCGGTATTGTGCAGGCATGAAGGTGGCGGCATGATGATCAGGAACGCCGATGGAACAGTCGACCACGACGGCGAGTATAACCCTTGGCTAGAGTTGGACGCTGAGAAAGAGCAAGAGTGCAGAGCGTCAGGTGGGTTCGTTATGCGAATCGGAACCGCGTATCTTGGAAGGCCTTCAATCGGAATTCTAAAGGACGGAACATTGCAGCCTCGTGCTGAACCGACAAGATACAAGGGCGATGGCCTCATGTACGTGAGCTTCGCCTAAACACCAAAACCCCGCCACTAACCACGGCGGGGTTTTTCTTTATCCACAGCCAAAAAAAGCTGTACAGATTTTGTACGAAAGCGAGCGTTTTCGTGTGCATTTTCATGCTTTGTTCCGTACGCAAGCGACGGCAAACGCTAAGCCGCAATTTGCTAAAGCATTGTTTTATATTGGGAAAAATGGTGCTGCGAAAGAGGATTGAACTCTCGACCTCTCCCTTACCAAGGGAGTGCTCTACCACTGAGCTACCGCAGCATCCGGTGCCGAAGCATCTGCTCGACATCAAGTGGGCGCCTATTGCCATAGGTTTTTGATGAGCGCAAGCCGCAAATTCAGACTTCGTCATTACACGGTGCAAAAATCGGCGGGGGCTGTTGAAAAGGCCGAAATTCGGCTATTGCTGCGCGCATGGACGATCATCACGATAATTTAGCGGATAAAGCGGCCTCTGCTTCCGGCCAGAGCGGCCCGGGCGACAGGGCCAAACGGCAGGAGGCCGAGCGCAAGGCGCGGGCGGCCAAAAAGCTGCGCGAGAATCTTGCCCGGCGCAAGCAGCAGGCCCGTGCGCGACGTGCCGGTGAGGCGGACGAAACAATCGGTTTGCCTGCCGCAAAAACGGACGAATCGTGCTGACAAGAAACATTCAGCGGAAAATTGAAATAGCGCGGCGTTTCATCTACTGCATAATTTAACGGATTATGCGGCAAGATTGTTTTTTCGGCGATTTTGACGGTCATCACCGACCGTAAAAGCCGAACAGGCAGTGCTTCGCACGGCATCAGGAAAGGCGGGCGCAAAGCCCGTAGGGACGTATGGATCGCATCAGAATAACCGGCGGTAACGAACTCAACGGTATCATTCCCATTTCGGGCGCAAAGAACGCGGCTTTGCCGTTGATGATCGCGTCGCTGCTGACCAGCGATACGCTGACACTGGAAAACGTGCCGCATCTGGCAGACGTCGAGCAGCTGATCCGTATCCTTGGCAACCATGGCGTCGATATCTCCGTCAATGGTCGCCGCGAAAGCCAGGGCGAAGGCTATTCCCGCACGGTGCATTTCACCTGCCGCACCATCGTCGATACCACCGCACCTTACGAACTGGTCTCCAAGATGCGCGCAAGCTTCTGGGTCATCGGTCCGCTTCTGGCCCGTAACGGCCAGGCTCGCGTTTCGCTGCCGGGCGGTTGCGCCATCGGCACGCGACCGGTCGATCTCTTCATCGAGGGTCTGGAGGCGCTCGGCGCCAACATGGAAATCGACGGCGGTTACATCAACGCGACCGCGCCATCCGGTGGCCTGATCGGTGCGACTTACACCTTCCCGAAAGTCTCGGTTGGTGCAACGCATGTCATGCTGATGGCAGCATCGCTGGCACGCGGCACGACGGTCATTCACAATGCAGCGCGCGAGCCTGAAGTGGTTGACCTCGCCCAGTGCCTGACCGCTATGGGCGCCAAGATCGAAGGTGCTGGCACCTCCACCATCACCATCGAAGGCGTAACCTCCCTGTCTGGCGCACGCCATCGCGTTCTGCCTGACCGTATCGAAACCGGCACCTATGCCATGGCCGTCGCCATGACGGGTGGCGATGTGCTGCTGGAAGGCACGAACGCTTCGCTCCTGGACAACGCGCTGGAGACGCTGAAGCTTGCCGGTGCCACCATCACCGAAACCGAGACCGGCCTGCGTGTCGTGCGCAATGGCAATGGCATTCACCCCGTGGATGTCGTGACCGAACCATTCCCCGGCTTCCCGACGGACCTTCAGGCGCAGTTCATGGCACTGATGACGCGGGCACAGGGTGTGTCGCACATCACCGAAACGATCTTCGAAAACCGCTTCATGCACGTTCAGGAACTGGCGCGTCTCGGAGCCAAGATTTCGCTTTCCGGACAGATGGCTCGTATCGAAGGCGTGTCGCGCCTCAAGGGTGCGCCGGTCATGGCAACGGATCTGCGCGCCTCCGTGTCGCTGGTCATTGCCGGTCTTGTGGCGGAAGGTGAGACCATGGTTTCGCGCGTCTACCACCTCGATCGCGGCTTTGAGCGTCTGGAGGAAAAGCTCAACCGTTGCGGTGCGCAGGTCGAGCGCGTCAGCGACTAATACATATCGCTCATCTAGGAGTCCGTTTGGAAACTCGCCGGATCGACCCGTCCGAAGTTTTCAGGCGGACTCTGAGCTCGCCGGTTGTAGAGCGGGCTTCGACTGCCTATCTCCAAGTCATCGATTGGAATAAGCGGCCTCGTCCGCGAAATGAGGACATAGACACGATGAGCGGCCTTAAATTGATGGCGCTTGACGGAGAAGATCTCTCCGTCATTTCAACCCATATGCAGGATAGCGTCTTCAAACTGAAAGACGCGTCCTTCGATCACAAGTCCGGTCAGTTCCTGCTGTCTGCCAACCGCTTCGTCTGGGAACACGGCAGCAAGAAGGGCCAGTCACCCGAGAGATGCCGCAGCGTATTTGCGCTTAAGCGCGTCGGCAACGCCCGGTCGCACGGCTTTAGCCGCGATAACAAGGAGCAGGTTCTGTCCCTGCTTGCCGTTCGCTTCACGCAAAACGGTGAGGGCCCGGAGGGAACGGTGGAACTGGTCCTGTCCGGCGGCGGTGCCATTGCGCTTGATGTCGAATGTATCGAAGCGCAACTGACTGATGTCAGCGGCGGTTGGGAAACGGCATCCAAACCGCACCACCCGGAAGACTGATCTTATAAAGACGGACGGGCGGACAGGGAATTGCCTTGCCCGCCTGTTTTAATTTATGCCACATACCCTTATAGCGCACGCCAAAACGTGCAGGCATAGCATTTCGCTCCGTCAGCGGACGGGGCCTCAAGAGGGTAAGTGACGTGGCAATCTGGCTGGAGCAGGGGTCTGCTGATTTTGAACAGGCGTTTGCAGCATTCCTGACGACAAAGAGAGAAGTATCCGAAGACGTCAATATCGTTGTTCGCGACATCATCGATGATGTCCGTAAACGTGGCGATGAGGCGCTGGCTCATTATTCTCTGAAGTTCGACAAGCTGGATTTCTCCAAAACCTCCATGCGCGTAACCGCGGAAGAAATCGATGCGGCGATTGAGCAGGGCGATGCCGCCGTTCTGGATGCGCTGAAGCTCGCAGCCAAACGCATTGAAAAGCACCACGCCCGGCAGATGCCGAAGGACGACATCTACGAAGACGATATCGGCGTTGGTCTCGGCTCTCGCTGGACGGCCATCGAGGCGGTCGGTCTTTATGTTCCCGGCGGTACCGCAAGTTATCCTAGCTCGGTGCTGATGAATGCTGTTCCGGCCAAGGTGGCGGGTGTCGAGCGTATCGTCATGGTCGTTCCGGCCAATGGTGGCACCATCAACCCGGCGGTGCTTGCGGCAGCGCGGATTGCGGGCGTCGAAGAAATCTACCGCATCGGCGGTGCACAGGCTGTGGCTGCACTGGCCTATGGCACGCAGACCATTGCGCCTGTTGCCAAGATCGTCGGCCCGGGCAATGCGTTTGTGGCAGCGGCCAAGCGCCATGTCTTTGGAACCGTCGGCATCGACATGATTGCCGGGCCATCGGAAGTGCTTGTTATTGCGGACAAGAACAACAATCCCGAATGGCTGGCGGCAGACCTTCTGGCGCAGGCCGAGCATGACGAGGGTGCCCAATCCATCCTGATCACCGATGATGCTGAACTCGGCAAAGCGGTGGAAGAGGCCGTGGAACGGCAGCTGAAGCTGCTGTCCCGCTCACAGACGGCAACAGCCAGCTGGCGCGACTTCGGCGCGATTATTTTGGTCGATGATCTCGCAGCATCCATCCCGCTTGCCAATCGCATCGCAGCCGAACATCTGGAACTGGCTGTCGATAATCCCGATGCGCTGATGGCAGGCGTTCGCAATGCGGGGGCGATTTTCGTCGGTCGCCATACGCCTGAAGTAATCGGTGATTATGTCGGCGGCTCCAACCACGTTCTGCCAACGGCGCGCTCGGCGCGTTTCTCGTCGGGTCTTTCCGTTCTGGATTTCGTCAAGCGCACCTCGATCCTGCGGCTCGGGCCGGAGCAATTGCGCCAGCTGGCGCCGGCTGCGATCACGCTTGCCCATTCCGAAGGGCTGGATGCGCATGCGCGTTCCGTCGCCATTCGTCTCAATCTGGAAGGGTGAGGGATGGGGCCAGACGTCTTCAGGCTTTGCGATGTGGTTCTGGACGAGAGCATCGGCCGGTCCACGCCTGACGTGGAGCACGAACGCGCCGTTGCCATTTTCGACCTTATCGAAGAAAACAGTTTTGAGCCGGTTGGCCATGCCGGTGGGCCTTACAAGCTCAATATCTCGCTGGTCGAGACCAAGCTGGTCTTCACGATCAAGACCGAGGGCGACGAGGCTGTAGCAACCCACATCCTGTCGCTGACGCCGTTTCGCCGCATCATCAAGGATTACTTCCTGATCTGCGAAAGCTATTATGAGGCGATCCGCTCCTCGACGCCAAGCCAGATCGAAGCCATCGACATGGGCAGGCGCGGCATCCACAATGATGGTTCGCAAACGCTGATGGACCGGTTGTCCGGCAAGATAAAGGTGGATTTCGATACGGCGCGGCGGCTGTTTACCCTTGTCTGTGTGCTGTATTGGCGGGGTTAGACATGCAGGACCCGGCGGTTGTCGACTTGAAAGAAAAGGCACCGCGCGCCATATTGTTCATGTGTGGCATGAATTCCATCCGCTCACCCATGGCGGAAGTCATTGCCAAACAACTCGTCGCTTCCGGTATCTATATTCAGTCGGCAGGTGTGCGTGCAGGCGAGCGTGATCCTTTCGTGGATGCCGTGCTGGACGAGGCGGGACTGACACTTGGAAAACACAAGCCGAGAACGCTGGAAGAGATAGAAGACGACTTCTTCGATCTCATCATCACCCTCACACCCGAGGCGCATCATGCCGCCCTTGAACTGACACGGTCCAATGCGCTCGACGTCGTCTACTGGCCAACGATGGATCCAACGGTGGCGACGGGCACGAGAGAGCATATTCTCGAAGCCTATCGTGAGGTGCGTGAACACCTGACGAAGCTGATTTCGGAACGCCTGCCGCAACGGGCAAGGCCGTTTTCCGAGACACTTTAAAACGATTGACAATTTAGGTTCACAAATGTGCGGCGATTGTGTAGTTTCCGCGCAATTTTCCCGGACTGTTCAGTCCGGCATTATCAACAGGAAGAAAAACCCTATATGACAAAAGAAGAAGTCCTCGAGTTTCCGGGCGTCGTTACCGAACTTTTGCCGAACGCGACTTTCCGCGTGAAGCTGGAAAACGAACACGAAATCATCGCACACACTGCCGGCCGCATGCGTAAGAACCGTATCCGCGTTCTGGCGGGCGACAAGGTGCTTGTCGAAATGACGCCTTACGACCTGACCAAGGGTCGCATCACCTATCGTTTCAAGTAATCGCCCGGCAGATCGGACGACTGGCAGAGCATGACAGACGCAAAACAAAAGCTGATTCTGGCTTCCGGGTCGCCACGCCGTCTTGAACTGTTGAATCAGGTTGGCATCGAGCCCGCACGGCTTATGCCGATGGATATCGACGAGACGCCAGCCCGGCTGGAGCATCCGCGCACGCTGTGCCGCCGCCTGTCTTTGCAGAAGGCAGAGGCGGCCCATAAGGCTGTGAAGGGTGAGCTTGCCTGGAAGGGAGCCTATGTCCTGGGTTCCGATACGGTCGTGGCCGTTGGCCGCCGTATCGTCGGCAAGGCGGAATATATCGAAGAAGCGTCTGCCGCATTGCACCTACTCTCAGGCCGCAGCCACTGGGTCTATACGGGCATCTGCCTTGTTACACCCGGTGGAAAAGTGCGCCAGAAGGTCGTTGAAACCAAAGTTCGCTTCAAGCGTCTTTCGGAACACGAAATCGATAGCTACATCGCGTCCGGACAATGGCGCGGAAAAGCGGGTGCTTATGGCATTCAGGGCATTGCCGGTTGCTTCGTACAGAAGCTGACCGGTTCCTATACGAATGTCGTCGGCTTGCCGCTTTATGAAACGGTGTCACTTCTGGCCGGTGAAGGGTTCGAGGTGGCGTCCGCCTGGCAGGAAGGTTGATCCCAATGACAGATGCATCGAACAAATCCAGTGTCACTCCCCTGCGCAAGACCCAGCCTTGCCCTGAGTGCAAAAGACCATCCACGCGCGAAGATTATCCGTTCTGCTCGGATCGTTGCCGCTCTGCGGATCTCTCGCGCTGGCTGAAAGGCTCTTACGCAATCCCCGTTGCCGAGGATGAGAGCAATGCCGAAGAGGGTGACACAAGACGCCCCGGTGATGGCGATTACTGAACAGCGCTGAAATAATTCCAAACAAAAGGCCCGCAAATCGCTTCGATTTCGGGCCTTTTTCTATTGGCAGTTTGTCCGAACGCCTTATCCAGCCTTCAATTGTGCGACCGCCAAAAGCGTGTCGGCGCTGATGGAAGTCGAACCGCCGCTCAGGATCGACAAGCTTGAGGAGCTTGTGCTGTTTTGCGTATCGTACAGTGCCGTAAAACGCTTGATGAGCTTGCTGACGTAATCGGTGTCCTGGAGCTGTGTGACGTCGATGTATTTCGTGACCATCTCCGCCTGTTTTTCCACATCCATATTGGCTATGGAATCAGGCATGCTGTAGGCGGTCTTGAAGAACTTGAATATGGCGTCATCGCTCAAGATGCCGTAGGCGCTCGAGATGGTCGGGGCGACACGTTCGAAATACAAGGCAAGGCGGACGCCTTCGCTGGTATCGCCCTGCTGCTCTTCCAGGGTTTGGCGCACATACTGGTTGGTCGTTTCCAGAATAGAGCCACGCTGTTGCCCGCCTTGCACGGCATCGGCAGTCAGATTGCCCTCGGTGTCAAAGTTGAAGGATGCGACGATCTCGGTAAACCTGTTGTCGTCGAGCGTGTTCACATAGCTCTTGGGGTCCGTAAGGTCGGACTCGAACATTTTCTTGAGGTCGCTGGAGGTGACGCTTTTCGGATCGATGCCATTGGCTTCGAGAATGTAGTTGGTCACGCGACTATCGGACAGCAAATCCTTCACCGAAGTGACGGTCTTCATCTGTTCCTTGTAATATTCCGTTTCCTTGTCGGATTTATCTATAGCGTCTTGCTTGGTCTTACCGCTCAGTCCTCTGACTTTATTCTTCTCATACTCAGATGCGTATTTGTCGGACACGCTTTCCGATTGGGCCAGGAGCGGCGCCTCCACCTTCCCATCAGTGGTAAAGTTGAAGGCTTTGTTGAGCTCGACGAAACGGTCATCCTTGAGCGAATTGACATAGCTTTTCTTGTCGTTCGTATCGCTCGAAAGAATGCGTTTCAATTCCGATTGGCTGACCTCATCCGGGTCGATGCCGAAAGCTCTTAGCGCCACGTCCCAGATTTCAGTGACACTGTCGTTCTTCTTGTCGTCGTCCTTTTTATTGGAGACGAGGAAATCATCCAGGCTTTCGACCCCGGCGATCCGTGTTTGGTAGTTGGTGACGGCCTCATCGACGGATGTCGCCTGGTTTTTCTGAAAGGCCTTCTCATAGAGCTTGGCCATATCTGTCGTCTGAGTGGCTGTCTGGGGCGTGTTGCCGTCCGCCAGCGTGCCATCATTCTCGAAATTGAAATAGTCCAGAAGCGCTGTGTTGCCGTAAGTCGTCGCAAATGTCTCGTTGGACATCAGGCTGGCAACGCTGCTGGCCATGATGCCCGTGCTTAGGCCGAATGCGGTTTTGACGTAATCCAGCATTCTCTTGTCGGCCACGACTTCCGTGGCGGTCGTGGCCTTGGCGACGTTCTTTTCGAAATAGCGATCATTGGCATCGGCCAACAGGTCGGAAGGAAAGGTCGATTTGTTGAAGATATAGTTTAGCTTCAGGTCTTCGGTCTGATCGGCGCTCTGCACCAAGCCGTCGATGGTGCCATCGGCCTTGAAATTGAACGCTTCCGTCAGCTGCTTCCAGGCAGGGTTTTTCGCCTTGTTGGCAACACTGTCCGGGTCATCGAGATCGCTCGTCAGAACCTGCTTGAGATAGCTCTTGGACGTATAGGTGGAATCGAGGCCGACGGCATCCAGCATATAGGTGCGAAGGCGGTCATTGTTGATGAGACTATCAACATTGGTGACCTTCCCGATCTGCGCCGCAAAATAGGTGGATTCGTCTTTCAGCGATTTTTCTTCGGCGGTGAAGGACGCCTTGTAGGCATCGGTAAGCGTGCTTGCCTGCACGGAATTCTGTGCAGTTTTCGCATCTCCGGTAAAGTTGAAGGCTTCGGCAAACTGCAGGTAGCGCTTGTCGGTCAGCGAATTGGCGAAACTCGAGCTATCCGTCAGGTCGCTTTCCAGCACCTTGCGCATGAAGGCTTTACCATAGGTCATATCTTCCAGGCCATAGGCCTTCATCGCGTAGGAATAGAGACGGTAATCGCCGAGAAACTCATCGACGGAAGTGACCTGACCGATTTTTTCCTTGTAATACTCCGTATCTCGCGCAACCGAGGACTGGCTCGCCACCTTTGACAGGGAAGAGTTGATGTCGCGGTTGACACTGAGGTAGCTCGTATAGGTAGAAATCGTCGCCATAAGGTAGCCTTGCAGAGTTTGACCTTGGTCATGGCCAGCGTGCACGCCATCATCGCGCGAATAACCTCGCTAACATATTACAAAAATAGTCTGAACCAAAGCCTAAATATTACGGGGCAACAGCTGGCCGTCGCAATAACGAAGGTCGTCAATTCTTCCACTCTCGCGCAAGCTTGATCCAATAAAGCTCGGGCGTCGATCTCCGTCTTGGCGGTCGGCAAGGCTTTTTCATGATGGGAAAGTCGGGACGCTTCTACAGTTTCTCATGAAGAGATGGAGTTAGAATGGCTACGCCTCCGAGCATATTGCCCCTTCCGAAGGTCGCGGCGCGCGGCCGCGATATCGGGTTTGCAGTGGGCATCGTGTGCATTCTCTGCATTCTCTTCCTGCCCATCCCGGTTTTTCTGATCGACATGGGGCTGGCATTTTCGATTGCGTTTTCCGTCCTTATTTTGATGGTATCACTTTGGATTCAGCGCCCGCTGGATTTCTCGTCCTTCCCGACTATCCTCCTGATTTCAACGATGATTCGTCTGGCATTGAACATTGCCACGACACGCGTCATCCTTTCGCACGGTAACCAGGGTCACGATGCGGCCGGTGGTGTGATCGCAGGCTTCTCAAGCCTCGTGATGTCGGGCGATTTTGTCATCGGTTTGATCGTCTTCCTCATCCTGATCGTGGTGAACTTCATCGTCATCACCAAGGGCGCGACGCGTATCGCGGAAGTCGGCGCCCGCTTTACCCTCGATGCTATTCCCGGCAAACAGATGTCGATTGATGCCGACCTCTCGGCTGGTATCATCAATGAAAAAGAAGCCCAGCTGAGGCGTCGTGAGCTGGAAGAAGAAAGCGCCTTTTACGGCGCCATGGACGGTGCGTCCAAGTTCGTGCGCGGTGATGCAGTTGCCGGCCTGCTGATCACCGCCATCAACATTTGCGGCGGCATCATCATCGGCGTTTTCCGTCACGGTATGCCGATTGGCGAAGCCGCGGACGTTTTCGTGAAACTGTCCGTTGGCGACGGTATCGTTTCTCAGGTGCCAGCGCTGATCGTCTCGCTGGCTGCAGGTCTGATCATTACCCGTGGTGGCGCGCAGGGTTCCACCGATAAGGCGGTCATTAACCAGCTCAGCGGATATCCCAAAGCGCTGGGTGTTGCGGCGGGACTCATGTTCGTTCTTGCGCTCATTCCAGGCTTACCCTTTCTCCCGTTTGTGTTTTTGGGTGGAATGCTCGCTTCTGGCGCATGGTTCATTCCACGCCAGCTCGCACGGGATCAGGCTGCGGAGCGTGTTGCCGAAGAACAGCAGACCACCAAAGCCAACGATGCCGAAAAGGATACCGTCAAGAACTCGCTGCGCACGACGGAAATCGAACTTGCCCTTGGCAAGCAGGTTTCGCCAAGGCTCTTGGGTGCGCATCAGGAACTCGGCTTCCGCGTCGGAAAAATGCGCAAGAAGTTTGCGTCGCAATACGGTTTCGTCGTACCCGAGATCAAGGTCACGGACGACATCGCCATTCCCGACAAATCCTACCAGATCCGAATTCACGGCACGACGGTTGCGGCCAGCACGCTTCGCGTCGGCGAAGTTCTCGTCATCACCGGCAAGGGCCGCAGACCTTCGGTTCCGGGCGACGATGTTCGCGAACCAGCCTTCGGCATGCCAGCCGTGTCGGTTCTGGAAAACTTCGTGGACGACCTCAGACGCGAAGGCTTCCACCCGATCGATAACATCTCGGCGCTGCTGACCCATGTCAGCGAAGTCATCCGCAACAATCTGCCGATGCTGCTGTCCTATAAGGACGTCAAGGTTCTCATCGAGCGTTTGGACCCGGAATACAAAAAGCTGGCGGATGAGATTTGCTCGTCGCACATGTCCTATTCCGGCCTTCAGGCCATCTTGAAGCTGTTGCTGGCAGAACGCGTATCCATTCGTAACCTGCACCTCATTCTCGAAGCCGTGGCGGAACTTGCCCCGCATCTTCGCAGAACGGAACAGATCGTCGAACACGTCCGCATCCGCATGGCGCAGCAGATTTGCGGCGATCTTTCCGACAATGGTGTGCTGCGCGTCTTGAGACTGGGTACGAAATGGGACGTCGTCTTCCAGCAGGCCATCAAGCGCGATCCGAAGGGCGAAGTGATCGAATTCGATATCGATCCGCGTCAGGTGGAAGAGTTCAGCAACGAGGCGAGCAAAGTAATCCGTGAATACATGGATGTCGGACTACCTTTCGTGCTTGTGACTTTGCCCGAAACCCGCTCATATGTGCGGATGATTACGGAACGACTCTTCAGCACGTTGCCGGTGCTCTCACATGTCGAATTGGCCAAGGGCACAGAAATAAAGATACTCGGCTCGATCTCATGATCCCAGACCCGCAGGGAACGATAATGGCGCTCTTTCTGGCATTTTGCCGGATTGGTGCCTGTTTGATGGTGATGCCAGGATTTTCCTCGGCACGCCTTCCCATGCAGATTCGGTTGCTGACTGCCTTGGCCCTCTCTATGGCCATTTTGCCGTTATTGTGGGACACGATCTATCCTTTGGCGCAAACCGATACGATCACCTTTCTGAAATACATCTTCTTCGAATCGCTCATCGGCGCGACATTCGGAATGATTGCTCATCTTTACGTGCTGGGCATGCAATTTGCGGCAACCGCCATCGGCATGGCCATTTCGTTTAACGGCCCGCCCGGTCAGGACGTGCTGGAAGACACATCGGAAAGCCAGCTGTCCAGCATGCTGTCCTATGGCGTTCTGCTGCTGTTGTTCATTCTCGATTTCCACCATGTGATCTTTCGCGCCATCGTGGATTCCTACGCATCCATTCCGCTGGGTGGGGCGATGAGCGTGCAGCGCATGCTGATATCGCTGACCGATACTCTCGTCGCGTCGATGAACATCGCGCTTCGCGTGGCCAGCCCTTTCATCCTGTTCGGATTTTTGTTCAACGTCGCGGTCGGCCTTATCAACAAGCTCGCGCCGCAGATTCCGGTCTACTTCATCTCGACACCCTATGCGCTGGGCGGAGGTCTGCTGCTGCTTTATTTCGGCATAGCGGCGCTGGTAAACCAGTTTGCAAACGGGTTCTTCCGCGTTTTTGCGAATATGTGAGGTAGACGATGGACCCGCACAAATCCAAGAAGCTCAGCAGGCTGGTGAAGGTCCAGGGACACATCCAGCAGATGGCCGAGAATGAGCTGGCGATCACGACGCGTGAGCGCAACGAGCTCTCGGAAAAGATCGAGACACTCAGCGGCTATCTCAATTCGCTCGATCCGCTGCATCAGCAGATGCTCAAGCATTATGCCGTGAGGCATGACAGGCTGAAGAGCCGTGATGTGCGTCTGGAAGCCATCGAGAAGGCGCAGGAGCAGCAGGTTCTCAAAGAGACGAAAAAGGGCGAACGTCTCGAGGAAAAGCGTGATGCCGCCCGCCAAGACGAGCAGCGCGAACGTGAAGACAACAGCATCTACGAGCTGATCGATCTGCACATGGCCCTGAAAGACACCAGCCTCCAGCAAGGTTAAGCCGCTATCGTCATCCGATGAAACCGGAAAGGATGACGACGTGGCCATTTCTCCTCCAAGCGATCTTGTGCTTGATGTTGTGAATGCAGCTGACCCGATACAGGTTACGGCAGCACGAGAGAAACTGCGCTCGATCAGCGCATCCCACCAGGCATCAGTGCTGACAGCCAGCAATGCGGGCTTCGAATCGGCGATTAACAGCATCGATACGACGGCCAGCAAGGCCGGGCTTGGGCGTATCCAGCCGCCGAAAGGCGATGAAAAAATTCCCGAAACCTATCGCAAGTTCGAAGCCAGCGTTCTGTCGACCATGCTCCAGAACATGATGCCGAAGGAAAGCGAAGAGATTTACGGCAAGGGTTCTGCCGGCGACTTCTGGAAAAGCATGATGGCCGAGCAGATGGCGGATGCCGTTTCCAAGCGCGGCGGCATCGGCATTGCCGAGCAGGTCTATTCGCAGGCGCTGCAAAAGGCACGCAATGCCGAAGCCCCAACAAAAATGAATGAAGACGACAAGAACCTTGCCCTGAGCATGGTGACGGACTTCCAGCGGCGCACCTTTTCTGTAGCCGATACGAAGAAAACTGATAGTTAAGCGGAGCGCTGAGAGACAATGGAAATTGTAAACAACGACTACAGAACACAGGCCATTCTCGGTCGCCTCGAAACGGTTATCGACAACGAAAACCAGCGGATCGGCAAAGACCCCGATTTCGATTTCAAGCTTTCGAACGCCCATAAGAGCCGTTGCCTGTATGAGCTCAGCATGTTGCTCCGCGACGTGGATGGCGCGCAGATCGCTACAAACCACAAGCGTCAGATTCTCGACATCAAGGCTAAGCTCGCCATCAATACGCGTCGTGTCGAAGCCAACCTGCATGCCGTCAAGGCCGTGGTCGATCTTCTGAAGAATGCTGCAAAGCGTGCCGAAGATGACGGCACCTATTCGCTGGAACAGTTTGCAAGCGGGGCGCAATGATCAAGCTGCTGGCGACAGGCATCTGGATTCTCGTCGTCACGCTCGGCGGCGTCTATGCCGCCGTGACGTTGGGAAATCACGGTGCAAATCAAGCGGCGGATGCGCCTCCGCCTCCGCATTTCGTTCAAAGTGAAACCGTGACCCTGCCTGTGGTGGCAGATGGCAAGGTCACCGGATATTTCCTCGTACGCGCCAGCCTGCAAGTGGATGAGGATGCGCTGAAAGAAGTCCATGTCCCGGTTCCGGCCTTCCTGACGGACGAGCTTTATACGCTGCTCGTCGGCGACAAGCTGGTCAACGTCAAGGACGCGGATAAATTCGACGTCGCGGCCTTCAAGGCGAAGATCAAGGATGGTCTGAACACCCGCCTTGAGAAGCCGCTGGTAAAAGAGGTTCTGGTCGAGCAGATGGATTTCATTTCCAAGGAAGACATCGAAGCGAAAGACCCCAATCGCAAGCCTCAGAAAATCGTCGTCAACACCGACCCGCCGCCACCAAAACCAGCACCTGCTGCAAGTTCCGGTCACTGAAGCGAAGACATCTTGATAATACCAAAACCGCCTGAACTGCATTTACGCCAGTTCGGGCGGTTTTCTTTTGCGTCTGTGTCTGGGGTGAGGGGTAGCCCGATAACGTGAAGTCACTTACGCTCGGGTAGGAGCTAGGGGTGGCCTCCTCCATGCGAGCCGCAAGGGGTGCATCGCGCTGCTCGGCGCTAGCTTCTTGATGGCAATCTAGACCGCCAGCAGTGGAATCACCTCATTTGGGTAACGCTCCACGCATAAGCCATGAGCATCGGTTAGGACGAGTGGATCAGGAGAACGATCTGACGAGCGAGCCGACCAGCAGATTCCAGCCATCGATCAGCACGAAGAACAGAATCTTGAACGGCAGCGAAATCGAGGTGGGCGGTAGCATCATCATGCCCATCGCCATGGTGATGGTCGCGACAACCATGTCGATGACCAGAAACGGCAGGATGATGAGGAAGCCGATTTCAAAACCACGACGGATTTCGGACAGCATGAAGGCCGGGATGAGGACGCGATATTGCGGCACATTGCCGTTCATCGTTTCCTGGCCCCGTTCATTCGCCAGATCCACGAAAAGCGCGAGATCCTTTGGGCGGGTATTGTTCGTCATGAAGGCGCGGAACGGCTCTGCGGCACGCTCCACGGCTTGGGCCTCGGTGATCTGGTTTTGCAGCATCGGCTGAATGCCGTCCTGCCAGGAGCGCTCGAAGGTGGGTGCCATGACGTAGAAGGTCATGAACATCGCCATACTTGTGAGGATCATGGTGGAGGGCGTGGTGCCCAGACCCATGCCGGAGCGCAGAATGGAGAAGGCGATGATGAAACGAGGAAAGCTCGTTACCATGATCAGAATGCCGGGCGCGATGGACAGAACCGTCAGCAGCCCGAAGGTGCGAATGATCCACGCAGCCGCAGAACCGTCCAGCGGCAGATTGAGCAAATCTGCTGGCGACTGTTGGGCAAATGCAAGCCCCGGGGTGAGGGCTAGAACAAGCAGAAGGGCGATTTTTCGAATCATTCGATCACAAAGGTTCTGAAGAGAACCTTGGATACGCGCCCTTTTGATCTGAGGTCAACGATTTCTCTTAGGTCATCCCTAAGATATTGAAAGCCGCGTGGGCCCTGAAGCTGCTGGAGAGAGACGGTTCTGAGATAGGCAAGCATTTCCTGATGCAAGTCCTGGGCGAGTGCCGTGTCGCCGGGACCGGAAAACTGCAGGGCCAATTCAAGCCTTATCCAGTTGTCGGTGGGGTAACCGAGGTTGGTAACGATCGGATCGAGCGTGATCAGGCTGGGGCCTGTCCCCGCGGCGCCATGCTCACCTGCTGCCGGTGCGGCACCATGTCCGCCTTCGGCCGCTGCCGTTGCGGGCGCGTGTTCTGCCGGGCTTGGCGGTGTGGCGGCTGCGGGTGCGGACGGCACAAGCAAGGTCTTGCCGACGAAAAATCCACCGCCGAGCCCCAGTAGCGAAAGCACGGCGATAACGCCCGCAGTCACGACAATCGACGGCTTTTTTGGTGCAGCGGGTTCGGTGGTCGTAAGGCTCATATTCGTTTCTAACGTCTGTCCCGGAGAGCAGCCCGTGCGGAATGCGGCGGGCCGAATGCCTGTTTATGCTACGTTGTATGCGCCGTCAGATCGGGGAGAACAGGTCGACGACCTGCTGGCCCACTGGCGGCTGCTGGATTTCGGTGATGCGGCCGCGACCGCCGTAAGAAATACGGGCTTCAGCAATCTTCTCATAAGAAATCGTGTTCTCGGAATTGACGTCCTGCGGACGCACGATGCCGGCTACGTTGAGAATACGCACCTCGTGGTTGACGCGCACCTCCTGCGAACCGCTGATCAGCAGATTACCATTTTCCAGAATGCCGGTCACGACGGCGGCGACCAGCAACGTCAATTTTTCGGCACGGCTGATCGAGCCTTTGCCGTTGGATTCGCTGGTATTGTCGAAGCTCATGCTCGAATCCGCCTGCGGCTTCCAGCCAAGAATTTCGGCATTGGCCTTCCAGCCGGTGTCACGATTGTTTTTTCTGGTCCGGTCCGTCTCGTTGTCGAAGGTTGCCTTGTCATTGATCTGGATGTTGACCGTCAGGATGTCACCGATGTTGAGCGCACGGGCGTCCTTGAAGAGCGCGGCCTTGCTGTCGCTCCACAGCGAGTAACCGCTGGCCGAGCGCAATGGCTGCTTGGGGTAGGACGCCAGCTGTGGCGCCTGGCTGAACTGCAATCCGCTGCCGATCGGGCTCATGGCCGGGGCATTACCGATTTCTTTCAGCGTCTGGTTTTGTGTGATGCTGGAGCAACCAGTCAGAACACTTGCGGCAGACAGGACAAGGATGAGCGCTTTGTTCATGACGGATCTCTTGATGTGGTTTTATCTGCAGCACTGGACATGATCGATGCGACCATGGCAGCCTTCTTGGCGTCCATTTCGGCAAGGATCAGGCCCGACTGGCGGGGAGGCAGCTTCATGATGATGGCGGCGGCAAGACCTGCATCGACCTGCTCCAGCTGTGGGGCGGCGGCATCTGCCTTCATCGTCTTGTAGACGTTGACGAGGTTGCCTTCGGCCTGCTGCATGAAATCATTGCGGCGCTTCAGCCAGTCCTCATATTCGGCTTTTCGTGCTTCCATGACGGCGATGCGGTTATCGACATCCTGTTGCAGATTTTCGAGTTCCTGCTTCTGCATGAGGTAGCGCTGGTCGCGCGCCTGATCGATGATGTTGGTGCAATATTGCTGGATCTCCTGGCCACTCGTGTCGCCGGATGTCACGCGCAACTGCTCCTGCGCCCTTGCGGAAGGCAGGGCGGCAACCATGACGAACACGGCAATCAGCGTGCGACGGGGCGTGAAGAGGTCGGTAAGCTTAGCCATCATTGCAACACCAGTTCTGCTTGCAGCGCGCCGGCTGACTTTATGCCCTGAAGAATGGAGATGATGCCATCGGGCTTTACGCCGATATTGTTCAGCCCGGCGACCAGTGAGCGCAGGTTCGGTCCTTCGAGTATGGCGACGGGCCCGCCCTTGTCGATAACGGAAATGTCCGTCTGCGGCTGGACGGCGGTCTGGCCACGGCTGAACGGTGCAGGCTGGATCACCTGCGGCGTTTCCGTGACCTGAACGGTCAGCGTGCCATAGCTAACGGCAACCTGTGAAATGCGCACATCAGCGCCGATGACAATGGTACCGGTGCGTTCGTTGATGACGACCTTGGCAGGCGTGTCCGTTTCGACAGCAAGATTTTCGATACTGGCCATCAGACGGGTGAGGTCCGCCGTGCGCGGCTTCTGGATGAAGACGACCTGACTGTCGCGCGCTTCCGCAATCGGCTCGCCAAACGAGGTGCGCGCGTAGTTGTTTATGGCATCGGCAATGCGTGTGGATGTCGAGAAGTCGGGGTTGCGTAGTTGCAAGACCAGATTGACGGAGTCCTTGAACTGCGATGGCAATTCGCGCTCGATGATCGCGCCGCTTGGAACGCGTCCGGCGGTGGTTACGCCCTGCGTCAACTGTGCGGCCTGACCTTCGGCATTGAAACCGGAAACGATGACCGAACCCTGTGCCACTGCATAAATCTGCCCGTCGGCACCGGACATCGAGGTCATGATCAGCGTGCCGCCGCGCAGCGACGAGGCATCGCCCAAAGAGCTGACATTGACGTCAAGGCGGCTGCCGGGGCTCGCGAATGGCGGAAGGTTGGCGGTGACCATGACGGCGGCGACATTCTTCGAGCCGCTCTGGTTACCCTGCATAGAAATGCCGAGGTTCTGCAACATCGCCTTCATAGACTGTTCGGTGAAGGGCGACGAACGCATGCCGTCGCCGGACCCTTGAAGGCCGACGACGAGACCGTATCCGATCAACTGGTTTTCACGCCCGGCCTGCAAGGAGGCAATGTCTTTGACGCGCGCATTGGCTTGGGAATAGGCTGCCGGTGTCGTCACGAAAAGCGTGGCGACAATCATGGTGGCAGCAATCAGGCCCTGACGAAAACTCATTTCTCAAAAACCTCCACGGTTCCGTCTTCCTTGGCGGTTCCACTGATTGTCACGCCGGTGTCGCGGTTGCGAACACGCACCACTTCGCCCGCCATGCCATCTTCAATGGCCGTGCCGGAGGCTGAAAGGTTCATGCCACCCGTGCTGTAGGTGATCCTGATGGTCGTGCCGCGCTGAACCGCAAAGGGATCGCGCAGATCGCTCGGCGTAATGGTACGGCCAGCAACCAGCGTGCGCTTGGAAACCTTGCCCAGCACGATTTGCAGATTATCGACATAGCCGGGGGCAAGGTTGGGGTTGGTGACGAGAACTTCCGTCACGCGGTCGCGGGTGATGATGTCGCCGGCGAAAATAGTGCCAGTTGGAACAACGGCGTGTTTTTGCTGCGAAAGAGCGGCCTGGGGTGCGAACACCACCAGGCTGACCATGACCGCAAGCGCCATTTTGCAGAGACTGCCAGGCACGTTTTTCGGGCGAAACTTCATGTTACCCTACCTTCGTTTACTTCAGATTCTGACTGACGATCGTCGCCATTTCGTCGGCTGTGGTGATGACCTTCGAGTTCATTTCATAAGCACGCTGCGCCGAAATCAGGTCGGTGATTTCCTTCACGGAATCGACGTTGGAACTTTCTAGATAGTATTGTTTGATGTACCCGAAGCCAACGGACTGAGGCGTGGCATCAACCGCGTTACCGGAGGCTTCCGTCTGCTGGAACAGGTTGTCGCCCAATGGCTTCAAACCGGCTTCGTTGGCAAAGTTGCTCATCTGCAACTGGCCGAGTTCGGTCAGTGTATTGGCAGTTCCGATACGCACCGAAACGATACCATCCTGGCTGATCGTGGTTTCCGTGGCGTCGGTAGGAACCGTAATGGCTGGCAGAACCGGCAGGCCATCCACGGTTACCAGACGGCCAGTGGAATCAAGGTTCAACGCACCCGCACGCGTATAGAGCGTGTTGTTGTCCGGACCCTGCACCTGCAGCCAGCCCTTTCCGACGATGGCGACATCGAGAGTGTTACCCGTCTGGCTGATTTCGCCCTGAATGTGCAGCTTGCGCACGGCAGAGGTCTGTACACCGAGACCGATATTGGCACCTTCTGGAACCACGGACTGGTTGGCGCGGTTCATCACGCCCTGTGCACGCTCTGTCTGGTACAGAAGGTCGGTAAACTCGGCGCGGCCGCGCTTGAACGCCGTCGTGTTGATGTTCGCGATGTTGTTCGCGATGACCTCAAGGTTCGTCTGCTGGGCATCCATGCCCGTCGCTGCAATGGCTAGTGCTCTCATTTTTTATGTCCTTAAGCGTCAGATCTGCATTTTCACGATATCGAGATAGGCCGAGACGATCTTGTCGCGCAGAGCCACGGCGGTCTTGAGTGTCTGGTCGGCCTGCATGACGGCATCGACCACTTCACGCGTGTTGGCCTTGCCCTGAATACCGGCAAAGGACATCGCTTCACCCTGCTTCAGCGATTGCACCGCATCCGATGCTACGCCGCCCAGAACACTGGCAAAGCTTGGGCCGGTGACTGAGGTCGCTACGTTTGCTGCGGTGGAAATGGCGTTTCCTGCCAGTGAGGAAATGCCCGATGTGATCTCGCTCACACCGTCTGTGGCAGATTTGCTGGTCAGCGATTTCAGGCTGCTAATGGCGTCGATCATCACTGACCCTTCAATAAGTCGATGGTTGAGGTGATCAGGTCGCGCGTCTGCTTGATGACCTGCAAATTGGCTTCATAGCTGCGGTTGGCTTCGCGAAGGTCGGCCATTTCAATCAGCATGTTCACGTTGGGCAGCTTGACCATGCCTTTTTCGTCGGCGGCCGGGCTGTCGGGGTCGTATTCCTCAGTGAAATCGGAACGGTCGACACCCAGCTTCTTCACCTCAACGAGGTTCGTCTGGCTGGCGCGATCAAGCTCCGTTGCGAAGGTAATGGTCTTGCGCCGGTATGGATCGGCACCGGGCGTATCGCCCGTGGTTCGGGAGTTGGCTATGTTTTCCGAGACGATGCGCAGGCGTGTTGCCTGAGCTTCCATCCCGCTGCCTGCAATCTTCAATGAAGACGATAGAGAGTCCATGTTACTTGCCCACCGCGGTCAACATCATGTTGTGGAAGGAGCGGACGAGTTGCGTATTCAGTTCGTACTGACGCTTGATCTCGCCCGTTTTGGCCATTTCGGTTGAAAGAGAAACGGTATTGCCGGATTCCTGCATGCCGATTTCGTTTGCAAGCGGAGCAGTTTCCAGCCCGATCTTGCCAGCACCAGTCATTGCCAGCTCCATATGGGCCGCATTGGTGCGGGCCATCTGCATGCCAACAGATTGCAGTTCGGACTCGAAAGGAACGACGTCCTTTGCGGTGAACTTTGGTGTGTTGGCATTCGCGATGTTGCTGGCGACGACTTCTTGACGCACAGAAAGCCATTCGGCCTGCCGGGATGCCAGCGAAAAAAGCTGAATCGGCTGCATGACAATTCTCCGTGTTTAACTTGAAGCTTGTTTAGGTTCACAATCTTGCGCGGGACTTGCGGGCGGGGGCTTTCGGTCGCCAGCGTGGCGTCGTACCGGCAAATGACAGTTTTAACCGTTGTTAACCTTTTGTTTGCCTTATCGCTTTAGGGTTTGTTCATATTCTCGACGGTCGAGATTCCCTGTAACCCTATGGGTTTGCGATGGTTTTTAAGAGCGACAGACGTGTTATGCCGAATCAGGGTGCGCTTCGCGAAAGGCTTGGCGCAGCCTCCTGGCGGCGATATCTGCTCTCTGCCGGTATCGTTCTTTCATTGACCGCATCCGGCATTTTCCTGCCGGGCGTGCTGCTGGAGCCGGGCCTAAAGGGCTTTGCATCCTACGCCAGCGTCAAGGTATCGAACCCGCGCACCGGCACAGCTGGCATACAGCGCACGACCTTGCAGCTGCGCGAGAGCCTCCTATCTCCCGTCGCGCTCAGCCTCATCGTCTCCGATCTCGACCTTCAGCCCAAGGATTTGATCGGCGCTGCGGATCAGGGCCATTTTTCAGTTCTCCTGGATTTGCTGGCTGGCGGCGGTAAAGATGCCGAAGCCGTGGTCGGTGCTACCGAAGATGCGTTGAAGAATGCCGTTTCCATATCATCCGCACCATCGAGCCCGGAAATCGGCATCGATGTGACAGCAGCAACGCCGGAAGCATCGCAGCGAATTGCTGAATATTTCGCTAGCCGTATCGTCAGGGACATTGGCTCGGAGCAGCGTAATCCCGAGCTTCAGGCCGTCGAAGCAGCACGCGTGGCGCTCGACAGCGCCGAGGCGGCACTGACCGGTTTCCAGATGCGCCATGGCAATGACGCCGTTTCCCGAATTCAGGGTTTGCAGCAGAGAATTCGCGAAGACGATGCGACCACGGCTGCACTGACCGCGAAGAACGGAGAGCTGGCGGGTGCCATTTCTTCCGCTTCATCCATGAAGGTTGAGGATGTCCTCAATAGAAACCTGCCGGCGATAGATACCTTCGCGCCGCTTGAAACCATCCGCCAGACTTACACCGCCGCGAAACTGGCGCTGGCGGAAGTCAGCGTCGATCATGGGCCAAAACACCCCCGCACCATTGCTGCGCAGACGACGGTTGATGCCGCCCGCGCAACCGCCATGCCTGCGCTGCGCCGCGTGCTGGAAGCCTTGAAGCAGGAGCATGCAACTATCACGGCCGCGCTGGAAACCCACGCAGGCACGCGTGCCAAACTGGACGAAAACTTGCAGGCTCTGGGCGATGCGCCCGCCGATCTGGACCGGCTGGAAAAAGCGCTTGAAAAGGCGCGTAGCGACTACATCATTTCCAGCGATGCCGCTGGCACCTTCTCCAGCGCGCCGCGTGTCAGCGCCGCTCTTGCAACGCCAGCGGAGCCGGGTGTCGCCAATTATGACAGCTTCACCGCCAATGCCATGGCCCTTGCCGGTGGCGCTGCCGGGCTGTTGCTGTCTCTCTTCGTCTTGAGCTTCAAGCGGAAGGAAGATGACGTGGAGCAGGTCGAACTGTCCGAGGCTCCGCAAACCGAGGTCGTCGTCGAGGCGGCTGCGGCAGAGACGGAGCTTGCCGACACTATCGAGATAGCGCCTGCGATCTTCGATGATCTGGTGAATGTCGACGTCAAACCGCAACCGGTTGCCAGCGCGGCACTGGCCGAAGCCGAGGCTGCGGAAATCGCGTCTTTGATTGCCGAAGAATATGTGCAGGAAATCGAAACGCCCTACGATGAACCCGCCAACGACATTCTGCTCGATGAGCGTGTCCGTCAGGTTCTGATGCGCAATGCCGTTTCTCTTGAGCAGGCGGCGACAACAAGAAAGCCGACCTTCAAGCTCCCGCCACTCTTGGCGGCGGCGCTGGCCGGTCAGGCGGAGCATGCCCATGCGGAAACCGAGGAGTTGCGGGCTCTGCGCCAGGAACTGGCCATGTTGAGGGCGCGTCTGTTCGAGCAGAATATCCAGGAAGAACGCGAACGCAAACGCGCCTGACCCGCCGATTTTTCTTGCAATCCACCGTGCCGCACAGCATTAGGGCGCTAGCTAGATAGCTATCTCGTTCCTAGGAGGCAGGCATATGGTAGTGGTCATTGACGGCAAGGCAAAGGCGGCATCTGTCATCGAGACCGTGCGCGAAGCGGCGGCAGGTCTGGAACAGCAGACGGGTGTCAAAACCGGACTTGCAGTGGTGATCGTGGGCGATGACCCGGCCAGTCACGCCTATGTCAATTCCAAGAGCAAAATGGCCAAGGAATGCGGTTTCAAGTCGGTTCAGCATACGCTGCCCGAAGAAACCACACAGGCCAATCTGGAAGCTTTGGTCGCGACATTGAACGCCGACGCCTCCATCCATGGTATTCTGGTGCAGTTGCCATTGCCGAAACATCTGGACTCCGCTCCCGTCATCCAGTCCATTCTGCCGGAAAAGGATGTGGACGGTCTGAGTTTCGTCAATGCCGGAAAGCTGGCGGCGGGCGATCTCGAAACAGGCATGATTTCCTGCACGCCCGCTGGCTCCATGCTGCTGGTTCGCAGCATTCACGGTGAAGACCTCTCCGGCCTCAATGCCGTCGTCATCGGTCGCTCCAACCTGTTCGGCAAGCCGATGGGACAACTGCTGCTGAATGCGAATGCGACAGTCACCATGGCACATTCGCGCACCAAGGATCTCGCTGCGGTTTGCCGCAATGCCGATATCCTCGTTGCTGCCGTCGGTCGTCCGCAGATGGTCAAGGGCGATTGGGTGAAGCCCGGCGCAACTGTCATCGATGTCGGCATCAACCGCGTGCCCGCACCGGAAAAGGGCGAGGGCAAGTCCCGTCTGGTCGGTGATGTCGCCTTTGATGAGGCCAGCGCCGTTGCCGCCGCCATCACGCCTGTTCCCGGCGGTGTCGGCCCCATGACGATTGCTATGCTGATGGCAAACACCGTCATCGCCGCGCATCACGCTTCCGGCAAACCCGCTCCGAAGTTCTGATCGGTTTTTCGCAACGACGCGCTCAGCCTTGCGCTGGGCCCGTCGATCCGCGCACCACAAGCTCGGCTTTCCACAATTCCTGAAGACAGTCCGGCTGACCGCTCTTGATCTGATTGATCAGTCGTTCTGCAATACGCGATCCCGCCGCCCGCAGGGACGACCGTGTCGTCGTCAGTGGTACGGAAAAGTTAACGGGCTTCAGCAACGGCAACACGTCGTCATGGGCAATGAGCGAAATGTCCCGCCCCGGCTTCAGGCCTCTATGATTGAGCGACCGGACGGCACCCAACGCGAGCGCCGTCGATGCACAAATGACCGCCGTCGGGCGATCAGGGCGCGACAGCAGTTGCTCCATTGTCAGAAACCCAGCCTCGTCATTCATAATACCATGGCTGACATTCTCAGGATTGAGTGCATATCCACGCTCGGCAAGGGCCGCCTGTACACCGCGGTGGCGACGGAAGGTGAAATCGTAACCTTCAGGACCATTCAAAAGCGCGATGTTGCGATGACCAAGCTGCAACAGAAGCGATGTCGCATCACGAAATGCGGTCTCATTGTCCACATCGAGAAAAGGGTAATCCGTCTCCACGCCCCATGAGCGCCCGTGCACCATGAAGGGGATCGACAGGCTCTTCATCATCTCGATGCGGGGATCGCTCTTTTTCATATAGGCGAGATAGATGCCGTCCACGCCGCCGCTGGCTGCAAGCTCTCTCAGCGCATTCTGTTCATTGGCAGGATCGGTCGGCATGATGACGAGGTGAAAGCCATTGCGGGCGGAAGCCTCACCAAGCCCGCTCAGAAACTCGCCGAAATGCACATCGGACTGATGCTCCGGCCCGGTAGGCATGACAAGGCCGATGGAGCCCATCTTGCCGGTGGCCAGACGTTGCGCTGCGGCATTAGGCCGATAGCCGGTTTTCTGTGCGGCCTCGATGATCTTGCGGCGAGTTTCGGCGTTGACTTCGGGATAGCCGTTCAGTGCACGGCTGATCGTGGTCTGCGAAATGCCGAGCAGTTGCGACAATTGTTTCAGGTTCATTCTTGCCGCCTCCCATTTCTCTCTCACCTATGGAACCTTTATTCCAGAAGTGAGTTCCCAAACCGCTTTGGAGATTAGCAATTCTTATGGCTGTCCACAATTGGAAAGTGATGTTCTCTTTCGTGCAATCATTATATTGCATTGCGGGATATGGGTGCAAACCGTCATAGTTGCGCAAAGCTATTGACTCCTGTTCACTCTCAATGAGATGAATAGGCAGCCAAAGCGCTTTGAAGATTTTTTCGGGTGGATAGCCTGACAATGTGATGGGAGGAAAATCACATGAAAAAGACTTTCTGGACGACCGTGGCCGTGGCCACGCTTTTTGCGGGCGCAGCCTTTGCGGCGGATCTTAAATTCAAGCCCGGCGAAGACGCCAAGTTCAACTGGAAGAGCTACGAAGACTATAAAGCCGCCAATGCCAGCCTGAAGGGCGAAACGCTGACGATCTTTGGGCCATGGCGCGGTGAGGACGAAGCGTTGTTCCAGTCAGTGCTTGCCTATTTTGGCGAAGCGACCGGCGTCAATGTGCGCTATTCCTCTTCGGAAAACTATGAGCAGCAGATCGTTATCGATACGCAGGCCGGCTCCCCTCCCAATGTCGCGATCCTGCCGCAGCCCGGCCTTCTGGCCGATCTTGCCGCCAAGGGCCTGCTGACGCCGCTGGGTGATGAGACCGCCAACTGGGTGAAAGACAATTACGGTGCGGGTCAATCCTGGGTCGATCTCGGCATCTACCTAGGCAAGGATGGCAAGAAGGCCTATTTCGCATTTCCATTCAAAGCCGACGTGAAGTCGCTGGTGTGGTACGTGCCTGAAAACTTCGAGGAAGCAGGTTACAAGGTTCCAGAAAGCGTGGAAGACCTCGTCAAGCTCAGCGATCAGATTGTAAAGGACGGCGGCACGCCATGGTGCATCGGTCTCGGTTCCGGCGGTGCGACGGGTTGGCCCGGCACGGACTGGGTCGAAGACTTCATGCTGCGCACGCAGCCGCTGGATGTCTATCTGAAGTGGACGACCAATGAAGTGAAGTTCAACGATCCTCGCGTCGTTGCGGCCATCGAGGAATTCGGCAAGTTTGCCAAGAACGACAAGTACGTTTCGGGTGGCGCGGCCGCCGTTGCCTCCACCGACTTCCGTGATAGCCCCAAGGGTCTCTTCGACATTCCGCCGAAGTGCTACCTCCACCGTCAGGCCTCGTTCATCCCGTCCTTCTTCCCTGAAGGAACAAAGGTCGGAACGGACGTTGATTTCTTCTATATGCCGACATTTGCGTCCAAGCCTGAACTCGGCAAGCCGGTTCTGGGTGCCGGCACGCTCTTCACCATCACCAAGGATTCCAAGGCTGCACGCGCGCTCGTCGAATTCCTGAAGACGCCGATTGCCCACGAGGTCTGGATGGCACAGTCCGGCTTCCTGACGCCGTACAAGAAGGTCAACCTCGACGCTTACGCCAGCGAGCAGACCAAGCGTCAGGGTGAAATCCTCACCACCGCCACCAGCTTCGGCTTCGACGGTTCGGACCTGATGCCCGGCAAGATCGGTGCCGGTGCCTTCTGGACCGGCATGGTCGATTTCGTCGGCGGCAAGTCTGCGCAGCAGGTTGGCGACGATATCCAGAAGGCTTGGGACGGCCTGAAATAATCCAACAACTCCGCCCGGCAGTGATCAGCATTGCCGGGCCGTTTCTCTGCAAGTCTCTGCCGAACAGAATGATGCTGTCGGGCCGGGTATAGAACGGAATACGGGGAGGGAATATGATAACCCAGATCGTGTCAGCGCTCGGCGTGATGATCGTCGGCGTTTTCGCCTGCGCCGCCTATTACTGGCTGTCGGATAAAGCGCTTCAGCTCATCTTTCCAGTCAAGGATGGCGACGTCATTCATGCGTCGCGCAATTTGAACCGGCGTGCGTCTATCCGCCCCTGGCTCTTCGTCGGCCCGGCTTTGCTGCTTCTGATCGTGTACCTCGTCTACCCCGTCGTCGCGACCTTCATCCTCTCCTTCTATGATCGCACCGGTGCCAATTTCGTCGGCCTCAACAATTATCGTTGGGCGTTTTTCGATGCCGGTTTCCGCCAGTCGATTTTCAACAACATCCTCTGGCTCGCCGTCGTGCCTGCCGCCTGCACCTTCTTCGGCCTCGTCATCGCCGTCATGACCGACCGCATCTGGTGGGGCAATATCGCCAAGTCCATCGTCTTCATGCCGATGGCCATTTCCTTCGTCGGCGCGTCGGTCATCTGGAAATTCGTCTATGAATATCGCGGTGAGGGGCAGGTCCAGATCGGCCTTTTGAACGCCATCGTCGAGTATTTTGGCGGTAACCCGGAGGTGTGGATTTCCATGCCCTTCTGGAACAATTTCTTCCTGATGATCATCCTCATCTGGATCCAGACCGGCTTTGCCATGGTCATCCTGTCGGCGGCCCTGCGTGGCATTCCCGAGGAAACCGTCGAGGCTGCCGTCATCGATGGTGCGAATGGCTGGCAGATATTCTGGAAAATCCTCGTTCCGCAGATATGGGGCACCATCGCCGTCGTCTGGACGACCATCACCATTCTGGTTCTCAAGGTTTTCGATATCGTGCTGACCATGACCAACGGGCAGTGGAACACGATGGTTCTCGCAAACCTCATGTTCGACTGGATGTTCCGTGGCGGCGGGGATAGCGGCCGTAGCGCCGTCATCGCACTCGTCATCATGGCAGCCGTGACGCCGATCATGATCTGGAACATCCGCCAGGCAAACCGTGAGATGGAGGGTCGCTGAGATGAAAATAGCAACACGTCTTCGCCGCATCGGCCTGCCACGCCTCATCGTCCATATCAGCGTTCTCTTCGTCGTCCTGCTCTGGCTTTTGCCGACGCTCGGTATTCTCGTCAGCTCGCTGCGAGATAAGGACCAGCTTGTCGTTTCCGGCTGGTGGACGGCCTTCTCCAGTTCCAGCCAGACGCAGGCCCTTCGCCTCGCTGACCCGGCGACGCAAAAGCAGGAGGGTGACCGCTTCGTCATTTCCGGCAACGTCTTTGAAAATGGAGCAGGCGGCAAGATTTCCGCCTTCGGTGTGCGCGTACAGGACCCCGAAGCCTTTCCGGCAGGTGAGGCGGCTGATCTGGGTGATGGCGAAAGCCTTCTCATCAACGAAGACGGCACCTATCAATACAGCAAGAATGCGAGCTTCGAAGGCTCGCGCGCCAAACGCGTCTATCTTGCCGTGGCGACACCACCAATCTTCACGCTGGACAACTATCGCACGGTGCTGACGTCGGAAGGAATCGGCCAGTCCTTCGTCAACTCGCTGACGGTCGCCATTCCCGCCACCGTCATCCCCATCCTCATCGCAGCCTTTGCGGCTTACGCTCTGTCGTGGATGAAGTTCAGCGGCCGCTCGTTGATGATCGCCATGGTCGTCGGCCTCATCGTCGTTCCCTTGCAGATGTCGCTTATCCCGCTGTTGCAGCTCTATAACTGGATCGGCAACGTCTTCGGCGTGCCATCCAAGACCTATGCGGGCATCTGGCTAGCGCATACGGCCTTCGGCCTGCCGCTCGCCATCTATCTGCTGCGCAATTACATTGCCGGTCTGCCGAAAGAAATCATCGAAAGCGCGCGCGTGGACGGCGCCAGCGATTTTGAAATCTTCGTCAAGATCATTCTGCCGCTGTCGTTCCCGGCACTCGCGTCGTTTTCGATCTTCCAGTTCCTGTGGACATGGAACGACCTTCTGGTCGCCATGGTCTTCCTCGGCACCCAGAAGGACGAGTTGGTGCTGACGGGTGCCCTGAACGCGTTGCTCGGTTCGCGCGGCGGAAACTGGGAAATCCTCACCGCATCGGCCTTCGTCACCATTATCGTGCCGCTCTGCGTTTTCTTCGCTCTCCAACGTTACCTTGTGCGTGGCCTGCTGACAGGCTCGGTCAAGGGAGGCTGATCCACAATGAATGCCCATACCACACAGGATACTGCAATGACGTCTTCTGCTCTCGTGCGCGATAAGGATTGGTGGCGCGGTGCCGTGATCTACCAGATCTACCCGCGCTCCTATCAGGATTCCAACGGCGATGGCATCGGTGATCTCAAGGGCATCACCTCGCGCCTGGAACACATCGCCAAGCTCGGCGCGGACGCTATCTGGATTTCGCCCTTCTTTACGTCGCCGATGAAGGACTTTGGCTATGACGTGTCCAACTATGTCGATGTCGATCCGATGTTCGGAACACTGGCCGATTTCGACGGACTGATTGCAGAGGCCCACCGCCTCGGCATTCGCGTCATGATCGACCTCGTCCTGTCGCACACGTCCGATCAGCATCCATGGTTCGTGCAGAGCCGCTCCAGCCGCCAGAACCCTAGGGCAGACTGGTATGTGTGGAGCGATGGTAAGCCGGATGGCACGCCGCCCAACAACTGGCTATCGATCTTCGGCGGTTCCGGCTGGCAGTGGGACCCGACGCGCATGCAATATTACATGCACAACTTCCTCACCTCGCAGCCGGACCTCAACCTGCACAATGAGGAAGTGCAGCAGGAGTTGCTGAACATCACCCGCTTCTGGCTGGAACGCGGCGTCGACGGCTTCCGTCTGGACACCATCAACTTCTATTTCCACGACAAAGAACTGCGCAACAACCCGGCCCTGGCACCGGAGCGTCGCAATGCATCGACCGCGCCTGCCGTGAACCCTTATAATTTTCAGGAACACATCTACGACAAGAACCGCCCTGAGAATATCGCCTTCCTGAAGCGCTTCCGCGCCGTGCTGGACGAGTTCCCGGATATTGCCGCCGTCGGTGAAGTCGGCGACAGCCAGCGCGGTCTCGAAATCGTCGGCGAATACACGTCCGGCGATGACAAGATGCAGATGTGCTACGCCTTCGAATTCCTGGCGCCCGATGCACTAACCCCGCAGCGCGTGGCCGATGTGCAGGCGGATTTTGCCCGCGCCGCACCCGAGGGATGGGCCTGCTGGGCATTCTCTAACCACGATGTTGTCAGGCATGTCAGCCGCTGGGGCGATGTGGTGGAAGACAAGGACGCTTTCGCCAAGGTTCTCTCCGCTCTTCTGATGACGCAGCGCGGCTCGGTCTGCATTTACGAGGGCGAAGAGCTTGGTCTGACAGAAGCCGATATCGCGTTCGAAGATTTGCAGGACCCCTACGGCATTCAGTTCTGGCCAGAATTCAAGGGCCGCGACGGCTGCCGCACACCGATGGTCTGGGACGCAGGCCATGCGCTGGCAGGCTTCTCGACAGCCGAAAAGGGTTGGCTGCCCATTCCGCCTGAGCATAAGCAGCGCGCCGTTAGCGCCCAGCAGGGCGACGAGACATCCGTGCTGGAGCATTACCGCCGCTTCCTGACATTCCGCAAACTGCATCCGGCCTTTGCCAAGGGCAAGATCGAGTTTCAGCCGGTGGTCGGCACGGTGTCGAGCTATACGCGCACGCTAGGCAACGAGACGGTTCTTTGCGTCTTCAATCTCTCGGCAGAACCCTCGGTGGTGACGCTGCCGCAGGGTGACTGGCAGGCTCTGGACGGTCACGGCTTTACCGCAGAGCAGAGCGGCAACGAAGTTACATTACCGGCATGGGGCGCTTTTTTCGCCCGCCACGCCTGAAGATTGAGGGAGGACATCGCATGACTGGCGTTATTCTGAAGGATATCCGCAAATCCTACGGGCAGGTCAAAGTCCTGCACGGCATCGACCTCGACATCAAACAGGGCGAGTTCATCGTCTTCGTCGGCCCCTCCGGCTGCGGCAAGTCCACGCTGCTGCGCATGATTGCGGGTCTGGAGGAGATCACCGGCGGCGAGATGTATATCGATGGCCAATTGGTCAACGAAATCCCGCCCTCGCGGC
Source organism: Hyphomicrobiales bacterium (assembly GCA_900473205.1). Classification (GTDB taxonomy): domain Bacteria; phylum Pseudomonadota; class Alphaproteobacteria; order Rhizobiales; family Rhizobiaceae; genus Agrobacterium. The sequence goes on from UCLB01000035.1 coordinate 147,850, forward strand.
GCGGCATCGCCATGGTGTTCCAGTCCTACGCGCTCTATCCGCATATGACGGTCTACGACAACATGGCCTTCGGCATGAAGATCGCCAAGGAGAACCGCCAAGATATCGACCGTCGCGTGCGCGCCGCTGCCGATATTCTGCAATTGACGCAGTATCTGGAGCGTCTGCCGAAGGCACTCTCCGGCGGTCAGCGCCAGCGCGTCGCCATCGGTCGCGCCATTTGCCGTAACCCGAAGGTATTTCTGTTCGATGAGCCTCTTTCGAACCTCGATGCTGCGCTGCGCGTCGCCACGCGCATCGAGATCGCCAAGCTCGGTGAGCAGATGGCCGATACGACCATGATCTACGTGACACACGATCAGGTCGAAGCCATGACGCTGGCGGACCGGATCGTTGTGCTGAATGGCGGTCGTGTCGAGCAGGTGGGTGCGCCGCTGGAGCTTTATGAGAACCCGGCAAACCTCTTCGTGGCCAAATTCATCGGCTCCCCGGCCATGAACATCATCGCAGGCAAGATCAAGGCGACGGGTGCGCACACGGCGCTGGAGCTTGCCGATGGCAAGCCGCTCAACGTGCCAATTGCCACCGCAGCGGTAGAAGAGGGCAAGGCTGCGTCCTTCGGCGTGCGCCCGGAAGACCTTTCGATTTCAACGGGCGACGACTACCTCTTCGAGGGCAAGGTTTCCATCGTGGAAGCACTCGGAGAAGTCACCTTGCTCTATCTGGAAGCCCCTGCCGGACAGGAGCCGATTATCGTCAAAATTCCTGGCATCGCGGAGGCCAAAAAAGGTCAGGTTTTACGCTTCTCCGCACCGTCCCAAAAGTTGCATTTATTCGACGCTCAGGGCCAAACTTATCGCCGTTAAAGGGCGATTCGGAACGGCTTTTTAACCAGAAAATAAAGCCGTTCCTCCGTGTCTTAAATATTTCATGTGCTTAAAAAATATTTATAATCAATAATTTACCCTCGGCGGCGGCCTGCTGTCGGGATCAAACCTTAACTGTCCACAGCCAGATTTCGCATGTGTTTCATATCGAAACGGCGTGAGAAATTATTAATGAGTTCTGGCTAGGCTTTTCTAGAATTTTTAGAAAAAGGAATTTAGCAGTGAACGCGCGGGCAAATGTCGGCAAACCCTCTTATCTCAGCAAGGAAGAATCTTTCATGTACGACCGTGAAGGTCGTTTCAAAATGGAAGATACGATGAATGCCGCGCGCATCGAATATACCGAAAAAGCGGTGATGAATATGGCGTCGCGCCGCTGTGACGTCATCAAGATTTCGCAATCGGAAGCCGTGCTTGCTCTTATGACGCAGTACAACCTGCCGAGGCAGTTCTATCTCGATATTCCTGATGCCCGCATAACCAAGATTGGCTGCGTGCTGATGAAGGTCAATGCCAACAACACTATTCAGGTCCGCTTCCTGCATATTCTGAGCAAGAAGGACATGGACCGGATTTTCGTGTTCAGCACCCACCCATCTCACCGCGACCGCACGCTCGACATCCGCGCTTGGTGATAGAATTCATCCAACAAAAAGGCCGCGCTTCATCCGAAACGCTGCCTTTTTGTTATTGAGCCATCAATCAATGAAAGACGCTGGCACCCTGATCGGCTGGGCCAACATTGCGGCGGAAGGGCGCGAACAATTCGCGGCCCATGCCCCATTCATTGTCGGAAAGATTTGCAGTTGCTGGCTCACGGGCTGCAAGCTCGGCGGATGAGACCAGAACTTCGATGGTGCCGGTGATGGCGTCGAGACGGATCATGTCGCCATCGCGGATGCGCGAGATCGGGCCGCAATCGACAGCTTCCGGCGTCATGTGAATGGCGGCAGGCACCTTGCCGGATGCGCCGGACATGCGACCATCCGTAACCAGCGCCACCTTGAAGCCGCGGTCCTGAAGCACGCCAAGTGGCGGCGTCAGCTGGTGCAACTCGGGCATGCCATTGGCCTTCGGTCCCTGGAAGCGAACCACGGCCACGAAATCCCGATTGAGCTTGCCTTCCTTGAAGGCGGTCTGGAGGCTCTGCTGGTCGTGGAAGATGATGGCTGGAGCCTCGATGATGTGGCGCTCAGGCTTGACGGCAGAAATCTTGATGACTGCCTTGCCGAGATTGCCAGTCAGCATCTTCAGACCGCCGGTCGGCTGGAAAGGGGTTTCGATGCTGGCCAGAACCTTCGGGTCATGGCTGACTTCTGGCGAAGACGTACGACTCACGCCGCCGTTCTCATCCAGCGTCGGCTCAATCGTATAGGCCTCAAGCCCCTGACCAAACACGGTGCGCACATCGTCATGCACGAAGCCCTGCTTCAGAAGTTGCTTGATGAGGAAGCCCATGCCGCCTGCGGCGTGGAAATGGTTCACATCCGCCAGACCGTTCGGATAGACGCGCGCCAGAAGCGGCACCACGTCGGAGAGGTCGGAAATATCCTGCCATGTCAGCACGATACCGGCAGCCCGCGCCATGGCAATGAGGTGAAGCGTGTGGTTGGTGGAGCCGCCCGTGGCGTGCAGACCGACGACACCGTTGACCACGGAGCGCTCATCGATCATCTCGCCCGCTGGCGTAAATTCGTTGCCCTGCGCGGTAATCGCCAGCGCCCGCTTCGTCGCTTCACGGGTCAGCGCGTCGCGCAACGGCGTATTGGGGTTGATGAAGGAGGAGCCGGGCATATGGAAGCCCATTATTTCCATCAGCATCTGATTGGAATTGGCGGTGCCGTAGAAAGTGCAGGTGCCGGGGCCGTGGTAGGATTTGGATTCGGCTTCCAGCAATTCGGCGCGACCGACCTTGCCTTCGGCATAAAGCTGGCGGACGCGGGATTTTTCGTCATTCGGCAGACCAGAGGTCATCGGTCCAGCCGGAATGAAGATGGAGGGGAGATGTCCGAAGGAAAGGGCCGCAATCACCAGGCCGGGAACGATCTTGTCGCAAACGCCGAGGAAGACCGCCGCATCGAACATGTTGTGCGAAAGGCCAATGCCTGCTGCCATGGCAATCGCATCGCGTGAAAACAGCGATAGCTCCATGCCCGGCTGACCCTGTGTCACGCCATCGCACATGGCCGGAACCGCACCCGCAACCTGCGCAATGCCGCCTGCCTCCTTCGCCGCATCGCGGATGATGTTCGGGTAGATCTCAAAAGGCTGATGCGCCGAGAGCATGTCGTTATAGGCGGTGATGATACCAAGGTTGCCGACCCGGTCGCCGGCAAGGATGTCCTTGTCGGCGGGGGAACAGACCGCAAAGCCGTGTGCAAGATTGGCGCAGGAGAGAACGGAGCGATGCACGCCCTTGGAAACCTGAAGCCGAAGCCTTTCGAGATAAATCTCACGATAAGGTTTCGAGCGCTCGACGATACGGGCTGTGATAGCCTGAATGCGCGGGTCGGCAGCCATGGGCGTTCATCCTGTCCTTCTGTGGACCATCGGCCAGACGCTTGGGAACGTTGGCCAACGGTCATGTTGCTGTTTCAAGCTGGCGCTTAGGGCGCCCAGTAGATATTCACCTGCGAATCCGCCCGGTTGAGGACGGCCCTGATGGGCATCTCTTCCTCATCCAGATCGGACTTGGCCTTGTCGAGCGTTTCCTTCTTGGCCGCACCTTCGATGTGCAGCACGAGGAAACGGGCATCGTGAAGTGCTGAAAGATTGAACGTCAACCGTTCCTCACCAGCGGTTTCAGCCGCCATCGGCAAAACGGCGCGGTCCTCATCCAGATCAAGCGCTTCTTCGAGATTGTCACCGCCGGGGAAGAAGGAGGCGGTGTGGCCGTCCGTTCCCATGCCCAGAATGACAACGTCGAAGGGATCGCAGATCGCTTCCGTCTTGACGGTTGCCAGCGTCGCCGCATCGTCAGGCGTCGCAAAGAACTGATAGAGCGGCACGAAATAGGCGTATGTCGCCGCATTTTGCAGCAGGTTGTCGGCCACCAGCTTGTGGTTGGAACGGTCGCTTTCCGGGGGCACGAACCGCTCATCCACCAGCGTCACGCTGATGTTCTTCCAGTCCAGCTGATGTTTCGAAAGCTCCTGAAAGAAGCGCTTCGGTGTGGAGCCGCCAGAGACGGCTATGCTTGCCGTGCCGCGTTCGGAAACCGCGTCTTCAAGACGCTTGGCAACGTCCTTTGCCAGCGTCTCTGCCAGTTCCTGACCGTTTGTGAAGATATGCTCCTGCCCAATCATCTGCATATCCCCTTAATCGGCTTCGTGCCATGTGCGGCCATCGCGTTCGATCAATGCGATCGAACCGCTTGGGCCCCACGTGCCGGATGTGTAACCCTGCACGCCCTGGCCGACTGCTTCCCAGCTTTTGAGAATGGGGTCGACCCATTTCCACGCCGCTTCCACTTCGTCGCGACGCATGAACAGCGCCTGGTTGGAGCGGATCGTGTCCATCAACAGGCGTTCATAGGCATCGGGGCTGCGCACGTTGAAGGCCTGGGCAAAGCTCATATCCAGCGAGACCTGACGCAGGCGCATGCCGCCCGGACCGGGGTCCTTGATGAGCAGGGACTGCTTGACGCCCTCATCCGGCTGCAGGCGAATGACCAGCTTGTTGGCCTCGACCTTGCCAGCGGCATCATCGAAGATCGAATGCGGGATCTGCTTGAAGGTGACGACGATCTCGGACACGCGGGTTGCCAGACGTTTGCCGGTGCGGATGTAGAACGGCACGCCCGCCCAGCGCCAGTTGGCGATTTCGGCCTTGATGGCAACGAAGGTCTCGGTGTTGGAAACGCCGCCTTCCAGCTCTTCCAGATAACCCTTGACCGGACCACCGGCAGACGCACCGGCGCGGTACTGACCGCGCACCGTTAGCTTCTCGACATTGGATTCGTCGATCAGCTTCAGCGAACGCAGAACCTTGACCTTTTCGTCACGCACGGCTTCCGCATCCATGGAGGAGGGGGGTTCCATGGCAACGAGGCACAAAAGCTGGAGAATATGGTTCTGCACCATGTCGCGTAGCGCACCGGCCTTGTCGTAATATCCGGCACGGCCTTCAAGGCCTACGGATTCGGCAACGGTGATCTGCACGTGGTCGATATGGGCGGAGTTCCACAGCGGCTCAAACAGCGCATTGGCAAAGCGCAGCACCATCAGGTTCTGCACGGTTTCCTTTCCGAGGTAATGGTCGATACGGAAGATCTGCTCTTCCTTGAAGACGTTGCCTAGCGTGTCGTTGAGTTCCAGCGCAGAGGCCAGATCACGGCCAATCGGCTTTTCAACGACGATGCGAGTGGATTTGGTAATCAGCTTGTGGTCACGAATCTTGAAGGCGATATCGCCGAAGATGCCGGGTGCAACGGCCAAATAGAAAGCACGAATGCGGTCCTTGCCCTCATCCAGAAGCTTCTTCAGCTTGTCCCAACCGCCATCGGACTTTGCGTCGACAGGAACGTAGAACAGACGCGCGCAGAATTTTTCGACCTGCGCATCGTCATATTCGCCCTTCTTGAGATGCTCTTTCAGAGCGTCCTGCGCGAATTTGCGGTATTCGTCATGCGTCATTACCGAACGGGAAGCACCGATGATGCGTGTCGGCTCGGACAACTGGTTTTCCACCTGACGGTGGTAAAGGGCTGGCAGAAGCTTGCGCTCGGCCAGATCGCCAGTGCCGCCGAAGACGACGCAATCGAAGGGCTCGACTGGAATGATTTGACTGCTCATACCGATTCTCTCGATCTTTCCGTGTTGAGGGCATCCATAATCTAATCGATTTAAAAATGCCAGACTTGTTGTGCGAAATTATGTTTTTTGCTCGTAAGTCATTGGTTTTGCTTTGTCCGAGCGTGTTTCCTATGCCTTTGTTCTTAACCTGACTATCAGAACCTGTCGCGCAATGCGTACCATGAAAGCGCCAGAAACAGCAGGGGCGCTCGCAACCGCGTGCCACCCGGAAAGGACGGCACGTCCAGGGCGGCGAACTGCTCCAGCGCCTTATCCTTGGAAATGATCATATCCGCATAAAGCTTGCCGCAATAGTTGGCCAGCATCACCCCATGGCCGGAGTAACCGCCGATTGACATGACGCCCGGCATCACTTCACGCACGAAAGGCTGGCGGGTCAGTGTAATACCCACCGATCCGCCCCAGGCATGGGTCATCTCGATGTTTTGCAGAGCAGGATAGATTTCCGCGATCTGCTTGCGAATATGTTTGGAGATGTCGCGCGGTGAATCCGCCGTATAGGCCTCACGCCCGCCAAACAGCAGGCGATTGTCAGGCGTCTTGCGAAAATAGCGCACCACGAAGCGGCTGTCGGCAACCGCCTCTTTTCCGGGAATGATGGTGGGGAAAGCATCCAGTGGCACCGTCGCGCCGATGAAGGAGCGGATCGGCATCACATGCGCTGCGGTCACCTGCTCCAGATTGCCGATATGGGCATTGGTGGCGATCAGCACGCGGTTGGCCGTGATGGTGCCGGATGATGTCTCGATCAGCGTCTTGCCGCCGGTCTGGGTTATGGATTTAGCCGGCGTCATCTCGAAGATTTGCGCGCCTGCTGCCTGCGCTGCTTTCGCCAGCCCGATGACCAGCTTCAGCGGATGAATATGCCCGGTGCCGGTGTCGCGCACGCCGAAATGATAGTGGCTGGAACCGAGCCGTTCCGCCGTTTCGGCCTTCTCCATGAAGGAGACCTGGTTGTAGCCGTAGCGGCTGGACATGGCCTCGACGCTTTTGCGGTAGTCTTTTTCGTAGGACGCCTTGTGCAGGACGTTCAACTGACCGGGCAGGAAATCCATATCGATGGCATGCTCGCGGGCGAAATCCAGCACGTAATGCTTGGCGTGTTCGGCGATGTCGAACAGCGCCTTGGAACGCTCAAAACCGACTTCCTTTTCCAGATCGTCCGGCCATGCGCGCTGGCCGGTGCCGAACTGCCCGCCATTGCGACCGGATGCGCCGTCTCCAAAGCGGTAGCCTTCTATCAGCACGACCGACACACCGGCTTTGGCCAGATTAAAGGCCGCCTGCAAGCCGGTGAAGCCGCCGCCGATGATGGCGACGTCCACAGTCCGTGAACCGTCCATCGCCGCATATTCGCGCCGTGCGTCCAGACTGTCCTGATACCAGGAAACACCGGGCGCGATGGGGCTTTGCCACGTCATGCTGCGGCCCTCACACGTTCAGCAGCAGGAATTCCCGCTCCCATGGGCTGATCACCTGCATGAAGGTTTCGAACTCGCCACGCTTTAACCCGGCATAAAGGCCAACGAATTCATGTCCGAAGACGCGCTCCAGCTGCGGCTCGCCTTCCAGCAGCGCCACGGCTTCCAGCAATCCGCGCGGCAGTTCGATAGAGCCTTCATTGGCCGTTTCATAGGTCGGCTCAGTCGGTTCGATGTTGTTCATGATGCCAAGCCAGCCACAGGCGAGAGACGCAGCGATAGCCAGATAGGGGTTTGCATCGGAACTCGGCAGACGGTTTTCCACGCGCCGCGCCGAAGGGCCCGATATCGGCACGCGGAAAGCGGTCGTGCGGTTATCGTAACCCCAGGCATTGTTGACCGGGCAGGCCATATCCGGCGTCAGGCGACGGTACGAATTCACGTAAGGCGCAAGCATGACCAGCGCATTCGGCACATAACGCTGCATGCCGCCGACGAAGGCGAAGAACTCCTTGGAGGGGCTGCCGTCCTTGTTGGAAAACACGTTATCGCCGGTCTCGATATCCACCACCGACTGGTGAATGTGCATGGCCGAGCCCGGCATGCCCTGCATGGGCTTGGCCATGAAGGTGGCATAGATGCCGTGTTTCAGCGCCGCCTCGCGGATCGTGCGCTTGAACAGGAAGACCTGATCGGCAAGCTCGATCGGGTCGCCATGGCGCAGGTTGATTTCCAGCTGCGCCGGACCCTCTTCATGGATCAGCGTGTCGATCTCCAGACCCTGCTTTTCCGAGAAGTGGTAGATATCGTCGATCAACTCGTCGAATTCGTTGATACCGGCAATGGAATAGCTCTGCCCGCCGACGATGGAACGGCCCGAGCGGCCCTTGGGCGGATGCAGCGGGTAATCCGGGTCGTCATTCATGGCGACGAGATAGAACTCGATTTCAGGCGCAACGACCGGTTTCCAGCCCTTTTCCTTGTACAGATCGAGCACGTTTTTGAGCACGTTGCGCGGCGTGTACGGAACGTATTTGCCTTCCTGATCCACGACATCGCAGATGACCTGCGCGGTGGGATCGCTTTCCCACGGCACGACACAGAGCGTGGACAGGTCGGGAACAAGCTTCAGGTCGCTATCGCGCGGCTCATAGCGGAAGTTCGCCGTTTCATCCGGGTATTCACCTGAAATCGTATGGCGGTAGAGCGCAGACGGCAACGCCAGCGATGTATCGCCGGTAAATTTGGAGGTCGGCATCATCTTGCCGCGGGGAACGCCCGCAAGGTCGGGGGTGATGCACTCTATGTCTTCGATACCGCGGGCTTTGAGCCACTGCGCAGCTTCGCGCCATGTGGCGCAACCACGTGTTGGAGAGACATCGACTGGTATTTTCTTTGCCATGTTTGCCGGTTTTTTCGGACGGAGCATGGTTTTCTTGGAAGGCATAAATCACCGGCTGTGTGTTTCGATTGGGGCCATCATAACCAGACTTTGACAATTGGCGAGGGGGGAAAGCGCCATTGACAACAGGCCTGACTTCGAAAAGAGGAAGTACACCGAAACTAGGGAAACTCCATGACGGAAAAATGTAACGTGCTGATATTGGGCGCAGGCGCCGCTGGCATGATGTGCGCCATCCGTGCCGGTCAGCGCGGCCGTTCCGTCATAATCCTCGATCACGCCAAGGCACCGGGCGAGAAAATCCGCATCTCGGGCGGCGGGCGGTGCAACTTCACCAACATCCACGCAGGCCCGAAGAACTACCTCTCCAGCAATCCGCATTTCGCCAAATCCGCTCTGGCGCGCTACACCCCGCGCGATTTCATCGCCCTTGTCGAAAAGCACCGAATCCCCTGGCATGAAAAGACGCTCGGTCAACTCTTCTGCAATGACAGCGCCAAGGATATCATCCGCATGCTGCTGGCAGAAATGCAGGCAGTCGGTGCGAAGCTGCGGCTGCAAACGGAGATCGCTTCGGTGGAAGCCATTCCCTCTGGCGGCTTTCGCGTTGCGACCTCATCAAGCATCATTGAGACCGACAGTCTGGTTCTGGCGACCGGTGGAAAATCCATTCCCAAAATGGGTGCGACGGGTTTTGCCTACCGTATCGCCGAACAGTTCGGCCTCTGCATCATCGAGACGCGACCGGGCCTCGTGCCTTTGACGCTTGAGCCGACGCAGCTTGAAAAGCTGTCCGCGCTATCAGGCATCGCCGTTCCCGCCGAAATTTCCCACGGCAAGACATCGTTCAATGAAGCGCTGCTGTTCACCCATAGAGGTTTGAGCGGCCCATCCATCCTGCAAATCTCGTCCTATTGGCGCGAGGGGGACGAGGTGCGCCTGAAGATGGAGCCGGATCTGGATATTATCGGCCATCTGAAGGCGGCGAAAAAGACCAATGGCCGCCAGTCTGCCCAGACCGCGCTAGGCGAGATTTTGCCGAAGCGGCTGGCGCAGCACGTGGTGGAGCGGGCAGGGGTTACCGGCAATCTTGGCGACATGTCCGACAAGACGTTGGGCGTGTTGACCTCCGCCGTGCAGGAGTGGTCGATAAAGCCCTCCGGTTCGGAAGGATATCGTACCGCCGAAGTCACGCTCGGCGGTGTCGATACCAGTCATCTCGACTCCAAATCCATGCAGGCGAAAACGGTGCCGGGCCTCTATTTCATAGGCGAATGCGTGGATGTCACAGGCTGGCTGGGTGGCTATAATTTCCAGTGGGCATGGGCCTCTGGCCACGCTGCCGGGGAATCTGTGTAAAGCCTCGACATCTTAATGCCTTATTAAGAGACGCGGAGTCATGCTGATCGAATGCCAGCACAACGCAAGTTGATACATGATGTCCCGCTGGACGCCGGAACCCGGCATCGATCGGTTATGTTTCTCGTTCAGGAAGCCGCTCATGATGATGTCCAGAAAACCCGCCCGCGCCATCGCAATTGCTCGCACTGCCAATGATAACGCCGTTTACGCCTTCCGCCTGAGCCTGATTTCGGCGGGCGCGATTGCTGCGTTTCTGGTGCTTCTGTTTTAATTAATCAGCATACCAAATGCTGACGGCATAGCTGAACGGGCTCGATTTCCTTGAAAGCTCTTCTTCGTCATGCTCGGGCTTGTCCCGAGTATCTGCAACGTCTCAATTTAATTCGACGTGATTAGATCCTTGGGACAAGCCCAAGGATGACGTAAGCGCATGTCTGCGATCAAGTGAGCCGGACGGCACAGCCGCCCGGCTTAAGACCTTGGTTCAAGCCGCCGCCTTGCCCTGTGCAACGATAACGGGGATCAGCAGATCACCCCAGTTTCCATCGCCGCCGTGGTGGCGGGCGGAGCGGACGAGCTCGACGGACACACCGGCTTCGACCGCATTCATGACCGCCTGGTTGAGTCGGTGCAGATCGTTGGCCAGCATGCGGATGGCGCTTTGCTGATCCTGGCTCATGGATGAGGATTGCTCCTCTGTGCGTTCCTTAACTCTCGAAATCGAAGCCATTGTCTTTCCTCCGTTCAATGGGCTGGTTTACTTATTCCGCAGCGGGGCGGAACTGGTCGTGTTCGGTCGATTCCTTCATCGCCGTGGTGGATGAGGTGCCGCCTGTTATGGCGACGGAGACCGCATCGAAATAGCCGGTGCCGACTTCGCGCTGGTGCTTGGTGGCGGTGTAGCCGTTGATTTCGGCGGCGAATTCCGCTTCCTGAAGCTCCGAATAGGCTGCCATCTGTCGGTCCTTGTAGCCGCGTGCCAGTTCGAACATGCCGTAGTTGAGTTGGTGGAACCCGGCAAGGGTGATGAACTGGAACTTGTAGCCCATGGCACCTAGTTCGCGCTGGAACTTGGCAATCGTCGCATCATCAAGATGTTTCTTCCAGTTGAAGGACGGCGAGCAATTGTAAGCCAGCTTCTTGCCCGGATGCACCCTGTGCACGCCTTCCGCAAAGCGCTTGGCCTGCTCCAGATCCGGCTTGGAGGTTTCGCACCAGATGAGATCGCAATAGGGCGCATAGGCATTGGCGCGGGCAATGCAGGGCTCCAGCCCGTGTCTGACCTGATAGAAGCCTTCGACCGTGCGGCCTGCATCGTAATCCACGAAGGGTTGGTCGCGCTCATCGATGTCGGAGGTCAAAAGCTTGGCGGCTTCCGCATCCGTGCGGGCGATGACCAGCGTCGGCGTTCCCATCACGTCAGCGGCAAGGCGCGCAGCCGTCAGATTGCGGATGTGGGCCGCTGTCGGGATCAGAACCTTGCCGCCCAGATGGCCGCATTTCTTTTCAGACGCCAGCTGGTCTTCGTAGTGAACACCCGCAGCCCCAGCCTCGATGAAGGCTTTCATGATTTCAAAGGCGTTGAGCGGGCCACCGAAACCGGCCTCGGCATCGGCAACGATGGGTGCAAACCATGTATCGACGGACAGGCCCTTGCCCTCGGCAGTCTCGATCTGGTCGGCGCGCTGCAAGGTCTTGTTGATGCGCTTTGCCAGTTCCGGCGCTGCATTGGCGGGGTAGAGCGACTGGTCAGGATACATGGCAGATGCGGTGTTGGCGTCTGCCGCAACCTGCCAGCCCGAGAGATAGATCGCCTTCAGACCGGCGCGAACCATCTGCATGGCCTGATTGCCGGAGAGCGCGCCGAGCGCATTGATATAGCTCTCTTCATTGATGAGCTTCCACAACCGGTTCGCGCCCATTTCCGCCAACGAATGCCGGATGGTAACGGAGCCGCGCAGCTTTTCCACATCCGCTACCGTGTAGGTGCGCTCGATACCGTCGAACCGACCTTGTGGCGCGTTTGGAACCAGTTTGTAAAAATCAGTCATGTCTCTCTCCCGTGTCAAAACTATCAAACCATCCACACATCCTTACTCCATTGAGATGTGCGATCCGATGTGACTGAATTTACAGTTTCGAGAATTTTCGCGCCAGATAAAAAGGAAAATCAGTGACTTGAAAGAGGTCATGCTGTATCGTCTTTGACAGGGTGGAGTTGTAAAACTGTAAAAATTGTAAAAACCGCAAGCGCCATGCGTTGTGTGGATTTTGTAAAGGGAGGAGATTTTGGTGGAGGCCAAAATTTTTGCAGGGCCGCGCGTTCGGCGCGTGCGCAACGGGTTGGGTCTGACGCAGACGGCGATGGCCGAAGCCTTGTCGATCTCGCCGTCCTATCTCAATCTCATCGAGCGCAACCAGCGCCCGCTGACCGTGCAGCTGCTGCTGAAACTTAGCTCCGTCTATAAGGTCGATCTGGACGATTTGCAGGGCGAAAGCGGTGGCATTGCCAGCCAGTTGCGCGAAGTTTTCGCCGATCCACTGCTGGCGGGCGAGGTGCCATCGGGGCAGGAGCTGGTCGAGGTGGCGGAAGCTGCACCCAATGCGGCCAGCGGTATCACCAAGCTTTACCGCGCCTATAAGGAGCAGGCTCAGCGCCTGAGCGATCTCTCCGATCTTCTGGCGCGGGAAGGGCACCAGACCACGCTCTCGGCCACGCGACTACCAATTGATGAAGTCAGGGAAATCTTCGAGCGGCGCGCGGCGCATTTTGCGCAATTGGATGTGGCGGCTGAAGGATTCCATGCCGCGCTGTCTCCCGGGGATGATCTGGCGCAGGCGCTGAAAAACTGGCTTCAGAAAAACCACGGCATCGTCGTGCGCTCCATGCCCGTCCACGCCATGCCCAACCTGCGCCGTCGTTATGACCGCCACTCCATGCGGCTGTTTCTCTCCGAGCGCCTGTCGCCGCAGGACCAGTTGCGGGAGATGGCGATGGAGGCCTGTCTTCTGGCCCTGACGGACGAGATCGGCACGGAGCTGCAAGCGCTGGCACTGTCGGGTGAAGAGGCCAAGCGCATCGCCCGTTTCGAGCTTGCCCGTTACGCCGCCCATGCGCTGATGATGCCCTATGGCGCATATCTGGCTGCCGCCCAGCGTTCGCGCTACGACATCGATATCCTGCGCGGGCGCTTCAACGTGTCTTTCGAGCAGGCGGCAAACCGCCTCGTCACGCTAGCGCGTCCCGGCGCATCGGGCATCCCGTTTTTCCTGATGGAGATTGACAGCGCCGGAAACCGGTTCCGCAAGGCAGGCGCGCAAGGCTTTCCGCAGGCGCGGTTCGGTGGTCTCTGTGTGAAGCTCAACGTTCATGCCGCCTTCGCGCAACCGGGGCAGGTGCTGGCCGAACAGGTGGAGATGCCGGATGGCGGGGCCTATCTCACCATCGCCCGTTCGCTGGATGGGCCTCAAGCGGGGTTTGGGGAGCGCATTCGTCGCACGGCTGTCATGGTGGCCTGCGATGCATCGCTGGCGAAAGAGACGGTTTATGGCGATGTCGTCGGCATCAAGGCGGGCAGCATCGGCATCGGCCCATCCTGTCGGCTGTGTGAGCGGCAGGGTTGTCTTTCGCGGGCGGAGGCGCCGCTGACGCGTCCGCTGGGGCTGGATGAAATGGTGACGGGCCTGAGTGTTTTCGATTTTCAGTAGTGGCTTTCAAACACAATTGTTTGAAATTGCCGCGCTGCACATTTCCCGCTTGCCGACGCAAGTTTTCCTTTCTAGTCTCTGGCAAAACAAGGGGATCACGCGCTTTCCCACGGCGCGTTCAAACAGGAGATACCATGAAACATCGTTCGCTTCGTTTCAGCCTCGCCGTTGCCGCCACCGTTCTGGCCGCTGGCACGGCATTCGCTCAGGAAAAGGTCGTCCACGTTTACAACTGGTCCGACTATATCGATCCTGCCCTTCTGGAAGAATTCACCAAGGAAACCGGCATCAAGGTCGTCTACGACGTCTATGACGGCAACGAGGTTCTGGAAACCAAGCTGTTGGCCGGAAATTCAGGTTATGATGTTGTCGCGCCGACATCGCCATTCCTGGCACGTCAGATCAAGGCTGGCGTCTACCAGAAGCTGGACAAGTCCAAGCTGCCGAACCTCAAGAACATGTGGCCGGAAATCACCACGCGCCTGTCGCAGTACGATCCGGGCAATGAATATGCCGTCAACTATATGTGGGGCACCACAGGCATCGGCTACAACGTGGCCAAGATCAAGGCTGCACTCGGCGATGATGTGAAGGTCGATAGCTGGGATATTCTCTTCAAGCCGGAAAATGCAGCCAAGCTGAAATCCTGCGGCATCAACATCCTCGATGCATCGGACGAAACCTTCGCCATTGCCATGAACTATCTCGGCAAGAACCCGGACAGCAAGGAAACGGCCGATCTGGAAGCGGGCGGCGATGTTTACAAGGCGATCCGTCCGTCGGTGAAGACGTTCAATTCCTCTGCTTATATCGACGAGCTTGCCAATGGCGACAGCTGCATCACCATCGGCTGGTCCGGCGATATTCTTCAGGCCAAGACCCGCGCCGAAGAAGCCAAGAACGGCGTTGAAGTGAACTACGTCATCCCCAAGGAAGGCACCTACATCTGGATGGATTCCTTCGCCATTCCGGCAGATGCCAAGAATGTCGATGCTGCCCACGCCTTCATCAACTTCATGATGAAGCCTGACGTGGCAGCCAAGGCTTCGGACTATGTGCAATATGCCAACGGCAACCTCGCTTCGCAGGCGCTGATGGACGAGGCCGTGTCCAAGAACCCCGGCGTTTATCCCGATCCTGAGACGATGAAGAAGCTCTTCACCATCTCGCCATACGGACCGAAAGAACAGCGCGTTCTGAACCGCGTCTGGACCCAGATAAAAACCGGCAGCTGACCGGGTTTTTAAAAGGGGCGGGTGGAAACTCCTGCCCCTTTCTCGTTCAGCCTCTTCATAAAACAAATGGGATAGTTCATGGCGAAATCTCTTGGTCCGGTAAAACGCAAATTCTCACCATGGGAAGATCCCGCCGCAGTCCCGTTCATCCGGTTTGAAAACATCACCAAACGCTTCGGCGATTTCGTCGCCGTGGACAATCTGACGCTTGATATTTACGAGCGCGAATTCTTTTCGCTGCTCGGCCCATCCGGTTGCGGCAAGACGACCCTGATGCGCATGCTGGCGGGTTTCGAAGAGCCGACGGAAGGTCGCATCCTGTTGCAAGGCAAGGATATTTCCGGCGTGCCGCCCTATAAGCGGCCCACCAACATGATGTTCCAGTCCTACGCGCTTTTCCCGCATATGTCGGTGGAGAAGAACATCGCCTTCGGGCTGGAGCAGGATGGTCTGCCCAAGGCCGATATCAAGGTTCGCGTCGAGGAAATGTTGCGCATGGTCAAGCTCACCGAGTTTGCCAAACGCAAGCCCAGCCAGCTCTCGGGCGGGCAGAGGCAACGCGTGGCGCTGGCGCGCTCTCTGGCCAAACGGCCAAAGGTGCTGCTGCTGGATGAGCCGCTTGGCGCTCTGGACAAGAAGCTGCGCGAGGAAACGCAGTTCGAGCTGATGGACCTCCAGCAAACACTTGGCACCACCTTCCTGATCGTGACGCATGATCAGGAAGAGGCGATGACCGTGTCGGACCGCATTGCCGTGATGGACAAGGGCATCGTTGCGCAGGTGGCAACACCGGCTGAAATCTACGAAGCCCCCAACAGCCGCTACGTGGCGGACTTCATCGGCGATATCAATATCTTCGACGCGGCGGTTACGTCCAAAACAGGCCCTGCCGTGCAGCTGGATTGCGATGGTCTGGCTGTCACCGTGGAGCAGGAATGCGCGGCTGCATCCGGCGACAGGGTGGCCTTCGCCATCCGCCCGGAAAAGGTTCGCATTTCGCTGGATGCGCCCGCCGAGACATCACCCAATGTCGCACATGGCGAGGTGTGGGATATCGGCTATCTCGGCGATTTCTCGGTCTTTATCGTCAAGCTGGACGATGGCCGGGTCATCCGCGCCGCGCAGGCCAACGTCTCGCGCCTCGTTGATCGGCCCATCACCTTCGGGGATATGGTCTGGCTCAGCTGGAAAGCCGATTCCGGTCTGGTTCTCACACGCTGAGGGAGGGTTCAATGGCGATTTCGTCTCCGGAAAACCGGCAAAGCCCCACCCGCTGGCTGGTGGTGGCCATACCCTATCTGTGGCTGCTGCTGTTCTTCGCGGCACCCTTCTTCATCATTCTGAAAATATCCTTTTCAGAGACGGCCATCGCCATGCCGCCTTACACGCCGGTGTTCGAAGGCTTCGCTAAGATCGGCGATTTCTTTTCGCAACTCGATTTTGCCAACTATCTCTTCCTCACAGAAGACCCGCTTTACATCGAAGCCTATCTGTCGTCGCTGCGCATCGCTTTCATATCGACCTTTCTTCTGCTGCTGATCGGTTATCCCATGGCGCTTGCCATGGCGCGCGCGCCCGGTACCATCCGCCCCACGCTGGTCATGCTGGTCATCCTGCCGTTCTGGACCTCGTTCCTCATCCGCGTTTACGCGTGGATCGGCATATTGAAGCCCGAAGGCCTGTTGACGTTGCTGTTCCAGACCATCGGGCTTCTGGGGCCGGATGAGCAGGTGAACATCTTCCGCACGGACACTGCCGTCTTCATCGGCATCGTTTATTCCTATCTGCCCTTCATGGTGTTGCCGCTTTATTCGGCGCTGGAAAAGCTGGATGCTACGCTGCTGGAAGCGGCCAATGATCTTGGCTGCCCGCCATGGAAAGCCTTCTGGAAAATCACTTTCCCACTGTCGCTGCCAGGCGTCATCGCCGGTTCCATGATTTGCTTCATTCCAATTACCGGGGAGTTCGTCATTCCCGATCTGTTGGGTGGCGCAGAAACGCTGATGATCGGCAAGACGCTGTGGACGGAGTTCTTCGGCAATCGTGACTGGCCACTGGCATCCGCCGTTGCCGTGCTGTTGCTGCTCTTGCTGGTGGTGCCCATTGCCATCTTCCAGAACCAGCAGAAGAAGGTGGGGTAAGCCATGAAACGCGGCAAGTTCGATACGACCATCCTCACCTTCTGCTTTGCTTTTCTCTATATTCCGATCATTATTCTGATCGTTTATTCCTTCAATGCCTCGAAGCTGGTCACCGTCTGGGGCGGCTTTTCGCTGCAATGGTACAGCTCCATGTGGTCCAATCAGGGCCTGATGGATGCGGCATGGATCACCGCGCGCGTTGCCGTCCTCAGCGCCACCATCGGCACCATTCTCGGCACGCTGGCGGCGCTTTCGCTCACGAGGTTCTCCCGCTTTCCCGGACGCATCCTGTTTTCCGGCATGATCTATGCACCACTCGTCATGCCGGAGGTTATTACCGGCCTGTCGCTGCTGTTGCTGTTCGTGGCTGTTGGCGTGGACCGGAGTTTCTGGACGGTGGTCATCGCCCATACGACGTTTACGATGTGCTACGTCGCCATCGTCGTGCAATCGCGCCTGCTGACCTTCGATCGTAGTCTGGAGGAGGCGGCACTCGATCTCGGTTGCCCGCCGGTCAAGACATTCTTCCGCATCACGCTGCCGCTCATCCTGCCAGCCGTCGTGGCCGGGTGGATGCTGGCCTTTTCCCTATCGCTGGATGATCTTGTCATCGCTAGCTTCACCACCGGGCCGGGTGCCACGACTCTGCCGATCAAGATTTACTCGCAGGTGCGCCTTGGCGTAACGCCTGAGATCAACGCCATCTGCACCATCCTCATTGCGCTCGTCACCGTTGGCGTCATCTGCGCGTCCATCGCATCCAAGCGCACAGAGCTTCAGCGCATGCGTGACGAGCACGCCGCCGCAACGCCGTGAGTGGGTTGATGTAGAGCATCAAGGCTTTGGAGGAGGCCAGCATGGGAGAAAACCAACCGCTGTGGGTGCCATCGCAAGAGCGTGTGGCCCGCTCGCCGATGACGCATTTCATGCGGTGGTGCGCGGAACGATACGGGCAGAGATTTGAGGACTATGACGCCTTTCAACGCTGGTCGGTGGATGACCGGGAAACATTCTGGAGCGCCGTCTGTGATTATTGCGATGTGAAGGGGAACCGCGGCGAGCGGGCGCTTGTGAACGGCGACGATATGCTCGCCGCCCGCTTTTTCCCGGATGCCAGGCTGAATTTTGCCGAAAATCTCCTGGTCCGAAGCGGGCCTGATGACGCGCTGATCTTTCGTGGTGAAGACAAGGCTGAGGATCGCTGGTCGTGGGACAGGCTGCGCGACGGGGTCTCGCGGCTGCAACAGGCGTTCCAAAAACTGGGCCTCAAGCCCGGAGATCGTGTTGCGGCGATGATGCCCAACATGCCGCAGACCGTGGCATTGATGCTTGCCGCGACCTCGCTCGGTGCCGTCTGGTCATCCTGCTCGCCGGATTTCGGAGAACAGGGCGTGCTGGATCGCTTCGGCCAGATCGAACCGAAGCTCTTCATTTCCTGCGACGCCTATTGGTACAATGGCAAAAAGCAGGATGTGACGCAGAAGGCGAGGGCGGTTGCCGAGAAGCTCGGCGTTTTTCTGCTGCTGGTGCCCTATGCGGGCGATAGCCTGACTTCGACAGAGGTGTTGGACGACACCGTCCTTTATGATGATTTCGTCGACCTCTTCGATCCGCAGGACCTGCACTATACCCGCCTCCCATTTGCACATCCGCTCTATATTCTCTTCTCTTCCGGCACCACGGGCATTCCCAAATGCATCGTGCATTCGGCGGGCGGCACGCTTCTGCAGCATCTGAAGGAACATCGCTTTCATTGCGAGTTGCAGCCGGGAGACAGGCTGTTCTACTTCACCACCTGCGGCTGGATGATGTGGAACTGGCTGGTCAGCGGTCTGGCATCGGGTGCCACGCTGTGCCTCTATGATGGTTCGCCCTTCGCGCCTGACGGTAACGTTTTGTTCGACTATGCCGCCGCTGAAAAGTTTGCGGTCTTCGGCACTTCGGCCAAATATATCGATGCGGTGCGCAAGGCAGGGCTGACGCCTGCTGCCACACATGATCTATCGACGCTGCGGCTCATCACATCGACGGGATCGCCGTTGTCTCCGGAAGGGTTTGCCTTCGTCTATGATGGCATCAAGAGCGACGTCCAGCTGGCGTCCATCTCCGGCGGTACGGATATCGTCTCCTGCTTCGTGCTGGGCAATCCGCTGAAACCCGTCTGGTCCGGAGAGATTCAAGGCCCCGGTCTTGGCCTTGCCGTCGATGTCTGGAGCGATGACGGAAAGCCCGTGCGCGGCGAAAAGGGCGAACTCGTCTGCACCAAGCCGTTTCCCTGCCAGCCTGTGATGTTCTGGAACGACCCTGACGGCACTAAATATCACGCCGCCTATTTCGACCGTTTCGACAATGTCTGGTGCCATGGCGACTTTGCTGAATGGACGGAACATGGTGGATTGATCATTCACGGCCGATCAGACGCCACCCTCAATCCCGGCGGCGTGCGTATTGGCACAGCAGAGATCTACAATCAGGTCGAGAAGATGGATGAGGTCACGGAAGCGCTCTGCATCGGCCAGGATTGGGATGGCGATGTGCGCGTGGTGCTGTTCGTGCGGCTTGCCGATGGTGTGGTGCTTGATGATGCGTTGGTGAGCGCCATCAAGAGCCGTATTCGCACTGGTGCGTCTCCCCGGCATGTGCCCGCCAAGATCATAGCCGTGGCCGATATTCCCCGCACCAAATCCGGCAAGATCGTGGAGCTTGCGGTGCGGGAAGTGGTGCACGGTCGACCGGTCAAAAACAGGGAAGCTCTGGCAAATCCCGATGCTCTGGCGCTTTTTGAGAATATCGAGGCTTTGCAGAGTTGATCGATATCGGCACAGCCTGTGCCAGGTGGTCAGATCGCTGTGCCATTATGCAAAAATCCCTGACCCGCATTAGGATTTCTTGCCCCTAAATGGTGTAGTGGCCTTTTAACACTTTGTTAAATCGGGCAGGTCAAATGTAAACCCAACGTGGGTGCACTCAATGAGAGGGTGGCCGGGCCGGTGGCCCAAAGACATGATGTTACTTTGTTCCTACTCTCGTTATAAGCACAATTTTCAAGGCAGCCTCGGCTGCCTTTTCTTTTACCTCACGCTCTCCCATCCAGCGAACGCGACACCAGAACCACAGGGATCAGCCCGGCTGCGATGATGATGAGTGCTGGCAGCGCGGCATCCTGCACGCGGGAGCGGGACGCATCCTCATAGACCAGAGTGGCCAACGTGTTGAAGCTGAAGGGGCGCAGCATGATGGTGGCGGGCAGTTCTTTCAGGGATTCGATGAAGACCAGCAGCGCCGCGGTCATGGCCGCCGGGCGGATGTTCGGCAACAGCACGGTGACGAGCGTCTGGAACCGGCTGCGGCCCAGCGTGCGTGCGGCCATGTCCAGATGCGGCGAAAGCTTCTGGAATCCCGCATCGATATTGCCTTCCGCCAGCGTCATGAACCGCACGCTATGGGCATAGATGATGGCAAATGCCGTGCCCGATAGAAGGAGCCCGGTGGAATAGTTGAGGTGCAGCCGCAGAAAGCCGTCCAGCGCATTGTCGAAAGCAGCCAGCGGCAACAGCACGCCGATGGCCAGCACCGTGCCGGGTATGCCGTAACCCAGCGAGCCAATACGGCTGGCGGAGCGTGCAAGCGGCGATGTGTTGACCCGCTGCACATAGGCAAAGACGAAACCGCAGACGAGCGTGATCAGTGCCGCCGAAACGGACACCTCGAGACTATGCGCCAGCGCCTTGATAAGTTTGGGGTCTGAAAGCGCCCCAAGCCGTTTGGCCGCGTAACTTCCCAGAACGAGAACCGGGATCGCGAAGCCGAACAGGATCGGCAAAGCGCAGAAAATCGTCGCCAGCCATCCGCGACCGTCAGGCAGCGTCTTCAAACCGAAGCGCTGCGTCATCGCGGTGGATTTGGCAGCGGCAAAACGCTGACGGCTGCGCGCCCTCCGCTCGGTGATGATGAGGGCGCCGACGATGAGGATGAGAACCGAGGCGATCTGCGTTGCGCCTGCCAGATTACCGCGGTTGAGCCATGTCTCGTAAATGGCGAACGTCAGCGTACGGACACCGAGATATTCGACCGCACCGATATCGTTCAGCGTCTCCATCATCACAAGCGCAAGGCCGATGATGATGGCAGGGCGCGCCATGGGCAGTTGCACCGACAGGAATATCCGCAACGGCCTCGCGCCCAAGGTTCTCGCCGCTTCCGTCGCAAACCGGCCCTGCAAGCCGAAGGCCGCGCGCACCGACAGATAGACATAGGGGTAGAGAACGGAACTCAGCACCAGAACCGCGCCACCCAGCGAGCGAATATCCGGAAACCAGTAATCCCGGATGGTCTGAAACCCGAAGAGCGTGCGAACGGCGCTTTGCACCGGCCCGGTAAAATCCAGAAATTCACCAAAAGCATAGGCTGCAAGATAGGATGGAATGGCAAGCGGCAGCACCAGAGCGAAGGAGAGCAGGCGGCGCAGCGGAAACTGAAACGTGCTGACAAGCCATGCGGAAAGAATGCCGAAAAAGGCGGTGGTCGCCCCCGTCATCAACAGCAACATCAGCGTCTGACCGCCCGCGCGCGGCAGGACATTGACCAGAAGATGCCGCCAGCCATCCGTGCCGCCCGTTAGCGCGATACAGAAAATCGCGATCAGCGGCATGGCAACCGCTGCCGCCAGCAGCATCGTGCCAACCGAAAGCCCGGAAGGCCTTCGCGTTACAGGCTGTAAAACGGCAGAAGACTGTTGGGACAGCGACAATGCTCTTATCCTTGCGGGCACCGGTCTGGCCGATGTGAAGACGTTGGAGCGCTGGGCGCTCCACACCATTGCTAATCCCGGATGTGCTTAGTTCGCAAGCACGCGCTGCGAAGGAAAGCTGATTTCCACCAGCGTTCCCTCATTGGGTGCCGAGGTGATGGAGAAATTGGCGCGATTGGCATCCACCATCGCCTTGGTCAGGGGAAGACCAAGACCCGTGCCATCGCCACGCACGCGGCTGCTGGAGGGGGAGACCTGCCGGAAAGGCTTCATGGCCTGCTCGAGTTCCGTGCGGGTCATGCCGATGCCGGTGTCGCGAATGCGCAGCACGACGCTTCCGTTGGGCTCGTAAGCCGTAGACACCACGATCTGCCCGCCCGAAGGGGTGAACTTGATGGCGTTGGACAGAATATTGAGCATGATCTGTTTGATGGAGCGAAGATCGGCGACGATCTGCGGCACGGATTGCGACAGCGCCGTGCGAATGATGACCCGCTGATTGTTGGCCTGAGGCTGGACGATGGAAACGGCCTCGGCAATCGTGTCGTTCAGGGCAACCGCCTTGAAATCCACATCCATCTGGCCTGCTTCGATCTTGGAAATATCGAGGAGATCGTTGACGATATCCAGCACATGGCGACCGGACCGCACGATATCGTTGGAATACTCGATGTAACGCGGATGCCCGACCGGCCCGAAACGCTCGGTCGCCATCATATCGGCAAAGCCGATGATGGCATTGAGCGGCGTGCGGATTTCATGGCTGACGCGGGCAAGAAAGTCCGTCTTGTGGGCATTGGCCGTTTCCGCCGCCCGCTTGGCGTTGCGCAAATCCTCTTCGGTGCGCTTCCACTGGGTGATGTCGCGAATGACCACGCAATAACCGTTGGAAGATTTCAGTCTGCCGATGGTCATGAACAGCGGCAAAAAGCCGCCGGATGCTTCGCGGCCAATGACCTCGCGGCCATCATTCAGCACACTTGCCACGCCATTATTGGCAAGACCGGAGAGATAATCCAGCACCGCGCGCTGGCTCTCATGGGCAAACAGCGTCACGAAAGGCTTGGCGGCCACTTCATTGTTGTCATAGTTGAACAGCGCGCTGGCCGAGCGGTTGAGCGAGCGGATGGTGCCGTCTTCGTTCAAAACGACCACGCCATCCGTTGCCGTTTCCAGAATGGAATGTAGCTCTTCCACCTGACCTTTGAGTCCGGTCAGCTTGGAATCCGTTTCAGTCTCGTCTGCGTCCGCCTGCATATTCTCGTTGGCGGGCAGGGGATTTGCGCTTTTCTCCTCGGTCGGGATCAGCGACAGCATCAAGGCGCCGGCCTCATCCCAGCGAACAGATTGCAGCCGCGCCTTGACCGGGATCAGATCGTTCTCAGCGCTGACGGCCACCATGCCGCCGGAGCGTTCCGAGACAGCATCGAGTTCGTCCCGCTGAAGCAGCGCATCGAGACCGCCGATTTCGGCCAGTTCTTCCAGCGTGCCGTAACCCGTCAACCGCAGAAATTCCGGGTTGGCGTGAATCAGCCGGTCGCCGCTATGGATCAGAAGCGCAATCGGCATTTGGTCCACGGCTTCTGCCGTCAGGGATGTGGCGATGCGCAGCGGAATGAGGACGTCAGTCGTCTTGCCAGCAGCCAGCTTTTCGTCCGGCAGGCGGGCAGGGCTCTGCGGCGCAACGAAGCTCACCGGCTCGTCGCCACGGGTGTAATCGGCAAAATCATCCGGCTCTTCGGCTTCCGGTACGACCGGCGCGGGTTCTACGACGGCGGTTTCTTCCTCGGTCGTAGCCGGCTCAGGTGCAACTTCAGCCTCGACTTCAATCCCGGTTTCGACCTCCGCCTCTGTCTGGACTTCTGTCTCCGCCTTTACTTCTGGCAGCGAGGTGACCTCGGCCACTTCAGGCGTCTTGATATCGTCCTGTTTTTCCGGCTCCGCCTCTGGCGCAACAACAGGCTTCAGCGTGCGGGCAATCTCGTTGAAGGCGGCCTGTTCGCTGGCGCTCAGCTCATCTCGGTTTTTGCTGCGGCGGTTTTCGAACTGAACGACCTTGTCGGAGTAACGACGGTTCGGTGTTTCGGTGATCTGCAGAGCCGGAACTTCTTTTTCCGGCGGCTCATAGCTGCGCGGTTCTTCCGGCTGCTCTGGTTCCGCAACCGACTGTTCAGCTTCAGCAGCTTCTTCCTCTACGGCATCCAGCGGCTTAGCTGCAACGAGCTCTGGCTCTTCGGTCTCTTCGGGCAGCGAAAACAGCGTGGTCTCGTCATCCACGTCTGACAACTGCTCGTCATCGGAATGCTCGTCGGCCACCAGAGTGAGACCCACGGCATTGGGATCTTCCACCGCATCGGCAATACGCACGATGCCGAAACCGCGGAAGCCATCGAATTCGCGCGAGCGTGTATAGGTTGGCAACGCGGCCAGATCGATCGGCACCGTCAGCGATGTGCCTTCCACCGGCCAGTAAATTGTCTTGCCGGACCACGTATCGCGGCGGTTTAACAACTCGGTGATCTTGCCATCGGGATCGAGATTGAACAGCGCCGCAAGGTCAGCAAAGCTCATGCCCTCGACATTGGCCGCTTGCGGGCCGACGGCATCAGCGAATTCATGCGAAATGGAACTGAAGCGACCGCTGGCATCGATCTTCCAGACGAAACGCGATGCGCGGCGATGGGGATCGAAGACAAAAGGCTGAGGCTCAGCAGCCTGCGTTTCCGTAGCGCCAGCCGTTGCCGCCACTTCTTCTACGGGTTCGGCAACTGGCTTATCTGCTGCCAGAGGAAGCTCAGGTTCGGCTTCTACCGGCTCGACAGCCACAGCCTCGGATGCTTCCGGCGCGTCCAAAATGGGCTCAGCTAGGTCATCATCCGCTACAACCGCTTCGTCCTGTTCTTCAACCTGATGCTCTTCGACAACAGCGACATCTTCGACGCTGTCAGTCTCGGCAGCAGCCTCGATATCCTCTTCGCGCGGCTCAGAAACCTCTTCGATTTCCGCCACGGCATCCAGAACCTCGGCGAAATCCGGGCGCACTTTATCCTCGGTAGCATCCACTACAGGCGCCGGCAGGATCGGCTCCGGCTGCTGTTCTGCCGCCGGTTCCGTTTTGGTCTGCGTGAACTCGCTGGATGGATCGAGCGTACCGATCACGGTTTCGACGACGAAGAGCAGGTTGAGTTCCGGCTCCTGCGACAATTGCCCGGCAGCAGCAGGAAGATAGCCCTTGCCCGCAGGCACGGGGCGCTTCACCAGCTTGCCCGGCTGGGTGGAGGCCATGGAAATCAGCGTGCGTGTGGTAGCCGGTGTAATGCCAAGCGCCGCAAAGCCCTGTGATGCCGCCAAAATCCTGGAGTCGGCATCCAGCACGGCCATATGGATATCGGGGTCATCGAAGCCCTCGATCATCCGGCGCGCGCACTCCTGCAAGGATGGCGTCACTTGATCGATGGGTGCGGTAAACAGGATAGCAGGCTGGCCAGCCTCGGCCTCGATGATCTCGACAGTCGCAATGACGGAGACGCTTTTGAAGCCGGAATGAATGCGAATGGTGAACTGGCGGCTCTCGCCGGTCTCGGTCAGCCGCGCAGCCGTTGCCGCAAACTGGCGGAAGGTCACATCCTGCTGCTTTGGTCCATTCTCCAGAAAATCATAGATCATCGGCATGCCGAACAGGGCCGCACCGCGGCCATTGGCCCAGAGCGCGCTCTGCAGGTCCATCGAGAACAGCGCCATGGCTTCACCCCGACCGAAACGGTCGCGGACACGCTCATGAACTGCAATGTCTATAAATGGATATTGAACGGCGGGCATGTGGAAACCTATTCTGGCACGACCTGACCTGCGCAACCGCACGACCTCTTCATGAGGCACCATACAGCCTGCATCGGCTTGATGTTAACAGAATCTTAAATAACTTCACAGCGTGGTTCGGTCCATCATCTGCGTCAGAAATTGCCAATTACAGTTAATTCGCCAAGCATGCGGATATGTCTTGTACATCCCGTCGAATGTGTGTTGCCCGACCGTGTTTTGCAATCATTTTGGCCGCGGCGTCCTCACCAATCCACGCTTTTTATTGCCGCCGCATCTCGCAGCTGGAAACGCACTTGCTTTCCCAAGCTTTTTTCGCAAAAATTGCTGAAGGACTTGCAAAACGGAAAAACTCCCCGTATGTGAGCCCCCGTGACGCCGACGCGGCGTTTCATATGCGGTTGTAGCTCAGTTGGTTAGAGCGCAGGTTTGTGGCACCTGAGGTCGGAGGTTCGAGACCCCCCAACCGTACCATTTTTCCACTTCGATATTCCGTTTTGTTTTGTGTGGTGCTGGGCTTAGCCCAAGCGCCATTTCTGCCATTGTGATTTTCCCTCCGTTCATATCCGCCCAAAAATCGGTTGGCTAAAATGCCTTGCGCTGGTATGGTTGCGTCAACGTAACCTTTATGGACGCCAGCAGCATTGCTTGACGCTTTCGCGCGGCGGAATGGATAAAACAGTGATTGACCCCGGCAACGGCGCTAAGCCGTCGGAATCAGGGGCATCGGCGGTGGAAAAAGGGAATGCGAAGCGTTCCCGTCGTGGCAAGAGCAGGCGTAACGGCAAGCCCCGTGACGCGTCTGCTTTGCCGCTGCTTCACAATGCCGATTCCCACCCGGATTCCCCACCTATAGGCAATCCCGAGCGAGATTCGGAGCCGCGAAAGCGCAAACGTCGTAGACGTGCGCGTGGTCAAGGCGGCGGGCAGCCGCAGCAGGAGGCTGTCGCGGGCAGCCCCGTGGCTGGCGAACAGACGCCTCAGGCTCCATCGACACCATCTCAAGGCAAGCGCAAGTCGCGTAGTGGAAAACGCAACCATCGCGGCCCGCAGGGCAGGCCGCTGGTGCCGACCCATGCGCCCAAGACGTCCGCCCGACAAAACGGTGCCACGTCTCCCGCGCATTCGCCTGCATCCGGCGAACAGAACCGCTCCCATGGTCGCTCTCAGGCACATTACCGAGATAACGGGATCGATAGCGGTGCGGATATGTATGCCGCGCTGGATCTCGGCACCAACAATTGCCGTCTGCTCATTGCCCAGCCAACGCGCCCCGGCCAGTTCCGCGTCGTGGATGCGTTTTCGCGCATCGTTCGGTTGGGTGAAGGTCTGGTGTCCACCGGACGTCTTTCTGACGATGCCATGGACCGTGCTGTCGAGGCTCTGCGCATCTGCGCATCCAAGCTTGCGGGGCGCTCCATCCGCCGCATGCGTCTGATTGCAACCGAAGCCTGCCGTGCTGCCGTCAATGGCGAGGAGTTTCTGGCGCGGGTGACGCGCGAAACTGGCCTTGATCTGGAAATCATCAGCCGTGAGACCGAAGCCAGGCTTGCGGTTTCCGGCTGCTCGTCGCTGGTCGGGCGGGAAGCGCGCTCCGTCGTGCTGTTCGATATCGGTGGCGGATCGTCGGAAATTGCCGTTATCAGGGTTGGCGAAAACCGCTCCAACCGGTTGGCAAATCACATCACACACTGGACCTCGCTTCCTGTTGGCGTCGTCACGCTTTCGGAACGCCATGGCGGTCGCGATGTGACGCCGGATGTTTTCGCCGCAATGGTGGGCGAAGTCGAAGGCCTGTTGGATGCGTTCCATTGCCCGTCACTGGGTGAAGAGGAGCCGCACGAGGACTTTCACCTGATCGGCACATCCGGAACGGTGACGACATTAGCCGGTGTGCATCTCGATCTGCCGCGTTATGATCGCCGCAAGGTGGATGGGCTATGGCTGTCGGATGCCGAGGTCACGGCCATGCAGGACAAGCTGCTGGCGTGGGATTTCGCCGGTCGCGCTGCCAATGCCTGTATCGGGCCGGATCGCGCCGATCTGGTGCTGGCCGGTTGTGCCATTCTGGAAGCGATCCGCAGGCGTTGGCCCGCGCGGCGCATGCGGGTGGCGGACAGGGGGCTTCGCGAAGGGCTTTTGACGGATATGATGGCAGATGATGGCGCATGGCGCCGCAACAGAATTCGCCGTGCGCAGGCGCAGGGCAAACCGGAACGGAAAGGTTGATATGAGCAAGGCGCCCACGAGTACCAACCGTACCGGACGCAAGATCGGCCAGAAGGTGAAGAAGGCGAAGCTGAAGCCGTCGTCACGCGCCTGGATCGAGCGTCACATCAACGACCCCTATGTTCAGCGCGCAAAGCTGGAGGGCTACCGCGCGCGCGCGGCGTTCAAGCTGCTGGAGATCAATGACAAGCATCAAATCCTGAAGGGCGCGCGCCGCATCATCGATCTGGGTGCTGCTCCTGGAAGCTGGTCGCAGATTGCCGCCAAGGTCACGGATTCGACCGAAGACGATATTCGCGTTGCGGCCATCGACTTCCTCGAGCTCGATCCCATTCCCGGCGTCAAGATCCTGCATCTCGACTTTCTCGATCCGGCTGCGCCTGAGCGTCTGATGGAAGCCGTTGGCGGCACGCCTGATCTCGTTCTCTCGGATATGGCAGCGCCTACGACCGGCCACCAGAAAACCGACCATATCCGCACCATGCATCTGTGCGAAGTGGCTGCCGATTTTGCCGTGCAGGTCCTGGCTGAAGGCGGGCATTTCCTTGCCAAGACCTTCCAGGGCGGAACGGAGCGGCAGCTCCTGGATATGCTCAAGAAGAACTTCAAGCAGGTCATTCACATCAAGCCCGCATCGTCGCGCTCTGAATCGGTAGAAATGTTCCTGCTCGCCAAGCACTTCAAGGGCAGAAAACCCGGCGACGCCACGATGCGGGAACAGGATGGCGATCTCGACACCGTCGAACTGGGCCCCGATCCACGGGATGACGACTACGAAGACATGGATATGCGCTGAAACCAGCGCATATCGTTATTCCGCTGGCTGCGATGCCTTTTCTCTGTGGCCTGAAACGGCAGCCCCCGCACTGCGGTCCATCGCGATGAGTGGTGTGATGGCGAGTAACGATACGACAGCCACGATCATGAAGGCCGTGTGGAAATCCGCCAGCTGTAAATGCGAGCCCGACATGAAGCTGCTGACTTCGAGAATTGTCGCGGCAAAGGCCACACCCAGCGCCAGACTGATCTGCTGCAATACGGACGCCATCGAGGTCGCCTGACTTGCCTGTGAATCATCGATGTCGGAATAGCCGAGCGCATTGGTGCCGGTGAAGAAGAAGGAGCGCGCAAAGCCTGCCGTGACCAGAAAGATCATAATCAGCGGGTAGGGTGTGTTGGGCGTGAAGAAGGAATTGGCCAGCGTGGTGCAGGCACCGACAATGCCCGCACTGATCAGAACGGATTTGAAACCCGTGGCCGCAAAGACGCGTCGTGCCATGAATTTGGTGGTGATGGCACCGATGGCGCCTGCAAAGGTAATCATGCCGGATTGAAACGGGTTCAGCCCAAATCCGATCTGCAACATCAGCGGCATGAGGAAGGGGATGGCCCCCGTCGAGATGCGGAAGATCGTTCCGCTGACGGACGCTGCCCGGAATGTCGCGTTCTGGAAAATCTTGAAGTCTAGGATCGGCGCGGGGTGGTTCTTTGCGTGCTGCACATACCAGTAGCCGCAGATGAAGCCGATGATGGTGGTTGCGATGCCGACATAGGGCGGCAGGGCAGGCAGGCTGACGACGGAAACGCCGAAAACGACGCCCGATGCGGCGATGCCGGAGAGGATGAAGCCCTTGGTATCCATGGGCGGCGGATTGGTGGTGTCGATCTCCGGCAGGAAGATCGTTGCCAGCCAGATGCCGATGACGCCGATGGGCACGTTGATGAGAAAAATCCAGTGCCAGGAGAAATAGGTGGTGATGAAGCCGCCGATGGGTGGGCCGGTCAGCGGCCCGACGAGGCCGGGGATGGTCAGCAGCGCCATGGCGGAGACGAGTTCGGTGCGCTTGGTGGTGCGCAGCAGAACCAGACGCCCAACCGGTGTCATCATCGCACCGCCCATGCCCTGCAGGAAGCGGGAGACGACGAATTCGACCACCGAGGACGAGACCGCACAGCAGATGGAACCGATGACGAAAATGGCAATCGCGATGCGGAAGATTTTCTTCGCGCCGAACTTGTCCGCCATCCAGCCGCTGATGGGAATGAAGATCGCCAGCGCCACCATATAGGAGGTCAGGGCCAGCTTCAGGGTAATCGGCCCCACATTGAGATCGGCGGCAATCGCCGGCAGAGACGTGGCGATGACGGTGGAATCCATTTGCTCCATGAAGAGAGCAACGGCGAGGATGAGCGGAATGATGCGGTTCATGGGATGATTGCGGGAAACCCGCATCCTGATAAGGTCGTTAATTGTTACCTACGCCCGTCAGAGCACTTTGCCAACTAAACAATCTGCAAGTTTTCGATTTCCATCACGTCTGTGTGAAACGCATTTTTCTACACAATCTCGGCACGTTACTGGTGATAGTCCTGTCAGGCGTAGAAATTGTATTGGAGGATTTTATGAGCAGTTTTTTGAAGATGAACAGGCGTGGTTTGTTTGCGACCGCGGGGATCGGCGCTCTTGCTGCCCCTTTCGTGCTTCGCGGCACCGCATTTGCCCAGTCCAGCCAGCCCCAGACATCCATGGAGGTCAACCACGTCATGCCGCCTGAAACAAACCGCTTCAAGCTTGGAAATTTCGAAGTTCTGGTCGTCAAGGACGGCGCGCGCCCTTCCGGCAAGCCGGGCGAAACCTTCGGCACCAACCAAAGCGCTGAAACCGTCGGCGCCCTGTTGCAGGAAAATTTCCTGCCCACCGACCAGTTCGTCAATAGCTTCTCACCGGCGCTCATCAACACCGGAACCGATCTCGTCCTGTTCGATACGGGCTTTGGTGAAAGCGGTCGCGAAGCGGGCAATGGTCGCTTGATTGAAGGTCTTGCTGCTGCCGGTTACACGCCTGACGATGTGACCGTGGTCGTGCTGACGCATATGCATGGCGACCATATTGGCGGCCTGATGGAGAAGGGCGCCCCGGCCTTCCCGAAGGCACGCTATGTCATGGGCCAGGCAGAATATGATTTCTGGACGGACGCCAAGCGCGTCGGCACTCCCGCAGAAGGCGGGCAGAAAGGCGTGCTGGCCAACGTCAAGCCGCTGGCCGAAAAGGCGACGTTCATCGGTGACGGTGCAACGGTCGTTCCCGGCATTACCAGCGTTGCCGCCTTCGGCCATTCGCCGGGCCATATGATTTTCCGTGTTGAGTCGGAAGACAAGCAACTGGTGCTGACCGCCGATACCGCCAACCACTTCGTGCTGTCGCTTCAGCGCCCGGATTGGGAAGTGAAATTCGACATGGACAAGGCCGCCGCGGCTGCCAGCCGCAAGAAGGTCTTCGACA
Source organism: Hyphomicrobiales bacterium (assembly GCA_900473205.1). Classification (GTDB taxonomy): domain Bacteria; phylum Pseudomonadota; class Alphaproteobacteria; order Rhizobiales; family Rhizobiaceae; genus Agrobacterium. Next base: position 178,901 of record UCLB01000035.1, read on the forward strand.
TGATCGCCACGGACCGCCTGCCGTTCCTCGGTTATCACATGCCGTTCCCGGCAGTGGGTTATGCGGAACGTCAGGATGTCGGTTACCGCTTCGTGCCGAAATCCTACCAGTTCGATATCTGATATCTGCTGCATTGCAGCAACAGGAGAGACCCGGACCTCGTTTCCGGGTTTTTTCTATTCCCTTCCTGTCATGAACGTGTTACCAGCCCTCGCCAACTTCCAAGCAATCCTTTGCAGGGCGCCGGGGTGAACTTTTCGTTCCGGGTCGGTCATGCATTTTCAAAATAGGAATTTGGCCATGGCACGCATTATACAAACCCCGACAGGTCTCGACGCTCTGACATTCGACGATGTGCTTCTTCAGCCGGGGCACTCCGAAGTCATGCCGGGTCAGACGAATATTTCCACACGCATTGCCCGCGATATCGAGCTGAACCTGCCGATCCTGTCGTCTGCCATGGATACGGTGACCGAAGGTCGCCTCGCAATCGCCATGGCGCAGGCCGGTGGCATCGGCGTCATTCACCGCAACCTGACACCCATTGAGCAGGCCGAAGAAGTTCGCCAGGTCAAGAAGTTCGAAAGCGGCATGGTCGTCAACCCTGTCACCATCGGCCCGGATGCTACGCTTGCCGAAGCCCAGGCACTGATGAAGACCTACCACATCTCCGGTATTCCCGTCGTTGAAAACGGTGGTTCCGGCGGCCACAAGACGGGCCGTCTCGTCGGTATTCTGACCAACCGCGATGTGCGTTTCGCCTCCGATCCTGCCCAGAAGATTTACGAATTGATGACCCGCGAAAACCTCGTGACGGTCAAGGAAAGCAGCGTCGATCAGCAGGAAGCACGTCGCCTTCTGCACAAGCACCGCATCGAAAAGCTGGTTGTTGTCGACGGCAAGGGCAATTGCGTTGGTCTCATCACCGTGAAGGATATCGAAAAGTCGCAGCTCAACCCGAATGCCACGAAGGATGCGCAGGGCCGCCTTCGTGCCGCCGCCGCCATCAGCGTCGGTGCAGATGCCATCGAGCGGGCGGAGCGCCTGATCGAAGCGGGCGTTGACCTGTTGGTGGTCGATACCGCCCACGGTCACTCCCAGCGCGTTCTCGATGCCGTTACGCATGTGAAGAAGATGTCGAACTCGGTTCGCATCATTGCTGGTAACGTGGCCACGGCTGATGGCACCAAGGCGCTGATCGATGCAGGTGCGGATGCGGTCAAGGTCGGTATCGGCCCGGGCTCGATCTGCACCACACGTATCGTCGCGGGCGTCGGCGTTCCGCAGCTTGCGGCCATCATGTCGGCGGTTGAGGCAGCGCAAGCGGCTGATATCCCCGTCATCGCCGATGGTGGCATCAAGTTCTCGGGCGATCTGGCTAAGGCCATCGCTGCCGGTGCATCCGCCGTGATGATCGGCTCGCTGCTGGCCGGTACGGATGAAAGCCCGGGCGAAGTGTTCCTCTATCAGGGCCGCTCCTTCAAGGCTTACCGCGGCATGGGTTCCGTTGGCGCCATGGCGCGTGGCTCGGCAGACCGTTACTTCCAGGCGGAAGTGCGAGATACGCTGAAGCTGGTTCCTGAAGGCATCGAAGGCCAGGTTCCGTATAAGGGTCCGGTCTCCGGCGTTCTGCACCAGTTGGCTGGTGGCCTCAAGGCTGCCATGGGTTATGTCGGCGGCGGCACCATCAAGGACTTCCAGGAACGCGCAACCTTCGTGCGCATTTCCGGTGCAGGCCTGCGCGAAAGCCACGCCCATGACGTAACGATCACCCGCGAAAGCCCAAACTACCCCGGCGCAGTTTGATCTTTCGTCCAGAAACGGAACATGCCAATAGATAAACGCTCTCCGAACAGACCCGTTCGGAGAGCGTTTTGCTGAAAGGAAGAGACATGTCACCGACAACCGCAATGTTCTGGCCCATGATTGCCCACGCCTTTCTGGTTTTCGGTCTTTATGTCCTGCTCTTCATTCGCCGCAAGAAGTTTACCTTCACCGACAAGGACGCTTTCAAGCGCTTTCGCGATGCCGGTGAAGAGGCGGCGCAAAGCCAGCTGGTGAACAGGAACATCGCCAATCAGTTCGAAATTCCGGTCCTGTTTTATGCGGCCTGCCTGCTGCTCTACATCACCGATGCGGACAACATCGCCACCATCATTCTCGGCTGGATATTCGTCATCGCCCGTTACGCCCATTCCTATGTGCATGTGACAAGCAACAGGCTGCGTTACCGCGCCCCAGCCTTCGGCATCAGCTTTGCTGCACTGGTGCTGATGTGGGGCTGGCTGGCCATCTGGCTGGCGCTGGACAGCGGTCTCTAAGCTTCAGGCACGGCTCGCGAAAAGTTGTTTCGCTGATATTCAAGCCCTGCATCTCTTTGCTGTCGTTTAGGCTAGTCTCACCCGTGGCCGTTCACATGGGAGAAGATGATGACCGACAAGCCAAAGATCACGCAGGCAATGATCGATGCCTATGATGAGTACACCCATCTCAGCCTCGACCGCCGCAAATTCATGGAAAAGCTCTCACTGCTGGCGGGCTCCGGTGCTGCCGCCGCGGCCATTGCGCCTATGCTGGCTGCAAGCGGTGCACAGGCAGCCATCGTACCGGAAACAGACGACCGTCTGACGGCGGAAAACGTGACCTATCCCGGCGCAAAGGGTGAGATGAAGGGCTATCTCGTCACGCCCAAGAACGCGTCTGCGCCGCTGGGCTCCGTCATCGTCATCCACGAAAACCGTGGCCTCAACGAACATATCCGCGATGTCGCTCGCCGAATGGCTCTGGAAGGTTTCGTCGCACTCGCACCTGATTTTCTGTCGCCACAAGGCGGCACGCCAACCGACGAAGACAAGGCGCGTGAGATGTTCAGCGGTCTCGATATGAACGCGACCGTTGCCGATGCCGAGGCCACCCGTGTGTGGTTGTCGAAGCGGCAGGGCGCCAACGGCAAGGTCGGCGCTGTCGGCTTCTGCTGGGGCGGCGGCCTTGTCAATCGTCTGGCTACCAAGTCAGCAGGTCTGAATGCTGGCGTCGCCTATTACGGCGCCCAGCCCCCGGCAGAGGACGTCCCCGCCATCAAGGCACCGCTGCTTTTGCATTATGGTGGTTTGGATGAGCGCATCAATGCGGGCATCGACGGCTATCGCAAGGCGCTGGCAGCGAATGGCAAGACGTTTGAAATCTTCGTTTATGACGGTGTAAACCACGCGTTTAATAATGATACGTCGAGTGCGCGGTATGACAAGAAGGCTGCGGATTTGGCTTGGAGCCGGACGGTGGACTTCTTTCGGAAGAATTTGGGGTGATTTCCATCAGTCTTTGATGCTCTGGGCATTGAGGATGGATGGTTATGATCGCGCGGAGGGTGTGGCATACCCCCCTCTG
>UCLB01000038.1 GCA_900473205.1 Hyphomicrobiales bacterium
CGCTCGTGAAGGAAGTGGCGGAAGTGCGCCTCGCCTACCTCCCCACCGGAGGGGGAGATGCCCGGCAGGGCAGAGGGGGGTGAGCCAAGACCACAAAGGATCATGGCCACCTCCTCACATCACATCGAGGCCTTGATCTTCTCAGCCACCTCAGGTGAAACCCACTTCGTCCAGATATCCTCGTGGTTTTCGAGGAAATAGGCCGCACCGTCTTCATTGGTGCCCTGGTTTTCATCCATCCAGGCCAGAACTTCGGCAACCGTGTCGTTGCCCCACTGGCGCTTCTTCACGTATTCGACGGAAGGACCGGCCTTTTCGGCAAATTCCTTGGTCACGACCGTGAATACCTCAGCAACCGGATAAGCGTTGGGCTTAGGGTCAGCGCAATCTGGCTTGGCGATGCAATTGTCGTAGGCTTCGCGGTCCAGTTCGACGCCGTCTTCCAGCTTGACCATATCGTATTTGCCCAGAATGGCAGTCGGCGCCCAGTAGTAGCCGAGCCAGCCCTGCTTCTTTTCATAGGCATTGGAAATGGAGCCATCGAGGCCAGCGCCAGAGCCGGTATCGACGAGCGTGAAGCCCTTTTCATCGGCCTTGCGTGCCTTGAAGAGATTGGCCGTCGTTGGCTGGCAACCCCAGCCGGGAGGGCAGCCGAAGACTGCGCCCTTGCTGGCATCTTCCGGTGCCGGGAAGAGTTCAGGATGCTTGAGCGCATCTTCCACGGTCTTGATGTCAGGATGGGCGTCGGCTAGATATTTCGGAATCCACCAGCCTTCCACGCCGCCATCGTTCAGGATTTTGACTTCCTGAATGAGATTGCCGGATTTGACGGCTTCTTCATAAGGTGAGCCCAGCGTGTTCACCCACATTTCAGGCGCCATATCCGGCTGGCCTTTTTCATTCATGGAAGTGAAGGTGGGTGTGGTGTCGCCGGTCACGATATCGATCGTGCAATCATAACCGTTTTCCATGATGAACTTATCGACGTAAGCCGCAACACCAGCGGATGCCCAGTTCATTTCTGCGATGGAGATATTGCCGCAGGTCTCAGCGGCGTTGGCGGTGCTTGCGCCAGCGGCGGCAAGGGTGAAGCCCGTGACAAGAATGGTCGAGGCGAGGAGTTTCTTCATTGTAAGACCCCCAAGTCTAATGCAGTGTTTATGTGAGGCATACCGGGGCACTGCAAAGCCCGGCCTGCCAGAAGCGTCGGCGCGACATCGAAACGATACCGCTGCCAGAACGCAGAGCTAAAGCCATGGAGCGTGGATTTCACGAGCATGCGCTTGCGAAAGCTCCAGGGCAAAATGACATGCGCGGAAAGATGAGTGAAAACCCATCAAAGAACAGCCGCCAAAACGCGACGAAGAAAGCCGCAATCACCGCGGCGGAAAAGCGCATAAATATGTCAACGGGTTTTATAATACGGCGAGAAGATGATATTGCAACGCAAAATGCCGCATTGCAGCCATGCGCGGTGCTGCGGAACCATTTTGGATGATTTTCAATACTTCGCAAATTATCATTTTTTACTGGAGATATTCGTCAATCGACTGCATAAAAAATTAAAATGCAATTAATGTCGAATATATATTCAAATAACTCTGAATTCTGATTTTTGTGGAAAAAAATCTCAAATAACTCATTTCGAGAAGTATTTTTCTCCAAAAAAGCCCAAGGCCGTCATCCTCGGGCTTGTCCCGAGGATCTAATCACGCTTCTGCGGATGCAACGTGGAAGATGCCCGGGGCACGCCCGAGCATGACGACATACGTAACAATTAGCCTCAAACAGCAGCCTTACCCGCCACCTTCAACGCAAACGCATACTCGAACGCGATCTCCTCCAGTCGTTGGAAGCGTCCGGACTTGCCGCCATGGCCTGCCGCCATATTGGTTTTGAGCAGGATCGGCGCTTCACCCGTCGTGTGCTCCCGCAACTTCGCCACCCACTTGGTCGGCTCCCAATAGGTCACGCGCGGGTCGGTCAGGCCTGAAATGGCCAGAAGCGGCGGGTAGGGCTTCGCGCCCACATTGTCGTAAGGCGAATAGGCGGCGATCCACTGATATTCCTCTTCCGACTCCAGCGGGTTGCCCCATTCCGGCCATTCCGGCGGGGTGAGGGGCAGGGTGTCGTCCAGCATGGTCGTCAGCACGTCCACGAAAGGAACGGCAGCGATGATGCCTGCGAATTTCTCCGGTGCCATATTGGCAACCGCACCCATCAGCATGCCACCGGCAGAGCCACCTTCGGCAATGATGCCGTGATACGAAGTGAAACCATCCTTCACCAGATGGTCGGCAGCGGCGATGAAGTCTTTGAAGGTGTTCTGCTTGTGCTCCATCTTGCCGGTTTCATACCACTCGAAACCCTTGTCCTTGCCGCCGCGAATATGGGCCACAGCATAGATAAAGCCACGATCAGCAAGCGACAGATTGTTGGTGCTGAAGGAGGCCGGAATGGAAATTCCGTAAGCACCGTAACCATAGAGCAGGCAGGGGGCAGAACCATCCAGCGGCGTGTCTTTCCGGTAGAGCAGGGACACCGGCACCAGCGCGCCATCATGCGATGTCGCCATCACCCGGCGCGTCACATAATCGTCCGGGTTATGGCCGGAGGGCACTTCCTGCGTCTTCAGCAACGTGCGCTCACGCGTCACCATGTCGTAGTCGAACAGCTGGCTCGGCGTGGTCATGGAGGAATAGCTGAAGCGGATGACATCGGTGTCGTATTCCGCCGCACCATGCAGGCCCAGCGAATAGGCTTCCTCGTCAAAGGCAATGGCATGTTCCTCGCCGCTCACCCGATCGCGGATGACGATGCGTGGCAGGCCATCGCGGCGCTCCAGCCAGATCAGGTGACGGGCATAGGCGTCGATATCGAGAATGAGGCGGCCCGGCTCGTGCGGCACGACTTCCTTCCAGTTTTCTTTGCCCGGTGCCGTCACCGGTGTCTGGCAGATGCGGAAATCCTTGGCGTCGCCGTCATTCGTCAGAATGTAGAAGACATCGCCGCCCTCGCACAGCGAATATTCGATGCCTTCCTCACGCTCTGCCACGATCTGCGGCTCGGCGGTCAAATCCTTGGTGGAGAGAATGCGGTATTCGCTGGTCTCGTGGTCGTGAATATCGATGAAGATGAAATCATCCAGCACGGACGCACCCACACCCATGAAGAAGCCGGGGTCTTTTTCCTCATAGACCAGACGGTCGGAAGACTGCGGCTGGCCGATAATGTGGTGAAATACCTTGGACGGACGGTGGTTTTCATCCTGCAGGGAATAGAAGAAGCTCTTGCCATCCGGTGCCCAGGCGCCACCACCGGCGGTGTTCTCGATCACGTCATCAAGATCTTGCCCGCTCTCCAGCTCGCGAATGCGCAGCGTGTAATATTCCGATCCCTTGTCATCGTAACCCCAGATGCCGCGACTGTGATCGCTGGTTTGGTCGAGGCCGGCCAAGCGGAAATAGTCCTTGCCTTCGGCTTCCTTGTCGCCGTTCAACAAAACGTGTTTCTCGCCGCCACCGCGCGGGGTGCGGAAATAATGCGGCTGCTCGCCACCCGTCACGAACAGTGTGCCGTAAGCATAAGGACCGTCATTGACCGGCACCGAGGAATCATCCTGCTTGATGCGGCCCTTCATCTCCTCGAACAGCTTCTCCTGAAGCGGCTTGGTGTCGGCCATCGCTGCTTCCATATAGGTGTTTTCGGCCTCTAGATGATTACGAATGGCCGCGTCCAGCAGCGTCGGATCCTTGAACATGGCCTGCCAGTTATCGGCGCGAAACCACGCATAATCATCCGTGCGGGTAATGCCGTGATGGGTGTCGCTCACCGGTTTTTTTTCGGCAACGGGGGCGGCTGGCAGGTTCTTGAAAATGGACAAGGATATACTCGCTTTCATGAAGACATCGGTCTACGTGTGCCAAGATGTAGAGTGCTGCTCTGGGTCGATCAAGGAGGAAAACTCCTTGTGGCTTAGAAGCTATGGGCACAATTTGGTCTGCTTTCGATCACAATTTAACACTAGATCGCAAATCCGACACATCCGTGCCGATGCTGGCAAGCCGGTGGTTTTGCCTCAAGACCCCAGAATTGCCTCGAAATTCAAGACAAGAAGAAACGAAAAGCCCGACAGGACACCATGCACAAGCTTCTCTCCGTTGCCCTTCTCGCAGCCTCTTCCAGCGTGGCGATGGCCATGCCTGCCCATGCCATAGATGCCAATGTCCTTCGTCAGCTCAATGCGCTCGCCCCGGAAGAGCGTCTGGAGCAACGCTGCGATATCGAAGCCATGGAGCGCATCGCCAAGGACCAGAAGGGCATGAAGCCGGACAAGGTCATTGCCTATGCCTTCGGCGACCCGGATGTTACGCCTGATTCCATCAAGGCCGCCGGTGCCGTGTTCAGAAGCGGTGGCGAATGGTACCGCCTGCGCTACAAATGTCAGATCGCCACCACCACGCTCGGCATCCGCAATTTCGATTACAAGGTCGGAGACAAGGTGCCGGAAGAGCAATGGGCGAAGCATTATCTGTACGATTGAGGCGGTGCGACTGGCTTACCTCTCCCCCTGTGGGAGAGGAAGAAAAATCATGATCTTAGCTTTGCTAAATCATAGATTTTTCAGGTGAGGGGTTCGCCGCTTGCGCCGAGGTAAGACCCCTCACTTGCGATTTCTAACACTTAAGCGGAGCTTAAGATGTTGAAATCGCTTTCTCTCCCACAGGGGGAGAGATAACCCAGCCGCGACGTCCGTGGTCTCACCACCAGTGCGGAGAGGGTGAAGTTGCCAATCCGCAACGATATCTAACTGATTTCCTATTGATATTGCCGGTTGCTGAATTGCCGACTAATCCTTGTGTCAGAGGGTTTTTCAGGGGCAGGTTGCATGAGTGTGCGTTTTCACGGGCTTTCGGCGTTTCCGCTGACACCGGCGGATGAAGAGGGCGTGGTCGATGTCGAGGCCCTGTCGCTGCTGGTGCAGAGGCTGGATGCGGCAGAGGTCGATAGCATTGGCCTTTTGGGCAGTACCGGAAGCTATGCTTATCTGTCTCGCGATGAGCGTCTGCGCGCCGTCAAGGCCGCTGTGGAATGCCTGAAAGGCAAAAGCAGGCAGCTGATCGTCGGCGTCGGCACGTTTCGCACCAGTGAAGCGGTCGCGCTGGCTAAGGATGCGGAAGCCGCTGGGGCCGATGCGCTGTTGCTCGCCCCCGTTTCCTATACGCCGCTGACACAGGAAGAGGCCTATCACCATTTCGCAGCGGTGGCCGGGGCAACCAGCCTGCCGCTCTGCATCTACAACAATCCGTCCACCACCCATTTTACCTTCAGCGACGAGCTGCTGGTGCGGCTGGCCTACATCCCGCATATCCTCGCGGTGAAAATGCCTCTGGCCGCGGACATGGAATTCAAGCCGGAGCTGGAGCGCCTGCGTCCACGTCTGGGCGATAATTTCTCCATCGGCTATAGCGGCGACTGGGGTTGCGCGGATGCCGTGCTGCAAGGGGCAGACACCTGGTACAGTGTCATCGCAGGTCTCTTGCCGGTACCATCGTTGCGGCTTTTGCGCGCCGCACAGGCTGGTGATAGCACCGAGGTTCAGCGTATCAGCGCTTACTTTGAACCGCTCTGGTCCCTGTTCAAGGAGTTCGGCAGCTACCGCGTGGTTTATGCCGCGGCAAATCTTCTGTCGCTTACCCACCGCCAGCCGCCTTTGCCGGTCATGCCGCTCAGCGTCAGCGATTGCGCGCGGGTGGAAGAGGCGCTGGCCAAGCTTGCGGAACTCGATGGCTTGCCCGCCGCCACGCCATAATTCCGGCGTTTTGCGGGCAGTATTGCCGAGATATAGCGCGAAAACCGCAAGGCGGCTTTGCGACTGGACTTTATCGATCATCGAAGGCTCGTGACATGCTGAAGACAATCACTCTCGTCTCTTTGCTGGCCGCCATGGCGTCTCCCGCCTTCGCAGCCACCGGCGGCCTTGTCGAGCCGACGCTGAAAATGCAGCCGGGCAAGGCGCATGCCCCGCGCGTCGCCATCACGCTCGATGCCTGCATGGGCAAGACGGATTTCCGCATTCTCGATACGCTGGTCAGCGAGAAAATCCCCGCGACGATCTTTGTCACCGCCCGCTGGCTGAAGCACAATCCGCAGGCGTTGGCCGTGCTGATGTCACACCCCGACCTGTTCGAATTGGAAAATCACGGCGAAAACCACATCCCAGCCGTGGATAAGCCGGTCTCGATCTACGGCATCGCCGCCGCAGGCTCACCAGCCGCCGTGGAGCAGGAAGTGGAAGGCGGCAGGCTCGCCATCGCCGCCGCCACCGGTCGCCAGCCGCAATGGTTTCGCGGCGCGACCGCCAAATACACCAATTCCTCCATGGCGATCATCAATCAACTCGGAGAACGCGTCGCCGGTTATTCCATCAATGGAGATGGCGGCTCGCTGCTTGGCGCTGGCATGACAGCCAAGCACATCGCATCCGCCAAGGACGGCGATGTCGTCATCGCCCACATCAACCAGCCCACCCACGAAGCCGGCGAAGGCGTCGTCCGCGGCCTCCTCGCACTAAAAGCCCGCGGCGTCATCTTCACCCGCCTGGACGACCCGGCGTTTAACGCGCCTTCGAATTGACCGTCAGGAGACGGCGCGCTCCAATGCTGCAGTGACCCATTTGTTGAGGCTGACGCCATCCCTTCGGGCTGCGTTTGAAACGGCCTTGTGAAGTTTCGGTTCGGTGCGCACTACGAACTGGCCCGAAAATGGTTTTTCCGGTTCTTCGCCGCGCTCGGCGCAAAAGGCCAGATAATCCTCGATAGACTCTGCCAGTGCCTGTTTGAGTTCCGTCGCAGAAGAGCCCTGAAAGGTGATGACGTCCCTCAGATCAATGACCTCGCCATGAAAAAGATCAGCCTCTTCATCGAATTCGATGACAGCCTCATATCCTTTATAGTGCATCACACTCATGGTCTTATCCCTGCTTCGCTCAGAAACCGCCGCACGGATTTTACCGCACCCTTGTCAGTTTCCTTCTGTGGGTGAGGGCGATGAAACACCGCCCGAACACCGTTAAGAGCAACACGCACGCGTGACCCTTGGCCTTCCGTTACCTCAGCGCCGCTAGCGAGGAACAGCGCTTCAATATCCCGCCAAACGATGCCCGCCCGAACAGGATCAGAAAAGATTGCTTCCAGCACGGCCTGATGTTTCTTGCTCAATTCCATATAGTATCACTATTCGATATCATTTCAAGATGTGCAGCCTGTGGAGGCTTCAAATGAGATGATATGAAAAGCAACTATTGAGGGAATTGGCAAGTAGAGCACGTGACTGTCATGAAGGCAAGTTCGGCACCACGCGGCGGGAGGGGAAAAGCTCTCGTGCAACGGTCATGCCGATCAGGGAAAGTGGCAGCGCCAGCATGGCGCCAGCGGCACCCCACATCCATGTCCAGAAAATGATGGCGACGAAGACGAGGAAGGGATTGATTTCCATGTTCTTTCCAACCACTGCCGGGAATGCCAGGTTTTCCATCAGCAGGTGAATGGTGAAGAACACCATGGCGGGCAGCAGGCCCAGCAGCAGGCTGTCATGGGTCAGAATGCCGCCAATGGTCAGCGCCAGCGTCATGGCCGTAATGCCGAGGAAAGGCACGAAGCTGGAGAGGAAGGCGAACAGTCCCCACAGGAACGGCATGGCAAGACCACCCGCATAGGCGATGATGATCATGGTCACGCCAAGCCCCGCATACATCAAAGATGCGGTGGCGAAGTAGGAGCTCAGAACATGTTCGATGGAGGCGATGGTGCGGATGGTACGCAGGCGCTGGTGGCGCTGCGGAAACGCCATGATGACGGCTTTGCGCAGACGAATGCGGCTGTAGAGGAAGAGAAGCAGTGCTGCGAAGAAAACCAGTCCCTGCACGATGGCGGGCGTCAGGTTCGAGCCGACCACGGAAATGATATCGCCGCTGCGCGAGAGGATGGATTCAAGCGAGATCGAATTCAGACTGAAGGTGGCTGCGGAAAAATTCAGCCATCGCAGGCTTTGCAGATAAGGGACGAAACGATTGATGGCCTTCTCGACAATGTCAGGACCTTCCGATGCCAGCGTGGACAGCGGATCGATCAGCGAATTGATGACGAGGAAGAAAACGAGGGCAACGGCGGATGAGAGAATTAGCGCCACCGCAAAACCGGGAATGCCGTAAGAGTTCAGCTTGCCCGCCGCCACGCCGAGGATCATGCCAACCACGATGGCCATGACGATCGGAATGAGAATGATCGACAGTGAGTGAATGACGCCCATCAGCACGATCGCGAAGAGCCCAACAATGGACCATGCCACAGCAACATCCAGCGCCTCGCGGCCCAGTGGTTGCTGACTACGCTCATCATCATGCGCCGTCGCCAGCGCGCCTCGCATGAAGGGGTCTTTGTGATCCGTGCTGGCAGCAGCGGCTGCACCGTGTTTTCGGTTGGCTATCGTCTGGTCATTCATAAACAGTCCCCCATCAAGGCGTATAACGCTCGATGGGGTATGCAGTTCCGGGAGAGGGAATATTTACCTGTGTGGAGAAGGCCCCCTCTGCCTGCCGGCATCTCCCCCACAAAGGGGGAGACGGATGTGGCACGGTTTTACCCATCTCCGACCCCACTAATAGGGCGATGTTGGGACCACAGGGTTCTCCCCACCTGTGGGGGAGATGCCGGCAGGCAGAGGGGGCTGCCACACAGTAAAACGCCTGCTAGTATCTGCCTCCAGCAATCAAGCCGAAAGCTTCAACCCAATGCCCCAAGGGTCCTTCACCGCAACGCCGTCGCTCTGCCGTTCCGTGGCGATTTCCAGACGGTCGAGGGCGGCGAGGGCTGTGTCGAGAGCGGCCTTTTCGTTGAACTTCAGCGAATAGCCGGAAAGGCCGGTCATGTTGATAGTGCGGGCCTGCGCGCCGCGGCTGTTCCAGATGTTGGCGGCGACGTGGTGGTGGTAGGCGCCGGAGCCGAAGAAGCTGGCGCCGGGATAGCGCGCCATGATTTTCAGGCCCAGCACGTCCTGATAAAACTCGTCTGCCTGCGGAAGATTGCCGACCTGCAGGTGAATGTGGCCGATGGCCGTGCCGTCCGCGGCCTTGGCAAAGGTTGCCTTTGGCGCGCTGTCATAGAGTTCCTGAAGGTTCAGCCGCAGCGTGGACATGGCAACCGTGCCATCCGGCTGGTAGGTCCATTCGTCCGGCGTGCGGTCGCGGTAGACCTCGATGCCGTTGCCTTCTGGGTCGGCGAGATAGATGGCCTCGCTGACCAGATGGTCGGATGCTCCCTGAAGCTGCACATTGTTGTGCGCCACATGCGTCAGCCACAAGGCCAGATCGCTCCGGCTCGGCATCAGGAAGGCCGTGTGGAAAAGGCCCGCCGCGCTGCTTGGCGCACGAACGACATCATTCGATGTCGTCAGGGTTAGAAGCGGCTGACCGCTAACACCCAGCACCTCGCCGCTGGCGGATTTTTCGACGACGGAAAGGCCGATGATCTTCTGATAGAAATCCGACACCAGCGGCAGATCCCGCACCACGAGGTGGGCCTGGCCGACATAGGCGGGCCGCGTCAGCGCAAATTGCCTGTTTTCACTCATTGCTTGGCACTCCAAATGCAGCCGTCTGATTGCGGCGATGTTGGCCATACTATGCGCGCGATTGATCGTTCAGAAAAGATAGCCGTTTGGTGATACTGCGTGTGCTATTTGTTGACAGTCATCGAAGCCGGCCTTGACCTATATGATCTTTGCGGTCTCAAGCTCGGCGATCGCCCGTTCTACGCCGTTTTCCAACCGCAATATCTGGCCCAGCGCATGGGCCTTGTTACGCATGGCGGTCGTATCGGCTTTAATGATCGCATCGCGCATGGCATGTACCTTGAGTTTTTCACGACTAAGAGCCTTGTCTGCCACCTCAAGCTTGCGCAGGCGCGAGGCCCAGAAAAGCTGATCGCCAAAAACGGGGATAACGACCGAGGGAATTCCGGCTCGGCATGCGGCGTTGGTCGTACCCGCGCCGCCATGGTGAACGGCAAGCGCCACACGCGGAAACAACCAGTCATGCGGGGCTCTCTCTATCATCAGAACATTAGCATCAGCTACGGCGATGTCGTGAAGGCCACCCCAGCCTCTGACCAGCAGCAAGCGCTTTCCCGATTCCTTGACGGCTTCGATGACAAGCGATGTAAACGTCTCGGCATCGTGATTGAACATGCTTCCAAAACCGACATAGACCGGTGGAGGGCCTGCCTCCAGAAACGCCCGAAGCGTGTCCGGTGGTTCATAGGACGATGCCTCATCGAGAAACCATGGGCCTGTGACCTTCACCGTATCCGGCCAGTCGCGACCGGGCTCCACCAGCGCTGGACTATAGCCAAACAGACTGAGCCGCTTTGTTTGTGGCCCGACATAGGGCCCATGCGCGGGATAGGGCGGTAGTCCAAGTTTTGGGCGCACGACCTCATCATAGGCCGGTCGATAGACGCGCCAGACCATTTTGCGCATAAGACTGCCAAGCAAATGGTTGACGCCGGATGGCAAACCATAGGCCCAACCGGGCAAAGGCATCAGCGGCGGGTTGTGAGAGGGCAGGGTCGGTACGACCTGTGTTTCCACCACAGGCAAGGCTAGTTTTTGCCCAAGCGCCTCCGCAAGCAAAAACACCATGCCATTACCAATCAGCAGATCAGCGCCACGTGCGGCGGCAAGCCCCTGCTCAGGCCAGGTTTCGGAAATATCGCGGAGCCTGTTTTGAAACGCTTTTGCCATTGCCAAAGTGCCCAGCGCCTGCTTTTGCAACTTTTCGTCCCCCTGCATCCAGCTAAGAAAATCGCCGGCCAATGGCTCGAAATCCAGACCGTTCCTGACAATAAGGTCCTTGCAGGAAGTGTCTGACGCAATGCAGACATCGTGACCGACCTGCTTAAGGCCCGCGCCAAGAGCAATGAGAGGACGAACATCACCTTCTGTTCCGATCGTGAAAATAACGATTCGCATGAAAATCCTCGTGGGGTCGCTGTAGGCAATGAACATAGTGCAACGCTGCTTACGCGAGATATCAATCCCAAAACATAATGGGCAATTTCCGTGCTCGGACCCGAACGGAACAGAATGCAACGACGCTGTCTTGCTTCAACGTCTGCGACAGTTCCGAATGAAAAGTGAAGACTTGTCACGACTGCCGTCTTGTTCCCGTCTCATATTGTCTGCATGATCCGGATATTGATGTGCGAGAACGAATATGAGTGAACTTTGGCGCTTTGGACGCCGCTATGATCTTCCTGAAATCGTAGCCGATGGTATTGTGCATGGCGTGGGCATCGTCTTTGCGCTGATTGGTGCTACCGCGCTGATTTTCTACGTCACGCTCTGGGGCAGTCTCAGCGCCATTGCAGCCGTCTGGGTCTATGCATTCGGCCTCGTCCTGTGCCTGTCCATCTCGTTCACCTACAACATCTGGCCGCATTCCAATGTGAAGTGGTATCTGCGGCGGCTGGATCATTCCGGCATCTTCATTCTCATTGCCGCCACCTACACGCCCATCCTGCAACGCGGCATTGAAGACCCTTTCATCGCCGTCACCCTGTTTGGCATATGGGTCGCCGCCATCTCGGGCATTCTTCTGAAATGCTTCTTCCCCGGCCGGTTTGATCGCCTGACCATCCTGCTTTATCTCGCCATGGGCTGGAGCGGTGTCATGGTGGCGGATCGCCTGTCCTACCATCTGCCGCCCGTCAGCCTGTGGCTCATCGTCATTGGCGGCATCATTTATTCCATGGGCGTCATCTTCCATGTGTGGGAACGCCTGCGGTTCCAGAATGCCATCTGGCACGGCTTCGTCGTTGTGGCCGCCGCCGTGCATTATACCGCCGTCATGACCAGCTTCAGCATGACCCCGATCACGGCCTGACACCTGGTACGGCGTAAAACCGCTACACAGTTTCGCGACTTGCTTTATGCTGGTCGTGAAATTGATTTGCAGCGGATATCAAGCATGACCATCGAAATACGCGACGCCACCGTCGACGATCTTCCCGGCATCATGGAGATTTACAACGACGCGGTGTTGAACACGACCGCCATCTGGAACGAGATTCTGGTCGATCTGGATAACCGCAAGGAGTGGTTCAAGGCCCGTAAGGATCGCGGCTTCCCGGTCATCGTCGCTATCAAGGATAGTGCCGTTGCCGGATACGCCTCCTACGGAGACTGGCGCGCTTTCGATGGTTACCGCCACACCCGCGAACATTCCATCTATGTCGACAAGAATGCCCGTGGTTTGGGCCTCGGCAGGACTTTGATGCAGGCGCTGATCGACCACGCCAAAACCAACGACGTCCACGTCCTCATCGGTGCCATCGAATCCGAAAACACCGCCTCCATCCGCCTCCACGAAGCCATGGGCTTCCGCATCGCTGGCCAGTTTTCCGAGGTTGGAAAGAAGTTCGGTCGTTGGCTGGACCTGACCTGCATGGAACTCAAGCTTCCATCGGCGTGAGGTTTCTCGTGCCAAAGCGTTCGCGGTAGGCCGCAGGCGTGGTGGAAAATTGCTGGCGGAAGTGGTGGCGCAGATTGGCGGCACTGCCGAGCCCGCTGGTTTGCGCAATGGTCTCTATGCCAAGCCGGGATGTTTCCAGCAGGTCTTTGGCCTTGGAAAGCCGTTGCAGGAGGAGCCATTTGGCGGGCGTCGTGCCAGTCGCGGCTTCGAACCGACGCAGGAATGTGCGGTTGCTCATGCCTGCCATGTTCGCCAGCCGCGCAACGGTATAATCCTCTGTCAGTCTCGCCTGCATGGCATCCAGCAGCGGGCCAAGCCGCGCCTTCTCATGCGGTTCGGGAACGGCCTTGTCGATGAATTGTGCCTGTCCGCCATCGCGGTGCGGCACCACGACAAGCCGTCGCGCCACCATATTGGCGGCCTTGGTGCCGAAATCGCGGCGGATCAGATGCAGGCAGAGGTCTATGCCCGCCGCACTTCCAGCCGCCGTCAGTACGGTGCCGCCATCGACATACAGCACATCAGGCAACACTTCGATTTCGCTGAATTGCGTTTTGAGACTGTCGGTATAGCGCCAATGCGTGGTGGCCTGCCGGCCATTCAAGAGACCTGCCGCCGCCAGAATGAAGACGCCGGAGCAGAGCGACAGAACCCGCGCGCCATTCTCATGTGCTTTGCGCAATGCCGCGCACAGAGCCTCTGGTACCGGCTCATAAATACCGCGCCAGCCCGGCACGATGATCGTGCCCGCCTGCTTAAGCAAATCCAGCCCGCCATCCGTTACGAAACGCAGGCCGCCCACCGCGCGCATCTCGCCCTCATCCACGGCGGCCACGGCAAAGCGATACCAGTCCTCCCCCATTTCCGGGCGGGAAAGCCCGAAGATTTCAACGGCAACGCCGAACTCGAACGTGCAAAGCCCGTCATAGGCAAGGGCAACGACAAGGCGGTTGGGCGCGGTGGCTCTCTGCGGCTTTGGCATGATGTTTACGATATATGGCAATCGTGCCATCTGCCAGTCTTTTTATGTTCAGCGTAAAGTTCGGCTAATAGCCCTGAAAGGAGAAGCCCATGAGCTACGTATCGGACATTCCCGCCGCACCGTCACAGGTCGTCATCGACCATTTCTCACGCAGGCTCTCGGTCGAGACGGATTGCGCGGATGTGTCAGCGTCCATCAAAAAGGGAGAGCAGGATTTCGTTCTCTTGCATGTCGTCGGGTCTGCGGAAACCTTCGCCCGCAAGCATATTCCCGGCGCCATTCATCTGCGTCACGCGGATATCACCGCAGACCGCATAGCGCAGTGGCCGAACGATACACTGTTCGTGGTCTATTGCGCCGGACCTCACTGCAATGGTGCCGATCAGGCCGCGCTGAAGCTCGCACGTTTGGGGCGACCAGTGAAAATCATGATCGGCGGGATCACGGGATGGGAGGATGAGGGATTTGCGTTTGCCTCCGGTGAGGCTGAGGCGGCGTGATCGCATCGCCAATATCAAAAGCCACGCCATCCGTAAGGGTGACGTGGCTCTGTTAATCTGTCTATGCGACGCTCAATCCTGAGCTTCGAACACCATCGAGTGGCCATTGATGCAGTAACGCAGGCCTGTCGGTGGCGGGCCGTCGGGGAAGACGTGGCCAAGGTGGCCGCCGCAATTGGCGCAGCGGATTTCGGTGCGCACCATGCCGAAGGCGTTGTCGCGATGTTCGGTCACCGCATCCGCTTTCACCGGTTCGAAATAGCTTGGCCAGCCGCAACCTGCATCGAATTTCGTGTCCGAGATAAACAAAGGCTCATCGCAGGCGGCGCAGCGGTAGAGGCCTTTTTCGGTGCTGTTCCAGTATGGACCGGTAAAAGGGCGCTCCGTGCCGTGTTCGCGCAGAATGTGAAACTGCTCGGGCGTCAGTTCCTCGCGCCATTGCGCATCGGACTTGGTGATTTTGGGTGATTTGAGATCGCTCATCAGGAGATCCTTTCGTTTGTCCCCAAGATAGTGTCTCAGCTTCCCTGTTAAAAGAGCATGCGGCTTTAACAGGGGATAAAGACCTTGTTATCGTCTGCGCAATCGAAAAGAGTTGAGGCATATGTCGCCTTGCCCTAATTGAGAAACAATAAAACAAGGCCGCAAAAGCGGCGGGGCTGGGAGACGAGATGATTGCCAATGTCACGCTGTTGACATTTATCGTGCTGTTTTTGCCGTTCATCACGGCACTATGCGCGCCCCTGGCCGTCGCGAAACTGGGCTCCAATGCTGCCTGGCTGTTGGCGCTCGCACCCGCTTTGGCTTTCGCCCATTTCCTTGGTTTTATCCCGGCAATCGCGGCAGGTGAGGTCGTCACCGGCGGTTATATCTGGGTGCCCAGCTTTAATCTCAGCTTTTCCTGGTTTATCGACGGCCTGTCTCTCACCTTTGCGCTGCTCATCACCGGCATCGGCACGCTGATCGTGCTCTACGCGGGCGGTTACATGAAAGGCCATGCGCAGCAAGGGCGGTTCATGGCCTTTCTGCTGCTGTTCATGGGCGCGATGCTGGGCGTGGTTGTGTCGGACAGTCTTCTGATGCTCTTCGTCTATTGGGAACTGACATCGATCACCTCTTTCCTGCTGATCGGCTTCGATCATCGCCGCGAAGCCTCGCGCCGTGCGGCCTTGCAGGCGCTGGTGGTGACGGGCGGTGGCGGGCTGGCGCTTTTGGCAGGCCTCATCTTCATCTGGAACATCAGCGGCACCACGCAACTGTCCCTTCTGGTGCATGGCAATGACGTGCTGCGCCAGAGCCCGTTCTACTTCGCCACGCTGCTTTTGGTGCTGGGCGGAGCCTTCACCAAATCGGCGCAGTTTCCGTTCCACTTCTGGCTACCCAACGCCATGGAAGCGCCGACGCCGGTCTCGGCCTATCTGCATTCCGCCACCATGGTCAAAGCTGGCGTCTATCTGCTGATGCGGCTCAACCCGGTCATGGGTGAAACGGCGGCATGGGAAATCCTGCTGCCTTTCTTCGGCGGGCTGACGATGCTGACTGGCGCATTCCTCGCCATCCGCCAGAGCGATCTCAAGCTGATGCTGGCCTACACGACCGTCTCGTCGCTCGGCCTGCTGGTCATGCTCACGGGCTTCGGCACTGAACATGCCATCGAGGCGGCGGTGCTCTACCTCGTCGCCCATTCGCTGTTCAAAGGCGCTCTTTTCATGGTCGCAGGCATCATCGATCACGAGGCGGGAACGCGGGATGTGACGAAGCTTGGCGGTCTGCGCAAGGCCATGCCCATCACCTTCATCGCGGCCATGGCGGCGGCCATCTCCATGGCGGGGCTGCCGCCATTCCTTGGCTTTCTGGCCAAGGAAGAAATCTATTATGCGCTGGCGCATGCCAATCCGCGCGCCATTCTCTTCACCGGCATCGCCATCATTGGCAATGCGTTGATGCTGGCTATTGCCTTTGCCGTGGCGCTGAAACCCTTTGTCGGGAAGCTGAAGAACACCCCGAAACACGCCCATGAAGGCCCGGTTCTGCTGTGGCTCGGCCCCGCCGTTCTGGCGCTGTGCGGTCTTCTCGCCGCGCTGTTCTCAGGGACGTTCCACGCAGGCATCTCCACACCCATGGCCTCCGCAATCGCGGGCGAAAGCCGTGGCGTGGAGATGTCGCTCATCCCGCATATCGGCGTTCCCCTGGCGCTCTCGCTCTTCACCGTGGCGCTTGGTGTGATGGTTTATACGAGGCTCGCCACCGCACGCCACCTCATGGCCCGCTCGCTGGCTGCCGCCGGGCCGGGGCCGGACAAGGCCTTCGATGCCGTCATCGCCGGCCTCGTCAAACTGTCCTTCCAGGTCACGCGCATGATTCAGCCGGGCAGGCTGGAGTTTTACGTCACCGCCACCTTCGCCATCATCGCGCTGGTTCTGCTGGTGCCGCTGTTTGCCTATGGTGAGCTACCCGCCATGCCCGCCTGGCCAGCCGATATCCAGCTGCACGAACTCACCTTCATCGCCATTGCCATCATCGGCCTCGTCGCGGTGCTGACGGCAGCCAGCCGCCTCACCGCCATCGTCGCGCTCGGCATTCAGGGTTTTGCCGTGGCGGTGCTGTTCCTACTGTTCGGTGCGCCGGATCTGTCCTTCACCCAGTTCATGGTGGAAACGCTCTCCGTCGTCATTTTCACGCTGGTCATGACCCGCCTGCGCCTCTCGCCTTCCGATCACCGCAGCCTGCGCCAGAAACTGCTGGATGGCACCATTGCCCTTGCCTGTGGCACGGGCTTTTCCCTGATGCTGCTGAAAGCAACCCAGCAACCCTTCAACACCAGCCTCAGCGATTTCTTCGGTGCCTATTCCAAGCTTATTGCCCACGGAAACAATGTGGTAAATGTCATCATCGTGGATTTCCGCGGCACAGATACGCTGGGCGAAATCGCGGTGGTGATGATCACCGGTCTTGCCATTCTGGCACTGATCCGCATTCGCTCGAAGCCCGCGACGCGTAGTGGCAAGGAGGGCAGGGCATGAACACGCTCATCTTCCGCACCGTCGCACCCGTCATCACCAGCCTCATGCTGCTGTTTTCCATCTTCGTCCTGCTGCGTGGCCATAACGAACCCGGCGGTGGTTTCATTGGTGGGCTGATCGCGGTCTCGGCGCTCGCCGTTTATGGCATTGCCTTCGGGGTGGAAACCGTGCGCCGTGCTATCGTCTTTCACCCGCTGTCGATTGCAGGTTTTGGCCTGCTGCTCGCGACGCTGTCGGGCATCATATCCATCTTTTTCGGCGTGCCGTTCATGACCGGGCTTTGGGTCTACCCCGCCTTTGCTGGCGTGGAAGTGCCACTGGCTACCGTCATTTCCTTCGATATCGGCGTCTATCTCGTCGTGGTCGGCGGCTTTACGTCCATTGCCCTGGCATTGGAAGAAAGGGAGCGCGACTGATGGAAGCGGTTTTCTCTGTCCTCGTCGGTCTATTCTTTACCGTGGCCATCTATCTCATGCTGTCGCGCCACAGCGTGCGCCTTCTGCTGGGCATCGCCATCCTCGGCAATGCCGTCAATCTGCTGCTGTTTACCGCAGGCAGGCTGACACGCGAGGTGCCGCCCATCATCGGCGCAGGGGAGGATGTACTGGCGACCAATACGGCCAATCCGCTGCCGCAGGCACTCATCCTCACGGCCATCGTTATTTCCTTCTGCTTTTTCTGCTTCCTCGCTGTTTTGGTCTGGCGAGCATTTCAGGAATTGAAAACCGACGACACGAACGAGATGCGCGCAGCAGAACCGCCGCGCGAACCGCTTCCGCCGCTCGGTTATTGAGAAACGGATCAGACACATATGGCCGCCTCCGCTTCTCCCTCCATCGATCTGTCCGCCGCACTTGTCATGCAGCCTACGGCGCTTGCCGATTGGCTGATCGTGGCCCCCGTCGCGCTCTGCATCAGCGTCGGCGCGATCCTGATGATGGTGCGTCACTCCACCCGCCTTCATGCCGGTATCGCCATCTTCGGCCTGTTTCTGCTGGTCGTCATCGATGCTGCGCTGCTGTGGAAGGTGGCAACGCATGGCCCCTTCACCATGGTCATGGGCCGCTGGCTTCCGCCCTTCGGCATTGCCTTCACGGCGGATTTGACCGGCGCCGCCCTTGCGCTGGCCGGTGCCATCGCCGCCCTTGCCTGCGCCGTGCATGCCAGCGTGGATGTGGATGACAGCAGCAGACGCTACGGCTTCTACCCGTTTCTGATGCTGCTCATGGCCGGTGTCAGCGGCGCGTTTCTGACTGGCGATATCTTCAACCTCTATGTCTGGTTCGAAGTCCTTCTGATCTCCTCCTTCGGTCTCATCGTGCTGGGCTCGACGAAGGAACAGATCGATGGTGCGCTGAAATATGCGGTGCTCAACCTCATCGGCACCACGCTGTTTCTCATCGCGGTCGGCTATCTCTATGCCGTCACGGGCATGCTCAACATGGCCGATATCGCCGGGCGCATAACGGCGGCAGACAGCGAAGCGCCGTTGATGACGCTTGCCGCACTCTTCACGCTCGCCTTCGCCATGAAGGCAGCGGCCTTTCCCGTCAATTTCTGGCTGCCAGCTTCCTATCACACGCCGAAAATCGTCGTGTCTGCGCTGTTCGGCGGTCTCTTGACCAAGGTCGGAATCTACGCGCTGCTGCGCGTCATGATCATGCTGTTCCCGGTGCAGCGGGACGAATTGAGCTTTATCATCGCCATTGTCGCGGCGCTGACCATGATCCTCGGTGCCATGGGCGCGCTGGCGCAAAACGATCTCAGGCGCATGCTGGGTTATGTCGTCATTTCCGGCATCGGCACCATGCTCGCAGGCGTCGCCATCGGCTCGCCCTCTGCCGTGGGCGGTGTCGTCTTCTATGCACTGAACTCCGTGGTGCTGATGACGGCGCTTTATCTCACTATCGGCCATGCCGCCCGCATTGGCGGTGCCTGGACTTTGTCGGATTTGAGTGGCCTCTACACGAGGGCACCCTGGTTTTCTGCTATGGCACTAGCGCTGTTTTTTGCGGGCTCCGGCCTGCCGCCCTTTTCCGGCTTCTGGCCCAAGGCCATGCTGACCAAATCCGCCATCGATATCGGCGCATGGTGGCTGGCCGCATCCATCCTCGTCTCCGGCTTTCTTTGCACCATCGCTTTTGCCCGTGTCTTCCTGCTCTGCTTCTGGCGTCCATCGCCTGCGGGCATGAAGGCGGTCGTAGCGGTTGCCAACCCGCCGAGCCTTGCACCCGTCGTGGCGTTGACGATCCTCGTTATCGGCGTTGGCCTGTTTCCCGAACAGGTCATGAAGCTCAGCCAGCAGGCGGCTGATGGTCTGGCCGACCCAACCGCCTATATCCGCTCCGTCTTTCCAGAAGGAGCCACCAGATGAGCCTCTATATCCTCGGCGCACTGTTCACCCTCATCTGGCTCGCCATCTCAGGCAGCTATACGATACCCAACCTGCTCTTTGGCATGGTGGTCGCAGCCCTGTCGCTTGGCGTGATTCGTCATCAGTGGGCGCAAACCACCACGTCCTTCAGGCGTATCCCGGCCATTCTTTCTCTCGCACTGCTCTTTATCAAGGAACTGGCGCTTTCCGCCTGGACCGTCGCCATGCTCGTCATCAGGCCGACGTTGGAACTGAAGCCGGGAATATTCGCCTATCCGCTTGCGGTAAAATCCGATTTCGAGATCGCCCTTCTCGCCAATCTCATCACGCTCACCCCCGGTACGCTGTCAGTGGATGTCTCGCCAGACCGAACAATGCTCTTCGTTCACGCGCTGGATTGCGCTGATGTGGAGGCGACCAAGCGGTCGATTGCCGATGGTTTCGAGCGCAAGATCATGGAGGCGTTTCGCTGATGACACCTGAAGCGCTGATTTCCGTCGCCACGATTGTCGCAACCGCGATTCTCTCCGTCGCCTTCCTGCTCACGGTCTATCGCGTGGTGGTTGGGCCGACGCTGCCGGACAGGGTGGTGGCGTTGGATATGCTGGTTGGCATCGCCATCGGCTTTCTTGCCGTCATCGCCGTCCGCACTGGCTTTGATCTTTATGTGGATATTGCCATAGCCCTTTGCCTCGTCGGCTTTCTCGCGACGGTTGCGTTCGCCCGCTTCATTCTGTCCAGAACGGCTGAGCCGGGGCAGCGAAAAAAACAGGTGCTGGATGGGACGGATGTTCTTCCGAAAGTCGCCAAGCCACAGGGCATGAAGCCGAAGAAAAAGGCAGGGAGGAAATCTCGCAAATGAGCTGGGTCGTCGCCATTCCGGTTGCATTGCTGGTCGTCGCAGGTGCGCTGTTTTCCCTCACCGCCGCCATCGGTATCAACCGTTTCCCCGATCTCTATACTCGCATGCATGCCGCTTCCAAAGCGGGAACAGTGGGGTCGGGACTTCTTCTTCTTGGTGTAGGTCTCAATTCACTTGAGATTTCTATTTTTGCGCGTTCTTTGGCTGGATTTTGTTTTGTTGTTTTGACTGCCCCAGTATCTGCACATTTGCTTGCCAAAGCTGCGCATCAGGTCGGTTATCGCTTGTCGCCGATAAGCGTAATAGATGAGCTGGAAGCAGACCCTAAGTTGAACTGACGTTACTGTACCTTTGTTAACTTATGTAAATTTCCGACATACATTCTTATTTTGTTACCTGTGATTTTTTATAGGTAGAATAAGCTGTCTCTGCTCTGAATTATTCCAAAATAATAATTGGACTTTTTTTGGTTTGGTGCTATCCACGACAGGTAAAGTAGATGATGTTGATTTGCGTCCTGCGTTATTGAAAGTCCGGTTAGGCATTTTACTGATGGCTAATCTAGTTCTGATGTAGAATATCCGGACATCTGTTTCGTTTTACGCAGTTGCTGCAAGAAGTTTCTTCCCCATCTGTATAGGTCAGCAAGGGGAGTTGATCTTGCCGCAAACGCAGATCAGTGGGCTTGGGGTTAACTTCGTTTCACTGGCAGACGGGCTGGACCGATGCTGGTGGAGACATGAACAGGAGACATGTAAATGACGGAAACTACATACGGCGGCGCTCAGGATCTGCTTGTCGAGCTGACTGCGGATATCGTTGCTGCCTATGTTAGCCACCACGTCGTTCCGGTTACGGAGCTTCCCGGCCTTATTTCCGATGTGCACACGGCACTCAGCGGTACTTCTGCCCCAGTGGTAGCCGCAGTGAATGTCGAAAAGCAGAAACCTGCGGTTTCTGTTCGCAAGTCGGTTCAGGATGATCAGATCATCTGCCTGGAATGTGGCGGTTCGTTCAAGTCGCTCAAGCGTCATTTGACAACACATCACAGCATCACTCCGGAAGAATACCGCGAAAAGTGGGATCTGCCGGTGGATTACCCAATGGTTGCCCCTGCCTATGCAGAAGCGCGCTCGCGCCTCGCCAAGGAAATGGGCCTCGGCCAGCGCCGCAAGTCCGGCCGCTGATTGTACCGAACAGAAATGCAAAAAGCCGGTCCCTGGGGCCGGCTTTTTTATGTCTGTCATCTGGTGGAAACAATCGCTTGCTAGGACTGTAACAGTCCGCAAGATGTGGGGTCAGTGACCCCGTCCAGCCATCAAGCGTTCAGCGCGCGCTGCATGTCGCCAATGCGGCGGTAACGGTCCCGGCGGCTGTTTTCGCCCTTTTGGGACAGCGAATGCAGCATGAATTCCGTGATCGCCACCAGCTGCAACATGCTGTGCCCACCATTCTGGCCAAGCGGAATCGTCAGGCAAATGTCAGCGCTATCAGGACCCCACTCGTAAAAGCGGGTGGTGATAAGAACGGTCTTGTAACCGGCCTTCATCGCCATTTTTGCCAGACGCTGCAAAGCGGCAAGATTGCCACCGCAATCCATCAAAATGAGCAATGTGCCTTCCACAGGCTCATCCATCAGCGCGATATAACTGGAGCCGTCGCGTTGCAGGTAATGCACGCGTTCGCGACATTCCAGAAGCTTGGTGTAGAAGTAACGGCAGATGCCGAAACCTTCTGCCGAGGATGCGACGAAGACTTCCTTGCTTTCGGCAATGTTGCCCAGCGCGGTCTTCCAGACGGATTGACCGGCCAGATCATAGACCGCCTGAACCGCCTGGATTTGCTGCAGCATCAGCGAAGACAAGGGTGTCTGCGGTGCTTCCGGCGCCGCAGTTGGTGCCGCTTCCGGCACTTGTGCTTCGTCGCGCAGATGTTCGCGAATGTCGCTCAGCTGCCGGTAACCGAGCGAACGGAGAAAGCGGCCTACCGTCATCGGGCTGAGGCTCAGTTTCTCGGCCAGCGTGGCTGCGGTCTCGAACGGCAATTCTGCCAGATGTTCGATCAGATATTTCGCGATTCGCCGTTCCGACGGTGTGCCGGTCTTGAGCGAGCGGGTGAGATCAATCAGCAATTTTTCCAACGACGCCTCTTATTTTTGTCTTTAGCGGACGATGGTACTCGAGCGAGGTTTCTCGCTGCCATTCGTGACGACTAGGTTGTACAAAAGGCCAAGTGACATTTCGTTGATCCCCACGACGACGAAAATATACGACTTTTTGCCTGTTTGTTTTTATAGTTTAGTGGTTGCTTTTCTTCAAGCACAAAATAGCCGGTTGTGTTTTTTTCTTGTATTTAACACGGGTCATTTCTTGTTACGGGTCGCAGAACGCCCTATTTGCCAGCTCTGACGTATGCTTTCTCGATCCACGCTAAATTGGCCTAAATGGAGGCGACTCAATGATTTTTGACGCTGCGCGGCATGCTTTCAGCAATCTTTTTGCGCCCGAAACACGCTCGGTGTTCTGGAAGTCTCTCGGGCTGACGATTTTGGTGCTGATTGGGCTCTGGTTTGCCATTCGCAGCGTTTTTATCTGGCTGGCATTGCCCTGGCTTGATTCGCTTGTTCCCGGCATGCCGGAATGGGCGGGTTGGATGAGCTTCGTTTTTGCCATCCTTGCCGGCATCGGGCTGGCGCTGGCGCTCGCCTTGTTGATCTCGCCGGTCACGGCCATCATCGCTGGTCTGTTTCTGGACGATGTCGCAGAGGTCATCGAAAAGAAGGACTACCCGAACGAACCACCTGGCACGGCGATGCCGCTGACGGAAGCCATCCCGTCATCGCTGAAATTCTTCGGGGTCATCATCGTCGGCAACGTCATTGCGCTATTGCTGCTGCTCGTGCCCGGCGTCAATCTTATCGCGTTTTTTCTGGTCAACGGCTATTTGCTGGGTCGAGAATTCTTTGAGTTTGCCGCCATGCGGTTCAGGCCCGTGGCGGAGGCGCGGGCGTTTCGCGCAAAGCATGGCACGAAGGTTTTCATGGCCGGTCTGGTGATCGCGGCTTTCCTTGCCATCCCCTTCCTCAACCTGCTGACACCGCTCTTTGCCGCATCGCTGATGGTGCATCTGCACAAATCCATCAGCCGTCGTGACCCGTCATTCACCCACCAGCTGAGCCGGTAGTTCCACCAGCGGGGCTGGAATATCCCAGGTCTTTTCCGGGGATTTGCAGATATCGGCAATCACGCAGCGCTCGCATTCCGGCTTGCGCGCCTTGCAGCAGTATCGTCCGTGCAGAATCAGCCAGTGATGCGCGTGGAACAGATATTCGTCAGGAATGATCTTCACCAGCCGCTCTTCCACTTCGTCCGGGGTTTTCCCCGGTGCCAGACAGAGCCGGTTGGCAATGCGAAACACATGTGTATCGACCGCCAGCGTCGGAATACCGAAGGCCATGGACATCACCACATTGGCGGTCTTGCGCCCCACGCCCGGCAGCTTGATCAGCTCTTCGCGCGTGCGCGGCACCTCGCCACCGAAATCGTCGATCAGCATCTGCGATAGCGCAATGACGTTTTTTGCCTTGTTGCGGTAAAGGCCGATGGTCTTGATGTAGCCGATCAGCTGCTCCTCGCCCAAATCCAGCATCTTCTGCGGCGTATCGGCCACTGCAAACAGGCCGCGCGTTGCCCGGTTGACGCCGACATCGGTGGCCTGAGCGGATAGCGCCACGGCAACCACCAGCGTAAACGGGTTGGAATGTTCCAGCTCGCCCTTGGGCTCTGGCCGCTGAATGGAGAAGCGGCGGAAGATTTCCTTCAACTCGTCCTGCGAGTAGAGCGTCTTGACGCGTATCGGCTTGCGACGCGCTGTCGGATTTGACTTTTTCAACGTTTGGGCGCTGGATCGTTTCTTGATGATTGTCATGGTCAAACTGTGTTTCGCGCTATTGAGGACAGCAAGGTGGACAGCGTTAACGAGCAGCCGGTTTTTGCAGCGGAACTTGTTCCCCATCGCTCCCTCGGACGCAAGGGATTTCGTGTTCTCCTCGCGCTTACGGGTGCCGTCTGCCTTCTCTACGGCGTCTTTTTCATGGTCACTGGCGCATGGCCCATCGGCCTGTTTCTGGGGCTCGATTTCCTCCTCCTCTATGTCGCCTTCCGGGTGAACTACCGGGCTGCGAAGGCGCGGGAGGAAGTCACGGTGTCGCGCACCAACCTCTCCATCCGCAAATTTTCTCCAGCGGGCCGTATGGTCGAGCATCGCTTCAACCCGTTCTGGGCGCGCTTCCGGGTCAATCGGCACGAGGAAATTGGTATTCTCTCCATGTATGTCTCGGGCGAGGGGCGCATGACGGATGTCGGCTCCTTCCTCAACCCGGATGATCGGGAAAGCTTCGCCAAGGCCTTTCGCGGGGCGCTCGCGACGGTGCGGCAAAGAATCTAGCAGCAACAGGCAAGAAACGGGTGGAGATGGACGACGCGGCGTGGTTTCTTGCGTCTCCAAGGAGATACGCCATGAACGCCAATATTATGCTGAAGGAAGACATTACCCCCATCGGTTCGGACTACGAGACCGTGCGAAGGGTCATCGAAATCCTAACGGTGGAATACCGCGATCAGCCGTCACTCGAAACCATTGCCACCAAGCTTTCGCAATCGCCCACGCAGTTGCAAAAGACCTTCACCCGCTGGGCCGGTCTGTCGCCCAAGGCCTTCCTTCAGGCCGTTACGCTCGATCACGCCAAGCGTTTGCTGCGCGATGAAAGCCTGCCGCTTCTGGAAGCCTCCATCGAAGTCGGCATGTCCGGCCCAGGTCGCCTGCACGATCTTTTCGTTACCCATGAGGCCATGTCTCCGGGGGAATGGAAGGCCAAGGGATCCGGCCTCTCCATCCGCTATGGCTTCCACCCATCGCCCTTCGGCCTGGCGCTGATCATGATTACGGATCGCGGGCTGGCAGGTTGTGCCTTTGCCGATCCGGGCGAAGAAAAAGCCTGTTTCGAAGACATGGCGCGACGCTGGCCCAATGCCGATTACTCGGAGGACAGCGCCGCCACCGCGCCCTATGCGTCGCGCATTTTCGATGCGGACAAATGGAAAAGCGAACAGCCCCTACGCGTCGTCCTGCTCGGCACCGATTTTCAGGTCCGCGTCTGGCAGAGCCTCCTGAAAATCCCGCTCGGCAAGGCCGTCACCTATTCCCACGTCGCCCACGATATCGGCCAACCCACCGCATCCCGCGCCGTCGGCGCCGCCATCGGCGCCAACCCCATCTCCTTCGTCGTCCCCTGCCACCGGGCAGTGGGAAAAAGCGGCGCGCTGACGGGCTATCACTGGGGGCTGACCCGCAAACGGGCGATGCTGGGGTGGGAGACGGGTAAAGTTTGATTTCAAGACCGAGCCGCAACGTGATGCCACATTAAATGTGAGGGGCTGAAACGAACGAATGAAAAGCAAGATTGATCTGCCTGAGAATTCAAAACGACGCAGTGATAGCCGGTCTATCGCTTGGCAGGAGCAATGGATTGCTGGCGTAAAAGCCGGAATCGAGGATGCCAACAGAGGTGATTTCGTCAGCGAAGAGGAGATCACGAGGGTACTGACGCGATATGATCAGGCGTAGACATTCTTTTCCGTCATCCCGCACTTGATGCGGGATCCAGCTCGATCAAGTCCTTGATCGAAAAAGACTCTTTCGCACCGCAGACGCGGTACTGCTAGACCCCGCATCGAGTGCGGGGTGACGGAGGTTGGGGAGTGCCTCATCCCAATTAAGCGTCCAGCTAGCATCGCCCGCTCGTTAAGTGGCTGCCTTATGCCGCGTGAAACTCCAACAAAGCCCGCGCGGCAGCTTCATCCGTAATCAGCGTATTGCACCCAATGCGTTTGATCGTGGCGCGGATGGCGGTAGCGCGGTGGGCGCCGCCGGAGGCCAGCACGATGTGCTTTGCCTTTTTCAGCGTGTCCAAGCCAATCGCCATGGCGCGCTGGTTGATGGGGTGGTCGACGGAGCGTCCATCGGCGTCGATGAAGTTGAACATGGTGTCGCAGACGCAGCCTGCCGCCACCAGCTCGTCATGGGTCTGTTTGGAAATGAAGCCTTCCGACAGCGAGGTAGAGTGCGGTCCGATATCGCCGCAGCTGACGATCGCGAGGTCGAGATTTTCGGCGAGTTCGAACAGCGTGTTCAGACCGCATTTTTCGATCAGAGCGCGCCGTGTCTCCTCGGAATCCACCAGCAGCGGCGCAAGGAACATGTAGCATTCCGCCCCCAACGCGCTGGCCAGCCGCCATGTGTAATCCAGCGGGTTGGTCTGGTGTACCGCCACGATGCCGCCCAGCAAGGACACAACCTTGCAGTTTTCCCGGCGTGGCGGGCGGAAGCTGGAAAGCGATGCCGTCATGGTGCGGCCCCAGCCGACGCCGATGGTGGCATTGTCCGGCACGGCCTCTGACAGAAACTGTCCGAGCGCCAGACCCACGGCCTTGGCGATGTCCTCTGCCTTCGATGATGCGGAGGGGATGATGATCGCCTCATCCAGCCCGTAGGCAGCCTCCAGCTTGATCGCCAGTTCGACGAGGTCTTCGATGCCTTCATTGATCCAGATCTGCACCTCGGAGCGCTTCATCGCCTCGTCCAACAGGCGGATGACGGTGGAGCGGCTGATGCCGAGTTTTTCCGCCACATCCTTCTGCGTCATGCCCTGATTGTAGTACAGCCACGCCGCCCGCAGCCGCAGGGATGCCGCTTCCGAATAGGCCGTGTGAGTGTCTCTTCGCAGTTTTGCCACTGTTTTCGCCATAATTTCACTGAAGGACGAGTATGGCCGCTGTGAAACTTATGTCAATTGCATTGCGCAAATGTCTTGACTTTGCGCTTTGCGCCGCGCGATACTCCCACCATCGAAAACATCCGGTTTCATTGTCGCGCCCGCGTGTGGAACGGAACCCGGCTGAAGCAGTTTTCAAGAGATCACGAGGATCAAACGGCATGACGTCCAAACTTGACCAACTCCGCAAAATCACAACGGTTGTTGCCGATACCGGCGACATCGAGGCGGTCGCACGCCTGAAGCCGGTGGATTGCACCACCAATCCATCGATCATCTTGAAGGCGCTTGGCACGCCGATGTTTGCCGATACGGTCAAGGAAGCCATTTCCTGGGGTAAAAAGCAGGGTGGTGACTCCGATGCCGTGGTTGGCGCGATTGCGGACCGTCTGGCTATTTCTGTCGGCGCAAAGCTCGTCGAACTCGTTCCTGGCCGCGTCTCGACCGAAGTCGACGCCGACCTGTCCTTCGATACCAAGGCGTCCATCGCCAAGGCGCATCAGATCATCGCGGCCTATAAGGAACGCGGCATCGAGCGTGATCGCATTCTCATCAAGCTTGCCTCCACATGGGAAGGCATCAAGGCTGCCGAAGTGCTGCAGGGCGAAGGCATCGACTGCAATCTGACACTGCTGTTCTCGCAGGCGCAGGCCATTGCCTGTGCGGAAGCCAAAGCCTTCCTCATCTCGCCTTTCGTCGGTCGTATTCTCGACTGGTACAAGAAGTCCACGGGCGAAGACTACACGGCTGAAACCGATCCGGGCGTGGTTTCCGTTCGCAAGATTTACAATTATTACAAGGCCAACGGCATCTCCACCGTGGTGATGGGTGCGTCTTTCCGCAATGTCGGCGAGATCGAAGCGCTGGCCGGTTGCGACCGTCTGACCATCAGTCCGGCGCTGCTGGAAGAGCTGGACAAGGACACCGGCACGCTGGAGCGCAAGCTCTCGGCTGATGATGCCAAGGCCGAGCCTTTGCAGTCTCTCGATGAGAAGGCCTTCCGCTGGCACCTCAACGAAGATGCCATGGCAACGGAAAAGCTGTCGGAAGGTATTCGCCAGTTCGCCAAGGATCTCGAATCCCTGCGCGGTATCATTCGCAAGCAACTGGCCGCTTAAAGAATTCTGGAACCTTCGCGATAGTTGCTCGTTATTAAAGTATAATACCTCCAGTCAAGAAAACGCGATCGGTCCCCTGCCGGTCGCGTTTTTTATTGTCCGGCAGCAATCTCGGAGATTTGCTGCGCAGCCTCGCAAATGAGGTCGACGCAGTCCTCAGCGCTCGGCGCATCGCTGTTGAGTGGGGTGATGTAGGGGCAGGTGATGGCTGCCAGTGCGGTGCCGTCCAGCGTCAGGACCGGCGCAGAGATGTTTCTGATACCGGCAGTCTGCAAACTGTTCATGCTCTCAAAGCCATTGGCCCTGATCTGCTCCAGACGCTCCAGCAACCCCTCGGGCAGGGACGTTTCGTCGCCACGCAGCTGCTCGGCAATCATGATCTCCCGTTGTGCCTCGGTCTGGAACGCCAGTAGCACATGGCCGGAGCCGGTGTTGAACAGGCTCATCTGCGCCCCTACACGGATCGACAGGGCCCAGTAGGTGGACGAATCCTGCTGCGCAATCACTGCCACCACGCCGCGATCATAGACGGCCAGATGGCAAGCTTGTCTCGCCTTGTTGGAAAAGTCCCGCATGACGGGGGCGGCAAAAGACACCAGCCTGCGCAGCGGCGCGTGAAAATGTGCAAGGCCGAAGAGTTTCAGGGTCAGGAAAAACCGGTCGCCATCCTGCCGCTGCACGTAGCCACGCCGCACCAGCCGGTCCAGCATGCGGTAGAACTCGTTCGGGCTTTTGCCGATGGCCTTGGCAATTTCCACCTGCGTCAAACCGCCATCGGTGCTAGCCAGAAGCTCGAGGATGTCGAGACCCTTGTCGAGCGCGGGCGCGCGGTATTTCTCACTATCGTCTTCGATCATCCGACCTCTGCGTTGGTAGCGGGCGGGGCAGGTGGCCTGCCATCCCGTTCAAGTTCACTTGACGTTCTATAAATACACTGTTTACATATGAATTGTCGATCCATATTCGATTTTAGGGCGCGTTTCACGCGCGGGAGGAGCTTAGATATGGCGCAGGATTTCAGCGGCCAGACAGTCGTCATTACCGCCGCAGGGCAGGGCATTGGCCGCGCAACGGCGGAGCGCTTCATCAGCCTCGGCGCACGCGTCATCGCAACCGATATCAACGAGGCGGCGCTTGCCACGCTGAACAACGCCGAAACCCGCGTGTTGAACGTGTTGGACGGCGATGCGGTGAAAGCCTTGGCGGCAGATATCGGCCGTGCAGATGTGCTGTTCAATTGCGCAGGCTTTGTTCATGCCGGCACCATTCTGGACTGCGAAGAGAAAGACTGGGACTTCTCCTTCGATCTCAACGCCAAGGCCATGTACCGGACCTGCCGCGCCTTCCTTCCCGCCATGCTGGAACACGGCAAGGGCGCCATCGTCAACATGTCCTCGGTCGCTTCCAGCGTAAAGGGCGTGCCCAATCGTTTCGCCTACACCGCCTCGAAAGCCGCCGTCATCGGCCTCACGAAATCCATAGCCTCGGATTTCGTCACCAAGGGCATTCGCTGCAACGCCATCTGCCCGGGTACGGTCGACAGCCCCTCCCTGCACGACCGCCTGCGTGCCACCGGCAATTACGAGCAAGCGCTGGCCGACTTCATCGCCCGCCAACCCATGGGCCGCATTGCGACCCCGGAGGAGATTGCAGCTCTCGTGACGTACCTTGCGTCCGATGAGGCAGGTTTCACGACCGGGCAAATCCATGTGATCGATGGGGGATGGACGGCTTAGGCTAAAGTTTGCCACGCCTTCTTTCGTCATAAGACAACAAAAAACGGCGGGCCTTTCGACCCGCCGTTTTTCGGTTCCATTAGTCCTATCAGAGGATCGCCTGACCAGCCATCAGTGCAAGCACCAGGAAGATCAGGAATACGACCACGGCGATAAAGAACAGAATACGGGCGATGCCCGCGCTCGCCGCCGAGATTCCCGTAAAGCCGAAAACACCGGCAATCAGTGAGATAACGAAGAATATAAGAGCCCACTTCAACATGGCCGTACCTCTTTGCGTCAATTGATGCGGTCGAGCGCCCACGCTTCAACCTGCATATATGACGCTAAACCAGCACATGTAGTTCCGCAGATTCTGAAATAATCTTTTCAATTGCGGACAATTGGCTTTTACGCGGCCTTTTCCACCCGGTTGGCGGCGCGCGCCTTCACCGTGGTGCGTAAAAAGGCCAAAATGAAGAAGCCGCTCATGATGAGAACGATGGTCGGCGCGGGTGCGCTGTCGATCAGAAAACTGGCCCAGATGCCGATAATGGACGACGTCACCGAAACGGCAATGGCGGCAATCATCATGCTGGAAAAGCGTCGCGTCAGCAGGAAGGCAATCGCGCCGGGTGCCACCAGCATGGCGACGGATAAAATGATGCCGATGGCCTGCAAGGCACCTACCACCGTCAGCGACAGCACCGCCAGCAAGCCATAATGCAGCAGGCGCACCGGCAGACCGATGGCCTTGGCATGTTGCGCATCGAAGGCATGCACCAGAAGATCCTTGCGCAGCAGCACCAGAAACAGCGTCGCCGCCAGCGCAATCAGGCCGGTTTCGATGATATCTCCCATTGCAACGCCCAGCATGTCGCCGAAGAGAATATGGTCCAGATGCACATCGCTCTGCACCTTCACATAGAGAACCAGCCCCAGCCCGAACATGCCGGAAAACACGATGCCAAGAACCGTGTCTTCCTTGATGCGGCTGTTTTCCTTGAGGAAACCGGTGCCGAGCGCGCAGATCATGCCCGCAATGAAAGCGCCGATGGAAAAGGGAATGCCGACAATATAGGCGATGACAACGCCCGGCAACACGGCGTGAGACACAGCATCGCCCATCAGCGACCAGCCCTTCAGCACCAGAATGCAGGACAGCATCGCCATCGGCACGGCAATCATCAGCGTGATGACGAAGGCATATTGCATGAAGGGCAGTTGAAACGGCAGGATGGCCAATTGCAGGTTTTCGCTCATGGCGTGGTTTCCAATGCAGCCTTGGCCTTGGCGCGGGAGGCGAGATAGCCGTGCTTGGGCGCAAAGAAGAAAGCGGTCAGAAAGATCAGTGTCTGCAACACCACGATAATGCCGCCGGTCGCGCCATCAAGGAAGTAGCTCAGATAAGCGCCGACGAAGCTGGTGGCTGCACCAATGCCGAAGCTCATGCCGATCAGCCGCTCGAACCTGTCGGTCAGCAGATAAGCCGTGGCACCCGGCGTGACGACCATGGCGACCACCAGAAACGCGCCGACTGTCTGCAAGGCCGCAACCGTGGAGGCGGCGAGCAGGGTAAAGAAGATGATCTTCAGCAGTTCCGGGTTGAGACCCACGGTGCGGGCGTGGTTTTCATCGAAAAACACCACCATGAAATCCCGCCATTTCACCGCCAGCACCAGCAGACTGATGCCGCCGATCAGCGCCAGCTGGATCGTATCTTCGGTGGTGATCGCCAGAATATTGCCCAGCACGATGGTCTGAATGTTGATGGATGTCGGCGACAGCGACACCATGAACAGGCCAAGCCCGAAAAAGGAGGTGAAGATCAGGCCGATGATCGCATCTTCCTTCAACCGGGTCTTCTGGTTCAGAAACAGCATCGAACCCGCCGCCAGCCCGCCGGAAATGAAGGCACCGAGCGAGAAAGGCAGGCCCAACATATAGGCCCCAGCCACGCCGGGAACGATGGCGTGGGACAGCGCATCGCCAATCAACGACCAGCCCTTCAGCATCAAATAGGACGACAGAAAACCGCAGACCCCACCCACCAGCGCGCTGACCCAGATGGCGTTCAGCATGTAAGAATAAGTGAAAGGCTCGAGAAGAGTCTCAATCATGGCTCTTCGCTTTCGGGGTCGCGGTGGCCGTGCCATCCTTGCTGTAGATCACGAAGGGACGCTCATCATCGGTGATGACTTTCAGGTGGCGCGGATCGGCATCGTCATGCAGGTCGGTCCCGCCCAGAATGAAGTGGCGCAGGCTGCCGCCAAAGGCTTTTTGCAGGTTCTCTTCGGTAAAGGTGTCTTCGGTCTTGCCCGACGCAATCACCGTTCCCTTGACGAAGACGGCACGGTCGCAAAACTCCGGCACGCTGCCGAGATTGTGGGTGGAAACCAGCATGATGCGGCCTTCGTCGCGCAGCGCCTTCAACAGTGTTACGATCTGTTCTTCGGTGTTCACATCGACGCCGGTGAAGGGCTCATCCAGCAGAATGACCTGACCTTCCTGCGCCAACGCCCGGGCCAGAAACACCCGCTTTTTCTGCCCGCCGGAGAGTTCGCCGATCTGGCGCTTGCGGTAGTCCACCATGTTGACGCGGGCCAAGGCTTCATCCACCATCTGGTGGTCGCGCTTGGTCGGAATGCGCAGGAAATTCATGTGGCCATAGCGGCCCATCATCACCACGTCTTCCACCAGAACCGGGAAGCTCCAGTCCACCTCTTCGGCCTGCGGCACATAGGCGACAAGGTTCTTTTTCAGGGCATCGCGGGCGGGTTGGTCGAAAATCGAGACGGCGCCCGCCGCCAGTGGCACGAAGCCCATGATGGCCTTGAAGATGGTGGATTTGCCCGCACCATTGACGCCGACGAGTGCGGTTATCGTGCCGCGCGGAATGGAAAAGCTGGCGCTGCGCAGCGCCGTGTGGCCATTGCGATAGGTCACGGTCACATCATCGACGGTTAGTCCAGTTTCCGTGCCCTTTCGCTTTCCCATCATCATTTGGAGAGGCCTTTCACGATTGTTTCCGTGGTCACGCGCAGGAGGTCGAGATAGGTCGGCACAGGACCATCCGCTTCGCTGAGTGAATCCACATAAAGAATGCCGCCATAGGCAGCGCCTGTTTCCTTGGCCACCTGCTTGGCGGGGTCGGGAGAGACCGTGCTTTCGCTGAAAATGACCTGAATATTGTGTTCGCGCATGGCATCGATCACGCCACGAACCTGCTGCGGGGTGCCCTGGCTGTCGGCATTCACCGGCCAGAGGAACAGTTCCTTCAGTCCGAAATCGCGGGCCAGATAGGAGAACGCCCCTTCGCTCGTCACCAGCCAGCGCTTATCTTCCGGCAGCGCGGCGATGGCATCGCGCATCGGCTGTATTTCCTGTTTGATCTTGTCGGAATAGGCCTTGGCATTTGCCGCATAGAGATCGGCATGATCAGGGTCGATCTGCGTCAGACCTTTGCGAATGTTTTCGACATAGATCAGCGCATTGTCGGGCGACATCCAGGCATGCGGGTTCGGCTTGCCCTGATACGCCCCACCGCTGATCGACATCGGCTGCACGCCCTCGCTCACCGTTACATTCGGCACATCGGCAAGGTTGGCCAGAAATTTCTGGAACCACAATTCCAGATTGAGACCATTCCACAAGACCAGATTGGCATTGCGGGCTTTCAGAATGTCACGCGGGGTGGGCTGGTAATTGTGAATTTCCGCACCGGGCTTGGTGATGCTGTCCACCTCTGCCGCGTCACCCGCCACGTTGCGTGCCATATCCGCGATGATGGTGAAGGTGGTGACGACCTTTGGCTTCTCAGCAGCCGCTGCCGCGAAAGGCAGGAAAAGCGTTGCAACACAGAGGATGGAACGAAGCGCCAGTGATTTCATAAGACTATAAAACTCCTAATGCGATTAATTCGCAATATCAATTTGGGTCGAGATTTGTTTTTTGTCAACGCTATTGCAAATCATTTGCAACAAAGATCGTTCCACCATGCCCAAGCGATTTTTTCGCGGAGTCCAAAAATGGTTCAGTTGAGCATGTGGATTTTAGCGCGAGTTAAATCTTCTTCAACGAGAACACGTCAGAATTGATCTCTGCACGGACGCAGCTTTGCCTGCCCCGCGCTATGTCATTTCGCAGTTCTGCTGCTTTGGCGATCTGCAGATGACGGGCATTGAACGGGGTAATGGATGTCGGGACGTTCGACTTGAAAGCAGTGTTCAAGAGAATACGGTTTTCTCGCAAGTTCGTATTGATTGGTAGCGGAATCCTCCTTCTCGGGGGAGCATCCGGCGTTGCCGCTATTGTCGTGGGCAAGGAACGCCTGTTCGGCCCCACCTACGCATCCGTCAACGGCCTTGAATGCAAGATGGTGCAGACCGTCAACATCAAGAAAAACGGCGCCGTCTGGATTCGCAAATTCATCCGCACCGATGGCGGCGATGGCACGGAGCGGGTGAAGACCGCGCTGCGCGTGGCCAAAGCCGTTTATGACAAGCAAAAGCCCGATCTGGTGCAGGTTTCCGTTCTCGATGAACACGGCCCCACCATGCGCTCGGATATGCGTGGTCGTGCCATTGCCGCACAGGTCGTTTTCATTCCCGACGTGAAGAAGCTGCCGGAAGACGCCGACGCCAAGACCTACTCCGCCTTTTATTATGATGGTGCGCCCAACGGCGATGGCCTCTTTTACGGTTTGAGGATCGATCTTCCTCTGGAAGATACCGAGCAGCTCTCCGCCAGCCTCAAGGACTTTACAGATTGCAGCGACCCAGCCGCTGAAGCCCCCGCTGACGCGCATGGCTCTGCTGCAAAGGGTCACGAAAAATCCGGTGGGCATGGAGAAAGCGGCGGCCATGGTGAGAGCGGTGGTCACGGCGAAGCCGCACCGGCAGAAGCCGAACATGGCAGCCCGGCACCGGAAGCTGCCCATGATGGCGGACATAATGGCGAGCCCTCCGCAGAAGGCGGCCACTCCGCGCCCGATGATCCGCAGCTTCTCACCTCAACGCCTGAGCATGATAGCGGTAGCATATTCAGCTTCGCTTATATTAAGTCGCTGATCTTCGGAAAGGGTTCTACCGTGGCTGTCGCGGCAGAACCGGCGCACGAAGCACCAGCCGATGCGCCGCCTTCCCATACGCCAGCCGTGACAGAGCCGGCAGAGGCTGCCAAGCCCGGACATTGATCATCGAGGCTACCAGCACCGCCTCCATCTTTTCGATTTGGTTGCCTTTTCTCCCATTTTGAACGGGATGAAAAAATTTTAAAATTTTTTCGTCCACACGCTTTTGGCCTGCCGCATAATGCGGGTGCTTTCGAAGCAAAGGGGTGCAACGCGCGGCACTCTTGCGGTTCGAAGGCCGGTATCGACAAGCGGTCACTTAACAAAAGGGCCGTTTCCGCGAACCCACCTCTTGCCACTGGCCAGGCAAGAGACCGGGCGTTCCGATAGATATCGTGAAAGTGCAGTTATATCAGGTCCGGCAAATGCAAGACCTTACCCATACCAGCCAATGCAACACGCATTTGCCGGGCATTCATCATCCCTCCGGTTCGCTTTTCAAAAAAGCGGGCCGGAGAGGATTTTGCGTGGTTACTTCCCTGTGCCTTCTTGTGTGCACCGCAACATGACCTATCTGTGTGGGGTTTTGTGCTGGACCCGGCGCGGCGCATGCGTGCCATGTCCTAGGGTCTGCCCCCAAGGAGATTGCTATGCTGATCGAGAAATTGAACTGGCGTTATGCCACCAAGAAAATGGACCCGTCCAAGTCCGTGTCCCAGGACAAGGTAGACCGCATCGTCGAAGCGGCCCGTCTGGCGCCGACATCGAGCGGCCTGCAGCCCTTCGAAATCATCGTCGTCACCAACCCGGAAACCCGCGCCAAGATTCAGGCCATCGCCTGGAACCAGTCGATGGTGACGGACGGTTCGCACCTTCTGGTGTTCGCCGCCTGGGATAATTATACCGAAGACCGCATCAACCACATGTTCGATCTGACCAATGACGAGCGCGGTTTCAAGAATGAAGGCTGGGAAGCCTATCGCCAGAAGCTCCTGTCTTCCTATCCGCAGCGCGATGCGGACGTCAATTTCGAGCATGCTGCCCGTCAGGCCTATATCGGCTTTGGCATGGCCATCGCTCAGGCGGCATTTGAAGGTGTGGACTCCACGCCGATGGAAGGTTTCGACCCTGCCAAGCTGGATGAAATCCTCGGCCTGCGTGAAAAGGGCCTTCGCTCTGTCACCATCCTGCCTTTGGGTTATCGTCAGGAAGATGGCGACTGGCTGGTCAACCTCAAGAAGGTCCGCCGCCCGCTGAACGAGTTCGTCACCACGGTCGAGTGATTTTGCGATAAAATGAGGTCGATTTTTCCATCGCTCGCCGATAATTGAAAAATCATACCTATAAAATAGTATCGCAGACAGGCATGTTTGCGATACACAAAGGCCGATCCCGGCTTTCACCAAGGAAAGTTCAACGTAATGCTCCGGAACGTCTTCCGTTGTCGAATGTGCCAGTTGGTTGCATGAGCAAACGCGGCTAACCTTGCCGCCGGGTTTTCGACCAAACAGACACAGTCCGAAGAGCATTTTATGACACGTCAAAATTCAGCGGCCAACTCCGTGCCCGCCGGTCAAGCGAGCAGCGACCCGATGGTCGTGTTCGAGGCCGTGACCAAGACTTTTGGCGACCCCAAAAGCCAGACCTCCTTCACCGCCCTTGCAGGTGTCGATTATATCGTTCCCCGAGGCTCGATTTCTGGCATCATCGGTCGCTCCGGCGCAGGCAAGTCCACCCTCATCCGCCTCGTCAATGGTCTGGAGCGTCCAAGCACCGGTAAGGTTGCCGTCGATGGCGTGGATGTCGGCGCGCTGGATCAGGCGGGGCTTCGCACCCTTCGCCGCTCCGTCGGCATGATCTTCCAGCACTTCAATCTTCTGTCCTCACGCACGGCTTACGATAACGTCGCTCTCCCGCTGGAGATCGCCGGTGTCTCGCGCTCTGAGATCAAGCAAAAGGTCGGGCCGCTGCTCGATCTGGTCGGGTTGGGTGACAAGGCCAACCGTTATCCCGCCGAACTCTCCGGCGGCCAGAAACAGCGCGTCGGCATCGCCCGTGCGCTGGCCACCGAACCAAAGCTGCTGCTGTCTGACGAAGCGACGTCCGCGCTCGACCCGGAGACCACGCAGTCCATTCTGGAATTGCTTAAAAAGATCAATGCCGAGCTTAACCTTACCGTCCTGCTCATCACCCATGAGATGGAGGTGGTGAAAACCATCGCTTCTCAGGTTGCGGTCATCGACAAGGGACTGATTGTCGAGCAGGGCAGCACCTTCGATATCTTCACAAATCCGCGCCATGAGACGACCCGCAGCCTGCTGTCCTCAGCCGTCGGCGTGAAGCTGCCGCATTGGGTTACCTCCGGTCTGAAGCCGGATGCTGCTCCCGGTGACCGCTTGCTGGTGCGCCTCGTCTTCTTCGGGGATACGGCCTTTCAGCCTCTGACCGCACGACTGGTCGCCGAAATCGGCCCTGATGTGAACATTCTCGCCGGCACCATCGAGGAAATCTCCGGCCAGCCCTTTGGCTCGCTGGTGGTGTCCTACCCGGCAACGCCTGAGGTTACGGCCCGTGCCAACCGTTTCTACGCCGATACCGGCCTGACCACGGAGGTCCTCGGTTATGTCGCCTGATATGCTTTTTGCCGTTCTCTGGAAGGGTCTGATCCAGACACTCCACATGGTCGCCGTTTCCGGTCTCGTCGGTTCGCTGCTCGGCCTGCCCATTGGCATTTTCCTCGCCACCAGCGGCAAGGGCGAGCTGTTTGAAGCGCCCATGGTCAACCGCGTCATCGGCCTTATCGTCAACGCTGCCCGTTCCACGCCCTTCATCATTCTGGTGGTGGCCATCATCCCGTTTACGCGGCTCGTTGCTGGCACCTCAATTGGCACCTCCGCCGCCATCGTACCGCTCACCGTTGCCACCGTTCCCTTCGTCGCGCGTCTGGTGGAAGCCGCCATTCGTGAGGTCGACAAGGGCCTGATCGAAGCCGCGCGCGCCATGGGTGCCACCCCGCTCCAGATCGTCACCAAGGTGCTGCTGGCGGAAGCCAAGCCCGGCATCACGCTGGCGCTCACACTAACCCTCGTCAGCCTTATCGGCTACTCGGCCATGGTCGGCGCTGTCGGTGGCGGAGGTCTCGGGGATCTGGGCATTCGCTACGGCTATCAGCGCTTCATGCCTGACGTGATGCTGGTCGTCGTCGTCGTTCTCATCGTGCTTGTCCAGATCGTGCAAAGCGCCGGTGATGCGCTTGCCCGCAGTTTCGATAAGCGCAATCGCAAAAACTAAAAACTAAAAAACTCGTCTAGGTAAAGGAGACATCTCATGAAAAAACTCATCATCGCGGCTTCGCTCGCAGCCCTGTTTGCAGGCAGTGCACTGGCTGAAACCATCAAGATCGGCGTCACCCCTGCCGAACATGCGCAGATCATGGAGCAGGTCAAGAAGGTTGCGGCCACCAAGGGTCTCGATATCGAAATCCTCGAATTCTCCGACTATGTCGTGCCGAACCAGGCGCTGGCGGATGGCGAGCTTCAGGCCAATTCCTTCCAGCACCAGCCTTACCTCGACAACCAAGTCGCAGACCGCAAGTTCGATCTCGTCAGCGTCGGTACCACCATCACCACCCCGATGGGCGTTTATTCCAAGAAGGTGAAGAGCCTTGACGAGCTGAAGGACGGCGCAACCGTTGGCATTCCGAACGACCCGACCAATGGCGGCCGTGCGCTGCTGGTTCTGGCTTCCAAGGGTGTGCTCAAGGTCAACCCGGATGTTGGCCTCAAGGTCACGCCTGCGGACATCACCGAAAACCCGAAGAACATCCAGATCGTTGAACTCGACGCTGCACAGCTGCCGCGCTCGCTTGACGATACCGACGCTTCGGTCATCAACACCAACTATGCAACGGCGGCTGGCCTCAACCCGAAGAAGGACGCCATCGCCATCGAAAGCGAAAAGTCCCCTTACGCCAACGTCATTGCCGTGCGCGCTCAGGACAAGGACAAGCCTTGGGTGAAGACGCTGGTCGAATCCTACCACAGCCCGGAAATCAAGACCTTCATCCTTGAGAAGTACAACGGCACGGTTATTCCGTCCTGGTAATCTGACCTTTCGATTGATCGGTTCATCCAAGCCTCTCCCATGATAATGGGGGAGGTTTTTTTACGTCTGGTTAGCCGTAATTGAAAAGCCCGCGGCTTTTGCCATCTGCTCGCCGCGATTGAGAAAAACCGGCCCTGTATCTTAATATCTTTTGAAGATTTCACGCAGAATATGCCATCTTCAGGGGAAAAAAGATGCAGTTCAGCGATGCCGCGTAAAGTTGCCAGGGGACGGTCGATCGGTCAGAGCACCGTCGTTGCCGGCGTTCTCTTTGCGCTTGCGGCCGTGGTCGTCATCGTGACGGTTCTCATCCTCTCCGCGCTCGGCAATGTGGCTGAAAACACCAATGCGCTGGATGAAAAGCGCTCTTTGGAAACGACATCCGGTGCGCTGGCGACATTCCTCAACCAGCTCGATTCGACGCTGAACGATTACGCCGCCTGGGACGATGCGGCCCAATATGCCTATGCCGCTGATGGCATGCCCTGGCTGGTCAGCAATTACGGCGATATGACCGTCAACAGCGATCTGTTC
The DNA here is from genome assembly GCA_900473205.1 of Hyphomicrobiales bacterium. GTDB lineage: Bacteria > Pseudomonadota > Alphaproteobacteria > Rhizobiales > Rhizobiaceae > Agrobacterium. The sequence continues at coordinate 39,645 of UCLB01000038.1, forward strand.
GACACGGCCGTTCTCATCGATGCCGACGACCGTGTCCTGTTGGCCTATCGCAACGGTGCCGCCGAGGATTGGCCGCTTCCAAGCTATTTCGGAAACGGCCTTGCCAATCTCATCTTCAAGGCCCGCTCGGCGCCATCAGGCCAGCCGCCGGAAGCATCCGGTTTCCTCAACACGCGGGATGGCATCGCTGCTGTCGGCGTCGCTCTGGTTCGGCAGAAATCCGGCCTGCTGGATGTTTCAGAAGACGCCAGACGCTACCTGATCTTTGCCCGTCATCTGACGGCTGAGAAGATCGACATGCTGGCCCATACCTATGTCGTCAATGGGCTTTCCCTCCAGTCTCCCGATACGCATCCGGCCTATTTCGTCAGCATCATCGATCCGATGGGCGAGGTTCTCGGCCATCTGACCTGGCGTTCACAGATGCCGGGTGATGTCAGCCTTGAAGAAGTGCGCCCGCTGGTGCTTGGGGCAAATGCCATCACGCTTCTGTTTTTTCTGGCGCTTGTGGCCATCGGCAGCACCGCGCTTAAAAAACTGAAACGGGATGAGGCGTCTGCCCGCCGCGAATTGCTGCGCGACCGGCTGAGCGGACTTCGCAACCGGCCCGGCCTGTTCCTTGGATTGAAGCGCCTGTTGGCGGATTCGCGGCAGGATAATTCCTACGTCAAACTCATTTATCTCGATCTTGATGGCTTCAAGGAAGTCAATGATTCCTTCGGCCACGGGGCGGGCGATCTTCTGATCAAGGGTGTTGCCGCCGCTTTGCAGGTGCTGGCCGCAGACAGGCTGCTGGCGCGTCTGGGCGGCGATGAATTCGCCATCGCGCTGCAAGGCCCGAATGCCCGCATCGAAGGCCGCAAGCTGTGCGAGGATTTGCTGACCCTGTTCTCCGAACCCTTCATGATCGGCGACCGCGTCGCCTCGATTGGTTGCAGCATCGGTACAGCCGTGGCCAAGGGTGCCGATATCGACGGCGAGGAGCTTCTGCGCCGCGCCGATATGGCCATGTATGAGGCCAAGGAAAGCGGTCGCGGAAGGTTCATGGCCTATGAAGCCTATATGGACACGCGCCGCGAAGAGAAGAACCAGCTCGAAGCCGATCTCAAATATGCCATCGAAAACGACGAGATCACGGTGGTGTTTCAGCCCGTCGTCAATACGCTCAGCCGCCGCATCACCGGGGTGGAGGCGCTTGCCCGCTGGAACCGCGCCGGTTATGGCCCGGTCTCACCGGATATCTTCATTGCGGCGGCGGAAAGCAGCGGCATGATCGACCGGCTCGGCCTTTCGGTTCTGCGCAAGGCCTGCCACGCCGCAGCGGAATGGCCAGACATCAAGCTCGCCGTCAATATTTCGCCGGTGCAATTCAGAAATCCGCTCTTTGCCGCTCAAGTCCTGTCCATCCTCGAAGAACACGGCATCGCGCCTGCACGGGTGATGCTGGAAATGACCGAGGGCTATTTCATTCACCATCCGGAACGGGCTGGCACGGCCATCGAAAAACTCAAGCAGATCGGCATCAGCATCGCGCTAGACGATTTCGGCTCCGGCTTTGCCAGCATCGGCTATCTGCGCCGCTTCGGCTTCAACCGCATGAAGATCGACAAATCGCTGGTCGTCGCACTGGACGAGGGCGGTCGCTCACTGGAAATGCTGACCGCAACCGTCGCTCTTGCCCGCTCGCTCGGTATTCCCGTGACGGCAGAGGGCATCGAAACGGAAGATCAGGCGGCCATTCTGCAACTGTGCGGCTGCGACGAGTTGCAGGGCTATCTGTTTGCCAAGCCGATGCATGCGGAACAGGTGTGCGGGATGTTGGCAGAGCAGGATGCGCCGGTAAGGCAGTTGAAGGTTTCTTGAGGTGGGGGTTGGCGCGGCTGGGTTACCTCTCCCCCTGTGGGAGAGGAAGAAAAATCATGATCTTAGCTGAAAGCTAAGTCATAGATTTTTCAGGTGAGGGGTTTGCCGCCTGCGCCGAGAGGAAACCCCTCACTTGCGATTTCTAACACTTAGCCTTTGGCTAAGATGTTGAAATCGCTTTCTCTCCCACAGGGGGAGAGATAATCCCTGCGCGCTCACCGACCGATATGCTTCTCGCCGCGCTGCTTTGCCAGATCGATCTGCTTCTGGCGATTGCGGAAACGCTGGCGGTCTTCTTCGGTGCGGTCGTCGTAGCAGCTGGGGCAGGAGACGCCTTTCTCGAACTTGGGGGACAGACGAACTTCCGGTGTAATCGGGTTGCGGCAGGCGTGGCAGAGTTTGTGGTCGCCTTCAGCTAGGCCATGAACGACCGACACGCGCTCATCGAATACGAAGCAGGCGCCTTCCCACAGGCTTTCTTCCTGCGGCACTTCTTCCAGATATTTCAGAATGCCGCCCTTGAGGTGGTAGACCTCATCGAAGCCCTGTTCCTTCATGAAGGCGGTGGCCTTTTCGCAGCGGATGCCGCCAGTGCAATACATGGCGATCTTCGGCTTGTTGTGCAGGCCGGGATTGTTCTGCACCCAGCCCGGAAACTCGCGAAACGTCTTGGTCTGCGGATCGACCGCGCCCTTGAAGATGCCGATGGCGGTTTCATAATCATTGCGGGTGTCGATAAGAATGGTGTCGGGGTCGGAAATCAGCTCGTTCCAGTCCTTCGGATCGACATAGGTGCCGACGATCTGGTTCGGATCGATATCCGGCACGCCCATGGTGACGATTTCCTGCTTCAGCTTCACCTTCATGCGCACGAAAGGCATCTTGGAAGCGCGGCTTTCCTTGTGCTCGAGGCTAGCAAATTCCGGCTGGGCGCGCAGATAGGCAAGCACGTTGGCAATGCCCGCATCGGTTCCGGCAATGGTGCCGTTGATGCCTTCAGCCGCCAGAAGCAGCGTGCCCTTCACGCCATTCTGCTGGCAGAGCGTAAACAGCGGCTCGCGCACGCTTTCGAATCGCGGAAAGCGGGCGAAATGGTAAAGCGCTGCCACGAGGAACTCACCGGTGGCTTCCGGGCGGGGTAGGGTAGAGGTGTCGGTCATGGCGGCTGAAATACAGCCAGACGGGCCTTTACGCAATCTTATTTCGCTTGGATGCGGGCCGCGCCGTGAAGTTTTGAATTTTGTCAAAACCTCCACAGGGCCTAACTGGCAGCGTCTTTCCACAAAAGCCCGATGATTTTGCTTTCGCTTTTGGCGGATTCGGCAAACACATGGTCTGCCAGATCGAGACATTCCTGGCGCAGCGTCTGTTGGCGGTGGATGAGCGCTTCCCGCAACAGGGCAAGCGTATCGCCATCTGCGAAACGCTCCGCCTCGTGGTCGGCGGTGGTGGCCAGAACCGAGAGGTCATGTTCATGGCCCAGCAGATCGACCAGCCGTTTGGCATCGATCTTCTTGGCGCGCAGAGCCGATGGCCAGAGCCGCCGCATCAGCGCCAGATGGATCCAGTAAACCTGTCCACTTTTGCGCAGATCGTGAAAATCCTCATCATGAGCCTGAGCGTGACATTGGCTGAGCGCCTTGAGTGCTTGTCTGCGCTGCTTGCGCCATGTCTGCTTCACCAGCTTTTCAGCGGTCTTTTTGGATGTCGGCAAGGATAGATGCTTCAAGGCGTGCTTGCCTTTTTCACATTCCAGCAAAGCGTCCCGGATACGGGCGGGCAGGTCGCCATCGTCACCGGTAACCGCGTCGCGGCGGTTTGCCAGAGCATCATGGGCAGAGGCGAGCGCCTGGCTTTCGGCGTCCGAACGGCTGAAGTGCTGAAGGTAATGGATGCTTTCCACCAGAGCAGCGGCCTCGCGGGCCTGCGACAGCGAGCGGGCAATATCGCGAAAGCGCTCGTTTTCAGCCTTGCGAAACGCCGGTTCTTCGCTTTCCACGAAGCGGTAAAGGGCGCGCAGCCGCTTGAACTTCTTGCGCGCCTCATGCACGGCCTTGTGCGGACCTTCCGGCTGCTGCGACAGAGCCGCCATGGCATCGTCGATCAGTTCGCTACCGATCCGCTGCAACTCATCGCTAAAGGGCTTTTTCGGGTCAATCCTGAATGACATGGCATAGCTCGGTGCTGAGATCGTCTGTCGCGAGATATTGGTTGGAATATCGACGGTCGCCGGTGACTTCCGGGCCCAGCCATTTCGGCAAAGCCGGCTGGTCGGTTTCGGCAGCCAGTTCCACCTCGGCAACCGTCAGGCCGCGATAGATGCCGTCGAACACGTCGATTTCCCACACGAAGCCTTCATGCTCCACGGTGTAGCGGATTTTTTCGATGATGAAGCCGGGGGCAGATGTCAAAAGCTCTTCGGCATCGGAAACGGAAATGTCATATTCATATTCGTCGCGCACCAGGCCACCAACCCCGATCTTGATAGTCAGGGTCGCAGCATCGTCCCCCTTGATGCGCACGCGCACGGAACGGTCTTCCAGCGAGACGATATAGCCTTGGCGAAACCGCGTTCGCGATGCGATTTCCTCGCGCCAGCTCTCATCTGCCACCAGAAACTTGCGTTCGATTTCTTTTGCCATTCAACAACCTGCCCGATTTCGGCCACCGTAGCCTATGCAACTGTCATGAAAAAGTAATGAAACTGAAATATTTCGTTTTGCCTCGACAGATCAGGCGTTGCGCGGTAATTGAATGCGCAATTCAATCGATTCAATAGAGGAGACACCATCATGGCCCAGGATTCCGAAAAGCTGCTTTCCATCCTGAAACTTCAGCCGGTGGTGCCTGTCCTTATCGTGGAGGATGTCGCCTCTGCCGTGCCGCTGGCCCGCGCGCTGGTGGAAGGTGGCCTGAAGGCCATCGAAATCACCATGCGCACGCCCGTTGCGCTCGATGCCATCCGCGCTGTTGCCGATGAAGTCGAAGGCGCGCATGTGGGTGCTGGCACCATTCTCAATGCCAAGGATTTCGAGGCGGCGGCCAAGGCTGGCTCTACTTTCATCGTCAGCCCCGGCATCAACAAAAGCGTGCTGGAAGCGGCCAAGGGTTCCAAGGTTCCGCTTCTGCCGGGCGCGGCAACGGCCAGCGAAGTCATGCATCTGCGCGACAAGGGCTACAAGGTTCTGAAATTCTTCCCCGCCGAACAGGCCGGTGGTGCGCCTTACCTCAAGGCGCTGTCTTCGCCGATTGCCGATGTCATGTTCTGCCCAACCGGCAGCGTTTCGCTGAAAAACGCCAAGGATTACCTGTCTCTGCCAAACGTCGTTTGCGTTGGCGGTTCCTGGGTTGCGCCGAAGGAATTGATTGTCGCCGGTGACTGGGCTGGCATTACCAAGCTTGCTGCCGAAGCGGCAGCGTTGCGCGGCTGAGTGAATACGTTCACGACGGCGTGAACGTTACGGCCATTTGTATTCGCATCCGGACTTCCTATCTCCTGTTTCACGATTGATTGACACAGGAGATTTGAATGTTCGACGCGAAAAAGCTTCTAGACCAGTTTTTGGGTTCGCAGGTGCCGGGCCTGTCGGGAAGCGTGCGTGACCGGGCCGGACAGGCCACCGAAATCGCGAAGAACAATCCGATGAAGACCGGCGCCATTGCTGCCGCCATCTTCGGCACCAAGACTGGGCGCAAGCTGGCAGGTAATGCCGCAGCCGTTGGCGGCATTGCCGCCATCGCAGGTCTCGGTTATCTCGCCTACAAGAACTACCAGTCCGGAAAGACGCCGCAGACGGCACCCCAGCCACAGCCGACGCAGGAATTGCTGCCGCCGCCAACAGACTCGCCGTTTCATCCGCAGTCGGAAACGCTTTCCAACAATTTTGCGCTGACGCTGGTGCAGGCCATGATTGCCGCTGCCAAGGCAGACGGCCATATCGATGAAGCCGAGCGCGCCCGCATCATGGAAAAGGTGCAGGTGTCCGAACTGGATCACGAGGCCGGAGCCTTCATTGAAAAGGAACTTGCCGATCCGCTCGATATCGACGCATTGGTGGCCGCCGCCAAGACGGAAGAGCGGAAGGTGGAACTCTACACCGCGTCGCGCCTGACCATTGAGCCCGACAGCCGCGCCGAGCGTGGATATCTCGATCTGCTGGCCGGTCGTCTCGGCCTGCCGGATGCGCTGGTGGAGCATATCGAAGCGACAGTGTCTGCCGCCAAGGTTTGATGCTGTACGGGGAGGGGCGCTTTGCCCCTTCCCATAAAGTCGCTGCAGAACGATCAAGTGATCTGGCGTCGCTTATCGACAGTCCATCACCTGATCGCCTGCAAAGGTTTCAAAAGGGGAGGTTTCTCCCCTTTCGGTTTTTAGACGTAGCGGTTGACCACGTTCTCAAGATATTCCTGACGACCGGACTTTGGCTCGGGGTTGATGTTGTCGCGCTCGACCATCGCCGCAATTTCATCGAGCTTCAGCTCACCGCGCAGCAGTTTCTGGGCGTCTGCCGAATCCCACTTTGCGTAACGGTCTGCCAGTGGCTGCGACAGGGCCTTGTCCTCAACCATCTTGGCGGCGGCCTTCAGACCCCGGGCGCAGCAATCCATGCCGCCGATGTGGCCGATCAGCAGGTCGGCTGGATCGAGCGACTGACGGCGCAGCTTGGAATCGAAGTTGGTGCCGCCATTCTTGAAGCCGCCTCCATCAAGCACATGGTAATAGGCCAGCGCCATTTCCGGCACGTTGTTCGGGAACTGGTCGGTATCCCAGCCGGACTGGTAATCGTTGCGGTTCATATCGATGGAGCCGAAAATGCCGAAGGCATTGGCCATGGCCAATTCGTGTTCGAAAGAGTGACCGGCGAGGATCGCGTGACCCTGCTCGATATTGACCTTCACTTCCTTGTCCAGGCCGTGCTTTTGCAGGAAGGCATAGACGGTTGCGACGTCGTAATCATACTGGTGCTTGGTCGGTTCCTGCGGCTTCGGCTCGATCAGGATCGTGCCTTCGAAACCGATCTTGTACTTGTATTCCACCACCAGGTTGAGGAAGCGGCCAAGCTGATCCAGCTCACGCTTCACATCGGTGTTGAGCAGGGTTTCATAACCTTCACGACCGCCCCAGAGAACGTAGTTCGCGCCGCCGAGTGTCTTGGTGGCATCCATGCAGGTCTTCACCGTTGCAGCCGAATAGGCAAAAACGTCAGGGTCCGGGTTGGTGGCCGCACCGGACATGAAGCGGCGGTTGGAGAAGAGGTTGGCGGTGCCCCAGAGAAGCTTGACGCCGGTGTCGGACTGCTTCTGGCCGAAATAATCGACGATCTCGTTCAGGTTCTTCGTGTTCTCGGCAAAGGTCTTGCCTTCCGGGCGCACATCGGCGTCGTGGAAGCAGTAGAAGGGCGAGCCCAGCAGCGAGAAGAATTCAAAGGCAACATCCGCCTTCAGCTTGGCCGCCTGCATCGTGTCTTCAAACCATGGACGCTCGAATGTCTGGCCACCGAATGGGTCACCGCCCGGCCATGTGAAGGTGTGCCAATAGGCCACCGCAAAGCGCAGATGGTCTTCCATCCGCTTGCCGCCGACGATTTCATCGGGGTTGTAATGGCGGAAGGCCAGCGGATTGGTGCTGTCTGGGCCTTCATATTTGATTTTCTGGATGTCGCCGAAAAAGCCGGTAGTCATGGTTGGTTTCTCCCTTGGATGGTATTCATGTCTTTGATGTCGGCGGGTGTCGCTCACCCCCCTCTGTCCT
>UCLB01000055.1 GCA_900473205.1 Hyphomicrobiales bacterium
GCCCCGCACTTTCCGCATCCGTCACATCAACGCTCTCCGCATTGAACGCCAGCCGCTTCGTGCGCAGCCCGGCCACGGTCACGAGCGCCCCGCCATTATCGATCTTCAGCAGCAGGTCTTTCCCCTTCTGCGCCACCATGGTTTTTCCTTTCACAAACTAAAAATGGAGATGTGAAACGGTGCGGCCGGGTTACCTCTCCCCCTGTGGGAGAGGACAGAAAATCACGATCTTAGCAAAAGGCTAAGTCGTAGATTTTCTAGGTGAGGGGTTTGCCGCTTGCGCGGAGGCCGGACCCCTCACTTACGATTTCTAACACTTAGCCTTTGGCTAAGATGTTGAAATCGCTTTCTCTCCCACAAGGGGAGAGATAACCCCTCAGCCACCCACCCCTACTCCGTCACCGCCCGAAACCGGATCTCCGTCAAAAACTGCTTCGTCTTCGCCTGCCGCATAGACCGGCTGGAGCGGTAAAACAGGCTCACCAGCGCAATCCCTCCGCCCAGCACCAGCGGCGCGTCGTCGAGCAGGGTCAGAACGCGCACGGCAATGTCCTGCGCCAGCTTTCGCCCGCCCTCCTCGCTCCACACCTCGATGGTCAGAAAATGCTCTTCACCCCGCTCTGAAGCCGTCGAATAATCACGGCTGTCGATTTCGCCGAAGGCCACGCAGGGCAGAACCGGCCTCGGCAACAGCCGGTCGATAATGCCGCGCGCGCCCACCATGCCCACCAGCACCGCATCTCCGGCAAGCCTGATATGCACGGCCTGCAACAGCGCATTGGCCGTCCTCATCGGCTTTCCTCCTCGCAGCGGCAGACAATGAAGCGGCCCGTTTCATCCGGGTCGACAACCGATTTCACCGCAAACACGCGCGCGCCCTTGCGAAGCCGCATGCCCGCTTCGATATCGCTGCGAAACCCCGCCCAGATGCGGTGCGTCACCGCCACGCCATCGGCGGATGCGCGCTCATACGCCCCTTGCGAAACCGGCTCGATGGCCGCCCAGAGAGAGCGCAGCAACCGCCAGCCAGCCGTCACACCGCCCTGCCCGTCAGGCAGTTCTTCGGGTGCCTCAAGCTCCAGCCGCGCCGTCAGTTGGCCGGGGTCGAGAAAGGTCAGGTTCATCGCTCAAAGCCCCACACGGCGAAACGGCGCAATCAGCCGCTCGTAACCAACGGGCACACCCGCAGGCTGGTCGGCAGGCGAAACAGCCCCACGAAATGCAAACATATGCGCAATATGGATCAGCATCGCCCGCTTCAGCGTGTCGGGCACCTCGGCACCGCTCTCGCCAAAACCAGCGGTAAAATCGATCTCGATGCCGTTCAGCGGCTGCCCCGGCGCAGGCGGCTGGCGCAACCACAGCCGCGCGGGTCTCGCCTGCCCATCCAGCAGCTTGTCCCTGTCGGTGATATCGGCAGGCTCGCCCGCATCGTCGAAAACCAGAATCGTTTCGATGGCTTGCACCGGTCCCTTCGCAATCTGAATCACGCCGGTTTCCGGCCACGCATCCAGATACAGTCGAAAGCTTTGGCGCATCAGGCACAGGCCCGTCTGGCGTTCCAGATGCTCGCGCGCAGTGGTGATCAGCGATGCCAGCAGGGCGTCCTCATCCGCGCCATCCAGCCGCAAATGCGCCTTCACATCGGCAAGCGTCAACGCCTCCGCCTGGGGCGGGGTTAATGTGGCATAGGTCATGGTGTCTCCGGGGGACTTGGGGTGTTGCAGTAGCAACTATTGTAGGTCATCGCCCGTGGCTCACCCCCCTCTGT
>UCLB01000001.1 GCA_900473205.1 Hyphomicrobiales bacterium
ATGGCAGGCGACAACACCGCCGCCTTGGCGCTCGCGTGACTTCGGGGCCTCCCGGCTGCAAATATCGGCGGCAAGGGGACAGCGTGGGTGGAAAGCACAGCCTTTGGGTGGATCAAGCGGACTGGGCGGTTCGCCCCCCATCAGCGCCCGCTCGCGATTTGGGGAGGCCACATCCGGGATCGTCTGGAGCAGCAATTTTGTGTAGGGATGCTGCGGATTGGCAAATAGCGCTTCCGTATCAGCCTCTTCCACCATCCGCCCAAGATACATCACGGCAATTCTATCTGCCATGTGGCGCACGACGGCAAGATTGTGACTGATAAACAGGTAGGTCAGCCCAAGCTCATCCTGAAGCTTGCGCATCAGATTGAGGATTTGCGCTTGTACGGAGACATCGAGAGCCGATGTCGGTTCGTCGCAGACGAGGAATTCCGGCTCGCTGGCGAGTGCACGCGCAATCGAAATACGCTGCCTTTGACCACCGGAAAACTCATGCGGATAGCGCCTGCTATCATCGGGTGAAAGGCCAACGATCTTCAGCAGATCGGCCACACGCTCGGTCACTGCCTCCGGACTGTCGCGCAGGCCAAATTCGCGGATGGGTTCGGCAATGATATCGCCGACGCGCCAGCGCGGATTGAGGCTTGCATGCGGGTCCTGGAAGATCATCTGCGCTTCCATTGGCTTGCCGTCGCCGGCCGGTGCGAAGACGATGGCGCCTTCGGTCGGGGCGTAGAGCCGCGTCACCAACCGTGCGACAGTGGATTTCCCGCAACCGGACTCGCCGACAAGTGCCAAGCACTTGCCTTTCTGAACGATGAAAGTGACATCCTGCACGGCATGCAGATAGCGTTTCGGCTTGCGCTCGATCATCCTGTTCAGCCACGGCGTCGACACATCAAAGACCCGCGTTAGCTGGTCGACTTCAAGGGCGTTCTTGGAACTTCTCATGCAACACCTCCGTCATGAAGCAGGCAGGCTACGGCACCATGTGCCTGGGGTATCAGCGCCGGGCGGATTTTGAGACAGCGTGGGCCGACGGCACTACAGCGTGGATTGAAGGCGCAGCCAGGTGGAATGGCGTTCAGTCGTGGCATGGAACCGTCTATCTGCGTCAGGTGCTCGACACGTGCGCCAAGGGCTGGAATGGAGCCCATCAGGCCGCGCGTATAGGGATGTTTCGGGCGGGCTATGACATCTTCAACGGTGCCGATCTCGATGATGCGGCCTGCATACATCACCGCTACGCGGTCGGCCGTCTCTGCGATTACGCCCATGTCGTGCGTGACCAGCATGACGCCAGCACCTTGCTCCCGGCACAGCTTGCGCAGCAGGCTGGTAATCTGCGCCTGTATCGAAACATCAAGCGCTGTGGTCGGCTCATCGGCGATGATGAGTTGCGGATTTCCCGCAAGTGCCAGGGCGATCACGACGCGTTGTCGCATGCCGCCGGAAAACTGGTGCGGATAATGGTCGATGCGCTCTTCCGCACCGGGAATACCCACCTGTTGCAGCAGATGAATGCCATGAAGACGCGCCTGCGCACGGTTGCGGTCCGAATGCAGCCGGATGGTTTCGATGAGTTGTTGACCGACTGAAAACAAGGGATTGAGCGAGGTCAGCGGGTCCTGAAATATGGCACCAACCATCCGGCCTCGCACGTTTTCCATCTCGTCATCGTTCAGATTATCCGTCCGTTTGCCGCCGATATGGATTTCGCCGGAGGCGATGCGGCCGGGCGGTTCGAGAAGACCGAGAACGGCCATGCCGGTCATCGATTTTCCAGCACCCGACTCCCCGACCACACCGAGGATTTCGCCCCGCGCAATCGTGAGTGACACATCCGACAACGCAGTCAGAACTCCACTGCGGGTTGGAAATTCGACAGACAGACCTTTGACCTCGAGAGCGGGGGAGGCACCTGCTGAGTTCATGACGGCACCTCACTCTGGAGGGAAGGATAGCTGGGTGGAAAGATGTCCTCCACCGGCGGATGGCCATAGGTACGCTCGGGATAACGGGCGATCAGGCCGTCAAATTGCTGCTGTGCCTGGCCTCGTGCGGCGACGAGATCAATTCCGGCTACCTGTCCATCCCGCATGGAAATCCGGCCATCGACGATTGTCGCGCGGGTGACGCGACCTGTTGCGCCATAGACAAGCGTCTGGATGGGATCGATACGCGGCGCGATCATCCGGTCGGCCATGTCGAACACGGCAATGTCGGCCTTTGCGCCAACAGCAATGCGTCCGAGGTCGGGACGCTGAAGGGCATCCGCCCCTGCCAGGGTTGCAGCGTCGTAGAACTCGGCTGCCGATCCGGCATCGCCGCGTCCTTCAGCAATTCTGTTTGCCATCATGCCAACGGCCATGTTCAACACCATGTCGGGCGGGGCCGTATCTGTTCCCAGGCCGATGCGGATGCCTTTTGCTTTCAATAGGGAAAAGGACTTGAGCGAGGAACCGTGCCGCGCAGACACAAGCGGACAATGGGCGACGGTGACGCCGTTTGCCGCATACCGCAGCAGATCTTCGTCGGTTGCCACTGTCGCATGCGGTGCGATCAGTCGCGAGGAGAGTAAGCCGAGACCATCAAGCCATTGCGGCGCGGTGGTGCCATGCAGCCGCTGGACGGTCTGCAGTTCCATTTCGCCTTGCGCCATGTGCAGACGTACGGGCAGATCCAGATCATTGGCATAGGCAAATGTCTGGCGCAGCAGCTCCTCCGTGCAGGTTTCGACACGGTCGGGAGCGAACATGCCAGAAATCAGGCCATTGCCGGTGCCGTGAAACCTTTTGGCAAATTCGGCAGCATCCGAAAGCTCGCGAAGTCCTCGTGCCTCGTCAAACACCGGCTGCATGGCACCCGCTTCATCGAGGATGACGCCGCCTGTGCGATAGGCCGGGCCAAGCCAGACGCGGATGCCGAGTTCTTCTGCCGCGACGGCTGCAGCCTCGAATTCGGCGACCGTTTCACCCCATGCGCGATAGAAAAGAGATGCGATGGGCAGCGCCGACGTTATGCCGTTCAGCAGCAACTGAGCAAAAGCGTAGCGTTTCTGGAAGGCCAGTTCCTCTGGCGTATACATCTCATAGGCCCGTGCGGCGTAATCGGAGGGCCAGACGCGCCCCTTTTTCCAGCCGGGCTGGTTGTCCATCGCAAGCACGGTCGTGTCGAGATCGGAGAGGGCATCGAGATCGACAAAGCCCGGGCCGATGAGGGCTTCGCCCATGTCGTAACGCGCGGCCAGCTCGCCGTCGAAACGGGACCCGACCCAGAGGATGCGATCATTCTCGATGACCACTTCGCCGCCGTTTATCAGGCGCCTGCCTTCCGGCATGTCGGCAATCACGTAACGCGCGGCCAGCGCCCAGCGACCGGCCGGACGTTTGCCGAGAGGGAGCGTGGACCAGTCAGCATTCCTCATGGCCGTGCTCTCAGGCTTGCGCCGTCGCGTCCAACGATATTACCCGCGGTGACCACGAGTTTGCGCGGCTGGTGTGTAACGATGGCTTCGCCGACGCTTTCACCTTCGACAAGCACGACGTCACCACGACCGCCCACCTCAAGTGCATGCGCGGAACGGTCCATCGCCAAAGCGCCTCCCGTGGTGCAGACGTCAAGAGCCATGGCAAGCTCATCATCGCGGCGTAGGTTGTTTTTCATGCCCAGCAGCATGGCCCGTTCCAGCATGTCGCCATTGCCATAGGGCCCCCACGTATCGCGGAAGCCATCCACCCCGGCACCGAAGCGAACACCCGCAGCATGCAGACGTTTCAGCGACGGGACTTCACGCGATGGCGGTGCCGTCGTAAAAATAGGCACATCCAGCTCTGCGCAGGTGTCGATCAGGGCTTGCGAGACATTCCAATCCGGAAGGCCCAGGCAGAAGGCATGGCTGACCGCGACCTTACCCTGCATGCCCATGGCGCGGATGCGCTCGAAGATCATCTCCATCGAGAATGCACCCAGCTCTCCGCCTTCGTGGAGATGGATATCGATGCCTTTTCCGTGTTTTTCAGCAATGGCGAAGATCGTATCGAGATGTCCTTTCGGATCACGATCCATGCCGCAAGGATCAAGCCCGCCGACCAGATCGGCACCCATCTCCATGGCCTTGTCCAGCAGTTCGGCGGTGCCGGGTCTGCGCATCAGTCCTGATTGTGGGAAAGCGACAATTTCAATTTCGACCACGCCCTCAAGCTGACGCCGTGTTTCCATCACGCCTTCCAGGGCGATCAAGCCCTGGTCGGTGTCGATGTCGACATGGGTGCGGATCAGCGTCGTGCCGTAACCCACAGACTGCAACGATTGGCGCATGGATTGCACATGGGCATCGAGGCCATACTCACGCTTTACCGCGCGCTCATTGTCGATCTTGTCGATCAACCGCGGGCCGACTGTGTTGACGTACCAGGGATATCCCAGCAGCGACTTGTCGAGATGGGTGTGGGCATCGACCAGACCGGGAATGGCAATGCGGCCGCCCGCATCTTCGACTGTTACGCCGTTGGCCGCGATGTTCGCGCCGATTTCAGCGATGCGGCCATCCTTGATCAGGATATCGGCCTCTGCCCCACCCATGGGTCTTGCATTGGTAATCAGAAGATCGGTCATCAAAATGCCTCAGCGTAATTTGGGGTTAAGGGCGTCGCGCAGCCAGTCGCCGAGCACGTTGATGGACACAACGAGCAGACAGAGCTGGAGGCCCGGGAAAAGCACGATCCACCACAGACCGGAGAACAAATACTGGTTGCCGATGCGGATCAGCGTTCCGAGCGATGGCTGTTCTGGCGGCATGCCGACGCCGAGGAAAGACAGCGTCGCCTCGATCAGGATGCCCAAGCCGAAGTTCAGCGTGGCAGTCACCAACAGGGGCGTCGTGGTGTTGGGCAGAATGTGTTTCAGCATGATGCGCCATGTCGGCACCCGGATGAGCCTTGCCGCCTGGACATATTCCTTGTTGCGCTCGACCATCGTCTGCGCTCGCACAGTTCGTGCATATTGCACCCACGCAGACAGCGAAATCGCAAACACGATCACGCCCGATGCGCCTGCCTCGCGCAGATAGGGCGGCAGGAGTTGCCGGGCGAGTGCGGAGACGAGAATGGCGATCAGCATTGTCGGCATGGATAGCAGCACATCCCCCGCCCGCATCAGCAGGCTGTCGGCCCATTTGCCGTGGTAGCCGGCAATCAGTCCGAGCGTAGAGCCAACCACCAGCGACACCGCCACGGATGCGGCACCGATGATGATGGACGCCCGCGATCCGTAAAGGATGGCCGATAACAGGTCGCGTCCCTGAACGTCGGTGCCAAGAATGTAGGGCCACTGTCCCTCAGCCATCCAGATCGGCGGGATTTCGGCATTCAACAGATCGAGAGAGGCGAGATCATAGGGGTTCTGCACCGTAAACAAAGGGGCCAGAAAAGCCGATGCGATCAGACCTAGAAGCATGATTGCTGCAATGATCGCAGATGGATGATGCGTAAAGCTCCATCCCAGATCGGATTGCAGCAATCGTGCAAATCGCGATGGTCTGGTCGTTGTTGGTGTTGGCTGGACGGCGGTCATGGTGGTGCTCCTGTCACGCGGCGCGCAGACGCGGGTCTATGACCGCATAGGCGATGTCGACGAAGGTGTTCAGCGTTACGAAGATGAAGGATACGATACACAGATAGGCCGCCATGACGGGGATATCGACGAAGGTGACGGCCTGCATGAACAGCATGCCCATGCCTGGCCACTGGAAAACCGTTTCTGTGACGAGGGCAAAGGCAATCAGGTTGCCCACCTGCATGGCAGTCAAGGTGACGACCGGCATCAGACAGTTCTTCAGTGCATGGCGAAACCACAGGGCGCGGCGCTTGACGCCACGTGCACGGGCAAACTTGATGAAATCCGCCCGCAACGTTTCCAGCATTTCTGCCCGCACCAGCCGCATGACAAGAGTAATCTGGAAAAGCGACAAAGACAGGGACGGCAGAATGACAGCGGCGCGGCCTGAAGGCGTCAGCAGCCCCGTGGACCACCAGCCGATGCGCACCACATCGCCTCGCCCATAACCCGGCAACCAGCCGAGCGTAACGGAAAATATCAGGATCAGGAGAATGCCTACGAGAAAACTCGGCAGGGATACGCCAATGATCGAGCTGAACTGAAGGCTTTCCGCCCACCACTTCCCCCGACCGATGGCCGTGAAAACACCCAGCGGTATACCGATGGCGAGCGACAGAATGGTAGCGATGATGACCAGTTCGAAGGTTGCGGGGAAACGTTCAGCAATAAGACCAAGTACGGACTGCTGATTGCGCCAGGACAGGCCGAATTCCCCCTGCGCGGCATTGGCGACAAAGCGAACATATTGCACGAGGAAGCCGTCGTTCAGCCCAAGGCGTCCGCGCAACTCGTCGCGATCAACCTGGGTCGCGCTTTCGTTGACCATCATCTCGACGGGATCTCCCAGAAAACGGAAGATGAGAAAGGCAAAAAAAGCAACTGTCAGCATCACGAGAACGGCATTGCCGATCCGCTTGATGAGGAAAGCGAGCATCGTGAAGTGTCCTTGATCTGGCCGACGTGAAGGAGCGGTCCCCCGCCAAAATCCTGGCGGGGGCGCGGATTACATCTTCACCAGCCACAAACGCGGCAGGTTATCCGAAAAGAGCGGAAAATCAGCAATCTTGGCGCTTGTGGCCCAGGCGAGTGGCTGCTGATGGAGCGGGATCATCAGCGCGTGGTCCTTGGCGATCTTCAGCGATTGTGCTTCCAGTGCAAGGCGCTTGGTCATATCGAGCTCAACCGCCGATGCTTCTGTCACCTTGTCGAATTCCTTGTCAGACCAGCCACCCCAGTTAAAAATCCCGAACGAACCTTCCTTGGTGTGGAGAACCTGCGATGTCAGGCTGTAGGCATCCAGCATGGGCAGAGTGGCCCAGCCGAGCGTATAGACATCGACCTTGCCCGCAGACCGTTTCGGTGTCTGGACCGCGCGCGGACCTTGATCCAGTTTTGGCTTAAGGCCAATGCGGGACCACATGGAAGCGACGGCCTGACACATCTGCTCTTCATTGACCAAAGTATCTGCGCAGTTGAATTCGAATTCAAAACCTTCAGCACCAGCCTCTTTGAGAAGTGCCTTTGCCTTCTCGGGATCTGCTTTGACCGGTTCGTCCAGTGCCACATCATATCCCGGGATCTGCGGTGCTACGAGTGCGCCAGCGTTGCGGGACTTGCCGCGCATCACGCGTTTCTGAATGAGATCGAGGTCGATGGCGAATTGCATGGCCTGACGAACGCGCAGATCCTTCATCGGATTGGGTGCACCCGACAGCAACTGGTCGCGCTGGCTGAAACCGATCATGACGGTGCGAAGATCGGTTCCTTCGAGAAGCTTGACCTGCCCGGAGGCAGCTTCAAGCCGCGGCAAATCCTGCACCGGTGCCTGATCCGTAAAGTCGATATCGCCGGACAAAAGTGCAGCCACGCGCGTGGCGCTGGAGGCAATCGGCGTGAGCTCGATGCGGTCGATGTTGTGCTGTGGCTTGTCCCACCAGCCGTCATATTTCACGAAGACGGTTTTTGCATCCGGCTGGCGGCTTTCCACCTTGAAGGGGCCGGTGCCGTTTTCATTATAGGTCGCGTAACCCTCTGTACCAGAGCCGACATCTGTCGGAGCTTCGGCATTGTTGTCCTTCAGCCAACCCGCATCGAAAATGTATATCGTCGTCAGATCGTTCAGCAAAAGCGGGTAGTTGGCCGAGACGTCGATTTCGATGGTGTGGGCGTCGATGACGCGTGAACCCTTATAGGCCGGAATGTTGCCGCGCAGCGGTGATTTCGGGTTAGTGGCGCGCAGAAGTGACGCCTGCACATCGTCTGCCGTGAAATCGGCTCCATTGTGGAATTTCACGCCCTCGCGCAGTTTGAAACGCCATGTGGTGGGCGAAACGATTTCATACGAAACCGCAAGGGCAGGCTCGAGCTTCAAGTTGCGGTCATATCGCATCAACCCTTCATAGGAGTGATTGAGCACACCGAGCGCAAAACTATCGCCGTAAGAGTAAGGGTCGAGCGAGCTGATGTCTCGTGACGCTCCCCATTTCAATGTCGTCGCTGATGCTGGCATTGCCAGCGCCAGAAACGCTGCACTCGCCATCATGATTCTGGATAATTGCATTTATTAGATCCCCTCGGATTGCATTCAATGTTGTCGGCACCCGCTTGCTAACTGGAGTAACCGCTGTTGAAACCCGTTGTTGCAAACGGCTTTTAAGCTCATTTTTGCAAACTATAACCAAGACTAGTGGAGTCTGAATGCGAAATCAATAAAAAATTGCATGCAATTTAAAGGGATAGATTTTGTACAATAATTGTGCGATACACGGTCAAAATTGCACCAGATAACGAGCGTGTGTTATGTCTACAAGTCTCAGCAGAAGTGACGCGATTTACGCCTCGCTTCGTCGTGCGATCCTCGAGCAAGCGTTGAAACCCGGAACGAAATTGCCGGAGGACTCCATAGGCGATACATTCGGCGTAAGCCGAACCAGCGCCCGAAATGCTTTGTTACGGCTAGCCTCCGATGGTCTGGTTGAGATCAAGCCCAATCGTGGCGCGGCCGTTGCCATGCCGACGCTGGAAGAAGCGGAAGAAGTTTTTGCGTTGAGGCGCTGCCTGGAGCGCGAGGTCATAGGCCGTTTGTGTAAGCGTATGCCCAGAGACGGGATCGATGCCCTGATCAGTCACGTACGCGAGGAAGAGCGGGCGCTGCAGGCATCGTCCCCCCGTTCGATCCGGCTAGCTGGCGAGTTCCACATTCTTCTTGCCGAACTGACGGGCTCCAAACTGCTGATCGATTTCATCAGCCAGATTGTCTCGCGCTCATCGCTTATTCTGGCACGCTTCGGGCGTCCGCATTCTGCCGAATGCGGAATCGATGAGCATGTCCAGTTGATCGAGGCACTTAAAAATCTCGATGCCGAAACGGCAACTCGCATCATGGATCATCACCTGCATGCCGTCGAAGACAGGGCCAAGGTGGACGAGAAGGACGATGGTCCTGATATTACCGAGATTCTCAGCCGCTATATTTCGGTATCCGATTAGGAGAATGCATGCGTCAATCGGAAAACACGGCGGCCCGCTCGAATAAGGGCATGGTCACAACGCCGCATCACACGGCGAGTGAGGCTGGTGCGAAGGTCTTGCGTCGTGGAGGCACAGCGATCGAAGCCGTGATTGCTGCGGGTGCAGCGCTCACCGTTCTCTATCCGCATTTTTGCGGACTGGGCGGAGATGCGATCTGGATCGTGGCGGATGGCTCCGGTCGTCGCCAGACGATCATGGGAATTGGTCAGGCGGCCGAAGATTTCCCGGTGCTTGATGCCATCCCGCAACGCGGCCCGCTATCGGCGCTGACAACAGCGGCACTTGTCGATAGTTGGGGCGAGGCGTTGCGATACTCGTCCGCGAACTGGCAAGGAACGCAGAGTTTGGCCACGCTGCTCGCGGACGCGATTGAGTTGGCGGCAGAGGGTTTTGCGGTCAGCCAGTCGCAAAAGCACTGGCACGCATTTCGCGCCGCTGAAATTTCCAAATGGCCGGGTTTCGAAGACCATTTCGTGACTGAGGGTATTCAGCGGCAACCGCAACTGGCTTCGGTTCTGGAGCGGATCGCTCTCTACGGCCACCGGGAATTCTACGAGGGCGAGCTTGCTCAACGCATCGCAAATGCTCTGGAGACGGCGGGTAGTCCGATCCGTCTGAGTGACATGCAAAAGACTGCTGCGCAGACAGTCGAACCCATTTCTATGATCTATCGCGGCATCGAACTTCTCGCCCCGCCACCGCCATCGCAAGGCGTAACGACGCTTGGGATTATGGGCGTCCTGTCTCATTTCGACATGGCAAATGTGCATCCGTCATCCGCAGAGTTCTATCATCTCTGCGTCGAGGCGGTGAAGCAGGCCTTTCTCGACCGTGGGCAAATTGCCGATCCGGATTTTGTGGCTCAACATTGCGCAGAGTTGCTGGATACTCTCAACCTGTCCAGCAAAGCCGCAGAGATAGACCGAGAAAACGCTCTTGCCTGGCCTTCGCCCTACCAGCACGGTGACACGGTCTACCTCGCCGCAGTCGATAACGAAGGCCGGTGTGCAAGTGTCCTTCAAAGCACCTATTTCGACTGGGGAAGCGGTGTCTTGCTTGGCGACACAGGCATTCTCTGGCAGAATCGCGGTGCGGCCTTTAGCACAGATCCGATGAGCCCGAATGTTCTGGCACCCGGCAAGCGGCCATTTTACACGCTCAATCCCGGCATTGGTTTGCGGGACGGTAAACCGCACCTTCTCTATGGCACACAAGGTGCCGATGGGCAGCCGCAGACGCTGACGTTGCTATTAAGCCGCCTCATAGACCACGGCTTCGATCCGTTGTCCGCGCTTTCCGCGCCACGGTTTCTTCTCGGACGAACTTTCTCCGACACGCGCGACAATCTGAAGATCGAGGCTTCAGTTGGCGACGAGGTTATCGAGACACTGCATGCCATGGGCCACGAAACCATCGCTATTCCTGCCCTGAGCGCGCTGGCCGGGCAGGCGGGGGTAATCCGGTTGAATGGTGACGGCTGGATGGACGGTGCGCATGATCCCCGCAGCGATGGCTGCGCCATTGGTATTTGAGGCCCGACATGCTCGCTGATCTCGTTTTTAGAAATGCGCAACTAGCAGATCAGCCGGGACCGGTGGATATTGCGGTAAAGGACGGGCGCATCGTGGCGATTGGCGCAAACATCCGCTGCGATGCCGTGACGGAAGAAGATGTTGACGGCAATTTTGCCTTTCCCGGCTTTGTCGATAGCCATATCCATCTCGACAAAGCGTGTATTCTGGAACGCTGCACGATATGTGCCGGTACGCTGGAAGAAGCTGTGCGCGAAACGGCAAAGGCCAAGGCCGGATTTTCTGAAGAAGATGTTTTTGAACGGGCTTGCGCCATCGTCCGGCAAGCCATCGCCCACGGCACAACGCGCATGCGCACCTTTGTGGAGATCGACCCACGCGCTGGCATGCGCTCATTTTCAGCCATCAAGCGTGTTCGTGAGCACTTTGCCTTCGCAATCGACATCCAGATTTGCGCCTTCGCGCAAGAGGGGCTGACGCAGGAGCCGGAAACGGAAGAGATGCTGGACGAGGCTCTGCGAACCGGTGCCGATGTGATCGGTGGCTGTCCCTACACCGACCCACGACCGCAGGAGCATATCAGCCGCATCTTTGCGCTGGCCAGAAGGCATGATGTCGATGTGGATTTCCATCTGGATTTCAGCCTCGATCCTGCAAGAACCGATTTGCCGGCCGTTATCGAGGCAACCTGTGCGAATAGCTACGGCGGGCGAGTGACAATAGGCCACGTAACCAACCTCTCCGCGCTTGATCCGGCAGCACGTTCGATGATCGCGCGCAAAATCGCCGCCGCCGGGATTGCTGTGACGGTTTTGCCCGCGACAGATTTGTTTTTGATGGGGCGCGATCAGCAGTTCAACATCCCGCGCGGCGTTACACCGGCACATCTTTTGCTGAAAGAGGGAGTGCTGGCTGCAATCGCGACCAACAATGTCCTGAACCCCTTCACCCCATTCGGAGATGCCTCACTGGGACGGATGGCCAATCTTTATGCCAATGTCATGCAGCTTTCCCGGGATGACGATATAGACTCGGTTTTTCAGATGACCAGCGCGCATGCCGCGAAGATTATGAGAGCAAATTATGGATTGGCTGTGGGCGCGGTGGCCGACATCGTCATCCTTGATGCCCCGAACCACCGCAGCGCTATACGATCTGGGGCGCTGACCCTAGCTGGCTGGAAAGCGGGACGGAAAACATTTCTCCGGTCAAGGCCGCAAATATTCGATTCTATAGACGGTTAACGCGATGCTTGGCATCGACTGCCGCCTGGCAACTCGATTTCTGATCCAATGCTGTGGAGCGCAGCCTCATTAGGCGGGGCACTCGGCGTCCTTTTCAGCCATAAGGAGCGCCATGGCAGAATAGGCCTAGCTCAAACGCTCCGTTGTCAGATCACTTTCCGGACTTCACGCTCAAAGCTCATGACGTGCTCCATGGCAATTTTCTCGGCTTTCTCCGCATCCCCCGCACAAACGGCTTCCAGCATTGAGACCTGATCGTGGAGGACGTCTTCCAGCTTTGGCACCAAGGTTGGGAAGCGGTTCATAGAGACGTACAGAATGCGGAGCGAGAGATTGTGGTAATGATCGAGCGTATCGAAAAGGAAAGAATTTTTGGCGACCTTGTAGATGAAGCGGTGGATCTTGCGGTCCAGGGCGAGGATATCTTCCAGGGGCATAGGTCCCTTTGTTGCTTTAAGCTCATCGATCAATCGAGTAGCTTCTTGCCGTTCAAACTCGCGTAGCCTTTCTGCGGCAAGACGTGTTGCCCAGGATTCGATTTTTGCTCTTGCCTCATAAACCGCGGTGAGGTCGTTGATATCGACCTTACTGACGAATGTTCCTCTGCGGGCGCTGATGACGACGAATCCATCGTACTGAAGGCGCTGAATTGCTTCGCGCACCGGGGTGCGTCCCACGTCCATTTTTTTCATGAGTTCGGCTTCTCGCAGGAGCGTGCCTGGTGGAAGAACCGTCGTGATGATGTCATCGCGCAATTGAAGATAAGTGCGCTCGGCAAGCGTCACTTCCTGTTCTTCATACTCTGATTCAAGTGCCAGGATATTCATCGAATTTTCTCTCAATCTGCTCGCTACACGCTGGGACAAGAAATTTTCTTGACTCCGACCTTTATCGGCATATCATCAATATATCAGCAATATATAAGACCAAAAAGGGGTTATCAAATGAACAATGCTGAGACTGTAAAAAACGTCGTGAAACTGGGAAGGATCATGACCATCGCGCTGAGCATCGCTTTGCCAGCAACAACGCCACTGGCCGCTTCCGCTGCCGATCTGGAGCTTTTAAAGCCTAATACTCTCGTCGTGACGGTGCAGCCCTACATGCCCTACACGGCGATGAAGGACGGTAAGCTTGTCGGGCTGGACAGCGACATTCTCGCTGCCGTCGCGGACAAGCTGGGCTTGAAGATGGAGGTCAACGTCACCGATTTTCCGGGCATGCTCGCCTCGGTTCAAAACCAGCGTGCGGATATAACGATCGGTGGTATCGCCTGGTCCGAGGCGCGGCAGAAGGTTGGCCTGTTCACGGACCCACCATATTACTCACCACCCGCAATGGCAGTCGCAAGCTCTGAACATTTCGCAGACGTAGAAAGCCTGGAGGGAAAGAACCTCGGCACTGTTACCGGCTATGTCTGGGCCAAGTCCATCGCACAGGTTCCTAAAGCATCGCCCCATACGTTTCCGAATGCCGAGAGCGTCTTTCAGGATCTCGCCTCCGGTCGCTTGGACGTGGGCTTTCTCGATCCTCTGTTGATCACCTATCAACAGCAGCAGCGGCCAGATATGAAGGTCAGGATCGAGTATATGAAGCCGCCCACAAAGGAGCAGGTGGCATCGCACCCGGACTACCAATATTTCCAGGCTTATATGACGGGCTTCTATCTGCCCAAACAATCCCCAAAGCTTGCCAAGGCTGTCTCCGACCAGATTGACGCGATGTACAAGGATGGCAGCCTTTCCAAACTCATCACAAAATGGGGTGGCGATCCCAAGCAGTTCCTCGTTCCTTCGCCTGAGATGGCAGCGCAGCGGCGTGGTGTTGATCGCCCGGCAGACTGGTCGCCTCCCTCTATCGAAAAGTGAGAGCGCAACATGGCATGGCTGTCCTCTTTTGCCGATGTCTTTCAGGTTTCCTGGAATGACTACGTCGGAAACATTGCCGGGGGTCTTTTAAAGACCCTCGGCTACACCCTCGCAAGCTTCATCGGCGCTGCGGCTCTGGGTCTGGTGCTGGCGTTGATGCGTCTCAACAGGCTGCGAGCGATCCGGCTGATTGCAGCTTTTTACACCGAGATATTCAAGAACATCCCTCTGCTCGCGATCATCTTCCTCACATACTTCGGATTGCCGTCGATCGGGATCAAGCTGGAGGTTTTCGAAGCGGGGGTACTGAGCCTTGTGCTCTTCTACGCAGCCTATCTGTCGGAGATCTTTCGTGCCGCCATCTCCGGTGTCCATCGCGGGCAGCAGGAAGCATCGGAAGCCCTCGGTCTCGGACGCGGAAAGACATTCACGCATGTAGTTCTGCCGCAAGCGGTTCGACTGGCCCTTCCCGGAACGAATACGATGTTCGTGGACCTGATCAAGTCGACGTCGCTTCTTGTTACCATCTCGGCTGCCGAACTCATGACACAGGCGCAGCTGATCGCTTCAGAGACGTTCCGGGCGCTGGAAGTGTATCTGGTCATTTCCGTCATCTATTTTGCTGTCTGTTACCCGGTATCTCAATGCCTGCTTATGTTGGAACGCAAGATTCAGGCGGGAGTGCCATTATCGCTGGGCAGAAGACGCAGGCTTGCGCTGGCCAGGTCTTTTCTCGCTGAGGGGAGGGTTTGAACGATGTCGAATGTTTCAAAAATAGCGCTCGTCGCTAAGAACGAAAGCTCCCGACCGGCGGTGAAAATTACCGGACTTCGCAAGTCTTTCGACGGAAGACTGGTCCTCGATAATGTCGATCTCGACGTTCCATCGGGCAAGATTGTCAGCATCATCGGCCAGAGCGGTGGTGGTAAAACGACACTGATGCGATGCGTCAATCTGCTGGAACGGCCTGATGGTGGTACGATCAGCATTGGTGATGAAGTTATCTACGCCGATGGAAATATCGTCTGCAAAAATCTCGCAAAGCTCAGGCAGCGGGTAGGCATGGTCTTCCAGCGTTTCAATCTCTTCCCACATCTCACTGCGGTGGAAAATGTGGTGCTTGCGCAAATGCATGCGGGTGGCGTGAGCGAGAAGGAAGCTGTTCAACGCGCGGTCAAACTGCTGACACGCGTGGGCTTGGCAAAAAGAGCAACGGCCTACCCGGAGCAAATGTCAGGTGGCGAGCAGCAGCGCGTTGCCATCGCACGCGCACTTGCCTTGGGGCCAACCGTGTTGCTTTTCGATGAGCCCACATCGGCGCTCGACCCGGAGTCCACCGGTGAAGTTCTGCGGGTCATGCGCGAACTGGCGAATGACGGAATGACGATGATCCTTGTCACCCATGAGCTGCCTTTCGCAAAGGAAGTGTCGGACTGGGTCGTCTTCATCGACGGTGGGCGCATCATCGAACAGGGAACTGCGGCAGACGTGCTTGATCGTCCAAGAGAGTCCCGGACGGCCGCTTACGTTGCGCGCTATGCTTCGCCCGGCTAGTTCTGAAGCTGATTTCGGTACGGCACGGTAATCGTGCCGTACCTCCAAACTCTCTCCAACTATACCCTGTGATCATCGCGCTATGTTCCTGATCGGCGTGGTCTCTCGCGTCTTGAAAGCACGTGTTAATTCGATGGAAAAATTGAAAACGGAAATCGCCATCATTGGAGGTGGAGTGATCGGCCTGACGATTGCGTTGCGACTTCGCAGCGAAGGACGCGAGGTCGTCGTCATCGAACCCAATGAACCTGGATCGGGCGCTTCCTATGGTAACGCCGGAACCATTGCCGATTACGCGATTATTCCGGTCGGAACACCAGCCGTTCTGAAGAACCTTGTTTCGTTGCTTTTTGACGCCGATAGTCCTCTGGCGATCCGCAAGGCAGCACTTCCGACTTTGTTTCCATGGCTCATGCGATTTGCTTATGAAGCCCTTCCGCATCGCTACAGGCATAACACCGCGCGCATCGCTGAGCTTTTGTCCGACGCATCAAGTGAATGGTTAGAGCTCGCGTCAGAAATCGGCGCTTCCGAACTCCTGAGCGCAAAAGGATGCCTGTACCTTTACCAGACCGAGAAAGCCTTTCGAGCCGCATCTTCCGATGTCGCGCGACGCGCCAGCTACGGTATTGCGCAGGAGCTTCTCAACCCTAACGAGGTTCGGTCTTTGGAGCCAAATCTGCCCGAGATTTCGGGCGGGGGCGTGTTTTTTCCAAAAGCGATCAATTTCACCGATCCCAGCAAGGTTATGGACGTTCTGGCGTCTGCCGCCCGACAAGCGGGCGTCGAGTTCGTCAAGGCCTCCGTCGAGCGTTTGTCGCGGGAGCGCGAAGGCGTGCGAATGACCGCGACGAACCACGATATTGTGTCCAAGGCAGTTGTCATTGCCGCTGGAGCCTATTCCGGGACGCTTGCCGCTCAAATTGGAGACCGGGTTCACCTCGACACAGAGCGTGGTTATCACCTTGAATTCGACATGGACGTAGCGCCCGTTGAACGTCCCGTATGTCCGACGCATCACGGGTTTTATTTTTGCCCCATGCAGGGTCGGCTGAGAGTGGCCGGAACTGTGGAGCTTGGCGGCCTGAACGCCCCGCTCAACCCCAGACGGCTGGATGTCCTTCTAGCAAATGCGCGCCGCGTCTTTCCCGAGCTTGGCGAGCCCAGCCGAAGCTGGATGGGGTTCCGTCCTTCCATGCCAGATTCCGTGCCCGTCATTCGGCCTTCCAAGGGAGGGCGCGATGTCGTGCTTGCATTCGGGCACGGACATATTGGCCTAACGCTCGCACCCCGAACGGCCCGCATGGTCAGTGCCATTCTGGCGGCGTGAGGAACCTTGAGGTGACCTGTGACCTATAAAACCATCATCGCCGGCCAGACGTGGGTCTTTCGCGATTTGAAGGACCTGATGGCGAAGGCCTCGCCGCTACGTTCGGGCGATCTTCTTGCAGGCGTCGCTGCGGTATCGGCTGAAGAGCGGGCAGCGGCGCGCATCTGCCTTGCGGACGTTCCCCTGAAGACGTTCCTGACCGAGTTTCTCATACCCTATGACGACGACGAGGTAACGCGCCTGATCGCCGATAGCCATAATGGTGCAGCGTTCAGAGCGATCTCGCATCTCTGTGTTGGGGATTTTCGAAACTGGCTTTTGTCCGACCACGTGACCACAGCCAGTCTGACGCAAATTGCTGCAGGTCTTACGCCTGAGATGGTTGCCGCCGTTTCCAAGATTATGCGCAATCAAGACCTGATTGCCGTTGCCAAGAAGACGCGTGTGGTGACACGATTTCGCAACACGATTGGACTTGATGGTACGATGGCGACCAGACTTCAGCCAAACCATCCAACGGATGATCCTCGTGGTGTGTTAGCATCGACACTCGAGGGTCTGACCTATGGATGCGGCGACGCCGTCATCGGTATCAATCCAGCGTCTGACTCCCCAAGGGCAGTGGCAGACATCGTCCACTTGCTGGACGAACTGATATCGCGTTACAACATCCCAACCCAGTCCTGCGTCCTGACCCATGCGACAACCTCCATCGCCTTGATCGAGGCAAGGGTGCCTGTTGACCTTGTGTTTCAATCCGTGGCTGGCACGGAAGCGGCCAACACATCATTTGGCGTGTCCTTATCGATTTTGCGCGAGGCCTATGATGCTGGCCTTTCCTTGCAACGTGGCACGGTTGGACAAAATCTGATGTATTTTGAAACGGGCCAAGGCTCGTGCCTGTCTGCCAACGCGCATCATGGGGTGGATCAGCAAACATGCGAGGCCAGAGCCTACGCTGTCTGCCGTCCATTTTCGCCGCTGCTGGTAAACACCGTCGTCGGTTTCATCGGGCCCGAATATCTCTATGATGGAAAACAGATCACGCGGGCCGGGCTTGAGGACCATTTTTGTGGAAAATTGCTCGGCCTGCCGATGGGCTGCGATGTCTGTTACACCAACCATGCAGAGGCGGATCAGGACGACATGGACGTGCTTCTGACACTGCTGGGCGCTGCCGGAAACAATTTCGTCATTGCGGTTCCGGGCGCTGACGACATCATGCTGAACTATCAGTCGACATCCTATCACGATCAGCTCTATTTCAGGGATTTGCTTAAGCTCAAGCGCGCACCGGAGTTTGCGCTATGGCTGCGCCAAATGGGGCTGACCGATGATGACGGTCGGATCGTATTTTCAGGGATAGATAGTCCTCTCATGCCAGATATCCAGAGGCTTGCGTCGTGAAACACCCTGATAAAACTGCCGGACCTATCAGCGCGTCCACTGTTGTTATCCCGGACCTGATTCAAGTTCCAAAAGGAGTCTCGACTGCACGACTGGGTCTTGGAAGGGCAGGATCTGGAATGCCTACCAATGCGATGCTAAGCCTCATGCTTGATCACGCACGCGCTCGTGATGCTGTTCATCTCCCGCTGGACTGGGATGGGCTGGAGCAGAATTGCAGTGATTTAGGTCTGGAAACACTCAGGGTGCAGAGTGCCGCGCCAGATCGAAAAACCTATTTGCTTCGCCCCGACCTCGGCCGGTCTCTTTCCGCCCAGTCGCGAGCATTGCTCGTTGATCGAAACGCACCTCCCTGTGACGTGTTGGTGATTGTAGGCGACGGGCTTTCGGCAACCGCCGTTGAAGTGGGAGCTACTCCTGTCCTTGATGCGCTCATCCGTCATTTCGAAAACATGAAGCTCTCTCTGGGGCCCCTCGTTTTAGCAAGTCAGGCGCGGGTTGGCTTGGCGGACGAAATCGGACAACTTCTGAATGCACGATTGACCCTCATCCTCATCGGCGAACGACCAGGACTATCTGCTGCTGACAGCTTGGGAGCTTACATGACCTGGGGACCGAACGGGAATCGAACCGATGCAGATCGAAACTGCGTCTCTAATATCAGGAGTGGCGGGCTTGACCCGACCGCCGCCGCACTCAAGTTGAGTTGGCTTGTTAATCAAGCATTTAAAAAGGGTGCCAGTGGCGTTCAACTGAAAGATGAAAGTGATGATGCGTATAAAGTAGGCTTGGGCGCCGATTGACATTACATCGTTGAGCTAAATCGCGAGCAGAGCAATGTGCTTGTTATTGACGACGAACTAACATTTCTAATGTTTCTAATCTTTTCAGGAGTGGCTGTACGGTCAACCGGGCAGCAGACAGTGCAGCAGTCTTGAAAATCCTACGGTGTAGTGTCGCTGTCGATTTGCTTGTCAGCGATATCAGCCTTCTAGCGGAATAGATGGAGAATGAGCTAGACAGAGCTGCCCTGGATTCAAGGTCTTGTCTCCCGCTACGCCGGAAACGCTGCCGTGGGCGATGGAAAGTTGGGTGCTGCTATGGCAATTTTGACCAAGCCTTTAGCGTTCGGAACCCTGACGGCCCAAGTTAGCGAACTCGTCTCGCAGATTTGCGAACACCCGTTCTGATTTCGATATAAGTGCGGCAGGGCCTTGGCACGCGATTGGATTAAGTCGTGAGACCAACATCGTGTACGGCACATTCCGCTGTAATATTATCGGGTCTTCAAAATCACCATGTGTGTCTCGAAACTAACGACGCTCCAAAACGTTCGTGTTTATGAACATGCGCGATTGGGAGAGAGATTCATGACTGACGACAGTGCGACGGCGGTCCGAGCCGATTTCAATAAGTGCACAACTGCCGCTCCAACATTGAATCGCCTTATCCAATTTCACTGCGTTCCGCAGCAGTGAAGCTCGCCACCTACAACGTCAACGGTATAAACGGTCGTCTCAATGTCCTTCTTCGTTGGCTAGAAGAAACACGACCTGATATTGTCTGCCTGCAGGAATTGAAGACACCTTCTAACAAATTTCCCCGTAAAGAATTGGAGCGCGCAGGATACGGCGCTATCCGGCAAGGCCAGAAATCGTGGAATGGTGTTGCTATTCTTGCGCTTGGTCAGGAACCGCTTGAGACAAGGCGGGGGCTGCCCGGCGATCCGGAAGATACTCAAAGTCGTTACATTGAGGCTATCGTTGACGGGATAGTCGTGGGGTGCCTGTATTTGCCCAACGGCAACCCCGCTCCGGGGCCGAAGTTCCAATACAAGCTAGACTGGTTCACTAGACTACAGGCTTACGCAGCAGAACTGCTTGAGCTTGAGGTGCCCGTGGCTTTAGTCGGCGATTTCAATGTTATGCCGACCGACCTCGATGTCTATAAACCGGAGCGCTGGATAGACGACGCGCTGTTCCGGCCCGAGGTCAAAGCGGCTTATGCGAATCTCGTGGCGCAAGGCTGGAAGGATGCCATACGGCATCTCCATCCGAGTGAGCGCATCTACACTTTCTGGGCATATTTTCGGAACGCATATGCTCGCGACGCTGGTCTTCGGATCGACCACTTCCTTCTCAGCCCTGACCTCGCAGATATGCTGACGAAAGCGGTCGTTGAAAGACATGTGCGCGGCTGGGACCACACCAGTGATCACGCGCCTGTCTGGATTGAACTCTCTGACAAATCAAACAAACGAAGGAGAAACACATGATGGACAATTGGAGAAATGAACTTCGACTGAAGCTCGAAAAGTTGGTGGATGAGCTCGTCGTTGAGGGTGTCAGCCATGGCGATGCCTGCCGCGCGGTGACAGAAGAGATCGCAAAGTTGCGAGCTGCCTATGAGCGTGATCCAGATCCGACAGAAGATGCCGTGGTTGAGGAACCTGCAAACGACTGGCCTGCCGCTGATCGCGATTGATGATTGGATGGTCTCTGATCGAGACGGCAGATAATCAAGTTTTTCGCCGCGCCCCGAAATATACGCTTGAGCGAGCGGAGATAACGAGATTGTCAGTTTCGGCACGGCAGTTGTGCGGAACGAACGCCCAAGCGTCGTGGTTGGGACGACACAACAGGAAAATCCCATGACATCGTCAAACCCCGAAGCCCTTTTTTGCCTATTCGTTTTCGCGATGTCAGCGATATATGCCGTCGCAAGCCCGGTCCAAGCCATGGCTACTGACTGGGAATTCCGAAGTATTACGGAGAGAGCCGCGAGTGCCGCGGATAACGTCAGGATTGCCCAGATAGAAGGACGCACCGCACAATTGGCGGGCGCGCAGAAAGGATTGCGCGCGCGCCACCTGGTGATCCTGTTTCACGGCCTTCGGGGGCGGGGCGCTGTTATGGAAGCGGTCGCCGAGTCCTGGCAGGCGACGCTGCCGGATATAGCATACGTCGCACCAGACGCGCCGTTCCCCCACAGATCAGGCGGTCGTCAATGGTTTGCGGTCGATGACCAAGTCATGCGCCCTGAGCGGATAGAGGCCGCCCGACGCGCTTTCGATAACATGGTCTCGGATATCATCAAGCGAGAGGGTTTCGAAGGGGCGTTGGACAGGGTGGCCTTCGTCGGGGTTTCTCAGGGAGCGATCATGGCGCTGGACGCTGTGGCGTCGGGTCGATGGAAGGTCGGTGCTCTGGTCTGCTTCGCAGGACTGCTGCCTCTACCACCGACCTCAACCTCATCGGCTACGAAGATATTATTGATGCATGGCGAAGCAGACAGGACAATACCTTCGGCAGCAACAGTAGCAGCGGCAAACCAACTGAAATCGGCAGGGTTCGACGTAACGTCCGAAATCTTCCCCGGCGTCGGACACACGATTTCACCTGCAGAGTCGAGGGAGGCCGCCGCATTCCTTCGCAAACGTCTCGAGTAATCAGAGGGAGTAAGATTTTATGCTGTTTTTTAGGCTGCATGCCAATCGACATCATAGAAACTCAATAACGCGCGGGCGCTGGTTCTGAAGCGCTTGAGTAGAGCCGCACAAGTTAATGCTCCACTACTGGATGAGCGTCCATGCGGTCCTGGAGCGCAACCGTAACCGCATGCAAGAACTCTACACGCCGAGGGTTTGAAGTAGCTGCCAAGGTTGCCTTTAGCCGCTCGTCTATTTTTCTCATGAACCCCACATGGTCGAAATGGTGGGCGGCAATATTGACTTCGACCTCTTCCATGTAGTGAGCGAGATGTGGGCCCAGTTCCAGGTTCGCATCCGTTTGGTAATGGGCGGCCATCCGCTCCGCGAGAATTCCCATTTGTTTGTAGGGCCCATACTTTTCCGTCATGCGTTCTCCTGTTTGGGTGGAAGCAATTACATAGGCACCGCTTTTCGGCAACACGAGATGTCTGACATGCTTATCGCGAAAACGTTATCGTCTTCCCGGCGGGTGTAAAGTGCTCAACGAAGCAATCCGTCAATGTCGAACTCCTCCCAGCCGGCAAGCTTCGAGGCTGGATCATCGGATTCATCGCCTGATTTCCTAGGCCGCTTAGCAGCCTGTTTCTTGAGCGAACGCGTCAGCTTCGCCTGATATGCTGCCTTCTGCCTCTTTTCGGCTTTCGCCTCGGCATCCTCCACGCGCCATTCTTCCACGGCTCCACGGTCAAGAAGGTCTTCCACCACCTTCAGGTCGAAAACATGAAATGTGATCTGACGGGCGCGTCCGTTCAGCCTGACCGTTCTCGTACCCGCGCTCGGCAAACGACCGTCGGCAAGCCAACGATGCCGCTCGCTCGTCTTGATGGTCAGGATGTCTTCGATTTCGCGCGGAATGACCGGAAGGGTTATGGCCTCCCCCATCACTTTCGCAGCGATGGTCGCCGCCGCGTTGAAGGCGGTCTTCTCACTGGCTGCCATTGCCAGTGTGAGATCGACGCCTTCCAGCGAGATCGACTTTTTAGAGATCGCAGGCAGCCTCGCCTGTATTTCCTGAAGAATGCCTTTAGCCCGAACGGCTGACCCCATTGTTACCGCGGCCGGCAGGGTCCATGTCCTGATCAGTTCGATCTCATCTTTTTCACGCTTTGGCATTCCACACAGATGGTAGTTCGGCGCTTTCAAGTCAACGAGCGTGCTGATAGCAGGCGTTTGTGCGTGGTGAGATGAGAGCAACCAAGTTTTGCAAAAGGTTTGGAAGCAGTTTTTCTGAGCTTATTTAGGAGATGGCGTGCGGCGCACAAGCCGAGTGATAATGGCGGAGAGGGTGGGATTCGAACCCACGATACCCTTGCAGGTATGCCGCATTTCGAGTGCGGTGCATTCGACCACTCTGCCACCTCTCCGCGGGCACGAGGTTTTTAAGCGTCGTGCGGGCGTTCTCATAACCAGCAATCTGCGTGCTTGCAAGGGCTAAATGTTTGTTGTGGTGGCGCTTGTGCAAGTTTTTGATGCTTTTGTGAAAAGGGGAGATTTGGGGTGGCAAGGAAGGGTGTTTTGCCTTGCTGGAAATCAATTCGGAACTAAATTTCGCGTCTTGGTGTTTCCCTGCCTATGAATGAGAGGGCAGGATGGGCGCGACGTCGGAGCGGGAAGACAGAGATAAGCAGCGGTTTTGGTCGGTTGAATGTGGGGCATCGCCTGTGGTGGCGACGGCTATCCATGACGGGCATGGGACGCGGGATGACGTTTTGCCTTTGATGGCGCTTTCGGATGGTGAGCGGCTTCGTGAGGAAGACCCTTTTACGGCACAGATGATTTCGGGGCTGACGAATCAGATCGTTGTTCACCGCTCACGTTTTGAAATCGATTTGAACAGGGCGAGAGATCAGGCGATTTACCTGAAGCCTGAACAGGCTTGGGGTTTGAAGGTTTGGCGGGAACAGCCAGATGACGATGTCTCAGGCCGCTCGTTGAATTTTCACGATGATTATTATGCGATGCTGTATGAGATGTTGCAGAGCGTAGAGCGCCGCTATGGCTCATTCGTCGTGCTGGATGTGCACAGCTATAACCACAGACGAGATGGTGCAGAGGCCGCGCCTACGCCTCAGGTGAAAGCACCGGATGTCAATATTGGTACGATTTCAATGGATCGGGATCGTTGGGCTGACGTTGTGGATACGATTATTGAGCATTTCAGCGGTGCTCTGATCGGCGGTCGCCATTTGGACGTCCGTGAGAATATAGCGTTTCAGGGCAAGGGTGAGCAAACGCGATTTATCCATGAGCGCTTTTCAGACCACGGCTGTGCGATTGCCATTGAGTTCAAGAAAATCTTTATGGACGAGTGGACCGGCGAGCCTGATGTAAAAATCATCGAGGACATCAGGGATGCCCTGACATCGCTGGAGCCTGTTCTGGAGGAATTGCTGAGGACGAGAACATGAGTGCGTCTGAAGCGAAGAAGCAGGTTGCTGTCACTGACGTATTCGATGATGTTCTTGAGGCCCTTGTTGCCGGAAAGGCTGTTCGTCAGGACATCGGTGTCGATGGACGCCTGCATATCGACAGACCTCTGCCTTTTATCTGCCTGCATCTCACCAATGGGTCCAAAAATCTGGCGGCGCGTGACATCGCATCGGCGCATGCTTCCTATCTGATCGCCTCCAATATTGCGGAAGCCGTGCCGCTGCTTCAGGCGGTGGGGGCAGAAATGCAGAAGCGTTTTGGTACCTTCATCGTTCTGGATATGGGCGAGCTTGAACACGATATTCTGCTGGCCGATGACTCGCCGTTTCTACCGCATTATGAGGTGGCGGTTTCCGCGACGGCAGAGGCGGAAACGCAGAATGCAAAGCGGGTATTTATCAAGGCGGTGTGTGATGCGGAGATACGATTCCGCACGCCGCGCATAACGCGTCCCGATGAAGAAAACGATCCGGTTGCGAAGCTGAAAGCGGCGGGGCTCGAGTTTCCCTGTATCAGCGTTCGCTTTGCGCCGATTTATCGCCAGCCGGAATCCGGTGCGGATTATCCGGGTCTGCGCGAGACGATGATTGCGGACTTGTTCGATGCAGGCTTGCGCGCTTTTGCAGCTTTTTCAACCGGTTCGGATGCTCTCAAGGTCGCGTCGCATCGCGCGCTTGGCCGCAAGGCGTTCGTGGATGCTGTGCGTCGCGCGGACCGGTCGATAGACGATATTGCCGCTTCATTCGATTTTCTGCTGTCGGTTACGCCAATCAATGCGCGCAAGGCTTTTGCGGATTTTAAGGATAGCAATTTCCAATATGCGCCGCATTTTCTTTATCGACCGCTCGGTGTCGATGTGGAGGAGCAGAAGCGCAAGCTCTACTCCGTAGCATTCGATCATCTTGAAGATCCGGTGCTGTATCATCTGTATCGTGAAAAGCAGCAGGAGATCGATCTGCAGCTGACGATGTTGGCCAACCTGCATCGCCGTCAATATTCGGATTTCAGCCGTGCGCTCTATGGTTCGGTAGAGCCCGCGTTACTCAACCTTGCCGAAGATGTTTTGGCGCGCTGTCCCCGCCCGGATAATGCCGGGGAAATCGCTATGGTCGATTGTTACGAGGTGACGAATAGAGCGCGGGAGATGGTAGAAGCCTACCGGGATGAAAATCCTGAATTCAAGGCACGCGTCGAAATCCGCGATGACCTGCCGCCGGGGCTGATGGTGACCGGTGAAAAGCTGCTGGTCTCACGCCACACGGTGATGGAACGCCGACGTGTGGAAGCACTGCTTCACCATGAGATCGGCGTCCACCTGCTGACATATTTCAATGGCTCCGCGCAAGGGCTCCGCTTGTTCCGCACGGGCCTTTCCGGTTACGAAGGCGTGCAGGAAGGCCTTGCGGTGCTGGCAGAGCATCTGGCTGGCGGCATGACGCGAGAGCGGCTGCGGCTGATTGCCGGGCGCGTTGTTGGCTGTGCGGCGATGCTAGATGGTGCGAGTTTCGTCGAAACCTTCCGCCTTGTGACCGAGCAGCATGGTTTCGATGAGGCCGGTGCGTTCAACATGGTCTTGAGGATTTATCGCGGTGGCGGACTTTCCAAGGACGCAATCTATCTGCGCGGTCTCAACGAAATTCTCGAGCATTTGAGAAAAGGCGGTGCACTTGATCCATTTTGGATGGGCAAGATTTCCGCCGCACATTTCCCGGTCATGCAGGAGCTTGCGCTACGTGGGCTTTTGCGTCCGCCGGGCATACGACCAGCCTTTCTTGCGCCTGCAAAGGCCAATGACCGGCTGGAAAAAATACGATCAGGTTTATCGATAGCAGAAATGGCAACCTTATAAGGGAGGGACATATGCGTCTTGCATTTTTCGTCAATTCAATCGAGGGCGAACAACCGACCTTTGCCACGGGGCTGCTGGCAATGGCCGCACTCAACCGCGGTCACGAGGTCGTTTATCTCACACCGGGTGATTTTACGCTGAGGCCGGATGACTCGCTTGTGGTCCACGGCCTCGTACTGCCGCGGCAGAAATACAAAAAGGTCGAAAATTTCCATGCGGTCTTGCAGGAAAAGAAGCTGGAGCGGGAAACGATCAATATTGAGGATATCGATGCGTTGATGTTGCGCAACGACCCGTCGCTGGATCAGACCGCCCGGCCATGGGCGGTACATTCCGGCATTCTGTTTGGTCGCCTGGCGGAACAGCGCGGCGTGGTGGTGCTGAACGACCCGGAAGGCCTGGCACTGGCGCAAAACAAGCTTTATTTCCAGAGCTTCCCTGAAATCGTACGGCCAACGACGCTGATTTCCCGCAATGTTGAGGAAATCCGGGCTTTTGCGGATTCGCACCCGAAGGGCGTAATCGTCAAGCCTTTGCAGGGATCAGGCGGCAAGAATGTCTTCAAGATCGGCTCCAGCAAGGAAACCAATCTTAATCAGATTTTCGAGGCGGTCAGCATCGAGGGTTACCTCATTGCGCAGGCTTATCTGCCCGCTGCGAAAGATGGAGATATCCGCTTTTTCATGATGAATGGCGAGCCGTTGATGCGCGATGGCCAATATGCGGCGCTACGCCGGGTGCCGGCCAAGGGTGATCTACGCTCCAACATTCACGCTAGCGGCACGGCAGAAGCGGTGGAGGTGACCGATGAGGTGATCGCCCTCGCCGAAATGATGCGCCCGAAACTGGTGGAAGACGGCATGTTCCTCGTGGGACTGGACATCGTTGGAGACAAGATTTTGGAGGTCAACGTGTTTTCGCCGGGCGGGCTCGCGCATATTCGCGATCTGACCAAAGTTGACTTTACCGACACTGTTATCGAAGCCATTGAAAAGAAAGTGAACATGCAGGCGGCATCGGCTGGCATGTTGAACAACCGGTTGCTGGCGACCCTGTAAAGGGCCGCCAGTTTTACGAGATCAAGCGTTTCGAAGCCGCCCCTGCATCAAGTCTATGACTGCGCGGGCGGCTTCCAGCACATTGGTGCCGGGTCCAAAGACGGCGGCGACGCCGTTGTCCAGCAGGAATTGATAGTCCTGACGCGGCACGACGCCTCCGACGATGACGATAATATTCTCCGCGCCCTTCGCCTTCAGCGCCTGCACGAGCTGCGGTGCTAGCGTCTTGTGGCCAGCAGCCAGTGAAGACATGCCAACGACATGGACCTTGTTTTCGATGGCCAGTTCCGCCGCTTCCTCAGGTGTCTGGAATAGTGGGCCTGCCACCACATCGAAGCCAATGTCGCCAAAGGCGGAAGCGATAATCTTTGCGCCGCGGTCGTGTCCATCTTGACCCAGCTTGG
This sequence comes from Hyphomicrobiales bacterium, assembly GCA_900473205.1. Lineage (GTDB taxonomy): Bacteria > Pseudomonadota > Alphaproteobacteria > Rhizobiales > Rhizobiaceae > Agrobacterium. Next base: position 27,317 of record UCLB01000001.1, read on the forward strand.
CCACCAGCATTTTCGGCTTGGTTCCCACCACGGAGGACAGTTCGCCAAGGCGCGTGCAGAGCGTTGCATATTCGGGATCGTCTTCATAGGCAGCGCCATAGACATCATGCACCACCTCCGGCACGGCGGCATGGTCGCCGAAGATTGTGCGCATGGCATCTGATATTTCGCCGACCGTGGCACGGGCGCGGGCTGCTTCCACTGCCATTTCCAGCAGATTGCCCTCGCGGGATTTCGCGACATCAGTCAAGGCTGCAAGCGCTGCTTCCACCCGTTTCGGGTCACGCTGACGGCGTACCTGTTCCAGCCGCTTGATCTGCCCGGCCCGCACGGCACTGTTGTCGATATCGAGAATGTCGATCGGGTCTTCATTCTCCAGACGGAATTTGTTGACGCCGACGATAACCTCTTCGCCGCGGTCCACCGCAGCCTGACGCCGTGTGGCGGCTTCCTCGATCAGCCGTTTTGGCAGGCCATCATCCACGGCCTTGGTCATGCCGCCCAGCGCCTCGACCTCTTCGATCAAAGCCCAGGCTTTTTCGGCAAGCTCATTTGTCAGGCTTTCCACATAGTAGGAGCCTGCCAGCGGATCGACCACTTTTGTCACGCCGGTTTCGTGCTGAAGAATAAGCTGGGTGTTGCGGGCGATGCGGGCGGAGAAGTCGGTTGGCAGAGCCATGGCCTCGTCCAGCGCATTGGTGTGCAGAGACTGCGTGCCGCCAAGAGCAGCGGACAGGGCTTCATAGGCCGTGCGGATGACGTTGTTATACGGGTCCTGTTCCTGCAACGAAACGCCGGAGGTCTGGCAATGGGTGCGCAGCATCAGCGAGGATGCTTTTTGCGGCTCAAATTCTTCCATGATCTTGGACCACAGCAGGCGTGCCGCGCGCAGCTTTGCAGCCTCCATAAAGAAATTCATGCCAATGGCAAAGAAGAAGGAGAGGCGGCCTGCGAAATCATCGACATTGAGCCCCTTCTTGATGGCGGCCCGCACATATTCGCGGCCATCTGCAAGGGTGAACGCCAGTTCCTGCACCAGCGTCGCACCCGCTTCCTGCATGTGATAGCCGGAAATGGAAATCGAGTTGAAGCGCGGCATTTCCCTGGCGGTATATTCGATGATGTCAGCGATGATCCGCATGGAGGGTTCGGGCGGGTAGATATAGGTGTTGCGCACCATGAATTCTTTGAGGATATCATTCTGAATGGTGCCGGAAAGCTCGTCCTTAGAGCAACCCTGTTCCTCACCCGCAACGATAAAGCTGGCAAGAATGGGAATAACCGCCCCGTTCATGGTCATGGAAACGGACATGTCTTTAAGCGGAATGCCGTCGAAGAGAACCTTCATGTCCTCGACACTGTCGATGGCAACGCCCGCCTTGCCAACATCACCGACGACCCGCTCGTGGTCACTGTCGTAACCGCGATGGGTAGCTAGGTCGAAGGCGACGGACAGGCCTTTCTGTCCGGCAGCAAGATTACGTTTGTAAAAGGCGTTGGATTCTTCTGCCGTGGAAAACCCGGCATATTGGCGGATTGTCCAGGGGCGGCCAGCATACATGGTGGCACGCGGACCGCGCACGAAAGGTGCAAAGCCCGGTAGGCTATCGAGATGCTTGATGTCCTTCGTGTCCTCGGCGGTATAGAGCGGCTTGATGTCGATGCCTTCAGGCGTATGCCAGACAAGGCTTTCCGGTGATCGTTTGAGTTCCTTTTCGGCAAGCCCCTGCCAGTCTTTCACCGTCTTTTCATCCGACATCCACATCTCCTTTTCACAAGCGCTCACAGTCTTTGCAGACGGTAACGGTTTACCTCCCGATTTGGACGCATGTTTTTTGCGACCTCAGCAGAAAGATATGAAGCCCATGCCTGTTACACAACTATGACCGCCCCAACTTTCCAAATTGAGGGTGGCGGAAATCGGAAGAGCTAGCATCATCCGCGCAGTTTATTTTCTGTGCATGTGGCGTTCCATCATGCCGTTAATTGCGGCAAGGCGGAGTTTGAGAAGGCGCTCTGCCAAGTGCGATCATTTTCGAGAGCCCCAGACACGCTGGAAATCGGAGAATCTTAGAGGGCAATTCAACTTGGCACGCCCTTTGCTTCGATAGAAATATCAGAGTTGGCCGCTAGGGTTCCGGCGCTTCATTGCGTGACTGGTCCGAGAGCAGCCACTGGGCAGGGAGAAATCCTGCCCGGATGCACGGCGGGACAAAAGCCCGGGAGACCTCGTTAGCCAAGGGATTGGCGGCGTTGGTTCGTGCCGATCCCTTTTTGAAAAAAGCAAAAGGGGAATACCAATGACGATACTCAAAAAGATCATCTCCATCACCGCACTCACAGCCTCACTCGCGTTTTCCGGTGCCATGACCGCACAGGCCGCGCCGAAGAAAGATTTCAAAGTCGCCTGGTCTATCTATGTTGGCTGGATGCCTTGGGGTTACGCAAACGACCATGGCATCGTGAAGAAGTGGGCTGATAAATACGGTATCAGCATCGAGGTGACCCAGTTCAATGACTATGTGGAGTCGATGAACCAATATACGGCGGGCGCTTACGATGCCGTCACGCTGACCAATATGGATGGTCTGTCCATTCCCGCCGCTGGCGGTGTCGATACCACAGCGGTCATTGTCGGTGACTTTTCCAATGGCAATGACGCCGTGATCCTGAAAGACAAGACGAACCTTGCAGATATCAAAAGCCAGAACGTCAATCTGGTCGAGTTCTCCGTCTCGCATTACCTCCTTGCCCGTGCTTTGGAAAGCATTGGCTCCACCGAGCGTGATGTGAAGGTCGTCAACACATCCGATGCCGATATGGTGGCGGCCTACCAGACGCCTGACGTGACTGCTGTCGTTACCTGGAACCCTCTGGTTTCCACCATCCTTGAAACGCCATCTGCCAAAAAGGTCTTCGACAGCGCGAAAATCCCCGGCGAAATTATTGATCTCATGGTCGCCAACACGGATGTCCTGAAAGACAATCCGGATTTCGGCAAAGCGCTTGCCGGCATCTGGTATGACACGATGAAGGTCATGACCGCCGATAGCGCCGAAGGCAAAGCTGCACGCGAAACGATGGGCAAGGCTTCCGGCACCGATCTCGCCGGTTTCGAAGCGCAAATGGCGGCAACCAAGCTTTTCGATAAGCCTGCGGATGCGCTCGCTTTTGCTAAGTCTCCAAACCTTCCGAAAACCATGGACCTTGTTCGCAACTTCCTGTTTGAAAAAGGCCTTCTGGGCAACGGAGCGCCTTCCGCCGATGTCATCGGCATAGCCTTCCCGGATGGTGCTGTTCATGGCGACAAGGCCAACATCAAGTTCCGCTTCACGACGGAATACATGGACGCTGCGGCCAAGGGTGCTTTGTAACACACCGCTTAACGCCATTGCCGCCGGGCGCTTTGTGCCCGGCCTCCAGATGAAGCGTCAATCGGGAGCTTTTCATGCGCTGGATCAACACGCGACCCTCGGGTGGCGCACGCCTTGCCCTTGCGGCCTTGCCATTCGCTGCGGTTTTGGTCGCCTATACCATCGGCTCGGCGGCACGGCTTTCTGCCAATGCCAATGACAAGCTTTTGCCGGGGCTGACCGGATTTGCCGATGCGATCAACCGCATGGCATTCATACCGGACCCCCGTACGGGTGATATCGTGTTGTGGACCGACACGATTGCCAGTCTCATCCGCCTGTTTTCAGGGCTCGGCATTGCGACAGCGCTTGCGCTCACCATCGGCATGCTGATCGGCATGCTGCCCTATGCGCGGTCTCTGCTCGCGCCGTTCGTGGGCGCCATCTCCATGGTGCCGCCTCTGGCGCTGTTGCCCATTCTGTTCATCGCGCTGGGGCTGGGCGAAGTGTCGAAAATCGCACTCATCGTCATCGGCGTCATGCCGGTCATGATCCGCGATCTGGCGCTCAAGGCCATCGAACTGCCGCGCGAACAGATCATCAAAGCGGAGACGCTCGGCGGAAATTCCTGGCAGATCGCGCTTCGTGTGGTATTGCCACAGATATTGCCCCGCCTCATCACCTGTCTGCGTTTGCAGATTGGCCCGGCATGGCTGTTTCTAATCGCCGCCGAGGCGATCTCTGCGGATGCCGGTCTTGGCTACCGCATCTTCCTCGTTCGCCGCTATCTGGCTATGGACGTGATCTTTCCCTACGTCGTCTGGATCACTCTCATCGCCGTCCTAACCGACTGGTTGCTGGAGCGCCTGCGGCTTGCTGTCTTTCCCTGGTCAGCCGTGGAGATGAAGGCATGAGCGCGATCAAAATCGACAATGTCTGGAAGGAATATGGCGACCAGATCGTTCTGGAAGATATTTCGCTGCATATTGAATCCCGTGCCTTCGTCGCGCTCGTCGGGCCGTCCGGTTGCGGCAAGACCACGTTTCTGCGGATGCTTCTTGGGCAGGAAAGCCCAACGCGAGGATCGATCCTCCTGGACGGTCAGCCGCTCTCGCCTGAGCCGGGGGCGGATAGAGGTGTGGTGTTCCAGCGATATTCGGTCTTTCCGCATCTGACGGTGCTTGGCAATGTGCTGATCGGCAAGGAACTGGCCGCATCGCCATTGACCGGCAAGTTGTTTGGCAAGGCGCGCAGCACCGCCATCGACGAGGCCCGCGCCATGATTGCCGATGTCGGGCTTGCGGGAACGGAAGGGAAATATCCAGCACAGCTTTCGGGTGGAATGCAACAGCGTCTGGCTTTGGCGCAGGCGCTGCTGATGCGGCCGAAAGTTCTTTTGCTAGACGAGCCATTTGGCGCTCTCGACCCTGGCATCCGCGCGGAAATTCACCAGTTGATGAAGCGCCTTTGGAATGAAACGCCGATGACGGTGGTGATGGTGACGCATGACATGCGTGAAGCCTTCACGCTCGCCACCCGCGTCGTTGCCTTCGAGCGTCCGCGTGATCGACCCGAAGAGAAGATCCGCTACGGCGCAACCATTACCCGAGACCTTCCGATCTGGCCGCCGCGTCGCGCTGGCAACGTGGCCTGAAAGCTTTTGAACGCCCGCCGGGACGACCCGGCATAAAGGGCAGACACCACCGGGACGACCCGAACTCAACCACCATGGAGCAGACCAATGCACCAAAGACGTTCGCCCGAAGAAATCGCTGCCAATCGCGCACGCTACGAGGAACACCAGAAAAAGGGGCTGAATTTCGCCCCGAAATCCCTTCCAGGTTTCAGTGCTCTTCCAGAACCAGCCGTCGAGGACGCCCAAATCCTCCACCGCGAGGTCATTCCCGGTGGCTGGTACTGGTCAACGAAAATACGCCGGGAGGAGACCGCTCGTATTAGTCTCAGCCACGGTTTCTCATCCTTGGCAATGATTGCCTGGGCCAGTGCCGACACGTCCGAGCGCATGAACTTGCCCGATACAGTGAAGATGCAATGGACGACGGGTCTTTCGAAAGGCCGGGTCATCTTTTCCGATATGGGTCGCGTTATGTTTTCGATAACGGAGGATTCGTCGGGTGCGCATGACTGCCTCGTCGGCGGCTCAAATGCTCAAACGAATTCCAAATATCAGGGCAACCTGCTGCGCGACACGCGGGATAACTTCGTCAAACTCACCATGAAGATCGGCCTCGACCGACGCGATATTCCGGCGGCGCTGACACTCTTCGCCCCGGTGCGTGTCGATGCCGAAGGCCGGTTTTTCTGGAATCCGGCACTGCTCAACGGTGCTGATTATGTCGAATTGCGTGCCGAGATGGACATGATCATCGGCTTCTCCAATTGCCCGCATCCGCTGGACCCCAACCCTGTTTATGCGCCGAACCCTGTAACGATCACACGCATCGCTGCGCAAGCCGTGCCGCATGACGACCTGTGCCGCACCGCGACTGCTGAAGCCGTCCGTGGATTTGAAAACAACGTTGCAGCGGCACTTTGAGCGAGGGAGAAAAATCATGACGCATTTCATTCAGACCGCCCCCTCCCGCACGCTCGAAAACACCGTGCAGGACCATTACATCGCGGCTGAAAAGCCGTTTTCCACCATCATCCGCAAAGGCCAGACGGTCCGCATCGAAGACAGCTATGGTCAGCAGGCCATCGATACGCTGTTCTATAATGCCGACGATTATTCGGAGCGGTACTCCAGTCAGGACACCGTGCGCGCCCAGAGCGCGGCCTATATCTCGACGGGCACCAAGGTCATGTCGAGCGAAGGGCGAACCATGTTGTGCGTGACTGCCGATAGTTGCGGGCGGCATGATACGTCTGCTGGTGCCTGCTCATGTGAAAGCAACACCGTGCGTTTCGGCCACGGTACCCAATATCTCCATGCCTGCCGCGATAACTTCGTGGCGGAAGTCGCGAAATACGGCATGGGCAAGCGAGATGTCGTCCCCAACATCAACTTCTTCATGAATGTGCCAATCTCTCCCAATGGCGGCATGACAATCGTTGATGGCATTTCGGCACCGGGAGACTATGTCGAACTGAAGGCGGAGATGGATGTGCTGCTCGTCATCTCCAACTGCCCGCAGATCAACAATCCCTGCAACGGTTTCGATCCGACGCCTATCCGCGTGCTGGTGTGGAACGAGGAGGGCTGATGGTTATGTTCGACAAGGTTCTCATCGCCAACAGAGGCGAAATCGCCGTGCGCGTCATCAGCACGCTGCGTCGCATGGGCATAGCGTCCGTCGCCGTCTACTCGGATGCAGATCGTTTCGCCATGGCGACATTGATGGCAGATGAAAGCGTGCGTCTAGGGCCGGCACCCGCTGGAGAAAGCTATCTGAATATCGATGCCGTCATTGCAGCCTGCAAAGCCACCGGCGCGCAGGCTGTTCACCCCGGCTATGGCTTTCTATCAGAAAACATCGGTTTTGCCGAACGGTTGGCCGCCGAAGGGATAGCCTTCATTGGTCCCAAGCCGGAAAATATTGCCGATTTCGGGCTGAAACACACGGCCCGCGAGCTTGCCAGGAAAAGCGGCGTTCCACTTTTACCGGGTTCCGATCTGCTGAGTTCCGTGGACGAGGCACTGCGTGTTGCCGATCACGTTGGGTACCCGGTCATGCTGAAATCGACCGCTGGCGGCGGCGGCATCGGCATGCAGCTTTGCGATGATCCGGCGGCACTTCAGGCGGCATTTGAAAGCGTGCAGCGGACGGCGAAGGCCAGCTTCGGCGATGCGCGTGTCTATCTCGAACGCTTCGTTTCAAAAGCCCGGCATGTTGAAGTCCAAATCTTTGGTGATGGAGAGGGTAGAGTCATTGCACTTGGCGAGCGCGACTGCTCGCTTCAGCGCCGAAACCAGAAAGTCATCGAGGAAACTCCGGCACCGGGTCTGCCTACCGCTATGCGACAGAAGCTTCATGCGGCGGCTGTCGCTTTGGGCAAACAGGTTAAATACCAGTCCGCAGGCACGGTGGAGTTTATATTCGATCCTGCGCGAGAGGCGTTCTATTTTCTTGAAGTCAACACCCGCCTTCAGGTCGAACATCCTGTAACAGAAGCAGTTTTCGGCATCGACCTGGTGGAATGGATGATCCGGCAGGCCGCAGGCGAGGATGTGCTGACCGGCAAGGACGATCTGCTGCCAAGGGGCGCGGCAATCGAAGCCCGTGTCTATGCGGAAATGCCGCATGCCGATTTTCGCCCCAGTGCCGGTCTGTTGACCGAGGTGGTCTTTCCCAAGGACATACGCATTGATGGCTGGATAGAAACCGGTGCCGAGATCACGCCGTTTTATGATCCGATGCTGGCCAAGATCATCGTGTCCGGCGAGAACCGTCAGGACGCCATCGAGCAGTTGGAAAAGGCTCTAGCGGGCACGTCGATTTCGGGCATCGAAACCAATCTCGATTATCTCAAAGCCATCGCCGCCTCTGATCTTTTCAAAACGGGAGATGTGGCGACGACAGCGTTGAAGGATTTCGCTTTCGTGCCTGATGTGGTCGAGGTCATCGCTCCCGGCGCGCAATCCAGCCTTCAGGAACTGCCGGGTCGTCTTGGTCTTTGGCATGTCGGCGTTCCCCCAAGCGGACCTATGGATGAACGTTCTTTCCGCCACGCCAACCGGCTTGTCGGCAACCACGATCACACGGCAGCGCTGGAACTGACGGTATCGGGACCTGTCCTGAAATTCTTCTCTGACGTGACGGTGGCATTGGCTGGCGCGGAGATGCCGATGATGCTGGATGGCGAGCCTTGCGCAACCAACACAGCCATTGTCGTCAAAGCCGGTCAAATGCTCGCCATCGGCCAGATCAAAGGTGCGGGGCAAAGGGCCTATCTTGCCGTTGCTGGCGGGTTCGATGCGCCGGTGGTGTTGGGTTCACGCGCAACCTTCGGGCTTGGCCAGTTTGGCGGCAATGCCCCAGGCACGTTGCGTGCGGGCCATGTCCTGCGTCTTGCGAGAGCGTCACAGACCGACGTGAAACCGGCAACAGAGCCCGCCACATTGACCCGCGAATGGTCTGTTGGTGTTCTCTATGGTCCCCACGGCGCGCCGGATTTCTTTCAGGACGAGGATATCGAAACCGTCTTTTCTACGCCTTATGAGGTTCATTTCAACTCCGCCCGCACAGGCGTGCGATTGATTGGTCCGGCACCGAAATGGGCGCGGGAAGATGGGGGCGAGGCGGGGCTGCACCCTTCCAACCTTCATGACAATGCCTATGCCATAGGCTCTATCGATTTCACCGGCGATATGCCGATCATCCTCGGCCCTGATGGCCCTTCGCTGGGCGGCTTTGTTTGCCCGGCCGTCATTGCAGCCGATGAGCAGTGGAAAATGGGGCAGTTCAAGCCCGGCGACAAAATCCGGTTCCATGCGGTTGCCCGTGCGCAAGACCCGATTGCGGGACCGGTGGTGAAGCGCCTTGGTGACAATGCCGGATCTCCCATTCTTGGCGGACGTGACAATGCTCAGGTTCCAGTCACCTATCGGCGTCAGGGTGACGACAATCTGCTGGTCGAATATGGCTCGATGCGGCTCGATGTCGGGTTACGGCTACGCGCGCATCTGCTGATGCAGGCCGTCAAGCAGGCGAATGTGCCCGGTGTCATCGATCTCACCCCCGGCATCCGCTCGCTGCAAATCCATTATGATGGGTCGAGCCTTGCCCGCAATCGTCTGCTGGGTCTGCTATCGGAGATCGAGGACGACATGCCCTCGGTGCAATCGGTCAAGGTGCCGAGCCGGACGGTCTGGCTGCCTCTGTCGTGGAACGATCCCGACGCAGAACTTGCCATGCGCAAATATCAGGAGCTTGTGCGCCCCAACGCACCCTGGTGCCCGTCGAACATAGAATTTATCCGCCGCATCAATGGGCTGGCGGATGAGCAGGCCGTGAAAGACACGATCTTCAACGCGTCCTATCTGGTGATGGGCCTTGGCGATGTTTATCTCGGCGCGCCGGTCGCCACACCGCTCGATCCGCGCCATCGTCTGGTGACGACCAAATATAATCCGGCCCGTACATGGACGCCGGAAAATGCGGTTGGCATTGGTGGCGCTTACATGTGCATTTACGGCATGGAAGGGCCGGGCGGCTATCAGCTTTTTGGTCGCACGATCCAGATGTGGAACAGCTGGCGGCAGACGCCTGTTTTCGGCAAGGACAAGCCGTGGCTGCTGGATTTCTTCGATCAGGTCCGCTTTTTCCCCGTGTCGCATGCCGAACTGACCGAGGCTCGCGCCGCGTTTCCGCACGGCGGATACCCGGTCCGCATCGAGGAGGGCGAATTCTCATATGCAGAATATGAGGCCGAACTGGCTCGCAACGCGGCGGGCATCGGCGCCTTCAAGGCCGGGCAACAGGCTGCATTCGAGGCGGAGCGTCAGCGCTGGAAAGAGCACGGTCTCGACAGTTTCGTCGTTGATGAAGGTTTGGGCGAGGGCTTAGGCGGTGACATTCCCGAAGGCTGCTTCGGCATTGAAAGCGCGGTTCCCGGCAATGTCTGGAAAGTGCTTGTCGAGCAAGGCCAGAAGGTAGCGGCAGGCGACACGCTTGCCATCATCGAATCCATGAAAATGGAAATCAACGTCACCGCCCATGCGCCGGGTCGCGTCCGCGATCTTCGCGCCGAGCCGGGCCGCAACGTCAAGGCGGGCGATGTGCTCGTTGTTCTGGAGAATGCCTGATGCTTCCCGTATTTCTCGATCTCACGTCACTGAAACAGGCCTATGCGCAAGGTCTTTCACCGCTGGATCTGGTGGAGGAGGTGCTTGCTCGCATCGCCGCCAGTGACGATCAGGCGATCTTCATTACCAAGACCCCGGAAGATGATCTGCGCAACGCCGCTCGCGATCTCATCGCCCGTGCGCCGGTTCCGAACAGTCTGCCGCTATGGGGCGTGCCTTTCGCCGTAAAAGACAATATCGATGTTGCCGGACTGCCGACGACGGCAGCATGCCCGGCATTTGCGTATGACCCCGAAAAGGACGCGACCGTTGTGGCGCGGTTGAAGGCGGCGGGGGCGCTCATAATCGGTAAGACGAACCTCGACCAGTTCGCAACAGGCCTGAATGGGACACGCTCGCCCCATGGTGCGCCGCGCTCTGTCTTCGATCCGGCCTATGTTTCCGGCGGGTCGTCATCGGGCTCGGCAGTCGCGGTTGCTTCCGGCCTTGCCAGCTTTGCGCTTGGTACGGATACTGCGGGCTCGGGTCGCGTCCCGGCTGCATTCAACAATCTCGTCGGCATCAAGCCAACACCGGGTTTGGTGCCGAATGTCGGTGTCGTTCCCGCCTGCCGCTCTGTCGATGTGGTTACGGTGTTTGCCGGAACGGTGGGGGATGGCGTCGCCATACGCAAGATCATGGATGGCCATGACGCTGCCGATCCGTTTTCGAAACAGGCAAGACCCGTCAAAATGCCGAGTTCAGGCCTCAGGCTCGGTGTTCTCACGGGAGTCGAACGCGAGTTCTATGGCAACGCCGCTTACGAAGCCGCTTATGATAGCGCCATTGAGCATGCCAAAGCGCTCGGCGCGACGATCGTTCCGATAGATTACGCCCCCTTCCGCCAGGCCGCCGAACTTCTCTACAACGGCCCATGGGTGGCAGAGCGGCTGGCGGCGGTGAAGGACTTTTTTGCCGACCATGCTGAGGACTTCGACCCGACTGTCCGAGCCATCATCTCAGGTGCCGCTCGCTACACAGCGGTTGACGCATTCGAGGGCCTCTACAGGCTGGAGGCAATGCGTCAGAAGACCATAGAAGAGTGGAAGCAGGTCGATATGCTGATGCTGCCGACATCTCCGACGACTTACACGGTGGACGAGATGTTGGCTGATCCCATCAGCAAGAATGCACATTTCGGGCGCTATACCAACTTCGCCAACCTCTTCGGCTATGCGGCAATCGCGGTCCCGTGCGGCTTTGATACCGAAGGGCACTTGCCGTCTGGCGTCACTCTGTTCGGCCCGGCTTTCTCCGACGATGCTATCGCCCCCTTTGCCGATGCGCTGCATCGTTCTTTTGAGAGCGGAATGGGCAAGGATAAGGCCGCAGCATTGCCGCAAGACAGCCGCCTTGCGCCGGCGGGAAGTGGGGACGTGACGATCGTGGTTGTCGGTGCGCATCTTACCGGGATGCCGCTGAACCAGGAACTGACCGGCCCCGGAGGGACGCTCGTCAAGACTTGCCGAACGTCGGGCGATTATCGTCTGTTCGTGCTGCCCAATACCACACCCCCGAAACCCGGTCTCATCAGGCAACCGGGCTTTGATGGCCATGGCCTTGAAGTCGAGGTGTGGAAAGTCTCGCCGGAGGCCTTCGGCAATTTCGTGCAGAACATTCCCGCTCCGCTCGGCATCGGCAAAGTGACGCTGGATGACGGCTCGCAGGTTTCCGGATTTCTGTGTGAGGCATACGCGGTTGAGGGTGCGCAGGACATCACCCATCTCGGTGGCTGGCGTGCCTATATCGGGTCGCTTCGAAAATCATAAATCCGGGTCCAGCAGCGGCATGGATGTGATATTGTGACCGTGACCGGGGCTTCGACCGATGTTGAAGCCCCGAACTGCATCACGGAGAACATCACATGGCCGTTGCAATCGTCCTCCTTGCCGCCGGAATGTCGAGCCGCATGGGCAAAGATGGACCGCACAAGTTGCTGGCCGAGTTCGACGGCGTGCCCTTGCTGCGACGCGTGGCGCTGGTTGCAGCCGATAGCGATGCTTCGTCTGTAACCGTCGTGCTGGGGCACAGGCATGAAGACATGCAAAACGTTCTTTCCGGCGTTGATGTGGACGTCGTCATCAACCCGGACTACGCGTTAGGAATGGCGCGTTCTCTTGCCACTGGTTTTGCGACCGTTAAGGCACGGGCGGCAGAAGGGGTGATGGTGATGCTGGCGGATATGCCCGAGATCACCAGCAATCACCTGAACCAGTTGATCGAAGCTTTCCACACATCGGGTAAAACCGCCGTTGTTCGTGCCATTTCGAGAGGAAAGCTCGGAAATCCGGTTATTCTGCCCCGCTCTCTATATGACGGCGTTTTGCAGTTGGAAGGGGATGTGGGCGCACGGCGTTTGATCGAAACCTCCGGTTTGCCGGTCATCAATGTGGATGTCGGTCCTGCGGCGCAGGTGGATGTCGATACGCCTGAGGCAGTTGGGGCTGCGGGCGGCGTGCTTGTCGATCCGCCCTCAACTGTTCCGCTTCGATAGGCTTCCAGATCGCAGGGCATCGATCATTTCGGCCAGAATGGCGACGGCGATTTCGGCAGGGCTGACGGCTCCGATGTTCAATCCGATCGGCCCGTGAATTTTTGCAAGATCGGTTTCCGCCAATCCCTGCTGTTTCAAACGTTCGAGCCGTGCGGCATGCGTTTTGCGGCTGCCCAGCGCACCCACGTAAAAACAGCTTTTTCGTAGCGCTTCTGCCAGCGGAAAATCATCGATTTTGGGATCATGCGTCAGCGCGACCAGAGCCGTATGTGAGTCAAGCGGTCTATTCTGCAGCACGTCCTCGGGCCAATCTGCCACGAGATCAGTTTGCGCGAAACGCTCAGCGGTGGCGAAGGCCGTGCGTGGATCGATGATGCTGACATCGAAACCCGCAAGCTTTGCCATCTGAACTAGTACCTGACTGATATGCACCGCGCCAATGACGACGAGTCGCGGAGCGGGAAGATATGTATTGATGAAGTAACGTGTGTCTTCAATCATGACACTGCCGGATTTGCCTGATCGAAATGCCGCGGTAACGGCTTCCCCGAGAAGCCCGTCAACTTCGTCGTGATGAGTAACAATACGCGTGTGGCCGCTTTCCATCTCAGTTATGACCACCACAGCCTGACGAGCCTGGCGGAGAGCGTTCAGCTGTTCAAGGCTTGGCAGCTTTTCGACGTGGACACTGATACGACCGCCGCAGGAGAGGCCCACGGCCCATGCCGTTTCATCCGCAACGCCGAATTCGAGAAGTTTGGATGTGCCATCTTCGATGACATCGCTTGCAGCAGCTATGACGGCACCTTCTACACAGCCGCCAGATACTGATCCTTCGAAATTGCCATCAGCATCGATAACGAGGTGACTTCCGACAGGTCTGGGTGCCGATCCCCAGGTTTCGATGACGGTCGCAATCGCGACCTTTCGTCCGTTTTTTGCCCATTCCTGAGCGGTCGTCAGCGGATCATCTGTCGGGTTGTCCATGGTTTCGCCCCTCGCTCAGTCCGGCACTGGATCAGTCTTCCGTGCGTCAACAACGTTTTGGCTGCCAAAAAGATTGAAACGATTTTCGTCCATGCGTTCCTGCCGGTATTTCAGCGTCACACCGTCGAAGGTCAGCTCAAATTCGCGTCCTGATGCAAGCATTCCATCCAAGTCGGTCAGTGGAGTTTTCGTTCCAAAAAGACTGTTGACAAGACTGGCCGCTCTTGTTGCAAGGACTTGGCGCGAGAGCAGCGAGCCGAAATTCAGCTTCAGCCGGAAACCGTTCCATGTCCCTTCTGCAGCGCCCCTGATCTGGATGAACACAGAAGGGCTGTGGCCGGTTTCGGAATATTCCAGCAGATAGGTGCATTCCCATTCACCGTTCTGCTTCTCGATGAAGACCGGACGGTTGGGTGACGAGAGATCGGCCATGCCCTGGCATCGAGGGGCGTTGAAGCTGGACGCAGGGCTCGTGGATGTGTCCTGCTGAGCCTGCTCAACAGCAGGGGTGAGCTGCCCACCAGAAGTCGTAGCGAGACCGGCGTCGCCGCCAACAAGTAACAGGGAAAGTATCGCGGCCACTAGCATGTGATGTCAGGGTCAGTCGTTGCAGATGCAGATTGTATTGTGATGGCAGACCTGCGCCAAGGCAGCAAGCGATGTTGAGGGGCGAGACTGATTATTCGCTGTCACTGGCCAATCCGCCAAGTGGGTCACATTCGACTGCGTTCAACTTTCCGTTCGTCCGCGGCACTTTTACCGGCCAGCTCCGTTAACCCAACACCTCAAACAATCGAAGCGGAGTTGGATATGCAGGATAGCATCCTACTGGAACTTTCCCGACGCAACTTACTTATCTCCTCGGCTGCGACAATCGCGGCCACGGGTGTCGCCGGACAGGCGGTGGCGCAGTCTCCGGGGAGCCAGATGAACCATCATTCCAAAGTTGAATTCACCGTCAATGGTGAAAACCACGTTCTTGACGTGGATAATCGCACGACATTGCTCGACGCATTGCGGGAGCATCTGCATCTCACTGGCACGAAAAAGGGCTGCGACCACGGCCAGTGCGGTGCATGCACCGTTATGGTTGACGGCAAACGGATCAATTCCTGTCTCACGCTTGCTGTCATGCATGACGGTGACGAAGTAACGACCATCGAAGGGCTCGGCGCTCCCGGCAATCTGCACCCCATGCAGGCCGCTTTTGTCAAACATGATGGTTTCCAGTGTGGCTACTGTACTCCGGGGCAAATCTGTTCCTCCGTGGCGGTGCTCGAAGAGATCAAAGCCAACATTCCCAGCCACGTTACCGGTGATCTCAACAGCCCCGCCCAACTGACGGCAGCGGAAGTGCGCGAACGTATGAGTGGCAATATCTGTCGATGCGGGGCGTACTCCAACATTCTGGATGCGATTTCAGAAGTTGGAGGGATAAGAGCATGAGAGCCTTCACTTACGAACGCGCATCTTCTGTGGAGGCCGCAGCAGGTGCCGCCGCTTCCAATCGCAACGCCAAATTCATTGCAGGCGGCACCAATCTTCTCGATCTGATGAAGCTTGAGATCGAAACGCCGACGCATCTCATCGATGTCAATGGGCTGGGCCTGGACCAGATCGAAGCGACACAGGATGGTGGCCTGCGCATAGGCGCATTGGTGCGGAACACCGACCTCGCCGCCCACACCACTGTTCGCCGTGATTACGGCCTGCTGTCACGCGCGCTTGTCGCGGGGGCGTCTGGGCAATTGCGCAACAAGGCGACCACGGCTGGCAATCTCTTGCAGCGAACACGCTGTCCTTACTTCTACGATACCAACCAGCCGTGCAACAAGCGCCAGCCGGGTAGTGGCTGTTCCGCCATCGGCGGTTTCAGCCGCCAGCATGCGGTTGTTGGCGTAAGCGATGCCTGCATCGCAACGCACCCAAGCGATATGGCGATTGCAATGCGCGCGCTGGATGCAACGGTAGAGACGGTGAAGGCAGACGCGAGCCGTCGTTCGATCCCGATTGCTGATTTTCATCGACTGCCCGGTGATACGCCGCACATCGAGACGGCTCTGGAACCGGGTGAGTTCATCACCGCCGTTGTGCTTCCGCCACCGATTGGCGGAAAGCATATCTATAAGAAGGTGAGGGACCGCGCGTCTTACGCCTTCGCGTTGATTTCAGTCGGGGCTGTCATCCAGCCCGATGGAACGGGACGCGTCGCTGTCGGCGGTGTGGCCCACAAGCCATGGCGCGTTGAAGCGGCGGAAGCCGATCTGCCGAAGGGCGCGCGGGGTGCGGCACAGCATATTCTTGCCGGCGCTCGTCCAACCGAAGAAAACCGGTTCAAGGTCGAGCTTGTCCAGCGCACACTCGGTGCCGTCCTGTCTGAAGCAAGGGGTTGAGTCATGAAGTTTGATAAACCAGCAACGACCAATCCCATCGACCGTCTCAAAGTCGTCGGCCAGCCGATCCATCGCATCGATGGCGAGTTGAAAACGACGGGACGGGCCATGTATGCCTATGAGTGGCATGATCCGAACCTGAAATATGCCTATGGCTATCCGCTCGGCTCTGCCATTGCCAAGGGGCGGATAAAATCCATGGACGTTTCCGCAGCCAAAAAGGCCGCCGGTGTTCTTTCCGTCGTGACCACTCTGGATGTAGGCAAGCTCAAAAAGGGCGAGTTTAATACGGCCAATCTTTTCGGTGGCGATGAGATCGAGCACTACCATCAGGCCATCGCCGTTGTCGTGGCTGAAACATTTGAGCAGGCACGCGCTGCTGCCGGTCTTATCAAGGTCGAATATGCGGAAAAAAAGGGTACTTTCGATCTGAATGCGCAAAAAGACGCAGCAAAGAAACCGGACGACTCCCAGAAGCCTGACACCGCCGTCGGCGATTTCGCTGCCGCGTTTTCCGCAGCGCCTGTCACGATTGATCAATCCTATACGACGCCAGACCAATCACATGCGATGATGGAGCCGCATGCCTCCATCGCTGCGTGGAATGGTGATGAGGTAACGGTGTGGACGTCCAGTCAGATGATCGACTGGTGGCGTTCCGATCTTGCGACGACATTGGGCGTCGAGAAGGATAAGATCCACCTGATGTCGCCCTTCATCGGTGGCGGTTTCGGCGGCAAATTGTTTTTGCGCGTTGATGCTGTTTTAGCTGCGCTTGGCGCAAAAGAAGCTGGTCGCCCGGTAAAGGTAGCGTTGCCGCGTCCCTTCATGATCAACAACGCCACGCATCGCCCAGCAACGATCCAGCGCATTCGTATTGGCACGGAGCAGGATGGGAAGATCACAGCCATCGCCCATGAAAGCTGGTCGGGTGATCTCCCGGGCGGTGTGCTGGAAACGGCCGTGAACCAGACGCGTCTTCTGTATGCCGGTGCGAACCGCATGACAGCGATGCGGCTGGCGACACTGAACCTGCCTGAAGGCAACGCCATGCGAGCGCCGGGTGAAGCGCCGGGTTTGATGGCTTTGGAAATCGCTATTGACGAAATCGCGGAAAAAGTTGGTCTGGACCCGATCGAGTTTCGCGTTCTCAACGACACGCAGGTCGATCCTGAGAACCATGAGCGGCCTTTTTCCCATCGCGATCTCATCGGCTGTCTCAAGCTGGGTGCGGAGCGCTTTGGCTGGAGCAACCGCCCGAAGGTTGGATCAAAGCGAGAGGGTAACTGGCTGATCGGCATGGGCGTTGCCGCTGCATTCCGCGACAACCTCGTTCTGCCGTCCGCAGCGCGGGTTAAGCTCGGTAAGGATGGTATCGTCACCGTCGAAACCGATATGACCGACATCGGCACGGGCAGTTATACGATCATCGCCCAGACGGCGGCGGAAATGATGGGTGTGGGCATCGACAAGGTGGCTGTACAACTGGGCGACTCCCGCTTCCCGATTTCAGCTGGCTCTGGCGGCCAGTTTGGCGCCAACTCTTCGACATCAGGTGTGTACGCCGCCTGCGTGAAACTGCGGGAAGCCATCGCCCAGAAGCTCGGCTTCAATTCCGAAGATGCGGTGTTTGAAGACGGATCGGTCAAATCTGGCAATCGCGCTGTTCCGCTTGCTGAAGCAGCCGGTGCCGAGGGTCTGGTTGGCGAAGACAAGATGGAATGGGGTGACCTGACCAAGACACACCAGCAGTCTACCTTCGGCGCCCACTTCGTTGAGGTTGGTGTGGATGCCGCAACAGGTGAAACACGCATCCGTCGCATGTTGGCGGTGTGTGCGGCGGGCCGCATTCTGAATCCAATCACGGCGCGAAGCCAGGTTATCGGTGCGATGACGATGGGTGCCGGTGGTGCCCTATCGGAAGAGTTGGCGGTCGATACCAAGCGCGGCTTCTTCGTCAACCACGATCTCGCTGGTTACGAAGTGCCTGTTCACGCCGATATTCCACATCAGGATGTCATTTTCCTGGATGAGACTGACCCAATGTCTTCGCCCATGAAGGCGAAAGGTGTTGGTGAGCTGGGTCTCTGCGGCGTATCGGCGGCCATTGCCAATGCAATTTACAATGCGACTGGCGTGCGCGTGCGGCATTATCCGATGACGCTCGATAAGCTTCTCGGCGGGCTACCAGAGGTCGCGTAAGACTATTTCTGTCGGGCCTGTCATTCGAGACGGGCCCGGCTGAGATCGTCGTAGGCGTATTAATCTCTACGCGAGTTTTTCGACGGGATAGATGATCCCTGAATAGATGGATGGGTTTCCAGCCGGGTCGCGGAAGCACCGCCCGACGGCCATGACGAGTTCAAACTCGTTGAGGGCGTTTTGAACGCGATATTCTGCATTATAGGGAAGGCCGTCCTCGACGGCTTTGGCGATGAGAGCGGCGAGCATTGGCCTGTCGTCCGTGTGGACACGATCAAGATAGGACATAAGCGGCAGGCCGCGTATGGTCTCCGCAGGTTCCAGTCCGAAGAGAGCAGCAATCGCCGTATCTCCGTAAAGACGGTCATTCTCAAGTGACCACGTATAGATTCCGGCCTCATTGTGGGCACCGGCAAGGCTCTCCACATGCATCAATCCAGTCCCCCATGCGATAGGGTGGCCCAGATCAGGCCACCAAACAGACCTTTCAGTCGTATGGCAACGTGGGGTATCCCTCAACCGCAAAGCAGGCATTATCGGCTGAATTCAGGTTTGGTTGAATGCCATGGTTAATTCCAGGCGCCTGTGATCAAGGTCCGGGTGTCCGCACGTGTAATGCTAATCATTAGGCCCCTAACCAAAAGGGCGACGCCTCGGTTCCATCTTCATGAAATATTTAGTTGGTGCTTGATCACGCCGCAATCCAAGATGCCGAGTGCGGTACTAAAATTCAAATAAGATGCGTGTCAGAAGGTTGCGACGAATGAAGAGGGAGGCACCTCGCGGACCCTCCCATAAAAATATGACTAGCGCGTAGTGACGCCGTAGATCACCCGGTTGTCACCGTAGCGATATCGGCCACGGTCGTTGTCGCGCCAGTCACCACGACGGTCTCTCCAGTCGCGACCACGGTCCCGGCGGTAATCCCGATCACGATAGTAACGATCATTGTCGTAGGTCCGGCTGTAGACCGTTGTCGAATAATATCCGCCGCTTCGGTAGCCACGGTCATCGACACAACCACTGAGTACGGCAACGGAAACAAAACAGATAGCAGTAGTGAAGATTTTCATGAGGGCTCTCCTTCGCGGGACGGAGATAAACGCCTATGAACTCAATTGGTTCCTCTGCGCGGCTGCTAGGAAAATCGAGGGCATTTGAGCGGATAAAACGGAGACGTTTCCCGCTAATGGCGAGTATTGCTAGGCCTGAATAAGCTGACGCTTGGCGTCTTGATGTCAAATTTTTTGAGCACCATGTTGCATCGCAGAACGGATGAGGTCATAAAAAGTCACTCACCACGGACCCGGTGAAACTCCGGGTGGCTCTTCTGGCCGCCGATCCGCCAGACAACGCAAAAGCTGCATGCCTTTTTAATGACGCCTCAAGCGCGTTCGACATGCTTTGCGAGAACTCATCACATGCTACTCACCTCTATCCGTCGGGATTGGTCTGCCAATCCCATCCGCGAAATGCTTGCCGGTGCCGTCGCGACATTCGCTTTGATCCCGGAAGTCATCGCGTTTTCCTTCGTCGCGGGTGTCGATCCGCAAGTAGGACTCTTCGCCTCCTTCATCATTGGTATCGTCATTGCGTTTACCGGTGGCCGACCCGCGATGATTTCGGCTGCGGCCGGATCGGTGGCGCTGGTTGCTGCGCCGCTCGTCCATACGCATGGACTGCCCTATCTTTTTGCCGCCGGCCTGCTGGCGGGTGTGCTGCAAATCCTGTTCGGTCTGCTGCGGCTGGGCGTGTTAATGCGCTTCGTTTCGAAATCAGTGCGAACTGGCTTCGTCAATGCGCTTGCGATCCTCATCTTCGCGGCGCAATTGCCGCATATTCTCGGTGGTGATTGGCTGGCCTATGGCATGTTGGCTGCCGGGCTCGTTGTCATCTACCTTCTCCCTAGATTGACCACAGCTGTTCCTTCTCCCCTGATCTGCATACTGGTTTTGACCGCCGTTTCAGTAGGCTTCCAGCTTCCGGTCATGACGATCGCAGACCTTGGAAAACTGCCGGATTCCCTGCCGATCTTCAGCTGGCCTGCTGTTCCACTCACGCTGGACACGATCAAGATCATCGCCGGACCGGCGTTGGCCATCGCCATGGTTGGATTGCTGGAATCCATGATGACCGCGAGCGTCGTTGACGATCTGACGGGAACCCCTAGTTTCAAGAACCGCGAATGCACGGGTCTCGGCATAGCCAACACGGCGGCCAGCCTTTTCGGCGGCATTGCGGGCTGCGGCATGATCGGCCAGACCGTCAGCAACGTCAAATATGGAGGGCGCGGGCGCCTGTCGACGCTGTTTGCAGGCGCGTTTCTTCTGGTGCTGATGGTGCTTTTGAAGCCCTGGGTTTCTCAAGTTCCCGTTGCTGCACTCGTCGCGATCATGGTCATGGTGTCCATCGATACGTTTGACTGGTCATCGCTCAAGACGCTCGTGGTCCATCCAAAAATATCGAGTGTGGTCATGGTCGCAACCGTCATCGTGACGGTTTTGAGCGCGAACCTCGCTTTGGGTGTCGCCGTGGGCGTGCTTCTCAGCGGCGTCTTTTTCACCTTCAAGGTTGCCCGGCTGTTGCGGGTGGAAGCGGAGAAAGATGAGGTTTCGCGCCGTGTGACATACCGTGTGTCAGGTCAGGTCTTCTTCGCCTCAGCGGATGTCTTCGTCGATGCCTTCGATATCGAGGAAGCAACCGGTATGGCTGCTGTCATCGATGTTTCCCAAGCGCATTTTTGGGATATCACTGCCGTTGCGGCACTTGAAAAAGTGGTGGAGCGCTTCACAAAGCACGGCGTGACTGTTGATGTGTTGGGCATGAACAAGGCCAGTTCAACGCTTATCGACCAGTTGAATGGTGCGCAGAAACTCAAAGACGTTTGACGCGATCTCACGCAGGCGGCGATATCGGAGCTGCTGCCAGCTCAGATGCGACGGCGTCATCCACGGGCGTCTCATAAGTCATCAGAATGCCGCCGAGGACGATGTAGAAGCCGACTGTTGCGATCAGATCGAAAACCGCCTGGCGGCCTATGACCGCTGCCAGCTCGGCCTCCAATTCTGCGGGAATGCGGTGGAGGTCGAACAGGGCATCGACTGCTTTGACGAGCAAGCCGTCCTCACCCTCGGGCATGGCCGCGATGGCGCTTATGCGCTCATCGGTGAAGCCTAAGGTTCGCGCCCTGCTGACGTGGTGCGCCCATTCATAATGCGAGCCAAGGCGATGCCCGGTTCGCAAAATGACCACCTCTGAACGAACAGGGCCAAGCGCGCTGTCCTTCACCAGATGTTGGCGAAGAGGCGCCCAGCTTTGAAGAAGGGCAGGGTGGTGCGCCATGGTACGATAAACATTCAGCTGACCGGCAAAACCGCTGCGCATCTCACTGATGGATTCGGGCCACTCCGCATCGCGGATCGGCGGGCAGGGGGATTGGGACATCGCATTTTCTCCATCATGGTAGCTCTGGCTGCTCAATTTATCAGCATTGAATCCGTTACTTGCAAGGCATCTGCACAGACAAAATGCGCCTTTAAAAAAGACATCAAATGGCTTCGAAAAGTGGCTTTACAAATGATATAAAGTGATAACAATAGAAAGAATAAAGCGTCCCCTCTACTGAGGAAGCGGCCCGCCTGTCGGACCGTGTGGAGGGTCGCAAGACACAGGAGGCCGTCATGGAAAACTCATCGCTTACCGCGCGTCAATTGTACGAGCAGGCCAAAGCCAATCCCACGCGCAAACGATTTGGGTTCGGCCGCAAGCCGATGCTGATCAATATCGATTTGCAATGTGCTTACACGTCTCTCGGTGAGTTCGTGACGGCATATGAAACCGATCCCCGGCAGCTTGAATACGTCAATACGCTGTCCGGTCTCGCCCGAGACAAGGGCCTGCCGGTGACCTGGACCTATGTGGCCTACATGGAATCGGGTGAGGATTGTGGCGTCTGGGGCACGCGTACCAATACGCCAGATTCCCTGCAGAACATCAAGGTCGGTTCCCGCCGGGCCGAGTTCGATCCGCGCCTGAAGATCGATCACGTCAAGGACATCATCCTCAACAAGCGCATGGCATCGCCCTTCCACGAGACCAATCTTCAGTCGCTGATGGTCTGGCACCAGTGCGACACGGTCGTCCTAACCGGTGGCTCGACATCCGGCTGCATCCGCGCCTGCGTGGTGGATTCCATTTCGCGCGGCTACCGCGTCATCGTTCCCGAGGAATGCGTGGCCGACAAGCATGAGAGCCCGCATTTCGCCAATCTCTACGACATTTCAGTCAAATATGGCGATGTGATTCCAGTCTCGGATGCCATTGCCTGGTACGAGGCCTATCAGCCGGAGGTGCGCTGAGATGGCTGACGAGGCGAGTGCAATGAAATCGGACCTCGGGCTCTATGATTATCTGCCTTGGCCGAACCGCCCGAAGATCGTCTGGCCCGGCAACAAGAAAATTGCCGTCTGGATCGCACCCAACATCGAGTTCTACGAATACAATCCGCCGAACAATCCCACCCGCACGCCATGGGCGCGGCCTAACCCGGATGTTCTGCAATATTCCCACCGCGATTACGGCAACCGCGCCGGTTGGCAGCGTATGATGGCGGCGATGGACAAGGCCGGTTTTCGTGGCTCCGTCTCGCTCAACGTCGCGCTGTGCGATCACCACCCTGAAATCATCAAGGCCTGTGCGGATCGCGGCTGGGAGTTCTTTTCCCACGGCATCTACAACACGCGTTATGTCTATAATCTCGATATTGAGCAGGAGCGTGCAATCATCCGTGATGCGTTCGATACGGTGCGTAAACACACCGGTCAGGAATTGGCTGGATGGCTCTCACCGGCGCTGTCCAACAATTTCTGGACGATGGATATTCTGTCGGAAGCGGGCATTCAGTACACCTGTGACATGTTCCATGATGACCAGCCGATGCCGGTCAAGGTGAAGTCCGGCAAACTGATCTCCATGCCGTACTCGCTCGAGATGAACGACGTCATCGTTTACAACAGCCAGAAGGTCACGCCGCGCCATTATGGCGAAATAATCAAGCGGCAGTTCGATCAACTCTACAAGGAAGGCGATGAGAGCGGCACGGTCATGTGCATTCCGCTGCATCCATACCTTGTTGGCCAGCCGCATCGCATCGATGCCTTTGCCGAAGCCATCGAATACATCGCCAGCCATGACGGCGTGTGGCAGACGACAGGCCGTGAGATCGCAGCCGCCTATCATGCCACCGGTGCCTATGACGCCATGATCGCCGCCATGGCTGCCCATAACTCCGGGAAGGGAGCGCGCTGATGTCTATGCCTGAAGACTATCTGAACTATCCCGCACGTCGTTATGGCATGGACCATGATCGTTACGCGTGGAGCGACCTTTTCACCCGCAAGCCCATCTCATGGCCCGATGGTGCGCGTATTGCGGTCTCCATCGTCACCCACGTCCAGCATTTTCCGCTCGACATGCCCTCTAAGCCGTTCAAGGCACCGGGTGCTTTGTCCATGCCTTACCCCGATTTTCGCTATTACACGAACCGTGACTACGGCAATCGCATCGGCATTTTCCGTATTCTCAAGCTGCTTGCGGAAAAGGAGTTGGAAGCCAGCTTTGCCATCAATGGTGTGATCGCGGCGCGTTATCCGGCGCTGATCGACGCTGTGGTGCGGGGCGGGCATGAAATCATCGCCCACGGTCTGGATATGGGCAAGATCCATCACTCCGGCCTTGGCGAAGACGAAGAAAATGCCATCATTGCTGAGGCCTTGAGCCTGCTTCGTGAAGCGAGCGGACAGAGGGTCGAGGGTTGGTTGTCGCCCGGTCGCGCGCAGGGCTTCAACACGCCTGATCTTTTGGCACGCAACGGTGTCGCCTACAGCCTTGATTGGGCAAACGACGATCTTCCCTACGAGATGCAGACCAAAAACGGCTCGCTGCTCGCCATGCCCATGGCTTACGAGACGGATGACCGTGTCGTGGCCGACGAGTATTTCCAGTCGGAAGCCGAGTGGGTGCAGCAGGTCAAGGACCGCTTCGATGTGCTGTACCGCGAAAGTGCGCAGTATGGCGGTCGCGTTATGAGCCTGCCGCTGCACAGCTGGGTGTCAGGCATGCCGTACCGCGTCGAATATCTGCGCGAAGCGCTCGATTACATTCTGTCGCATGAGGGCGTGTGGAATGCACCCGCGGGCGACATCTGCGTGGCTTTCCGTGCCGCTGGCTGAATGTATTGCCGTTGAGGTGAGTGGCCGCGGCTGCTCACCGATCGCTCTTTGAAGAATGGAAAGACAAGGTCATGGCGCAAGCAGTCGCACCGCGCACAATGTTGGGCAAGATCTGGGATGAGCACGAGATATTGCGCCATCCGGCTGGCCCGTCTTTGCTTTACATCGACCGCGACATGATTCACGAAGGCAGCTTCCATGCCTTTGCCGATCTCAAGCGGCGTGGCCTGAAGCCTCGGCGTCCGCAGCAAATCTTCGGTGTTGCCGACCATTACGTGCCGACATTGGGCCGAAAGTCGAGCGATGCGGCAAGCCCGGCCATCGCCCACATGATCGACACCTTTGATGAGAATATGGAATGGGGCGGCGTGCGCCATTTCGGCATATCGAGCCGGGAACAGGGCATTGTGCATGTGATGGCACCGGAGCAGGGCATCACATTACCGGGCCTCACCATCGTCTGTTCCGACAGCCATACCTCGACGCAAGGGGCGCTGGGTGCCATTGCCTTCGGCATCGGCCAATCC
Organism: Hyphomicrobiales bacterium; assembly: GCA_900473205.1. GTDB lineage: Bacteria > Pseudomonadota > Alphaproteobacteria > Rhizobiales > Rhizobiaceae > Agrobacterium. The sequence continues at coordinate 52,308 of UCLB01000001.1, forward strand.
GAAAACGCGCATGTTCTGGCCACCCAGACGCTGTGGCAGTCTCGCCCCAAAACCATGCGCGTCACCATTGACGGCGTGCTGGGGCAGGGCGTGACCGCAAAGGATGTGATGCTGGCGCTGATCGCCAAGATCGGCGCAGCCGGTGCCGGTGGCCACGCCATCGAATTCACCGGGCAGGTGGTGAGGGACCTTTCCATCGAGGGGCGGCTGACGCTCTGTAATATGTCCATCGAGGCCGCTGCCCGCTTCGGCATGGTTGCGGCGGATGAAACGACATTTGCCTATGTCAGAGGCCGCCATTTCGCGCCATCGGAGCAGGAATGGGACGGCGCGGTTGCCCATTGGCGCACGCTTGCCAGCGATAGCGATGCCTTTTTCGATGCCGAAGTGTCGCTGGACGCTGCGGATATCGCGCCCATGGTGACGTGGGGCACCAGCCCGGAAGATGCCGTTTCGATCAATGGACGCGTTCCCGATCCCTCGACTTTCGACAGCGTCGAAAAGCGCAAGGCGGTGACGAAGTCGCTGGAATACATGGAGCTTGCGCCCGGCACACCGCTGGATGGGCTGAAACTGGACAAGGTCTTCATTGGCTCCTGCACCAACAGCCGGATCGAGGATTTGCGTGCTGCGGCCTCCATTCTCAAAGGCCGGAAAGCGATGATACCGGCCATCGTCGTGCCGGGATCGACACAGGTGAAGGCGCAGGCGGAAGCGGAGGGCATTGCCCGCACCTTCCTTGAAGCAGGTTTCGAGTGGCGCGAGTCGGGCTGTTCCATGTGCGCGGCAATCAATGGCGACGTCGTTGGTCCCGGCGAACGCTGCGCCTCCACCTCCAACCGCAATTTCGTCGGTCGCCAAGGGCCCGGCGCGCGCACGCATCTGGTCAGTCCGGCCATGGCCGCTGCTGCTGCCATCAGCGGCTGTCTGACCGACGTGCGCAGGATGTGAGGGCATAATGATGAAAGCATTCATTCGCGAAACATCTACGGCGGTCGCCATTCCCGGCGTCAACTGCGACACGGACCAGATCATTCCCGGACGCTTTTTGAAGGCAGATCGCGCACAGGGTTATGGCCAGTTCTTGTTCCACGACATCCGTCGTGACGAGCAGAAAGAGTTGGACCCTTCGTTTCCACTCAACAAGCCTGGCGCCGACGCCGCGACCATTCTTCTTGTCGAGGATAACTTTGGTTGCGGATCGTCCCGCGAGGGTGCGGTTTACGCGCTGGTGGACCATGGCATCCGGTCTGTCATCGGACCGAGCTTCGGCGATATTTTCTTCAACAATGCCCTGAAAAACGGGCTCGTGCCTGTTCGCCTGTCCGCAGATCATTGCGAGGCGCTGGCGGATCATCTCAACCGTTTTCCTGACGCAGAAGTTACGGTTGACCTTGAGGCCGCCGAACTGATCCTTCCTGGTAATCTCGGCACTCACCCCATCACCATCGATCCCTTCGCGCGCGACTGTATCTTACGCGGTCTGGACGAGATCGAGATGACATTCACTTTCATGGAGCAGATCACCGCCTTCGAAACGGATCGAATGGCGTCGCATTCCTGGCTGGGCCGTTGACGGGCGGACCAGCGAGTTTCTTTTGCCGTCTCATAAAAAAACTGGGAGCATAAAATGACATTCAAAATTGAACGACGCGACCTTTTAAAGGTCTCTGGAGCGCTAGCCGTCAGCCTGGCTGCGCCATCTATTCTGCGCGCGCAGACACCCACCATCAAGGTTGGCGTCATCGAACCACTGACAGGCAACCTTGCCTATAACGGCACGCAGAGTGCTGCCGGTGCAAAGTTTGCGGCAGAAGCCATCAATGCCGCTGGCGGTATCAAGTCCATGGGCGGCGCCAAGATCGAACTCGTCGTGGTGGACGCGCAGAGCCGCCCGGAAGCCGCTGCCGCCGCCGTTGATACGCTGATCGAGGCCAATGCCTGTGCCTTCACCGGCGCAACGGCATCAGCGCTGGGCCTTGCCTCCTCGCAGGCCGCAGCAAAATACAATCTCGCTCAGGTCTTCTCCATCGGCACCGCCGAAACTGTTGTAACGCGCGGCCTGCCCAACGTTTTCCGTTTCACGCCGGGCGTCAACAAATGCACCAGCGTCGCGCTTGAGAACCTCAAGCTTCTGAATGCCGGCGCGGGCAATTCCATCAAGACGGCGGCCATTGTCCATGAAGACGGTCCCTTCGGCTCCAACATGGCGAAAATCCTGGCCGAGCAACTGCCGAAGCAGGGTATCGAAGTGGTCGAGACCATCTCGCATCCGACACCGCAGCGTGATTTCTCCAACATCGCGCTTCGCGTCAAGGCGTCGAAGGCCGATATCCTCATTCCGTCGAACTACATCAATGAATACACATTGATGGCGCGTGCGCTGAACCAGCAGCGTGTTGAACTCAAAGCCATCTATTCCATCCTCGGTGGCGCGGCATCCAACATCAAGTTCGTTCGCGAGAACAAGGAAGTCGCCCAATATGTGATGGACTGCAATCACTGGTACGATCCGTCCAAGGACCTTTCCAAGGCGCTCGCCGCCAGCGTTGCCGCTGCAAAGCTGGACCTTACCTATGACGTGATGGTGTCCTATGCGACGATACAGGTCATTGCCGACGCTCTGGAACGCGGCGCTTCGGCTGATCGCCAGAAGATGATCGAGGCTCTGGCAGCATCGACCTTCGACCAGTCGATCATGCCTTACGGTCCGACGAAATTCGTCAATGGCGACAATGTCAACTCGCAGCCGGTGAACACGCAGATCCGTGGCGACAAGATCGAACTGGTGTTCCCGAAGGAATACGCCACCGCAGAAGCGGTCTTCCCGATCCCTGCCAAAAACTGACACGGTCTCGCCCCCACGGACGCCAATGTCCCTGGGGGCGCTCTTCAAACGACAGAGAGGCGAGCCCTGATGTCAAGTCTGATCTTACCTGCCGTGTTGAGCGGCCTGATGATGGGAGCCGTCTATGCGCTGGTAGCGCTGGGGCTGACCCTCATCTATGGCGTGCTCCACATCATCAACTTTGCGCATGGCAGCCTGTTGATGCTGGCGCTTTACGCTGTTTACTTCCTGTATTTCTATTTCGGCGTCGATCCCTATTTCGCCATTCCCATTGTTCTTCCGGCCTTCTTCGCGCTCGGTTACGTGTTGCAGCGTTTCCTGATTGCGCCGATGAGCAGCGGATCGGAACAGAATGTTCTTCTCATCACGCTTGCCGTGTCGATGATCATCGACAATCTGGCGCTCTACTTCTGGACGTCGAATACCCGCACGGCGGATATCGCCTATGCCTATGACACGGTCGAGGTGTTGGGCGCCTATCTGCCGCTTGGCCGTGTGATCGCTTTCGGTGCAGCACTGGCCGTCGCACCGCTTCTCTGGTGCTTCATGGCCTATACCCGCACGGGCTCTGCCATTCGCGCCGTGGCGATTGAAAAGCGTGGGGCCGAACTCGTTGGTATCGACGTCAATCATACCTATGCGGTCTGTTTCGGCATCGGTACGGCCTGTGTGGCGCTCGCGGCGTGTCTGTTGTTGCCAACATTCTACATCACGCCGCAGGTTGGTTACACCTTCGTGCTTGTTGCCTTCACCACGGTGGTGCTGGGTGGAATGGGCAGCTTGCTGGGCGCACTGGTCGCCGGTTTGCTTCTTGGCGTCATCGAGTCTCTCTGCGGTCTCTTCCTCGGCGAAAGCCTTGGCCAGATCGGCATCTTCCTCGCCTTCATCCTTATCCTTCTCTTCAAACCGTCAGGGCTTCTCGGGAGGGCAAGGACATGAGACCTCAATCCATTGGGCAGATTGCCCTCATCGCGGCGGCTCTTGCCTATCTCTTCGGGGTCTATTTCGCGTCATCGCCGGTGTGGATGGGCTTTACCATCAACGCGCTGATCGTCGCGGTCGTTGCCCTGTCGTGGAACATCACCGGCGGCTTCGGTGGCATGTCGTCCTTCGGTCACGCAGCACTTTACGGGACGGGTGCCTATGCTTCCGCCATCCTTCAGGTGCAGTACGGCGTCAACGCATGGGTCGGCTTCGGTGTTGGCATTCTAGCGGGTGCTGTCATGGGTGCCTTCATCGGCGCGCTGGCGTTTCGCTACGGCCTGAAGGGCTCGTACTTCGCGCTCGTCACCTTGGCCTTTGCAGAAGTGCTGCGCATCTGCGCGTCGTCCTTCGATTTCACCGGCGGCGGCAGCGGGCTGCAATTGAAACTGGTTCCCGGCGTGGCCAACCTGCAATTCAATGATCGCACGATTGCCTATACCGCTCTTCTGGTCGTGGTGGCCCTCGTCATGGCGCTGACGGCTCTCATCAAATATTCCCGTTTCGGTGCTTATCTCATCGCCGTCAGGGAAAACGAGGATGCTGCACGCGCGCTGGGTATCGACACTTACAAGATCAAGGTGCAGGCCATGGCGATCTCTGGTGCCTTCGGTGGTCTGGCCGGTGTTCTCTATCTCCAGCTTTGGCTCTTCATCGACAGCAACGTGGTCTATGGCAGCGCCGTTTCCATCGAAGCACTGATCGGTCCGATCATCGGCGGTGCCGGGACGATCTGGGGTCCGTTGCTCGGCACACTCGGCCTGCATCTTCTAGGCGAAGGCGCGAAACATCTGCTGCCGAATGCGCCCGGTCTGAACTTCGTGCTTTACGCGATTGTGCTGATCTGCGCGCTGCGCTTCCTGCCAAACGGTCTTGTTGGTCTTGCCGGCAAGCTCGGCACCTTCAAGAAGAAGGAGGACGACAATGCTTGAAGTCCGTAATCTTTCCAAAAGCTTCGGCGGCTTGAAAGCCGTCACGGATGCCTCGCTCGATGTGCCCGAGGGCTCTATCGTCGGACTTCTCGGCCCGAACGGCGCAGGCAAGACGACCTGCTTTACGATGATTGCCGGTTTTACCAAGGCGGATGAAGGCACGGTGCGCTTTCAGGGCAAGGACATCACCGGACTTGCGCCGCACAGCATCTGCGCGCTGGGCATGATCCGCACCTTCCAGATCGTTCAGCCCTTTGCCGGGCTAACGGTTCAGGAAAACATCGCTGTTGGTGCCTATCTTCATCACCACGACCGTCGCGAAGCCATGTTGGTGGCGCGGGATGTCGGCAAGCGGTTGGGTATGGGCGCGATGCTAGATCGCCCCGCCTCTTCGCTCACCATAGCTGGACGCAAACGCCTCGAACTGGCACGGGCGCTGGCGACCGGTGCGAAATTGCTGCTGCTTGATGAGGTTATGGCCGGATTGATCCCGTCCGAAATCACCGAGATCGTCGGTATCATCCGTAAAATCCGCGAGGAGGGGCATACCTTCCTGATGATCGAACACGTCATGCAGGCGGTGATGCAACTGGCCGAAACGGCCTATGTGCTGAACCAGGGCAAGATGATTGCCCATGGCACGCCGCGCGAACTCGTCAAGAACCCGTCGGTGGTGGAAGCCTATCTGGGCCACGGGGCGGCTGCCCGCTTGCAGGAGGAAAACCATGCTTGATATCAAGGGTATCCGCGCAGGCTATGGCTCGATGAGCGTGCTGCAAGGCATCGACATGCGCGTCGACAACGGCGAAATCGTCGCCTTGTTGGGCTCGAACGGCGTAGGCAAGACGACGCTCAACAACGTCATATCAGGCTTCATCAAGCCAAGCGCCGGATCGATTTCCTTCAAGGGCGTGACGATAACGGGCAAAAATGCGCGCGACATCGTGGCACTTGGCATCGCCCATGTGCCGGAGGGACGAAAAGTTTTTCCCAACCTTTCGGTTGGCGAAAATCTGAAGCTCGGTGCGTTTCGCCGTGCCAGCAAAAACACCAAGCAGAATTTCGAGCGCATCTGCGAAATCTTCCCGAGGCTTCGGGAACGAATGAACCAGCTTGCGGGCACGCTGTCTGGCGGTGAGCAGCAGATGCTGGCCATCGGTCGCGGCATGATGTCGGAGCCAGAACTCCTCATTCTGGATGAGCCGTCTCTCGGCTTGTCCCCCATCATGGTCGAAGAGATGTTCGGTCTGATCACCAAGATCAATGCCGACGGTGTTGCCGTGCTGCTGGTGGAGCAGAACGTGATGCAGTCGCTGGGTGTTGCAAAGCGCGCCTATGTCATCGAGCAGGGCCGTTTCGTCATGCAGGGAGAGGCCGCAACACTGCTGGCCGATCCGCAGTTGCGGCAAGCCTATCTCGGAATGTGAGACGCTGCCCCGGATGGAGTGAGCCGGGGCCAATTTACGGAGAAATGGAGAATACAATGTCCCTTACACGTACCCAACGTCTGCGGCAGCTGCTGGCAGGCGAACGCGCCCTCATGGCTCCCGGTGTGGTCGATGCCATGTATGCCCGCCTCGTAACCGAAGCCGGTTTTGACGCCATGTATATGACGGGCGCCGGCACCTCCGCCACACGGCTGGGCTATCCGGATGTGGGTCTGTTGACCATGACCGAGATGGTCGACAATGCCACCCGCATTGCCGACGCCTCCGATATTCCGCTGATTGCCGATGCCGATAATGGGTTCGGCGGTCCGCTCAACGTGCGCCGTGCCATTCAGCTTTATGAGCGTGGCGGCGTGGCTGCCGTGCATCTTGAAGATCAGGTGCTGCCAAAGCGCTGCGGCCATCTGGCAGGCAAGCAGATTGTTTCAGCTGAAGATATGGTGGCGAAGGTCAAAGCCGCTGTGGACGCACGTATCGACGAGAATTTCGTCGTCATCGCCCGCACGGATGCGCTGGCGCTACACGGCCGCAACGCCGCCTTCGACCGGGCGGAAATGTACCGCGAAGCTGGTGCCGATGTCATCTTCATCGAAAGCCCCGGCCCGGATGACCTTCCGCATATCGCACCGCGCTTTCCCGGTATTCCGCTGCTCTACAACATGGCGACTTCGGGCAAGACACCGTTCCTGACGCGATCTGAAATCGAGGCGCTGGGTTTCAAGCTCATCATTTACCCCAACTGGCTGCTGCTTTCGGCCTGTGAGGCTGCACGTAAAACGCTTCAGGTTCTCAAGACCGAAGAGACCATTGCGTCGGTCGCGCCCAACGTCATGAACTTCAAGGAGTTCTTCGACATGGCGCGCATGCCTGAAATTCAGGAACTGGAAGCCCGCTACGGCACGCCGGAAGCAAACCGCACCAGCTATTGAGCAGGAGATTTGAGCCATGGCAGTGCTATCTGCGGAAGGCGTAACGTTCGATTTCGAAATGCCGGTGGTCGTCGTCGGGGCAGGGGCCTGCGGTCTGGTCGCAGCCCTTGCGGCCCATGATGCCGGTCAGGAAGTCATGGTTTTGGAGCGGGACGAGAACCCGACGGGCTCCACCTCGCTGTCTGCCGGTCTCATTCCCGCACCCTGCACCCGTTTGCAGAAGGAAGCCGGTATCGAGGATAGTCCTGAACTTTTCGCTCAAGACCTTGTCGCCAAGACCCATGACCACACGCCCCATGATATGGCGCTAGTGGCGGCACAAACCGCAGGTCCGATGATCGACTGGTTGATGGACACCCATAAGGTGGAGTTCGAACTGGTCACGGGGTTCACCTATCCCGGCCATTCGCGCCTTCGCATGCACGGCCCGAAAAGCCGCACCGGTGCCGACCTGGAACAGTCGCTTCTTTCTGCCGTGTCCAACGCCGATATCGATGTCGTGACAAATGCGTCTGTCGAAGATCTCTATGTGGATGCGTCTGGTCGCGTCACCGGTGTCCGTTTCCGTCGGCCGGATGGCGCGTTGGAAATGCTGGGCTGCAAGGCGCTCGTTCTCGCCTCTTGCGGTTTCGCTGGCGATGTCGCGCTTGTGCAAAAATACATCCCGGAAATTGCCGATGCCGAGTGCTGCGGTCACCTGTCCAACACGGGCGATGCGGTGAAATGGGGCGCACAGATCGGCGCGGCGCTGGCCGACATGGGAGCCTATCAGGGGCATGGATCGGTCGCGCACCCGCATGCCTTGCCATTGACATGGGCTGTCATCACCAAGGGCGGCATTCTTCTCAACACGCAAGGCCAGCGTTTTTCCAACGAGATGCGTGGCTATTCCGAACATGCCGCAGAAGTCGCCGCGCAGCCGGACCATGTCGCCTGGGACATCTATGATGCCAAGGGCGATGAGGCCGGGATGGGCTTTTACGACTACCGTGAAATCCGCAAGCTGGGTGCCATCAAGACGGCAAACAGTCTGGAGGAACTTGCCACGGTAACGGGGCTTTCGCTTGCCGCCATTCGTGAAGAGTTCGAAGCCATCGAAACATCCGCACGCACCGGGAAGCCGGACCGCTTTGGTCGCAGTTTCACGCAGGATCAGGTGCTCAACGCCCCTTACTACTCGGTCAAGGTCAACGGTGCGCTGTTCCACACGCAGGGCGGTTTGGTGATCGATGCTGAGGCCCGGGTGCTGCGCGAAGATGGCACTGTTTTGCCGAACCTACTGGCAGGCGGTGGTGCTGCGCGCGGTGTGTCTGGAGATTCCAATTACGGCTACCTGTCCGGCAACGGCCTTTTAACGGCCACCAGCTTTGGCCGCTTGGCTGGCATGACCGCGGCGCGGATTGCTGCTGAAAGCTGAAAACAGGAGGAGAACGTTATGAAGAAGGTTATGGTCATCGTACCGTTTCCCATGGGGCAGGATGATCTCGCCCGCAGGCAAGCGCAGATGAAAGCGGTCGATCTCGGCCCGGGCATCGAGTTTCACTATCGCGCTGTGCGGGTGGGTCCGAAGAACTACTCGAGCCAGCACGATATGGCGTTCGCCGATTTCTCGATCCTTGATGCAGGACTTGATGCCGAGAAGGAAGGCTTCGACGCCGTCTGCATCGACACCATGTCCGACAGCGGCATGTCGATGTTGCGCTCTGTCTTGACCATCCCGGTCATTGCGCCGGGCCGTCATTCCATGCTGATGGCACAGATGTTGGGCGACAAGTTCTCGATCCTGATAATGTGGGATCGCTGGAGAATGCTCTACACCAAGACGCTGGGCGAGCTTGGCATGGAGCACAAATGTGCGTCGATGCGCTCAATTGGCGTGACGCCCGATAATAAGAGCTTGCTTGCTGGCAAGGAAGACGAAGTCTTCCCGCTTCTGCTCGATGCGGCCAAGAAATGTGTCGAAGAGGATGGCGCGCAGGTGCTGATCTTGGGCTCCACGACCATGCATGAGGTGCATTCTTGGCTCTCTGCCCGCATCGGCGTTCCCGTCATCAATCCCGGCCCGCTGACCTACAAGCTGGCATCGGTTGCGCTTGATCTGAACCTCACACACAGCAAGGCGACATGGCCGATACCGCTGTCTCCCAAGCACGACATGATCCGCGCCATCGGTGCTGCCGGTGCGGCCTATCTGGAGGGCAGCCAATGACCCGCATTCTCGTCATCGTTCCCTTCGCGTTGGACGCCGAAGGCGTGCGCAATCGTGAAGCGCAGTCGCAATACGTCCCGCTGCCTGCGGATTGGGAGTTGACCTATCGCCCCGTCACCTGCGGCCCGACATCTTTCATGTCGCCGCATGACTGGGGGCTGATGGACCTCGCCATCTTCGAGGCTGGGTGCAAGGCGCAAGAGGAAGGCTTCGATGCCGTTTGCATCGACACGATGTCGGACAGTGGCATGGTCATGCTCCGCTCCGTCCTCTCTATTCCCGTCATCGGCGCGGGCAAGGCTTCGATGCTTTACGCGCTGACGCTAGGCGGCAAGTTCTCGGTGCTGGCGCAATGGGAACCGGCATTGCCGCGATACCGCAAGGCCATCCGCGAATATGGTTTCGACCGTCAATGCGCCTCGGTGCGCAGTTTCGATCAGCCGCCGGATTTCTCCAACCTGTTGGGCGGCAAGGAAGACAGTGTTTTCCCAAGCATGCGCGATGTTGCCATGCGCTGCATCGAGGAAGACGGAGCGGAGGTCATCTGCCTGGGATCAACGACCATGCATCAGGCCGGAGAATATCTCGCTGCGAACCTGCCAGTGCCCGTCGTCAATCCCGGTCCACTCACCTACAAGCTGGTCGAGACCTTTCTCGCGCTCGGCCTCACCCACGGCAGAGATGTCTATCCGCCACCGGTCGAGCCGCGGCTGGATATGCTCCACGCCATGATGAGGGCGGGAGCCGCCGTGGAGAATGCGGCAAAGGGCTGAGCGATAGGTTCAGGGTTGCTGATGCCATAGTTTAGATGAAGGCCGCGCATCCGATGTCCGGCCTTTTCTTTGGTGCGAATGCGATCAGTTCCCGAGCGAAAAATCCTTGCCGTCTTCCCGCTTTAGCGAGACGCGGTATTCATAGCGGTCGGCCCGGTAGAAAATTTCTGCTACATAGAACGGCTTCAGATCGGCGTTGAAGAACACGCGGTTCACCAGCATCAGCGGGGCTCCAATGGGAATTTCCAGATGCTTGGCGGCGTAATCATCGGCAAGCGTGGCCGTCAGTGTCTGTTCGACCTGTTCCACCACCACACCGGTTTTCTGCACCAGATCGATCATATTGGTGGTCGCCAGGTCCTGGCGGTTCAGCGTTTGGCCGATCTCGGGGAGGAGATAGGCAATCGACAGCGAATAGGGGCGTCGGTCGAGGGAGCGGATGCGGACGGCGCGTATCAGTTCTGTGGTGGGTGGGACACCCATCTGCTCGCAGATGCGCGGTGGCGCTTCACCGAGATCGAGGCTGACGACCTTCAGCCGCGTATTCTTACCCACCGTGTTGAGGTAGCTGAACAGGCTGTTGATGTTTGAAACGACAGCGCGGTTGAGTTTGTTTTCCTTAGAGCGGTCGGTGACATAGGTTCCGCGTCCGCGCGTCCGCGTCACCAAACCCTCCGCCGTCAACATTTCCATGGCCTTGCGGATGGTGATGCGGCTGACGGAAAAGCTTTCGGAAAGCTCCGCTTCGCTCGGCACCGGCACGTCGATTGGGTAATAACCCTTGACGATACGTTCGCGCATGACCGCATAAACGCGATGATAAAGCGGGGTCGGGGAATGTCGTTCGGCCATATATGCGTGGATCCATAAAGATTAGAAAAAAGGATGTGAGCGAAGCTCGTTAGACGCGGCGACCTTTCAGGGCGCGTTGCACAGCAATCAGCCCGTCATCGCGCATAGCCTCCAGTTCGGAGATGTCTCTGCCACGCGTTTCGGCGGTGATGCCGTCAACGAGTTTTTCTTGCGTTGCGGCATCGAGGCGTGGCGAGCCGAGGTCTTGCCAACGGCGTTCCTGGCTGGGCCCGAGATGCGAAAGATAATGTGCGATGCCGCCTGCGCCGCCGCCCAGATGATATGCCATATGCGAACCAACCACGGACCAGCGAAGGCCGGGGCCGTAGACGAGAGCGGCATCGATATCCTCGACCTCGGCAATGTCTTCCGCCACCATATTGACCGCCTCCCGCCAGAGCGCCGAAGACAGGCGATTGGCGATGTGCCCCACGGCTTCCCGTTTCAATCTGACCGGATGGCGATCCAGCGTGCGGTAGAAAGACGCCGCAGCCTCAACGCGTTTGCGATCACTGCCATAGAGTTCGACCAGCGGCATCAGATGTGGTGGGTTGAAGGGATGGGCGGTGATGAGCCGTGACGGATCGGCCATCTCCGCACTCAACTCCGACCAGACCAGCGATGAGGTGCTGGAGGCGATGGTGATCCCCGCCGGAGCGTCTGTTTCAATCGCAGAATAGAGTTCACGCTTCAGCGGTACGTTTTCTGGTGCATTCTCCTGCACCCAGATTGCGCCGGATACAGTGTCGGCAAGGTTTTCCGTCAAACGAAATTTGCCCGGCGCAGGCAGCGTTTGAGCCACCTCCGCAATCTGCGCCATTGCCGCATCAATGCGGACAGCGACGTGATCGCGACCAGCAACGGCGGGCTCGAACAGTGCCACGTCATATCCATAGGCCAGAAAAAGCGCAGACCAACTCGTCCCGATCAGTCCGCCGCCGATCACCGCTATCGCTTCGCGACCGCGCCCCGCATCACTCATTTGCTCCGCCCAAAACCGTTACTGTTTATGAACGAACAATCTCATAGCGGGTCGCGCGGCGCAATTTAAAAGATTATAAGGTTATGTCATTTATACCATTTATCTTGATGCTTTAAGTCGATTGCCGACGAAAAATCCCCGCCGACAATCATGGTTCGTTATTGTCTTAACCGGGTTCGCTCACATCCAAGCTTTACGGATCGTCTGGATTTAAACATGATAATATTACTCCTGTTTAATTCACCGGTACGCACGGGCGTTTGACGCCAAGCCTTCAAGGTCTGTTGCGATACCGGCCAAACAATTCGGTTCCTGCATGGCCAACATCAACGACACGATTTCTGACAGCGCGGTTTCGACGACGCCATTCGAGCGCCGGTTGATGGGCGTGTTGGGCGGCCTCTATCTCGCTCAGGGCATTCCGACATACCTGGTGCTCGTCGCTCTGCCACCGATCATGCGGGAAAGTGGCGCATCGCGTACGGCCATCGGATTGTTTTCTCTGCTGATGTTGCCCTTGATCCTGAAGTTTCTGGTGGCGCCGTTGGTGGACCGCTGGTCGCCATGGCCAAAGATCGGGCATCGCCGGGGATGGGTTGTGCCCACCCAGCTTCTGGTGAGCGCCGGTATTGCGTCGATGGCTCTGGTCGACCCAAGCAATGTCTCAGTGCTCTTTGCCATCTGCATTTGCATCACCGTTATCTCCTCCATTCAGGATATCGCGACGGATGGTTATGCGGTGCGGCAACTCACGGACCGGACGCGTTCCATGGGAAATGCCGTACAGGCGGGGGCCGTGGCTTTGGGCGTCATCATCGGCGGAACGGCGGCTCTGGTCGTCTTCCATCTTGCCGGATGGCAGACCATGATCCTGCTTGTCGCGGCCTTGTCTCTGCTGCCGCTTGCCGCTGCTGTCGCCATGCAGCCGGAAGCTCCGACTGCTGAGAAAATCCAAAAGCCTGCGAGCCTGCTCGGCTTCTTCCGTCGCCCCAACGCCTGGCTGATCCTGGGTTTTGCGTTGACGTACCGGGCCAGCGAAGGTCTCGTCCGCGGCATGGAAGGCACCTATCTGGTCGATATCAAGGTGCCGACCGACTGGATCGGTTATCTCTCCGGCGGTGCAGCCGCAACGGCTGGCCTGATTGGCGTGGCGATTGCCGCGTTTCTCATCCGCAAGGCAGGATTGACGGCCACGCTCGTTCTTCTGGGTGGTCTGAGAAGCATCTGCTTCCTTGCTTTCACTTTGAACGCGGCAGGCATTCTCCCCGGCATCTGGGTGGCGCTGTCGGCCTCGGCGTTTCAGACACTGATCCGCTACATGGAACTCGTCGCCATCTATTCATTCTTCATGAAATCCTCATCGCATGATCAGCCCGGCACGGATTTCACGATCCTGACCTGTGCGGAACTCATCATCTACATGGCTGGTGCATCTGTTGCCGGTATCGTAGCGGACAAGCTGGGTTATTCCGCGCTGTTTTCCACGGCGACCATCATCTCACTTGCTGGCATGGCGCTGTCCGTCTGGTTTCTTCAAAGGCTCGGGCGCTGTTCGAAGGCACCTGTTACGGCAGGTGTCTGAGCGAACGCGAATTCCACGAAAGATTCCACCGGAGTTGATCTTATGGACACGTTCCAACGGCACGATAACGAGTTCTATCTCAAGCGTCAGGCGCGCCGAGAATCCAATGCCCGCAGCTATCCACGCCGCTTCCCGCTGGCCCTGAAATCCGCTTCCGGCTGCATGGTGACCGATGTCGAAGGCCGAACCTATCTCGATTGCCTTGCCGGTGCCGGAACTCTGGCACTTGGTCACAACCACCCCGAGGTTATCGCAAGCCTGCAAGAGGTTCTTACCTCAGGTCTGCCCCTGCACACGCTCGATCTCGTGACCCCGGTCAAAGACAAATTCGTATCGGATATCTACGAAACGCTGCCCGCCGGTCTGCGTGAGGAAGCCAAAATCCAGTTCTGCTCACCAAGCGGCACGGATGCGGTGGAAGCCGCGATAAAGCTTGCCAAGACGGCCACTGGCCGCACCGATATTGTCGCATTTCGGGGTGCCTATCACGGAATGTCGCAGGGCTCATTGTCCCTCATGGGGTCTTTGGGGCCAAAGGCAGATGTCGGCCAGTTGATGCCCGGTACACACTTCTTCCCTTATCCCTATGCCTATCGTTGCCCCTTTGGACGGGGTGGAGCGGAAACCGCAACGCTTGCTGCAGACTATTTCGAATCCGCCCTTCGTGATCCCGAAGGTGGTATCAATCTGCCCGCTGCCGTCATTCTGGAAGCCGTTCAGGGTGAGGGCGGTGTTATCCCCGCGCCGGTAGAGTGGCTGCGTCGGATTCGTGCAGTGACGCGTGAGCTCGGTATTCCGCTGATCCTCGATGAGGTGCAGAGCGGTGTTGGTCGTACTGGAACATTCTACGCGTTCCAAAAGGCGGGTATCGTTCCTGATATCATCATTCTTTCCAAGGCCATCGGCGGCGGTCTGCCAATGGCTGTCATGATCTACCGCGAAGGTCTCGATCTGTGGAAGCCGGGTGCCCATGCTGGCACCTTCCGTGGCAACCAGTTGGCCATGGCGGCGGGTTCCAAAACGCTTGAGATCATCAAGCGGGATGGTCTGGTCGAACGCGCGGCCATTGCGGGGCGTAGACTGCGCGCCAATCTGGAGCGCATTCAGATGCAAACGCCTTATATTGGCGATGTGCGCGGTGAGGGTCTGATGCTGGGTGTTGAAATGATCGACCCGACGCGCAAGCCCGATAGTTCCGGCCAGCCACCGTATGGCGGAGATATGGCGCGAGCGGTGCAGGGTGAGGCCTTCAGGGCGGGGCTCATTCTCGAAACCGGTGGACGTCATGGAAGCGTGCTGCGGTTCCTGCCACCGCTCACCATTTCGGATGCCGAGATCGATCAGGTGTCGAACATTTTGTCCGATACGTTTTCGCGCCTTGGACGCAACGCGGCATGAACGTGACCGTATTGAAAAGCAAACAGGTGCTTGACGCCGGGAATGAGCTTTCAGCGTCCATCCTCGGCCCCGACCTCGCATCGCAGGCATCCTATCGCAAGGCAATGATCGAAGCGGTGGATATGGTCGTGCAGAACGCATCCCGGCACCGGGTTCATTCCGGGGTGGATGCGGATGATCTGCGTGGTTACCTCTCGTCGCTGGATGTGTTCCCGCAGCAGGGCACCGGTCTTTCCGCAGCGCTTGAGGATATTGGTGTTCCCGCCGTGCGGCATGCTCTTGATGTTGGTAATCCGGCAACCATGGCACATCTGCATTGCCCGGTTGCCGTGCCCGCACTGGCAGCTGAAGTCCTGATTTCCGCGACCAACCAATCGCTCGATTCCTGGGACCAATCGCCCTTTGCGACGCTGGTGGAGGAGCGAGTGCTGACGTGGCTGACGCAATTCACCGGTCTGCCCGCAGCGGCAAGCGGCAGCTTCACCAGTGGCGGCAGCCAATCCAACATGACGGCGCTCTATCTGGCAACGGAACGTTATGGGGCTGCGACAAGAAGCCGGGGTGTGATTTTCACATCCGAGCAGTCACATTTCAGCATCCGCAAAAGCGCCTCCGTTCTGGGCTTCGCCAGCGATGCCGTCGTAACGGTGCCGACGGATATAGAAGGCCGCATGTCGGTTTCGGCTTTGAAAGAGGCCGTCGATAGCGCCAAAGAGCAAGGCCGCGTACCCTTCGTCGTCGTGGCGACGGCGGGCACGACCGATCTCGGTGCCATCGATCCCTTGAGCGAGGTAGCTGATTTCGCGGCGTCTCATGGGCTCTGGCTGCATGTGGATGCGGCCTATGGCGGCGGGCTTCTGTTTTCCCGGCATCGGGATCGCCTCGATGGCATCGAGCGGGCGGATTCCGTTGCACTGGATTTCCACAAAATGCTGTTCCAGCCAATCAGCTGCGGCGCCTTGCTGCTGCGCGACAGCGCGCATTTCTCGCCTCTGTCGATGAAAGCCGATTACCTCAACCCCGAGGTCTCGATTTTCGGAGATGTACCGAACTTCGTGGAATCATCCGTCCAGACCACACGCAGAAGCGATGCCCTGAAGGTTTTGATGACGCTACGTGCCATCGGCCAAGATGGTCTCGATGCGTTGATCTGCCGGACACTGGACAATGCACTTGCGGCGGCTGATTCCATTCGCGCTCGTGATTATCTACGACTGGCGCAGCAACCCACCCTGTCCACCGTCCTTTTCCGTTACGTCTCACCACACGGTGCGGCGCGATCCGACGAATTGACGCTGGCCATACGGGCACAGCTTTTTCGCGACGGCACCGCCGCCCTTGCGACCACCGTCCTTGATGGGCGGGTCCATTTCAAACTGACGCTTCTCAACCCGAATTCGACACCTGACGTCATCGACCGTGTTCTGGACGCGGTTGGAACCATGGCGCGCGAACTGGAGAACGACCATGTACGCCCGTAAGGCAGCAACACTCGCCCTTCGATCCCTTCTCAACTGCGTGACACGCGAATATGCCAGCCGCATCGTCTGGGGCCATGATGGCAGCGGCCAAAAACTGACGTTGAACTTTCCAGGCCACGGCGGCAGCCTGAAAATCCCGGTGCTCTATCGCTCCGCGACTGGCCATCACCTGTTCGGCGAGCAAATTCTGCTGACTGATGATAACGGCACCCGCGCCGTCAGCGCCAGCGCCACAATCAGCATCATCATCGAACGGCTGGAGGCCAATGCCTCCGACGAAGGCCGTCGCGACCTGCTAAACCGTGCTCATTCCAGCCGCCTGCTGGTGGAAGCCGCCCTTCAGGATCGTCAAGCTGATCTCGAAAAACTCATTGGCGAGGACGTTTCCTTTATCGAGGCGGAACAGGGCCTGATTGCCGGGCACGGCATTCACCCTTGCCCGAAAAGCCGCGATGGCATGACGGAAGAAGAAGGCAAGCGATATTCACCGGAATTCGCCGCAAGCTTTCCACTGCGTTGGTTTGCCGTCTCCAGTGACATCTATCACGCCGGCCATTCCAATGGTTCGCCTTCTGTCGAGGCTTGGTTGAAGACAGTAGAGGCCGAAACGCTGGACGCTCTGCGCAGCCAGCTGCCTGAGGGAGACTTTGCCTTCCTGCCGGTGCATCCCTGGCAGGCGTATGTCATGCTGAAAGATGCTGATGTCGCTGCACTGGTATCTTCAGGCAAAATCGTGGATTGCGGAGAGGCTGGAAAACCGTGGTTTCCCACGTCCTCCGTCCGCACGCTTTATCGGCCCGATGCGCCTTTCATGCTGAAGCTCTCACTCGGCATTGGCATTACCAACTCCGTGCGCATCAATCTGGCACGGGAGCTTTTGCGCGGCGATGACATGTATCGCTTCCGCGCAAGCGCGTTGGGGAACGCTCTCGCAACTGACTATCCCGGTCTGAATTTCATGCCTGACCCGGCTTATATCGGTGTCTCCGTCGGCGGCGAAGTAATCGATGGGCTGTCCGTGTCTATGCGCGAAAACCCGTTCCATGGAGCGGAGGTTGACCGCAATGTCACGCTTCTGGCGGCGCTGTGCGAGCATTTGCCGGAGCGTGGCAGTCGGCTCGGAGTGTTGATCCGCAAGCGTGCCGACATTGAAAACCGCTCGGTAGAGGCTGTGGCGGAAGACTGGTTCGCCCGTTTCCTCGCTGTTTTCGTAACGCCCGTGTTTGCGCTCTATCTGCGCCACGGTATCGCCATTGAAGCACACCAGCAAAACATGCTGCTGGAAATTGCCGAGGGTTATCCTGTCGCGGCTTTTTATCGAGATAACCAAGGCTTCTTCCACCATGAGCGCGCCCATGGACCGCTGAATGCGGCCATTCCGGGCATTGGCCAGCGCAGCGAATCCGTGTTCGGTGAGGAAGCCGTGGACGAACGTGTGCTCTATTACGGCTTCATCAATTCAACGCTGGGCATGATCGGCGCGCTTGGTCGCGAGGGCCTGATCGACGAGCAACGGCTGATCGACATGCTGCGCGAGGCGCTGTTACAACTGGACGCGAAGGAAGGCGGCCAATCCCGCCTTGTCAGCAAGATGCTGGCGCCGGTTCTGCAATGCAAGGCAAACCTCAGAACTCGGCTTGCGCAGATGGATGAACTGGTCGGGCCGCTTGAAACGCAGTCCGTCTATCTGGAAATCGACAATCCGCTGTTTCAGAACGCCCGGGTGCAGGCCCATGGCTGATCTGACCACGGCCAGCAGCCAGTTTGCCTATTCAAGATACGACCGGGATATTGGTCGCACGGTCAGTTTCCGGATGCTGGACAAGAACCGCGATCTCGATCTGCTCTGGCGCTGGATGAACCAGCCGCATGTGATGCCGCAATGGAAGATGGCAAAGCCGAAAGAGGATATTGCCGCCTACATCGACACCAATCTGGCCGATCCGCATCAGGACCCCTATATCGGTTTCATTGATGGCTCGCCCATGAGCTATTGGGAAGCCTATTGGGCGAAAGACGATATTCTCGGTCGCCATTACCCGGCGGCGGAGAAGGATCGTGGCTGGCACATGCTGGTGGGGGAGCCATCCTTTCTGGGTCACGGTATTGCGCCTGCTGTCATCCGCGCCTTCACGCGTTTTCTGTTTCTGGATGATCCTGCCACGGAAAAGATTGTGGGCGAACCAAGCGTGGCCGCCCGTCGCCTGCTTCGCTACGCTCCCGTTTGCGCCTTCGAGGAGCAGGGCGAAATCGATTTGCCAGATAAGCGTGCCAAGCTGATGTTTTGCCACAGGCAGCGTTTTACCGAACAATTTGGACTTTGATCATGACAACACTCGATCTGACCGGCGTCGGTATCGGGCCATTCAATCTTGGCCTTGCCTCGCTTCTGTCCTCCCACCCGCAGGTCTCGGCGACGTTTTTAGAACGCAAGCCAAGCTTCCGCTGGCATGAGGGCCTCATTCTGCCTGGTACCACGCTGCAAGTGCCGTTCCTGGCCGACCTCGTTTCCATGGCGGACCCGACGCATCGCTTGAGCTTCCTGAATTACCTTGCGGTGCATGATCGGCTCTACAAATTCTATTTCTACGAAAACTTCCTGATCCCGCGTCAGGAATATGATGATTACTGCCGCTGGGCGTCGCAACAGCTGGAAAGCTGCCGGTTTGGTGAAAGCGTCATCGACGTGCGGCACGATGCGGCGTCGCAAACATTCGTGACGGAAACACGATCCCCGACCGGCGCTGTGCGCAGTTATCACAGCCGCAACATCGCTCTGGGCATCGGCACCGCACCGCATTTGCCCGCATGGGCAGGGCTGCGCGGCAATGCGCCGATTTTCCATTCTGCCGAATTTGCGAAGCGAAAGGCTGAACTGACCAAGGCGCGTCGGGTCACCGTCATCGGTTCCGGCCAGAGCGCGGCCGAATGCGTGCTGGCGCTGTTCAACGAATTGACGCCTGAGAGGATTGCAGCCGGAGCTTCCATTCGCTGGATCACCCGTTCGGCAGGCTTCTTCCCCATGGAATATTCCAAGTTGGGTCTAGAATATTTCACGCCCGATTATATGCGCGCGTTCCACACGCTGCCGCGCTCGAAAAGACGCGATGTCGTTGCAGATCAGGGGCTGCTCTACAAGGGCATCAGCTTCTCGACCATCTCCGACATCTTCGACCTTCTCTATGAGCGCTCCATTGGCGGGCGCGACCCCGGCCTTTCCCTTTCGCCTAATTGCGAAGTCACCAATGTCGAAGGCACAGGCTTCTCTGGCGGCTTGAAGATTGGCGTCTGCCACAATCTTTCCGAGGAGGAAAGCATTGTCGAGGCCGACGCAATCGTGGCCGCGACGGGATATCGCCATGCCTGGCCGGAATGGCTGGACAGGCTGAAAGGTGATGTTCTGGAAACCTGTGAGCGCGGCGATCTTGTCGTTGGCGCCGATTTCCGGGCGCAACGCCGCGATGGTGGCAAGGGTGCGGTCTTCGTTCAAAACGCCGAGACTTTCCAGCATGGTGTCGGCGCGCCCGATCTTGGGCTCGGCGCGTTCCGCAACACCGTCATCATCAACCAGTTGCTCGAAAAAGAGCATTACCGGGTCACCGCACGCTCTGCATTCCAGAGCTTTGGAGTGCCACAAGACCCAGCCCAATCCTCGAAAATATCAGGAGATGTCTATGCCCGCGCCGTTTGAAGCACCCTTTCAGCCCGCTTTCGCACCGACCCTGTGGAAAGAAACATCCCGTCGCCTGCTGGCCAAGGTTATCGAAGAATTCGCCTATGAGCGCGTGTTCCCGGTAACGCAGGAAAAGTCCGGCCATTACCGGATTGAATTTTCCAACGCATCCTATAGCTTCAAGGCAAAGCGCTATGTGTTCGACAACCTCTCGGTCGAGCCACACAGCATCGTAAAACACGCCGATGGCATCGATACGCCGGTTCACGATCCACTCGCCTTTTGCGCAGAAGTGCTGCCCGAACTTGGCGTAAAGCCGATGACGGTTGCACATTTCATTCGCGAACTTGGCAACACGCTGGTCTCGGATGCTCATATCGCGGCGCGCGCCAGCAAGACCGGAGCCGAACTGGCCGAGCTGGACGATATCCGTATGGAAGGCGAGACGACCGGCCATCCGTGGGTTACCGTCAGCAAGGGACGCATCGGTCTGGGCTATGCCGACTATCTGGCCTATACGCCGGAAAACCGCGCAGCGATGAAAATCGTCTGGATCGGCGTCAGCCACGAGCGCGCAGCCTTTGTTGCTGAAGACGGCATGACGAATGAGACACTCGTTACTGATGCTGTTGGCGATGAGACTTTTGCAGCCTTCGTCCAAAAGCTGGAAGCCGCCGGTGCATCACTGACGACACATGACATCATGCCGGTTCATCCCTGGCAGTGGGACCACATGATCGTGCCGCATTTCGCTGCGGATATTTCGTCGGGGCATATCGTGCTTCTGGGCGAGGGGGACGATCTCTATCTGCCGCAGCAGTCCGTCCGCACCATGTCGAATGTCAGCGCGCCGGCAAAGTCGACGCTGAAGCTGTGCATGACCATTCTCAATACGGCGGTTTATCGCGGCATTCCGGGCAAGCGCGCCCTGACGGCGGCCCCCTTCACGACGTGGCTGGATAAGCTGTTGGCGAGCGACACTTTCCTATCCGAGGAATGCGGCCTAATTCTTCTCGGCGAACGCGCTGGCATGCATTATGTCCATCCGCAATTTTCTAACATTTCGGGCGCGCCTTACCAGTTCAACGAAATGCTGGGATGCCTGTGGCGCGACAGCCTTGCCGGTCACCTCAAAACCGGTGAGACCGGCATGCCATTGGCCGCCTTCATGCATGTGGGCAGCGATGGAAAGCCGGTTGTTCAGGCCTTGGCGGAGAAGGCCGGTGTCAGCGTTGAAACATGGATGGCGCGGTTCTTCGATGTTGTCTTGCCGCCCGTCTTCCATCTGCTCGCACGTCACGGTCTGGCCTTCTCAGCCCACGGCCAGAATGCGACGCTGATTTTGAAAGATGGCTTGCCGGAGCGGCTCGCGCTGCGCGACTTCATCGATGATGTCATCGTCTGCGACCTGAATTTTCCCGAGACTGCCAGCCTTCCAGCGAAAGTCGAGGACGTTCTCCTTCGCCTGCCGCCAGACTTCCTGATCCACTTCATTCAGACAACGCTCTTCGTTTGCGTGTTCCGCTACATGTCGGTGCTGCTGGACAAGAAGTCCGGCCTTTCGGAAGAGGCATTCTGGGCCTTGACTGGAGACGCGCTGAAGCGGTATCAGGCGCGGTTCCCTGACATGGCCGACCGCTTCGAAATCTTCGACCTCTTCGGTGACGAATATCCAAGGCTTTGCCTTAACCGCGTTCGCCTCTTCACCCATGGTTACGCCGATGATGACGAGCGTCCGGTGCCCGACTTCCAAGGCATGGTCAGCAATCCGCTGGTCCATTTCGATCGGAAGAAAGAAGCAGCTTGAGCGAAGACGGTGGGCGCTCAGCCCTTCGTCACGCCTCTTCGTTTTGTCCTGTCATACGCCGCAAATCCGTGGGGCGTATGCCATAACGGCTGCGGAATGTCCGGTTGAAATAGGACAGGTCGTTGAAGCCGACGCTATAGACGATCTGGCTGATCGGCGTCGCTGCAATGTCGGACAGGATCAGGGTCTTGGCCAGGACTAGCCGCCGTTCCAGCACATAGCGAGAGAATGTCGTGCCCGTCCGGCTGAAAATCTTCTGGATGGCTCGCGGCGTAATGCCTTCGGCCTTGGCGACATCGGTGATGGAGAATGAGCCATCCGCCAGATTGTCCTCGATCAACGCCTTCATCGTTTCGACCCGGTTTTGCGGCACATCCGGCGGGTTGGCATCGTCCTTCACCTGCTGCGCCAGAACCGGCAGCAGGGAGTAGAAGTGCGCGACCATCATGCTGGCATGGTCTTTGTCCTGATGGTCCTGCCGCAAGAGATAGCCCGCGTAATTCGTCAGCAGTTGCAGTGGTAGGCACTCCGCCTGAAACCGTCGCAGCAGTAGGCTATCAAGCGATTTTCGAACCGGCGCAATGGCCGAGTGTGGCAGATGCGCACAATCGAACCTGCCGCCCTCCGGCAAAACGATTTCCGAAGACGTATCCGCCGGAAGCAGAATGACGTCCCTCGACGCAAGCGTGAATGTCTGCTGACGATGATGCACGATCATTGGGCCATCAGTCGCGCGAAGCATAACGATATCAGGGGTGCCAATGCCGTTTGCGGTGAGGCGCAGCGGTGTTTTGGGGAGGTAAAGCGTTGCAAGCGAAAGATCGACGTGTTTCCAGAAAAGCCCGGTGACACCAGCCAGATCACCATCCTCGACTGTGATCGTCGCTTCACCCAGCATATCCAGCAAAATGGTGCGGCAAACGAGCCTGCTTTCGGAGTCGGGCAGAGAAATGGTCCCGAGTTTGAGAGGCCGAATTATTTCCATTAAAAATCAACCCGTCTTTATTGTTGATGTTCGCAATTATCCAAAACGTGTTCGTTCTCATCCAAGCGCTTCAACGTCTTAACTCATAAAACATGATAAAAATAGTCTTGTATTTTTCGCAGTTGGACGGCTGTGGGGATTTTTTGTGCATCGGGGGCGAAATGAACGGAAAATGGAATATTGGTGTTAGCCTGTTGGCTATCGCCGTTGCAACAGGTTTGCATGCAGCAGCGCAAGCGCAGGATGCGTCTGAAAATACGCAGACGAGCGGGGGCTCGACGGTTCTGGAAACGATCGTGGTGACAGGTGGTCGCTCTCCGCAGCAGATTTCCGAAACTGCCAAGACAATCTATGTGGTCGAAAGTGAAGAAATCTCCTCGCAGGCCAATGCCGGGAAGTCCGTTCAGCAGATACTCGCTGATACGGTCCCAAGCTTCGACCCAGCCAGCGACGGTGCCCGAACTTCCTACGGTCAAAATCTTCGTGGTCGTACGGCTCTCGTGCTGATCGATGGTGTGTCCATGAACTCCGCCCGCGGATTGAGCCGCCAGTTCGACTCGATTGACCCGTTCAATATCGCGCGCATCGAAGTCTTGTCCGGCGCGACAGCCATCTACGGTGGTAACGCGACCGGCGGCATCATCAACATCATTACCAAAAAGGGCAAGGATGCCCAACCCGGCATGCACAGCGAAGTCACCGTCGGCGCGGAAACCGGCTTTGCCGGAAGCCAGGATTTCGACCGCTTTGCCAAGGGCGCAATGACCTATAATGCCGAAAACTGGGATGCACGTCTCTCCATCGCGGGCAACCGCAGTGGCGCTTACTACGACGGTAGTGGAACTATGGTTATTCCAGACATTGTTCAGACGTCGACGGCGTTCAATAAGCGTTTGGATTTCCTTGGGTCCGTTGGTTTCCAGATCGACGATACGCGGAGGTTGGAGCTGTCGGGGCAGTATTACGATAGTAAGCAGGACTCCGATTACGGTCTTTATTACGGTGCTGGTTTGGCTGGTTTCGTAGATCCAAGCTTGTTTGACACGCGGAGCGGATATGAATCGGACTTCAATCCTCGGACACAGCGTACGATGTTCAACGCGACGTATACTGACGAAGATTTTTTCGGGCAGCAGTTGTTGCTGCAAGGCGCTTTCCGAAAAGAGCGGATAAAGTTCAATCCGTTTCCCGTCATCAACGGCGCGCCTTATGGGACGTATTTTGGTGGCAGCGCCCAGGATACGGACTACTATTCAGTAAAAGCAGCTTTGGTGGCAGAGCCAACCGATAAGTTGAAAATTACTTACGGTATTGATGCGGATCACGACTCGTTGTCATCCCATCAGAACGTTTTCGATTCAGCGACTGCTGCGTCCAGCGGGGGGCTGAATTTTGATACGATTGGAATAGCAGGACTTTATCCGGGAATTAAAGTATCCACCGTTTCTGGTTTTGCAGAAGCATCCTATGAAGCAACCGATCGTCTCACCTTCAACGGCGGTGTCCGCTATCAGTTCGTTCACACAGAGGTCTCGGATTTTGTCGGCGCATTACAGCAGGTCGCTATCGTAAGAGGCATCGCAACTTCTGCGGATACTATCCCGGGCGGTAGCGTCAACTATGGCGATTTTCTTTTCAATTTTGGATCGACGTACGAGATTTCCAACACTCAACAAGTCTATGCCAATTTTAGTCAGGGGTTCGAACTACCAGATCCAGCAAAATACTATGGAACAGGAGATTACAGTCTGGTGGGTGGACGCTTCGTCCTCAATAACAGTGTGAACGTAGCAGATTCAGCTCTTCAGGCAATTAAGACAAATTCCGTTGAGGTTGGCTATCGTCTTGACGATGGGACTTACAATCTTGAAACAGCGGCCTATTATTCGCTGTCCGATAAATCCATCGTCCTCGACTCAACAAACATGTCGGTCGATGTCGCCAACGATGACAAGCGCGTCTATGGAATCGAGGGTAAAGCGGGTGTGAAACTCGACCACGGCTTCGATGTCGGCGTTTTGGGACAGTGGGTTCGCACAGACGTGAAAGGCGCTAATGGCTGGGAAAAGGCTACGGTTCAAAATGCCAGTGTCTCGAAACTTGGCGGTTATGTCGGCTGGACGGATGATGCGCTGAGTCTAAAATTCACCGGGCAACATATCTTCGATCTGACCGATGCTAAAAACTTCAAGATCGATGGTTACACGCTTTTCGATTTGACAGGTGGCTATAAGTTTGAAACAGCCAATACTACGTTGAATTTCGGTATCCAGAACGTGTTTGACACCGAATACACGACCATTTGGGGATCCCGGGCAAAAGCTCTTTATGACCAAAGCGTTGGTTCAGCGATTGCCAACGAAATCTTCGACTACAAGGGACGCGGTCGTACTTTCGCCGTGTCGCTAACGAAAGTCTTCTGATGGATCATCAGGGTGACATACGGCACGGTATCGTCAACACCCTAGGACGCCCTCCCTCGGCTTGGGCGTCCGGCCCTGTCGTGTATCGAGCCTTCTGCCTCGACGGTCTGCATGCCGTCGAGGTGCGTCGAAAAGATCTTGTCCTGTCCGTCTCTGCTGGGCGAGAGCGCAATGCTACGTTCAGGTTCACACTGAGCGGTTCTCATGCGCATATTGAGCTTGTCGATATTTCAAGCGATCTGGATAGCCGCTGGCGGTTGGTGAGTGCCGTTTTCGAGTATCTGTTTTCTTCACTGCCCGCGCTTCAATCTTTGGTGCTCAGGGATGAGGCGTGGTTCGGTTTTCGCGATGAGCTATCCCGCAAAGGAATTTGGCTGCAGGAGAATGCGTCGGCTACGGAGCTGGTGGTGCTTGCGGATATGTTCTGGCAGACCACCGGCTTGTGGACGTCGTCTGCCCCAGCCGCTTTTCCACGGCATGATATTTTCGATGGCAGGATAGCGCATCCGTTGCGGCCACCTAAACAAAAGGGAACCGTCTACGCTCGCTATATTCCCTGGTTAGGTGGCGTGTTTTCGCTTGATTTGGCCACGCTTGACGATCTGCCCAGCGTGCATCGCTGGATGAATGATCCACGGGTCAACGAGTTCTGGCACGAGGCTGGCGACGAAGACAGGCACCGCCGCTATCTGGAGGGCATGTTTGCCGATCCGCACATCATGCCGCTGATTGGCCGTTTCGATGATAAGGCATTCGCCTATTTCGAAGTCTATTGGGCCAAGGAAGATATTGTCGGCACCTTCTGCGACGCCGGAGATTACGACAGAGGCTGCCATGTGATCGTCGGGGATGAAGCCTGCCGTGGTCGTGACTGGTTCACCGCATGGCTACCTTCGCTTCTCCACTTCATGTTTCTGGATGATCCCCGCACGCAATCTATCGTGCAGGAGCCAAGCAGCAACCATCATCGGCAATTGCGCAATCTCCAGAAATCAGGCTTTTCCCATGTGAAGAGCGTCAATCTGCCGATGAAGCACGCGGCGATCATGGCCATCACCCGCCAGAGATTTTTTGCGGATCGCTTGTGGCACGCTGCCGATTAAGCAGGCACGACTGCGCAACCATTGTTAATCATTTAAGCAAACTCGTATATACATTCCGGCTACAGAGTGTAATTTTACGCCATCGCTTACTGGTTGCAGGATTCGGGTTTGAAGATATCGGTCATCCTCAAAACGCTCAACGAAGAGAAGCGCATTGCAGCGGCTATCGAAAGCGTCATGGCTGCTTTGCAGGGCATGGACGGCGAGATTATCATTGCCGATAGCGGCTCGCGGGACAGGACTGTCGAGATCGCCTTCGGCTATCCCGTCATTATCGCGCAGATCGAAGCGCCTGCCAAAGCAAGCTGCGGCATTGGTCCGCAGCTTGGATTTCAGTACAGCAAAGGCGAATTTGTCTGCCTGATGGATGGCGACATGCTGCTGGATGCGGCGTTTTTGCCCGCCGCTTTGGACTATCTGAATGACAACCCGAAGGTCGCGGGCGTGAGTGGGCATGTCAACGAGGTCAATCTCGACAATCTCGAATTCACCCGACGAGTGCAGCGAAACGCGCCGGAAAATCGCAGCGGTGTTCTTGATCGTCTGAACGGCGGCGGGCTTTATCGCCGCGCGGCGATTGAAGAGGTGGGATATTTTTCGGATCGGAATCTTCACGGCTATGAGGAGTTCGATCTGGGCCAGCGTCTGCGCATGCGCGGTTGGGCGCTTTACCGTTTGGATCGCCGCTTTGTCGATCACTTCGGCCACAGCATCAATTCCTATGTGCTGCTGACGCGCCGCTGGTCCTCGAAATATCTTCGTGGGGTTGGAGAGCTTTTGCGGGCCGGGTCGGAACAGTCGCGTTTGAAAGCTTTGATCAATGAGCTTTCCGAGATACGGCTGTGGTTCGGTGTTTATCTGTGGTGGGCCATATTGCTGGTGTGTCTGATTGCAGGCTTTTTCAGTGCTTCCGGCTTCATCGCATTCCTCGTTGCCCTTCTGCTCCCGGTCGTTCTCATGAGCATCAAGCAGAAAAGCCTGTCTTTGGGGTTTTATGCCGTTGTTGCTTGGTGCTTCCATGCCGCGGCCTTGCCGCTCGGCTTCTTCGGCTCTCGCCAGCCGCCGGATCAGTGGATTGAAAGCAAACTTCTGAAGTCGCAATGAAGCATACCGTTTTAGCCAGCCTCGTCGCCTGCCTGCTGTTTTGCCAGCAGGTTCGTGCGGCTGCATGGCTGCCGGTGCGGGAGGTGTCGCTGGAAGTCCAGCCCGGCAGTCCGCTCGATTTCTCCACCATACTTCCTAGTCCGCCTATCGATGACGCTAGCCGGATTGTTATCAATTCAGCCGGGAAACTGGCGAAGGCTGGCGACGGTGAGACATCTCAGCGCTTCCTTTGCGCCTCTCTTGCATGGAGCCCCGCATCCGGTGGGTTTCCCGATCATGCAACGGCGGATCGATATGCGGCGCAACTGAAGATGCACGGCTATAACATTGCGCGTTTTCACTATGTCGATGCAGCGCTGATGGAAGGACGTACGACGGATTTCGATTTTAATTCGGAGGTTCTCGACCGTATCCATTATCTCATGGCTGCCTTGAAGAGGAACGGTATTTACTGGATCATGGACGGGCTCAGCTCATCGCGCGGAGCCTTTGGCGGCTTTGATGATCGTTGGGAGGTGAAGGGTGATCTGAAGCTGGGTGTTCAAATCGATGATGCGGATTTTGAGCATTGGCTCAAGTTCCAGCAGCTCGTTCTGGCCAAGGTCAATCCTTACACCCGTGTCGCCCCCATCCGTGATCCAGCTCTCGTCGCAATCGTGCCGTTCAACGAGAACGGTCTGGAGTTCGATTCCATGATGCAGGAGAATGTGCGGGGCAGCGTGTTTTCCGAGCGCCTGAAACCGCTGTTCAACGATTGGCTTTTCAAGAAATACGGCACGACCGAAGCGCTTGCTGCGAAGTGGGGATGGTGGGTCACGAGCGGCGATCTTTTCAACCGCTCTATAGCCCTGCCGACCAATCGTTACGAGCGCAGTGAGCGGATACGCGACCTGCAATCCTTTTTCATCGATGTGGAACAACAGGCCACAGGGCGGATGACAAAGGCGCTTCGGGACCTCGGTTTTCGGGGCATCATCCTTCCCTATAACAATTGGCCGACGATCCAGACCGGGATTACCCGCAGCATTCAGGATGCGGTGGCAATGAACACCTATCAGGATTGGGTCGATTCCTATGCATCGGGCACCAGCATTCAGGGCAAAAGCTCTCTGGAAGACGGCCTTCTTTATCTCAGAACCATAGGGGCTGCGCGTTGGCTGGGGCGGCCGTTTTTTGTGACCGAGTATGACCATCTGTTCTGGAGCCCTTATCGATATGAGGCAGGGCTTGCCGCGCCTGCCTTCGCTGCTTTGCAGGATTGGGATGTGTTGTGCAGGCATGCCCACGGTCCCATCATCCTGTCTTATGGCGAAGATGTTCCGCATAAAAAACAGATGCTTCCCTATGCCATCGCGCTCGATCCCGTCGCGCGTGCCGGGGAAACATTGAGCGCGCTCGTCTTTCGAAGGGGCGATGCGACAGCTGCCTCGCTTCTCATCCCGTTTCTTGTCGATGGTCGGGCCGGTTTGCCTGATGGAATCAACGATATGGAGCCGGAGATGTTGACCCGGCTCGGATTGGTCGGCGCAATGGGACTTCAGGCCGCGAAGGGTGGAGATGGTACTGTCGCTGTTCAACCCTTGCGCAGTGGCCAGACGCCGATGCAAATCGTCGCACAATTGAAACAGGCGGGCACCCTGGATGCTGTCCACCCAACCGATCTCGATCAGGGACATCTAGTCAGTCAGACCGGCGAGGTACAGCTAGACGCGCCGGAGAAGAGCCTTGCGCTACGCTCGCCCAAGACCGAGGCTCTGGCCTTCGACAAGATCGATACGCCAGTCGATCTTGGCTTTGCCACTGTGCAAACGGCAGATGGGCGTGGGTTGTTTGCGATGTCATCGCTGGATGACCTGCCGCTGGAAAGCAGCAAGAGACAATTGCTGATAATGGCTTCCGATGCTCACAATACGGGCATGACGTTTCGAGATGCGGATGAACGGGTCATCGAGAATTTTGGGCGTCTCCCGGTCATGATCCGTCGAATGGAGATTGGCCTGACGTTCAAAGCCACCGGTGCTTTCAGGATTTCTCCGGTCGGTCTGGATGGGCGAGTTTATCCGCCGGTGATTAGTTCCGCAGGCGGGGAGGCGGTGACGCTGACCAATGATACGCCTCAAGGGCCGACCACTTATTTTCTTCTCGAAAAAATCACTCAATAAAAATCCCGCACCAGACGGCTCCAGCTTTCACCGGCGATGCCGCCAATATAGGCCTGGCCGCTGAGCATGGCCTGCCTGAATTCAGAGGAGCGGGAGGAAGCGGAAACGCCGGTAACGTGCCGATACCAGATGCCGTTATATTTCGACAAGGACGGTATCATTTCCGGTCTAAGCTGGGCGGAAGCGAAGGCGAAGCCAGCCTCTTTCAGTGCCGCGAAAGCGGTCTCCAACACCGCGTCCTGTTTGCCATCATGCGCTAGAAAGTCGAGGATTTGCGCTTCACCACCGCGCGCGCCGGCGAAAGAGAAGACGCCGCAGATATCGCCATTTTCGTCATGCACCTGTGCAAGAGCGAGCTTGCCACGGCCACTTGGACCGCTTGATGCCTTGATCGTCCACTCAATCTCCTCGGATGTGTAGACCGGTGCGACCACGTAGCTGCTGAGGAAACGATTGGCGTATTGTGCGAAGACAGCAGGCGTTGCCTGCGAGGCGCTATATCCTGCCGACGTTGTCGTCCCTGCAAGAGTGACAGGTTCATGCAGCGCGCCTGCGCTCAGAATGAATGGATATTTGTGCGAGATACGACGCCGGATATAGCCCAACGCAGAGGGTAAAGGCTTGAAAAGCTTGTACCACCTCAGGCCCTGGACCGGCAGTTCTGTGCCGCCAATGGCCTTCAGATGGGAAATGCTGACAGGGGCGGCGCTATCGGAAAAGCTGATCTGGTTTGCGCGTGGCCGCAGCTGAAAAATGAGCGACGCTATGCCGCGCGGATTGGCATCCTCTGCGGCCATAAAGGTACAGGCCAGGCGTGCGATAACCCTTTCCTCGCCGATGCGATAGGAAAGTGGCAAGGTCGTCAGTGCGCTTTTAACATTGCCGACATGATCGACGGATACCATGCTGCCGTTTTCAGGCGTGTAGTTTGGGTGCGAAAACAGAAGTTGCGACATGTAGGCGCTGAGGTCGGCCTTGTCCGGCTTCGTGCGTTTTCGAAATACGCTGGCAAACAGGTCGGCGATTTGGGGAACGTCAGCCGGTTCCGCAGGTCTGATCTTGGTGGCGTTATCTGGTGTCATGGCTGGACCTCCCGACTTTTCTCCAGTGAGCGGGTGACATGGACTTTGACGACGATCCATGCCGCCACGACGATGCTCAGCTCAATCATGTAACCTGCGATGAAAATGCCATAGGGCGGCCAGGCCCAGGCGGCGGCTCCGATAAGGATCGCGCCGATGCCGTTGGACAGGTTCAAAACCCATGCGCGCGACGAATGCCGACCAGCCGCGCCAAGCAAATCCACGGCGATGGACCAGACGGCGACCAGAACGATGAGCCACGCCATGATCCGCAGGAAATGCGGCAGGGAGACATATTCCGGGCCGAAGATCAAAGGCATGAAGAAGGCGGAGACGTAAATCACTATGGCCGCCGTTAGGCCAAGCGCGAGAGCCACGCCAAGAATACGGATTGTCAGGCGAAAGGCGTTGTGAATGCCGGTCATACTGGCCACGGCAAGGCGTGGATAAACCAGTCGGTTCAGCGCATCGATGGCCATGTAGCTGCTGTCTGTGATCCGTCGCGCAACCCCGTAGCTGCCCACCAGTTCGGCACCGGCCACAAAGCCAAGCACCAGCAAATCGACATTTTGACGGATAGCGCGGAAAATAAACGGCGTCGCGAACAGGAGCCCAAGCCGGATTTCGTCTCGCTCGATGACATATTTGGGACGCCCGATGCGAAACGCGATGAAGGCATAAAGAATGAGTGTGATGAGATGGGCCGCAAGCTGCCACGTCGCCCAGCTTTCAACCGTTGAAACATGGAAGGCAAAACATGCCAGCGCTGCCGTAACCGTGCGAATGAAAGCGAAGCCGACGACGGAAGCGTTGGCGGCGCCGTATTTGCCATGGGCGAGAAAAATGCTTTCGCCGAGCATGATCAGCCGCACCAGCACGACATTGGTCAGCACCAGCTGAAAGGTGGTCAGAATGCTTTGGCTGGTCGTTTCGCCAAAGCTTATGAACTCCGGCAATATGGCGGTGCCGAGCGCCACCAGAACTGCACCGCTGACGAAGGTAAGGATGAGGTTGTGGCCGAAAATGCGCGGAAAACAGCTGGGGTCTTGCGGCACGCGGCGCACAAGGCATTCCGATGCACCAAGGCCGCATAGATGCACGGCGATGCTGGTGATGGCGATGAAAGAGACATAGCGCCCGAACTCCTCCGCACCGAATGAGCGTGCAAGAATCGCGAAGGTGACGAGCTGCGCCGCATTGGCAATCAACAGGCTGGCCGAGGATGCGCTGTAGGACAGCAGCATGCCGATCAACCGTGGCTTGTCCTTTTTGTCGCTGCTGCTCATACGGTTCATCTCCATGCCGCAAAAATAGACGTGCTGTAAACTATTTATCAGCGGACTATGTGATTTAGTAAGATCGTATATACTAAAAACGTTTCGTTTTGATTGATATAGGGGTTACGGTAGCGCATGTACGAGTACCCAGCCGAGAAACGGGCGAAACCCGTTTTTGACGATTCAGCGCCTCGCGTAAGCGTTCACCCACGCGGTTCGACCACTGCCGAACCCCTGATAACGCCTGCAAAACTGCTGATCTGGCTCCGGCGTGGCCTGCTGTCTATCGTTATTTTTGCACTTCTTGGTGGTGTGCTTGCGGTTGGTTTTGGCATGGCGGTGAAGCCGCGTTACACATCCAGCATGGACATTCTCCTGCCGCCGCCCACGGGGCAGGTGGTGCCAAATGAACTGACGACGCCCAATATTCAAAGCGATGCGCAAATTCTGGATATTTCCAGCAAGCTGCTGCTGATCACCTCCGGCAATGTCCTGCGACGGACCGTCGAGCTCGAGAATCTTCAGCAGTTGCCGGAATTCAATTCCGCCGTCGATACCGAGGAAGGGCTGTTCAGCTGGTTGAAACCGGCAAGCCCAGCCCCCGCAGATGATGGCGTGGTCGTTGCCATGCGCAACCTTGCCAAGCGCATCAAGGTCGCGCGACAAGGCGGCACTTATCTGGTCTCCATCAGCCTCTGGACCCGGGATTCCGGCAGGTCAGTCAGTGTTCTTTCGACACTGGCTCAGTCTTTCCGGGAAGAGCTGGAGGCAACACAGACCGACCTTGCCAGAAATGCAAGCCAGGCTCTTTCCAACCGGCTTGAGGAGTTGAGGCAGGCGGCAACGCAGGCTGCAAATGCCGTCGTGCAGTTCCGTCAGGATAACAATCTTCAAAATCTCGGCGGCACGGGCTCCGTTAATATTCAGAGCGTCTCGCAACTGAACACGCTTTTGAACGAGGCATCGTCGCGGCTGTCAGACGTTCAGTCGCGTTACCGCCGTCTCAGCCAACCGGCCGCCGATGGCGTAACGCCTTCCGACACGCTGGATTCGCCGACGCTGATTGCGCTTCGGTCGCAATATAGCGTGCTGAAGCAGCAATATGAGGAACTGGCGCTGACTTACGGCACACGTTATCCAAGGCTTGTCAGCGCGCGTGCACAGCTCGGTACGCTAAGGGCTGAAATGGCGCGGGAGACCGAGAGGTCGCTACAGACCATTCAGGTCGATCTCAATCAGGCGGAAAATTCCGTTGCGACGCTCCGCACCCAGCTGGAAGAAGCGCAGAAACGAGTCTCCACCGATGACAGCGCGCAGGTTCAGTTGCAGGAGCTGGAGCGCAACAGCCAGGCAAAATCCGCACTTTACGATACGTTCCTGAAACGCGTTGGGGAAACCAGCGAGCAGCAGCAGATCAGTGTCTCCAACCTGCGTATCGTCACAGAACCCGTGCCACCGGAAAAGCGCAGCTGGCCACCGCCAACATTACTTCTTGCCATTGGTGGCGTTCTCGCTGGCCTGATCCTCGGCGTCATCGCCGTTCTGGCAACACGTCTCTTCATCGTTCTCAAACAAAACAATTGGCGTTTTGAGCGAGTAAGCTGATGCAGAAAGCGGCGGCGTTGGGGGTGGACGGAACAGGGCTTCAGGCCAAGGTCAGAACGCTGGTCTTCATGGGCCTCTTCCTGTTTTTCTGGATCACCACCAATCCCTTTGTGGATCTGGTCAGCGTCGAGGCGAGCGGGTCGGACGCCACTGGCGGCTCCAATCTCATCAACCAGCTGACCTTCCTCGTTTTGACGTTGCTGACGGTCTATGCCGCGCTTACCCACCCCCTGCGGTCGCGAATATGCCAGCCGCAATGGCTCGTTATTGCCCTGTTTTCATGGTTCCTGATCTCGTCTGCTCTTTCGCATTATCCGGTAGATGGGATCAAAAGAACGATCCTTGCCATATTGACTTGCGCCAATGCGGGCATGTTCCTGCTGCTTCCGCGTTCCGAACAGCAGTTCGCACGGCTGATGTTGATCGGAACGGCCATTACGCTTGGAATGGCCTATTTTGGCGTGATTTTTCTGCCAAGGCTGTCGATCCATCAGGCGGACGAGTTGATCGAGCCCATGAATGCGGGCTTCTGGAGAGGGCAATATTCCCACAAAAATCTGGCCGCCGCCGTCATGCTGGTGGCCGCGTTCTTTGGTCTCTATTTTCGCAGCGTCGGTTACAAAAAGAGCGGGATCGCGGTCATCGTCCTGTCCGTCTTCTTCCTCATTCAGACGGGCGGTAAATCCTCGACCGCCATGCTGCCGCTGATCCTTGGTCTGCAATGGGTCTTCGAGAAATTCCGCTGGACCAGATGGCCCATTGCAGTCGGCGGTATTCTGGCCTTCAACCTTCTGGCTCTCGGTGCTGCACAGTCTGAAGGCTTTCGCGGATTGATCGCGGCACTCGGGGTCGATCCCACATTTACCAACAGAACCGACATCTGGAAGATCGCCTTCGACGCCATTACCCAGTCGCCCATTCTCGGATACGGCTTTCAGGGTTTCTGGCAAACCTCTGATATCACGCAGAGTTCGGCGGGTCTGGAAACATGGGCGGTGAAGGCATTCAACGGGCATAATGCCTATGTCGATGCGCTGCTGACGACAGGAATTCCGGGGTTTCTCCTGACTATCGCATTGGTCATTTTCGTGCCTTTGCGCGCGGTGGGGCGGCTTGGGCCTACTCCGAATAGCCCGGCGCTGTCGCGCCTGTTCATGCGCGTCTGGCTCTACGTCATCTATGCCGGTTGTCTCGAAGTTATCTTTTTCCAGAGCGGCAGTCCGATCTGCTTTTTCCTGCTGGTCTCCATTTTCGGTCTGGAAATGCAGTCGCGCATGAACCTTGTGGAAGAACGAAAAGCCGAGTGGGAGGGGAAACATGCCGTTGCTGTCTAAGGCTGTTTCGAAGCTGCAGCATGTGCGGGATCGCGTCGCGGAGCGGGCCGTCCGCGCCTTTCCCGTTTCCACACTGAACGTGAAGTGCACGCGCCCCATCGTGTCCTTCACCTTCGACGACGTTCCAGAAACGGCGCATTCCGCAGGCGCACGCATTCTTGACGAATATGGCGTCAGGGGAACGTTCTATATCGCGGGTGGTCTGTTGGGTAACAAGGAGCCGGACCGCGAACTGATATCGGCTGAAGGCTGCAAGCTGCTTGCGGATGCCGGTCACGAAATTGGATGTCACACCTTCGCGCACAGGGCAGTGCGTACCCTGTCGAGCGCGGCGCTGGACCACGATCTCGACCGCAACAGGGACATGCTGGACAGCTTCGATCCCAACATCGGGAGACGAAACTTTGCCTATCCCTATAATCAAGGCTCCCTTCGCCATCGGCAGGCCTTTGCGAAGCGCTATACGACAGCGCGCGGTGGTGGAGATCGTATCAATCGCGGCGTGGTCAATCGCTCCTATCTCTGGGGCATGGAGATCAGGCAGCCGGAAAGCGATGCTCTGGCTCTCACCAGTCAGATCGATGCCGTGCTTGCGCAGCCGGGCTGGCTGATTTTCTTCACGCATGATGTGAGCGAAACGCCGACCCCCTATGGCTGTCGGCGTGAAACCTTCGCCACGCTTGTTCATTACGCCGTCTCAAAGGGCTGTCTTGTCTTGCCCGTGCGTGACGCCCTTCAGCACATTGCAGAATAGGAACGCCAGAGGATGGGAGGGACGCTGCTTGCAATCAACAATTACTTCTACCGTCGTGGCGGCGCAGAGGCGATCTTTCTCGATCAGATGGATATGTTCGAGCGTGCAGGCTGGCAGGCGGTGCCGTTTTCCATGCAGCATCCCAACAATCTGAATTCGGATTGGTCATCCTATTTCATTCCCGAGATCGAGTTCGGTCGCCAAAGCGGCTTGATGACCAAGGTCGAGCATAGTCTCGAGGTCATTTATTCAAGAAAAGCGCGCGCCCATTTGAACCGTCTGATCGATGCGGTGCGCCCAGATGTCGCCCATGCTCACAATGTCTATCACCATATTTCCCCTTCGATTTTTCCGCTTCTGAAGAAAAGGGGAATACCGACGGTTCTGACGGCGCATGACCTGAAACTGGCCTGTCCGGCCTATAAGATGCTATCGCCGCAGGGCATCTGTGAGAAATGCAAGGGCGGCAAAATATACAACGTGCTCGTCAATCGCTGCATGAAGGAATCCGTTGCGCTGAGCGGCCTTGTGATGGTGGAGACGGCGGTTCACCGCACGCTCGGCCTCTATCGCAACCATTTGGACAAGATCATCGTCCCCAGCCGGTTCTATCAGGCCAAACTCATGGAATGGGGTTGGCCGAGCGAGCAGCTTGTCCATATTCCAAACTTCGTCGATCAGTCGATCACCGACCATCCCGTTTCGGTCGATGAAGGCGACTATTTCCTGTTTGCCGGGCGGTTGGCACCTGAAAAGGGCATCGCGACGCTGATCAAGGCGGCGGGTCTCTCCGGGCAACGTCTTCGCATTGCTGGCACTGGGCCGGACGAGGCAGCACTTCGTGCATTGGCGCAGGAGGTCGGTGCGGATGTGGAGTTTCTGGGCTACATGACGGGACGGGCGCTGCATGAAACGATTGCTGGCGCTAAGGCTCTTGTGCTGCCATCCGAGTGGTATGAAAACGCGCCTGTGAGTTTGCTTGAAGCCTATGCGCTTGGTCGCCCTGTTATCGGCACCAATATCGGCGGTATTCCAGAATTGATCAAAGACGGTGAGACCGGGCTGATTGCGCAGCCATCCGATCCGCAGGGTCTGGCCCGGGTGCTGAACTCCATGAGCCATCTGTCAGAAAACGCGCGCCGGGATATGGGCGCTCGCGGTCGTGCCTGGGTGCAGCAGGATTTTTCGCAGGCTGCCTATCTGGACCGCACGACGACGCTTTACCGCGAACTCGGCGTTCGGCCTTGAGGCTTCAAGGATACCGGCTGATGATGACGGCATCCAGCATATGCATATCCATGTCCGGCGAACGAAACCGATCTGCAAGGCCCGCCGTCAGCATCTTGCGCTGATCTTCTGGGATCGATTTTGCCGCAATCACCTCAACACTCACCCAGCCATTGCGCTCGAATGCCCTGACATAATCGATGGGACGTTTGCGGTTCGGCTGGCCGGGAAAAGCGAGTAGCGAATAGAACCAGTCCGAAAATCGGTAGATGTTGTTGGGATCGCGTTGGCGGATGGCGTTGGTGTGTGTCTGAAGATCGACGATATGCAGGCTGACGCAGCCGCTTTTCGCGACCTTGGTCAGGCCATCTATGGTCGTCTCGATGGCATCGAAATGCTCGAAGGCGGCGCAACTGAGGATAAGGTCGAATGTCTGCCCCTTGCAGATGGCCGGAATGTCGAAGCTGGCATCCACATGATATTGAAAAGGCGGAGAAAAATCGTCTAGCACGGCATTGGCTGCTTTGATGTCATCAGGCTGCATCGTGCCATTGAAACGCGCAATCGCATCGCGTCTAAAGTCTCCGGTCTCGCCCACCGCCAGTCTGAAGGCATCCACTGCCGTATAGGACTTCGCGCCATGGGCAAGCAAAAGCCCGCCCGTCGCCAGCGATGACCCTGGTCCAAGCTCCAGCACCGCACGGTTTTTGACCGAAACATCCGCAGGCAAAAACCTGAGCCATGATTGCATGACATCATGGACGTAGTCGATCCGGGCATCGCGGTCGTCTGCCGATACTGTGTTGGGCTTGCGATACCCCATCAAGCGATGCTTGGCCCAGACGCTGAACAGGATTGCAGCGCCGAAAATTTTGAACAGAAAATTCCGTAAGAAAATTGGCATTTCCAGACCCGTGCAATGTTGAATTCAGCCGGTTCGTCGGCATTTCAGATGTTTACGCGCCGATATTCAAGGGCCGCGTCAACATCCATGCAATCGTAGAGGGGAATTAGTTATTTTAGAATTTACTGCAATACACTAAATCTGCAAATGCCGGATCCAATCCAGTGCGCGGTCCGATACAGCGGAGAGGTGTGGTTCGATGCAGTCTTCAGACGTTACATCCAGTGGGTCGCCAGTGCCGGTCACGGTCGTTCTCGATCAAGGCACTGCTCGAAGACCGGCGAACCGATATGAAAACATTGATGCCCTTCGTGCAATTGCCGCCCTTGCAGTGGTGGTTCAGCACTTCTTCGGCGACATCATTCGGGAGGCAACGGATCAGCAGGGTGTCGCGGTCCATGTTGCCTCGTCCAGCGTCTCATATTTCGATGCCGGTCGGTTTGGCGTGGTCCTGTTCTTTCTCATCAGCGGGTTCGTCGTTCCCTTCAGCATCAAGGGAAGTTATCCGCTACATCGCTTTGCAATATCGAGATTTTTCCGGCTTTTCCCCGCCATGTGGCTGGCGCTTTTCTGTCTGGCGGCTGCGTCACTCTTCCACGGGCAAATGCCGTCGCTGCCCACATTTCTGGCGAATATGACGATGCTGCCAGCTGCATTCCGGCAGCCATGGATGTCCGGCGCTTACTGGACCCTCACCATCGAACTGGTATTTTACGCCCTGTCCGCAGGCCTTTTTGCATTGGGCGCGCTTTATCGGCCCGCGATTATTGCGCTCTTCGCCATATTGCTCGCGCTGGCCACCGCCATTCCCATTCCGTTGCGATCCTACGGGATATCGCTGCCCGTTCAATATATCAGCCTGCACGTTTCCTTTCTCTATCTCGGCTTGCTGCTGCGGATGACGCTGATCGACAGGCTTGCGGGTGCTAAGTTCGGCGCAATAGGCGTGCTGCTCACGCAGGCCATTATTCTTCTGACAATCGGGGAATTCTCCCTGTCGCGGCAGGATGGTTTCTTTCTGGTCGGGTCTGTTCCGATCCTGACCAGCTATGTCGCCGCACTTTGTGTCTTCGTGTTTTCGGTCAAAACGGGAACGCCAAACCACCCGCTGCTCTCATGGCTCGGCGCGCTCAGCTATTCGATCTATCTGTTCCACGGCATCGCGACACTTCTGGTTTTTGCGTTCCTGCCGCTTACGGGCACATGGGCGGACCTACCCATAGGGATTACCAGCCTCGTCCTCACCATCCTTATCTCAGTCTTCGTCTACGAGTATTTGGAGAAGTCAATGATCAACCTTGGGTATAGGTTTATTAGGCGTGAGGATAATACTGAGTCGAAGATAGCCGTCTAGAAGACGGGTTTCCACAGCCACGCCGTTTACTATGTCGGTGAGTTCAAAAGGGTGATGTTGCGACCCCACTAGCCTAATCCTCATTTTAAGTTATTATATCCTAATGTTCTAATGTAATTAGGAGCGGGTTATGGATTACGGTCACACGCAAGACGATCAGCCTGCACTTGAGGTGGAAGATACCGCTGATCGCCGGGATGAAGATAAGCGGATGCTCGATCAAATGCGCATCTGCATGATCGGTCTGCGCGGCATTCCGGACGTGCAGGGCGGGGTCGAAACCCATGTCGAGCAGCTGGTTTCCAACCTTGTCGATCTGGGTGCGGATGTGCATGTCTTTGCCCGCAAGAACTATGTAGCCGACACCAAGCCTTACATCTGGCGCGGTATCACCGTTCATCCATTATGGGCACCACGCAGCACCCGTTTCGAGGCGATTTTTCATACCGCCCTTGCCTTGGTGAAAGCACGGTTTCTGCACCCGGATATCGTCCATATTCACGCGGTTGGGCCGTCGCTGGTGGCGCCGCTGGCACGCATACTGGGCCTGCGCGTTGTCTTTACTCATCATGGCTATGACTACGACCGAGAGAAATGGAATTCGTTTGAAAAGCGCGTCTTGCAGCTTGGCGAATGGGCCGGAATGCGGTTCTCGCATGCGCGTATCGCTATTGCCAAACATATTGCCGACAGGATGCAGAAGGATTTTCAGGCGCCCGTGCATTTCATTCCGAACGGTGTGAAAGTCGATACGCGCAATCTGGAAGATAGCGTTCTCGGTGAATTCGGGCTGGAAAAAGGACGCTACATCCTGCTCGTCGCCCGTCTGGTTGCCGAAAAACGCCAGCTCGATCTGGTCGAAGCCTTCGCTCGCACGAATCTTAAAGGCACAAAGCTCGTTCTCGTCGGTGGCGGCGATCTGGAAAGCGGCTATGTCACGGAGCTCAAGGCGCGCGCCAACGACAATCCGAATGTTGTTCTCACAGGGGTTCAGTCCGGTCGTAAACTCGCCAGTCTCTTTGCAAATGCCGGGCTTTTTGTTCTGCCTTCCAGCCATGAAGGCATGCCGATTGCGCTTCTCGAGGCCATGGCGCATGGGCTGCCGGTTCTGGCCAGTGACATCGAAGCCAATCTTGCTCTGGCTCTGGATGACGCCTCATACTTCCCGCTCGGCAACATCCACGCTTTGTCGAACTCGCTGCAAACCAAAATGGAAAACAAATCCGCTGCCCGCGCATCTCGCCTGAACGGCTCGCGCATCATGTCGAAATACGATTGGCGGACGATTGGCCTGAGGACGGCTGAAATCTACAAGTCGATTGCAGGCGCGACGCCTCCGAAACCATACCGCCAGCCCAAGCGGCAGCCTGAGCCGGCGACCCGGTGAAGGATGACAGCGGCTCAAGGCGTCGATAACGACGCCTCGCGTGGTTCCTTTTCTCGACGTGTTTTGCAAACCGCTTAGAGAACAGCGAGCATGCCGCCATCGACATAGATGATCTGGCCGTTGATGTAGTCGGATGCTGAAGACGCCAGGAAGACGGCTGTGCCGATCAGTTCTTCAGGCTTGCCCCAGCGCTTCGACGGTGTACTTGCCTTGACCCAGGCATCGAATTCCGGATTGTCGATGAGCGCCTGGTTCATATCCGTCAGCATATAACCGGGGCCGATTGCGTTCGACTGAATGCCGTGTTGCGCCCATTCGGCGGCCATGGCGCGGGTCAGCATTTTGATGCCGCCCTTGGCAACGGTATAGGGCGCCACGGTTGCGCGGGCGAGTTCGCTTGTCAGGGAGCCGATATTGACGATCTTGCCGTAACCGCGAGGGATCATCCGTTTCGCTGCTTCCCGACCAATCACGAAAGCACTGGTCAGATTGGTGTCGATCACCCGCTGCCAGTCAGCCGTTTCCAGCTCGATCATGGGTTTGCGAAACTGGATGCCAGCATTGTTGACGAGAATGTCGATGTTGATCCCATCTGCATCAAAGCGTGCGAAGGCTTCGAGGATGGATGCTTCTGAGGTCACGTCAAAAGCCGCAGCGTCTGCAGAATGGCCCGCGTCTTTGAACCAAGTAACGGTTTCGGCCACGCGCACCGCATCTGTTCCGTTGACGAGAATGCTTGCACCGGCATTGGCAAGTCCTTCCGCCATGGCTCTCCCAAGCCCGCGAGACGAGCCGGTGACCAAGGCGGTCTTTCCGGAAAGATCGAAAATTCCAGGGGTGTTCATAGTATCCTCCTCAAAGTGAACTGCGGCGAACCGTCAGGTCCGGGCGTTCGAATAGCTGCGGCAGCAATTCCGTGCCAAGTCCCGGTCCTTCCATCGGCAGGACATAGCCATTTTCGATCACGGGAACATTCGTCACCAGCTCGCTATACCATCCCGTATAGAAAGCCCGCACAGATTCTTGAATCATCGTGTTGGTCTGAGAGAACGACGAATGGACCGCCGCTGCGTAGGCAACAGGTCCCGTGCAATCATGCGGGGCATAGGGGCGGTGGTAGGTATCGGCGAGCGAGGCGATCTTGCGGCCTTCGGTCAAACCGCCTGTCCAGACCAGATCGGTCATGACAATGCCGATAGCACCGGCTTCCAGCATGTCCTTGTAGGGAAAGCGGGAGCCCAGAGTTTCGGATGCGCAGATCGGCACGCTGGTGGACGCTGCGAGTTCGGACAGGGCCGAAACGGAGTTCATCCGTATCGGATCTTCGTACCAAGTGGGGTCAAATGCCTCCAACTCGCGCGCGATCCTTTTGATCGTCGGCAGGTTCCAGAGGCTGTGAAACTCGACCATGACACGCATGTGATCGCCCACCCGTTTGCGGATTTGCTCGAAGGGCTTAATGGCCGTCCGCAATTGCTCGGCGGTGATGTAGCGACCGTCATTTTCAAGGGCGGCGGGGTCGAATGGCCAAATCTTCATCGCGGAAATACCCTGCTCAAGCAGATTTTCGGCGAGCGCGCCCGCGTCGGTCATGAAGCCCCTGAGGTCTTCATAGGGACCTTCCGGGTCATCACGAAAGTTCCACGTATCGACAGGCTTGATCTTGTTGGAGCGCACATAGCCGTAACCGGCGCAAGTGTTGTAAACGGGAATACGGTCATGACACAGGCCGCCAAGCATCTGATGCACAGGTTGGTCGCAGACCTTTCCGAAAATGTCCCACAGCGCAAGATCGATTGCGGACGCCGCCCGGTATTCCGCCCCGGTTGATGCTTGTGCCATCGGCAGATTCACAAGCTCTCGAGAAAGCGCTTCGATGCGCAACGGATCTTTCCCGAGCAGACGACTGGCGAGGATATCGTGAATATGCGCTTCTACTGACCCAGCGCCGTAAAAGGTTTCTCCAAGCCCGATATGCCCGGCGTCGGTGTGGAGCCGCACCCATAACACATTCGCAAACTCCTCCGTCCGCAAGGTCTCGATTGCGGTAATCTTCATGCAATAATCCTCCCATCCTCGGCGCACTCAGGATGACGAAATGAGTTGTCACCCATGTTGAGCACTGCCGTTGCCTCGCACATGTAACGGTGTTCATGCATCAAAGTAAAATCTCTTAGACCTCACCGCCGAAACGCCTGGACTTCAGTCCTCGACCTCCAACTGCGTAAAAATAACGCACGCTTGCGACGCCTATGCCCCGTAGCTGTAGTTGACGCTTTTAAAAAGACGAGGTTCATTGCCAAATCAGTATTCATTTGGCCAGTTTGCTTCCTTTGCGGAGCAGGGCGGCATCTTACCAAGGCTTTGACATGAAAATTGGATCGCCGAAAGAACGATATCCGGGAGAGGCCCGTTGCGCACTGACACCTGAAAGTGCTTTGCAGTTACAGAAACTGGGACATGAGTGTCTTGTCGAGACCGGGGCTGGAGTGGATGCGGGTTTTTCCGATGAGACCTATCGCGCGGCTGGTGTGACGGTGGTCGAGAGTGCCGATCAGCTGTTTTCGGAAGCCGACGTCATTACCAAGGTTCGCCCGCCTGAGCAGGCGGAGCTTGAACGCTTGCAGGCCGGCAAAACGCTGATCTCGTTCTTCTATCCCGCCCAGAACAAGGATTTGCTGGAGCAGGCTAAAGGCACAGGCGCCAATGTCATCGCCATGGACATGGTGCCGCGCATTTCCCGCGCCCAGAAAATGGATGCGCTCTCCTCCATGGCCAACATTGCCGGTTACCGCGCGGTGATCGAAGCCGGTAACAATTTTGGACGGTTCTTCACCGGGCAGGTGACGGCTGCGGGCAAGGTGCCGCCGGCCAAGGTGCTGGTGATTGGTGCCGGTGTCGCAGGTCTTGCTGCCATCGGTACGGCGACCTCGCTTGGTGCTGTGACCTATGCCTTCGATGTGCGCCCGGAAGTGGCAGAGCAGATCGAAAGCATGGGGGCGGAATTCGTCTATCTCGATTTCAGCGATCAGCATCAGGATGGTGCCGCCACCGGCGGCTATGCCGCGCCATCTTCGCCCGAGTTTCGCGAGAAGCAACTGGCAAAATTCCGCGAACTGGCACCGCAGATCGATATCGTCATTACCACGGCGCTGATCCCGGGCCGGGATGCGCCGAAGCTTTGGCTGTCCGACATGGTGGAAATGATGAAGCCGGGCTCCGTCATTATCGATCTCGCTGCTGAGCGCGGTGGCAATTGCGATCTGACC
The DNA here is from genome assembly GCA_900473205.1 of Hyphomicrobiales bacterium. Lineage (GTDB taxonomy): Bacteria > Pseudomonadota > Alphaproteobacteria > Rhizobiales > Rhizobiaceae > Agrobacterium. The sequence goes on from UCLB01000001.1 coordinate 96,173, forward strand.
GTTGCCGACCAGCGCGTCGTCTCCGACAACGACGTCGTCGTCATCGGCTACACGGATTTTCCAAGCCGCATGGCCGCGCAGGCATCCACGCTTTATGCGACCAATATTCGCCATATGATTGCCGACCTGACACCCGGCAAGGATGGCAAGATCGTCCACAACATGGAAGACGATGTCATCCGGGGTGCGACGGTTGCCTATGAGGGCGAGATTACCTTCCCTCCACCACCGCCGAAGGTGCAGGCCATTGCTGCGGCCAAGCCCAAAGCCAAGGTCAAGGAGCCAACGGCTGAGGAAAAGAAGGCGCAGGAGCTGGCCGCATTCAAGGCGCAAACCAGAAATCAGGGCATTTTGCTGGCAGTGGGAACGGGGCTGCTTCTGCTGGTCGGTGCGGTTGCCCCGGCCAGTGTCATGAGCCACTTCGTGGTTTTCGTTCTGTCCTGCTTCATCGGTTTCCAGGTCATCTGGAATGTCTCGCATTCGCTGCACACACCGTTGATGGCCGTGACCAATGCCATTTCCGGCATCGTCATTCTCGGTGCACTCCTGCAGGTCGGGTCGGGTAACTGGCTCGTGGTGATCCTAGCCGCATTGTCCGTGCTGGTTGCGACGGTCAATATCGTCGGCGGCTTCCTCGTGACACGGCGCATGCTCGCCATGTTCCAGAAGTCTTGAGCGGGTAGGGGAAGATCAACATGACAATCGGAATCGTTTCGGCGGCCTATATCTCTGCGGCTGTTCTCTTCATCCTTTCGCTGGGCGGCCTCTCCGGTCAGGAAAGCGCCAGACGCGCCATCTGGTACGGCATCGTCGGCATGGCGCTGGCCGTCATCGCCACCATTTTCGGCCCCGGTGTCGAAAACTGGTTTGTCATCATCGTCATGATTGCGGTCGGCGCGGTGCTGGGAACCTATGTGGCGCAGCGCGTGCAGATGACGGAAATGCCGCAGCTGGTGGCCGCGCTGCATTCTTTCGTGGGTCTGGCAGCCGTTTTCATCGGCTTCAACGCCCATATTGAAGCATGGCGTGTAGCAGGCATGGATGCGGTGGAGCGGGCGGGTCTTGTCGGTTTTGCGGGTATCCTTGCCCACAAGACCCCCGTGGAACTCGCCATCATGAAGGTGGAGGTTTTCCTCGGCGTGTTCATCGGTGCCGTCACCTTCACCGGCTCCGTCGTTGCCTTCGGCAAGCTTGCGGGCAAGCTGGACGGCAAGGCGAAGAAACTGCCAGGCGGGCATTTCCTCAATGCCGGTGCGGCAATCTTCTCGCTCATTCTTTTGATGATGTATGCAAATGGTGCGGGCGTCTGGACCTTGATCCTGATGACGCTGTTTGCCTTCTTCATCGGCTATCACCTGATCATGGGCATTGGTGGCGCGGATATGCCGGTCGTGGTGTCGATGCTCAATTCCTATTCGGGATGGGCAGCGGCAGCCATCGGCTTTACGCTGGGCAACGACCTGCTGATCGTTACCGGCGCACTGGTGGGCTCATCGGGTGCGATCCTCTCCTACATCATGTGCAAGGCGATGAACCGCTCCTTCATCTCAGTCATTATAGGTGGCTTTGGCGGCACGACCGGGCCTGCCATGGAAATCGAAGGAGAACAGATCGCCATCGATGCCGACGGCGTGGCAGCAGCTCTCAACGATGCCGACAGCATCGTTATCGTGCCCGGCTATGGCATGGCGGTGGCACAGGCCCAGCAGGCAGTCTCGGAGTTGACCCGCAAACTGCGTGCCGCCAACAAGACGGTACGTTTTGCCATCCATCCAGTGGCGGGACGCCTTCCCGGCCATATGAATGTGCTGCTTGCCGAAGCCCGTGTGCCTTACGACATCGTTCTGGAAATGGATGAGATCAATGACGATTTCCCCGAGACAGACGTGGTGATCGTCATCGGCTCCAACGATATCGTCAATCCGGCAGCACAGGAAGACCCCAACTCACCGATTGCCGGTATGCCGGTGCTGGAAGTGTGGAAGGCGCGGCAAGTTTTCGTGTCCAAGCGCGGCCAGGGCACAGGCTATTCGGGCATCGAGAACCCGCTGTTTTACAAGGAAAATACACGCATGTTCTACGGCGACGCCAAGAAGTCAGTGTCGGAATTGCTGCCCAAAATCAATTGATAAAGATGGCGGCACCTTCGGGTGCCGACATGCTCGCAAGTCACTGACAGGAAAGCCAGTCGGTCTCAATGCACGGCGGGTTCTTCGCCCTCAAGGAAAGTCTTGATACCGTCCTTCTCGACGGTCGCAAGAAACTCTTCCCAGGCATCCTTGTCCGTCGCAAAGGGTTCGTCCCAAGAGGTCACGTCATCCTCTTCACTGACGACTTCCATCTGCCAGTCCTGCTGGGTGCCAGCAGGCCGAAAAATATCGACCAGCACGGTCACGCCGTCGTCTTCGAATTCACCTGAAAATTCGGAATGTTCCAACTTCTGTTTCTTTGGCATCAGCCACCTGCACCTGTCGGCGCATCCGGCGCCAAATGTTCGGGATATTGAACGGTCTGAGACTGATCGGTATCGAATTCGTCTGGCGACTTCAACAACCGAACGCCCGGACCGCCCGCAGAAGACGTCTGGTTGTCATCAATAAAGGAAATGCCAGCGGATTGAAGCGCGCTTACCACTGCCCGGAGATCATCGGAGTCGTTTGTGGGGTTCGCACGGTTGGCTTCTATCGCACGCAACGCATCTTCTGATATATTCGACGCCCCAGCGAGCCCTGCCTGATCAAGCCCCAACAGAGCCCTTGCGGCAGCAATCTGACGACCCGTGACCTGGCCATAGCCGCTCATGATAGCAAAAATCGCATGTGGTGCCCTTCGTTGATACTATCAGTTACCACCAAGGGCGGAATTGATCAACGAAGGGCTGCGGGCCTTATTGGAAAGAGGCCTATAAAGGGTCCGCAAATGCGCGCCCTTTAAGTAAGCGCTCTCACGTCATTTGGTAAAACGTTCGGGACGGAATGTCGCCAGAAGCGGATGGCGCTTGCCGGTCGCCATTTCATAAGCCGTCAATTCCCCGACAATAAGTCCGAGGGTCGCACCGCTGTGGCTGAACGCAACGTGGCATCCCGGCAGATTGGGCAGCGCGCCGAGTACGGGATCTCCATCACCGGGTATCGGTTTACGTCCGGCTGCATAAGACGCCAACTCGAGCTTGGGATGACCAGACAGAACCTTGGAGGCCTCCGTCAACAGGCCATCAACGGTCGTCTGTGCCACCTCATAGGAACCGTCGGGTTGGGCCTCGACCTCATCGGCTGCCCAATCCGCATCGATAGCAAAGCCGCCATCGGGTGTCGGGCGCACTGCGACTCGAGGTGTGTTCAGCACCGCCTTCAAGGGGTGGTCGAAGGGCTTTGTCGTTAAAAGAAGGGCGACTGGGGTGCCGTCAACAATCGTTTCGCCAAGGTCCGCCGCCATGGCAGGAACCGCTGATCCGGTCGCGAGCAGCACCGCGTCAGCCAGACGGGATTTATCCGCTGTCGTCTTGACGCCAATAGCACGGCCATTTTCAACGAGAACATGGGCTTTGCCCTCGTCGGTTACGAGTATGCCGCCCTTCTTCGTAAACTCATTCATCAGCAAGGCTATGAGTGAAGGAAGGTCCACCCAGCCTTCGCCCGGGTTGAAGATTGCCGCCCCGCCGGTGATGGCCGTTGAATCGATGCCGGGTGTCGCATGGGCGACCTCAGAGGGCGCAAGATGCCTAGCATCATAAGCGAGCGAGACTTCATGAGCATAGGCCGCTTCGATCTCGTTGCCTTTTCCTTCCGGGTCCCAAGTCAGGCCTCCGTTGAACTGAAGCCAGTCAACCGGGCCAATTTGGCTCGACAATGTCCTGTAACGGTCTATCCCGGCCATCCGCAGCAAATGGTAAGGGTTGGAGCGCAAGCGTGCCGAATTCAACCATGATAGGGAGCGCCCGGACGCACCGTTGCCAATTGGACCGTCGTTGATCAGGGTTACGGAGACGCCCCGTCGCAAAAGCTGCACGGCGGTTGAAACGCCGAAAATGCCTGCGCCAATGATGACGGCGGAAGAGATTGTGTTCTCGGACATGAGATTGTCTTTCACTCAGTTTGTTTTGAAATTCGAACTTGGGGGCGATCCCCGTACATTGCTTCGTCACAGCACTTCGGCGAGGAAGCGTTGCAGGCGCGGGCTTTGTGGATCATTGAAGATGCGCTCTGGCGTGCCAGCTTCCACAACGCGGCCTTCGTCCATGAAGACCACCTGATCCGCCACGCGTCTGGCAAAACCCATCTCGTGCGTCACCACGACCATGGTCATGCCACGCCCGCCAAGATCAGCCATGAGGTTGAGGACACCCTTCACCAATTCCGGGTCTAGTGCGCTGGTTACTTCGTCAAAAAGAATGACTTCAGGCTCCATTGCAAGCGCGCGGGCAATGGCCACGCGCTGCTGCTGGCCGCCGGACAGTCCGCCGGGGCGGTGATGTTGACGGCTGGCGAGACCCACGTCCGCAAGCCGCGCCTTGGCAATACGTTCTGCCTGCGCACGCGGCATACGCTTTATCTTCGTTAGCGACAGCATGACATTGTCGAGGGCCGTGTGATCTGGAAACAGGTTGAAATGCTGAAAGACCATGCCGACACGACGGCGCAAGCGTTCTGGCTTCATTGCAAGGATGCTGTCGCCGTCAAGCAGAAGCGTCCCGCCCTTGGGTTCTACCAGCCGGTTGAGGCACCGCAACAGGGTGGATTTGCCGGAGCCGGAAGGGCCGATGATGCAGGTAACGCTGCCCGCCTTTACTGTTAAGTCAACGCCTTTCAAGACGTCCAATTCACCATAGGCCATGGTTAGCCCAAGCACCTCGAGGCTTCCGCCCTTGAAGGACGTGCTTGTGTCTTTGGCCTGATTGGCCCGGTCGAGTTCCGAGACCTCTTCCAGTCCGCTTGTGATGGTGGTTGATTTCTGCTTGCCGATGCGCAGGCGCGTATCGATGGTGTTGACCAGATGTGTCAGCGGCACCGTGATGACCAGATAGAACACCCCGGCCAGCAGCAATGGCGATAGGTTGCCAGTCACAACGGCCTGGTCCTGTCCTACGCGAAAAATCTCGCGTTCGGAGGCAAGGAGGCCAAGGAAGTAGACAAGGCTCGAATCCTTGACGTTGCCAATGAACTGGTTGACCAGCGCAGGTAAAACCCGACGCACGCCTTGAGGCACGACGATGAGCCGCATGCCCTGCCCGTAGCTCATGCTAAGAGCCCGAGACGCTTCCATCTGTCCTCGATCCACGCTTTGGATGCCGGAGCGGAAAATCTCGCCAATATAAGCACCGGCAATGAGGCTCAGAGCCATAATCCCGAGTGGGTAGGGTGATGGCCCGAAAATATCTCTGCCGATACGGGCGAAACCCTGACCGATCAGCAGAATGGTGACGATGGCTGGCAGCCCCCGGAAAACATCCGTGTATATGCGTGCGGGAATGCGCAGCCACGGCGAGCGTGAGATGCCCATGATCGCCAGGATCATACCGATGACGACACCAAAGACCGTGGATGCGAACGCAAGGATCAAAGTGTTCTTGAGACCAACCCTGATCATCGCCGGCAGAACCTCCGCCATCGCATTCCAGTCGAAAAAGCTCCGGCTGATATTATCGAACCAGTTCATATGGTCTTCCTTGGAAGTTTATTATTGGGGGGCAAGGTGGAGAACCAGTCTGCCGCTCAAGCCAGCGTCGGGAAACCCGACCGCAATGCGGTCGGGTCCGTATGCTACTTCTTGGGAAGATAAGCGTCCGGCATTGGCGAACCTGGGAACCACTTCTCGTACAGGGTTTTCCAGGTGCCATCCTGCATGGCATCGTGCAGCCCCTTATTCAGAGCCGTGCGCAAGCCATCATTACCCTTGCGGATAACGAAGCCAGCAGGCGCGTCGAAGCTGGGAATGTTAATAGTGATTTTGAGTGCGGAATAACGGGTCGTGTAGTCCTTCGCGGCTTCGTAATCGAGAAAGTGACCGTCGATGGTTCCGTTGTTCAGGCCTGAGATTGCAGAATTGTTGTCGGGAAATTTGACAAGGTCTGTGCCGGTAAAGTTCTTTTCGGCATAGATTTCCTGCAATGTGCCTTGCACAACGCCGAGGCGCTTTCCCTTCAGCGCATCAGCATTGGTAATCTCGGCGTCCGGCGTGACTACCGAGAGATAACCGGCAAGATAACCATCAGAAAAATCGACCGTCTGCTTTCGCTTTTCGGTGGTGCCGATGGCAGCCACGGCGACATCGAAGCGGCCATTGGCAACCGATGGCATGAGAGCGGAAAACTCTTGGCCTGTAAAGATCACCTGATCCTTCTTGAAACCCATCCGATCTGCAACGTTCAGAAACAGTTCGATGTCGAAGCCCGTGAAATTGCCGTCCGCTGTCGTGAAGGTGTAGGGCTTTGAATCGCCCATCGTGCCAACGCTGATCGTTTGCGGGTCGATCAATCCATACGGATTGTCGGCGGCCTTTGCGGTGATGGTGAGACCGCCGGACAGCGCGAGGCCAAAGGCCAGCGCCGCACTACGCATCCGGGCTGAAAATGAGAGCTTTGTCATAGCAGAAATCGTCATTTTGTTCTCCGTCTCTGTTGGTTGTTATTGGATTTGGTTTGCAAGAACGGGCGCAGGCTCCAGTAGGGACAGTTATCTCCACATTGCTCTGCTCTGTTAGAACCAATCTCTTCTATTTTAGTATGAGACCGCTCTCTTTCCTCTTTGAGACCGGTCTCATATTTACTTGACGATTGTTATATTCGAGTTGACCGCCCGTCAATATCTCTTGTAAAGCTTGGCGCATGAAAGAATCTCAGCCGAAAAATTCAGCCGCGACGGTGGCTGATGTTGCGCGTTCTGCCGGCGTGTCCAAGGCCACGGCTGCCCGCGTCCTAGGTGGATATGGAACAGTCAGCGAAAAGGTGCGCGACGCCGTAAAACGGGCTGCCAAGGCGTTGGATTACAGGCCCAACGAACTGGCACGCAGCATGACGACCGGGCGGTCTGGCACTATTGGCGTGGTGGTTGGCGATATTGAAAACCCGTTCTTTGGGTCGGCGGTGAGAGGAATATCGGACGCCGCGCGTGCCGCAGGCTTCAACGTCGTCCTCGCGAATTCCGGAGAGGATATCGATGTCGAGCGTGCCGCAATCAAAACCCTTGTCGCAAAGCGCGTCGATGGATTGATCGTTTCACCAGCGCGTGAAAACGAAGTCGGCCACCTTCAAGACATCAGCCGCGCTGGGCGTCCGCTCGTCCTCCTGGATCGCGCGATTGCAACGCTTGATGTGGACAGCGTAGCGGCAGATGATCGGGAGGCAGCGGAAGCCGTCACGCGACTGCTGGTCACCCGCGGTCATCGCCATATCGCTTATGTCACGGCCTGCGATACGCCAACGCATCTCTACGAGCGCCCCAGCGACATCCTGACAGCGTCCGTTCGCGAACGTATTGAAGGATTTCTTCATGTTGGTGAGGAAGAGGGGATAGCCGATATGCCGCAATGGGTTCGGCTGGGTGCAACGACGCCCGAAGCGACCCGTCGACTGACGCTCGGTTTATTGAACGCAAAGACGCCGCCCAGTGCGATTATCGCGTCCGATAGTCTCATTGCCTTGGAAATATTCAAGATAGCTCGCGAACTTGGCATTGCCATTCCGCACACGCTGTCGCTCATGACCTTTCATGATGCCGCCTGGACGGCGGTGACGACACCACCTGTGACTGTCGTTCGTCAGCCTGTCTACGAACTGGGTGAAGCGGCTGCCCGAATGCTGATCGAGCGTTTGAATGGCGAAGAGTGTCCGGCGCGGCGCGTCGTCATCCCAACCCAGCTGATCGAGCGAGGGTCCATCGCAGACCTTGCACGAGGCAAAGCTCGAAAACTCATTGGTTGACGCTAGTTGGGATAAGGAAGTCCATACCGGTCTCTTATCGTCCGCCCCTCATATTCCCGCGGATATACGCCTCTATCCTGCAAAATTGGCACGACCTGATCCACGAATTCGATGATGTCATCCGGCGCGCGTGGAGGCTGGAGGGTATAGCCATCTACGGTTCCGTCCTGCCATAGATCGATGATGCCATCTGCTACCTCTTCGGGGGTGCCCAATATCAGGCGGTGATGTCCCTCGGAGCGTCGTACGACTTGGCGGGCCGTCAGCCGCTCATGGGTCAGGAGATCGGAGAGGCCGAGTCCCATCCCGACTGCCCATTGGCGGTTCTGGTCCGGTATGAATTCTTCGGCATTCAGTACGGCATCCGGGTCGAAGCGGTCCGGATCGAGGCCATTTTCTTTGATGAAGCGGGCGATTAGTCCATCTTCAGAACCCGTGCCGCTGAAGAGTTCGTGTTTTCTCAAGGCCTCCTCGCGGGTTTTACCTAAAATAACGACAAGGCCGGGGACGATGCGGATGCCGGAGGGATTGCGACCGAAGGCGGTCGCGCGGTCTCGCACTTTCTTGCCGAAAGCCTGCCCGGCGGGCCGTGAGAGAATGTTGCAATAGATGATTTCGCCATGGCGGGCGGCCAGATCAATGCCACTTTCCGACGCGCCTGCTTGGGCGATGACAGGGTGGCCTTGCGGTCCGCGCGGCACGTTGAGCGGACCTTTGATGGTGAAGAATTCGCCTTCATGCTCGATGGCTTGTGCGCTCGTCGCGTCCCAGAACCGGTCCTCGGGCACGTTTTGTTCTCGTCGCTCATCCCAACTGGACCAGAGTTTTTTGGCGACGTCCAAAAATTCCGTGGCCTTCGCGTAACGCTCGCTGCGCGGTGGCAACGGTTCATTGCCAAAATTGGCTGCGACATTTGGATTGAAGGAAGACACAACATTGATGATCAGGCGACCACCCGAGACGATGTCGATGGACTGCGTCCGTCTCGCCAGATTGTAAGGGGAGTTATAGGTGGAGGAAATTGTCGCCACGAAACCGATGTCTGGCACTTGGGCCGCAAGGGATGTGGACAGGATCAGCGGGTCGATGGTGTGAAAGGGCCGGCTGAGCGGATCGGTGAGAAGTGCTGGATGATCCGACAAAAACACCGCATCGAACCGGCCCCGATGAGCGATTTCCGTCAGGCGGCGATAATAGTCGATATCATTGATGTCATGCCGGGTGCCGGTGCGGTATTTCCAGGCATTGGGGAGATAGCCGGTAGTGTTGATACCAACGTTCAGGTTCAGCCGGCGTTGAGGTTTGCTCATGCGTTTGTTTTTTCTTTGTCTGTCTGCACCGCTACCCCGACGCCACCATTGGCTGGCGGAGAGACACCGTTGACGGCGAAATCGCCGACGATCCGGTCGTGGTAGATGCGTGGATTATGGGAGGTGATGGTGCGTGCGTTGCGCCAGTGACGATCAAGTCCATGGCTGCGTTTGGCCGAGGAGGCACCAAGGGCGTCGAAAAGTGTGGTGGAAGCTTCGAGTATTAGTTTGCTGACAACCGTCACGGATTGGCTGACCTCGATTTCCGCATTGCGGTTGGTAAAGGCGATCTGCTCTTCGTCGCCAGAAAGATTGGCGTCATATGCGGCTTGCAGCGCCTCCGCTGCCTTCAGCACGATGGCGCCCGCAGTATAGGCTGCACCCCGCACCTGACCGACGACCTGAAGGATTTGCGGATCATCAGCATAGCGGCCCGCATTGCTACGCTGATAGACCCGCTTTCGATCCGCCACCAGGCGCGCGAGATCCGAGGCCGCAGCGCGGCCAATGCCGGCAAGCGATGCCAGATGAACGAGTTGGAAAAATCCGCCGGAGTAGCTGAAACGAAGCGCGCTGGGTTTGATCAGTTCATCTGCGATAGCCACATCGGTAAAACGCGCCGTGCCACTTGCCGTCAGCGCCTGCCCGAAGCCATCCCAATCGTTGACGATGTCAACGCCGGGCGCACGCGTCGGCACGAGTGCACCGATAGGCTGGCCATCTCCGTCCACGGCACCAAGCGTGATCCAGTCTGCGTAAAGGGAGCCAGTGGTGTAGTATTTTTCGCCATTCAGGCGCCAGCCACTTCCGTCACGGATCAATTGTGTCGAATAGGTCCCAAGCCGCGTGTCACCCAGTTCTGAGAAGCCGCTGCCGATGGTGTCGCCCTTTCCTAGCCGGGCAAGCCAGATGTCGCGCCATGCACTCGGCGGGGCGTTGAGCAGATCTTCGGTAAAACCGAAATGGCTGCGATAGGCATTGGTAAGGTTGGGATCGGCTTCAGCCAATTCGATGATTAGGCCGAATAGTTCGGGCAGGGTGAGACCGAGACCACCATGCTGTTCCGGCAGGCGCAGTTTGGAAAAGCTTGCCGCTTTCAACGCTTCATATGCGTCGAAGCGAAGTTGCCTGTCGAGATCGCGCGCCACCGTATCGGTGGCAATCTGCGCGAAAATCGGACGAAACCGGTTTGCAAATGTTTCATAGCGTTTGCTGGGTGGGGAGCCCCAGGCGTGCAGGGTGTCGGTCATCCATTAAATCCTGTGCGCGGAAGCATCCGGGCAATATCCATGATGGTAGCAGCCGGGATTCCGGCTGCGAGTTAAAAATCCTTGGCCCGGGAGAAAGAAAAACTTGCGGAGCCTGCAGGTAGATGTCGTGGCTCAGGCGGCGGCCTGTGCACTTTGCTCGAAATCATGGAGGTGAAGCGCGATCTCAAAACCACGCCGTTTCAGCCAGTGCGCAACTATGCGTGCACGCGCTCCCAAAAGGTCATCAACGAGAATGACCCGTGCCCCGCGCACCGCAATGCTGCGGTAGGCAACGCCAAGCAGTTGGCCGCCTTCCGATGAAATCGAGCCCGGCAGATGCGACGCCGCGAACTCTTCTGGGGTGCGAACGTCGAGGAAATAAGTCGTCCGGTCGTTATCCGCCAACCAGCGTTCGACGGTGACACTGTCGATGAAGGTGAGGTCATCCTCGCTCGAGAGGGTTTCGAGACGAGACTGTGCAAATCGCTTTGCTGCCGGACTTGCAGGCGGGTAGATGCCCGATCGGCCCGTCTCCAGTTCAAAGCCATCGTCCGTCCAGCCGCGCGTTCCATCATGCAGGTAGCTGACGCTGTTTTCGATGCCTGCATTGATCAAGGTCTGTGCGCCAAGGATTGCGCGGGGGAGCCCAGCGCAGGACACCACGATCTTCGTTTCCGCGGAGGGAACGAGGTCTGCAAAACGCAGCAACAGTTCCGCGCCCGGTACGTTGATAGCGCCGGGAACATGCGCCTTTTCATATTCAGGCGTGGTGCGGGTGTCGATAACAAGGACGTCTTCTTCAGCGTCCTTCCATGCCTTGAGTTCACGGGCAAAGATAACGGGCGTATTCTTTTCCGCGCGCACCTTCTGCACGAAAGGAACGCCGGGAATGTCAAAGGTTGGGAGCTTGTCCAAACCGGCTTCGATCCATGCAGGTATACCGCCATCAAGAAAATGGATGTTGCTCCAACCGTTTGCTTTCAGCTGTTCAGCCGTGTGGTGGCCAATGTCCGTGCCATCATCCACCAGCACTGTGCGAACGGATCGGCGCGGAACGAAACGATCAAGCTCGGCATCCAGCCTGTCGGCGGGCAGATTGGTCGCAAACAGTGGTGAGGCATAGCCGACAACGTCCGTGGGCCGGATATCGATAACGGCCAGTTCCTGGCTGTCGCCAAGCCAGTTGACGAGCGTGTTCTTGCTGATGGAGTGTTCTGACATGCTGATCTCCTTGGGTAATGTGATCAAGAATTTGGATCGAGCCAAAGGTCGCCAAAGCTATAGTTGAGCCCCTGCGCGCCGGTGACGTAGTTCTTCACCTTCTTGTGGGCTACAATCTGGCTGCCTGCTGCCACAAGGTCCACCGAGGCGACTTCGTCGTGGATGAGATGCTGAAAGCTGCTCCATATCTCTTTACGTTTCGCCTCATCCGGCTCGATGGCTGCCGCCTCGAGCAAGGCGTCGGCTTGCGGGTTCGAATAGTGAGCGGCGTTGGAGAAGGGCAGGCCAAGCTTGAAGTTTTTGCTCCAATAGGCACGCTGTATGCCAAGTGAAGGGTCGAAAGTATTGGAGAGGGATTCCACCACAAGATCGAAGGCGCGGTCGGTGTAAACCGTCTTGAGATAGGTCGGCAGATCGTATTTGCGGATTTCGACCGCGATGCCTATCTTTTCGAGTTGGTTGCGAATGACATCCGCGTAACCCGGCGTCAGGTAGGAATTATAGGTCAGCCGCACCGGGAAACGTTTGCCATCCGCCTTGCGTGGATATCCGGCTGCATCCAGAAGCTTTTCGGCCTCTTTCGGATCGTCCGGATAAGCTGTGACCGAAGGATCATACCATTTGGGCAGCGCGGTGCTGACGGGGCTCGGCGAAATCTGACCGTAACCGAACAGCGCCACATTGACGATTTCTTCGAGATTGATCGCCTTGGCGATGGCTAGACGGACGTCTTTCTTTGCGAAGATTTCGTTGTCGTAATTGAAAAACAGCTGCTGCTGTGGCCCCGCATAGGCATAGGTCGTCGTATCCAGCACCAGATCGGGATTTTGCTTCAGCCGTTCCAGATCGGTCAGCGGAACGGGGTTATCACCGATATCAACCTCGCCGGTTTCCAGCGCAACCGCGCGCGCAGCCGGGTCAGTAATGATGCGCAGGACAATGCGGTCGAGATAAGGTTTGCCAGCATCCCAATAATCCGGATTGCGCTCGAAAATGAGATGGCTGCCGGGTGTCCACTCCGTCAGCTTGAACGGGCCGGTGCCGATGGCGGTTTTGAGTGTCTGCCCATCGCCGGGCTTCAGCGTTTCGAAAATGTGTTTCGGCACGATTGGGGATTCAGAACTGGATTGCGCAGCAATCAGGAACGGCGCCGGTTTGGACAGAACGATGATTGCGGTCAGCGGGTCGGGCGTTTCGACGGCGGTCACATTCTGGTAGGTGATGCGACCGCGCGGATGCACCTCCTTGAGCCGGAAAATTGAAAAGGCCACGTCATCGGAAGTAAAATCATTGCCGTCATGCCATTTCACATTCGGGCGCAATTTAAACGTATAGCGAAGATGATCTTCCGAGACCGACCATTCGGTTGCCAAAAGCGGTTGCGGTGTAAGATCGAAATCGAACGTTAGCAGGCCTTCTACGATTTTCGGGCCGATGGCCTGACCCGTTCCCGAAGATGTATTGATGGCAAACAGGGCATTGCCCGGATCGACCCGATAAAGAAGATTGAGCGTGCCGCCGGAAACCGGGCGCCGCGTGGCATCCGCTGCAAAGACGGAGCCTGGCAGGGCGGTGCCTGCGGTGGCTAGAAGTAACAACTGGTTGAATTCACGACGTCCTATAGCCATTGCACTGTCCTCATCCCCTGAGAAAACCTTGTGTCGAACCGCTAAAGCATGTCGGCAGAGGCATTATTTCGTAAGAATAATTTTCTTCGGAAACGCGCAAGAAATTGTTTCTTGGAGAATGGAATTCTAATTGGGCGTCTAGAAGTGTTGAGGCATGCCTTATGGTCCGCTTGATTTAGGCCCGCGTTGCAGGTTGGCGCATAAAGACAGAACGGTTAAAATCGAACACCGCTGCTTGCCACGTCTAAGGCTGGAAATGTTCTTCCAAAGCGAGGATGTCGATTGGCAAAGCTTTCCTCGGCTGTCTGTGTTTAGAAGCATATGAATTATAAGACCGTTGCCGGGTAGCTGGCTTCAAGCGCGTCTCCCAATGTCTTTTGATCGCCCAAGGGGTTTTCCATGACGATACATTCTTCTTCCATCACTGACGGCGAAGTGCCACAGCAGCGCCTTGCCGCGCGCTACGGCGTGGATCAGGATTTCGCGCTGCCTTTCTGGAACAGCACCGTCGATGCCCTTCTGAACCATCGCACCGCGCGCGCCTATCTACCGAAACCATTGCCCGAGGGCACGTTGGAACTTTTGGTGGCAGCGGCCCAGTCCGCGCCGACCTCGTCCAATCTTCAGGCCTGGAGCGTCGTTGCGGTTCAGGACAAGGACCGAAAGGCACGGCTTGCTGGTTATACCGGCGGCAACGCCCATATTCTGGCCGCGCCGCTTTTCCTTGTCTGGCTTGTCGATCTGAAGCGCCTCAGAACCGTTGCCCAGCAACATGGCAATGAGGGAGAGGGGCTGGATTATCTGGAAAGTTTCTTGATCGGCGCCATCGATGCGGCTCTTGCGGCACAGAATGCCGTCGCGGCAATCGATAGTCTTGGTCTCCGCTCATGCTACGTGGGCGGTGTCCGCAACCAACCGCATGACGTAGCCCGTGAACTTCAGTTGCCGCCGGAAACAGTCGCGGTCTTTGGCCTCACCGTCGGATATCCCGACCCTGACGTCATCACCGACGTGAAGCCGCGTCTGCCTCAATCGTCGGTGCTGTTTCATGAGACATACGCCGGAACGCCTGAGACGGATTTGAGTGCTTACGACGACGTGCTGAAAGCATTTCAGCTCAAGCAAAAGCTGCCACAGGCGGGCTGGACAGGGCCGATTTCAAAGCGTGTCGAGAATGCAGCGGCGCTGAAGAGCAGGGCGGAATTGACGGAAACTTTGCGGACACTCGGCTTTCCGATTAAGTAATGGCTGACTGCACGGTGTGCGCAAGCAGACCGTGCAACCCGCTTTTGGAAAAGCGATCTCACCAACACCATGATAAATAGTATAGTATATCTATAGATTATATAATTATCCTTATAGCGTGCCTGATACAGCTCGTATTTAAGGATGATGGCCATGGCAGACGCAGCCCTTCGCAAGGTAACGCAACCAGACACCGTGTGGTATGCTCGCTGCCCGGCACCGACACCTTTATCGATTGCTGCGCAACTCGGTTGGATCGAAGAAGGTTTTGCGGCTCATGGCATCGGAGTCACCTCCATTCGAGATGCGACCGATCCGGCCATTCGCCAGAGCCACTTCGATCACCGGCTGGACTGGTCCTTTCGCCAAGGCGGCAATATCCCGCCGATCTGGACGCGCTCGAAAGGTCGCCAGACCCGGCTGATCGGTCTGACGCGGACGGATGAGTTTCAGGCCGTTATCGCCCTGCCGGAAAGCGGCATCACCAAAGGCGCGGATTTGAAGGGCCGACGAATAGGTCTGCCGAAACGACCAAATGAGGTCATCGACTTTCAGCGCGCCACGTCGCTCAAGGGTATCGTCTCGGCTCTAACGATCTCCGGCCTTGTGCCGGATGATGTGGAATTGGTGGATATCGGCGCGTCCGAGCCGGTTCTGCTCAACCCTACGGATCAACGGCTTCATGGCCTCAAGCGTCGTTTTCCTTACGGCGAAGAAATCGCGGCGCTGCACCGCGGCGAAATCGACGCCTTCTTCGTGAAGGGTGCCGAGGGGATAACGGTTGCCAACCTGCTCGGCGCTCGTGTCGTCGTTTCCACCGGATTTCATCCAGACCCGAAAATCCGCATCAATAATGGTACGCCGAGACCACTGACTGTCGATGCGACTTTTGCGGACGAGCGCCCGGATTTGGTTGCCGAATTGGTTTCGGTCGTGCAGCGGGTCTCTCAATGGGCAAATGATAACCCGCAAGATGCGGTTCGCTTTATTGCGCGCGAAATCGGGGTGAGTGAAGACGCCGTTCTGGCCGCCAATGGCCCTGACGTGCATCGCCAACTGGTACTCGATCTAGATCCTGCCGAAGTGGATGCCATCAGCCACTTCAAGGACTTCCTCCTCGAATGGAAGTTCATTCCCGCCGATTTCAATGTTCACGACTGGCTCGACCCGCGCCCGCTGGCAGCGTCGCGTTCGTCGCTTGTGAAGTGAGGGCTGGGATATGGCGGTGGACATTCTTGTAACGGGTGCAACGGGCAAGCTGGGAAAGCTTGTCGTGCCACGGCTTCTGGATGCGGGCAAAACGGTTCGCGTGCTGACCCGGCGTCCGCAGGACGCGTATGATCTATGGGGCGACAAGGTTGAGGTCGCGCAGGGAGATTTCGCTGACCCGGCGACAGTGAGGGAGGCAGCGCGGGGCGCTCAGAAACTTTTCCTGCTTTCGCCGATCAGCGAAGCACTCACCGCTCATCAAAACGCCGCCATTGATGCCGCGAAAGCCGCCGGTGTTCTCAGGATCGTCAAGATATCCGGGTCTGACTGGACCTTGCGAAATGCTGACCGCTCCATATCCGGTGCCGCCCATGAGGCGGTAGAAAAGCATCTGGCCGCCAGCGGTATTGCGCATGCCATTCTGCGGCCCAATGCCTGGATGCAGGTATCTCTTGCCCCGGTTATCGCCGCTGCCATTAAAGGCGAGGATTTACCAGGTCGATACGGAAATGCTGCCGTGTCCTATATCGATGCGAAGGATATTGCCGATGTCGCAGTTCAGGCTTTGCTCGATCACTCGATCTCATCCGACCCCTTGGTTTTGACGGGTGCAGAGGCGTTGACCTCACTTGAGGTCGCACGTATCGCGGCCCGAATATTACAGCGACCGATTGGCATATCTGACGCCTCATCCACTCCTCTGCCATCCCATCTCGATGCATTCGAACGACGCGCCATCGGCGAGTTCGTTGAGTTAATCGGTGCCGGGCTGGCTGTACCAGTAACACAGACGGTGTCGCGCATCACCAGCAAGCAGCCACGCACTGTGGAGGAATTTTTGCACAGCCATCTCGGTCCTACCCAAACGCAAACACACGGTCCGAAGGGAGAAACGACATGGCAGTGACTGCGCCGATTACCGGAGATCTGGAGCTCAAAGGGCCGTTCGATTTTGCAGACAGCCCGCTTAGCAGTGCTGCACGACAGCCCTTGATGCTGGGACTTTTTCTCAATCTTCAAGACATCAATTTTTCAAGCCTGCCGACCAGCAACAGCTGGACCTTCGATTACAATGTCGAACTGGTGAGGCGAGCGGAGGAGCTGGGTTTCGAGTTGGCTTTCAGCCGAACCCAATGGCTGCCGAAGGGTGGTTACGATGGGGATTCATCGCTCGACAGCTTCGTTGCCTTGGGCGCCATGGCAGCGGTGACGAAAAGCATTTTGCTGATTTCGACCATTCATGTCCTTTACGGCCCGCTCCATCCCCTGCATCTGGCCAAGTATGGAGCAACGCTAGATCATATCGCCAAGGGTCGGTGGGGCATCAACATTGTTACCGGTCACCGCGCCATCGAGCATGAAATGTTCGGTTGGCAGCGCATCGAGCACGACAAGCGCTACGATATGGCGAGCGAACTTTTCGACGTGTTGCACCGGCTGTGGAGCGAAACCGAGAACTTCTCCCATGAGGGAAAGCTCAATCCATGGGCCATCAGCAACGGCTGGATCACGCCGAAGCCTGCGTTCGGTCGGCCCAACCTCGTCACGGCCACAGGCTCTCCAGCCGGCATCGATTTTGCGGCGCGCCATTCCGATCTGGTGTTCGTCACATCGCCCGGCGGTGCCCACATCGATAGCGCGTTGGAAACGCTTCCCGACCACATCGCGACCATCAAAAACCGCGCAAAGGTCTATGGGCGGCAGGTGAAAACGATCATCAATCCCATCATCGTCAGCCGCGATACGGAAGCCGAGGCAATCGCCTATGCGGACGCCATAGAAGCGGGTAAGCCGCAGCCGGGCGGCACGCGCGCTTTCGCGGCTACCAATTATGAAAGCGATGCGCATGCCTGGCGTGGACGCGGCGACCCTCGCCACAAGCAGGGGCGCAATCTCGGCGGCAATATCGAGATCATCGGTTCACCGGAACAGGTGGTCGAGCAACTGGTGGCGCTCAAAGCTGTCGGCATCGATGGTGTTCAGCTCAACTTCTACGATTTCCGAGAAGACCTGGAATATTTCGGTGACCGTATTCTGCCGCTGATGAAAGAGGCTGGGCTGAGGCTTTGATGCTTCGTCCCGTTCATTCTGGCCCTGCATCGCCATGATTTTGGCGACGCAATTTTTTCCCAATCGCAATGAGGACTAACCGTGAATATTGCCGTCGATCCCGTCAAAACACCCGCACTTGAGATTATCGATCTGATCGCAACATATGTTCCCGAACTGGTCGATATCAGGCACGATCTGCACCGCCACCCGGAAATCGGCTTCGAGGAAGTGCGCACCTCCGGCATCGTCGCGGAAAAGCTGACGTCGTGGGGTATCGAGGTTCATCGCGGATACGGCAAGACCGGTCTCGTCGGCGTGCTTCGCGGCAAACATGCAGGCAACCGCGTCATCGGTCTGCGCGCAGACATGGATGCTCTGCCGATGCCGGAAGAAACTGGTTTACCCTACGCTTCGGTCTATCCCGGCAAGTTCCATGGTTGCGGGCACGATGTCCACACCACGATCCTGTTGGGAACGGCACGTTATCTTGCCGAAACGCGGGATTTCGCAGGCTCCGTGGTTTTCATTTTCCAGCCTGCCGAGGAAGGGTTGGGCGGCGCGCGCGCAATGATCGCGGACGGGCTGTTCAAAGATTTCCCCGTGGACGAGCTTTACGGGCTGCACAATTCGTCACACGCCGCACCCAATCACCTCAAGGTATCGCCGGGAACGATCCTGGCAGGGGCTGATTTCTTCGATATTCGATTTAAGGGCAAAGGCGCGCATGCCGCCCATCCGGATGTGGCGCATGACCCCGTGCCCGCAATCGGTGAACTCATCACCGCTTTGCAGACGATTGTCAGCCGCAATGTGTCGCCCACCGAACCTGCGGTCCTGTCGATCACACGCATCGAAGCCGGGTCCGCCTATAATGTCATTCCAGAGACGGCTTCGATTGCTGGAACGGTGCGGGCCTTCTCGGATACGGTGCGCGAAACCATTCGCTCGCGCATCCGCACGATTTCGGAGCATATCGCGCAGGCCCATGGTCTTTCGGCAGAGGTGGATATTCGCGATATTTTCTCGGTTCTGACCAATGACGACGCATCGGTCGAAATCGTTGCCGATGTTGCGCGCCAGGTCTTGGGCGAGGCTCGTGTATCGACGGAGCCCAGCCGTTTCATGGGCAGCGAGGATTTCGCCGATCTCCTGAAACATGCGCCTGGTGCGTTTTTCACGCTCGGCCATTCAGGCACTGTCCCAGCCCATAATCCCGGCTTCATCGTCGATGACGCGATCCTTCCGGTCGGCGCAACACTGTTTGCGCGTCTGGTGGAAAGCCGTCTGAAGCCGCTCTGACGCAGCACCCCTTTCATAACCAAAACGTAAAGGAAACAATCATGGATCTGACGAGGCGTAAGACATTGCTTTTGGGTGCGGCGTTCGGCGGGGCAGCACTTCTGCCATCGCTGTCCTTTGCCGCGCCACAGACACCCAGCAAGGGCGGCATCGTGACGTTTGCCGGGCTGGGCGAGCCTACAACGCTCGTTCCGCTCTCGGACAGCAATACGCGCACGCGCGCCATTTCCACGAAAATCCTTGAAGGACTGGTGCGGTTCGACAGCGAGTTCAAGCCGCATCCTGTTCTGGCAGAAAGCTGGGATGTGTCCAGTGATGGTCTGCGCTATACGTTCAAGCTTCGCCAAGGTGTCAAATGGCACGACAGCAAAGATCTCACTTCGGCGGATGTGAAATTCTCGCTGCTGGCCTTCAAGAAGGTGGGCCCACGCGGGCGCATCACATTTGCAAGCATTGCCGATATCGAAACACCCGATCCGCTGACTGCCATCGTGGTGCTTTCCAAGCCGGCACCCTATTTGCTGCGGGCACTCGTCGGTGGTGAAACGCCGATCCTGCCTGCTCATGCCTACCCGTCGGAGAATTACAGTGGAAGTCCGAACGGCAATGCGCCTATCGGTACCGGGCCTTTCATCTTCGAAGAGTGGAAGCGCGGTAGCTATGTGAAGCTCAAGCGTAACCCGAACTACTGGCAGGCCGGGCTGCCGCATCTGGATGGCTTCATCGCACGTTTCGTTGCGGACTCTGCATCAGCGACAATCGCGGTGGAAACGGGTGAGGCAGACTACGCGACCGATGTGTCCTACGGCGATCTGGAGCGCCTGCGGCAAGATCCGAAGCTGGCCGTCGATGTCTATACGGATGCCTATCTGAACAACGCAGCCGTCTTCGAGTTCAATCTCGAAAATCCCATACTCGCCAAGAAAGAGGTTCGCCACGCGCTGGCGCATGCCATCGACCGCGATTTTATCAATGACGCCATTTTCTATGGCACGGCAAAGCCTGCCGGATCGAACATTCCCTCGGTCTTTGCGACCTATAATGACGAAGCGCCGTTCAACTATCCGTTTGATCTTGCCAAGGCCAACGCCTTGCTCGACGAAGCGGGTTATCCGAAAGGCGCGGATGGGACACGGTTTTCGCTGCGCCTCGCCTTCCTGCCGTCGGATGTTTTCCGCAAAACCTCTGAATATCTGCGCTCGTCATTCGGCAAGCTCGGGGTCAAGGTCGAGACTCTCGACGGTGATCTTGCGACCTTCATCAAGCGTGTCTACACCGAGCGCGGCTTCGATCTGACCGTCAACGGTATCAGCCGCCTATTCGACCCGACAGCTGGCGTACAGCGGCTCTACTGGTCCGATGGCATCAAGAACCCGGCACCTTATGTCAACGCGGCGCATTATAACAATCCAAAGGTGGATGACCTTTTCCGTGCCGCTGCCATTGAGAGCGATGAGGCTAAGCGCGCCGCGCAGTTCAAGGAAATCCAGAAGATTACCGGCGATGAATTGCCGAACTTCTCCATCGTTGCGCTGCCGACAGTCATTTTGCGAAACGCAAATCTGCAATCCCTGGTCACGACCATCGATGTGGCCTACAGCGACCTCGCGACTGCATGGAAGCAACCGCAAAGCTGATCCATGCCTCTTCCGCCTTCTGAACCCGGCGCCTGCGTCGGGTTTTTTATTGCGCGTCGCTTCAGTCACACGTTTCCCAAACGTTTGCGTGAGGCGCGTAATTGGCGAATGTCATTGTCCTTTTGAACCACTCAGGAAAAGGAAATGCCTGGAGAGTAATCTTCCAAAGAACGCTATTTCATCATTGTTTTTCGGCAAATTTATTCTTCGCATGGCGGCAAAAATACGTTTCTGGACCCATCATTTGTCACGCGTCAGTGTCGGCTCACCCCAACTGTCAATGATGGATGCCAATGGCCAAAGACACGCTTTTTCTCATCGCCCCCGGTTTTGAAGACCCGAAACATCCGGGGGTGACGTTCGTCTGCCCACACTGCAACCAGATCGAAGGATTGCTTGCAAGTTTTCCTGATCTGGCCGAACGGCTCGATATTCACCGTGTTGGCTTTACCCGTCCGCGAGAGGCGGTGATTGCGCAGGTTGGAGAGCAGAACCAGTCGCTGCCGTTGCTGATCTTTGCGGGCGATGCGCCTGAAGATGCGACGGTTCACGGCGACAAGCGGTTCGTTCAGGACACGAAACGCATCCTTTCCCTGCTGGCCGAACGTCACGGCTTTCCGCAGATTCATTGATATCGGTCCATTCGCTTTACGCCGGAGACAGAGATGAGTTTTTCCAGACGCCAGTTCCACAAAATCGCGCTTGCTGCAGGGGCGTTCGTTGCCCTTCCCGGCGGTTCCTTCGCGGCAGCCGAAGAGCCGGTTTCAGGCGGCACGTTGAAGATCGTCTATTTCCCGGAGCCGACCCAGCTCGTCGCGATCAACACCAGCGCTGGTGGTCCGCAGTTTGTCGGCTCCAAGATTTATGATGGGCTTTTGACCTATGATTATGATCTGACACCCAAGCCAAGTCTGGCGAAGGCGTGGTCAGTATCAGCCGATGGGTTGGAATATGTGTTCCATCTACAGCCGAACGCGAAATTTCACGATGGCAAACCCGTCACTTCGCAAGATGTCGCCTTCTCTGTTTTGCGCCTGAAAGAAGCTCATCCGCGCGGTCGTGCCACCTTCTCACAGGTCGAGAGCGTCGATACATCGGACCCGCTTGTTGCGAAACTCAAGCTCGCCAGGCCTTCTCCGGGGCTGATTACGGCGCTGGCTGCGTCGGAATCGCCGATTGTGCCGAAACACATATTCGAGACGTTCAAGCCGACCGAAAACACCAAAACGGACCAGATCATCGGCAGCGGACCTTTCGTTCTGAAAGAGTGGACGCCGGGCAGTCACATTCTTTTGGAAAAGAACGCCGATTACTGGGACCAGCCGCGCCCGCATCTGGACCGGGTCATCATCCGGCTGATCAACGATGCGGGCGCGCGGGCGGCAGCGCTTGAAACCGGGGAGGGCGATATCGGTCACAATCCGGTGGCCCTGTCTGATCTGGAGCGCTTGAAAGCCGTGCCGTCGCTGAAGGTAGACGACCAGATTTATGCCTATGCGGGTCAGCAAAACCAGCTCGTCATCAATCTCGAGAACGAATATCTCAAGAGCCTGAAGGTGAGGCAGGCTATCGCCCACGCCATCAACGTTCCCTCCCTGATCGATATCGTGCTTTACGGTTATGCTGTGCCGTCTCCCACGCCCATCAGCCCCGGTCTGCCGAAATTCCACAATCCGGATATCGGCTTTGCCAAGTTTGACACTGCGCTTTCGGAAAAGCTGCTGGATGAGGCGGGCTTCCCGCGCAAGGGGGATGGCAAACGCTTCAAGCTGAGGGTAACGACCAATCCATTCAATCCGCAGACTTATTCCGATTTTATCGCTCAGGCCCTGATCAAGATCGGTATCGAAGCTGATATTCAGAAGTTCGATTTCGGGACCTATGTGAAAGTCGTCTATACCGACCGGGCCTGGGATCTTTCGGTGGAATCACTCTCCAACACGTTCGATCCGACGGCTGGCGTTCAGCGTGTGTACTGGAGCAAGAACTTCAAGATCGGCCTGCCTTTCTCCAATGCCAGCCACTACGAAAACCCCGAGGTCGACCGCTTGCTGGAAGCGGCGGCCGTGGAGCCGGATATCGAGAAGCGCGCCAAGCTGTTCAAAGAGTTTCAGGTCATCATCGCCAAGGACCTGCCTGTCATCAATCTCGTCTCACCCATTCAGCCGGTCGTCGGCAATATCATGGTCAAGGATTATGCCGTTGGCGCCGAGGGCCTCAGCGGCAATCTGGCACAGGCATGGCTGACGAAAGAAGCCTGATGCGCCCGGCGGGCTCGCGAGTGCGCCGATCATCTCAAGACAAACGAACAGGATCGGAACGATTATGAGCAGGACATCCGAAAAACTCGTTCTCAACGCATTCATCTATCCCGGCGGCCATCATGAAGCAGCCTGGCGGCATCCGCAGTCTGAGCCGCATCGCGTGACCGACATCAAGCTTTATCAGGAGATCGCGCGGCGCGCCGAAGCGGCCAAACTGGACGCGATTTTCTTTGCCGATGCGCCGGCGCTGGATAGCAACATTCGTTATGCCGCCCGCCATCGCTTGGAGCCGATCACCATGCTTGCCGCACTTGCGGCGGTAACGGAGAAGATCGGCTTCATCGCCACCGCGTCCACCACCTATTACGAGCCCTATAATCTGGCGAGGCTGTTTGCCTCCGTTGATCATATCAGTGGTGGCCGTGTCGGCTGGAACATCGTTACGACATCGGCAGATGCGGCAGCCGCCAACTTCAACCTCGAAAAGCACCCGCCCCATGCCGACCGGTATCGTCAGGCGACCGAGTTTGTCGATGTGGTGACGAAGCTCTGGGATAGCTGGGAAGACGATGCCATCGTGGCAGACAAGGAAAGCGGTCTGTTTGCCGATACGGACCGCATCCATCCGGCCAATCACAAGGGTGATTTCTATCAGGTTCGTGGCGCTTTGAACCTGCCGCGTTCGCCGCAGGGCCGTCCGGTCTATGTGCAGGCTGGGTCTTCAGAAGATGGGCGGGGTTTTGCGGCGCGCTATGCCGAAGCGATTTTCACCGCGCACCAGACGCTTGAAAGCGCCAAGAGCTTCTATTCCGACATCAAGAAACGCGTGGCCGCAGCGGGGCGCAATCCCGCACATGTAAAAATCCTGCCCGGCATCAGCCCCTTCATCGCCTCGACGGAAACGGAAGCACGCAAGCTGGAGGCCGAATTCAACGACCTCGTCCAGCCAGCCTTTTCTCTAGCGCAGCTGAACCGCATCACCGGCATCGATCTCGGTTCAGCCGATCTCGACAAACCCTTGCCGCGAGAAGCGGTTGAAGCAACACGCGCCCAAGCCGACAGCAGCCGTCATCAGCTTGTTCTCGATGTGATCGACAGGGAAAATCCGACGATCCGGCAGTTATTGCACAGGCTTGCGGGCGGGCGTGGCCACAAGGTCATTGCCGGCACACCAGAGCAGGTGGCTGACTGGATCGAGACATGGTTCCGGGAGGGCGCTGCGGATGGATTCAACATCATGCCGCCGTGGCTCACGGGCGGGTTCGATATCTTCATCGATGAAGTCGTGCCGCTTCTTCAAAAGCGCGGCCTGTTCCGACTGGATTACAAGGGAGACACCCTGCGCGATCATTACGGCTTGCCGCGGCCTGAGAATATCTACACCGTGCCGACAGCCGCCAGAGAAAGTGCTTGAAGGATGACGTTAGGCGGCGGCAGCGCTCAAGGAAGGCCCATCATCACGCAGCAATGCGATGAGCGATGCGATTT
Source organism: Hyphomicrobiales bacterium (assembly GCA_900473205.1). Lineage (GTDB taxonomy): Bacteria > Pseudomonadota > Alphaproteobacteria > Rhizobiales > Rhizobiaceae > Agrobacterium. The sequence continues at coordinate 120,694 of UCLB01000001.1, forward strand.
CCGGCTGTCGCCGCCTCTCCTGGCTGGCGAGGAGATGGTAGCGGCAGGCGGTGGGCTGCGGTGAGCCGATGGGTGAGACGAGCCTGCCGGTCCTCAACTCTTCGGACACGAGAGATTGGCGTACCAGCGCGATGCCGTGACCGGCAAGAGCAGCCTCGATCAGGACCGGCTGATGGGAGAAGCGCGGTCCAAGAGTTGCGAGCCTGATATGGATGCCGCAGGAGCGCAACCAGTTGGCCCACTCGAAGGCACCATCGCTGCCACTGCCTCGCAAGATTTCGCCCGAGAGTTCGCGAAGCCGTTCCGGATGACCGATCAGCCGATGGCGCGCGGCAAAGTCCGGTGCGCAGACTGCCAGGACGGCATCATCGAACAGCGGCTCATAGACATATCCTACGATCCGTTCGCCGGATGCGACGATTGCGCAATCGGCGTCATCCAGTTGAAGGCGGTCGAGTGGCCCTTCATCCAGTGTTTCTATGGAAAGCTCCACATCGCCAAGCGCATGGCTGATCCGTCCTAGTCGCGGCCCGAGCCAGCGGGCAGCAAAAGACGGGCAGGCCAGGATGCTGAGCCTTGGCCGAGAGCCGGCACGCAGAAGATCCGACAGACTTCCCACCATGGTTTCGAAAGCCTCCGCCATGCCGGGATAAAGGGCCGCACCGGCATCTGTCAGTGCCAGTTCGCCGCGCTGACGGCTGAAGAGTGGTTGGCCGAGATGGGTTTCGAGAATGCGAACCTGCTGACCGATGGCTGCGGTTGAGACATGCAGTTCATCCGCCGCGCGCGAAAAACTGGCATGTCGCGCAGCGACGACGAAAGCACGCAGGGCCGTGAGCGGCGGCAGACGCGAGAGCGTCGGCAATCGCAAGGGCGCGTTTGCTTTGGGCGGAGACAGAAACTCTGCTCTCATGACGGTCTCACTCTCATCATCAGAAAACCCGGCCTTCTGCAAGGTGCGTGGTGGTGCCATTCAAATAGTAGTCACCGATGACCCGTGCCTTGTGCTGCAACGGATTGTGGTTGTAGACGGTGCGGATATTGCGCCAGTGCCGGTCGAAGTTGCGTTCGCTCGATGTGGCCGAACCGCCACCCAGTTCGTAAATGGTTGTCGCTACGTTCAAGGAAAGCTGGGAGGCGATGATCTGTGTGCGGGCAGTAGCAAGTGAGCCGTCAATAAGAGCGGCTTCTATCGCTGCTTCGTCACCCGTCTGAAAGGTCAAAGCCGTCACATCCAGCGTGCGCGCCGCCTCGCGGATCAGCGTCTTGACCGCAAAGGCACCGGCGCTGAGCTCTCCGATCGTCTTCTGCACGAACGGGTCCTGATTGGCGGTTTCGGCGGCGCTGTGAAGCGTGGTGCGCGCCTGCTTCAGCACGTATTCGATGCCGTCTCTCACGGCGGCCTGTACCGCACCAGTGGCGGATGCGGCCAGATGCAGTTGGCGCATAGCGGAGCAGTGACGCCCGATCTGGGTCGTCAGTCGCCGTGTCGTCAGTTCATGCGGTAAGACCTCGACATTATCCAGAAGCACACCGCCACTGGCGGTCATGCGCTGGCCCATGCTGTCCCAGTCATCAAGCACGGTGATGCCCTTGCGATCCAGCGGAATGAGAACACCAATCGGTTGTTCGTCGTCACCAATCGCGCTGAATGAACCGAAGTCCGCAAAGGCGGTGCCCGTGGCGTACCACTTCCGACCATTCAATCTGTAACGGTCACCATCGGCGCTCAGGCGGGTGGTGATTTCACCGGGACGCTTGGTGCCCTGTTCCGTACTCGCACCCGCAAAAAGCTTGCCGGACAGCACGTTCTCCAGATGCCTGCGGTCTTCAAGCTCGATGGGACCAAGCGCGAGGTGTTCGGTGAAATTGAAGTGGCTGCGCAGCGCATGCGGAATATTGCTGTCGGCTTCACCAAGGATCATCAATAGTTCGATGTAATCGGCAATGGAGCCGCCCGGTCCGCCCTTCGACTTGGGAATGCGCAGAGTGCCGAGTTTCGCTTGCTTGATGCGGGCAAAGACGTCGAAGGGCAATTCCCGCTCACGCTCGCGTCGGGCGGCGTCTTTTGCGGCAAAGGCTGCGATGTCTTTGGCACGCGACAGGATTTCGTCACGGCTGGGCACGTCGGACAGGTTGGTGGTTTCTACGTTGGCTGTATTGGCGTTCGACATCGCATTGGGTCCTTGAGCGGATCGGGTGGCCTGCGGCGCTGTTTGCACCGCAGGTTTTGTCATGATGGCAGTCAGGCAACCGCGCGGGTCTGGACCGGCGCGCGTGGTGCAGGCTCGACATTGCGCGGTACGCGGCCCTCTACCGGATGGCTCGGATCGTTGAAGCCGGGTGTCGAGGGATGGCCGGTGGTCACGAGGCTATCGACCAGGGCTTCGTCATCGGCGTCGATGGTCACGTCGAGCGCTCTGACATAGCGGTTCCAGTGCTCTTCGGTGCGCGGGCCGGTGATGGCGGCGGTGACGAACTTGTTGTTCAACACCCAGGCCAGCGCAAAATCGGCAGCAGAGACACCCTTGGCGGCGGCATGAGCAGCAACCTTCTGTGCAATCTCCACCGATTCCGGACGCCATTCCGTTTCCAGAACACGCTTGTCGCCACGGCCGACACGGGTATCAGCACCCGGCTGCTGGCCCGGTTGGTACTTGCCGGTCAACACGCCACGCGCCAGCGGCGAATAGGAAACAACACCGAGGCCATAATGGTTGGCGGCGGGAAGCTGCTCGGCCTCTGCCGTGCGGTTGACGATGTTGTAGAGCGGCTGGCTTGCCACCGGGCGGTCGATGCCAAGCTGGTCAGCAAGATGCGAGATTTCTGCGATCCGCCATCCGCGGAAATTCGAGACGCCGAAATAGCGCAGTTTGCCCGCGCGAATAAGGTCTGCAATGGCGCGCAACGGTTCTTCCAGCGGCGCGTCGAAGACGGCGCGGTGGAAATAGAGAATGTCGATATAGTTGGTGTTGAGACGGCGTAGTGAGTTTTCGACGGTTTCGATCACCCATTTGCGCGAATGGCCACCCAGATTGGGGCCTTTCTTGTGTGAGTTGACGAATTTCGTCGCCAGCACCCAATGATCGCGGTGATCCTTGATGCCGCGACCGACGACCTCTTCGGATTTGCCGTCGTGATAGACATCGGCGGTATCGATGAAGTTGATGCCCTGTTCGCGCGCCTTGTCGATGATGCGGAAGGCGACGTCATCAGGCGTCGGGCCACCGAACATCATGGTGCCGAGGCTCAACGGTGAAACTTTCAGCGCGCTGCGCCCGAGATAGCGGTAATCGACCATGTTATGTACTCCTTGGATTGTCATTGGGCATAGTGGCAGGCCACGGCGTGGCTCTCACCGAAAAGCTGGTGTTCCGGCGCTGTTTCGCGACAGAGATCGGTCGCCAGCGGGCAGCGCGTGTGAAAGCGACAGCCCGAGGGCGGATTGTGCGGGCTTGGCAGATCGCCCGAAATGGGTGCCGCCTGCTTGCGCCGCGCCGGGTCCGGCACAGCGGCCAGCAGCGCCCGCGTGTAGGGATGTTTGGGCGATGCCCATAGCTGCGCGGTAGGGGCGCTTTCAACGATCTTACCGAGATACATGACCAGCACGCGATCCGAAAAATACCGGACGACGGAGAGGTCATGCGAAACGAAGAGATAGGACAGCGACAGGCGGTTCTTCATCTCCACAAGGAGATTGAGGATTTGCGCCTGAATGGATAGATCGAGCGCCGAGACGGGTTCGTCGCAAACGACCAGTTCCGGCTCCAGGATTAACGCACGGGCGATGCCGATACGCTGGCGCTGCCCGCCGGAAAACTCGTGCGGATAACGGTCGAGGGCGTCAGGTGGTAGTCCAACCTGGGCGACGATGGCTTCGACAATCTCGCGCTGTCGCTTGCCGTCTCCAATCCCGTGCACTTTCAGCGGTGCGGTGAGGATCGTGCGAACCGTCTGGCGGGGATTGAGCGAAGCGAAAGGGTCTTGAAAGATCATCTGGATGCGACGGCGAATGCCCCGCAATTGCGAGGATGACATTGCCGTCACGTCAGCACCCTTGAAGGTGACCTTGCCGGAAGAAGGCTCCACCAGGCGCATCAGGGATTTGCCGAGCGATGACTTTCCGCACCCGGATTCCCCGACCAGGGCTACCGTTTCACCGGCCGCGATCTCCAGCGATACGTCATCAACGGCACGCACCGTTCCACGACCGCCAGCGTATTTAGTGGAAAGCCTATGCACTGACAAAAGCGCCATGGGAGACCTCCGCAGCTGTTGTGTTGACGAAAGGGCAGGCTGCCTGTCGGCCCTCGGAAATGGTCCTCAGCGGCGGTACGAATTGGCCGCAGACACTGCGGGCACTCGGACAGCGCGGCTTGAATGAACAGCCTTTCTCACCAGTGGCCGAAACAATCGACCCGGGAATTTCAAGCAGCGGTCCGTCGCGGTAGTGCTGACCTGCTTCCGCACGCGGCGACGCGGCGAGAAGTCCGCGTGTGTAGGGATGATAGGGGCTGCGGAACACTGGTTCCGGCAAGCCTTCCTCGACTTTTCGGCCCGCATACATGACCATTACCCTGTCAGCCCATTGTGCCACGATACCTAAATCATGGGTAATCAAAATGACGGCCATGTTGAGATCGCGGCGGAGGTTGTCGAGAAGCTGGAGGATTTGCGCCTGGATCGTCACATCCAGCGCTGTCGTCGCCTCATCGGCAATCAGGAGCTTGGGATTGCAGGCAACGCCGATGGCGATCATGACGCGCTGGCGCATGCCGCCGGAAAGCTGGTGCGGATAATCATCCACACGCCGTCCGGCCTCTGGAATATTGACGAGGTCCAGCAGTTCGATGGCGCGTTTTCGCGCCTGACGCTTGTCGATTTTCTCGTGGATGCGAAGTACCTCGACGATCTGCTCACCAATGGTCAGAACCGGGTTGAGAGAGGTCATCGGCTCCTGAAAGATCATGCCGATATCGCTGCCGCGAATACCGCGCCATTGGCGTTCGGACATGGACAAGAGGTTGCGATCCTCCAGCAAAATCTTGCCGCCGACCTTGGCGTGTGATGGCAAGAGGCCGATCAACCCAAGCGCAGTCAGCGATTTTCCGGATCCGCTTTCGCCGACGATTGCCAGCATCTCTCCAGCCGAGACGCTGAAGCTGACGCCCTTGACGGGCTGGGTCTCGCCGAAGCTTACGGAAAAATCCTTCACATCGATCAGCTTGGTCATCGGCGTTCCTCCGAAAAGCGCGGATTGAGCGCATCGTTGAGACCATCACTGATCAGGTTAAGCGAAATCACCGTGAAGACGATGGCAAGGCCGGGGAGGGCTGTCAGATACCATGCAGTGCGGATGACATCGCGCCCGGAGCCGATCATCGAACCCCATGACACGCGGTTCGGATCACCCAGACCCATGAAGGAAAGCGCTGCTTCCATCAGGATCGCACCAGCAACCATGACCGATGATGTGACGATGATGGGTGGCAACGCATTGGGCAGGATTTCCAAAAAGATGATGCGCGCATGACCGTAACCGAGGCTGCGGGCGGCCAGAACATAATCCTTCTCGCGGATGGCGCGGAATTCCGCGCGCGTCAGCCGCGCCACCATGGGCCATGTAATGATGCCGATCGCCGAGGTAACCGTCGTAACGGATGGCTGGGCAATGGCAACGAGAACGACGAGCAAGACGAAATTCGGAAGCGTCTGGAAGATTTCGATGAGCTTGACCAGAATATCGTCCACCAGACCGCCGAAGTATCCGGCAAATGCGCCGATGGTGATGCCGATGGTCAGGCCGATCAGTGTCGCAACGACACCGACGGTGAGCGAAATGCGTGCGCCATGCACGATGCCCGCCATCACGTCCCGCCCCATGGAATCGGTGCCAAGCGGATAGGCGGCGTTCTGTCCGGGCCACAGGAAGGGGCGCGCCACCATTTCCAGCGGATCGCCGGGGTAGAGAATGGATGCCAGCAACGCCGTGACGATAACGGTTGCCAGAAAAAGCAGCCCGACAATGGCATTGGGGTTTGTCAGGAAGATTTTCAGTTCCCGCCGCAGGCCCTTTCTGGGGACTGAGATCGTTCGAGCGGAAAGCGCATCGGGAGCATGCAGGTAGGGCCAGGGTTTCTGATCCCCTTTCTGCTCTTTCACGGGGGAGCCGGATGTTTCGGCTTTCGATTGCGTCCCGATATCGGCGGTTTGCAAAAGTGCGGTGGTGTTTGAAGAGCTCATCGGCTTTCTCCGATGCGAGGGTCGAGCCATGCCTGCAACAGGTCGACGGCTGCGTTGACGACGATGACGACGAACGAGGACAGAAGCAGGATACCCAAAAGCACGCTGAAATCCCGGGCCATTACGGCTTCGAATGCAAGGCGTCCCAGCCCCGGCCAGCTAAAGACCGTCTCGACCACGACCGCGCCACCCAGAAGCCCGCCAATATGCATTCCGGCTATGGTGGTAATGGGAATGAGCGCGTTGCGCAGGATGTGGCGCGTGGTCAATTTGAAAGGCGAGACGCCCTTGGCACGCGCTGTACGCACATAGTCCTGCGACTTTACCTCCAGCATCGCTGCACGGGTCAGGCGTGCATAGATGGCCAGAAAATAGAGGGCTAGAGAAAGTGCGGGCAGAATGATGTAGCGGATGCGATCCAAAAAGGCATCGAGGCCGGTCAAGCTGCTGCCGATGGTGCTGTCACCGCCCGATGGCAACCAGCCGAGCTTGACGGAAAATGTCAGGATCAACATCAAGCCAATCCAGAAGCCAGGAACCGAATAGAAGATCAGCGATCCGACGGAGATGATTCGATCCGGCAATCTGCCGGAAAAAAGCGCCATGATCGATCCGAGGAAGACACCGACGAAGATGGCGATGCCGAGCGCCGCGCCCATCAAGGCCAGCGTGCCGGGCAGTCTTTGCCCGATCAGGTCGGCGACCGGCATGCCGTATCGCGGTGAAAAACCAAGGCTGAATTGCGCGAGATTGCCGAGGTAATTCGTCAATTGATGCAGCACCGGCAGATCGAGGCCGAAACGGGAGCGCATCTCCGCCATCGTCTCCACGGTCGCAGAGCCTGCCTCTGCCGCAAGCACATCGGCGGCATCACCCGGCGCAAGCTGGAGCAGGAAGAAATTCAAGATGATGATGCCAAGCACGGTGGGTATCGCCGACAAGGCGACCCGGCGTGCTTGGGATAAAATCCGTTTCGAATTCGACATCGCTTCCCATCCATTTTTGTCCCAGGCGTCAGCGTTGCCCGATTTGAATGGTTATTAGTTGACTAAAATTATGGAATTTGTCAAAGAAATATCGGAATTATTTTCCATAAAAAGGCAATAAAGGCCTAATTAAGGAAAGATAATTTCTAAAAAAGATAGTTATTGGGTGCTTGTGCTCATATCCGTCTTCTTCAGAAACGATTTTTCCATCGGGGCAAGTTTCGCCGGTCGATACCGGCGCAGAGAGGAACGTGACATGACTGATTTTCATCAAACGACAAGACGCGGGTTTCTTCTGGCATCCGTCGCGCTGGGTGCCGTTTCGCTTTCAGGTGTTGGGGCATGGGCCGTTGAGCCCGCGCGCGGCGGCACGGCAACCTTCCTGCTGGCCACGGAGCCGCCGGTACTGACCACCATCGCCCACACGGCGGGCAATTCCTTTTATGTCTCGCCCAAGGTGACGGAAGGTTTGCTGACCTATGATTTCGATCTCAATCCGAAACCGCTTCTGGCTACGGAGTGGCAGATCAGCCCGGATGGCTTGCGTTATACCTTCAAGCTGCGACCCGGTGTGACATGGCATGATGGCAAGCCCTTCACCTCCGCCGACGTGGCTTTCTCGATCAAGACCATCAAGGAGGTCCACCCACGCGGACGCAATACCTTCCTCAATCTGTCGGATGTCGAAACGCCTGACGAACTGACAGTGGTTCTGGTTCTTTCCAAGCCTGCGCCTTACCTCATTACAGCACTTGCTGCGGGTGAAACGCCCATCGTGCCGAAGCATCTTTATGAGGGCACAAAGGTTCAGGAAAACCCGGCCAATTATGCGCCCGTCGGCACCGGACCCTTCAAGTTCAAGGAGTGGGTGCGCGGCAGCCACATCGTTTATGTGCGCAACCCGGATTACTGGGATAAGCCGCGTCCCTATCTCGATCAGCTCGTCGTGCGTTTCATTACGGACTCTGCGGCGCGTAGCATTGCCATTGAGGCCGGCGAGATCGATCTGGCGCCCGGAACGCCAGTTCCCTACAGCGATCTGGACCGTCTCAAGGCCTTGCCGGATCTCGTCTTCGACACGCAGGGATACCAATATATCAACAGCGTCAGCCGTGTTGAGTTCAATATGGAGAAGGAGTTCTTCAAAGATGTGCGCGTGCGGCGTGCCTTCGCGCATGTCATCGACCGCAACGTCATCTTCAACACGGTTAATTATGGCTATGGTGCACCCATCCAAGGTCCCATCAGTGCGAAGCTGAGCAAATGGTACGTTGGCGACCTCAAGACCTATCCAATCGATCTCAAGGCAGCGGAAGCATTGCTGGATGAAGCCGGTTACAAGCGTGGCGCAGATGGCGTGCGTTTGCGCATCAACCTCGATTACGTTCCCGGCGAAGGTTATCCACGCGGTGCAGATTATATCCGTCAGGCCTTGGCGAAGGTTGGTGTAGAGGTCAACGTCCGAAATCAGGATTTTGCAACCTACACCAAGCGCATTTACACCGACCGTGATTTTGATTTCGCCTATGAGGGCATGAGCAACCTTTTCGATCCGACCGTTGGCGTCCAGCGGCTCTACTGGAGCAAGAACTTCAAGAAGGGTGTGCCTTTCTCCAATGGCGCGGCCTATAGCAATCCGAAAGTGGATGCGCTGTTCGAAGCCGCTGCTGTTGAGATCAATCCTGAAAAGCGCTTCGCGCAGTGGAAGGAAATTCAGCAAATCCTTGTGGAGGACGTTCCCGCGATCGACATCGTCAGCGCGCCTGAGATCACCATCTACAACAAGCGGCTGGCGGATCACACCGTGGGTGCAGAAGGGGCGGCTGGCAGTCTTGCCTTTGCCCATATCGCCACGTCCTGACCCATCCTCAAAAGACCCATCGTCTTCAGGGCGGTGGGTCGCCTTGGCGTGCATTTTCCAACGCCTCTCGCTCTTCCCTTTTGCACTCGAAATCGAGGACATGTGATGACAACGCCACTTTCCGAAATCTGGTACACGCGCTGCCCCGTTCCCACGCCCGTTGGTCTGGCGGCTCAATTGGGCTATCTGGAACAGACATTTGCCGATGTGGGAGTTGCCCTGAAATCCATCATCGATTCGCCGGATCGGGCCATCAGGCAAAGCCACTTCAACCATACGCTGGAATGGTCTTTCCGCCATGGCGGCAATGTGCCGCCCATTCGGGCGCGCTCCGAGGGCCGTAACACCCGGCTCGTAGGCATTACCTGGACGGATGAGTTTCAGGCCATCATTACCCTGCCGCTCACCGGTATTCGCTCCGTCAAAGACCTCGTTGGCTGCCGCTTCGGCGTACCGCGCAGGCCGGAAGGCATCGTGGATTTCATGGCCGCAACGGCTCTCAAAGGGCTTGTATCGGCTCTGTCGCTGGAAGGCTTGAAGAGTGATGACGTTCAGCTCGTCGATATCGATATCAAGGATTCGGTTCTGGCGTCGCAGGAAGGTCCTTCGCTGTTCGGTCTCAAGCGCCGTCAAAGCTTTGGAGAAGAGATTGCCGCGCTGTTACGCGGAGATGTCGATGCCATCTTCGTCAAGGGAACAGCAGGCGTCAGCGTCGCCAATCTGATTGGCGCGGTGCAGGTGGTGGAGTTCGGTTTCCATCCTGATCCGAAGATACGCATCAACTCCGGCTCACCGCGTGTGCTGACGGTCGATGCGCGTCTCGCTGATGAGCGTCCTGATCTCGTCGAACGTCTCATCGCCGTCATTCGCAAGGCATCCAGTTGGGCTGAGCAGCACTCCGAAGAAACCCGCCGCTTCATCGCGCGCGAGGCAGGCGCCAGCGAGGAACAGGTGCTTGCCGCCAATGGCGCCGATGTTCACCGTCATCTCGGCATCGGGCTGGATGCCGAACTGGTGGCCGCTGTCGTGCACTATAAGGATTTCCTGCATGAATGGGGCTTCCTCGAAAATGACTTCGATATCGCAGAATGGGTCGATGCCCGTTTTGTCGATGCGACGTCTGAGAGGGCCCTGGCATGAGTGCTAACGTCTCTGCCGTCAAACTGTCGTCCGAACCACCCGTCGATCCTGTAGCTATCGCAGCCGATCTGGCGCGGCGCTTCGCCGAAACTGCCTCCGACTATGATAAAACCGGTGAGTTCGCCGCAGAAAACTTTGCCGCACTCTTCCAGTCCGGACTTCTGGGGCTGGTCACGTCACGCGAGGACGGCGGTTTGGGCGTAGGTCTCGAAACCACGCAAGCCGTGATTTCCACAATTGCCAGCGGCGACCCTTCCACCGCGCTTATTCTCGCCATGCATTACAGTGTCCATTCCGCCATAAGGCGTGGACGGTGGCCATCTGCGCTTGCATCCAAGGTTCTCGCAGCCAATCTCGAGGGGCCAGCGCTTTTAAACAATGCACAAGCCGAGCCCGGTGCAGGTTCGCCCGCTCATGGCGGATTGCCGGAAACGGTGGCGCGGATCGATGGCGATTCTTGGGTCATCAATGGCCGCAAAAGCTTCGTGACCGGGCTTCCCGGCCTCAAATGGGCCATCGTTCTCGCCGTGACAGAAGAGCCTGCGCCTCGCTTGGTACAGCTGCTTGTCCCACTCGACACCGATGGCATCAGCCATGCCCGCGCATGGGAGGCGACCGGCATGTTCGGCACCGCCAGCCATGATCTGGTCCTGACAAATGTGCGCGTGCCACTAGCAGACATTGTTGCGCAACAGCCAGCAAACGAACCCCTTTACCGTGATGAAGCGGATGGCCAGACCTTTTTCACATTGCTTTCGGCGGTCTATCACGGCGTTGCCCTCTCTGCCCGTGACGACTTGCTGCGCCATCTGACTGCGCATGTCCCATCCAGCCTCGGTGTACCGCTCGCTACCATTCCCCGAATTCAAGAGGGGATTGGACATATCGAAGTGTTGTTAACTGCCAATAGAAGGCTGCTGACATTAATCTCGCGGGACGTCGATGCCGGTTTTCCAATTGGCACCGACGCTTTTGCTCTTCGCCATGTCGTCATCGAAAACGCCGTCATGATAACCGATCTCGCCCTTGAGCTTGGTGGAAATCGTGGGTTGCGGCGGGACTATAATCTCGAGCGCCACCATCGCGACGCAATCACGGCCCGTGCCCATGCACCGCAAAGCCACATGATCCGTTCCATGCTCGGGCGAAACGCCGTCAACCGTTTTGTGAGCTAGGTCTAGCTCACTCAAAACGTGCTTAGGTTCTTCTACATCGACGAAGGCAGAGCCTCCAGAAAAGCGCGCAATGTGATATGCGTCATGAACCGGTTTCGCTTCCGCGCGTTTGATCCATTCGCGTTCTGCCTTTCAGGATCATAAATGACAGATACTCACGTCCCGCAACGGTTTGTGCTGCTCGATGGAATACGGGGGCTGGCAGCGGTTGCGATTGTGCATCGGCACGCGGAAGTCTTCTTCGGCAGACCGGAGGCGTCGAGCTATCTGGCCGTGGATCTCTTCTTTGCCCTTAGCGGTTTCGTGCTGGCTCACGCCTATGGCGAGCGGCTTGCGAACGGACAGATGAAGCCGCTAAACTTCATGAAGGCGCGGTTCCTGCGGCTATACCCGCTATATGGTCTGGCGCTGCTGTTGATGACAGCCTTCTTCGTTTGCCTATATGTCCTCGATCTGCCCACACCTATCGATGATCTTCACCGGAAGATACAGCCTGCAGAACTGGGTTTTGCCTTGGTGACGGGGCTGCTGTTTTTACCGGCTCCCTTTACGCTGACGCTCAATGGTGCGCTGTTCATGGTTAGTCCGGCTTGGTCGCTGTTCAATGAACTCGTGGTCAACATTGCCTATGCACTCAAGGGCGCTCGCGCGCATGTAAAGACAATTGGCGTCATTTTAGCCTTGAGCGCCTGTGTCCTCATCATAGCAGCCATCCATTCTGGAAAGCTTCATCTCGGTTTTCGCTGGCACGAGATGTATGCAGGTATGGGGAGAGTATTCTTCTCGTTCTTCGCTGGTGTACTGATTTACCGTTTTCGCAGCAACTCCATCAAAACCGGTCCGGCGCTGGCCGTGCTGTGCCTGTCAGTCGTTGCTTTGGTGCTATTTCTGCCCATCACCGACGAAATTCGCCCGATATTCGACCTCGTGATCGTACTGCTTGTCTGGCCGATCCTGTTAAGTGTCGCGTCCTCAATCGAGGCGGGCGGCTGGCTTGATCGGGTTTCGAGCTTTCTGGGAACAGCGTCTTACGCCGTCTACGTGCTCCACATCCCACTGCTTGCCTGGACGGTTTTTCTTATTCCCAGCGCTGGTGACGCGGGCTGGGCAATCCCGGCTGGCCTGACCTTTATAGTGGCAACGGTCTGTATCTCATATGCTTTGACGGTATACTTCGACCAACCCATACAAAAACACATGAAAAAGCGCCTGAAAACCAGCTCCGTGAGCAAAGTCTTTCAAGCGCCTTAAGTTTTAAGCAGTTTACCGATTACGCCGCGCCAGCAGGGTCACCTATCGGCAAAAGCGCAGGATCAAGCGTGGGATCGTTTGGATTTTTGCTATCGCCCGGATCTTGAACAGGAGGTGTCGGCGGCTTTTCCTGAACACGGTCAGGAATTCCCGGTGTCGATGTCGGGCCTCGTGGTGAAGATGCCGGGTCGGTCGGGAAACTATCGTTGCTAGGCATGGTTCCACTCCTCGTTGGGGGGTCGTTTATAAATAACCCGCGCAAGTCACAGGGGTTCCCGAGATTATGCGAACGATACGAGAAACCGCATTACTGGGAAGCGAATACGAGCCGTTTTCAGGGAGGCAGAAGCCGGAAATCCGCACCTTCTGGCAAGAGTTGCCCGCCATCGACGACGATTGTCGTGCCGGTTATGTAGCTGGCATCATCTGACGCCAGAAAGAGGAAGGCGTTGGCGACATCTCTTGGTGAGCCGAGGCGGCCAAGGGGGATGGAAACTTTCATATTTTCGATAAAGGCAGCGCTGCGATGCAGTTGGACGGCTTCTGTCAGAATATTGCCCGGTTCCACGCCGTTGACGGTAATGCCATAGGACGAAAACTCCAGTGCTGCAGAGCGAATGAAGCCGTTGATTCCTGCTTTTGTCGCGGCGTAATGGCCGTGGCCGGGACTGGTTACATGCGGGCCGGTGATGGAGGATGTGAACAGAATGCGGCCTGATCCCTGCGCCTTCATCGGTGTCAGCGCGGCGCGAGCGGCGTTGAAACAGCCTCGCAGGTTGACGGCCATCACCCGGTCCCAATCGTCGGGGCTGGTATTTTCGATGAGTTGCCAGGGATAAATGCCAGCATTCTGGACGATGATGTCCAGCCGTCCATGACGCGACAGTGTGTGAGTGACGGCTGCCACTGCGTCATCCATTTTCGAAATGTCCGTCTGGATAAAATCGACGCCGAATTCTTCCGCCGTTGCCTTACCTTCATCGACCTCGAAATCCGACACCACGACTTTAGCGCCTTCTTCAAGGAAGCGATGCGCAATCGCTTTGCCGATGCCGCGTGAGGCACCAATGACCAGCGCGACTTTGTCTTTTAATCTGTCTGTCATGCGAGCCTCTGGCGAAGTTTTTGTTTGAATGTATCGAGAAGCACGGCCGCCAGCACCAGAAAGCCATGGATGACCTGCGTGTAGTTTGCAGGCAGGCCCATGAGGTTGATGGCTGTGTTGATGGAGGAAAGGAGAAGCACACCGGCATAAACCCCCGGCAGTGAACCGACGCCGCCCTTCAGGCTGACGCCGCCGATGACGACCGCAGCGAAAGCATTGAAAAGCAGCCCAACGCCCAGATTGGCGGTTGCGCCAGATGTGCGAATGGCCAGCAGCCAGCCCGCAAGACCTGCAATGGCGCCAGCCATGACGAAGGCGATGATGAGATTGCGGGTCACGCGAATACCGGCTCGAAACGTCGCTGTTTCATTGCCGCCGATCATCACCAGATGCCGCCCGAACGGCGTTTTCGCCATGAGAACGGAAAAGATGACGAAGCAGCTAATCGCGATCCAGGCGGAGAGTGGGATGCCGAGAAAGCGTTCGATTGCAAACCACCGGATGGAAGGCGCAAGATCCTGCGCCGATCTGCCGCCGGAAACCGCCAGCACAATACCGCGCACCCAAATGAAGGAAGCGAGCGTGATGATGAAGGCGCTCATCTTCAGTTTGACGACGAGAACCCCGTTGAGAAATCCGATCAGCGCGCCGATGGCACAGGCGATCAGCAGTGAAACGGGCACCATCAGCCACTCAGGCGAAAGCTTGATGCCCAGCCCGATGCCTGCCGAGCAGAACAGAATGCCCACCGCCATGGCCGATAAAGCCGCCACAGACTCCACGGACAAGTCCATGTGACCGGTGATGATGACCAGCGCCAGCCCGATAGACATGACACCGAGCACGCTGGAAGCCTCGATGATGTTGGTGAAAATGCCGAGCTGAAAATAGTTCGGGATCAGCGCTGAAAACAGGGCGAGCACGAGGATGAGCATGAACCAGACAAGATTGTCCAGCACGAATTCAAGAGTTGTGCGGGTACGAGGCGTCATACGGCCAATCCGGGATGGGAGGAGAAGGAAGCCGGGGTCGGCGAGACCCCGGATGGACGAGCCGCCTTTATTTGACGGATTCGATTTTCGATGTCGGCGGCTTCAGGTTGCCCCAGAAAGCCGGGTCATCGACATTCTCCTTGGTAATTGCCGAACCCGGAATCTTGATGTTGGGGCCCCAGGCCTCGATGGTCACCACGCCCTTGAGACCGAGCACGTCGTACTCTCCAGCCTTGATTTCCTGCTTGCCGACAATCTTGTCCATGAACATGGCAATTGCAGCAGCCTGTGCGTAAAGCGGCTGCTCCACTTCCGCATTCAGCCAGCCCTTGCGAATGAGGTCGAGGCCAACGGGCGCACCGTTTGAACTCATCATCATCACGTCACCGGGCTTCTTGCCGGCCGCTTCGAGCGAGGCAACGGCAGCAACTGAAAGGTGGGCAGCGTGGAGAAAAATCAGGTCGATATCAGGATTGGCCAGCATCTGGTCGGAAACGATCGTGCCCGCATTGCTGGCTTCCCACTGAAGGGCTGGCACAGAAATGATGGTGATGCCGGGAAAGGCCTTCATCTTTTCTTCGAAACCCTTCTGGATGTCGAGCGTATAGGGATCACCGGGGTCACCCAGCACCTGCAGGATTTTGCCTTTTACGTCGCCTTTCTTTGCTTTCAGCATAGCCTGCGCTTGATCGGCGGCAACATGGCCGATCTCTATCGTTCCCGCCACGGACGTAAAGTCTGACTTTGTGGAGGTGATCTGACGGTCGAACTCCGCCACCGGAATGCCCGCAGCGCGTGCTGCCTCGATGGAGGGTTTCAGCGCATTGAAATCCACAGCGGCGAGAATGATCGCCGCAGGTTTCAGCGCTATGACGTCGTTCATCTGCGATTGCTGCGCGTCAGTCTTGTTATCGGCATTGAGCGTCTTCATCTCATAGCCGGCCTGCTTCAGAAACATTTCCAGCGCGCTGACAGACCCGGTCTGAAACTCATCAAGCAGCGTTGGTACGAGGTAATAGACGGTGCCCTTGGTTTGAGCATTGGCAGTCGAAAGCATGGAAAGGCCGAGCACCAATACGCTCAGCAGCATCAGTCCTATTCGCTTCATGGTCGTTCTCTCCAGTTTTAGCCGGACCCCTTGTCATTATTGGCCCGCCGGTCCGGCACCGGCGAGGGTTTGCCCTGTGATCATCTCGATCACTGCATCCGGGCTTGTTTGATTGCGCTCGACATCCCCGGCGACGACGCCGTGACGGATGACGACAATGCGGTCAGCGACCTGAAAGGCCTGCTGCATAATATGCGTGATGATGACGACGCCGATGCCCTGGTTGGCAACATGGCGGATCATATCCAGCCCGCGTCGCGTCTGTTCCACGCCGAGTGCAGCGAATGGTTCATCCAATAGAACCAGCTTTCCGCCCCAGTGGACGAAACGGTTCAGCTCGATGGCCTGTCTCTGACCGCCGGACAGATGCTCGACTTTGGTGCGCATGGAGGGAATGCGCGTGCCTGCAGTTGCCAGTGCCTTGGCCGTGATATCCTCCATCGCACGCTCGTCCAGAAAAGGTATGCCCGCGATCTTGCGGGTGATCTCCCGGCCCATGAAAAAATTGCCGACGACATCGACATTGGTGCAAAGCGAAAGATCCTGATAGACGGTTTCGATGCCAGCCGCCTTGGCCTGGGCAGGTGTCGTCGCGTTATATTCCTGTCCTTCGAACAGCATGCGTCCGGATGTGGGTTTGAGACCACCGGAAATGATCTTCACCAAGGTCGATTTGCCCGCACCATTGTCGCCAAGAAGCGCCACGACCTCGCCCTTGCCAATCGAGAAGCTGATGCCCTTCAGCGCTTCAATCGCGCCGAAATTCATTCGAATATTATCGAGCACAAGCAGCTTCTCGTTCATCAGGCATTCCCCTGTTTTCTTAGGTTTCGAACATTTGGCCGTATCGTGGTGAGAGAACACCGAACACGGCAAGTGCCGCAGCACCGCGAAGCGCGGAGTGCTGGCAGTCACTGGCAATGACGACGCGTGGGTAGGAGCGGTTCGGACGGACGGACACGGAATTGTTGAGGCCTTCAACGAGCGTCGCCAACTGGTCGATCAAAGGTTGCGGCGCAAGTCCGCCGAGGACGACGGTTTCAGGATCAAAGAGGTTTTCGATGGTGCGGATCGCATTTCGGAAAATCGGCGCGATTTCGCGCACCCATTCCTCTTCCGGTATGCCCCGGCGCGTGAAGGCTTCAAGTGAAAGGTACCGCTCAAGGCACCCGTGGTTTCCGCAAGGACATGGTTCGCCATCTGGCACTGCGGGGATGTGGCCAATTTCTCCTGCATTGCCCCAGGCGCCGCGCATAACGAGACCGTCATGCATCATAGCCCCGCCGAGGCCCACGCTGAAGAATAGATAATAATAATCCGAAAGCTGCTGCCCGAGACCATAAAGCTGCTCCCCGAGTGCGGCGGCCGCCATATCGTTTTCGATAAACGACGGCAGGCCTGTCGCTTCTGCAAGGCGCTGGCGAATGTCCACATTCTGCCATCCAGTCATGGTCGTCGGGCCAACGAAGCTCATGGATTCCACATCGAACGGGCCGGGGAGGGCAAGGCCAGCGCCCAACAACCGGCCACCGCGCAGGCTTGCCTTGAGTTCTGTCACCATTTCGCCGATCAGGGCAAAGGCCTCGTCCGGTGTGGGGTTTGACGCGTGACGGTGGCGGCTTTCGACGACATCACCGAGAAGATTGACCAGCGCCGCCTCGATGAAAAGCGGCGTCAGGTGAATACCAACGGCCAAGCCGCCATCGGGATTAATGCTTAGTGTCGATGGCGGAATGCCGCGGCCTTTGGGTTCTTCTTTAACGGAGCGGATGAGGTCATGCTCTTCCAACTCGCGAACGATGGTGGATACCGTCTGGACTGTCAGGCCCACGCTGTCGGCAATGTCGCCGCGTGTCGTCGGTCCGCGCAGCCGGATGGATTCCAGCACGATCCGCCGGTTATACGGCCTTCCAGATTCCTGATTGGTGCCACGCAATGCCATGTCAGAAGTCCCCGAATGAGGGAAGACTGACACCGCATCTCTATTTAGTCAAATGGTTTTCAAAAAAACATTTGAACTGTTTTCACGCGTTTTGATGGGGAAGCTTTTTTATCAGGTAATCTTTCCGCGCGCCGCGACAACCCAGTTTTCCGGCACAGCCCGTCCGTGGCCTTTGACGACCACGGCATCGACCATGTTGGTCACCACGCAGGCATGATTGGGCACGATCCTGATCTTCTGGCCGACGACGAGGCCGATGGGTCCGTTGCTGACCAGACGTCCGTGTTCTTCGGAGAGTTGATCGATGGTGATATCATCACGGCCGACCACATGCCCATGGTTGGTGAGGCCGAAGAGATCGGAGGTCAGCGTTTTGGAGCCAGCGTCGATAATCGCGCGATCCGGTGCTGGTACGGAAACGACTGTCGCCAGAACATGCAACGCGCAATCATCCCAGCCGCACGCGCCACGCGCGACGAGAGAGCGGTCGTTATAGACATATGTTCCCGGTCGATATTCTGTTGTGACCGGTGCATCGGCGGCATGCATCATGGAAGGGCTGCCGCCGGAGGTGATGACCGGAACGGCAATGCCGCGCGCCTCTATTCGGGTTTTAGCCTCTCGCATGAAGCTTTCAACAGAGGTTTCCTGTCCCACTGGTGGAAATGTCATCAGGCCACCAAAGGCTAGTCCCGGCGCCGCATCGATATAGGCCGCCAAATCCTCCGTGGCCTCAGGGCTGAGAACACCGCAGCGTCGTGCCCCTGTATCGCATTCCACGAGAACCGTAAGTGGCTGCGGCTCATTCGTGAACGTTTCCGACAGTCCATCCACCACAGCCGTGCTATCGGCCACGACGGAAAGCGTTACGCGTTTCGAAAGCGCCCTCAGCTTTTCAAGTTTTTCACGGCCAACGATGTTGTAGGTGATGAGGACATCGCGGATTTCCGCCTCGCCCGAAATCATGGCTTCCGCTTCGGACACTTTCTGGCAAGTGATGCCAATAGCCCCTGCTTTAAGCTGCATCTGCGCGATTGCGGGAAGCTTATGTGTCTTGATGTGCGGGCGAACATTCAGGCCACTGGCATCCGCATAACGTTGAAACCGCTCAATATTTCGATCGGCAATATCGAGGTCGATGAGGACGGCGGGTGTGCTGATGGCAGCCAGTTCTTCGGACGAAAAAGGCATTTTGACCTCGATAGAAATAATGTGCAGCGAGAGAATTCGTGGCTTTCGTGGCGCTGACTTAAGTGCAAGCAGCCCCTATTGACAAGTCTTCGTGCCCAAGCCGTGATATGTCAATCCAGCGAAACATTCACAGGACAACGGGAACTTCAGACAACCTGTTTCAAATATCAGAAAGAGAGAAACTGATGACGATCAAGCGACATGGGGCAGGCGAAATTGGCGCGGGCGGGCAGGCGCTTCCCTTTGCGCGTGCCGTTGAAGCTGGCGGATGGCTTCATGTTTCCGGTCAGGTTGCTATGGAAAAGGGTGAGATTGTTCGCGGCGGCATTGTTTCAGAAACTCGCAAAACAATCGAAAATCTGATCGCAATTCTCCACGAGGCCGGTTACGGCATCGAGGATGTGGTCCGCGTTGGCGTCTGGCTTGATGATCCCAGAGATTTCTGGAGCTTCAACGGCGTTTATGCGGAATATTTCGGAGAGAACCCTCCGGCACGCGCCTGTGTTCAATCGCGCATCATGGTGGATTGCAAAGTCGAGATTGATTGCGTCGCCTATCGGGCCGATCGCGCGTAACAGCGCGCGGCCTTTAGCGACGCGCCGCTGTCGCCTCACAACGCGATTTCAAAAACCTCGTCATGGGTCGCGACGAATCCCTTGCCTGCGGATGTGACCCAGCCGCGAAACATGCCGGGCGTATTGTATGGGGCTGAGATATTGCCTTCTCCATCCACGGCGACAAGGCCTGCCCCGATGCTGTGGGGTGCCAGATCGTCATGCACCAAGCCATTTGCAGCGGTTTCCAGGCTCTGGTTGAGATAGGATATGCGTGCGGCGATCTCGTGACCGACGACGTAGCGGATGAAGAACTCGCCTTTGCCGGTGCCGGAAACGGCACAGGCGCCGTTGCGTGCATAGGTTCCCGCTCCAATAATGGGGCTGTCACCAACGCGACCGTCGGGCTTGTTGGTATAGCCGCCTGTCGAGGTTGCCGCAGCAAGATGTCCATTGGCATCGAGTGCCACGGCGCCGACCGTGCCATGTTTCTCATTCTCCGTCGCGTCAGTGCCGGCTGCAGCGTGGGCCTTCATCGCCTCAAGCGCCTCGACACGTTTTTGCGTGGTGAAATAGGATTGCGGCTCGGTTTTCAGACCTTTCGAGCGGGCGAAATCATCCGCTGCGGCACCGGTGAGGTAGACCGCGCGACCATCCTCCATCAATGCGCGGGCCGCCTTGATCGGGTTACGTATGGCACGCGCGGCGCTGATGGCACCGGCTTCAAGTGTTGCGCCATCCATGATCGACGCGTCCAGTTCATGCACGCCGTTTTCGTTGAGCGCCGCCCCGTGACCGGCATTGAAATGCGGGCTGTCCTCCATCGTGATCACGGCAGCTTCCACCGCATCCACGGCTTTGCCGCCAGATGCGAGAACGCTGTAACCGGCGCGCAGCGCCTTTGCCAAATCCTGTCTGGCTTCAGCCCATTCCTGTGGTGTCATGCTGTCTTCCGGCAGCACGCCGCAGCCACCATGAATGGCCAATGCAATTTTCGTCATGTCTTGCTTTCGTCATCCGGGGCGGCAATTGCCGCCGCTCGCTTTTCAATTGAAGTCGATATCGCCGATAACGCGCACCCGCACACGGCGTGCGCCGCCCGGCAGATAGGCAATCGGAATATCCTCGACTTCCAGTGTCTTGAGCGTGTGGCGTCCGGCGCCTGAGGCAACGGCAGCTTCCTGCGCATCGGCTTCCGCTTTTGCCAGCGCCTCATCGCGACTCATCCCTGAAAACACCTGGTCGACCTCGCCGGAAACCTGTGCCATGGCGGCACCGAGTGCATTGGCCACACCGGCATTTTCCACTCGCAGCACTTCGGACGCGCCCGGAATTTCGTCCGGTATCAGAAACGCGCCGCCGCCCACAGCAATCAGCGGAACGCCATCAGCCGAGGTTTTCATCTGATCGAAATTGTCGGCGACAATATCGCGGATTCGGGCAAGGCTTGCCTTCACGAAAGCGGGGTCGAGGTTCTTTACACGGTCGCGGTCGCCCATGTCGATCAACCCTGCCGCAACCGCGATGTCAGAGGTCGTCAATGTGTCGCCGCCAAAAACGCGGGCCTCGGTGAGGATGCGATAACCCACAGACCGTGGGCCGATCTTGCCTGTTTCCGGGTCGATGATTGTGCCGCCGCCCAGGGCTATCGGCAGCAGATCGGGCATACGGAATAGAGTACGCACGCCGCCAATATGGACGATGTTGTTCGCCTCGCGTGGGAAGCCTCCCACCAGACAACCGATATCCGAGGTGGTCCCACCAACATCGACAACCATGGCATCGGTCAGTCCGGTCAGGAATGCCGCGCCACGCATAGAGTTGGTCGGGCCGGATGCGAAACTATGGACCGGGTTGGCCGAGGCAACGTCCGCCAGCGCCACGGTGCCATCGTTTTGCGTCAGGAAAAACGGGGCGGTAACACCTGCATCGCGGAGCGCATCGGAAAACGCCTGAACGGTCGTCTTGCCGAGAGACTGCAAGGCAGCGTTCAGAATAGCGACGTTTTCGCGTTCTAGCAGGCCGATGCGGCCCAGCGTATGCGAAAGCGTGATGCGCGCCTGCGGGATGACCGAGCGAACCATCTCCGCGGCCTTCACTTCGCATTCCGTCGTCAGCGGCGAGAATGTCGCGGAGATGGCAATAGAGGTGATGCCAGCGTCACGGATTTTCATCGCCGCTTCGCGGATTTCATCCGGTATCATCGGCACCAGCGGCGTGCCGTCATATTCATGGCCGCCATGCACCATGAAGATCATCGGGTCGATAGCGGCGCGCAGATCGTCCGGCCAGTCGCACATTGGCGGCAGGGAAGCGCCTGTCGGTAGCGCGATGCGGATGGCGGCAACGCGCTCCAGCCGTGCGCGCTCCACCACGGCATTGGTGAAATGGGTGGTGCCGATCATCACCGCATCAACCGGGCGACCAGCCGCCTGCGGATGGGCAGACACATGCGCGAGTGCAGCCCGAACGCCCGAAAGGACATCCGTCGTGGTTGGGACCTTGATGGAGGTGATGATCGTATCACCATCAATCAGCACGGCATCCGTGTTGGTGCCGCCTACGTCAATACCAATGCGTTTCATGGAAATACCGATCTGAAATCAATGTCGTAACCGAAGGCCCGCGGCCCCACTGCGGCTATTCCAGCTGGGGTCGTCAGCAGTTCCGGTGCAGGCAGGGCAATGACGGTTACCCGCTGACCGTAGCGAACGGATTCCGTGCCGATGGCGCTGCCGGATACCGTGTCGAGCAGGCACAGGAGGTCGGGCGTCATCGCCACGGGCTCACCGTCGCGGAAGGCCACAGCCCATTCGTTCTGAAAGCCCAGTTCCATCCGCGAACCACGGTCTGCATCACTGCCTTCGATGATCGTGCGTCCTCGCAAAAAGCCGCCGGTGGTTTCGCGGGCTACGTCTACGACCTTGCCGCGGAAAAGCTGCTTGCCACCCTCATGATCGAGAACGGCTTTGACCGGATCGTCATGGCGTGCGCGCGCGTCCATGACGGCGCGACCGAGTTCAACTGCCTTGGTGACGGTGTAGTGGATGCCCCACTCTTTGACTTCTTTACCGGTCCGGGGTGCCTTGCAGGTGGCAGCCGTCGAACCGACTTCGGTGCAGACTTTGCGGGAGATACGCTCCATCCACTTCCAGGATGCTGCGCGCGTTACGATGACTTCGTTGTCGCGAACATCGACCAGCGAGAGCGGAAACATCGGCAGGTTCCCGATGGCAAAAGAGGTCATCTGTGCTTCCGGATAGGCGCGGCCCATGGCATCGGCATTGACCACCGGACGGTCCAGCATGGCTGCGGCGAGGAAGGACGAGATGGCGTTGGACCCGCCGATTTCCACGCTCATGATGGCGCGGAACGGCTTGCCGAGATAATCTTCCATGACCTCGACTGCTCGAGCCAGATGGGCCGGATCGCCCAGACGTTCCTGGCTGACGAGCGGTGCACCCATCATCGAGACGACCGCGACCATATCATCATCGTCAAGCGCCATTGGGTCCATGACCTGCACGCGCTTTCCCTCGGCGTAGAGCCGTCTCAGGTTCAGCGTCGAGATATAGGGATTGCCCCCGCCGCCCGTTCCCAAAATCCACGCGCCGGTGGCCAGCGGCTCGATGTTTTCTTCTGCAAATTCCTGAAGCATGTATCACCTTCGGCAATGGCATCTGCGGCCCCGCACGCATGCGGGGCCAGCGTTCACCCGGCTATCACTTGGCCGCGCAATCCCAGTGGAAGCGCGAGAAGTTCAGATCCCAGCTCTGCATGGGAATGAACTCGTAGCCCTGAAGGCATTTGTTTGCGGCATAGCGACGGTTTGGCGAGACGGCCCAGACATCCGGCTGAAGATCGGCAATCTTCGTCTGAAGTTCCTTATATGTCGCGTTCTGTTCGCTGACGTCGGTCGTGCCGCGCGCCTTGTCGATCAGCGCGTCGATCTCAGGGTTTTGCAGCCATTCCATCGACATCCATGTGCCTGATGCCTTGGAATGATACTGGTTGTAGAACATCGCGTCCGGCGAAGGGTAGGTGGGCGAGATGTTGACCTGTGTCGAGGCAGGTGTCGTTTCTGCCTTGGAGGACAGTTCGACAATGCGGTTCCATGGCTCGGGCTTGATGTCGAGCGTGATGCCGATCTGCTCGAGATTGGCCTGGAGCATCAGGGCAACTTCCGCTTCGAAAGCCAAGGATGCGACATAGCTGTTGACCAGCGTGATCTTCTGGCCAGCATATTTTGACTTCGCCAGTTCTTCCTTGGCCTTTTCGAGATCGAAAACGCCCGGCTGGATGCCGTCATTATGGGCGTCCTTGAAGGCCGTAGACAGCGGTCCCTGCATGTCGAAGCCGGGATAGATCACTTCCTGGATGGTCTTGTAGTCCGTCGCATAGGCAATGGCGCGGCGGACGTGGATATCGTCTGTCGGATAGGTCTTGGTGTTCAGCTTGATCACGAAGCCGCCCGAGATGCGGGTCTGGATCAGCTTGTAGTTCGGCATCTTGCCGATGGATTCATAGGTGTCGTTGCCGAGGCCATGCGAACTGAGGCCAAGATCGCCTTTTTCCGCCAGTGCCTTGACCGTGGCATCGTCGCTTGTCTGGATGAAGCGGACTTCATCGATTGGCTTGCCCGTGGTCCAGCCGCCAAAGTAATCCGGGTTGCGGGCAATGACCATGTCGGCAGAGCGGTTATAGCTCACAAGGCTGTATGGGCCTGAGCCGGCAGAATGTTCGCCGACATAGGCCTCGCCCCATTTGTCATCAGGCTTGGCATTTGCCGTCACCAGCTTTTCGTTCAGCGCAACCATCAGCGGCGTGATCGACAGGAAGGGCGAAAATTTGCGGTCGAGCTTGATGACGACGGTCTTGTCGTCGGGCGCGGTGATGTTCTCCGGCTTGACGAGGCCGACGACGAGGTTCGACGGGCCTTTGTTGATGCCGATCAGACGCTGGATCGACCAAACCATATCGGCGGCCTTCAGCGCGGTGCCATCCTGAAACTTTACGTCATCGCGAAGATGGAAGGTATAGGTCTGACCATCGGATGAAATCTCCCAGGATTTCGCCAGATGTGGGATGACCTCTCCCGAGGGGCTGACCGTCGTCAGGCCGTCATACATATTCACCACGGCCATGTAGCCTGTGTAGTCGGTGACTTTTGCCGGATCGAGCGAGCTGAAAATCTGCATGGTGTTGACGGCGATGGACACTTTCTCATCGGCCGCATGAGCGGAAAAGCCGAAGTTTAGAGCCATTGCAGTGCCCAGGGCCAAGGCGGCCAGGCGGGAGTGTCTGGTATGTGACGTCACGGAAGTTCTCCTCTTTATATGCGGGAACGGAACGGCCCCGCTTGTTATCAGGCAGCTTTTCGCACCGGCGCGGGCAGGGGCGAAAAATTGATGTCCGGGTATCCGAAGGCCGTTGGCCCAACGACTTCGAGAGCGCGGGCACTGCGCAGCAGGTCGTGGCAGGGAATGGCGATGACCGCGACGCGCTGGCCGTAGCGCAGCATTTCGGTGGTGATCGGATGGCCGGTATCCACATCCAGCAGAACGATGAGATCAGGCACACAAACCTCGACCTGGCCGTTGCGGCGAAAGATCAGAAATTCGTTCTGAATGGCGACGCCAGCGGTCTGGCCGCTGAAATCGTCGAAGCCTGCAAGCTCCAGATCACCCACGGAAAAACCGCCTCGCAGGTGCCGTTTCAGGTCGGTGATCTTGCCGTTGAAGATGCGTCGGCCACCCTCGAGCGTGCAGACAGCTGCAATCGGGTCTTCCTGCGCCTTGCGGGCGTTGATTACCGCTTCACCCAGCGCAATCGCCTTGGTGTAGCTTTTGGGAATGCCATATTGATGCACGTAATGTGCCTGCATCGGCGCGGTCGCCAACATCGCGCCGCCGCCTTGGGCCACCACGCAGGCACGCGCCATGCGCTCATGCCAGACTTCCGAGACGGCGTGGCTGAAGATCACCGCATTGCCGTGTAGGTCGCACATGACAGATGGCGTGGAGCTATGCCCATAGATCGAGAATGTCGTCATCTGCATTTCCGGGAAAGCGCGGCCCATGCCATCGCAATCAAGGATCGGCAGGCCGCCGAGGGCGGCGGTTACCAGCGGGTTCATGGAGTTTGCACCGCCGATTTCTTCGCAGACGATGGCATCGATGGGCGTGCGGATCAGTTCTTCCATGGCGCGCAGGCAGCGCAGGCCTTCGCGACCCTCACGTATGCGCTCCACGCCGACCACCGGTGCGCCGATGCCGCCGAGAGACATGCAGAAAGCGTCGGGTTCGATGGCGTCGGTCGCGAGTATCTTCATCTCGTAACCGGCCTTCATGGCTTCCAGAACCAGCAACTTGCCCTGATAGGGATTGCCGCCGCCGCCGGTGCCGAGAATGCCCGCGCCGATTTCGAGAGCGTCGAGGTCTTCGCGCGTCAATGTCCGCAGATCGGCCTCGTCATATTTCAGCTTGCGCGTTTCAGCCATGGTGGGCTCCCATTTCTCCGACGACTTTCACATGAATGCGGGTGGCATTGCCCGGCAGGTAGGCAAGCGGCATATCTTCGCGCTCGATGACCTCAAGCGTTTCGGCCATGGCGCCCGCCGCAATCGCCTTTTCACGGGCTTCAGCTTCGGCCTCGGCCAGAGCACTCTCCCGCGTGCGACCATCGATCAGCGAGAAGACGCGGTCCGTTTCGCCGCTGATCTGGGCAATGGCGGCACCGACGGCATTGGCCACGGCGAAGTTCTCGGGACGGATGACTTCCAAATCGCCGATGCGGTCGGGCATCAGGATCGACCCGCCGCCCACGGCAATCACAGGAACCGGGGTGTTGGAAATACGGCTGCGTTCGACACAGGCCTCGAGCATGGCGTTGATCTTCGCTACGGCTGCTCCGACCAGCTTGGAATCCAGTCCTTCAACCAGCGCCCTGTCGCCAATGTCAGCTTTGCCGGAAGCGACCGCGATATCGGTTGCAGTCAGAGTCGAGCCACCAAAGCACAGAGCGTCGCCGCGCACGCGGTAGCCAACCGATTTGGGGCCTACGGTGATGCCCTTGTCGCCGTTAAGAACCAGCGAGCCGCCGCCTAGGCCGATGGAAAACACATCCGGCATACGGAAATTGGTGCGCACGCCGCCAATATCGACGGTGGTCGAAGCCTGACGCGGGAAGCCGTGTGACAATGAGCCGACATCCGACGTCGTGCCGCCGACATCGACCACGACCGCGTCCTTCAGACCGGTGAGGAAGGCGGCACCACGCATGGAATTGGTGGGGCCAGAGGCGAAGGTCAGAACCGGGAAAGCACGCACGACATCGGCAGCCATCAGCGTACCGTCGTTCTGGGTGATGTAGAATGGGCAGGTCAAACCGGCGGCGGCGAGCGCCTTGCCGAAAGCCGTCACGGTGCGGTCGGCCAGCGACAACAGGCTGGCATTCATGATGGCGGCACTCTCGCGCGCCAGCAGGCCATGCCGACCGATATCCTTGGACATCACCACTGGCAAGCCGGGGCAGCGCTCCTGCAGGATTTCCTTTGCGCGTTGCTCCATGGCGTCATTGATACCGCTGAACACGCAGGTCACGGCAGCAGCCTTGAGACCCTTGGCGCGGATGTCGCCAGCAATGCGGATAATGGCATCTTCATCCAGAGGCGAGATTTCGCGCCCGTCGAACTCATAGCCACCTTTTACCTGATAGCCGTGATTGCCGACGATTTCCCGCAGGTCGTCCGGCCAATCCACCATTGGCGGCAGGCCCGCACCAGATGGCAGGCCGAGGCGGATCGCCGCGACCTCTTCCATATGACGCCGCTCGATCACCGCATTGGTGAAATGGGTCGTGCCGATCATCACGGCGGAGATGCCGCTGCGGTCGATACCGGATGCGGCGATGACTTTTTCCAGCGCTTCGATAACGCCGGATGTCACATCCTCGGTGGTTGATGCCTTGACCCCCGCTAAAACGGTTTTATCCTCTAGGACAACGGCGTCCGTATTGGTGCCGCCTACGTCGATTCCAACGCGATACACGTCAGTTCCTCCTCAATCATTCTGTCGTTTTGACCAGGAAGCGCTGACGCTCCTCGGTGGTCACAATCGGTTTCAGGCGCTCTTCCTCGTCCGTAACAACGGGAATTGCGGCAATCAGGGCGCGGGTATAGGGGTGTTGTGGATTGGCGAAGACATCACCGGTTGGCCCGTCCTCAATGATTTCACCCCGCAGCATGATGGCGATGCGCGAGCAGAAATTGCGCATCAGCGACAGGTCGTGCGAAATCATCAGATAGGTCAGCCCGAGTTCGCGGCGCAGTTGTTCCAGCAATTCGATGACGGTCTTTTGCACGGACACATCGAGCGCGGCGGTTGGCTCGTCCAGAATGAGAATCTTCGGTTCGGCGGCCAGCGCGCGGGCAATTGCCACGCGCTGTTTCTGCCCGCCGGAAAGCTCATGCGGATATTTCGCCAGATAGGCCTGCGGCAATCGCACGAGATCCATCAGTTCAGCCATCCGCGCTTCGCGCGCTGACGTATCCATACCGATGGATTTCAACGGCAGTGACAGCGTCTGCCGAACCGAGCGCTTGGGATTAAGCGATGTGCCGGGGTTTTGATAGACGATCTGCGTCAACCGCTTGCCGCGTTCCGGCTGCGGCGCGTCTATGGCAAGCACGCCCGATGTGGGCGTCACCAGCCCCATAATCATGCGGGCCACGGTCGTTTTTCCCGAACCGGATTCGCCCGCAAGCCCGAAAACCTCGCCCTCGCGCAGAGTGAGGGAAACGTCCCGCACCGCATGATAGCCATTACGTCTGCCGAAAATCTTGTTTAGGCCTTCGATGCGCACGAGTGGCTGCCGGTCACTTTGCTGCGCATCCTTGACCTTTGATCCGTAAAGCGGCGGAACGGCATCCAGCAATGCGTTGGTGTATGCGTCCTTGGGGCTGTGGAGAATGTCCGCACAGGCACCGGTTTCAACGATGTCGCCATGGTGCATCACCACCACACGATCTGCGACCTTGCGGACGACACCCAGATTATGGGTGATCATCAGTAGCGCCATGTTTTCTTCGATCACCAGCCGGTTGATGAGATTGAGAATCTCGTCCTGCGTGGTCACGTCGAGCGCCGTGCCGGGCTCATCGGCGATCAGTAGTTTCGGGCGGTGCAGCAGTGCCAGACCAATCAGCACCCGCTGGCGCATGCCGCCGGACAGTTCGGACGGGTAGGCGTTCATGATGCGGTCGGTATCGGCAAGCTGCACTCGGCGTAGAACTTCCGCAATACGGGTCCGGCGCTCGGCCTTTGGTGATGAGATGCCATTGCGGCGGTCAGCAAACCGCATGACGTCATCCAGGTGGGTGCCGATTTTGAACACTGGGTTGAAGGACGAAAGCGGGTCCTGCATGATCAGCGAGAAGGCTGTACCCTTTAAGGCTTCGCGTTCAGCAGGCCGCATGCCCAAAATGTTCTTGCCACCGACAAGGATGGAACCGGAGGTGATCGCCGCGTTTTTCGGCAAAGTGCCGATGATCGCCTTAGCCGTGACCGACTTGCCAGAGCCGGTTTCTCCGATCAGTGCCACGCGCTCACCCGCCGAGACGGTGAAGCTGACATTGCGCAAAACCTGGCGGGTCCGACCATAGGTGGTGAAAGAGACGTCGAGACCTTCGACTTTGAGAAGCGCTTCGCTCATGGATCAGTTCTCCACGTCAAACATGTCGCGAAGGCCATCGCCCAGCAGGTTGAAGCCCAGCGTGACGTAGAACACCGCAGCACCCGGGCAGAGGACCTCCCACCAGAAGTCGGGCATGAACTGACGACCGTCTGCGACCATCGACCCGAGATCCGGTGTCGGTGGCTTTACGCCAAAGCCGAGGAAGCTAAGGGTTGCCCCGAACAGGATGACGAAGGCTGCATCCAAGGTGGTCTTGACCGAGATGACCGATACGCAGTTCGGCAAAATTTCGCGAAACAGAATGTGCATCGGTCCTGCGCCGGCCAGACGCGCGGCCTCGATGTAATCTTCCGAGGCGATGGATTTCGAGACGGAGTAGATCAACCGGGCGTGCCAGGTCCACCACAACAACGTAATCGCGATCATGGCGTTGGTCAGTGTCGGTTCCAGAAGATTGGAAACGGCAAGCGCCATGACCAGCGGCGGCATGGCCAGCATAACATTCGTCAGTCCGGTGATGAGCTTTTCCGTCCAGCCACCGAAATAACCAGCGATCAGGCCCAGAACGGTGCCGATTGGGACGGAAATGCCGAGAACGCCGATGACCAGAAGCAGCGACACCCGCAAGCCGAATACGGTGCGTGAAAAGATGTCGCGTCCCGCTTTGTCGGTGCCGAACCAGTGCAGGGCATCGGGAGCCAAATGTCGGGCACGGAAATCCACCACAGCGCCGACATGTTTGGGGTAGGGCGTTAGCCAGGGTGCGAACACGGCGAGGATGACGACGGAAAGCAGGATCAGCGCGCCGATGACCGCCGTCGGATTGTGGCTGAAGCGATACCACATGATATATCCGGCACTCAGCGCCCGGTCGGATGTATCGGGCATTTTCATATCGGCCATCAACGTGCCTCCTTTCGGCCCAGGCGCGGGTCGATGATCGAGATCAGGATGTCGACGATCATGTTCGCAACGATGAAAAACAGGCCTGCAACCAGCACCACGGCGGTCACGGCGTTGAGATCTTTTTGAAGGATTGAGGTAAGTCCGTAAGATGCGAAGCCACCCCAAGCGAAGACCATCTCGATCACGAAGGCATTTCCAATCAGCGAGGCGAATTCCAGTCCCATGATCGTCAAGGGCGCGATGGACGACAGCTTGAGCAGATAACGGAAGATGATGACGCGTTCAGGCACGCCGAAGCTCTGAAGCGTAAGAACATGGTCCTTGCGCTGGTTTTCGATCATCGAGGAGCGGGTGATGCGGGTTATCTGTCCGATACCGGCCATGGAGAGCGCGAAAGCTGGAAGTGCAAGGTGTTTCAGCGCGTCAAGCACGACATCGAACCTTCCAGCCAGCAAACCATCCAGTATCAGAAAGCCCGTCGGCCCGCCCTGCCAGCCCAAGGAGTGATCAAGCCTGCCGATGATCGGCCAGCCGGAGATGAACTTCGCTGCTAGCAATTGAAGGGTAATGGCGAAAAGGAAGCTTGGGATGGTGACGCCGGTGAGCGACAGTATGCGACCGATATGATCGAGGCCTCTGTCGCGGTAGTGCGCAGTGATCACACCAAGCGGTATGGCCACCAGAAACATGAAGATGACAGAGACGAGAACCAGCTCGACCGTGGCAGGAACTGTCTGGGCGAGGTCCGTCGTTACAGGCCGCTGAGAGACGAGCGACTGGCCGAGATCACCCTGTAGGGCATGGCCGACGTAATCGAAATATTGCAGCGCCAGCGGCTTGTCCAAGCCCATCTGAAGGCGCAACGCCTCCACCTGTTCCGGTGTCGCAGCAGGGCCCAGCGCCATACGTGCCGGGTCGCCAGGGACCACGCGTGCCAGTGTGAAAATCATGATCGACAGAGCAACCATGACCAGCACGAAGGTGCCAAGCCGGGTCATGACTGCCAACAAAGGATGTTGCTGCATCGGGGAGGCTTTCTTGGTTGTCGCTTCCTGATGAGCGAACATCCCCCGCAGATCGGATGACAGCAATCCGAGAAAGGTATAGTTTTTTTGATTTATAGTATAGGTTTTTGACGCGGTTTCGCCTATTCCGATTTTATGACTTCGATCATCCAACGTCCGGTTTTGTGCTCGCGCATTCTAAGCAACAAAGCGGGCGTCATCTTTCTGCGCGCCCCGGCAGGTGCTGGTAAGACAGTGCTGCTGAACATGGTGGCAGAGCAGGTAGGGAGACACGTTTGCACGTCTCGCCAACCGGGCGCGACAGATGTGCAGGATGGCTGGCTGTTTTGGGATATTCCGGTCTCTGTCAGAACAGCGCGGTTGCCGGCTGCGGTCGTTGAGATCGTGCGCACGCTGGTGATTGCATGCCGTCCCGACCAACGCATCAGCGGTCTGGCGCGGCAAATATTGCATTTCGGGTCCGACACGATCCATGCGGACGATCTGACGCTGAGCGATGGTGAACTTGCAGGTCTGCCGGTTACAACAGCGGCTCGCATACGCAACGAATACGCGGGTTGGCCAGCATTTCTGGGCCTTGATGAGGGCATAGATGAGCCGACGCGGATCGACTATCTGCGAGAGGCTTTTCTCGCCCATCTCTCGCCATCGCAAACCATGGCGCTCAACCTATGGCTCGAAGCTCCCACAGCCTCCGAAAATGAGCCTTGGGAAAGTCAGTTGCCGCCCTTTCTAACGCGTGAGCCGCAAAAG
The DNA here is from genome assembly GCA_900473205.1 of Hyphomicrobiales bacterium. GTDB lineage: Bacteria > Pseudomonadota > Alphaproteobacteria > Rhizobiales > Rhizobiaceae > Agrobacterium. Next base: position 152,619 of record UCLB01000001.1, read on the forward strand.
CACACCGAGCTTCTGCGGCTTCTGTCCATAGCCGTTCGGGAGCGCCTTGCAGCTTTTGAGACCGGCAGTACTGTGGTCGAATTGGCTTCGGCACTGGAAGCATCAGGTCAGTCGCTGCGCGCCATGTCCCTTCTGCTCGATCATGGATACGAAACCCACGCGGCACAGATACTTGAGCGCGCCCATGGTCGCGAACTGATTTATCGCACCAGTGTCAGTGCGTTTCAGGACATTATCACGCGCTTTTCGCATGAAATGATTGCCACGAACGAGACGGTGTTGTTTGCCGTTTGCCGATCACTTCTCAAGCAGGGCGAGTTGCAACGCGTTCGCCATCTCGTCAGTAAACATCTTGGCTCGGATTATCTTGATCCGCTTAAAGTGCTGTCACTTGGGTCAAGATTTTCCTTCGCCGCCCGCACTTTCCGCCTCAATCTGATGATCAGCGAGGATTTGACTCCCAATGATGCCGTGATCAACCGGCTTGGGGAATTCATGGCTGATTACCCCATGGGGGACCATGGCAAATGGGCGAGCTACTACAACGCGCTTCTCGAGTTCGAAATTCGCCGCCGCAATTTTCGTGAGGCGGAAGCCGCCGCTGCGCGCGCCCTTATTTATCTGCGAAAAATGGGCGGTCAGCCGCTTCTTGAGTTCTTCATCCATCTGCACCAGATCGTCCTGCGTCTGATGAGCGGTGATGTGCTGATGGCGCGGCGCGCGGCGCAAGATGCCCGCAACCGGCTGGAACAGGTCAACCACGAGGCCGAAACGGAGTTTCGGATGTTGCGACTGGCGGATGCATGCCTCAACTATGAGGCAGGCCGCTCACATGATCTTCTGCAATTCGTGCAGAATGATTTCGAACAATTCGCGGCATCGGAAATATGGCCTAGCCTCATGCAATTCGGCTTGAATTATGCAACGCAGGCCGTGATCGATCATTTCCCGACGACCATAAGGCCGGGGTTTCTGGATGGCCTTTGGATTCATCTGTCAGAAGGGCTGCAGTTCCATGCGATGATGGAAATCCGCACGGCCATCGCCTATCAAAACACCAACCGCTGGGCGGAAGCCGCTGCAACTCTGACGTCGATCCGCATGCCCATGGGCCGGAACTGGGTGGAAACCGCGCAGGACGAGCTTTCGCGCCTGACGCGGCGGGATGAGATTGCCTATGTCATGGCGTGGCTGCGCGATGCCGTTCACCTGTGGACGCCACGCCCGTATCTTTCCCGCCAGCTCGATGCCCTGATCGCCAATCCAAAGGTGACAAATCGCGAGAGGGTCGCACTGCACATATGGCAAAGCTATACCGCGCACCAACGACGAGATAATGCCGCAGCGCGCTCGCATATTCTTCTGGCGTTGGAGTCGGCCAAACGTCTTGGCTGCCACGGCGTGCTATCCGAAGAGCGGATATTCCTGTCTCCTCTCTTGGAAAACCGCCGCATCCGCAGCTTCATCGAAACCTCATCCGATGTCCGCGCTGCGCTATCGATCTTCGCGTCCTCCATCAACTCGCCCCAGGCACGCGCCTTGCACGGCGGATTGTCTCAGCGGGAGGTCCAGATGTTGCAATTTCTGGCGGGTGGCATGTCCAACAAGCGCATCGCGCAAGCCCTCAACATCTCCGAAGTGACGGTCAAGTTCCACCTTGGTAACCTGTTCAAAAAACTCGATTGCAAACGCCGTGCAGAAGCAATCAGGGCAGCGACGGCGCTGGGCTGGCTTTAAGAAAGCTTGCTCAGGTCATACAGACATTGACCTAGCCTCCCTCAAGACATCCCAACATCGCCGTTCGTCGGTTCGCTGCCATCGCGTTCACCCCGCAACTGCTCGAGAGGCAACCGTGTCGTTTCGTGGATTGACTACGTCTATCTTATTCAATATTATGTATATGTTCATTATAGTGAACGATCTGAGAGGATTTGTTTTTGAGTGGTCGCGGTGTCGAGCGTGTTCTTGATATGATCGAGTGGTTTGCTGCTTCGACGGGTCCTGCGGGCCTTTCTGAGATTGCAAACGCTCTTGCGATGCCGAAATCGAGTGCGTTGCAAATGCTCCAGTCGTTGACTGAGCGCGGTTATGTTCACAGGCTGGGAAGCGGTGAGTATGAGTTGCGGCGCCTTCCGGGGGAAATTTCCTCAGATGGTCACAACTACGGTGCGCTGATCGCGCTGATATCACCCTATATTCTCCAGGCTGTGGAAGAGACCGGAGAAAGCGGCTTTGTCGCGGTTCTTGAGGGGCAGTCGATCCGTTATCTCAACAAGGTCTTGCCGAAGCGCGAGATTCTATATGATCGCGATATCGTTCCGACGCGGCCCGCGCACAAGGTCGCGAGTGGTGTCGTTCTTCTTGCTGCTGGCAGCGATACGAAGATTGATCAGTATGTGTCCGCGACCTCGCTTTCGGAGGCCGAGCAAACGAGACTTCGAGAAGCTGTGGCAAGTGCCCGGGCGTCGGGCTTCTATCTCAATCCAATGGGTATCGTTGAGGGAGCCGCGGGTGCGGCGGCGCCAATCCTCGGAGCGAGCGGTGAAGCCGTTGCCGCATTCAACATCTCCGGTCCACAGGCAAGGTTCATATCAAATTCCGGCCGCATCAGTGAAGTGGTCAGAGAAACTGCGGTCGCAATCAGTGAGGAGCTGGCGCGTCGCAGTCGTCGTCTATCAAAAGGGAGGTAATAACAATGAAATTCACCATGGTTTCGGCCATTGCCGGATTGTTTGCCGGCATTGCCAGCATTGCCCAGGCGCAGGAAGTCCCGGCCGGCTATCCAGCCGATTATTCGAAGATCATCGAAGGTTCCCGCACCGAGTCAGGGGTCATGATCTATTCCAACATGGCCGATAACAATTGGCAGCCCATCATCAAGGGCTTCAACGCCAAATATCCGTGGGTGAAGGTCGAGACGGTGGATCTGGGATCGGGCACCGTACATTCGCGCTGGGAGGCCGAGAAGGGTTCAAGCGCCCGCACCGCCGACATTCTTGTTTCCGGTGCCAACGACCGCTGGGCATCCTACGGCAAGGATGGCTTGATGGAAGAATACAAAAGCCCTGAAATCGCCAAGCTTCCAGAATTCTCAAATCCCTATCCCGGCGTGAATGTGCTTTCGACCGATCCGCTTGTCATTACTTACAATGCAGCGCTTCTTCCAGATGACCAGCGCCCGAAGGGTTTCTCATCGATGGTCGCGGCGGCCACAGCTGATCCGGACACGTTCAAAGGCAAGATCACAACTTACGATGCCTCGCGCAACAGCTTCGGTCTCAGCGCGTGGTGGAGCTACATGAACAAGAAAGGTGAAGAGGGCTGGAGCGATCTGCGCAAGATCGGTCCGATGATCCGTGGTGAAACATCCGGCGGCCCGATGAATGAAAAGATCGCCACCGGCGAGTATCTGATGGGCGTTGCGGTTTCTGGCATCACCATTTTCCCGCGCCTTGAGCAGCCAGGCGGCGAGATTCTCGGTTTTGCTTTCCCCGATGACGGCACGATCATGATGCTCCGCGGCATGGGTATTCCCAAGGGCGTCGCCAATCCGAATTCGGCCAAGCTGTTTGTCGATTACGCTTTGAGCCAGGACGGCCAGACGCAGGTGGGCAAGGGTGGTCTTGTTCCCTACCGTGAAGATGTGCCGGAAGACCAGGTACGTTACACCTTCCAGAAGATCGGTGGCATCGTCGGCAACGACAACATGATCATTGCTGGCTTCGATCAGCGCTTGATCACCGAAGCGGGTCCCTTCGTTGAGAAGTGGAACGCGGCAATCGCTGGCCGTTAAGGCCGTGCTTCGAGGGTCAGCCGCCTTTCGGTGGCGGCCCTCCTACCAACCCTGACAGGAAAATTCGATGACGGATATCAGCCACCCCGGCACGGCCGGAAGGGGGATAGACCGATCGCGTGCGATCTACTGGGGCGTTGCGGCGCTGACGACGATCCTCGTATTCGGTCCGATCACCCCGATCATCTTCCAGGCCTTCCTCGATAAGCCACTCTATGACGACACGGCTGTCATGACGGTCGGCAATTTCAGCCGCCTGTTCAGTGAGCCGGGCATGGCAGGCATATTCTGGAACACGCTGTATTTTGGCGCGCTGACGATGCTCGTGGCGCAGCTTTTCGGCGCAGTCATGGCGGTTCTCGTTGGGCGCACCAATCTGCCGGGTCGCAAGTGGCTGGGCGAGATTTTCATCTGGCCGCTGTTTGTGTCTAACCTCGTGATCGCCTTTGGGTGGTTCACCATGTATGGCCCCTCAGGCTTCATGACGCTCGCCGCCAAGACTTATCTCGGTGGTGCGCCGTGGAACCTCTACAGCGTGACCGGCATGGGCATTGTTGCAGGTCTCAGCCAGGCGCCGCTGACCTATCTGATGTGTCTTGCCGCCGTCACCAAGGCCGATCCGCTTCTGGAAGATGCGGCCCGCTCCACAGGTGCTGGGCCGTTCCGCGCCCTGTTTTCGGTCACCATTCCGATGATCCGTCCGGCCATCATCTATTCCGCCGTGCTGAATTTCGTTGTCGGCATCGAGATGCTCGCCATTCCCCTTCTGTTTGGCGGCCCGTCCGGCATACAGACGGTAACGACGTTTCTCTACAATGCCGGCATCAACGCCTCGGTGCGTCCGGAATACGGAATTGTCGGTGCCGCAGCCGTTATTCTCTTGATCGTGGTAGCCTTCCTTGTGTGGCTTCAGGGCTTCCTGATGAAATCTTCAGGCCGTTTCGTCACGGTGCGGGGCAAGGCCAGCCGTCCATCGACACTCGATCTTGGCGCATGGCGCTGGCCCGCTTTCCTCTTCGTCTTTGCCTTTGCATTTTTGACGATCATTTCGATCTTCGGCGGCATCTTCATGCGCTCAGCGGTCAGCTTTCTCACGCCGCTCATTCCCTTCTGGAAAGTGCTGACCACCGCCAATTTCGAACATGTCTTGGGTTCAGCCAACTATGTAAGATCGATTGTTAACTCCGTGCTGGTCGCCACGATTGGCGCGGCCATCGGCACATTCTTCATTCTCGTCATCGCGCTCGTCGCGCGCCGCTCGGACTTCCGTTACAGGCGGACGCTCGAATATATCGCGCTGTTTCCGCGCGCTCTGCCGGGCATCATTGCAGGCCTTGGCTTCTTCTATGCGGTGATCTGGCTACCGGGAGCCGATGTCATTCGCGGCACCATCGCCGTGCTGATCCTTGCCTTCATGATCCGTTATATACCGGTTGGTTTTGGCGCTATCGCTCCGGCTCTTGCTCAGGTCGGTGAAGAGCTTGACCGCGGGGCACGTATTTCCGGTGCGGACTGGTGGACGACGGTGACACGCATCATCGTGCCTATTCTGAAGCCCGCATTGTTCAGCTGTTATGCGCTGCTCTTCATCCACTTCTTCAAGGAATATGTGACAGCGGCCTTCCTCTATCAACCCGGGTCCGAAATCATCGGCACGACCATGCTTCAGCTTGTTGCCCAGGGCGATAATGGCCCGGTCTCTGCTCTTGCAACCATCCAAGTCATCATTACCGCCGCGTTCGTTCTTCTCGCACGCCGCGTCATGGGAGCCAAAATCTATGGCTGATCTCGTTCTCCAAAACCTCACCATCAAATACGGGGCCGTTACGGCGGTCGATAATCTCAACATTCACGTTGCGTCCGGCGAATTCCTGACCTTGCTCGGCCCTTCTGGCTGTGGAAAGTCAACGTCACTCTTTGCAGTCGCCGGTCTCAACCACGCCACGTCAGGCACGATCCGGATCGGTCACCGTGTCTTGTTCGATGGCAATCCCAGCAACACCGTGCCCCCGGAAAAACGCAATATCGGCCTCGTTTTCCAGTCTTACGCTCTGTGGCCACACAAAACGGTGGCTGAAAACCTCGCTTTTCCCCTAACTTTGCGCAAAATTGGCAGAGCAGAGCGGGATGAGCGCATCAAGGATGCATTGGGGCTTGTTGAAATGTTGCCCTATGCGGATCGCTATCCGTTCGAACTTTCGGGTGGACAACAGCAGCGCGTTGCCCTTGCCCGCGCGCTGGTCTATCGCCCACCGCTTCTTCTCCTCGATGAGCCGCTCTCAAACCTCGACGCAAAACTGCGAGAGCGTGCGCGTGTCTGGCTGCGAGAATTGCAGGAGCGGTTGAAGGTGACAACCATCTACGTCACCCACGATCAGGCCGAAGCGCTTGCCGTGTCTGACCGTATTGCCGTGATGAGCATGGGGCGAATGCGCCAGCTTGGCAGCCCACGCGATATTTATGAGCGTCCCGCCGACAGCTTCGTTGCGGACTTCATTGGCTCGTCAAACTTCTTCGATGGCACGATGATTGAGAGCGGGACGGACACAGCACGCATCCGGCTTGTCGATGGCAGCGAAATCGTGACGCCAGCAGGACCATCTGACCCGAATGGCGCCGTTGTTGTCGCCATCAGGCCGGAAAAGATCGAAATTGTCGGTGAGACCGGCCCGAACACGATGCGGGTTTCCATAGAGCAGCGCACTTATCTTGGTTCCGTCTGGCAATATGCAGTGCGTTCCGGCCCGATCGAGTTTCGTATCCAGACACCATTGGAGCTGAAGGACTCGTCCATTCTGGTTCATCTTCCTCAGGAGTTTTGTGCCGTTTTTCCCGGAACGCGTGACCAGAATTGAGGCCTTCAATGGTAGAGAATCCAAAAACCGTCCGTTTTCAGGCGGATCAAAAAGGCCCGTTACACGGCATCCGGGTCGTTGATCTCAGTCGTGTGGTCGCCGGTAACATGCTCTCGTTGCAACTCGGAGACTTCGGGGCTGATGTCATCAAGGTCGAACCACCGCAGGGCGATGCGTTACGTGAATGGCGTGACAATGGCCATTCCCTGCACTGGAAGACCTATGGCAGAAACAAAAGGTCGATTGCCCTCAACCTGCGCAATCCAAAAGCTTTGGAGGCGCTGAAGAAACTGCTCGAAACGGCGGATGTCTTCATAGAGAACTTTCGCCCCGGCACGCTTGAGGAAATGGGGCTCTCGCCGGAAAGTCTGGCGGAGCTTAACCCGAAGCTGATCATCGTGCGGATCTCCGGCTTCGGTCAGACCGGTCCCTACGCCAAGCTTCCCGGTTTCGGTACATTGGTTGAAGCGATGAGCGGGTTTGCCATGCGCACCGGTTTCCCGGATCGCGAGCCGGTCCTTCCACCGCTGGCCCTGGCCGACATGATCTCCGGTCTGACGGGGGCAAATGCCGTCATGATGGCACTGTTTGCGCGTGAACGGGGTAATGCTGCTGGTCAGGTTATCGACCTCTCACTGCTGGAACCGATCTTCGCGTCGTTGGGACCAGAGGCGTCGATTTACCATGTTACCGGCAAGGTCAAGCAGAGGTCCGGTTCCGGCTCCAACACGGTGTCACCGCGCAACGTCTATCTGTGCAGTGACGGCAAATACGTGGCGCTATCCGGCTCCACGCAGGTCATTGCGATGCGGATATTCGATATCGTTGGGCGGCCCGACATGAAGGATGACCCACGCTTTGCCAGCAATGCAGAACGGGTAAAACATCGCGAACTGGTCGATGCCGCACTCGGGGCTTGGTTCTTGACGCGAACCCGAGATGAAGCGCTTGCCGAGATGCGCAAGGCAGGTGCCACAGTCGGACCGGTCTATGACATCGCCGATATCAGCACTGACCGGCATTTTGCCGAACGGGAAATCGTCGTGAATGTGGAGGATGCCGATCTCGGCAGTATTCCGCAGCACAATATTTTTCCGCGCTTTTCGAAGACGCCGGGTGTTTTCCGTCATCCGGCACCGGATGTGGGCGAGCAGACAGAGGCAATTCTGGCCGAAGTCGGTCTGACCCCTGCTGATCTGGAGGGCGAAGAATGATCGCGTCTCTCCTTTATGTTCCAGGCAATGCGCCTCGCTTTCTGGAGAAGGCGGGGCAGAGGGGCGCGGATGTCGTCATCATCGACCTCGAAGATGCAGTCCCGGAAGATGCCAAGACGGAAGCACGCGAGGCGCTGGAAAGATGGGTGCCGGAAATAAAGCAGAGCGGCTGCAAGGCTTTCGTTCGCGTCAACAACTCCGAGCGATTGTTCGAAGATGCTGTGGCAGCAACCGTTGCAGGGGCAGATGCGCTCTATATCCCGAAGGTCAACACCGCAGATGTTCTCACAGATTTGGCGCAGCGCCTTCAGCAGCATGAAGCCGAACGTCCGCCCATCGATTTTGTGCCTTTGATCGAGGATATGAAGGGACTGTTTGAAGTCCGGGCAATTGCCCACGGCCCACGCGTTCTGGCACTGACATCCGGCGGCGAAGATCTCGCGACAGCAATGGGGGCTCAGCCGACACCGGATGTGCTGCGCTATCCCAAGCTGATGATCCATTATGCGGCCAAGGAGGCGGGTGTTCTTTCCTTTGGAATGCTGCGGACCACGGTCGATTTCGCTGATAAGGAGGCGCTTCGTTCGGCTGCACTTGAAGCGCGTGACTTCGGTTTCGACGGCGCGACATGCATCCATCCATCTGTTGTGCCGATCCTCAATCAGTGCTTCGCTCCCAGTCTGGACGAGGTTGCATGGGCGCAGAAAGTCATCGCAGCGAATGCTCAAGAGGCTGCGGCGGGGCGAGGGGCCTTTATGCTCGACGGCAAGTTCATCGATGCGCCAATAGTGACGCGGGCCCAAAATCTTCTTGCACGATTTGAGAAAGGACGGGCCACCTCATGACCCACGACATCATTCAGGGCGCACAGCACGGTCATCGCAGCCGCCGCATCCTCGTGACCCATAACAAGATTGCTGAAAAAGCGATCCGCTTACTGAACGAACACGACATCGACGTGTTTTTCTCTCCACCTTACGATGCCTCCGACATTGTCGCCAAGCGGGCTGCAGAGCTTAAGATTGATGGCATGATGGTCCGGCAGGGCCGTATTACGGAAGAAGTGATTGCCGCTTCATCCAACCTCAAAGTCATAGCGAAACATGGTGTTGGCATCGATAATGTTGACATCGTAGCTGCCGCAAAGCTTGGCATTCCGGTTCTGAGAGCCATGGGGTCGAACTCTCGTGCCGTTGCCGAGCACACGATTGCTTTGGCACTCAGCCTTATCAAAGAGGTGCTGCCGCTCGACAGGGCGGTGAAAAGTGGTGAATGGCCTAAGCCGACCTTTATCGGCAAGGATTTCCTCGGGGCTACGCTTGGCCTGATCGGTTATGGCGGCATTGGGCGCGAAACGGCTCGCATGGCTGAAGCGCTTGGCATGGAGGTCGTGGTCTACGATCCCTTCGCGCCGGGCGCAGCAGAAGCCGATGGGTTTGCCTCTGCCAGCGACATCGATCTCATGCTGCCCGCCCTCGACATTTTGAGCGTCCATTGCCCGCTGACGGCAACGACACGCGATCTGATTGATGGTCGACGTCTCAGCATGATGAAGAAGACCGCCGTCCTCGTAAACACGGCCCGTGGCGGCATTATCAATGAGGTGGCGCTTGCTGAAGCCCTGTCTACTGGTGCCATCGCAGGTGCAGCACTCGACAGCTTCGCCACAGAGCCACCGGCACCCGACAATCCGCTGTGGTCACTAGGCACACTCATCGCCACTCCTCATATCGGTGGCGTCACCTACGGTTCCGCAGATGCGATGGCGGTTATCGCCGCTCAGCACATTATCAGCGTTCTCGACGGCAATGCGCCCGACGAGCGCTCTGTCGCCCGACCAACCGAACTTTCTGCTACCTGAGGCTTCCATGACTTACGGATTTCGCGTGAAACTGAACTGGGATCGTATCGAGCCAACGCTCATCGATTCATTCCGAAGCCTTCCCGTAGCCAATGTCAGCGATTCCATGTCGCGCATTTGTGCCCTTGGCACGGGGATGAGACCCATGCACCGCTCTGGCAATCTCGCTGGCCCAGCACTGACCGTCAGAACCCGCCCCGGCGACAATCTGATGCTTCACAAGGCAATCGATATGGCACAACCGGGCGACATCATCGTTGTCGATGCCGCTGGCGAAACCGCCAACTCCCTGATGGGTGAGTTGATGCTGGCCCACGCAATCCGGCGCGGCGTAGCAGGCTTTGTGCTTAACGGCGCAATACGCGACGCCGAAGCATTTATGGAGCGCAACCTCCCCGTTTTTGCCTGTGGCGTAACGCATCGCGGCCCCTATCGCACCGGCCCAGGCGAAATCGGGTTTCCCATCGCAATCAACGGGACGGTTATAGAGGCCGGTGATCTGATACTTGGTGATCTCGATGGCGTGGTATGCGTTCCAAAAGCCGATGCTGCTGATATCCTCAAGGCAGCAATCAAAAAACATGAGGCCGAGACCAAGCAAATGACAGAAACCGAGGCAGGTACGGTGAACCGTGACTGGGTGGATAATGTTCTGAAGGAGGCCGGTTGCGAGTTCATCGATTGATGATTTCTCTGTAGAAACATTAACAGCGATATAGATATCAAAAGGCTTATCCACGTCCGTTGCCTTTAGCGATATCGGCGACAGCCAAATCAAACTATTCCAAATCGGAATGGGGTAGTTTGATTTAGCATTAGACACATAGTCCCTGACACCTCATCATGTCTAAATATTCATCGCGCTCAAAATATGGGCAGGTGGAGGTTTGTTGATGAGGTGCCCAACTAGATATGCCGGAACGAAGCGCAAACCAATGTTTCTTCTTGGACGTCGGCGGTAATAACAAGCTTTACGTCGAAGACTACGGCAGTCGCGAGGGCATTGCGGTGGTGGTGCTCCACGGCGGTCCTGGGGCCGGGATGTCTCGGAAACTTGTGGAGACGTTTGATCTCTCTGTATTTCGCGTCATTATGTTTGACCAAAGAGGCTCTGGTCGCTCGACGCCTCATGCCGAAATCACCGACAACACCACTGATAATCTGATCTTCGATATCGAGAAAATTCGCGAAGAACTCGGAATTGAAGCTTGGCTCGTTGCAGGCGGTTCCTGGGGAAGTTGCCTTGCATTGGCTTACAGCCAGAGGCACCCCAATCGTTGCATCGCACTGCGTCTTCACGGAATTTTTCTAGCTGGCAAAGATGATATCGATTGGTGGTTTTATGGCGTGCGGTCCATCTTTCCAGATCAATGGGAAGAATTCGCAGCGTTTATTCCTGAGGACGAACGTAACGACTTGTTGTCTGCCTACTATCGCAGATTGACCAGCGGGAATGCCCATGAAGAATCCGCCGCGGCGCTGAGCTTGCGCGGATTTTCCGCAAAAACCCAGACCTTTCTGCCCGATCCCGCCCATGTTGCGACGCTCATGGAGCCGAAGGCGGCACTTTCGGTCGCGCGATTATTTACGCATTATTGCATCAACGAGGCATTTCTGACTCCAGGCCAATTGCTTGCCGGTATCGACCAAATCCGCCATTTGCCATGCGAGATCGTCCAAGGTCGATACGATACCGTGACGCCGATGGCCGCCGCATGGCGGCTACATAAAGCATGGCCGGAGGCAGGCTTCGTGGTTGTCACCGAAGCCAATCACCAATCCACCAAAGGCCCGCTGTTTGATGAGTTGAAAAACGCCAGCCTGCGTTTGCAGAGCCAACTGGTAGCGCAACACAGGGTGGCCATGCAATGAGGCCTTACGCAAAGGCGCGATTTTACGCGCCGTGAAGAAGAAAACGTCTTGAAAGCAAACTCTACTGGAGAATTTAGACATGCAAAATAGCGAACCGATCTGGGATTTCGTTGATAAGCACAGGCCCGATTTCGAGGCACTGAGCGACCGGGTCTGGGGCATGCCGGAAATCGCCTATACCGAATACAGTTCAGTTGCCGAACATACTGCTATGTTGCGGGAGCAGGGATTTCGCGTGACAGAAAATATTGCCGGTATTCCCACCGCCGTCATGGGTGAAGCTGGCGAAGGTGGTCCGATCATTGCTATCCTTGGGGAATATGACGCGTTGCCGGGCCTTAGCCAGGAGGCTGGCATCGCCGAGCCAAAGCCGCTGCCAGGCAATGGTCACGGCCATGGTTGCGGCCATAACCTTCTTGGCTCCGCCGCCATGCTTGCTGCAACAGCTATCAAGGATTGGCTCGCTCAAACCGGCAAACCTGGTCGTGTCCGCTATTATGGCTGCCCGGCGGAAGAAGGTGGCGCTGCAAAATCCTTTATGGCGCGAGAAGGTGCCTTCGATGGCGTCGATGCTGCCATTACCTGGCATCCTAGCGCCTTTACGGAGGTCGCCAAGGCGCTATCGCTGGCTAATACCCGGATGGATTTCCGCTTCACGGGTCGCTCGTCGCACGCTGCCGCTGCGCCGCATCTCGGGCGTTCTGCACTGGATGCGGTTGAACTGATGAATGTCGGCGTCAATTATCTGCGTGAACATGTCCCGGATTCCAGCCGTATCCATTACGCCATGCTTGATTCTGGTGGGATCGCTCCGAATGTCGTGCAGGCAAAGGCTGCTGTCCGTTATGCCATCCGCTCGCGTGACCTCAAGGGGATGCTGGATCTTAACGAACGCGTCAAACAGGTGGCACTGGGTGCGGCCATGATGACAGGTACAACGGTCGATATCTCGATCATGAGTGCTGTTTCCAACCTTCTCGCTAACCGCCCTTTGGAAGAGGCCATGCAGCGCAATCTCGAGCGCCTCGGCCCGGTGCCGTTCGATGCAGAAGACAAGTCTTTTGCTGCGCAGATTCAGGGAACTCTGAGCGAAGAGGATGTCGATAACGCCTATCTTCGCGTCGGCCTGCCGCGCAAGGAAAACACGCCCCTGTGCGACTTCATTGTCCCGCTCGATGTGGATGGTGAGCCCATGATCGGCTCAACCGATGTAGGTGATGTCAGCTGGCTCATGCCGACCGTTCAGGCACATGCGGCCACCATCGCCATAGGTACGCCGGGTCATTCCTGGCAGGTGACCGCGCAGGGCAAAACGCCTGCCGCCCATAAAGGTATGACGCATGCTGCCAAAATGATGGCTGGTACTGCGATCGACCTCTTTAGCGACGCAGACCTGCTGGCGGCCGCTAAGGCAGACCATCAAGCGCGCGTCGGCAAGACCGCTTACGTGTGCCCGATCCCGCCGAACGTGCAGCCGCCACTACAACCGCGGCCATTGGCTGCCGCCTAAAAAAAAAGAAAAAATACTCCGGGGCGACTGGAGCCCCGGGGGTCGACATCAGAGCTTTAAATTCAAAAACAAGGGGAACTAAAAGCATGATACCGAAAAACATTTTGAACACCCGCACCATTTTTGCAGCTGCCGCCGCGACTCTTCTCTCCCCGATTTCCGCGCCAGTGTTTGCGGCAACGCCGGGTTCCGCATTGGTCATGGCTTGGAATATCGATGCCATCAGCACATTCGATCCTGCTCAGGTGGGTGAGGTCGTCACCAATGAGTTGCTGCAAAACACCTGCGACTCGCTGGTCGACTTCGATCCGAACGACGAGTCCAAGGTCGTGCCGCTGCTTGCAAAAAGCTGGGATGTCTCGGAGGATCGCAAGCAGATTACATTCCATCTCAATGAAGGCATGAAGTTTCCGGGCGGCGCACCTGCGACAGCCAAAGAACTTGCATGGTCGATGCAGCGTGTCGTGTTTTTGGGTTACGGCAATGCCGCCACCTTAACAGAATACGGTTTCAGCAAGGACAATGTGAAGGATCGGATCGTTGCAAAAGACGACAATACGCTTGTCCTGACGCTGGACAATCCGTATCCAACGAACCTTATTTTGCAGGCAATCGGCGCTAACCGCGTATCGGCTCTGCTGGATCAAAAGACGCTGATGTCTAAAGAAGTCAACGGCGACTTTGGAAACAAATATCTTGCCACCAACACGGCATGTGTCGGCCCTTACAAGCTGATGCAGTGGAATGCTGGTGAGTCCATCGTGCTTCAGGCGAATGAAGACTATCACGGCACCCAGCCGAAACTGAAGCGTGTGCTTGTTCGCCACGTTGCGGAGCCGGGCACGCAGCGACTGCTTCTTACCCAAGGCGATATCGACATCGCTCGCGACCTTTCGCCAGATGACCTCGCCGATCTCGACGGTAAGCCGGGCCTGAAGGTGGAGCGTGTCCTAAAACCGCAGCTATTTTTCTGGACCTTCAACGCACTAGACCCAATCTTCAAGGAAGAAAAGGTGCGCTTAGCAATGCGTTACCTGATCGATTACGACGGCCTTGCGAAGTCGGTCATGACCTATTTGGGTGTGCCGCGCGCAAGCTTTGCCCAGCTCGGTGCAACCGGAGCCTTGAATGCCGAGGAAGGTCAGCCATTCAAGCTAGACTTAGATAAGGCCAAGGCGCTTCTAACGGAGGCGGGTTATCCAAACGGTTTTGAAGCGACTGTCCTCTTCGGGACGCTACCGCATTCCGCACCAATTGCCCAAAGCATCCAGCAGAATGCATCAAAGGTTGGGGTCAAGCTTAACCTGGAACGTATGGCCAATGCCCAGCTGTTCAGCCGCGTTCGTGGTCGCGAGTTTCAGACAGGAATGATGGCTTGGCAGACCGGTGTTCCTGACGCCCATGGCAACGCTTCGCGTCTGGTTTACAATCCCGATAACCGCCCTGAAGCCAAACTGACCCAGATTCCAGCATGGCGATCTGCATATCAGAACGAGGACTTCAACAAGCGCGTGCAGCAAGCCCTTCTTGAAGGTGATCCTGAAAAGCGCAACGAAATCTATTATCAGCTGCAGAAGGACACGATGGAGCAGGGGCCGATGGCTATCATGTTCCAGATGTATAACATCCTTGGCATGAGCGATAAGGTCAACGATTGGACCTGGAACGGCTTCCGCGTCTATTACGATCTTGCATCGAAGTAAGGCGCACCTCATGGCAGACCTTACTCATTCGGCTGCTCGCAGCGCTGCTGGGAATACCGCCAGGCCAAATCCGATGCTCATCGTCTTGAGTGTTCTTGGCAAAACGCTGTTACCGGTGTTCGTGACACTGTTCGGCCTTGCGGCCCTGACCTTCTTTATCGGCAGAATGCTGCCGATAGACCCCGTCGCGTCTATCCTGGGTGATAACGCTACCCAGGACGCCTATGAAAAAATGTCCGCAGCGCTGGGGATGGACAAGCCGCTATGGTATCAGTTCGGCGTTTACGTGAAAGGCATTGTGTCATTAGATTTCGGCGATGCTCTCACCACCGGCAAGCCGGTGATGGATGATATCGCCCGCGTTTTTCCGGCTACTATCGAACTCGCCACGCTATCGATCATCATTGGAACAGGTCTCGGCATTCCTGCGGGCGTTTTGTCGGCCATGTATCGTAATTCCTGGCTCGACAACACCATCCGGTTTACAGGCCTGATCGGGTATTCAGCACCCAATTTCTGGCTTGGTCTTATGGGGCTGGTGCTGTTTTACGCGACGCTCGGCTGGATTGGCGGGCCGGGGCGCATCGACTTCATCTATGAATTTGAACTGGAGCCGATAACAGGCTTTCATCTTATCGACAGTGCACTTGCCGGTAACTGGGAAGTTTTCCGCAATGTCTTCGGACATATCATTTTGCCGGCATCTATCCTAGGCCTTGGCGCGCTCGCCTATATCAGCCGCATGACGCGTAGCTTCATGATCGAGCAACTCTCGCAGGAATACATCGTCACAGCCCGTGTCAAAGGGTTGTCCTGGGCCAGAACTGTTTGGGTTCACGCGTTCCGAAACGTCGCCGTTCAGGTTCTGACCGTCGTTGCCTTGTCCTACGCGTTCCTGCTTGAAGGTGCTGTGCTGACCGAAACGGTGTTCGCATGGCCGGGCTTTGGTCGATACCTGACCAATGCGTTGCTGGTGGGCGATATGAATGCCGTCGTTGGCTGCTCGCTTTTGGTGGGCGTCATCTTCGTCACTCTCAACCTCATTTGCGATTTGCTCTATCGCGTCTTCGACCCCCGAACCCGGTGAGGCAGCCATGACAAATGAAGCTTTTTCCCAAACCCCATCTTCTGCTGGTTTCGGCACTTGGCTACGCGCACCAGTACCGACCTCGCCCTTTCACGCCCGTATGCAGCAGCTCTGGCTGCAATGGCGGCGGTTGCGAGCAAATGGCTCGGCGCTGTTCGGTCTCATCGTTATCATCGTTATTCTGGTCGCTGCTCTATTTGCGCCGCTTCTGGCAACGCATGATATCTTTGAGCAGAACCTTGCCACCCGCCTTCTGGCACCCTCATGGCAACATTGGCTGGGGACCGACGAGCTTGGTCGTGACGTTTATAGCCGATTGCTATTTGGCGCGCGGATCACGCTCTACATCGCGCTTTTGACGACTGTTATCGTCGCGCCGATTGGTCTCATCGTTGGCACGACGGCGGGTTATCTCGGCGGTTGGGTCGATACCGTGCTGATGCGCGTCGTTGATGTCTTCCTCGCCTTTCCAAACCTTATTCTTGCACTAGCCTTTGTAGCCGCGCTCGGTCCGGGTATTGAAAACGCCATCATAGCCATTTCGCTTGCGTCCTGGCCGCCGATTGCACGCCTCGCTCGCGCTGAAACGCTATCAATCCGCAAATCAGATTATATTGCTGCCATGCGCCTTCAGGGGGCTTCGAGCCTGAGGATCATTTTCGGTCACATCATGCCGATGTGCATCCCTTCGGTTGTCGTGCGCGTCACACTCAACATGGCCGCTATCATCCTGACTGCTGCCGGCCTTGGCTTCCTTGGTCTGGGTGCCCAGCCCCCCAGTCCCGAATGGGGCACGATGCTGTCGTCCGGCCGTGAGTTCGTCATGACCAGTTGGTGGATTGCCGCCATTCCCGGCTTTGCCATTCTCCTCACAAGTCTCGCCTTCAATCTGCTGGGTGATGGGCTGCGCGATGTACTGGATCCCCGCCATGGATAAGCCGTTGATCGACGTAAAAGATTTGAAAATCAGCTTTCATAGCGCCCAGCGCAGCCATGATGCCGTGCGGGGCGTGTCGTTCACAATCGGTCGTGAAAAGGTCGGCATCGTGGGAGAGTCCGGATCGGGAAAATCGCTAACCGGTCGTTCGCTCCTCAAGCTCACGCCGAAGGGCGCCGAGATCAACGCCACACATATGCGCTTCAAGGATACCGACCTTCTCGCCGCCAGCGAGAAGGAAATGCGAAAAATTCGTGGGAACTATATTTCCATGATTCTACAGGACCCGAAATACTCCCTCAATCCCTTGATGCGGATTGGTCAGCAGATCGTCGAGGCTTATCGACTACACCACAAGGCACCAACTGCGGAGGCGAAAGGCAAAGCGCTGGCAATGCTGGAGGCGGTGCAAATCCGCGATCCCGAGCGTGTATTCAAGTTGTTTCCCCACGAAGTTTCAGGCGGTATGGGCCAGCGCATCATGATTGCGATGATGCTGATACCCGAGCCAGACCTGATCATTGCCGATGAACCGACCTCGGCGCTGGACGTGACGGTTCGCCGCCAGGTTTTGACCATTCTCGATGAGCTCGTGACGCGAAGGGGTACTGGCCTCATGTTTATCAGCCATGACCTCAATCTCGTTGCCAGCTTCTGTGACCGGGTCCTTGTCATGAATGCAGGTCGGATAATGGAAGACTTGCCAGCTTGCGAACTCCACAATGCTTGCCATCCTTACACCCGTTCTCTGCTCGAAAGCCTCCCGAGACTAGATGTCGCCGTGGATGATCTCAAAGTACCGGTGCGCGATCCATCTTGGCTCGATGGTCCAGTCTTTCGCAATGGAGTTCTTGCATGAAACCGACGAGACCGCTCATAGAGGCAGTTGGCCTATCTATCAGTTTTGGCCCGAAACATACCCGCACACGCGTTGTCGATGATGTGTCTTTTCGCATCAACAAGGGTGAGACTTATGGCCTGATCGGGGAATCCGGTTGTGGCAAGTCCACTATTTTGCGCGCGCTTTCTGGGCTTAACAGTGAATACGACGGCGCACTGACCCTTGCAGACCAAGAGTTGCCAAAAACGCGAACGAAAGAGTTTTTCCGCCGTGTGCAGATGGTCTTTCAGGATCCCTATGGCAGTTTGCATCCCCGCAAGATCGTGGAAAAGGTACTGTCGGAACCTCTCGCCATCCATGGCATCGACCGCGCCTCGGAGCGCGTCGCTGAAACACTGGACGCGGTCGGCCTTGGGCCATCTTTCCGCTATAGATATCCGCATGAACTTTCCGGCGGTCAGCGCCAGCGCGTGGCCATTGCCAGGGCACTGATCACAGAGCCAGAAATCCTGCTGCTCGATGAGCCGACCTCAGCCTTGGATGTTTCGGTACAGGCGGAAATCCTTAATCTTCTCAAGCGGCTGCGGAGAGAGCGTAATCTGACATATCTCATGGTCTCGCATGATCTTGCCGTTATCGCTCACATCTGCGAGCGCGCTGGCATGATGTACAGAGGAAAGATCATTGAAGAGCTGACAGCGGCGCAGATACGGCAGTCACAGGCACGAGAGGACTATACCCGCGACTTTCTGAAAGCGACTGTAGAAGCTGTCGCCAGACGTGAAGAGCCGCTGAACACTCCAACGCCAAGGGCGAGCACGCTGTCCGCGTGAACCTGTCCGCATGTTCTCAAAGAAACGAAGAACTTTTTCATGCCGAGTATCATTGAAACAATAGCGGAATGGTGCGCGGCTCCTCCGCCCATCTCAAACACCGCGCGTCGGCTGGCCCATGATGCTATCGCTGACACGACTGCTTGCCTGTATGCTGGCCGTGATGACGAGACGACCTTGGCGGTAAGCCGCGCGTTTGGGTGGCAGGGGACTGGTGAAGCGCCACTTATTACCGGTGGCCGCCAATCGGCCTCCATATCGGCGATGATTAACGGCACAGCGGCGCATGCTCTCGATTACGACGACAATTTCAGGCCGGGTATGAGCCATGCCTCGGCCGTCATCGTGCCGGCATTGCTTGCCGTGGCGGATCGTGTGGGCGCAAGCGGAAGCGCTTTCGTCGATGCGTATCTCGTTGCGCTACAGGCTCAAGACTTCGTGGGCAGTGGTGTTGCCGGTTCTCACTATACTGCTGGCTGGCACGGTACATCAACGGTCGGCAGCATCGGCACGGCTGCTGGTGTGGCCAAGCTGTTGGGAATGGATGCACAGGGTATCGCGTTTGCACTTTCCATGGGGGCCAGCATGGCGTCCGGCACAAAGGGGCAGTTTGGAACGCCTGCGAAACCGTTTCACGCGGGGATGGCGGCACGCAACGCGGTTGAGGCTGCTTTGCTTGCGAGCGAAGGGGTACATGGCAGGCTCGACATTCTCGAGTGCGAACAAGGCTTTCTGGAAATGTTCGGCGGCGAAAAGCCCAAGGGTTACAACGTCGATGAGATCGCTGGAACCAAAGAGCACACAATCGAAACGGTCGGCGTGATGCCAAAACTGCATCCCTGCTGTGGCTCTACCCATTTGATTGTTGATGCGGCGATCGACTTGATGCGCGGCATGGCTATCGATGTCGACGAGATTGTTTCGGCACAGTGCCATGTCGGCATCGCGAATTACCGCAACCTTGCTTACAGTGCGCCCAAGAATGAGATGCAGGCGCGCTTCTCAATGCAATATTGTCTGGCGCTGGCATTCAGGAAAAGAGCGTTATCTCTCGCCGATTTTACGCAGTCCGCCGTTGATCGGTTTAATGGCGATTCATTGCTTTCTAAAATCTCGATGACGCATTACAGCGCCGATGAGGAAGAGAGGGCAAAGCCTTACCTGCCGCATAAGCTGAAGATAACAATGAGCGACGGAGTGGTTATCGAGGCGGAACGCACCTTTGCCCGTGGCGGTCTGGCGGACCCTTTTTCTGAAAGCGACCGCGTCAAGAAAATCAGCGATTGCCTAGACGGACTGGAGGGCTCGGAAAAGATAATATCCTCACTCGCAAGTCTCGACACGCAAAAGAACCTTCGGTTTCTTGATCCATTGTTTCGTGGCGCTGAGAGCCAAGCACTCCGAAAATCTGGATAGCTAACGTTTTTAAGCCGCCGGCAGAGCTACGCGCTCTGCAAGCATGCCGATTTCCGCAGCCTGTTTCCAAAACTGCTCGGCTTGCTTGCAGCGAAGGCGGTATGACCGATAGAGCCTAATCTCCACCTCGATGTCGAATTGTTGACCAGCGGCGCGCACAAGCTGACCGGATTTCATTTCGCTGACTGCAAGGCTTTCCGGAATCCAAGCAACGCCGTGGCCGGAAACGGCCATAGCCTTGAGTGCTGCCGACATGGCATTTTCGTAGACTGTATTCAAACGCACGGGCACCCTCTCAAAAATGGCTTTGGGAAGCGCCTGCGCAAAAAACGAACTGTCGCGATAGCTTAGATAATTGACCGGACTGCCGTCGATTTTCACTTCATGCAATGGCGTGCCATCCTCTCGTGGGGCGGACACTGCGATTACCCGCTCAGACCCAAGGGTGAGATAGGCGCTCTCCGAGAGTTCTCGAATTGCTGGCACGCAGTCGTGAGCATAGGTCAGAAGAAAATCGCACTCGCTGCGAAAAAGGGTGGAGACATTGTTCGAGAAAGAAGAATAGGCCTCGGAAAAACGCGTCCTAAACGAGCCGCCATTGGCTTCAATCCGCTCCATCCAAACTGGAAAAAAAGTCAGTACTAGCGTGCTCATGGTTGCGAAGGACAGGACATCGTCTTTCGAGCTTTGCTGCTCCAGCGTCTCCTCCCGAAGAGCCGAAAGCATATCGACGCTCTTGCGCGCCTTCGGCAGAAAACTGTTCCCCGCAGGTGTCAGCTTGACGGGATAGGTTGTGCGGTCAATCAGTGGAATGCCGACCCACTGCTCCAATTGGCGAATGCGGCGGCTCAGAGCGGATTGGGTGATGTTCCGGTCGGTTGCTGCTTGGGTAAAGTTCATGAAACGGGCTAAGCTCAGAAAATCCTCAAGCCATTTCAGTTCCATCGGCTTTCTCCAGTCTCGCGTAATATCATCGGTCAGCCAGAGCCGCGCCCGCGATAACGTTGTGAGGATCAACATAACCAAAATGCGCCAACATCGGCAAGATTGGGAAGGATCGACCAGAGAATGCACTGTTGGTGCGCGCAGGAAAATCGCCTTGCGTGGACCACATATGAATAAGCACATCATCCGCCAAGATGATGATAAGCCCGCTTGTAATAAACCAGCGCCCTTTCCGCCTCGTTTTCACGGATCGCTTTCACTGAACAGAACAGCACGCGGTGAGTGCCGATATCCTGCATGTCGGTGATCACGCAGTCGAAGGACACCATGGCGTCATCGAGTATCGGGGCGCCGGTCGCTCCGTAGTGCCAATTGGCTGCTGCAAAACGTTCTTCGACGGGCGTTTTTCCGCCAAATAGGGATGAGAGCTTTTCATGGTCGGCGGTCAATACGTTGACGCAAATCGCCTTGTTTTCCATGACAGCTTCGAAGACTGATGCCGTGCGGTTCAGGCAGACGAGAAGTGTTGCGGGG
Organism: Hyphomicrobiales bacterium; assembly: GCA_900473205.1. Taxonomy (GTDB): domain Bacteria; phylum Pseudomonadota; class Alphaproteobacteria; order Rhizobiales; family Rhizobiaceae; genus Agrobacterium. The sequence continues at coordinate 174,020 of UCLB01000001.1, forward strand.
CTGTCGGTCACGCTGCAAACGGCTGTGGCTGCAAAGCCTGCCTTTCCAGCTGGACCATCCGTGGTGATGATGTTGACGGCAGCGCCCATCTTTGCCATGGCGTTGCGAAATGCCTGCTGATCGACATCGGGCGCGGTCTCGATTGGCTCAACGAGATTTGGCATGGTGTTCATCGGGACATTCCTTTCTGGGCCATCTGGCCTTTTCAGCGTGGTGTGCACGGTGATCATGCTGCTGATCTGATAAGCGACTTGTCCGTAAAGGCGGGCAGGGCCAGTGCCTTTTCCAGACGCAAGGCTACGCTTGCCGCAAGGTCTTCGCGCCATGGCCGTGCGACGATTTGTAGGGCGACCGGCAAACCTTCGGCGGATACAGATACAGGCACGGTGACCACCGGCAGGCCGAGATAGCTGAAGGGGCGCGTTAAGGACGTCATGGCGCTGACTATGGCGTTCATGGTCGGGCTTGTGCCGACATCGACATCCGATGAAAGCGGTGGCACGAAGGGCATGCTGGGTGCAATCAGCACATCGGCAGACGCAAAAGCGGTCTCCAGAAATTCCTCCAGCATGACTGAGCGGATCTGCAACGCGCGCAGATAGATTGGCCCCGGTATCGCCAGGGATTGTGACAAGCGCATGCGGATTTGGGGGCCGTAATCTTCAGGCCTTTCACGCATCCAGTCGAAATGCACCGCACCTGCTTCCGCCATGGCAACGGCATTGGCGAGTTCTGCGATGGACGAGAGATCGGGAATGGAGGCCTGCGCAATGCTGGCGACGCCGGGCGATAGTGCGGAGATGGCGGTTTCGATGCCGCCAGTTACACTGTCTTCCAGACCCTCAGTGAAAAGGCCGCCAGCAATGCCAATGCGGAGCGACGAAATATCCTTAAGCAGTGCGGCTGGGTTCTCAACGTCCATACAGGTCGTGTCGCGACCGTCCGGGCCGGAAATCACCTGTAGCAGCAGATAGGCATCTTCGACCGAGCGGGCCAGAGGTCCGACGCAATCCTGCGAGAAGGAGAGTGGCATGACACCGTGACGGCTGACGCGTCCCTGCGTCGGTTTGATCCCAACAATACCGCAACAGGCGGCAGGCAAGCGGATCGATCCACCTGTATCGGAACCAAGAGCGGCTAGGACCACGCCGCCACCGACCGAGGAGCCGGAGCCGGACGACGAGCCGCCGGTGATCCGCGCTGCCTCTATCGGGTTCAACGCTCGCCCGTGGTGAAAATTATGCCCGGTTGGCCCCATGGCAAATTCGCTCATGTTCAAACGACCGATGGAAAGCGCGCCTGCGCCCTGCAAGCGCTCCATCACCGTCGACGTGGAGTTTGCGATATGTCCGGCCCGGATTTTCGAGCCGCAACCGGTCACGAAACCTTTGCGGTTATACATATCCTTATGGGCAAGCGGCACGCCGTGCAGCGGGCCGATGGTTTGACCGTAGGCCAGAATGGCGTCTGCGGTTCTCGCGGCTTTAAGTGCTGGGCTCTCCTCAATGTCTATGAAGGCATTCAGGCGCTCATGAGTGGACTTAGCCCGTGTTAGCGCTGCCTGTGTCATCTCGACCGAACTGATCTTGCCGGTGCGAATTGCCTCTGCCGCTTGTTTAAGAGATGTGGGATTGTCGAGGCTCATCGCTTTGCCTCCGCAAGCAGGAGCGCGTCGAAATGCGCCGGTTCGATGTTGAACAAAGCTCCAGATTGCCCGAGTGGTGAAGGTGCAATCGCTGCACTGTCGCGCGCGATTTCTCCTGCCATGGCCAAGAGTTCAGCGTCGATAGCCGGTCGGCCCCAATAATTCTCGGCAAGCAACTCCACGAGATCCTTGATATCCATCAGCTGAAATCCTGCGGTTGGCGGTTGCGCACAAGCTGGCTAAGTGACACGGCGATGACGAGCGCGCCGCCGTAGAACAGGTTTTGCACATAGGCATCTGCGCCCAGCATGGTGAGGCCGGTGATGCCGGTAACGAGGAAATAGACGGCGATGACGGCGCCGAAAGCGTTGAACCGACCGGGCGAGATCGTCGTTGCGCCGAGAAAGGCTGCGGCGAAAGCAGGGAGCAGCAGATTGAGGCCTGATAGTGGGTCGGCAGAGCCTGTCATTCCGGCATAAAGCATGCCCGCAAAGGCAGATATCAAGCCGGACAGGATGAAGGATGTGGCGCGAACGCGGTCCACATTGATGCCGTTCAGTCGGGAGACCTCTCGTCCGCGACCGACGAAAAGCAGCTTTCGCCCCGCAATGGTGAATTCAAGCGCATACCAGAGGATCGCAGCGAGGATCATCGCATAGAAAAAGGCCAGCGGAATGCCGAACAGCCGGTTGATGATGACCCATTGCACCAGCCCCATGGACACACCGGAGATCGTTTGCGAATTGCTGACCCACAGGATCAGCCCGTTCACAAATGTGCCGACGCCCAGCGTTACGATCAGCGAATGTATGCGGAAGTAGAGGACGAAGAATGCATTGACCGCGCCAATGACGATACCGCAGGCAAGGGCGATCAGGATCACTGGCACTATCGGCCAGCCTAGCTTCACATTGAGCACGGCAATCAGCATACAGCTCATCGTCAATGTCGATGCGCCCGAGAGATCGAAATCGCCAGATGTGAGCGGAATGATAATGGCGAGCGTTAGCACCACCAGAATGGCCTGCGAACCGAACAGCGTTGAGAAGCTGCGCCAACTCAAAAAGGAATCTGGCATCAGGGTGCCGAAGATCACGATCAGCAGCAGCCACGCGCCAACGAGCGCAAAACGCTCTCCTTCAGTCTTCAGCGTGAAGCGGCGTTTGGGGGAGGCGGGGGCTTTCATTGTCGGCATGTCGATCGTCGTCATTCTGCGGCCTCCGCTTCATGGCTGTGGAAACAAGCTTCGGTGATCACCTTACGGCTGATCTCGGAACCTTTGAGTTCGATCACCGGGCGACCGCGCGAGAAGACGATGATGCGGTCGCAGATTTGTTCGAGTTGTTCATTGTCGGTCGAGGCGCAGAGAATGGCCGTGCCGTCTGCCGCTGCCCGGTCCAGCGCCTTGAATATCTGCTGGCGCGCGCCAAAATCGACGCCCTGCGTCGGCTCATCCAGCATCAGCAGCTTGGGTTTGATCTGTAGCCATTTGGCCAGCAGAACCTTCTGCTGATTGCCACCGGAGAGAGACCCGAGCGTCAGGTGGGGATTGTCCGGTCTTACATCATAGACTTTTGCAAGATGCGCGGCCTCTCGCGTCATGCCCGGCCGGTCGAGCCCGTAAGGCTTCAGCAGGTTGCTCAAAACGGGGAGAGTGATGTTGTCGGTAACGGAGAGCGAGCCGATGCCAGCTGCGCCCAGCCGGTCGCCGGGCAGGAAGGCGATGCCCAGTCTCTGCGCGGCCAGCGGGGTCATGGCGTCGATACGGACGGTTTTTCCGCCCAGCGAGATTTCGCCCGTGCCACGCTTTGCGCCATAAAGTAGATAGGGAAGCGCGGCAAAGCCGGAACCGATAAGGCCGGTCACGCCCAGCGTTTCGCCCTCGCGAATGTCGAAATCGAACGGGGCGCTGACGCCATCCGTCAATCCGCGCACGCTGACGGCTGCCGGTACGCCACTCTGTGGCATCCGCCTTTTCTCGAACGCATCGATGCGCGAACCAACGATGGTGTCGAGGATGGACTGGCGCTCGGAGCTGCGTGTGTCGAGAATATCGACCAACTCTCCATCGCGCAGCACTGCGACGCGGTCGGTAATGTCGCGCACCTCGTCGATGTCATGGGTGACGATGACAACCGAGGCGCCTGTCTTGACGATGGAACGGATCAGGGCAAACAGCCGCTGCACGTCTTCGGCGGGAAGGAAGGGCGTTGGTTCATCCAACACCAATATGCCTTCCCCGCCGTGACCGGCATCGGATGCCCGCAAATCCTCGAAGGCGCGGATGATAGCAACGAATGCCCGCTCCACCGGGGGCAGATTAGCCACTGTCTGGAACGGGTCTATCGAAAGATCGAACTCTGCAAACAGCTTCGATATCGCTGCCGCTCCTTTTTTCCAGTTCACGAACCATGGCGTCTTCTGGCCCAGCGCGGCCACCCGCATGTTCTCCAACACGGTGAGGGATGGCACAAGGCCGAGATGCTGGTGAACGAAGGCCACGCCGCGTTTCTTGATCTCCATCGGATCGAGTGGCAGCGGCATTTTCTGGCCCCAGAGGATGACCTCGCTGCCGTCTTCCGGCTGGTGAAAGCCAGCAAGAACCTTGATCATGGTGGATTTGCCGGAGCCGTTCTGGCCGAGAAGCCCGAACACCTCGCCGCGCCGGATCGACAGCGATACACCCTTGAGAGCGTAATAGCTGCCGAACCGCATGCGGATGTTTTTCATGGAGAGCACGGCATTATCAGTCATGATGCGGCTCCTGCTTCGGTGTGGCTTACTTGATCATCCAGAGTTTGCGGAACCCATCGAGATGGGCATCGCCATAGCCATCATTGAAGTTGGCGGGCGTACCGGCGGTGGCGATATTGCTTTCATCGAATACCAGCAGCGGCACGTTCAGCTTGGCCACCTCGAGCTTTCCGCACAGCATGCGCATGATGTTGTCGATGGCGGCGTAACCCGCCCATCCAAGGCTTTCACCCACATCCATCTGCACCTGACCTGCGCGCACCATGTCTAGTACGAATGGCGTGCCGTTGAAGCTGGCAAGCTTGACGCTGCCTTCCGCGCCGGTGATGCGCATGGCTGGAATGACGAATTGCGACATGGAATCGTAGATCGGCAGGATGTAGTTGATCGACGGATCGGCCAGCAGAGCGGATTGGGTGCCGGATTGGATTTTCGTTGCCCATTCGGAAACCGGCACATCCAGATGCTTCACCTTGCAGTCCCGGCAAAGCGTGGCCAGTTCATCCTGTATCGATTTGACGAAGGGAATGGATGGCAACACATCCGATGAGCCGATGATCAGCACATTCGGTTTGCCGCCGGTTTGCGCATAGGCCCAGGCCGCCAACAATTTTCCTGCACCGGTGAAGTCCACCTTGCCGGAGTAGTCGACGCTATCGATTGCCTTTTGCGTGACGTCATAAAAATGCGTCGTCGAGATTTTCAATCCGGCAGCGCGTGCTTCGCCCAGCTGTGGGCCAAGAACTTCGGGGTTCAATCCGCCGGCAAGATCAAGCGCGTCATATTTCTGCGTGATCGCCTGTGAGATGCCCTGAACCCACTGGTCGATTTTCAGCTGGTTGTCCCATGTCGTATAGGTGAAGCCAACTTCCTTGGCCGCGTCCGACATTGCCTTTTGCAGTTCGACATTGAAGGGGATCGTCATGGAAATCGGGATCGACAAAACCTTCTTGCCCGCCATGCAAGCCTTGGCATCGAAGGCCTCGCCCGGAGGCGTGAAGACCGGCATGGCGCGGTGCTGTTCAATGATGGCCTTTGCATCGGCCATGGGGTCTGCGGAGGCTGGGTTGGAGATGGCCGCAGCAGCGGAGGCGGCCAAGAATGAACTGACGAGAAGCAGGCGCATGATCGACATCCCCTCTGTGATCCCGGTTGTTCGGGTATCTTTTACGCGGTCTCTGTGAGCCGCTACGAAGGTAATGTACGTACATATTCAAGCGGTCGTCAATCGTCTCATGCCTAATTTTTTGCACTGCACATTTAAGTGGCGATTGCTGAAGGGGCTGACAATGCAACGCTTCAATTGTGATCAGTCGGCGGGCAATGGAGCATCTGCAACAAGAGAGACGCTGTCGTATTCATTGCTATGTCAGTACATATGATCTCAAGGTTTGCTGCTGCGGGCCCGCCAGGCGATGATCATTCCTGTGAAGCCGAAGAGCGAGAAAATCAGGAAGCTAGCACCGTAATGTCCGGTTAGTGCGTAGAGCCCCGCAAAGGAAGAGGGGCCGACGATGACGCCGATGAACGTATAGACCAGAACGCCGCCGGTGATCGCGCCCACACGACCTTCGGGAGAATTATGGGCGACTTCGGCCAGCAGCACGCCGTTCCAGCCGATGGTGACGGCGCCCATGGCAATGAAGAGAGCCACCTGCGCGATGGATGGAAGGCTCGGCAACCAGTAGAGCAGGGCGTATCCCATCCCACCCAGCAATCCGAGCAGCGACAAGGTGATATATCCGCCGCCGATGCGATCTGCGACCACGCCCCAGAAAATGCGACCCGCCGCGCCTGCAAGCTGCATTGCGGCGGCAACGGAGCCCGCTGCCAGAAGTGACCAGCCAGCATCATGCACGAGAGTAACCACCGCAAAGGCGGAGACGGACAATTGCATGGCGGAATAGGCAAAGCCCAGACAGCTCAGCGCGCGCAAACGCGGGTTACGCCAGATCGTCGATTGCTCCTCAATCAAGCCGCGCAGCATTGATGGCACTTGTTTCGTGGTTTTCGGTTCGGCCGCATGGGTCATGGCCAGCAGCCCCATAGTCAAAAGCGGTGCGGCGGCCCCGATCAATAGTGCCACATGCCAATCCACATAACGCGACAGAAAGGGGAAAGCGAAGCTCGCCAGAATGCCGCCTAGCGGAACACCTGATTGCTTCAGCGAAAAGACGATATTGCGCCTGTGCTGCGGCGTGACGCGGCTCAACATTTCGGAGGCTGCCGGATTGTTCAGCCCGTAACCGATGCCGATGAGAAGCGACGCTAGAATGATGATGACGATATTGGCGGTGGCAATGCCGGCAAAGCCCAGCACGAAGCACATCAGAGCGATCTGTTCGATGCGGACTGGCCCAAAGCGCTGCACGAGCGTCCCTGCGACAGCCGAAGAGAACATGCCGGATGCATAGATCAAGCTGATCTGGTAACCGATCCAGTAGGCGCCGATATCCAGATCGGCTGCCACGGTTGGCGCGATTGCCGTCAGCGCGAGAACGCTTGCCGTTGCCACGATCTGGATAAGGGTTGCTGCGACCAGCGTTTGAATGAGCGAAGAGGCGTGGCGTGCTGGCGTGGCCTCTTGCGCAACTAAGTCCGACATGCGTTTCAATGTCCCGGGAAATGATGTTTGGTATATGTACGTACTAATTGATTTGAGGTTCGCCCGCAAGCTTGGTGACATCGCTTTGTTGATCCTCCGGATTTTGTTTGCGTTTCACCCGGAAAGAGGGTTGAAACTTCTAAAACAAGAATGCGGCACCACGCACGGACGCATGTGGGGATGGTTTGGACCAAAAAGGTAATGACTGGAAGCCGGAGCTGGAGACGGCGCCGCTCTATCTGCAAGTCGCACATCATCTGGAAAGCCGCATCAATAAGGGCGATTATCCGGTCGGAACCTTGTTGCCCACGGAAAACGAGATTGCCATAGCTCTGGGCGTTAGCCGCCAGACCGTGCGCCAGGCTATCGGCACATTGCGCAACAAGGGTCGTCTTTCAGCGCGCAAGGGCGTCGGCACCCGCGTCGAGGCTGGCTTTGACCCGGAGCGCAAGCGCTTTATCGCCCACTCACGCTCGGAACTGTTCGAAATTGCTGCTGAGACGGAATTCGTGATCGATACCAAGGAAGAGATTTCGGCGCAGGGCAAGCTGGCGGTTGAGCTGGGCTGCCGCCCCGGCCGCAAATTCGTTCACATGGCGGGCATTCGCTATTCTGGAGATCGCAGCCGGGCGTTTTCCTGGAACGAGGTCTATGTCGATTCAAAGCTTGCTGCTGCGGTTAAAGACCTCACCGTCGCACGCAGCGCCATATTCCATTATATCGAGCAGTTCACCGGCGAAAAAATCCAGGAAATTCAGCAGGATATCAAGCCGCTGATGCTGGATGACGTCACCGCTGAAAAGCTTGGCGTCAAGGCGGGCGATCTGGCGCTTGTCGTGACGCGCCGCTATTACGGCTCCGGTCGGCGCCTGCTGGAATACGCGTTTCAGGTTCTGCCTGCCGAACGCTTTACCTTCACCACGACGCTCCGCGCCGAAAGCTAACGCCCCAAAATCCTGCCCGATTATTGGCCCTTTGCCTCACGTTTCGTCTTTTGGCGAAATCATCGGCAGTGAATTTCTGCGCGCAAAATCACCTTGTGATCAAAAAATAATCACGCCTAAACTTGCGTCATTTTTGGCTGGACAGGTTCAAATATTTTTGCATTAGTTCGTACATACTGCCAAGCATATCCACCAGATCATAAAGGGGAACCACATGGATATCGGTGTTTTCATTCCCATCGGAAACAATGGCTGGCTGATCTCTACGACCTCGCCGCAATACATGCCCAGCTTCGAACTCAACAAGCAGGTCGTCCAGAAAGCGGAAAAATACGGGCTGGAATTTGCGCTTTCGATGATCAAGCTGCGCGGTTTCGGCGGCAAGGCGGAGTTCTGGGACTACAATCTGGAAAGCTTCACGCTGATGGCGAGCCTTGCAGCGGTCACGGACCGCATCAAGCTATTTGCCTCGACTGCCGTTCTGACGCTGCCGCCTGCGATTGTTGCGCGCATGGCGACGACAATCGACAGCGTTGCGCCGGGGCGTTTCGGCGTCAACATCGTGTCCGGTTGGCAGATGGCAGAATATGACCAAATGGGCATGTGGCCGGGCAACGACTACTTTGGTTACCGCTACGACTACTCGACAGAATATGTCCACATCATGAAGGAACTCTGGGCGAACGGCGAATGCAGCTTTGAAGGCAAACACTTCACCATGAAGGATTGCATGATGAAGCCGACGCCGCAAAACAAGATCGAGATCGTCGCGGCTGGCCAAAGCCCCCGCGGCATGGAATTCGCTGCAGAATATGCCGATTACAACTTCGTCATGGGTTCCGGCATCAACACGCCGACAGCCTATGCCCCGAACAATGCGAAGCTGCTTGAGGCTGCCGCCAAGACCGGCCGCGATGTTGGGGCCTATGTTCTGTTCATGGTCATTGCCGATGAGACCGACGAACTGGCGAAGGCCAAGTGGGAAGGCTATCGCGCCGGTGCCGATGTGGATGCCTTGGCGTGGATGGCCGATCAGGGTGGCAAGGACGCAACCGCCGACAGCAACTCAACGGCCAAGCACATCAACCTGCCGGAAGGTGCCGTCAACTTCAACATGGGAACCTTGGTCGGATCCTACGCCAATGTCGCGCGCATGCTGGACGAGGCGGGCAATGTTCCCGGCACCAAGGGCATCATGCTGACCTTCGACGACTTTCTGGTCGGCCTCGATACGTTCGGCGAGCGCATTCAGCCTTTGATGGCATCGCGCACGCCGACCCAGATTGCAGCCGAATAAAATGAACCAGATGCCCCCTGCCACCCTCGGCAATTCATGTGCCGAGGCTAGTGATATGTTTGACCCACTGACCTTGGTCGATCCGGGTTTAACAGATCGAGCATATCGCGGGGTCGGGATATCTTCTGGAACGCTGCAATGTGCGCCCGTCGAAGCCTCATCTCTGGATATGCCGTGGAGACAGGCTGGCGTCGAGCAACTCCTTTCCGCTTATGCGGGCGGGAGCGTCTCGCCCGCAGATGTCTTGAGGACATTAACCGATGCGGTTCGAGGGAGCGTGGTCGGTGAAGAGGCGGTTCTTCGTTTCGTGCCTGGCGCGGAGGCTGCGGCGCGCGAAAGCGAAGAGCGCTGGCGTAGCGGCACGGCGCGGCCTCTCGAAGGCATATTTTTCGGGGTCAAAGACATCATTGATGTTGCGGGTGCCGTCGTCACCTCCGGCTCTCATTTCACCGGCGAGCGGGTTGCGCCAGCGGATGCTGAGGCCGTGGCCAGTTTGCGTGCTGCCGGTGCCATCACCTTTGCCATGACGGCAACTACCGAATTTGCCACTGGCTCGCCGCACAATCCACGCTTCGGCACCGTCACCAATCCCTGGGACAAAAGCCGCTGGACCGGTGGCTCATCAACCGGCTCCGGTGCCGGATTGGCAGCAAGGTTGATGCCGCTGGCGCTTGGCACCGATACCGGCGGTTCCATCCGCGTGCCCTCCTGCTGGTGCGGCACGACAGGGTTGAAACCCAGCCGTGAACGTGTATCCCGCACTGGCGTCGCGCCGCTCTCCTGGACGCTGGACCATGTCGGACCCATGGCGCGCTCGGCGCGTGACATTGCCCGCGTTCTGCCGTTCATGACGACACACGGCGAGCCTGAACTCGCAGCGCAATGCGCCAAACTTCTCAATGACCCGGCGATCGAAGGTCTGCGCATCGGCGTGCCCGTCAACTGGTTCACGGAATTGGTCGATGAAGCGGTTCTGACAAACTGGAAAAATGCGCTGAAAACGCTGGAAGCACTCGGCTGCACACTTGTGCCCCTGCCTTCTATCGACATCGCGCCTTGGCATGAAGCCGGTTGGGTCATTTTGCAGAGCGAACTGGCGGCGCTGCATTCTGCCCGGCTTGACCGCGCTGAACTCTTCGATCCGGGCCTACTGCACCGGCTGAAAAACGGTCTGACCTACACCGCTGTCGATTATGCGCAGGCGTTGCAGCGTCGCGCCGAAGCCCATGTCGGTTTCCTCAGCGCCATTGATGATGTCGACCTCGTCGTCACGCCCGGTGTCGGCGGCGAGGCGGGTCGGCTCGACAGTCTGACGGTGGCCGTCAATGGCGAGGGACATTCCTTCCAATTCCTGATCTCCCGCAACACCATGATTTTCGACGTGACCGGACTGCCCGCCCTCATGATGCCCTCGGGTCTTGGTAAGTTCGGCCTGCCGACGGGTATTCAGATCGTCGGGCGACCGCAGGCCGATGCCCTGTGCCTGCGGCTGGGCACTGCCTTCCAGCGGGCAACGGACTTTCATCGCCTGACGCCGCCGAGAGCGATGTAGCGGCAAGCGAAGCGAATTCGAGAATGCCTCTGTGCATTACGCCCTGAAAGTTTCGAAGAACTGGGTGATTTCGCCTTCCGAAACGACATCGGCATATTTGGCATTCATATCGAACAGGTTGGCTTCATGTGGCTCCTGATGACGGTCGCCACAGGCGTCTGAAACGACCGTGGTGATGAAGCCATGCGACATGGAATCGACGCAGGATGCACGGACGCATCCACTTGTGGTGAGGCCCGTCAGTACGACATTGTCGATGCCCAAAGATGTTAGCGTCGAGGTGAGACTTGTGCCGAAGAAGGCGCTTGGATATTGCTTGGAGACGATGATCTCGTTTTCGAGAGGCACAAGCCCCTGTGCAAATTCGGCAGTGCTTTTACCTTTGATGAATGCGCCAAGCGGCTTTGCCTTTTCCATAAAGCGTCCGCCGTTGATGCCGCTCTTCTGATAGGTGACTTCGGTCAGCACTACGGGAATCCCGACCTCGTGCGCTAATTTGCGGATGCGCAGTGCAGAGGCGAGCGCATCATCGACGTCAGCATAGAGTGGGCAATCGGGATCGAAATAGGCGTGAGCGAAATCGATCAAAATCAACGCGGGGCGTTTGCCGAAGCCTGCCTTTTTTCCATATGCGAGCTTATAGTTGTCATCGAGGTTCTGGGACATTGCCATTCCTGTATTTGCGTTACCGGTCGATCTCAGGAGATATCGACTTAGTCCAGCATGCAAAATTCGTTCCAAGCTTCGTGGAAAATTGGCAGTTAGGTATCTTTTCCGTAAGTGGTGTGTGCTTTCGGCACAGGCCATATTGACAAGACTGAAAGCGAACTGGCTGCCTACCCTGCAACCTTCCGCAGTGATCGTTCAATCTGCCCACCGCAATATTGGTCTCCATATTTATCTAAGGTGCTCTTATTGAGCTCAATAAGAGATGGCATCGCTTGCATCCGCTTTGAAAGCCCATGGATAATCGGTGCCGTCGATTTGAAAATGGCATCGATCGCTGGGAAGCGGTCGCTCATCGTCGCCCAGAGTGTAGCGGTGACGATGTCGGCGATGCCTGGCTCGTTTGTTCCGAGTATGTAACCCGTATCGCGTGTCAGGCCGTTGCGATGTCCGGTGTCTTCAAAGATCAGCATCCATTTTCGAAGCCGTGGCACGAACTCTTTCCACTTTTCATCGGTCCACATTTCGCGTCCGCCATCCAGCGTCAGTTCGTCGATGACGTCATTAGCGTCGTTGATGATTTTGGTCGTGAGTGCGCGGCCTTCAGCGGTGTTCGGTAAAAGATCGAGACGTTCTCCCAAGTAAAGGGCGATTGCGGGCATTTGTGAGATGGCGAAGTCTCGTTCGCGGTCGATCAGAATGGGCGCGCCCATGAAGGCTATGGGCTGCTGACCCGCGTCACGCTCCATCATTTCGCCGATCTCGCTCGAATCATGTTCATCCCAAGAGCGGCCACCATAGGCCAGAATGGCGCGGATGAACTGGCCGCGAAACGGCACGGGCCAATAGTAAAGGTCGAAGTCGCTCACGTTTTATCTCCCGACTATCTACGTAAAAAACAACGGAGAGGGGTGCGGGCGGTTCCATCGAGATATTATCATATGCTTACAAAGTCGCTCCTGTTTAAGGAACGTAATTGACAGCCCTTCGCTTTCAGTTATTCTGTTATAAAAGCTTATATAACATAATAGTGGAACATCTGAAAACCGGGAGCTTTGTATGAGACTCAAGCTAGCACTTCTTATTGCCACCGCGCTTGTTGCTGCCCCGTCGCTTCTTTCCGCGCAGGAAAAGGGCGGCGTTATCAATGTGGCGACGATTGGCGAGCCGCCGACACTCGATCCGATGGCGTCGACTGCGGACCTCGTCGGCATCGTTACGCAGCATATGTTCGAGACGCTCTACACATTCGACAAGGACTGGAAGACAACGCCTCTGCTGGCTGAAAGCCTGCCTGAGATCAGTGCGGATGGCAAAATCTACACCATCAAGCTGCGCTCCGGCATCAAGTTTCACGATGGTTCCGATATGGCATCGGACGATGTCGTCGCCTCGCTGAACCGTTGGATCAAGGTTGCCTCGCGCGGCAAGCAGGCAGCGTCCTTCATCGACAAGATCGAGGCCACCGATCCGTCCACGGTGACGATTACATTGAAGCAGCCTTATGCGCCGCTTGTTTCACTCCTCGCCTTCAACAATTCCGCGGCAATCATTCTGCCAGCTGAAAAGCAGGCTGAGCCGATGAAGGAGTTTATCGGCACCGGTCCCTATATGCTCAAAGAGCGCAAGGCCGACCAGTACATCCAACTCGTGCGCTTCGATGGTTACACACCGCGCTCTGGCGAGAGCAATGGTTATGGCGGCGCGCGCCATCAGTATCTCGATGAAATCCGCTTCGTGCCCGTGCCGGACGCCAATACGCGAGTGGAAGCGGCAGTCTCCGGTCAGTATGACTACATCGATAGTCTCCCGGTCGAATCCTTCGACAAGATCAAGTCGTCCACGGTGACCGAACCGGTCGTTCTCAAGCCTTTCGGCTATCCGGTCTTCGTGTTCAACACGGCCGAGGGCATTGCCAAGGATGTCGCCATTCGTAAAGCCATTCGTCAGGCGCTCAGCATGGAAGACATGATGGCCGCAGCCTTTGGCAGCACCGATTTCTACGCGCTGGACGGCGATATCTATCCGAAGAATTTCGTCTGGAACACAGATGCCGGTGTCGAAGGCAATTACAATCTCGCAGACCCCGAAGGCGCTGCCGCAGCGGCCAAAGTTGCCGGTTATGACGACGAAAAGCCGATCCGTATTCTGACCAGCCGCCAGTATGAATTCCATTACAAGATGGCGCAGGTCGCAGCAGAATATCTGAAACTCGCCGGTTTCAAGGTGGATATGCAGGTCGTCGATTGGGCAACGTTGACACAGCGCCGCGCCGACAAGGGTCTATGGGATATCTACATCACCCACAGCCCGTTCCTGCCAGAACCTGCATTGATCGGTTCGCTCGCGCCAACATCTCCCGGCTGGTGGGATACGCCGCTGCGCAAGCAGACGGTCGAAGCCTTCTCAGCCGAATCCGACCCGGAAAAGCGCGTTGCGCTCTGGGCTGATGTTCAAAAGGCGATGTATGCGGAAATTCCTTACATGAAGATCGGCGATTTCAACGGTCTGACTGCCAAGGCCAAGAAGGTCGAAGGCGTCGATCCTGCCCCATGGCCATATTTCTGGAATGCTTCGATCAAGAAGTAACGCTTTTCGATGGGCCGGACGCCGCCTTGCCGCGGCTCCGGCTTCGGAAATGTTTCTGCCTTGGAGCATGAAGAGAGACATCTATGATCCGTTATATTCTCCAGCGCCTGTTCGGCATGATCGTCGTGATGTTCCTCGTCGTGACCATCGTCTTCGTCATCGTGCGCGTAACGCCGGGCGACCCGGCTGCCGTCATGCTGGGCCCTGATGCTTCCGGACAGGACATTGCCGATCTGCGCATGCGGCTGGGGCTGGATCAGTCCCTTATCGTTCAATATCTGATCTATATCGGCCAGATGCTGAAAGGCGATCTCGGTCAGTCGATCTTCCTCAATATGCCTGTCACCTCTGCGCTGATGGCGCGGGCCGAGCCGACCTTTTTCCTGACGCTCTTCTCGCTTCTGATTGCCAGTGTCATCGCTCTGCCCATTGGCATCTATGCGGCCTATCGCCGTGGCTCATTTATCGATCAGGCTGCAACGACCATCGCCATGCTGGCGGCCAGTATTCCCAGTTTCTGGCTCGGCCTTATTCTCATGCAGTTCTTCGCCGTGCGGCTGAACCTGTTTCCCGTGTCCGGCTATGGCGGGCCGGGTTCCAGCTTCATGGAGCGCATGTACCACTTGACGCTTCCGGCCTTTGCGCTCGGTATCGTCTCTTCCGCCCTCATTCTGCGTTTCACGCGCGCTTCCATGCTGGATGTTCTGGGCGACGATTACATTCGCACCGCCCGTGCCAAAGGCTTGGTCGAGCGCCGCGTCATTCTCAAACACGCGCTGAAGAACGCACTAATCCCTATCCTGACCGTCATTGGCCTAACGGCTGCGGTGCTGATCTCCGGTGCTGTCGTTACCGAAACGGTGTTCGGTCTCCCGGGCGTCGGCAGTCTGGTGGTGTCGGCTGTCCTGCGGCGGGATTATCCGGTCATTCAAGGAGCTCTGCTGGTCATTGCAGCGCTCTACGTCCTCATCAATTTCGCAATCGATATGCTGTATTTGGCGATCGATCCGCGTGTGCGTTATTAAGGGGGCGCGACGGATGGTCGATTTGACAGCAACCACCCCAAAGCCTGCCGCCAGCGAAGGCTCCAAGTTCCTGCGCCGGTTCCTGAAGCGCAAAACGGTGGCCTTTGGCCTCATCATTCTGGTGATCTTCATTCTGCTGGCCGCGCTTGCGCCGTGGATCGCACCTTATTCGCCCTCCAAGCTGTCCATCGTCAACCGGCTGAAGCCGCCGAGCGAAATCTTCTGGTTTGGCACAGACGAATTCGGCCGCGATGTCTTTTCGCGCACCATTTATTCCGCGCGGTTGTCGTTGCTGATTGGTGCATCCGTCGTTGTGCTGTCGGCGGCTATCGGCGTCACACTCGGACTTCTCGCCGGTTTCTTCCAGAAACTCGATACGCCCATTGCCCGTCTGATCGATGCGATGATGGCGTTTCCGGATATTCTTCTCGCCATCGCGCTTGTGGCAGCGCTCGGCCCATCGCTCACCACCGTCATCATCGCGCTGTCGATCGTCTATTCACCGCGTCTTGCCCGTATCGTCCGCGCCTCGACTTTGGTGATCCGCGAGCTGCCTTATGTGGAGGCGGCACAGGCGTTGGGCATTTCGACCTTCCACATCATGACGCGGCATGTGCTGCGCAATCTGCTCTCGCCCATCCTCGTGCAGGCCACATTCCTTTTTGCCAGCGCCATGCTGGCGGAGGCTGGCCTTTCCTTTCTCGGGCTCGGTGTCAGCCCGGAAATTCCAACCTGGGGAACGATGATCGCCAGCGGCCGCCAATATATCGGGCAGGCCGACTGGATGACCTATTTCCCCGGCTTTGCCATCATTCTTTCCGTGCTGTCGCTGCAAATGGTCGGCGATGGTTTGCGGGACATGCTCGATCCAAGACTGCGAAGGGATTTGTAATATGACCGGGGAAAACGCGAAACCGCTCCTCCTCACCAACGTCAAGCCAATGGCTTTTGGCGAAACCGCACAGACTGGCGCGACCGATATTCTGGTCGGCGGTGACGGCAAGATTGCCGCCATCGGTCAGTCCATCGCTGCGCCCGCAGATGCCACGCGTATCGACGGCAAGGGCGCATGGATTTCCCCCGGCTGGGTGGATTTGCACGTCCACATCTGGCACGGCGGCACCGACATTTCGATCCGCCCTTCGGAATGCGGCGCGGAACGTGGCGTCACCACATTGGTCGATGCAGGATCTGCCGGTGAAGCCAACTTCCATGGCTTCCGCGAATATATCATCGAGCCATCCAAGGAACGCATCAAGGCTTTCCTCAATCTCGGTTCCATCGGTCTCGTCGCCTGTAATCGTGTTGCGGAACTGCGTGATATCAGAGACATCGATCTCGATCGCATTCTCGAATGTTATGCCGAAAACAGCGAACATATTGTCGGCCTGAAGGTTCGTGCGAGCCACGTCATCACCGGTTCCTGGGGCGTGACGCCAGTCAAACTTGGCAAAAAGATCGCCAAAATCCTGAAGATACCGATGATGGTGCATGTGGGCGAACCGCCAGCACTATACGACGAAGTGCTGGAAATTCTCGGCCCTGGCGACGTTGTTACCCACTGCTTTAACGGCAAGGCAGGTTCGTCGATATTGGAAGACGAAGACCTGTTCAATCTGGCCGAACGTTGCGCATCGGAAGGCGTGCGGCTGGATATCGGCCACGGCGGAGCATCCTTCTCGTTCAAGGTCGCGGAAGCGGCAATTGCGCGTGGTCTGCTACCGCATTCGATTTCCACCGACTTGCACGGCCACTCCATGAACTTCCCGGTCTGGGATTTGGCGACGACAATGTCGAAGCTGATGTCCGTCGGCATGCCTTTCGACAAGGTCGTCAACGCTGTGACGCATGCACCTGCCGAGGTCATCAAGCTCGACATGCAGAACCGGCTGTCGGTCGGCGCGCGGGCTGATTTCACCATTTTCGATGTCATCGACTCCGATCTCGAAGCGACAGATTCCAACGGTGACGTTTCGCAACTCAAACAACTGTTCGAGCCGCGTTACGCCGTCATCGGCGCGGAAGCCACTGTCGCCAGCCGCTACATTCCGCGTGCGCGCAAACTGGTTCGCCACAGCCATGGTTATTCCTATCGCTGAGGGCTGCCAGCCATGAACAGAGAATTTCGCATAATACAGGAGTTTGCGTGACCCAGTCCCCGATCAAGTCAGAAGCAAAGGCGGAAACGCCCTACGACCGGCTTGCCGCGCTCGGCATCGAACTGCCGCCGCCAGCGCCGCCGATAGCCAATTTCGTAACGCATGTCATCGAAGGCAACATGCTCTATCTGTCTGGCCAAGGCCCGCGCGAGGCAGATGGTTTCATGCACACCGGCAAGGTCGGAACGGATGTTTCGGCGGAAAAGGCCTATGCCGATGCACGGCTGACAGGTGTCAACCTGCTGGCCGTCATGCACGACGCGCTGGGCGATTTGTCCCGCGTGCGTCGCGTCGTGAAACTGCTCGGCATGGTCAATGCCGCGCCGGATTTTCTGGAACATCCGCAGGTCATCAACGGCTGCTCTGATCTTTTCAATGCCGTGTTTGGAGAGGCGGGCCAGCATGCCCGCTCCGCTGTCGGCTTCGGTTCGCTTCCAGGCAATATCACGGTGGAAATCGAAGCCATCGTGGCATTGCACGGCTAAGGGTAAGGGGAGACGGTCAGTGGTTGCGCCAGCCCATCAGCTTTTCGATCCGCGCTGCCGACGCCTTGACGCGGTCGGCATAGCCGGATTTGTCGGCAAGCACTTTCTGCTCGGGAAGCACGATGGAAATCGTCGCCACGCAATCGCCCCTGTTATCGACAATGGGCGAAGCGATGCAGGCAACGGAGTAATCGGACTCCCCGGCCTGAATGGACAGACGCTCTTCAAAAGCCTTGCGCGCCGCGTCCGACAGCGTGGTCGCATCGATGGTGGCGCGACCGGTGGGCGATATGCGCGCGCCGCGTTTGAAGAGCTCGATGCGTTCGGCTTCCGGCATATGGCCGACAAGAAGACGGCCAGACGCAGTCCAGTTCAGGGGCACACGGGTGCCGACACGGGATGCGACCTGAAAATGGCTGGGGCCATCCGCCATGGCCAGCACAAGCATGTGCTCAGTGTCACGGCCGCAGACCTGAACGGTTTCGCCCGCCTCGCGGCAAAGATCGTGCATTTCATGGGTGGCAACACTCATAAAATCCAGCGAGCGGGCATAGGCGAGACCATAATGATAAAGCCGTGCGCCAAGCCAGATCATGCCGTCGGCATTACGGGCCAGCATGTTCTTTTCCACCAGATCGTCGATGATCACATAGACGGTGGAAAGCGGAGCCTTGACGGCCTTGGCAATGGCATAGGCACCGGCGGGCGCACCGGTTTCATAGAGATAATCGATGACCTGCAAGGCACGGTCGATGCCGCTGACACGCGAGCGACGCGCCTTGCCGTCACCGTCAACCGCCGATGTCACCTCGGAAAGGTCCGATGATGTCTTCAAATCCAAAACCGAGCTCCTGCACCTTAAAGAACATATTGCATTACTATGGCATAGGCGTGTGCGGGGCAACCGAAATCAGAGCCGGTATCGACGGCTCACAGACTGGAGAATGACAATGTCCGACGATATCCGCACGAAGCTCGGCCTGCGCCCGGTGATCAACGTATCCGGCACGAT
Organism: Hyphomicrobiales bacterium; assembly: GCA_900473205.1. Classification (GTDB taxonomy): domain Bacteria; phylum Pseudomonadota; class Alphaproteobacteria; order Rhizobiales; family Rhizobiaceae; genus Agrobacterium. The sequence goes on from UCLB01000001.1 coordinate 192,753, forward strand.
GACCAGCCTCGGAGCCTCCATCGTGGTGCCGGAAGCGGTTGCCGCCATGGCAGCTATCCTTCCGCAATTTGTTGAGATCAACGATCTTCAGCGCAAGGCAAGCACCATCATTGCGCGGCTGACCGGTGGTGAAGCCGGGTTCGTCACAGCCTCCTGCTCATCTGGCATCAGCCTGGCTGTTGCTGGAACGATTACCGGGCCAGACCTTCTGGCGATTGAGAGGCTACCGGAAACATCGACGCCCAAGAACGAGGTTCTTGTGCAAATGGGTCATGTGGTGAGCTATGGCGCACCGGTGGACCAATCCATCCGTCTGGCTGGCGGCAAGGTCGTGATGATCGGTCAGGCAACATCGACGCATCGCTACCACATGGAAAACACCATTACCGATAGAACCGCAGCAGCGGTCTATGTCGTGTCGCATCATGTCGTTGATTACGGCCTTCTCAATCTCAAGGAGTTCGTGGAAATCGCGCATGCCAAGGGCGTGCCCGTGATCGTTGACGCGGCATCCGAATATGACCTGAAGCTGTTTCTTGAGCAGGGCGCTGATATAGCCCTCTATTCCGGCCACAAGTTTCTTGGTGGCCCGACATCGGGCATCGTCGCTGGGAAAAAAGAACTCGTCCGCAACGCCTTCCTGCAAAACATGGGCATTGGCCGTGGCATGAAGGTTGGCAAGGAAAGCATCTACGGCGTCATGGCGGCACTGGAAGCCTGGGAAAAGCGCGACCATGCCGGCATCCGCGAGCGTGAAACCAGCTATCTGAACCTGTGGAAGCAGACGCTTGCAAACCGCCCGGGTGTCACCGCGCTCATCGAACCCGACCCGACCAACAATCCGCTGGACCGCGTGCGGGTCATCATCTCGCCGGAGGAAGCCCACATCACCGCCTGGGATTTGGCCGCCGCCCTGCGCCAAGGCCCGCAGCCGATCATCGTGCGGGATCATGAAGTGGAGCATCACTACTTCTATCTCGACCCCTGCAACCTGCATCCGGGCCAGGAAACCGTGGTGGCGTCAAGGCTTGCAGAGGAACTGGACAAGGCCCGCGCCTCCAACGAGATCATCGCGACACCTTTCGAGGATTTGAGCAAGCATCGTTTCGATGGCACGTTGAAATGGCCTGACTGACCCGTTGCATCCAACTGATCCACTAATCGGGCGGATCAGTTGGATTGGTTCAGGCAGAAAGAACATAAGGGAACGATCATGACCAACCTCGCAAAGACCATGCCCATTGCGCCACAAACTACCGACCCGGTACTGTCGGTCGAGAAGCTGCGTACGTCCTTCATGGTCGATGGTGTTTGGAAGCCGGTCGTTCGTGATATTTCCTTCACGGTCGCGCCGGGTGAGACAGTCGCGATTGTCGGAGAAAGCGGTTCGGGTAAATCGGTCACATCACTGTCGATCATGCGGCTGTTGCAGCCCGATACCAGCCGCATCGAGGGTAATGTCATGCTCGGCGGTCGCGATCTGCTGGCGCTGCCGGAGCATGAGATGCGTAAGGTACGCGGCAATGATGTGGCGATGATTTTTCAGGAGCCGATGACGAGCCTCAATCCGCTCTTCACCATCGGCGACCAGATTTCCGAGGCGCTGCTATGCCATGCGCCGATGAGCAAACACGAGGCGAGGGCGGAAACCATCCGCATTCTTGAAAAGGTTCGTATTCCATCCGCCGCATCACGCTTCGATGAATATCCGCACCGTTTTTCCGGCGGCATGCGCCAGCGCGTAATGATTGCCATGGCGCTTGCCACCAAGCCGAAGCTGCTGATTGCCGATGAGCCGACAACCGCGCTTGACGTGACTATCCAGGGCCAGATCCTCGATCTCATCAAAACATTGCAGGAAGAGGAGGGGACGTCGGTTCTCTTCATCACCCACGATATGGGCGTTGTGGCAGAGATCGCCGACCGGACCGTTGTCATGTATCAGGGCGAGCAGGTGGAAACGGGCGCGACTGCCGACATCTTCCATCGCGGCCAGCATCCTTACACACGCGCATTGCTGTCAGCCGTGCCGGTGCTCGGCTCGATGCAGGATTATCAAAGACCGCGTCGTTTTCCCGTCGTCAACGTCGCCACCGGCGAATCCGATGTCCCGGTCGAGGTTAGCGATACGGTGGCGACGGGCCAGCCGGTGTTGCAGGTCAAAAACCTCACCAAGCGCTTCGACATTCATTCCGGCCTGTTCGGAAAACTCTCGGGCCGTGTGCATGCGGTGGAGAATGTCTCCTTCGATCTACATGCTGGGGAAACACTTTCGTTGGTTGGTGAATCCGGCTGCGGCAAGTCCACCACGGGTCGTGCGATCATGCGGCTGATAGAGCCTAGAAGCGGCTCCGTTCTGGTCGATGGGCGTGAGGTGCTGACGCTGGGCAAGCAGGAAATGCGCGAGATGCGCAAGACGGTTCAGATGATCTTTCAGGACCCCTTCGCCTCACTTAATCCGCGCATGACGGTTGGCGCCGCCATCGCCGAACCCTTCCTTGAACACAAGATGGGCGACAAAAAACAGGCGAAGGACGTGGTTGCCGATATGCTGGTGAAAGTCGGGCTGACACCTGACATGGCCAAGCGATACCCACACGAATTTTCCGGCGGTCAGCGCCAGCGTGTTTGCATTGCCCGCGCGCTTGCGCTTCAGCCGAAAGTCATCGTGGCAGACGAAAGTGTTTCGGCACTCGATGTCTCGATCAAGGCGCAGGTCATCAATCTTATGCTGGATTTGCAGCAGAGCCTCGATCTCGCCTTTCTCTTCATTTCCCACGATATGGCCGTTGTGGAACGCGTCAGCCACCGGGTGGCGGTCATGTATCTGGGCGAGATCGTTGAGATTGGGCCGCGCGCGGCAGTGTTTGGCAATCCACAGCATGCCTATACGAAACGCCTGATGTCGGCAGTGCCGGTGCCTGACCCGGATCGCCGCCGCATCAAGAGCGGATCAGTTGCCGAGGAACTGAAAAGCCCGATACGACCAGTTGATTACCAGACTGTTCCACCGACATTCCGCGAGGTCTCACCGGGCCATCTAGTGGCGGAGCTTTGATTTCGTGTTTGGGTTTCGCACGCCGCACCTGTTTCTGAAAGCCAGACCAAGAATTTAGGTTGACTTGCGCCGTGCGACAGCGAAACTACATCCTGTCGATGGAAACCAGCTTTGGGAGGAGCGTTTCATGAAACGGAACTGGCCTGATGAGTTCGGCTCATTGTTAAACGGCGCGGAAGAAGTAACTCTCACACTTTCCAGTCCAGACAGCGATCATCCCAAGGTGACGCGCAAGGCGCTGAAGGTTCGGCTTTCCCAGCAGGACTACGAAAAAATCTGGCCGCTCGCTGAAATGCGTTTTCGCTTGCAGGGAGAACGCGCTGGCTCGGCAATCACCTTGATTACCAGTAATCCTCATTACCAGCAGTGGCACCCTGCCGATGGTGGGAGTGAGCAGGTGAACCTGCCGAGCTGCATGGTCCATGAAACGAAATATGTGATCGTTCACTTCCTGCTGGATGAAGTACGGGAACCGGTGGAAGCGTAGATAAAGACTGTCGAAGCGAGGCAGCGCTAGTTTGGCGTGCCTCGCTCCTTTTCGCGGGGTTCTCACCACCGCTTAAGGCCCTTCATCATCCCGTTTGATGGCAAATATCGAGCAGTGCCAGCGCTGCCTTGCTGGCATGGCGCTCCTTATGTCTCAGCAAGCGAAACTCGCGCGCAGATGCGGGGAAATCGACTTCGCACAGTTTGCCGCTTTCGATATATTGCTGTGCGGCAAGTTGCGATACGGCAGCGACCCCACCGCCAGCCAGCAGGGCAGACAAGATCGATTCATTGGATGGCAGGACCAGTATTGTATTGAGCGTGCCTGCCTTGATGCCCATCTCGGTCAGGGTTTCTTCAAAGGCAGACCGAGTGCCGGAGCCGACTTCGCGCATCACCCACTGACCCTCTCTTATGTCATCGACGCCCAAAGTCTTCTTGCCCGCCCAGGGGTGAGAAGGGCCGACGACAACGACCAGTTCATCATGTGCGACGATAGATGCGGCAAGTGCTGGCTCATCAAGTTCGCCTTCCACAAAGCCGATATCGGCTTCGCCGCTGATGACCGCATCCGCGACTGTGCGTGTGTTGCCAATCGTCAAGCCCAGCTCGATGCCCGGAAACCTGTTGTGAAACTCCATCAGGCGCGGTGGCAACCAATAGCTGGCAATTGTCTGGCTGGCAAAAACACTGAGTGAGCCACGCTGCATGCCGCCGAGCTCACTGAGAATAAGTTCGACCGAGCGAGACCGTGCGAGAAGCTTTCGCGCCTCATCCAGAAAGATGCGTCCCGTGGCGGTGAGTTCAATGCGCCGGCCGATCCGGTGAAAAAGCTCGACACCATAATGCTGCTCGAGATTGCGTATCGATGCACTGACTGCCGATGGCGTCAAGTGGATTGCGGCGGCAGCCTTTGTCAGGTGCTCGCGCTCAGCGACGGCGACGAAAATTGAGAGTTGTTCGAAAGTCATAGGAAATCGTTCTGTTTTTCCGAATGAAACGTAGAATTATATTCGATGGAAGTAAATTAAATTAGGTGAAAAAACTGTCATAAAGCATCACAGAGACAGTCCATCATGAATTCCCCCCGCGTGTTCCAAATCATTCCCGGCCTTGCCCTTTGTGTCACGGTTGCAGGTGCAGCCTATCTTGTGGCTCATGTAGAGCATGCTCTATTTGGCGCAGGATTACTGGAACCGTTGGTCTTTGCGATCATCATCGGCATCGTAATCCGTACCCTTTTCTCTGACAGGCAGTCCTGGCGGCCCGGCATCAGTTTCAGTTCAAAAACCTTGCTTGAAATTGCCATCGTCCTTCTCGGTGCTTCGATCAGTTTTGCCACGATAAAAAGCGCGGGGCTGACGTTGATCATCTCGGTCGCCGCTATCGTCAGCATGTCGATCTATGTGAGTTTTGCCGTCGCTCGCTTGCTGCGGCTGTCGCCGCGGCTGGCCATGCTGATTGCCTGTGGAAATTCCATCTGCGGAAACTCGGCCATCGTCGCGGTTGCGCCCGTCATTGAGGCCAATTCCGATGAAGTCGCCTCGGCGCTTGCCTTCACAGCCGTCCTCGGTGTCGCCTCCGTCCTTCTTCTGCCGCTTCTTTACACTTATGGGGGCCTTGGTGCCGCGCAGTATGGCGCCCTGACCGGTCTTACAGTCTATGCCGTTCCGCAGGTTCTGGCCGCCGCAACCCCGGCTGGTCTGGTTGCAGTCCAGACGGGGACGGTCATCAAACTTCTGCGCGTTCTCATGCTCGGACCGGTGATTTTCACGCTGGGTATTCTTCAAGGCAAGGCCGCCCGCCGCGCTGGACGCCCGACGTCCTACCGAAACCTCGTCCCATGGTTCATCATCGGTTTCATGCTTGTGGTTGTTGCGCGGTCTCTGGGGCTTATCCCGCTTAACATCGTGAATATATTGCTGACCGTCTCCGGTGGGTTGACTGTCGTCGCGATGGCTGGATTGGGGCTGTCGGTCGATATCCGCACGGTGGCAAGTGCGGGTGGACGTGTCATCCTTGCATCGTCCATCTCGCTGCTTCTGCTCGTGGTCGTCAGCTATTTCGTCGTGATTTCCGCTCTCCACGCATAGTTGCTGGAGAGATCAGGATACAGCGGCGAACCGACCCAGCGCACCGCGCGCGAAGCACAATGGCTCTCCATCACGGTGGGCCGCGCGCAACACGCGACCGAGCAGGATAGAATGATCACCGCCATCATAGATCGACGCGCGTTCGCATTCGAAACGGCTGAGTGTCCCTAGAATAACGGGAACACCTTCGGGGTTCGCATCCCACTCAAACTCTTCGAAACCAAGTCCACCGCGTGTAAAGCGGCTGCTGAGATCGCCCTGATCTGCGGCAAGAACGTGGATTGCGAAATGCGTGGCGCCGGCGAAGAGGTCATGCCGGGACGATGTCTTCGCCGGAGACCACAGGATCAACGGCGGGTCGAGCGACACCGAAGAGAAGCTGTTGACCGTCATGCCGATTGGCCCGACTGACGTCTGAGCCGTTACGACTGTGATGCCGGTCGGGAAATTTCCAAGCGCAGTGCGAAAGCTGCGTGTGTTTTCAGAATCCGGAACGAACCTGTGTTCATTGTGATTGTGCATGCTGGCAAGGGACGTCATCAGGGCACCTCGTGACCTTTTGCAAGCGTGTAAAGTTCAAACCATGTCTGTCGATCCATGACGACTTTGCTGGCCTGTGAAATCGTGGCAATACGCTCAAGATTGTTGGTGCCAAGCACGGGCAAAATCTTTGCCGGATGCCGCAGCAGCCAGGCGACGGCTACCGCAGCGCTGTCAACACCCTGATCCTGAGCAATTTTGGCCATGGTATCTGCCAGCGCCCCGCCCGCAGTCATCAGCGAACCGCCGCCAAGTGGGGACCAAGCCATAACGGCCAGGTTTCGCTCTTGGAGATAGGCAAGATCGCCATTGGTGAAAGGTGACGTTTCAGCCAGACTGAGTTCGATCTGGTTCGTCACCAGTTCGTTTTCCATGTGCGTCTGCAGCAAGGAAAAATCCCATGGGCGGAAGTTCGACACGCCAACGCTGCGGACTTTACCGGAGGCGACCAGTTCATCGAGAGCCGCGCCGGTTTCATCCGGGTCCATCATTGGGTCCGGGCGATGGATCAAAAGCAAGTCGATGTGATCGGTCGCCATGTCCCGCAGTGATGCCTCGACGGAAGCATTAATGTGGTCTGCCGACGTGTCGTAATGCTTGACGCGGGCGGCTGAATGGCGGCCTGCCGGTGCGACGATGCCGCATTTCGTTACGATTTCGACCTTGTCGCGGAGCGACGGAGAAGCTTTGAAGGCCTCGCCCAGGATTGCTTCTGCAGTATAGCCGCCATAGATATCCGCCTGATCGAGGGTTGTTATGCCCTGCGCAAGGCATGCTTCGATCTTGGCCTGAACGTGTTTCGCCGAGGTGTCCGTGTCATCGCCAATGCGCCACATGCCGTAGACGATGCGGCTGACAGACAGGTCGGAAGTAAGTTCGATGCGGTCCATTAGTGGCGTTCTCCAATTCCAAGGGGTGTTGCTGGTGTTGTTGCCGGCACGCGCCCGTGAATATGGGGCAGGGAACAGGTTTTCAACTGCGGCAAGACTTTGCGACCAAAATGTTCAGCCTCATCCAGATGCGGGTAGCCTGAGAAGATGAAGGCGCGAATGCCCATCTTCTGGTAGTCTTCGATAGCGCTCATGACCTGATCGGTAGAGCCGACCAAGGCAGCACCGCAGCCTGAACGCGCGCGTCCAATGCCGGTCCACAGGTTTGGCTCGATATAACCGAACTTGTCCGCCAGTTCGCGTGCTTTTGCCTGATGCGCAACGCCAAGCGAGATGCTGTCATGGGCGCGGTTGCGAATGAGCTGGCCATATTCATCGTCGAGCTTGGAAACGAGATGCTCGGCATACTCCTTGGCTTCCTGTTCCGTGTCGCGGACGATCATGTGAACACGAAGGCCGTAATCCAGCGTTCTGCCGTGGGCTTCTGCACGGGCGTGAACGGCACGCATGCGCTCGGCGAGTTGATCCTTCGTTTCCGGCCACATCAGGTAGACGTCGCACTGTGCGCCACAGAGTTCCAGAGCATCGGGCGAATAACCGCCAAAATAGAGCAGAGGACCGCCATTTTGCTGATAGGGGCGTGCGGGCTCGGTGGAAACGCCCTTGAACTGATAGATTTCCCCATCATGGTCGATCGTATCGCGGGTCCACGCCTGACGCAAGATTTCCACGACTTCGTGGCTGCGCCGGTAACGGAAAGCGCTGTCGGCGACTTCACCGGGAAAATCGGAACTGATGATATTCAGCGTCAAACGACCCTTAAGCATATGGTCGAGCGTGGCGATCGTACGAGCCAGCATGATGGGCTGCATTTCGCCACAGCGGATCGCAGCCAGCATGTTGATCTTGTCGGTAATGGGCGCGCAACCGGCAACAAAGCTCATTGTATCCTGTCCGACCTGGTAGGAGGATGGACACAGGATATTGCGAAATCCCAGCTCTTCGGCTTTCTTGACGATGGTGGAGCAATGATCCCAGCTTGAGCGTAAGGACCCGTCGGGAACGCCGAGATAGGCGTAGTCATCGGAGCAGAGTGCTGAAAACCAGGACACTTCCGCAGCATCGAGATCAGCAGACGTTACAGGCACAATCGTCATGAAATCCTCCTCACAGGACGTTGCCCAATTAACTAACATCAGGTATTTAGTAAATCAATAATGTATCAATTATTTCCCCCGCGCACCGGAAGGCATTGAAAATGCGGAGTTCCAAAGGAAGTTTGCCAGTGTATCTCCAGATCGCCGAGACGCTGGTGCGGGATATAACGGCTGGCCGCCTGATCGACGGGGAGAAGCTTCCGCCGGAGCGCGAGATGGCGACGACGCTGGGGATTGCGGTTGGAACGCTGCGAAAGACGCTGGCCGAGCTCCACAGTCGCGGATTGCTGGAGCGCATTCAGGGATCAGGTAATTACATCCGCGCCGTTACCGACCCAAAAAGTGTCTATGCCATGTTCCGCCTTGAATTGGTGGCGGGTGGCGGCTTTCCAACTGCAGAAATTCTGAGCGTCAGCCGAGAGGTCAAGCCTGCGGAACTGCCTGCCTTCGGTGCGTCTAAAGAAGGGCACCGTATTCGTCGGATAAGACGCATTGCGGGGCAGGCTGCGGCGATCGAAGAAATTTGGCTGGACGGATCCTACATAGAAAGGGTCGCCGCCGAAGATTTGTCAGAATCGCTCTACCTCTACTACCGCACGCGGTTGGGGCTATGGATCGCAAAAGCGGAAGACCACATCGGCCTCGGTCATGTGCCGGAGTGGGCGCCGGAGGCATTCGGCCCGAAAAGCGGCGAGCCCCTTCCTCATATATTGCGCATTAGCCACTCCCATGAAGGTGCCATGGCCGAGGTTTCGCATACATGGTACGACCCTGATATCGCCCGTTACGTCAATAGACTGAGGTAGGCGCTTGCGCGGATCTTCGACTAGACCGGCATTAATTTGCCTCATCGCGCGTTTTAAACGAAATCAAAATTCTCCTGTGAAATCAAAATGTAGATTTCAATTTTAAACAGAATAAATTAAATTGATACACCATTGATTTCCTTAAATCCTTGCGTATGCTCAATTTTAGAGGAGCCCGAAGCAACATCGCCGAGGGTTGGGTGATTGTGAATGGCATCAGTTAAGCTTACCAAGCTCGAAAAGAGTTATGGCGCTCTGCGCATCGTCAAAGGTATCGATCTGGAGATCAACGACGGGGAGTTCGTTGTTTTCGTGGGGCCTTCCGGCTGTGGCAAATCCACGACCTTGCGCATGGTCGCAGGTCTGGAAACAATCACGGGCGGCGAGGTGAAGATTGGCGACCGCGTCGTCAATCGTCTGGCCCCGCGTGAACGTGATATCGCCATGGTCTTTCAGGACTACGCGCTTTATCCGCACAAAACCGTGCGTGAAAACATGGGTTTCAGCCTGAAGGTGCGCGGTGTCGCCGCCGGTGAAGCCGCTACTCGCGTCGATGAAGCAGCCAAGATGCTCGGTATCTCCCATCTTTTGGACCGGCGGCCCGGCCAGCTTTCGGGCGGTCAGCGCCAGCGCGTGGCCATGGGTCGCGCCATCGTGCGTCGACCGCAGGTATTTCTGTTCGACGAGCCGCTGTCCAACCTCGATGCCAAACTGCGCGGGCAGGTCCGCACAGAGATCAAAAAGCTGCATCAGACTATCGGAACAACGATCATCTACGTCACGCACGATCAGGTCGAAGCTATGACGCTTGCGGATCGTATCGTCATTCTGCGCGGCGGTGAAATCGAACAGGTCGGAACGCCGGATGAGGTTTATAACAAACCAGCCAGCGTTTTTGTCGGCGGCTTCGTTGGTTCACCTGCGATGAATTTTGCAAAAGCGCGTGTCGATGGCGGCAATCTGGTGTTTTCAAGCGGCGATAGCCTGCCGATTTCGATGCTGCGCGCAGCCAGCCATGCAGGCTCTGTCGATGGTCGTGAATTTATCGTCGGCATTCGCCCGGAACATTTCAGCGCGGGTGCCTCTGAGGTTTCGTTGACCTGTCAGGTGCAGGTTGTCGAACCTCTTGGTTCCGACACGTTGGTCCATTTCGCCATTGGTGACGAAACCTTGACGGCGCGTATGCCACCGGAAACGCAAATCAAAGCTGGTGAAACATTGAAAATTGGGGTGGATCCCGCAAAAATCCACCTCTTCGATGCAGAGACAGAACGCGCAATTTAAACAAAAATTCCGTGCGGGGAGGATAGCGCCGCGCGAGACAGACCAAACGGGAGGAAATGACATAATGACTTTGACAAAATTAACCGGCGCCCTGTTCTGCGGCACGATGCTGGCTTTCGCGATGCCAGCAGCAGCCGAGACGACACTGAGCGTTTACATTTCCAGCCAGCATCAGCCGCAGGTCTGGCGTCAGGCGCTCGATAAATACGAGGCTGCCAATCCTGACGTTAAGGTCAAGATCGAAACCGGTGGAAACACATCGGAAGCTCAGGCGCAGTACCTCAACACAGTCATGTCGGCAAAGGACACGTCGCTCGACGTGCTGATCCTCGATGTCATCCGCCCGGCGCAATTCGCAGCCGCTGGCTGGACGAGCGATTTCGCCAATAAGGATATGTCAGTGTATCTGCCCGCCTATGCAGGTGCCAATACCGTCGATGGAAAAGTCATCGCGCTTCCGGCTTTCGCAGACTCGCAATTCCTTTATTACCGAAAAGACCTTCTGGAAAAATACGGCATCCAGCCGCCCAAGACGTGGGACGAGCTGAAGGCCGCAGCCAAGAAGATTTCCGAGGGTGAGGGCAATGCCAATCTTCAGGGACTGTCCTTCCAGGGCAAGGCCATCGAAGGTGCCGTTTGCACGTTCCTGCTGCCTTATTGGAGCCAGGGGAAAAATCTGACTGAAAACGGTAAGCTGACTTTCGACCGCGACGCGGCGATCAAGTCGCTGAGCCTCTGGAAAAGCTTCGTCGACGATGGCGTTTCCAAGAAGAACATCGCGGAAGTCGGCACGGACGATACCCGCAAGGAATTCCAGGCTGGTAACGCCATCTTCGCCGTCAACTGGTCCTACGCTTGGGCGCAGGCGCAGGGCAAAGAATCCGCCGTTGCCGACAAAGTCGGCGTTGCGCGTCTTCCTGCGGTAACCGGTGGAGAGCAGGCGACGTGTCTTGGTGGCTGGGAATGGGGCGTTTCGGCCTACTCCAAGCATCAGGATGAAGCCAAGAAACTGGTAGAATACCTGTCCTCACAGGACGTGTCCAAGTTCATGGCTATCAACGGCTCTCTGCTTCCAACCTATGCCGGTCTTTACAAGGATGCGGATGTTCTCAAGAGCGCGCCTTGGTTTGCAGATGCGCTCCAGGTCGTCGAAACTGCAAAGCCTCGTCCGGTGACGCCGCGCTACAACGAGGTCAGCGAAGTCATCCGCACCACCGTCAACTCGGTTCTCGCGGGCGTTTCCACGCCAGAGCAGGGTGCTGATCAGATCGAAGCCCGTTTGAAGCGCATCTTGCGATAAAACGTCTGGATCGCCTCCTTCCTGATTACGGGGATGGGCCTGCTCTCCAACTGCTCCGACCGCTGGAGGCGACGCATCGCATCGCCTCCAGCCCTTACAATGTCTCGGAACGAAACCATGGCAATGACAACCCCATTCAAAGCGGATGACAAGCAGTCGGCACCCTCGCCAAGCTGGACGCGGTGGCTTGACCTGAGCGACCGTTCGCTGGCGGTCCTGCTTCTGGCACCTGCGGCACTCCTTCTGGCGTTGATCATCGTCTATCCGGTATGCCGACTGATCTATACGAGCTTTTTCAGCCTATCGCTGACATCTGGACTACCAGCCGCATTCGTGGGGTTTGAAAACTACCAGCTGATGATCGAAGATCCTGTGTTCTGGGAAACGACCTGGAACACCGTGCTGATCACCCTCATCACCGTGCCGGGCGCGCTGCTGATCGGCCTAGGTCTGGCGCTGATGGCAAATCTTCCATTCGGCATGCAATGGCCCGTTCGCCTGTCTCTGCTCATTCCGTGGGCGCTGCCGCTATCCTTTGCCGGACTGATCTTTGCGTGGTTCTTCCATTCCGAATACGGCGTCGTCAACGATGTTCTCAACCGGCTCGGCTTTGAAGGGATTATCTGGTTCAATTCGCCGAACTGGGCCTTCGCCGCCATCTGCCTGACCATTATCTGGAAGACATCATCCTTCATGGCGCTGATCATTCTGGCGGGCCTGCAAACGATTCCGCGCTCGCTCTACGAAGCAGCCGATGTTGATGGTGCCGGCAGACTGCGGCAGTTCTTCGAGATCACCCTGCCACTGCTCAAGCCGTCCATCGTCGTCGCCCTGATTTTCCGCACCATCACGGCGCTTCAAACCTTCGACATTCCCTACATGATGACCGGCGGCGGGCCGGGCACGTCTACCGCAACGCTTGCCATGTATATCCACCAGAACACCGTCTCGTTCCTCGATCTCGGCTACGGCTCAGCACTTGCCGTCGTCATGTTCATACTGTCGATGTGTGTGACCGCCGTGTATCTGCGCATGATACGGACGAAGGAGTAGCAGCCATGAGCACGACGACAGCCTCCGGTTCGATGTCCTTCCTGTCCGGCAAACCACTGCGTTTTATCGCCGCTGGCATTTTGCTCATCAACGGCATGTTTCCGGCCTTGTGGATTCTCTTTACCTCGCTGAAATCGGAAGCGGAGCTGACGGCAAAGCCGATTACGTGGATACCACACGCGCCGACGCTACAGAACTATATGCAGGCCTTTTCCGACCAGCCTTTGCATATCTTTCTGTTCAACAGCTTCATGGTCGCGCTGCTATCGACAGCGCTGACCTTGCTGGTTTCAGTTCTCGCAGCCTATGCGCTGGCGCGATTGAACCTCGCCTATCGCGGTTTGATCCTGTCGCTCATCATTGCGGTTTCCACTTTTCCGCTGGTCACGCTGCTCGTGCCACTGTTTGAAATCATGCGGGCGCTCAATCTTCTCAACAGCTGGACCGCGCTGGTCTTGCCCTACACAGTGCTGAGTTTGCCGGTCTGCACGCTGATGCTCGTCTCGTTTTTCGAAGGCATTCCGCGCGATCTGGAAAACGCCGCCATGATCGATGGCTGCACGCGGCTGGGAGCTTTGTTCAAAGTCGTGGTGCCTCTCTGCGCACCCGGTGTGTTTACCGCCGGTATTCTCGCCTTCGTCAACGCTTGGGATGAGTTTCTGCTGGCTCTGTCCTTCAACTCCAATCCCAGCTTGCGCACTCTGCCCGTTGGCATTCAGCTGTATCAGGGCGAGTTCGCATTCCCCTGGCCGGTCATTTCCGCCGCCCTCGTCGTCGGCATCGTGCCGGTAGCCATTCTCATCGTCATCTTCCAGGAGCGTGTCGTCTCCGGCCTGACGGCGGGCGGCATCAAGGGATGAGTGCGTTTGCGCTGAGAACTAACTGATATCAAAGACTTTGAAAGACTGTGGAATGAAACTCGAGCAGACACCGACCGGCTTTACGCTGTCCCTGAATGGCCGGACGATCCTTGATCACAGCGATACATCACCTGCAATCTTTGTCGGTTACGGTGAAGAGCGCATGGACATGTATCGCGGTAATTTCGACATCGAAGATTATGTCATCGAGCGCCGTGGTCTCGCCCATGCCCAGATCGAAGGCAACCGCGTCTTGCTATCCGACGCTGCAGGACTTCCCGCTCGTCTCATCCTCAAAGTCGTTGAAAACGCCATCGAGTTTGAAGCAAATGATCCAAAACTCAACCGCTTCTGGATTCGTATCAAGGCCGATGCCGACGAACATGTATGGGGTGGCGGCGAGCAGATGTCATATTTTGACATGCGCGGACGCCGTTTCCCGCTGTGGACATCCGAACCCGGTGTCGGTCGCGACCCGGTAAGCGAGATTACCTTCAAGGCCAATGTCAAAGACAGGGCCGGGGGCGATTACTTCAATACCAACTATCCGCAGCCGACCTATGTATCGTCGGCGCTCTATGCCCTACATGTGGACACAACTGCCTACTCGGTCTTTGACTTCCGGCAGAAAGCTTTTCATGAGATCGAGATATGGGCAATTCCTGACCGCCTCGAGTTCTTTGCTGCTCCGACATTCGTGGAACTGGTAGAGGCGCTTTCCCTGCGCTTTGGGCGACAGCCGCCGTTGCCTGATTGGGTTTATAACGGCGCGATCATCGGCTTAAAGGATGGCGAAAATTCCTTCGCTCGTCTCGACGTGATCCGTAATGCCGGTGTGCAAGTATCCGCCCTTTGGTGCGAGGACTGGGTCGGTCTGAGACAGACATCGTTTGGCTCACGGTTGTTTTGGGATTGGCAAGCCAACGAGACGCGCTATCCGGGTCTTCGTAAGAAGATCAGCGAATTGCATGAAAGCGGCATCCGCTTTATGGGCTATGTGAACCCGTATCTCTGTGTCGATGGGTCGCTGTTCCAAGTTGCGGAAAAGGCGGGCTATTTCGCAACGGATGGAGCCGGAAAAACCGCCCTTGTGGATTTCGGCGAATTTGATTGTGGTGTGGTCGATTTCACCAATGAAGCGGCGGCGGACTGGTTCGCAGAAGAGATCATCGGCAAGAATATGCTGGACTTTGGTCTTTCCGGCTGGATGGCGGATTTCGGCGAATATCTGCCGATCGATGTGCATCTGTCGAATGGGATTGATGCCAAGCTGATGCACAATGCCTGGCCTACACTGTGGGCCGAGGTCAACGCAAAGGCCGTTGCGTCACGCGATAAAACCGGTGACGCCCTGTTCTTCATGCGCGCAGGATTCACCGGCGTTCAGAAGCATTGCCCGCTTCTGTGGGGCGGTGACCAGTCGGTTGATTTCTCGCGCCACGATGGTCTTGTCACCGTCATCTGCGGCGCACTGTCATCTGGCCTGCTGGGCAACGCCTATCACCATTCCGATATCGGCGGCTACACCAGCCTGTTCGGCAATGTCCGCACGCCGGAGCTTTTGATGCGCTGGGCCGAAATGGCGGCGTTCACTCCCGTCATGCGGACCCATGAAGGAAACCGTCCTCGCGAAAATGTTCAGATCGACCAGGACCCGGAAGTCCTGTCGCATTTCGCCCGAATGACGCGGATTTATCGACATCTTGCGCCCTATCTCAAGTCTCTGTCGGTAGAAGCTGTGGAGCGGGGTCTAGCCGTGCAACGCCCGCTTTTCCTGCATTACCAGCAGGACCGGCAAACCTACACCATTCAGGACAGTTACCTTTACGGTGCCGACATGCTTATCGCGCCGGTGTGGCAAGCTGCGAAAGAAGAGCGCGCCGTCTATCTTCCCCAGGGTGAGCGCTGGGTACATGTCTGGACGGGCGAGGAATTTGCGGGCGGCGCAGAAATCCAGATCGCGGCACCGCTCGGTCAACCGCCTGTTTTCTACAGAGCCGGTTGCGCACAAGAGGCTCTGTTCGCGGGTCTGCGGGATATCTGAGGGCAGGCGCACTGGGCGACGCTGCTGCAGCTGCATCGCCCAGATCATGCCAATGACGTCAGCTTCGAGCCTTAAATCACCACGTCGGTGAAGGCGCGAATTTCGACGACGGCGCTGGCCGAACGCTCCAGCGCCTCGCGCATGTTGACCCTGGATACGAGTTCAGGATGCCGGACAAGATCGCTTTGCTGTATGGCACTGAAATCGAGGCCTGTCCTCACCGCGAGGTCTTCCAGTGTAACCTGATAGAGCCGGAACGGATCGAGATCGAGTGTTTCGAGGTCGTTGAGAAGGTTCTCCTGCGAGAGAACGAAGCTCGCGCAGCGCAGTTTTCCGTCTGTGCCGACATAACCAATGGCCTTCCAGAAGGCGCGCGGAATCTGCGCGCCACGGTAGGGAATGTCATCATCGCCGAAAATCGGCCCGCCCTGCACTGAAAGTCGGATGTCCTGAAGCTCCGCCTGCTCAAAGATGAGGTTTTCGAGCCCGCCCCAAAGGCCTTTGCGGGAGGACTGATTGTAACGCTCATGCTGAGGCGCAATGTTCGTGAAGTAAAAGGAGTCGCTGTTTGCCTGTCTGGCCTCGGCAACAGAGCCCCAGCATAAGTCTGCGCGCCGGGCGATATGGCCGCGGTCTATACGATTGTCTACGTAGAACTCGTCTCCAAGCTGGTACTTTGCATCGATGCGAGGATCCAGCGAGAAGCCGTTTCTCGGCAACTTTACCATTTTGGCGCCATCGATGTTCCAGGCTACATAGCGTGCCATACGGCGCTTGGAACTGAGGCACACAGAGAAATGCGTGTAGGGAATGCTCTGACCGCGACCGAAATTGACGGCATCGCGTTTTAGCGAAGTGGACAATCCCGGTTCTGGGAAGGCAAGGCCAAGAAAATCAGCGTCATAGCCAGAGCGTGGAACAGCCGTTTCCATGCCCTCGCTGGCTTCGGCGCCGTCGGTTTCCGGCTCCAGAATGAAGTCCAGTTTCTTCTGAACCGATGCGGGATAGCACGCCAGCGCATGTTCATCCGCAACGCCATCACTTTCGCCAGCGAAATGAAGTCCAGCGAAGATATCGGTTGCTTTACCCTTGTCGAAAATGAGCCATGCGGAACCGGAATCTCCACCCTTGCTGATCTCGCCATCATCGGGCAACGCATCCGGGTCGGGGCCGATCTCGAAGCAGCCGATTGCCTGTTCTCCCGCTGGCGAACCATAATTGATTTTGGCCATGACATCGACGCGGCGAACAATTCCTTGGGTGTTTGCCGTGGTGCGTCCGGATTTGATGACCTTGTCGCCCAACGAAACCCGCGCCATCCGCGTTGGCACCACGTCCAGTGCATAGACGGATCGATCATAATCTCGAAGGCGGATGCGAGCGAGCGCGCAATCTCCGGCGGCACCCAGATGGCTTCGCAACAACTGTCCCGCACCGTTTTGCGATGTGTTGTTGTCGTCATAGGAGCCGGGTTGGACAATCGTGTCACCGATGCGACCCATATTACCGTGAAGCACATGCCAGTTCGATAGAATGCAAGGCGTGCCAGTAGACCGGTCAAACACGATGAGTCCAATCGTGCCAGCCGTTTCCGCGATGTGAGAAACACTGACGCCCGGTCTTATCGGGTCGATACGCTGTTTGCGCAGATCAATCTGCTCCGGTTCGACGAGCTTGTAAGACGGAGCATAGGATCGCTCGATGACATCCGTCGGTACAGCTGTGCCATCGACATCGATTGTTTCAGGCACGCGGGTCGTTGACAGGGACTCGAGCGCCGACTCCCCTTTTTGTCTGACAGTAAATTGCAGGCAGACTGGCCCGTTGCCGTTTTTCAGACCAATGCCGACGGAGGTTATGTTTGGATCGTTGAGATAATCAGCACCCTTTGCCCGAATAAATCGGCGCAAATCGTCTTCGCTGACACTGGTAGATTTGGCACGCCCGGTTGTCTTTCGAACCATGTCACCCCTCCAAACAAAGCCGAATTCTGGCTTCGAGACCGATCCTGAGATCTATACTGATGATTGAAGTTAGAGGTCGTTTATGACCATCTAATGACGCAAATCACCAGCAATGATTGTAGTATGCTCAGTTTTGCCGGAGGGCATCAGCATCCCGTATCTCTTACTCGATCCGCATGCCGGTATCCGCATCGAACAAATGGATATGTTCCTGCGCGAAATCCAGACCGATCGTCTGACCACCGCTTATCGGAACGCGTCCGTTGACCACCACGACACATTCGGGCGTCGTTGCAGTGGTGACGTAAGTCGTTGAACCAGTGGATTCCACCATGGCGACGGGCACGTTTAGCGCCCCCGCCATGTTGTCAGAGATCGTCAGATGTTCGGGTCTCAAGCCCACCACAAGTTTGCGATTGGCAGGAGTGGTGCGTTCCAGACTGATCGTCTGTGGCTCTCCAAGCTCCAGAACGAGTGTTTTCCCATCCGCTCCCGCGGTTGCCGGAATGAAGTTCATGGCAGGCGAACCAATGAAGCCTGCAACGAAGCGGTTCACGGGTCGGTCGTAGAGCTCGAGCGGCTGTCCCTGCTGTTCTATCACGCCCTGGCGCATCACGACCACATGGTCGGCCATCGTCATGGCTTCGATCTGGTCATGCGTGACGTAGACCGATGTTGCACCCAGCCGGTCATGCAGCGCCCTGATTTCCTTGCGCATATGGACGCGTAGGGCGGCATCGAGGTTGGACAAGGGTTCGTCGAACAGGAAGGCCTTTGGGTTGCGGATAATGGCGCGGCTCATCGCGACGCGCTGACGCTGCCCGCCGGAGAGTTCGCGCGGATAACGATGCAGAAGGTCGGACAGGCCGGTAATGGCCGCTACTTCCTCTGCCGCTTTTCTGGCTTCTGCCTTTTTGGTCCCGCGAATGCGCAGACTATAGGTCAGGTTTTCCTCGACCGTCATGTGCGGATAAAGCGCATAGGACTGAAATACCATCGCCAGATCGCGTTTACGCGGGGGCACGTTGTTCATGCGCTCCCCAGCAATCACGAGATCACCCGCCGAGATTGATTCAAGCCCTGCAAGTGAGCGCAGCAGCGTAGACTTGCCGCAGCCGGATGGCCCGACGAGCGCTACAAAGCCACCCTTGCGAATGGTGAGATCGATGTTTTTCAGCGCGTGATAGGCACCGTAATATTTGTTGACGCCTGACAATTCGATTTGATTGGTCATTTGAGAGCTCCCGATGTGAGGCCGGAAACGATGCGGCGCTGCAAGAGGACAAAGATGGCAAGGATCGGGGTCACATACATGGTGGCATAGGCCATGATGTTGTTCCATTCGCTGGTGTTCGGGCCCATGAAGGAGTTGAGGCCGACGCTTGCGGGCTGCAACTCGACATTCTGGATCATCGACTTGGAATAGACGAACTCTCCGAAGGCCTGCATGAAGATGAGAATGGCGCTGACGAGAATGCCGTTGCGCGCCAGTGGCAGCACGATGTTGAAAAACGCGCCGATGCGGGAATTGCCATCGACCAGCGCAGCCTCCTCAAGCTCCATCGGCACGGCCATGAAGGTGGCTCGAACCAGTACGACGAAGAAGGGCATGCTTTTTGCCGCAATGGCCAGAATGACGGCAAAGCGGGGATAATCCAGCAAACCAACCTGCGAGAAGCCAACGAAGATCGGTGTGATCATCAAGGATGCCGGAAGAACCTGCAGCATCAGGATAAGGAAAAGCCCGATATCCACCCAGCCATTGCGATACCGCGCCAAAACATAGGCGCAGCCGGTGCCGAGAACGGCGATTAGCGCCACCGAGCCAAAGGCGATCAGCGTGGAATTCCAGAGATAACGCCCCATGTTCCGGCTTTCCCAGACATAGACGAAGGTGTTCCACTGCGCTGTCGATGGCCAGAAGCTTGGCGGGCTGGCAAACATCTCGGACCCTGTTTTCAGCGCCGTGATATACATCCAGTAAAGCGGAAAGAGATAGATCGCCGCCATGATGATGGCGATTGCGAGCATCATTCGATTTCTGCTGGTATCACTCATCCGCGCACCTCATGACGTGTCGAGCGCACATAGACGATGGCCGCGAACATCACGAAGACGGTCATGATGACGGAGATCGTCGCGCCTTTGCCAAAGTCATATTGCCGAAAGGAAAGGTCCCAGGCCCAATATTGGGCGACATTGGAGGAGTTGTTTGGCCCGCCGTCCGTGATGGCGGCGAAGAGATCGAACTGTTGCAGAGTGAAGATCAGCCCAAGCGAAATGATCGCACCGATGGTGGAGCGCATCATCGGCAGCGTGATCGTCCAGAAACGTTGCCAGGCATTGGCACCATCGAGTTCCGCAGCCTCATAGAGATCGTCGGGAATGGATGATAGTCCGACTGATAGCAGGATCATATTGAAAGAGGTGCCGAGCCAGATATTGGCAAGAATGACGGCCCACAGGGAGAAATGCGGATCTGAGCGCCAAAAGATATTGCTGTCGATCAGGCCGCTTTCGCGCAGGAAGAAATTTAGCACGCCGAAATCACCCGACAATATCCAGTTCCAGATCGCGCCAACCACCAGGCCGGGCATGACCCAGGACACCAGAAACAGTCCGCGCAGCCATGATGAGCCGGGAAAGTTTATCCAGAAAAACAGTGCAAGGCCGAACCCGACGAGAAACTGCCCGGCGATGGAGCCGACGACGAAAATGACGGTGTTGTAGAGAATGGGTAGGGTTTCAGGCTGCTTGAACAGATCGATGTAGTTCTTGAAGCCTACGAATGGTCGGATGATGCTTCCCAGGCTGAACATGTCGACTTCCTGAAAGCTCATCAGAATATTGTAGAGCAGTGGCAGGCCCGCGAGAATGAAGAGGAAGGCGAAGGGAACGCCGACCAGACCGATGTCGAAGCCGCGCCCATCCGTGATGCTGGAAAGTATCCTTTTCATGGAAACCTCATGAGAGCCTGCTTTGAGCTGCCCAATGCCGAAGCATCAGACAGCTCGCCGCGGGAGGAAAAGCTGGATGGCACGCGTGCCATCGGTTTTCGAGAAAGGGCGTAAGCCTCAACCTTCGATGAGCTTGATCTTCTCTGCAGCCTGATCGAGCGCCGCTTTTGGCTCCATCTGACCGGTCAATGCCGCCTGTATGGCATCCTGAATGGCCTTGGAAATCTTCGGCCATTCCGGCGAAGGGCCGCGTGGCTTGGCATATTTCAGCTGCTCTACGAAGGTCTTTAGAGCCGCATCTTTCAGCGCATTGCCCGTTGGCGGGATCGGCACGTCAGAGCGAGCGGGGATCTGGCCGAAATCCTTATACATCGTCACATCCTTGGAGGCGAAGAACTCAAGCGCCTTGAAGGCCTCTTCAGGATGTTTGGTATTGGAGAAAATCGCCCAGTTGTAATCGCCCATGGCGGAAGAGCGCTCGGCTCCCTGCTGTGGCACCGGCAACAAAGCCGTTCCCCAGTCGAATTTTGCATCCGTCAACATACGGTCGATTTCCCACGGGCCGGAAATGGCCATGGCAGCATTGCCGGCATTGAAGGTTGCCGTGGAATCCCACTGGCTGCGCGTCAGCGTGTCGGGCGACGTCATCTTGCCGTCTAGCAATTGCTTCCAGATTGTCAGTGCGCGTACCGCCCCTTCGCTGTTGATGGACTTGTAGGTTGCGCCACCCATTTGTGCCCAGGGCAGGAACTGGAAGGTGCCTTCCTCATTGGCTTTGGCCGAGAAGGTGATACCGTAGACATTCTTGGACGGGTCGGTCAGCTTCTTGGCTGTTTCCAGCAGCTCATCCCAGGTCTGCGGCGGCTTTTCCGGGTCAAGCCCAGCGGCCTTGAACAAATCCTTGTTGTAATAAAGCGCTATCGTATTCGTGGCTTTCGGCACACCGTAATATTTTCCGTCCCATGTGGCGGAGGCGAGGGGGCCGGGGAAATAATTCTCGGGCTTGATAACCGTCGATTTGGCAATCATGTCGGTCAGATCGACAAAGGCTTTTCGCGATGCGAACATGGCATGGTTTGGGTTGTCGATAGTGATGATATCAGGCGCGTTGCCGGTCGAGTACGCACGCATAGCTTCGCTCACCACGTCATCGAACTGTATCTGGCGATACTCGATTTGGATGCCGTTCTTTTGCGCGTTGAATTCCTTGATGAGGTTCGGCGCCGGCTGAATGTCGCGGTCGAGCGACCACAGCGTCAACTTCACGTCCTCTGCCTGCGCGCTCATGCCGAAGAGTGAAACGCTCGTTGCAAGCGCCGTTGCTATGGCAATTGTGTATTTGCGGATACCCATGTTCTCCTCCTTGTGGTTATCCATGTTTCATCAACCGGGATGCGCACTCCTCCGCGCGGCATCCCTTTGCATTGCGTGCGTTAGACCGGATCGACGACGAAGCTGCCGCCGCGCGCTTGCTTGAGGTGGTTGAGCCCGTGAACCTGCCCGGTCATTTCCAGCGCGTCCCGGTAGACCGGATCGTGCCAACCTTCGATATCGATGGAGCCGGACCAGCCTGCCAGCCGCAGCTCGGAAATGATGTCCGTCCAGTTGCTGTCACCAAAGCCGGGCGTGCGCATGAAGACGAACGGATGCTTGCCAAAAATGCCGTGTTCACGAATGACGTCCCAGCGAATGGTCGCATCCTTGCCGTGAACGTGGAAGATTTTCGAAGCCCATTTGCGAATTTGCGGCAGGGGATTGATGAGGTAGACCATCTGGTGGCAGGGCTCCCATTCGAGACCGATATTGTCGTCAGGCGTCTCGTTGAAGATGAGTTCCCACGCATCGGGATTGTGCGCGATGTTCCAGTCGCCGGTTGCCCAGTTGCCGTCCATTGCGCAATTCTCGAATGCGATCTTCACGCCTTTGTCGGCTGCGCGTTTGGCAAGCTCGCTCCACACCTGCTTGTAGCGTGGCAGGCTGTCGGTCAGCGGTTTGTTGCGGATTCGACCGGTAAAGCCGGCAACGCAGGTAGCGCCGAAGTGGTGGGCATTATCGATGCAATCCTTCCAGCCCTGCAAGGTCTGAAGGTCCATATCGGTTTCCTCCAGCGGATTGCCGAACATACCGATGGTGGAGATCGTGATGTCGCGATCTCCGATGGCTTCACGGCATCGCTTGCCGAGGTCGGCGATGTCCTGTCCGTTGGTCGTCTGCCAGAAAAACGGCTCGAAGCTCTCAAATCCCATATCGGCGATTTGCGCGATACGCTCGGCGGCCTGACCTTTGGTGGCGCTGACCATGGTGCCGATGCGAATGGATTGTCCCTGTAGATTGCTCACTATTCCGGTCCTTATGCTGCTATGTCGACGGGCTGGCCTGACTTGGCGCTTTCAATCGCGCCAAGGACCATCGCCAGGCTTTTGATGTTGTCGTGACTGACTGTTTCGGGCTCGCGTCCGGTGCGGATGGCATCAAGGAAATCGGAAATCACGCTGGTGTGACCATGAGTTTCCTCGTCGTTATAAGGCGGCGGGACATCGACTGGGGTAAAGCCGTGCAGTAACCCCGGCTCTGTCCCGGCGACGGCGGCCTTGAACGTCTCTTCGCCATCCCAGGTCAGCATGCCCTTAGAGCCGACGATGCGCCACGCGCTTTCCCAACTGGTCCGTTCACCTTCGGCGCACCAGGAACCGCGATAGGTGAAGACAACATCATCCGCAAAGCGGAAGATGGCGTTGGCCGCAGCACCGTGGGCATACCAGGAGCCGACGGGGTTGGTTTCGACACAATAAACCGAGAGCGGGGACTTGCCCGACACGAAGCGCGCGGCATCGAAAGTGTGAATCGCCATGTCGAGAAGCAGCACATTGTCCATCTGCTCACGAAAGCCGCCGAAATGCGGGCCCAAAAAGAAATCGCAGTGAATGCCCGTCACCTGACCAATGACGCCGCTCTCGACCAGACGGCACATGCGACGCACGCCGGAAATAAAGCGCCGGTTTTGAACGACTGCGTGGACACGGCCCGCATCTTTGGCAGCGCGGCGCAAATACTCCGCTTCTTCCATGGAGGTCGCCATCGGCTTTTCGCTCAGGACGTGGCAGCCATAGGCGAGGCCGGTTTTGACCACCGAATGGCGAGCGACAGGGATGACCACGTCAAAGAGAATATCCGGCTTGGTCTCCGTTAGAACGACGTCCAGATCGGTGCCGATAACGGCGTTGCGAATATTGAACTCGGCAGCAAGCGCCTCGGCTGTCGCTCGGTCCAGATCGACTAGGCCAACGACCCTGACAGCCTCTTGCATTTGTGGTGTGGCCTGCAACGCTCGGAGCCAGCCTTTGGCCATAGCTCCGCATCCACACAAAACGGCATTGTATGTCACTGAAATCCTCCTCCTACGGCAACCGAAACTCCTCTTCCGGTTGTCCGTAAACGTTTACGATACTATGGACAGGAGGCTATTTTTGTCAATACTGTTTGCGAAATCGCTTTAAGAGCCGTGGAAAGGCACTTCATGAAGGGCATTCGCCAGCTGGCAGAACATCTTGATATTTCTATCGGCACGGTTTCCCGTGCCTTGAATGGAAAAGCGGATGTCAATGAAGAAACGCGTCGCCGTGTTCTCGAAGCAGCCGACAGGCTGGGTTATGTTGCCAACCAATCGGGGCGTTCCTTGCGCAAAGGCTCGACCGGTGTCATCGGCTTCATGATGCAGACCGGGCCGGAGATTACCGGTCAGGGGGATACATTCTTCATGAGTGTTTTCGACGGGGTGCAGACCGTGTTCGCCCGTCATAAGCTCGATCTGGTGGCGCTGCTTTGCTCATCCGACGAAGACCCGGATGCCTATCTCCAGCGCGTCGTGGCGCGCGGCTTTGCCGACGCCATCATTCTCTCCGCCACCCGTCTCCACGATGCCCGTTTCGAACTGCTCGCCCGCCACAACATTCCCTTCATAACCCTAGGGCGAAGCCAGACCGATGTCGGCCAGCCCTGGATCGACCTCGATTTCGAGGGCATGGCGGAAGCTGCCATCGAAAGGCTGGTGAAAAACGGTCACAGACACATTGGTCTCATCTGGCCACACGGCGATCTCAATCTCGGTCATCTGTTCGTCCAGCGCGCGCGCGACGTACTCGGTCGGCACGGTCTATCTTTGGCAGACAATCACATCTTCCGCGCAACGCCGAGCGAAACGGGTGGTTATGGCGTCGCTTGCCAGATCATGGGCTGCGAAACCCGCCCCACCGCTGTCGTTCTCGTCAATGAAACGCTGGTCACGGGGCTCTATCGCGGGCTCGAGGAAGTCGGCTTGATGCCCGGCAAAGACATCGCCATCATTGGGCGGCAGAGTTCACAGGCGCAATTTTTACAGCCAAGTCTCACCTGTTTCAGCCTGTCTCTTCGGGATCTCGGAATTAGTCTTGCAGAGAGCCTGTTATCCGTCATGCCGGACTATCAGGTGCACTATCCCGATGCCATCAAACGCAAGGTCTGGCCGATGGACTTGATCGAAGGAAAGAGCGGCTGAGCAAGTGGCTAGATTTAGAAATCGATCGACAGGTTTGCGTGGGCGGCATTCGACTGAAAGCCGCTGGCAAACTCCCCGGAATAGGTCAGCGACAGGCGGGCCGACTTGGAAAGATGGGCTGTGATGCCTGCCCTCAACACGAGCGCATCTTGCGGGATGGTGATGCCATCAAGAACGAATGGCGAGCCGCCAGCGAAGCTGGTCAGGATACCCGGCGTCAGGTCTCCGGCCGCATGACGCCAGCCAATCATGCCTGAGGCAACGACAGGCAGATCGCTGGTTTGCAAAGCGGCAGACCAGCGGATGCCAAGGGTCGATAGAGACACCTCACGGTCGCCGCCCGATACGGACAGGGCCGCTGCCCCGCCACTCTCGCTGAAGTCATCGGTATCGAGACTGATATAGGCGAGATTGGCGAAGGGCTGAACGCTGAAATCATCTGCTTCCAGAGTCCAGGAAATATCACCGAACACCTGCGTTGTGGCGCTATTATATTTTGCGGAAAGCTGGTCTGTGAATGTGCCAAATGCGATATCACGCTGCGTCGAAACTTCGTTTTTCGAGTAGATCGCACCACCGATGATATTTAAAGGTCCCATATCGCCCGCTGCGTAGAGACCAACATGGTAGGAGTCGGCACTGGCCTGCGGCTGCGCAGCCAGATGGCTGTATCCGATCACGCCGCCCAGTCGCACATGGTCGGAAACCGCCACGTCAGCGCCTACGACGGTCCCGGCTAGACTGGTATTCAACCCTCTGGCATTGCCATCATCGGTGAAATTGTTTTGCGCCAGGATGCCAGATGTCCAGAAGGAAACGCCATCGGCATATGCGGGCCGCCGATCATTCAAAGGGTTCATCTGGTCGATGACAGCGTCGCGGGTAAACTGGCTGTCCAGTAAGAAGGCACTCTGGAGAGACGCGTGAATTTCGCCATTAAGCTGGGAGAATGCGCTTTGCGCGGTCTGAACATCGAGCGGCAGCACCGCTGAAAACAGCGTGTTCGCGATGCCAAGATTTTCAACGGCAGCCGCTGTGGCTCGATCATTCGCGGTCAACCCAACGTCCTCGAAGCGGACAGTGTTGCGATCGAGGCTGAGATCGACGCTGCTGTTGCCATAGGTGAGCGTCGGCGACAGGAAGGCAAAATCGCTTGCGACACTGTCGAAGGAGCCCGTGATGCTGTTAGCTGTCAGGATCGTATAGTCCGTCGAAAGACCATAGCGGCCACTGGCAGCACGGATCTGCAAGGTGCCGCCGTCAATGGTGATCGTGTCCGCATCGACCCGGTCGGACGCGCCGCTGCCGTTGATGTCGAGTTGATAGATCGAGCCATTGCGAAACGTCAGATTTCCACCCACGTTCAGCATCGCTATGCCCGGCCCGGGAGCAAGTGTGCCGCCCGCATTGACGATCAGTCCGCCAGAGCTGCCACTGCCGGATAAGAGCCCGCCGTCAAATACATCGATTGTTCCAGTCACCGCTCCCTGATTGACGAGTTCGCCGCCTGAGATTGTCGCTGTCCCGGTGATGATGCCAGTGTTGGAAAAAGCGCCGTCCATATTCACCAGCGACGCGATGGTTCCGTCATTCGCTGCGGTGCCTTCATTTGTCACCGCACCTGCGGTCGCGCCGCTGTTGTTGGTGAAAGTGCCTTGTTTGCCGATTTCCACATCGCCCAGCCTAGCGTTGTTGACGACCGTTCCTCCGGCAACATCTGTCTTCCCGGTAACTTCACCCCCGGTATTGTTGGTGAAGTTACCGCCGTTGTTTTGCAGTGACGCGATGGTGCCCGCATTGGTCACCGTGCCTGCATTGCGGATGGCACCCGCAGTCGCATTTGTGTTGTTGACGAATGCTGCCGCCGCCGCGACATCGGCGTCCGTAACAATGAAGTTGTTCGTCACGGTTCCGCCGGAGACGGTCGTCACGCCGGTCACCGACCCGTTGTTCGTGAAGCTGCCGCCATCGTTTTGAACAGAAGCAATGATGCCTGCATTGGTCGATGTGCCGGAGTTCCTGACATTGCCAGCCGTCGCTCCGCCGTTGTTGACGAAGGCCGCAGCGGCTGCAACGTCCACGTCCGTCACCAGGAAGTTGTTTGTCACCGTCCCGCCGGAAACAACGGTCTTTCCGGTGATTTCGCCACCACTGTTATTCGTGAAGTTTCCTGCGGTATTCGTCAGAGAGCCAATCGAACCGGCATTTGAGGTGGCTCCGGCATTCGTCACCGCGCCCGCACTGGCACCAGTGGTGTTGGTGAAGGTGCCGCCAGCGCCGATATTGACGTCGCTCAGTTGCGCACTGTTCGTAACGCTTCCGCCGGAAACCGTCGTCACGCCCGTCACAACGCCTCCGGCATTGTTCGTAAACATCCCCGCATCATTTTGAAGCGAGTTGATCGTACCGGTGTTGGTCACGGAGCCAGAGTTTCTGATAGTCCCAGCCGTGGCTCCCATATTGTTGACGAAGGCAGCCGCTGCCGCAACATCGGCATCTGTCACCACGAATTTGTTCGTTACCGTCCCGCCGGAGACAGTGGTTTTCCCGGTAATGGTCCCGCCTGCATTATTGGTAAAATTGCCCGCCGTGTTCGTCAGTGACTGTACCGTGCCAGCATTGGACGCGGTGCCGACATTGGTGACAGCACCTGCGGTACCACTGCTGTTATTGGCAAAGGTTCCGCCTGATGAAACGGACACGTTGCCCACCGTTCCATTGTTGGAGAGCGCAGTGCCTACGCCAACGACACCACTGCCGAGTGTGCCATTCACCGTCACATTGCCGTTGTTCAGCTTCAGTTCGCCGTCGAGCGTACCGTCAACCCCGAGGCTGCCACCGTTGAGGCTGACATCCGAGTTCAGGACGCCGCTTGAATTGATGGAGACGCTGCCAGCCGTGATGGTGCTGCCGTTCGTGACCGTCAGCGTGCCTGTGTTGCTGATCGTGACATTGCCGCCACCCACACCGAGTTGGTCGATTGTCACACCAGTTGTCACTTGAGGCGAGCCGCTGTTTACCGATGCGGCATCTGTTTCGCCTGGAACGTTCGGGTTCCAGTTCGCTCCGTCGCTGAATTCATTGTTGGAGCTGCCGGTCCAGACGGACTGACCGAAAGAAGGTGTCGTAAGGGCGAGCGAGACCAATGCTGTAAACAAGCCGAGGCGCCGGGATGATTCCGGAAGCAGCTGGTGGGTCATGCGCTAACCAATGCTAAGAGCGTCAGCCTGCATCGGCGGACGAGTAACAATTCCTAGCGGATCATGGTTAATGAGGACTTAATTTAGCGATTTGTTGCGCTCTCATGCAATCGGTCTAGGTCTGCGTGCGCATGATGCGTCAGGCGAAGGGTGCAGCACCGAGCAATCATGTACTCAATGTTGAAGCCGATTAAAAAACGCATGGCACCCGGGGTGCCATGCGTCTTGGTATCTTCGGTTAGCCTGCAGTGCGCAGCTGAAGGCGCGATACGCCCGCTGCTACGTTCAGGCCAAGGCCAGCCTCGGCGCTGAGTGGCTGCAAACCGAAGTTCTTGTTGTTGCCGCCGACCAGGGCGTTGGCTCCAAGGCCTACGCCAACCGAAGCGCGGGCTGATGCACCGACATAGGTGCCTGCAAGGCTGCCCTGGCCGATTGTCGTTGGTTCGGTGTTGACGACGATCCAGCTGAGATAGGACTTGCCGGTAACGCCGACGTCGAGGCCGAGCTTGCCGATGGTGCCTGTGTAGCGCTCCACCTTGCCGGTACGCTGCTTGAACTGGCAGTCAACCGCCCGGCTGGAGCCTACAAGAAGACCGATGCCGCCTGCGACTTCGCATGACAGGGTGCCCAGACGCTGCTTGGGCTGTGCGACCACTTTTTCAGCAGGTTTACGGTTGTGATGCGTGCTGGCAGCAGAGGCGGCAGAAGTCATGGCCATTGCACCAGCAAGCGCGAGGATGAGTGTCTTTTTCATTTTATGTCTCTTTTCATGTGAAGAATTTTGCCGGATGTCCGTCGATCTTTTTTGAGGTCGAGGGCAGGCGGTATGGGTGGGGTCAGGCATGTCTCGCGCACATCGATGTCGCTGAAGACGAGCCGCGATGAAACGTCGGCGGCAATCCCTATCGCCTTGTCCACGGCTGCGTTGCATGACGCTTTGCCGGTGAGCATGACAATGTCAGACGTAACCTCAACATCGATCTGGCAATCTTCTAGACCCTGTGCGTAGGCCAATAACGATTTGATCGCGGCGCTGGTTGCACACTGGCCAGAAGATGGTGCTGACGGCGCTGAGAAGACGGGGAAAAACATTGTGGGATTGCCTCCTTAGGTCCGGCCTGCCATTGCGGCAAGCCGGATTGCTGGATCAACGCTTACTTTAGAGCGCCCTTGACGGCATCGACGCCTTTGCCGACACTGCCTTGAACTTCGCCAGCAAGCTTCTCGCCACGGCCTTCGGCTTCCAGCTTCTTGTTGCCCGTCAGCTTTCCGGCTGCCTGCTTGATCGTGCCCTTCAGTTCCTTGGCGGCACCTTCGATACGGTTCTTATCCATGATGTATCCTTCCTAAGACTGTGTTCTTAATCATCCGGCGTCGGTGGGAGCCAACGCCATGCCATAGGAGATACAGCTGCAAACCAAGCTTTTGCAGAGCGGAAAGTACTATTTGAATTGGTAGAAAATGACCTTTTTTACCAAAATAGGCCTGTTTTTGATTATTTTTTGGCTTTGGCTTTGGCTTTGGCTTTGGCCTTGGCGTCGGTCGTGCCGGTGAAGCCGCGCTCTCGCGCCCAGATGACCGCCGCTGCCCGTCGGTTCACACCAATCTTGCCATAGAGTGAGGCGATGTGGTTGCGGATGGTGTTTTTGGAAAGATGCAGCGTTTCTCCCATTTCCGCATCGCTCTGGCCGTTGCAGATCAGGCCTAAAATTTCACGCTCACGGTCGCTGAGCTCCATCAGTTGTGCGGTGGGTGCTGCCGTCGATTGGTGTTTTAGCGTCGCCAGGCGATCAACGATGGAGCGGCTGAACCAAGATGTATCCGCCATCACGCTTTCAATAGCTTCCACCAGTTGCGCTTCGCTGCGCCTGCGCTCGGTCACATCCTGCAGCGCCCAGATCACGCATTGCTCGTCATTGATTTCCACGCGCTCGGCGGAAACGAGGCAATCGGCCATACCGCCGTCCTTCTGGCGCATGCGCATGGCTTCGTTGCGAACGAAAATATTGTCACGCAGTTTCTGTTCCAGCGCGCGCCGTGCGGCCACGTCTTCCCACAGGCGCAGATCGCTTGCCGTGCGACCGGTGATCTCGGTGACGCTGTAACCGGAGACTTGCAGAAACGCGTCATTGACTTCGGTGAACACAAAATCATCCAACCGGGAGACGGCTGCGGGTGCGGGTGAAAGCTTGAAGGATTTCGAAAAACGCTCCTCGCTCTGGCGCAGCGCATTCTGCGCCTTTCGTCTGGCATCGAGATCGGCGAAGGTGAAGAGCATGCAGGGTTCTTCAACCACGGAAATCGGCTCACCGGCGACAATTACCAGCCGGTCCCCGCCATCGGGCAGGGGTACCAGCGCTTCACGGTGGCGGATAACCCTGCCATCGTCCAGCTTGGTCAAAGCATCCTCGCCGGTTTCGCAGTTCGAAAACAGACCTATTGCCTCGACGGTCTTTCCAACGACATCTTCTTTGGTAAAGCCCGTCATTTCTAAAAAGCCTTCATTGACCCGAATGAAACGGTGGTCATCCAGGCGACAAATGAGGCCGGGCGCGGGGTTCGCGTTGAATGAGCGTTCGAACCGTTCTTCCGCCTCGAAACGCGGCGTCTCGTCCCGCAGGATCAGAGCCAACACATCCGGTTTGTCGGTGCCGTCGGAAATGATCATGCTGCGCACCGTGTGCACCCAGACCAGATCGAGATCGCTGGTTGGCGAAATCTCTACCGTCACATCGTCTATCGTCTCGCCCGATAGCAGACGCTCGAGCGGGTACTGGCCTTCTTCCAGAAGATGGTTGTTGCGATAGCGCAGCGTAAACCTGCGCCGATACTCTTTGGCATCCGCCCCAAGCGCCTCGACGCTATCGACGCGGTGCATGTCGAGCGCTGATTCATTGGCCCAGGCGATATCGCCGTCGGGCTCCAGAAAAATGATGCCGTCGCTCAAGCCGCCTATCAGTTCCTGAAGACTGCCGCGGTTAATCCTGGGTGGCTTGGGAACGTCGTTCATATCGGTCTCGAATGCGCTGGATGGAAATCACGTCTGATTATCATGCCGTCTCTGATGGCGAAAAGCGAGCGCCGTGCAGATGAAGGGCATTGTCATATGGGAACGGTTGCAATTGGAAATGGTACAGCAACAGAAGCTTAATGCCTTATAATCTAATATTCCGAAAAACAACGACATGGGGAGCATGAACAATGCCGACACAGTGCAATGGTTGCCGCGATGGTGCAGCTTTCGATGTGCCATTTTCGATGGCGTTTCAGCCCATTGTCGATATCAGCACAGGCAAGGTTTTTGCTCACGAGGCATTGGTTCGCGGGCCGAATGGCGAAGGTGCGGGCACCGTTCTTGGGCAGGTGAAGGCCGACAATCGCTACGCCTTCGATCAGCAATGTCGGGTCAAGGCAATTGAGCTCGCGTCAAGCCTTTACGACCCGGCTGACGATGTGAAGCTATCGATCAACTTCATGCCAAACGCTGTCTATGAGCCGCGGGCCTGCATTCGCCTTACGCTTGCCACGGCCATGAAAACCGGCTTTCCGCTGGACCGTATCATTTTCGAGTTCACGGAAAACGAAGTGCTCGATACCAAGCATGTGCTCCACATCTTGAGAACATACAGGGATATGGGTTTCAAGACGGCGATAGACGATTTTGGCGCGGGTCACTCCGGACTAGGTCTTCTTACCCATTTCCAACCTGATATCGTCAAGCTCGATATGGACATGATCCGGGGCATCGACATCGATCCTGTGAGACGCACGATCGTCAAACACACCCTGAATATGCTGCAGGACTTGGCAATCGTCCCTCTCTGTGAAGGCGTTGAGACCGTGGATGAATTGGCAGCACTGAGAGATCTCGGAGTATCCCTCATCCAGGGCTATCTGCTGGCGAAGCCAAGCTTTGAAACGTTGGCAATTCCCGTTACGCCGACCGCGTTTATTCCCAAGGTTGCCTAACCGTAAATTTGGTAAGGCAGCCCATTGGTTGTCGCGAATTGCCGCCGTTCAAGGATACTGCGCACCCGTGGCCGCCACGTAAATCGAGTAAAGCGATTTCGTGGCCGTGATGAACAGCCGGTTCTTGCGCGGGCCTCCGAAGGTAAGGTTCGCCACCGTCTGCGGTATCTTGATCTTGCCCAGCAAAGTGCCATCCGGCGAGAAGCAATGCACGCCGTCTCCGGCGCTGGTCCAGAGGTTACCCGCAACATCCAGCCGGAAACCATCCGGCAGGCCATTGTCCAGAGCACAGAATTCCTGCCCGCCCGTCAGACGCTTGTCGTCAACCACATCGAAAACGCGGATATGGCGGGGGCGGGTAATGTCGTGGCTGGATGAGCTGTCGGCGACGTAAAGCTTTGTTTCGTCTGGCGAGAAGGCGAGCCCGTTGGGCTGCCCGAAGTCATCCACCATGATCTCGATTTCACCTGTCGATGGATCGAGACGGTAGACATTGCGCGTCGCTTGCTCAGGCTCGGATTTGTATCCTTCGTAATCGGAGAGGATGCCGTAGGTCGGGTCGGTGAACCACACGCTGCCATCGGAACGGACGATGACGTCGTTGGGCGAGTTCAGGCGTTTGCCATGATAGCTATCCGCCAGTACGGTGATGGAGCCGTCCACCTCGGTACGGGTGACACGCCGTGTGCCATGTTCGCAGGACACCAGTCTGCCCTGCCGGTCGCGCGTGTGGCCGTTGGCGAAATTGGAGGGCTGGCGAAACACGGAAACGCCATCCTCCGGCACCCAGCGCAATATGCGCTGGTTGGGAATGTCGCTCCACAACAGGCAGTTCAGGTCCGAAAACCAGACCGGGCCTTCGGCCCAGCGGCAGCCGGAGTAAAGCTCTTCAAGCTCTGCATTGCCGACAATCAACTGGCGGAAACGCTCGTCGCGGATTTCATAGAGGGAAGACTGGTCTGTCGGCATGGGCTTGATCCGAAAATTGGGGTCGCGTTCAGCGCAGCTTTT
The DNA here is from genome assembly GCA_900473205.1 of Hyphomicrobiales bacterium. Classification (GTDB taxonomy): domain Bacteria; phylum Pseudomonadota; class Alphaproteobacteria; order Rhizobiales; family Rhizobiaceae; genus Agrobacterium. The sequence goes on from UCLB01000001.1 coordinate 225,959, forward strand.
TAGGGCCGCTCGCAAGAAGAATGACGGAGATGATGATGAGGCCGGTCAGGATGAGGCGGATGCCCGCACCAAAACCATAGGTGTTGAGCATGGAAACCACGAGGAACATGAAAAGCGAGGCGCCCCAGATGCCCGGAACATTGGAATCGCCACCCGCGACAGCCGTGCCGCCGATGACGACGACGGCAATCGACATCAGCAGATATTCGGCACCCATGTTGAGAGCCGCGCCGCCGGAGAAGCTAGCCAGCAGATAACCTGCGATGGCTGCGAGCACTGCGCAAAGGACATAGGTGATGAAGCGCGTGCCATCCACCGGTATGCCGGTCATTCTGGCGGCAAAGGTGCTCTGGCCGATGGCGGATATCCAGCGTCCGTAGAAACTGCGATCAAGGAGAACCCAGGCGATTGCCGAAAGCAGCAGGGCAACGAGGGCGACGTTGGGGATGCCGAGGGTGCTGGAGATGGCAAAGTCTGCCAGCATCTGCGGCGGCTTGATACGAAGGCCGCGATTGGTCCAGATGGCCGTGGATTGCACGATGAAGCTCATGGACAAGGTGGCGATGATGGGCGGAATGCGCAGAAGCTTGATGAGCGCATAGTTACCGATGCCGACCGCAACACCGATGCCGATGGCAACCATCAGTCCCGGCAGGATCAGATGATCGGACACATCCATGAACTTCAGCGCAACAGTGCCAGAGAGCGTCATGGTGGCCGGTACGCACAGATCAATATTGCCCGGGCCAAGCGTGATGACGAACATCTGGCCGATGCCGACGATGACCGAGAAGGCCGCGAAGGTCAGCGCTGCATGGGACAGGCCGAAGGAACTGGAACCGCCGGTAAACAACACGGTGATAATCCACACCGCAATCGTGGCAGCGAAAGACCAGATCCACGGCTTCTTCGAAAATCTCTGCAAGGCACTCATTGATTTTTCTCCCGCTTTTCGAGGCGGTTCAGCAGCAGGCGAAGGCCGAGCACGACGATGAGGATGGCGCCCTGCGCGCCGATCTGCCAATCCGGCGAAATGCGCATGAAGGACAGGAACGAGCCCGCAAGCGTCAGCGTCAAAGCACCGATGACGGCACCGATGGGCGAGACGCGACCGCCGACGAATTCACCGCCGCCCAGAATGACACCGGCAATGGAGAGCAGCGTGTAACGCAGTGCGATATTGGCGTCCGCCGAGGTGGTGAGACCGACCAACGCAATGCCTGCCAGTACGGCGAAGAACCCGGCCAGCGCAAATGTCGCTGCGCGAATGCCGATGACGGTCCAGCCTGAGCGTTCAACAGACCGGAAATTGCCGCCCACACCGCGCATCAGCACGCCAAAGGACGAGCGCATGACGATGTAATGGGCAATGGCGGCAATCACGATGCTGGCGACGATGGCCATGGGGATGAAGGGCGGCTTCGCCGTCATGATCGTGCGTATCCATGCAGGCGCCAGACCACCCGGCGATGGCAGCAACAGAACGGCCAATCCGCCCCAGACAAAGCTCATGCCCAGCGTCACGACGATGGAGGGCAGCGCACGGATATGAATGATCGCGCCCATGGCGGCGTAAATCGCAATCGCAGCGGCGAAGATCACGATGCCGATCAACGGTGACGTCTGCAGAAACGTCGCGGTAACACAGGCGCAGAAGCTGACAAATGTTCCCATCGACAGGTCGAGATCGTTGACCGACATGATCAGCATCTGCGCGATCGTTGCGAGTGCGATCGGCACAGCAAGATTGAACAATAGGTTGAGGCCCGTATAGCTCATGGCGCGGGGCTGCATGTAGAAGACGGCGATCAACAGCACGGCGAGAGATGCGGCGGGAATGATGAGGCGCAGGGCGTTGGCGGAAAGTTTCATGCGTGCGCGTCTCCGGAGAAAGATGCAGCAAGCACTGCCTGTTCGTTAATGTCATCGCCCGTGAGTTCGGCCTGAATGCTGCCTTCGCGAAACACGTAAACGCGGTCGCATAGGCGAATTTCGTCCATCTCGGTCGAGTACCAGATGAAGGTGCGGCCATTGGCAGCTTCGCTGCGCAGGATGTCGTAGACCTCCTGCTTGGTGCCGATATCGACGCCGCGCATCGGGTCGTCCATCAGCACGGTGCTGGCTGTGGTGGCCAATGCGCGGGCAAACAGCACCTTCTGCTGGTTGCCACCGGAGAGCGAGAGGATTTTGTTGTCCACATCGGGCGTACGGATTTCGATGCGCTTTTTCCAGCTGGCACCGAGTTCGTCTTCCCTCGCGCGATTGACCAGACCTGCCGGTGAGAAGTCTCGCAGGGATGCAATGCTGAGATTTTTCAGAATACTCCAGAGCGGAAACGTGCCGTTCAGGCTTCTGTCACCGGCAACGAAGGCAATGTCCTGATGCCGCGTCGGAAACCAGCTGCTGTTTCGGGAAAGATAGAGGTCCAGCAGGGCTTCCGTCTGCCCGTGACCGCCCAGACCGGCCAGCCCGATGATCTCGCCGCGATAGGCTTCAAACGGTAGGCCTTGTCCTTTTCTTGGAGGCATGGACAGGACGGTCGGGCCAGCCTTGCGTTCCAAAGAACGCTTCCAGCCTTGTTCCTTCACCACGCTGCCCATGGCTTCCACGAGAGTTTTGTTCGTGAACTCGCCAGCAGCACGGTCTGCCACCACCTTGCCGTCCTTCATCACGACGACACGGGTTGCTGTGGAGAGAATTTCGCCGAGAATATGGGATATCAGCAGCACCGCGCCGCCGGTGCGCACGAAGCGGCGCACATAATCCATCAGCTGTTCGGCAAGCCCCGCATCGAGCGAGGATGTCGGCTCATCGAGAATGACCAGCTTCGGCTCTTCGTTGACGCCAGCAAAGTTGATGGCAATTTCCACCATCTGCCGCTCGGCGATGGAGAGTTCCGAAATGGTCAGATCACAATCGATGCCATGGCCAGGGAATATCTCGTCCAGCTTGTTGCTGATGAGAGAAAGCGCGCGGCTGCGCCAATTGCTGCCCTTCATGTCGGTATGCATGATGCGGACATTTTCGTTGATCGTGAGGTTAGGGCAGAGCGACAGTTCCTGAAACACGCAGCGCACACCACTTGCCCGCGCTGCGGCAATACCATAGCTGCTCGGCTTGCCGCCATAGGACACAGACCCCTCATGCGGCGTCAGCCCGCCATTGATGACGTTGACGATGGTAGATTTTCCCGCGCCATTGTGGCCGACGAGGCCGAGGCACTCGCCGGAGCGAATGACGAGATCGGCACCATCCAGCGCCTTGACGGCACCGAACACCACTTTCACGCTTCGCGCTGCGACGACTTCCTGTGTGGATATCACTTCGTTCATGAGCAATTACGCCAGTTTTGCGGCCTTGCGCCACGGCTTTACATCCATCGCAGCGCCGCCGGGCGGCACTGCGATGTCTTGGTGCTGGGAGGGTCTGCGCTTACTTGGCGGAGGCGATGACCTTCTGTGCATCTTCCAGGCTGTATTCGACGTTTGCCACGCCGCCCTTCTGGGTGTTCTTGAGGTTCTCCTCAAGATTGGCCTGATCGATACGCAGGAATGGAACGGTCAGATCCTTCTTCACGTCCTTGCCGTCGAGGATTTGCTGGGCGACCCAGAAGGCGAGCGTGGAGACGCCGGGGGCGATGGAAACCGACATGGTTTCATAACCGCTTGCATCCTTCTGCTGCTTCCACCACTGCAATTCGTCTTCACGGTTGCCCATGACGATGGTTGGTGTCGGACGCTTGGCTGCGGCAAACGCCTGTGCGGCACCGTAACCATCCCCACCCTGCGTTACGACGGCGGCCACTTCCTGCAGGCTTGGCAGAATACCGGCGACAGCGCGCTGTGCCACATCCTGCGCCCAGTCGCCGTTCACGGAACCTACGATCTTGAACTGGGTGTTCTTGGCCACACCGGCTGCGATGCCTGCGTGGATTTCGTCATCGACGGACACACCGGCAAGACCCCGAATTTCAAGCAGGTTGCCGCCCTTCGGCATTTTCTTCGCAAGGTAATCGATCTGGCTTTCACCCATGGCCTTGAAGTCCACGGCAATGCGCCATGCACAGGGCTCGGTCACGGTGCCGTCGAAGGACACGACGGTGATACCGGCGTCGCATGCTTCCTTGATGGCGCCGTTCAGCGCGGTCGGTGAAGCGGCGTTGATGACGATGGCATCATAGCCCTGTAGAATGAGGTTCTGGATCTGTGCAGCCTGTTCGGTTGCCTGATTTTCCGCTGTCGTGAACGGGTCGGCAGCGGCAACTGTGCCAGCCTTGACGGCGTCCTTGGTGATCTTGTCCCAGCTGGTCAACATGGCCTGACGCCATGAGTTGCCAGCGTAGTTATTCGAAAGCGCGATTTTCTTGCTGGATGTCTCGGCCTGTGCGGTCATCGGCAACGTCGCGCATGCGACAGCAACCGATGCCAGAAGCATCTTCCTGATAGCCATTGATTTTCCTCCCTAGTGGCCCACCCGTCTCCGGGCAAAGAAACCTTCGCAACGCCTCCTCGACGTTGAGCTGAGATTCCCGTTGCACCGGGGCTCCTTTCCCCGGTACTAAACAAGCATGACCGGGAAAGCCTTTGTTGTACAGGCTGTTCAAGGCAATCTGGTTGCGGGTTCCCGCAGAATTTATGCGGATGTCCGCAGGACGCAAGCGCCACGACGGCGCAAGATATGTGGCCCGAGGTTAATTGCGACATCGGGCCATGTTGCAGACGCTTGGGAGGGCGTCCGCCAATGCTCGACACACCACGATCATCGCTGTTTCACCACTATATGGGCATTTCGCGGCTGCTGGCCGGGCAGCTGGAATTCAATGCCATTATTCAGGCCGTCGCCACCGAAATTACCCACATCATTCCGCATGATCATTTGGACGTCTGCATCAAGCTCATCGATGGCAAATATCACATTGCCTATGAGAGCGGCATGGACAGCGCTTGGAGCCAGCAACCGCCCGCACTTTTGACCGGAAGCCCTATCCGCTCCCTTCTATCGGGTGAGGTGGATTTCCTCCTGAGCGGCGATGCCTGTTGCGATCCGCGCTTTCATTTCGAAGGCTCCTTCTCCAGCCCAATCATCGAACTCGGTCTTCACAGCCGCCTGCATGTGCCCATGAAGGTCCATGGCGATATCATTGGTGCGCTCAGTTGCTCATCGCTGGAGGCGGATGCCTACACGATGGAAGATGTAGCCAATGCCCGCGCCGTTGCCGATCTTCTGGCACCCTATTTCTTCGCCATCCGCGCCGCCGATCAGGCCAAACGATCCGCTATCGTGGAGGCTGAGGCCCATGCACGCGAGGAAGGATTGCGCCTTGGCGCGCTCAAACTGACGCAGGCCTTGGAGGCGGAACGCCAGCGCATCGGCATGGATTTGCACGACCAAACGTTGGCCGATCTCACTCGGCTTGCTCGGCGCATGGAGCGGATGACGCATATTTCAGACCTCTCAGGCGAAATGCTGGAGCCACTGGTGCGCAGCCTCCAGCATTCCATGCAGGATTTGCGGCAGATCATCGAGGAGGCCAAACCCTCGATCCTCCAGCTTTTCGGCGTCGTTCAGGCCATCGAGAATGATCTGGAACGCTCGGTGCGTGACAGTGGGCTGGCAATCGACTGGACTGTGGTCGATGAAACGGATGGCCGGATCGAGGCGCTGGAGCAGACGGTGGCGACCTCCGTGTTTCGCATCGTGCAGGAGGCGGTCAACAATGCGATCCGCCATGGCCAGCCGAAGAATATTAGCGTGCATGTCCAACCTGCCGATGGTCGCCTGCGCATCGTCGTCCGCGATGATGGCAGCGGCTGCGGCAAGCATGCCGCCGTTCACGGCCATGGTATCGGCAACATGAAGACCCGCGCCCGCCTGATCTCCGCTCGCTTCGAAATGGGGCACAACCGGCAGGGGCCAGGAACTTTCGTCAGCATTACCTTGCCTGACAGTGCGCAGATATTCGGGGAGATATGAGATGGAAGTTCTGATCGTGGAAGACGACGTTCTCCATCGCTCCTATCTGAACGAAGCGGTGCGTGCCGCACTTCCCGAATGCAACCACGTCATCGAAGCAGAGAATGGCAAGACGGGCGAAAAGCTGGCGCGGGAAAACCGGTCTGCGCATATCGTGATGGATTTGCAGATGGGCGAGCGCAACGGCATCGAGGCCGCGCGCACCATCTGGAAAGAGCGCCCCGATACCCGCATTCTGTTCTGGTCGAACTACTCCGACGAGGCCTATGTGCGCGGCGTTTCAAGGATCGTGCCTGATGGTGCAGCATATGGCTATGTGCTCAAATCCGCTTCCGACGACCGCCTTCGACTTGCGCTACGCAGCATCTTCATTGAAGCCCAATGCGTCATTGATCGCGAAGTCCGCGGAATGCAGGAAAAGAGCCTCGGCCGCATCAGGGGCTTCAGCGATTCCGAATACGAAATCCTTGTCGATGTCGCTCTCGGCCTGACGGATAAAACCATAGCCCGCCGCCGCAACCTGTCCCTCAGAAGCGTCCAGAACCGCCTCCAAAGCCTTTATGAAAAGCTCAACGTCTACCAGACGAATGGCGAAGGAGAGCGGGAAGGCCAATACAATCTCCGCACCCGCGCGGTCACGGTGGCATTCTTGCGGAAACTGCTCAATTACAGCGCATTGGAGCGGGCAGAGCAGGAGCTTGCGCAATGGTCGGGGGCGCGAAACACGGTGTGAGTCGTGAGGCAGTTTCTCAATGGATTTTTCGAGGGGTAGCCATGAGACAGGTCCTTACCTTCGATCAGAAGGCATTACTTGGCTATCAATACTTCAATGCCACGTTTTTCAAACTCGCGTGCGTCTCTGTCAGAAATACCGTCATCGGTAATGAACGAATGTATGACATCCAGCGAGCCTAAGCGTGTGAAGGACGACCGATTGATCTTGGTGGAATCGGCCACGAGATAGACGTGGGCAGCAGCTTTGATCATGGCCTCTTTAAGCTGAAGATCTGCGAAGCTCGGATAGGTCAATCCCGTGTCTAGTGCGACACCGGCTGTTGCCAGAAACAGTTTTCCAGCGAAGATATTTCGAAAATACTCGACAGATTTGTCGCCCGAAAGCGAAAGAGTGGGAGATTTGAACTGGCCGCCGGGCATATGAACGGCGAAGCTGGGCACTGAACCCAGAATGATGGCGATGTTGAGCGCGTTTGTAATCAGCGTCAGGTCGCGTCGGCTTGTGAGCCGTGTCGCGATTTCGGTCGTGGTGGTCCCGGCGTCAAGGATCAATGTCTCGCCGTCCTTGACGAGGCTTGCGGCAAGAGCACCTATACGGCGCTTCTTATCCATATTCTCCTGATGATGAAGCGTCATCGCGCCAGTTTGAGGAGCGGTCGTGTTGAGATAGGCCCCACCGTGTTCGCGGGTGATGAAACCTTCGTTCTCCAGTCTTTCGAGATCCTGGCGGATCGTTGCTTCGGACACACGGAACGCCCCTGCCAGTTCTCTGACGCGGGCCGAACCTTCCTCCTGGACCCATTCGAGGATGCGGCGGCGTCTTGGCTCCGACAACAGCCCGATCATCGATTCCGAAGCATCGTGATCATCTTTCGCGTCCATCTATGGTCCACCCAAACTTAGAATTCGAAAAGCGCTCAAAACAACGATTCTCCTTGTTAGACCGTTACAGCAATGGTCTTCAGCTTCCAATCCTCAATTGATATTCTGCTGTAGAACCACACGGGCCTGAAGCTTTTGCTGCATTTGATCGACCACGACGGCCGCAATAATCACAAGCCCCTTGATCACCGTCTGCCAGAAGGACGAGACGCCCATCATGATCAGGCCATCGGCAAGAATGCCTATGACGAAAGCACCAACGATAGTGCCTGCTATGCGCCCACGACCGCCGGACATCGATGTGCCGCCCAGTACCGCTGCCGCAATGGCGTTTAGTTCGAAGGTTTCTCCGGTTGCCGGATGACTGGCCTGTAGTTGGGACGAAATGATAAGGCCAACCAGCGCTGCGCAAACTCCAGAGAACATGTAAACGAAGAGCTTTATTTGATCCACGCTGACGCCTGAGAGAGCTGCGCCGCGTTCGTTTCCACCAACCGCATAAATGTGCCGGCCGAGTGGCGTGCGACTGGCGAGATAGGCAGCCAGAAGCGCAACGACAACCATGATCCAGACGGAAACGGGAAGGCCGAAAAGCGTGCCGGAGCCAATGACGCGGAATGTGTCTGATCCGTATTCGGGATTACCGGCAAGGTTCGGAAAGGTTCGCCCATCGGAGAATAGCAGCGCTGCGCCGCGTGCTACATAGAGCGTGCCGAGCGTTGCTATGAAAGGCGCGACATTGAGCTTTGTAATCAGCAGCCCGTTGATCCACCCGATGAAGACGCCGACCACCAGAACGATGAGGCAGATCTCGATCGTATTGAACTGGATGCTGTAGGCCAGACCGAGAAAGTTTAGGTCTATGCCGTAGAGAACGAGATAACCCGCAACCATGGCGCAAAGGCCGACAATCGAACCAACCGAAAGGTCGATACCTCCCGCGATGATGACAAAGGTCATGCCGATGGCCAGAAGCGCATTCAGCGCCACATGCTTTGAGATAATCAGCATGTTGCCGGTTGAAAGAAAATTCGGAGCCGCGAAAGCGAAAAAAGCAAACACGAGGATAAGCGCCACAAAGGTGCGCATGTGCAGAAGCATCAAAAGCGCCGATGTACGGGACCTTGAGCCCCCAATGACAGTCTTGACATTGCTAGCAGCGTCGATGTTGCTCATTGTGTTTCAACCCTGTTGAGATTGGGCGTTGCTGCAGAAATGATGTCCGCCGCATTGGCACCAGCCGGGAATTGCCCCGCCAACCTGCCATTTGCCATGACGAGGATGCGATCTGAGAGTGCGAGGACCTCTTCCAGATCGGATGTTACGAAAAGTATGCCCAGCCCTTCTCCAGCCAGACGTCGCATGGTGCGAAAGATTTCCGCCTTTGCACCGATGTCGATGCCGCGCGATGGCTCGTCCATCAAAAGGATTTTCGGTTTTGTCATCAAAGCCTTGCCGATGACGACCTTTTGCTGGTTACCGCCTGAAAGGCTGGAGACGGGATGTTCGAGACTAGCGATTTTGATCGCCATACGCTTGACGAATTCCACAGCCTTCGAAGCCTCTGCCTTCAGGTTCAGATGAAACCCGCGCGTGAAATCGTAGAGCGACGACATTGTCAGATTTTCGCGGATGGACATGATCTGAACCAGGCCATCGCGCTTCCGGTCTTCCGGTATCAGCGCCAGACCACGCCGAATGCGTCCGGAAACACTTTTTTCCTTTAATGGCTTTCCAGATATGAAAAGGCGACCCGATGAGTTTGGATGCTGCGCCATGATGCATTCCAGAAGCTCCGACCGGCCTGCACCCATCAGACCGTACAGGCCAACGATTTCTCCTTCGCGAACCGACAGAGACATATGGTCCACGGCATAACCGCCAGCGGGGCTAGGAAGGCAAATGTTCTCGACACGAAAGATTTCTTCGCCAAGTGAATGTTCGACAGTTTTCGGAAATTCCTTGGACGCGCTACCGATCATATTGGCGACGATCCAGGGTATGTCCACACCCTGCATTGAGCGCGATCCTGTGATGACGCCGTCACGCAAAACGGTAATATAATCGCCGATACGGATGAGCTCTTCGAGCCGGTGCGAGATATAGACGATCCCGACGCCTTGGCGCTTCAGATCATTGATGACCCGGAACAGAACTTCCACTTCGGCAGCCGAGAGCGCAGATGTTGGCTCATCGAGGATCAGAATGCGCGCATGGCCAGCAAGCGCCTTGGCAATCTCGACGATTTGTTGCTGACCTATCCGCAGGTTCCCGAGCGGGGTGCCTGGGTCGATATCCTGCTCAAGACGCTTCATCAGCGCTTGTGCCGCAGAGGTCTGGGCGCGGCTGTCGATGTGAATTCCACTGATCGTCTTTTCGTGACCCACGAAAATGTTTTCTGCCACCGTCAGGTTGGGAAACAGGTTGAGTTCCTGAAAGACGATGCCGATACCGTGCTTTGCTGCGTCGGATTTATCCGCGAATGTGACCTGCTGGCCATCCAGCTCAATCGTTCCGCCGTTCAACTGTTCAACGCCCGCGATAATCTTCATCAGCGTTGATTTGCCAGCACCATTTTCGCCGACGAGAACGTTGACCGCCCCCATGCGCAGGTCGAAATCAACATTCTTTAGCGCTTGCGTCCCGGGATAGACTTTCGAGCCATTTCGGATCGACAAGCCGATCGGATGAGAGGCTGCGGTCTGAGCATCGCTCATGGCGCTACCTCTATCGAAACAGGCATGACAAGAGGCTTTTCGTTCGCGGAACGGATCACCACCGCGCCGAGGAAACTGATCTTCTTGCCTTTCAGCGAAATATCAGCCGCAGGTAGCTTGGAAACGGCCTTGTCGTTCAAAGCGCGACCGAGTTTTGCATATTCAATCTGATCGCGGAACGTCGAAAAATCATAGAGCGTCGTCGTATCCCGTAACGCAGTGCCCTTGATGACTGGCCCTAACTGTAGCGTTGCATCCGCGGTTCCGTCTCCGTCCAGATCGATATCCGCAGTCGCAGCTTTCGAGGTGCGGTTTTCATCGACAACGGTGCCGCTTCCTTTGACCGCGAAATTCCAGCCCCCACCAGCGCCACCAACGCGGACGCCCTGGTTTTCGCCTGCCTTGTCGAGCCCGTTCTTGATGGCGTTGCGCAGCGTCGTCAGATCGACGGCCTTTTGTTCCAGTGCCGGAACGAGCTTTGTATCAAACGTCGTTTCCACAAGCTCAGCAATCGGATCTGCAGCGGTGCCAGCGCTGTGATCGGTCTTGACCAACTTGCAACCGGAAAAGGAAGCAGCAAGCAAGCCTGCCACAAAAAGGGTTCTGATCTTCATCGGTATCCCGCACTTCTTCAAATCAGTCACCGCCCGGTCTATGTATTTTTCCGAGCGGTGATGGCGGTGTTACTTGGACAGCGCGAAGGTCTCGAGCTTGGAGGCGTTGTCAGCATTGACAAGAATGCAATCCATCAATTGCTTTTCCTCAAGACCAGTCTTGCCTGTCTTGATGAACTTGTCGGCCTGCTCAACGGCTAGCTGCGCCTGCTGGTAGGCAGGTTGAAGGACGGTGGCCTTGATGCCACCCTTCTTGATGGAGTCACGGACATCGTTGGATCCATCGAAACCAACTACGATGACATCCTTGCGCCCTGCCGCTTCAAGCGCAGCATAGGCACCCATCGCCATGGTGTCGTTGCCGGAAATCACGCCCTTGATGTCAGGGTGAGCCTGAAGGATCGATTCCATCACCGTATAGGCTTCCGTCTGCGACCAGTTCGCCGTCTGCTTGGCCACCAGCTTCATGTCGGAATACTGGTCGATGACATCATGGTAGCCTTGGGAACGAATGTCGGCATTGGTGTCGGATTCCTTGCCGATAAGCTCGGCATAGTTACCCTTCTCGTCCATCAGCTTGACGAACTCTTCAGCCCCCAGCTGCGCACCCTGATAATTATTGGAAACGATTTGCGAGACGGCGACGCCGGTCGTTGTGATTTCGCGGTCGATGAGGAACGAGGGAATGCCCTTGTCCTTGGCTTTCTGTACAGCTGCAACAGAGGCATCCGCACCTGCATTATCGAGAATGATGGCTTTAACGCCAGCGGCAATGGCGCTGTCGAACAGCTCGTTCTGCTTGTTGGCATCATCGTCATGGACAAGCACCATCGTCGCATAACCCAAGTCTTTCGCTTTGGCTGCAGCCCCGTCTGCTTCAGCCTTGAAAAAAGGGTTGTCGTGGCTCGGGGTGATGATGGCGATGGTATCGGCCGCCAGCGCGGTTCCCGCCATAGCTCCGGCAACACCCAGAGCGAATACGGACATCAATAGACGCTTCGTCAGTTTCATAGTTACCTCCCAGGAATACACCACCCTCCAGTGGCTTGAGTTGAGACTATTGATCACTTTCGTTTATTGTCAATATATTTTTATTGCGGGTATTTTCCGCGGGTAATCGAAATGAATTCGCGCCATAAATGTTGCGATGCAGCGAAATTCACGATTTTATCCGCGATAAAATGACTTGATCATGACGATATTTTGTGCAAATTCTTCATCAAACGAAAGAGATCGAAAGCAATCAAGAGCCTTCCCTTGGCGCTAATTTGCTTTGGGAGACGGTCTCGAATTTTGGTCAATGCCTCATATGGCAGTGTCTTGTCTTACTGTTTGGGCGGTCGCCAACGTAGGTGATCTGCGATCGGTGAGTGAAATGGAGGAAACACATGAGCGAACAACGTTACGGTGCCGGTATCTGGCATTTCGCAACCTATCTCGACCGCTATGCCACTGACGGTTACGGCACTCCGCGCAGCGTCATCGACGCGATCGATCTGGCGGGGCAGGTCAAGGATCTGTCTGTCGTCGACATCAACTATCCCTTCTTTGGCGGAGACTTTTCCAACGCTCAAGTGAAGGAAGCGCTGGATCGAAACAAGCTTGGTGTTATTGGCATCACGCCTGAAATTTACACGCGCGAATTCGTCAAGGGCTCATTCACCAACCCGGATGCTGGGGTACGTCGGCGGGCTCATGAGCTGGTGACGGAGGCCTGCGATCAGGTTCGTTATTTCGGCGCCGATTACGTCAAGCTCTGGCCCGGTCAGGATGGCTGGGACTACCCGTTCCAGGTGGATTACGGCACCTTGTGGAAGCATTCGCTCGATGGTGTCGGTCAGCTGGCGAGTGAAAATCCTGATCTCAAATTCGTCATAGAATACAAGCCACGCGAGCCCCGTGTGCGGATGAGTTTTGGCTCCGTTGCCCGCACCCTGCTGGGAATTGAGAAGATCGGCCTGCCGAATGTCGGTATTTTGCTAGATTTCGGCCATGCCATCATGGGTGGAGAATCCGCGGCCGACAGCGCCCAGCTCGCTATCGATTACGGTCGCTTGTTCGGCATGGACGTCAACGACAATTACCGCTCCTGGGATGACGATCTGGTTGCAGGCAGCCTGCATCCCATCGAACTTTTCGAGTTCTTCTACGTGCTGAGAAAGAACAAGTGGGAAGGCGTCTGGCAACTCGACCAGTTTCCATTCCGCGAGGACAGCGTTGCGACCGCCAACCATGCCATCGATTTCCTCAAGGCTGCGTCGAAGGGGCTTGATGCGCTCGACGTCGACGCGTTGCGGGACGCGCAGAGCCGTCACGATGCCATCGGTGCACTGAAGATCGCTCAGAAGGCTCTGTTCGGCGCGATGTAAGCGCCGAACCAAAGAGCGCGGAACTGCTACTGAAAGGCCAACACCAATGTTGAAGAACGACATCGCCGATACGATCCGGGAGAAAGCCTTGTGGATGCGCCGCAGGGCTTTCAAGATGGTTTTCGATGCCCAGCTCGGTCATCCCGGCGGCGACTTCTCGGCGATTGACATTATCGCGACCCTTTATTTCGGCATCATGCGCTACGATCCGAAAAAGCCGGATATGGCGGAGCGGGATCGCTTCGTTATGTCGAAGGGGCACGCGACCGGGGCGCTTTATACGGCGCTCTGCGCAGCCGGATATTATCCGGAAGAATGGTTGCAAACTTATATGCAGCCGCAGTCCAAGCTGAACGGCCACCCGAATCGCAATTACCTGCCCGGTGTAGAGACCAATACCGGGCCGCTCGGTCACGGTGTGCCGGTGGCACTCGGCATTGCAATTGCCGGTCAGATGACCAACAGCGATTACCGCACTTTCGTTCTGACCGGCGACGGCGAGTTGCAGGAAGGGTCGAACTGGGAAGCGGCTATGACGGCGGGCAACCGCAAGCTTGGCAAGTTCACACTGATCGTGGACCGCAACCGGTTGCAACAGGGCATGGGCACCGAGGAGACCAATGGTCTCGACCCGCTCGACGACAAGTTTCGCGCCTTTGGCTGGGATGTCGAAGTCGTTGATGGCCACGACATCCACGCTCTCGTGAGCGTTTTGTCCGAACAGCCTGGTGGGCGCACGAAACCTCTTTGCATTATCGCCAATACGATCAAGGGCAAGGGTGTGTCCTTCATGGAAAACAAGGCGTCATGGCACCATGGCGTGCCGAATGCCGAACAATACAATATTGCTATGGAGGAACTGGTCTGATGGCTGCTCCCGCTGCAAAACAGGAAGGCTTTCACGATTGTCGTGATGCCTGGGCTCGCACGATCGAAGAACTGGCCGCCAACGATCCCCGGATTGTCGCCGTCGTCAATGATTCCGTCGGTTCCTCGAAACTAGGTGGCTTTCAAAAGACATTTCCCGACCGGTTGATCAACGTCGGCATCGCCGAACAGAACATGGTTGGCGTCAGCGCGGGCCTTGCCAATGGCGGGCGAATTCCTTTCGTTTCTGCCGCGTCGTGCTTTCTAACGGGTCGTGCGCTGGAGCAGATAAAGGCGGATATCGCCTATGCCAATTTCAACGTCAAACTGGTCGGCCAGTCCTCGGGCGTGGCTTATGGCGAATTGGGGCCAACGCACCATTCCATTGAGGATTTCGCGTGGCTGAGGCCCCTGCACAACATCACGGTCATCGTGCCTGCCGATTCTTGGGAAACGGCAGAGGCAGTGAAATGGGCCGCAGCCCATGAGGGACCTGTCTATATCAGACTGAGCCGCATGCCGGTCCCCGACCTTGTCGTAGCTGACCGAACATTCCAGCCCGGTCTGGCTGAACTGGTGCGTCCGGGCACGGACGTTACACTCATTGCCTGCGGCACCATGGTCCATCTCGCCGTTCAGGCAGCGGCGGAACTGGAGAGTGAGGGCATTTTCGCCCGCGTGCTGAACATGGCAACGATTTCACCGCTTGATGAGGCTGCGATTTCTCTCGCTGCGAATGAAACTGGCGCGATCGTGACAATCGAGGAAGCCAATATTCACGGCGGTCTCGGTGGTGCGGTGGCTGAACATACCTCTGCAACGACGCCTGTTCCAGTTGAGCGGATGGGCTTTCCGGGCTTCGTTCCAACGGGCTCAGTGGAATGGTTGTTTGATCATTTCGGCCTGACGCCTGCCGGGATTGCAAAAACGGCACGCAAGGCGATTGGACGCAAACGCGCATGAACGGCGGGCATGTCATAGCCATCGATCAGGGCACAAGCAGCACAAAAGCTATCTTGGTGGATGCTGCGGGCAGGGTGGTGGCCAAAGCGTCGGCGCCTTTGAAATCCAACTATCCGAAACCCGGCTGGGCTGAGCAATCCGCCGCCGACATCTGGTCAAGTGTTCAGGCGGTCATTGCCGAGATCGTCGGAAGCGGCAGCTTCGACATCGCGGGACTGGCAATCGCCAACCAACGTGAAACACTGGTGGTGTGGGACGCGGCAACCGGCAAGCCTGTCGCGCCAGCCATTCTTTGGCAGTGCCGTCGCACTGCAAGTGCGTGCGAAAGGCTGATCGCCAGCGGCACGGACCCTGCAGTCGTGGATGCAACCGGCCTTTCCATCAACGCGCTCTTTCCAGCCTCGAAACTGGCTTGGGTTATGGAGAACGTGGCAGAAGCGAAGGGTCTTGCAGACGAAGGTCGGCTTCGCGCTGGTACCGTAGATAGCTGGCTGCTCTACAAGCTAACGGGCGGGCAGGAATTCTCGACGGACCATTCCAATGCGTCTCGCACCCAACTGTTCAACACTGCCAAGTTGCAGTGGGACGAAGATATGTGTGATTTGTTCGGCGTGTCGTCATCGGTGCTGCCGCATGTTCGAAGTTCGGACAGCCGGTTCGGCGAAGTCGCGCAAGGTGCTACGGCCCTCAAAGCCGGTGTCCCGATCCTTGCGATGATGGGCGACAGCCATGCCGCGCTTTATGGCCATGGTGTTCGTCAGCCGGGATTGGTCAAGGCGACATATGGCACGGGCTCGTCCTTAATGACGTTGACGTCGCAACGAGTGCTTTCCAATAACGGTCTTTCCGCCACGATTGCATGGAGTGATAAGAACGGCGTCGTTTACGCGCTCGAAGGCAATATCACGGTGTCGGCGCAGGCTGCCACTTTCGCTGCCGATATGCTGGGTCTGCCCAACGCCTCTGCGCTCTCTGATCTTGCACAAACAGTTGCGGACAGCGGTGGAGTTACCTTCGTTCCGGCCTTAGCGGGTCTTGGTGCACCGCACTGGAACGACAATGTTTCGGGCACCATTTCCGGCATGACGCTGGCAACGACCCGCGCCCACATCGCCCGGGCGACACTCGAAGCCATCGTGTTGCAGATTGCTGATGTTTTCGCCGCGATGGAAAAAGATATCGGTTCGCGGCTGGAGGGACTGCTCGCGGATGGCGGTGCCTCATCCAACGATTTTCTGATGCAACTGCAGGCGGATATTCTTGATCGACCGGTGACGCGTGGCGATCAGGCCGAGGTCGGCGCAATTGGTGTCGCAACCTTGGCGCTACGCAGTCTTCATGACAAATCGCCGGTTTCGGATGCGTTGCGAACGGCGTTTCATCCGCGGGTAGATGCAGCCGACTGGCGTCGGCATAGCAAGCGAAACTGGGAGGGCTTGCTGGCGCAATTGATGGCAAAGCCAAGCGTTGGGGGTTCGACGGACTGATGCCGAAGCCCGATACCTAAGCAGAAACGTGCATCGATAGATGTTTATTATGAGGAGGAAAAAATGCTGAAATTTTCGAATAAACTAAAGACTGTCAGTTTCGCAGCCCTTGCTGCTGCCACCATGGCCATCACGTCGGCCAAAGCAGAAGATCTGACCCTATGGACGCTGAATTTCGACAACAACGCGGCCAATCTTGCGTTGAAAAAAGTCGCGACAGACTTCGAAGCCGCAAATCCAGGTACCAAGGTGCAGATCGTCCAGCGTGGCGTCGATGAACATAAAACGGCACTGCGCGTAGCAGCTGGTTCCAACCGTGGTCCTGACATCTACTTTAGCTGGGCGGGTCTGGGTCTGGGTGGCGAGTATGTCAAAGCGGGCCTATCTCTGCCACTCGACAAATATTACACAGAATACAAATGGAATGACGAGCTTCTTCCGGCTGCGGCGGCCTTTGCTGATCTTTACCCGGGCGGAAAACACGGCGTGCCTTTTACCTTTAAGGGCGAAGCGGTCTATTACAGCAAAAAGCTTTTCGAACAGGCTGGTATCAAAGACGAGCCAAAAACCTATGACGAACTTCTGGCTGCTGCGCAGAAATTGAAGGATGCGGGCATCCCGGCGTTCACCTTCGGCGGAACGGTCAACTGGCATGTGATGCGTCTGATGGACGTCATTCTTGAGACGAAGTGTGGTGCAGAAAAGCATGACGCTCTGAAGTCGATGAAGCTCGATTGGTCCAAAGAAGCATGCGCAACGGATGCCTTCACCGAATTTTCTAAATGGACGAAGGACTACACGCTTCAGCCATTTATGGGTATCGACAACAAGCAGTCCTACAGCCTCTTTACAGCTGGACGCGCGGCCATGATGCTGGAAGGTGACTGGCTCGTAGGCCAGTTGCAGGGAACGGGCGTCAACCTTGACGACTACGGAATTTTCCCATTCCCGACCAACACCAATCGTCTCTACGGCTTTGCGGAATACAACTACATCAGCACCAAGAGCAAAAGCCCGGACACGGCAGCCAAGTTCCTGGATTACTTCCTGTCCACGAAAGTACAGCAGGATTTGGTCGGCCAGATCAGCGCGATCTCGGTCAACAAAAACGTGACATACACCAACCAGAAGCCACTTGAGGCTGAATGGCTTGAAACCTTCAAGACCTACGATAAGGTCTACATGAACGGTGACCAGGCCTTCCCGCTGGATGTGACCACCGAATATTTCCGCGTCATCAACGAAGTTGCCTCCGGTAACGTGGCGCCTGCAGACGCTGCCAAGCAACTCCAGACCTTCATCGCCGGTAGAACCTGATCCTCCCCGAGCGCGAGCCGACGACCGACCTGTCGGCTTGCGCGATCAATTAGGAGACCAGCAGCGGTAGCGTTGCCTGGAGGAGATTATGTCTTTTAAACAGTCTTCACACGACCCGCGCGCGCAAGCTTTCGTTATGCTCGTGCCAGCGCTGGCGATCTACGCCATCTTTGCTCTCTATCCGATGCTCGACGTCGTAATTTTGAGCTTTCAGAAGTGGAACGGGTTGGATCCAGAGCGTCAGTTCGTGGGGTTCGCCAATTATTCTGCGATCTTCACGCGAGATCCTGTTTTCTGGGGTGCGTTCCGAAATACCGTCATCTGGACACTGATGAGCCTGATCTTTCCGCCAATCGTGGGATTGCTGCTTGCACTCAGTCTCAACCAGAAGATTTTCGGGCGGAACAGCCTTCGCGCCATTTTCTACCTCCCGGTCATCATCGCCCCAATCGCGGTCGCGACGATGTGGAAGTGGATGTATGATCCGTTCTTTGGCCTTTTCAACCAGTTATTGACAGACTGGGGTTTGCAGAGCTGGATCAAGGACTGGCTTGGGAACAGGGACATCGCGCTTTACTCGGTTTTCGTCGCCTATCTCTGGCAGACCGTCGGCTTTTCGATGGTCCTTTTCCTCGCGGGCTTGCAGAACGTCTCCCAAACCCTGGTTGAAGCCGCGCGCATCGACGGGGCGGGTCGCTGGGCCGTTTTCAAACACGTTACGCTTCCGGCACTACGGCCGACATTGACCATCGTGCTGGTACTTTCAATCATCTCGTCGCTGAAGGCTTTCGACATTGTCTATGGCTTGACCGGAGGTGGACCCGCGCAAAGCACGCAGATGCTGGCGCTCTGGGCCTTCACGCAGGCGATGCAGATTTTCGACTTCGGTCGCGGTGCGGCGATTTCGGTCGTGCTGCTTTTGATCACCATGACGATCGTCATTCCCTATCTGCGCTGGTCGCAGAAGAACGAGGAGCCGGAATCGTGACCGTTATCCAGACTGATACTCTGTCCTCCAGAGACGATATCGTGCCGACCGCATATCGAAGAGACCCGATCCTGATCGGGTTGTGGATCGCTCTCCTGCTTGTCGCACTGATCTGGGTGGCACCTTTCGTTTTCATCGTTTTCACATCTTTGAAGACGCCTGCGGCAGTCACCAGTACAGGCGCATTCATGCCGCCGACGCAACTAGCATGGGACAATTATTCGGGTGCCTGGAGCCGAGGAAACTTCGCAAATTCCTTCTTCAACAGCGTGATCATTACCATTGTGAAGGTTCCGCTGGGACTGGCATTGTCCGCCATGGCAGCCTACGCGCTTGCCAAGATCAGGCTGAAAATCGGCAAGGTGCTGCTTCTGCTTGTCGTGTTTGGCACGATGATACCCTTTCAGGTGATGCTTGCGCCACTGTTCACGCTGGTGAATTCCTTTGGCCTCATCGACACCTATCCCGGTGTGATATTGCCATACATCGCCTTTGGCGTTCCCTATCAGGTCTTCATCCTGCACGGCTTTTTTAAAGGCATTCCGAAGGAGCTGTCCGAGGCTGCCCTGATAGACGGTGCCACGCATTTTACGATCTTCCGGCGCATCTTCCTTCCTGTGTGCCTGCCAGTGCTCGCCGCTCTGTTCATTCTGGACTTCGTCTCCACCTGGAACGAGTTCGCCATGGCGCTGGTGCTCCTTCAGGACCAGAATATGTGGACGTTGCCGCTCGGCCTGATGTCCTTTCAAGGCCAGTTTTCCAGCAACTACGGTCAGCTCAATGCGGCAATCGTTATGACCGTGCTGCCCGCCACGCTCGTCTATCTTATTTTCCAGCGCTACTTTGTATCGGGTTTGACATCCGGTGCCGTGAAGGGCTGAGGCCCATGCAAATCATTCTTTCAGGAGAACACAAGATGTCTGACGCAAATGTCGAAAAGTGGGGTGTATTCGAGGCATCCTTTGAAGGGCCGTCGAATGGAAATCCCTTTATCGACGTCGCATTCGATGCCGTCTTCACGCACAAGAACAGGCAGGTCCGCGTTCCGGGTTTCTATGATGGAAACGGCACATATCGGGTGCGCTTCATGCCTGACACCGAAGGCGAGTGGACCTTCGCAACCAACTCGCAAACGCCGCAACTCTCCGGGAAAAGCGGCGGCTTCACAGTCACTGCCGCGTCGGTAAACAATCATGGTCCTGTCCGCGTGCGGAACAAGTTCCACTTCGCTTATGCCGATAGCACTCCGTTCTTTTCGTTCGGCACGACCTGCTATGCCTGGACGCACCAGCCGCTCGACATGCAGCAGCAGACCTTGGACACGCTTGAAAAGACACGCTTCAACAAGATCCGCATGGGCGTTTTTCCAAAAGACTATCCATACAACGTCAATGAACCTTTGCATGATTGCTTCGACAAAAAAGCCGATGGCACCTATGACTTCGACAGGCCCAATGTCGCGCTGTTCCAACATTTCGAAAAGCAGGTCGCAGCTCTTTGTGAGCGTGGTATCGAAGCCGATATCATCATATTCCACCCTTACGACCGGTGGGGATATGCCGATATGCCGGCAGATCAGGATTACCGTTACGTCGCTTATCTGGCGGCGCGCCTTGCCGCCTATCGAAACGTCTGGTGGTCGCTTGCCAACGAATATGATTTCCTTCTAGACACCAAGCCGATGGCGCAATGGGATCGTTACTTCCACATTCTGGAAGAGAACGACCCCTACCAACATCTTCGCTCGATCCACAATGGCAATGTGACCGCGAATTACGATCACCGTAAGCCTTGGGTCACGCACACCTGCATCCAGAACCCAGATGTGAAGTTAACCCAGGAGTGGCGGGATACCTATGGCAAGCCGGTCGTCAATGATGAGCCGGAATATGAGGGTGATATCCTCGAATCCTGGGGCAATCTCACCGCGCAGGAACTCGTGCACAGATACTGGATCACGATGGCCCGTGGTGGGTATGCGGGGCATGGCGAGACTTACTCCCACCCTGATGACCTCATATGGTGGGCCAAGGGCGGTCAGTTACATGGTGAGGCGTGGAAGCGCATTGGCTTCCTGAGAGATTTGCTGGAGGCAGACGTCAAGAACGGACTTAATCCGCTTGGTCTGGTCACCCAATGGCCTTGGTCGCGCGTATCAGGTGCCCGCGATGGCGATGGAGATTTCCGGCTCATCTATTTCGGTGAGCATCAGCCCGTTATCTGGTCATCCGGCTTGCCGATGGACAGCGATGATTATGAGGTTGATCTGATCGATACCTGGGAGATGACGATCACGCCTGTGAAAAAGGTTCAGGCCCCAATCACCCATCCGGTGCGGCATGGCGCCGTTGTGCGTGGCGGAAAGCCAGATGCCGCTTTCGGCGTCGAAATCCCGCGCAAGCCTTATCAGGCACTGCGCGTTCGCAAGACGCGATAGAGAGCCGGGAGGGCAGATATGTCTAGCTTGAGCATAAGCAACGTCAAAAAATCCTTCGGTGCCGTCAACATCATCCACGGCGTGGATGTCGAAATAGCCGATGGTGAATTCGTTATCCTGGTCGGCCCATCCGGATGCGGTAAGTCTACCTTGCTGCGCATGATCGCCGGGCTGGAGGATATCTCCGGCGGGCAGATCAGCATTGACGGCAAAGTGGTCAACAACCTTCAGCCGAAGGACCGCGATATCGCAATGGTCTTTCAAAACTACGCGCTCTATCCACAAATGACCGTAGCCCAGAATATGGGTTTCGCACTCGAACTGGCTGGTGTCAAAAAGCCGGACATCGAGAAAAAAGTCAGCGAGGCAGCGGCAATCCTTGGGCTTGAGCCGCTTTTGCAACGCAAACCCGGCCAGTTGTCGGGTGGCCAGCGCCAGCGTGTGGCGATGGGACGTGCAATCGTGCGCGATCCGAAAGTCTTCCTTTTTGACGAACCTCTGTCCAACCTGGATGCAAAATTGCGCGTGAAAATGCGTGCGGAAATCAAGGCGCTTCATCAACGCCTGAAGACCACGATCGTTTATGTCACCCACGATCAGATCGAAGCGATGACCATGGCCGACAAGATCGTCGTGCTGCAAGGCGGGCGGGTAGAGCAGATCGGGACGCCGCTTGAACTTTACGACCGTCCAAAGAACATTTTCGTTGCTGGCTTTCTCGGATCGCCCGCTATGAACTTCCTCGAAGGCACGTTGAAAGACGGCGACGTCATGGCGCTAAAGGGGGGCTCGCAGGTCGAATTGTCCAAAACACCTCGAGAGAAGGTTGGGTCATCGATCATGCTTGGCATTCGACCCGAAGACATTTCCATGGGCGCGGAGCAGGGAGGGCTCAAGGCAGTCGTCAAACTCATTGAACCAACAGGTTCTGAGACGCATGTCCTGGTAGAAGTCGATGGACAAGAGTTGACCTGGATCGTTCGAGACCGGGTAAACCTTGAACCGGGCCAGTCCGTGAACTTGTCGTTTAAAACGAAAAACGTCCATTTCTTTGACTTGACGACGCAGCAGCGGCTTGACGTTTAGATCGGTATTGATCTTTCACGACACTTTATCAATGGTTCATCGGCGTTGAATGCTCCGGTTTCTGGGTTGCGCTAGCTGCCGCTAACGTCCAGCGCCGACTAACAGCATTGACGCCGCTGATCTACGCGACATCGCGGAGTGGTTAGCCTGCTATGGATGTTTATAACGTCCACGCGCATTACCGCGCAGCCGACACGGTCAAATATTGCGTACTGGCCGCATGGCGCTTCTATCTTCATAGAACGCCAATTGCCTTTTCCATCACGTCGCGCTTCAATCATGAAGTGTTAGCGGGCGCGCAGTTTCTCTACGCGGCTCCGGAATAACCACAAAATCTCATTGCAATTCGCTCGGTGTGGGAAGCGGCACCGTGCCCGCCAGCTGTTCAAATGCTTACTTGTTAGGCAATGATAGAATATTGTTCAACAGTATAGACATGATTGTCCTACTTTGGTAGCGTCTTAATTAGCAAGTCAGTTCCTGTTTTCGTGGGTCGGGTGGTGAATGCGGGTCTGGTTCTAGTCTCGTGTTTTCATCCTCGGCGACGGGCACGGAATTGAATCAGACCGCGCAAGCGCCGCCGGAGACGCAGACATGACGAACGCAATGGACAAACTCACGCCGCTCCTTTCGGTTGAAGGGTTGAGTGTCGAGTTTGGCGCCAGTCGCGTTGTCGATGATCTTTCCTTTTCGGTTGCTGCTGGCAAGACCGTGGCTATCGTCGGGGAGTCTGGTTCAGGAAAGTCGATCACTTCGCTTTCGACCATGCGTCTGGCGGACATGATGGGCGCGAAATTTCCGACCGGACGGATCATGTTCGGTGAGAAGAACCTGCTTCAGGTTTCGCAGAAAGACATGCGCTCCATCAGGGGCAAAGACATCGCCATGATCTTTCAGGAGCCGATGACCTCGCTCAATCCGGTTTTCACGGTCGGAGATCAGATTTGCGAAGTCCTGATACTTCACGAGAAAATGGGGAAGGCAGCGGCATCTGCCGAGGCGCGTCGGCTTCTCGAAATGGTGCGCTTGCCGGATGCGGCAGCACTTCTGGATCGCTATCCTCACCAATTGTCCGGTGGCATGCGCCAGCGTGTGATGATCGCCATGGCGCTCGCCTGCCGTCCCAAACTCTTGATCGCGGATGAGCCAACGACTGCGCTCGATGTTACCATTCAGGCGCAAATCCTCAACATCATGCGCGACCTGCAAAAAGACCTTGGCATGGGCATGGTCTTCATTACGCACGACATGGGCGTCGTTGCCGAAATGGCAGATGATGTCGTTGTTATGTGGAAGGGCAAGAAGGTGGAGGAAGGCCCTGTCGGCCAGATATTCGCCGATCCGCAGCATCCCTATACCCGCATGCTTCTCTCAGCCGTGCCACGGCTCGGCAGCATGACCGGTGAAGACTTTCCCAAGCGCACGCCGCTGACGGTGCTGGAAGACGGCAAGCCAAAAATCATCGGAGATGAGCGGGTCCAGGACACGGCAAGATACGATGAGAAGCCGCTTCTATCGGTTAAGGATTTGCTTGTCCGGTTCGATGTGAAGAAGAACCTGTTTGGCAAGGCGACCCACCGTCTAAGTGCCGTCCAGAACGTTAGTTTCGACATCCATCCGGGTGAGACTTTGGCACTGGTCGGTGAGTCCGGTTCAGGCAAATCGACCATCGGCCGCACGATCCAGCAGCTTCAGTCATCCATGGGCGGTGAGATCGAATTCGGAGGACGCAGCTATGCTTCCATGTCTGCGGCTGAACGGTTTCGCATGCGTCAGGAAGTGCAGTACATCTTCCAGGATCCGTTTGCCTCGCTCGACCCGCGCAAGACCGTCGGCTTTTCGATTGCCGAGCCCATCAACACGCACGGCCTGATCTCGGGCAGCAAGGCTGTTCGTCGCCGGGTGGATGAGTTGCTGGAGCGCGTTGGCTTGAGCTCCGCCGTGGCCGAGCGCTACCCGCACGAGTTCTCGGGCGGCCAACGCCAGCGCGTTTGCATTGCGCGCGCGTTGGCATCTGATCCGAAACTGATCATTGCCGATGAGGCGCTGTCAGCGCTGGACGTGTCCATTCAGGCGCAGATCATCAACCTGTTCATGGATTTGCAGGCCGAGCGCGGTCTGGCCTATCTATTCATCAGCCACGATATGGCGGTCGTTGAAAAGATCAGCCATCGCGTTGCGGTGCTCTATCTCGGCCAGATCATGGAGCTGGGCAGCCGTCGTCAGGTCTTTGAGACGCCGATGCATGATTATACGCGCCGCCTGCTGTCCGCAGTCCCGGTCGCTGATCCCGCCGCCATCAGGCATACGGCAATGATAGAGGGTGAAATTCCAAATCCCGTTCGTCGCGTTGGCGATGAGCCTGCCATTCTCGCTCACGAGGAAATCAATCCAGGCCACTTCGTCGCAAGAAGCGCCTGAAAAACCGCGAAAAATCGCATCTATCTGAGAGGAACAGATCAATGAACAGAACAAGTAGGGGACTGACGGCCTTTGTGGCGCTTGCCCTTTCAAGCGTTGCATTCACTGCCGCACCGGCACTCGCAGCCGGAAAAATGACGATTTCCACCCCGCAGGATCCGGGCAGCTGGGACCCTATCGACACGTTTCTGGTCCAATGGGCTGCCGTTGCAACGAACATTTTCGATGGCCTCACCTATCGCGGCCCTGACCTGAAACTCGTGCCGGGTCTTGCTGAATCCTGGGAAGAACTGGACGAAGGCAAGCGCATTCGCTTCAAGCTTCGCCAGAACGTCAAGTTCCACAATGGCGAGCCATTCAACGCCGAAGCCGTCAAGTTCACCTTTGATCGTCTGCTGGGCGAACAGGGTGCGAAGGGGCCGCAGCGTTCCAACTATACCGCCATCGAAAGCGTCGAGATCATCGACGAAAACACTGTGGACATGAAGCTGAAAGCCCCCGATCCGGTTCTGCTGACGAAGCTTGCCGGATACGGCGCGATGATCGTGCCGCCGAAATACATTCAGGAAAAGGGTGAGGACAACTTCAACACCAATCCGGTCGGTACGGGTGCGTTTAAATTCGCGTCCTATGCGCCGAAGGTGAACATCAAGCTCGAAGCCAACCCGGATTATTGGGGCGGCGCACCGAAGCTTTCTGAGCTCGACTACCGCTTCATCTCCGAACCCGCGACAGCCGTTGCCGAGCTTCAGGCCGGCCGCGTCGATCTCGTCATTCCACCGACCATCCCAATTGGCATGCTGCCGGTTATCCAGGCAGATTCCAATCTGGAGATTGTCAGCGTTCCAGGTCCAACGGTCGATGCCCTGCGCTTCAACACGCGTGACGGCATCACTGCCGACCCAAAAGTTCGCAAGGCGATCATCATGGCTGTAGATCGCGCCACCATCGTTAAGTCGATCCTGGCCGGACAGGGCTCCGAGATCGCAAGCTTCCAGGGTGCACTGTCCTTCGGGTACGATCCCGAACTGAAGCCACTGCCTTACGATCCTGAAGGTGCGAAGAAGCTTTTGGCAGAGGCTGGTGTCAAGCCGGGTGCGACGGTTCAGATCGATATTCGCGGCAATGACGCGACGATGAACGAGGTCACGCAGGTCATCGCCAGCTACCTCCAGATGGTCGGCATCACCGCGACCATCAAGCCTTACGAAACCAACGTTCTACTGAACGATATCATTCCACAGGGTAAGACCGGTGCCATGTTCCAGCAGAAGTGGGGTGGCTGGACCTTCGATTACGATAACACCGCCTATTCCATGTACCACTCCGGTGAAAAGTGGAACCCTTACGAAAAGGACGCAGCACTGGACAAGTTGCTGGAATCCCAGCGTCCGCTGACGGATCGCGCGGAGCGTGAGCGCATCCTGAAGGAAATCGGCAAAGCGACTGCGGAAAAGGCTCTTGAGCTGCCGCTTTACAACACCAATGCGATTTACGGCGTCAGCAAAAAGGTCAAGGGCTTCGTCGCCCCACCGGACAATCGCTTGAAACTGACCGACGTCACCGTCGAGTAATCATTGTTTGACGCCGCTCTCACCGGGCGGCGTCACCATCCCCTTTGCAAGGAAAAGAACGTGGCCGGTTTCCTCATCAAGCGATTGTTGCAGGCGTTTTTCGTCGTCATCGCCATCACGCTGCTCGTCTCATTCGCCATCCGCCTGACCGGCGACCCTGCCGTTACCATGTTTCAGGGCGGTGGCAGCATGACGGAAGAAGATTTGATGCGCATTCGTGTAGCGCTTGGCACGGATCAACCGTTCTTCGTGCAATACATGAACTTCTTAAAGGGCCTTGTCACGTTAGACTTGGGCAAAAGCTTCGTCGGAGGCACACCCGTCTCGCGGCTGATTGGTGATGCGCTGCCTGCAACATTGATGCTGGCTTTTATCTCAATGGTTGTTTCGATTGCCTTGTCTATCCCGCTCGGCATCAAGGCTGCGACGTCTAAAGGCAAGGGCGTCGATCAGGCGATCCGTATTTTCTCGCTGCTCGGCCTGTCCTTCCCGAATTTCTGGCTCGCGTTGATGCTCGTCCTGCTGTTTTCAATCACGCTTGGTTGGCTGCCGCCTAGTGGTATGGGTGGCGCTGTCAGCTACATCATGCCCGCATTGACCATGGGCGTCATCCTCACTGCCACCAATGTGCGTCTCGTCCGCACGGCGATGCTGGATACGCTGCAATCGCAATACATCATGGTTGCCCGCGCCAAAGGCTTGAGTGAAAGCAAGGTGCTTTACAAACACGCACTGCGCAACTGTGCCATTCCGCTCATCACCTATTTCGGACTACAGTTTGGTGGTTTGCTGGGCGGCATCGTGGTTATCGAGCGGGTGTTCAACTGGCCGGGTATGGGCTCGCTGGCCTTCGACGCGGTTGGCGCGCGCGATTATCCCGTGTTGCAGGCCGTCATTACCGTGTTGTCGCTGATGATCGTCGGCATCAATCTTCTGGTCGATATCGCCTATGGGCTGGTCGATCCCCGTATCCGCACGGAGTAACCGACATGGCCACCAAAACCTCCCGCCCTTCGCGGTTCTACAGCCTTGAATTCGTGCTGGGCGCGACCTTGACCGTCGTCATCTGCGCTGCCGTGCTTCTGTCGGACGTGCTGTTTCCCGGTGGTGCCGATAAGATCGATCTGATGGCGCGGTTGGCAAAACCGTTTGCCACAGCGGCGCACCCATTCGGTACTGATCCATTGGGGCGTGACGTTCTGGCGCGTGTAGTCGCGGGCGGCAAGATTTCGCTGCTGGTGGGCTTTACGTCCGTCATCGGTGCCGTTGTTTTTGGCGTGCTGATGGGCCTGATTGCAGGCTACTATCGCGGCTTCTGGGACATGGTCGTCATGCGCTTTGCCGATATCCAGCTCGCCATGCCCTTCATCCTCCTTGCCATCACATTCATCGCCATCGTCGGCGGCAGCCTGACCAACACCATCATTTTGCTGATCGTGTCGCAGTGGGTGCAATATGCCCGCCTTGTGCGCGGCTCGGTTCTGACGTTGCGTGAGCGGGAATTCATCCTGTCTGCACGCGCCATCGGCGTTAAAGACTGGCGCATCATCTTTCAACATCTGCTGCCAAACCTCGTTGGCCCGGTCATCGTTTTGATGACGCTGAACGTCGCCAACAACATCCTTCTGGAAAGTAGCCTCACATTCCTTGGTATGGGCGTTGACCCAACCATCCCCAGCTGGGGCGGCATGCTGGCGGATGGCCGCACCTATCTGCAGATCGCGTGGTGGGTCAGCGTCTTCCCAGGCCTAGCCATTCTGCTCACCGTGCTTGGCCTCAATCTTCTGGGTGACTGGCTGCGCGATAGCCTCGACCCGACCGGCAGAACCTCAAGGTAAAATGCAATGACAGAGATTTTCAGCCAGACGTTTGAGCGCACACTTGATGCTTTGGTCAGGCAGGCGGTCCACGGTCAGCCCCTGGAAGCCTGGACCTTCGATGATGTAAAAAGCAGGCGAGATGCCGAGCGGCGTCTTGCCAAAAAAGGCATCACGGCCCGTATCCGTAGCGCCTACAAGCCTTTACTTCACAGTTTTCTGGAAGAAATCGATCTAACAGGCGTAGAGAGTATCCAGATCGCATATCCCGTCCACTCAGCAGCCCCGGCAAATCGTTTCCGGCTCGAGGCCTATCCACTGGCTGCTCTTGTCGGGAACGCCAAAATCGACTTCGTGCCGCGCGAAGACGGCGAATTTTTCTATAACGTGGTCCTGACGCGCGAAACAGGCAAGGAAACGCTGAAGGTGCTGGCGCCCAATCGCGTTCATGTCGATGTCGTCGGAGAAATCAATGTCTCGCCAACCGGCTGGCTGTGCAAAGGCGGAGATGAGGTCGGTGAGCGGTCGGAAACGGACTATGAGCGTCTGTTCGAGAGCGCGATCAACGCGGTAGCAAAGTATGATTGGGGAAGTGATGAGCCCTATTTCGAAGAACTCAATATCCGCGTCCGTTACCCATCCGAAGATCTACCTCTTGCCATCGGCGACGAAGTGGTCAGCCTGCGAGAAGCCCTGCATGAGGATTTCTACTTCTCGCTTCTCGAATTCTTCCAGAAAAAATCCGGTCGCCCGCTGGGTGATCGCGGCCTGAAACCGGGCCAGATCGTCCCTGAGGTTATCAAAAGCGGTGCGGAAGTTTCCGTGCGGGTCGAAACCCGGACATTGGGCACTGCGTTTTTAAAGAGCGCGGAACAGGCAATCGAAACTGCCGAAGCGCCGCTCTCCACAGATCAGATCGCAAATCTGCTAACAGAGATAGGTGGCGAAGAGTTCACTGCTCGCGCCAGATCAGGCCGGCAGGTCAAGGCACGCTATGTCAGCGGAAACGATGCTGCCGTTATGATCA
This sequence comes from Hyphomicrobiales bacterium, assembly GCA_900473205.1. Taxonomy (GTDB): domain Bacteria; phylum Pseudomonadota; class Alphaproteobacteria; order Rhizobiales; family Rhizobiaceae; genus Agrobacterium. The sequence goes on from UCLB01000001.1 coordinate 255,233, forward strand.
GCGGCGGGCAGCACCCGAACGAAACGACAGGCATTGTCGGCGCTCTGCGTGCGTCGCGGGAACTGAAAACAAAAGCCGGTGCCCATTTCACGATTTCGCCGCTTGAGAACCCGGATGGCTACGCTATCCACCAACGACTTCGCGTCGATAATCCGCGCCATATGCATCACGCCGCGCGTTACACGGCATTGGGTGATGACCTCGAATATAGAACACTCGAAAATTCAGGTGCCCATCTCAACGAAAAGGAAATCCGCTTCAAAGCGCAGGACTTGAGCGGCGCCACGCTGCACGTGAATCTGCACGGCTACCCGTCGCACGAATGGACCCGTCCTCTTTCGGGTTACGTCCCGCGTAATTTCGCGATGTGGACCTTGCCAAAGGGCTTCTTCCTTGTGGTGCGCCACCACGCCGGTTGGACCGAGCAGGCCGACGCGTTGCTGGATAAAGTCACCCGCCATCTCGGCACCATCCCGGGCCTGCTCGACTATAATGACCGCCAGATAGCGCTTTATGAAATCCACGCGGGCGAAACCGGCTTCCGCATCATCAACGGTTTTCCGTGTCTGTCGTCGATAGATGATCGACACGCGGTGCCGATGACGCTGATCACGGAATATCCAGACGAAACGATCTACGGCGACGACTTCATCGCTGGCCATACCGCGCAGATGCAGACGGTGATGTCCGCGTATGAGGCGTGGCAGGAGATCATGACAGTCTCTCGGGAGCTATCAGGCGTTTAGACCTATCGAAGTCTACCTCGACTTCGATACGGTTTGTCTGGTGAAACAGGCGAGACTAAGCCGCCACAATCGGTTTTGCTGGCCCCACTCTCGGACGGCTTACCTTTCGCACAACAGCCACCAATTTCGTTGGTGCTGTTTGCGTTAGCGCCAGTTTCGTAGCCTCACTCAATGACATGGCCACAAAGTCAGCGCCGATTTCGTCGGCCGTGATTCGAGCATGGCTCTGGCCATTCGCCATTGGCATGAGTATGCCGACCCGCATCAGGGCGTTCAGTCGTTTCAGGCGACGAACGATCTGGCGCGCATGGGATTTGGAATTGCCGTTGAGGAATGAGACCACGACGGTATCGATATTTTCGATGTTCGATTCGAGCGACCTTCTTTCGCTCAGAACCGCATGGCTCGCGACCACGACTTTGGCACCCTGAACCTCGATGATTTGCGATAACATCGTGGATGCTGCGTCATCGATCGCTCCGCGACCACCAATACATAGTACCGACTGGCCTTGTCCATCAGGCAAATCTGCTTCATCGGGCAGTGTCGATGGTGTTGCGCTCACAGCTTCGTCGTCTTCACTCTCCTCTTCGTAGGCGATATCAGAAAGATTATCGACGAGTGTCATAGAGCTTGAAGAAAACAATTCGATCTGTGGCTCCGACATGACACCGCGCTGCCGATCCATCTCGCCGAGAAGAAGGGCAGGAAGGCCGACCTTGTCGTAATAATCGACGAGATATTCCTGCTTGAGATACTCCTCTGCAGTGTCCGTGGCCTCGTTCGGATCGCCAGCCAGAAGCCTTTGATAGAGTTTCTCGTGAAGCTCAAGGACAGGTTCGTTTCCGAGCAGAACATCAAGAAACCCGAACTGGGGAACATAGCGACCGAGAACGACCAGGCAGACGGTGAGTGGTGTCGACAGCATCAATCCAAGCGGTCCCCACAGCCAAGACCAGAAAATAGCTGAAACAATGATTGCCAAGGGAGACAATCCCGTGTGCGAACCATAAAGCCAAGGCTCAATCACGTTGTTGCTCACAAGCTCCGTCGTCAAGAACAACGCTGCAACCCAGGCAACCAGCGACCAGCCGGGTGCTATTGCCAAAGCTAGAAACAGTGGAAGAACCATGCCGATGACCGGGCCGATGTAAGGCACAAACCTAAGGACGAGCGTCAGAAGTCCCCAAAGAATTGCGTTGGGAATTCCAAGAATCCATAAGCCGAGTGTGATGGGCAAAGCGTAAAGCGCATTCACGACCAGTTGCATGAGCAGGTATTTGCCCACTCGTTTTCCAGCGTCTTGCAGCGCTGCTGTCGTTCGATGCAGATCGCTCAAGCCAACAAGACGGATGAACCTGTCACGCAGGTCTTCGCGCTCCAAGAGCATGAAAATGACCAGCACGATAACAAGGCCTGCGGTTGCGAACGGACTGATCAGCGGAAGGATAAGGTTGCCGAGGGTCTGCAGCGGGTTGGTGCGCGAGACGATTTCAACCGGCATAGGTTCCCGCGTTGTCGCTTCAGGTGCTGAAGCGTCTTGGCTTTCAACGGCCCGCACCTGTATCTCGGCTCCAACTTTTTCAACCACCTTACTAAGATGATCCAGCACTCCATTTCCGGAGCCGGCCTGAGCGAGCAGTTGGACCTTGCTCACAATATTGCGCTGATATGTGGGAATGTTTTCGGCAAGATTTGCTACCTGAGTAGCGACGACGAAGCTGAAAAGAGCGATTGCGCAGAAAGCCGACAAGACAGCAAGAATGACCGCCAGAATTTTAGGGATCGACCGCTTGCGCAGGAATGACACGATGGGTGCAAGGGTAAAAGAGAGAAGCAGCGACAGGGCTAGAGGGACAAAAATCTCCTGTCCAACCCGCAGCAGAAACGCCACACCAATCAAGATAAGGATGGTTTTACCGGACAACGTGGTGCTCGGAATAGCGCCAGCTTTGTAATCAACCGCTGCTGATCGTACCGGAACTATCGTCTTCGGAAATTCCATTTTCTTCCCCGCCATTAACCCTCGTTCACAACGTGGACCAGGGCGACAAAGGGCACCCGCAGATGTGCGATAGCTTTGGCGAGAAGGTCTTAAGTGCGTGAGGCGCAGTCAGCGTGAATGCTGTGTGCGACCCGATAAACGCGCGTCTTTGAATACAGTTCCCTTATATATTTGCGAAGGTAGATAGATGCTGCCAGTATTGAGACACACGACCATGGCAGCGTGTCGTTTGGATTGTCGCATGAGTGGTAAATAAGGTGGGTTCGATTTGTGGAAGTGAAGTTCGAGTGGATGTTGTCTACTTAAAAACCACCCGAACGCGCATGTGACAGTAGCAATGGCGCCACGACCCGTTCAAGCCTTTCTATCGACCAGTTCTTGACTGGTGCAGATACCACTAGGGCACCCAGCGGGCGACGGTTGGCATCGAGGATTGTGGCCGCCACATTGACCTCATCGCGGATGGATTGCCTGTCGGTGAAGGCATAACCTCGTTGACGGCTATCCCTGATGTCCTGACGGATCAATGCTTTGTCGGCGATGGTGTGGGGCGTCGCCATTTCAATGGTGCTGTCATCAAGGATCGCTTCGATTTCATGCTCATCGAGATAGGACAAGATTGCCCGGCCGCCCGACGAACTGAGCGATGGTAGGCGTCTGCCGGCATAGGCCGTTCTAAACGACGGATGAGGGCGGCTCTGGACATGCAGCAGATGCACGATTTCCGTGCCGTCCAGAATGCAGAAGGAACAGCGCAACCCGCATTCTTCCCGCAGGCGGATAAGCCTTGGCCACAAGGCCTTTAGCAATGGATTACTCATCTGGAACCTGAACAGCAAATCGAGTGCGCGCACCGATAGCTGGTAGGTTCGCCGACGGTCGTCTTTTCGAAGATATTCCATGGTGATCAGCGTTTCTGTCAGTCGCTGAACCGTAGGTATCGGAAACCCGGTCATGCGGTGGAGTTCCGTCAACGTCAGTTCCGGCGAGGACGGCTTAAAGGAACGGAGCAAATGAATGCCTTTTTCGATCGAGGCGACGAAGAGCGGGTCGTTCTCACCTTCGATCAGGACCGGATGCTGATCGGCCTTCTGTTCGAAAAACAGGGGACGTGTCCCGGGGGAGATGCGAAGTTCCGACAAATGATGCGCCGCATGCGCGATATCTCCGCCAAGTGTTTTGAGTTTATCCGGGTCCGATGATGGACCGGAAATCGAAATAGCAGCCAGTGGCTCGCCAGCGGCGTTGCGGAAGGCGACGGCCAGCATGCTTTGCTCTGTTTTTGTCGCGCCCGCATCGAAAGCAAATCCTTGACGGCTTTCCTGTTCAATCACGTTTTCCATCATGTTTGCCGAGAGACGATGGTCTTCAGCAAGCCGCTGGAGATAAGACTGCCGCTGACCCTCGGACATGAGGCCTAGCAAGGCACGACCTGGTGCGGAGGCCGACATGGGCAGGCGTTGGCCGGTGGGTGCAATGGTCAGCGAGGCGGCAGGTGAGGGGACGCGCGCCAGCGTGATCACATCATCTTTATCCATAAGCCATAGATCGCAGCTCAAGCCCGTGGCAGCATTCAGATCAACCAGCGTCGGCATGACCAGTTCAATCAGGCTGTTGGATGTCAGGTAAGTGTGGGCCAGATCGGCAACCCGGTGGGTCAGCGTCAACGTCGCGGTTCGCTCGTCGCGTCGTAAAAGCCCGGTTTCGACGAGCGTGTGCACGATGCGCTGGGCGCTCGACCGGGTCATTTCGGCCAGCGCAGCGATATCGGTAATCCGCAGTTCCGGCGTTTCGGGGCCGAAAAGTTCGAGAACGGAAAATGCTTTCTGCAAGGCCGCGATATGGTCACGACGACGATCACTTCCGCTCATTACGGCCTTTCATTTTCCATGCAGCGTTGACAAGCTTTTGATAGACCATATAATCGATATTCAATAATAGCAATCGCATTGCGGTAAAACAAAAAAAAGGGGAACGCATGCTGCAAATGATAGGAAAAACGCACCCGTAAACCTATGGATGTTGCCACAATGGCGGCTCTGTCATGACGCGTCAGGATCACGTGCTTCGCATGGGTTCTGGAGTTTCATGATGTTCAAAGGCTGATCGCGATGTGTCGCGGTTTTCAGCACATCATTCCTGGAAGAAACCTTTTCCTGCTCCGGCGCATGCGTCGTGGCACTGGTTTCTTGCGCCTCATTTTCACTTGTCGAATAAAGGGGAACTAACAAGAATGGACGCTTTAAAATCCAAAGGAAATAACGGTTTCAAACGGCGTGTCGCAGCGGCGCTGATTGCGCTGTCGGCTTGTGTCAGTGGCCTTGCGACACAAGCGCAAGCTCAGACGGTGATTGCGGTTCCGCATTCCGGCATTCGTATTCTCGACCCGATCATCACCACAGCCCACATTGTTCGCAACCATGGTTACATGGTCTATGACACGCTTCTGTCTCTGGATTCGAAGTTCACGCCGAAGCCGCAGATGGCTGAATATGCCATTTCCGACGACAAGCTGACCTACACCTTTACTCTACGCGATGGCCTGAAATGGCATGATGGGACACCGGTGACGGCAGAAGATTGCGTTGCCTCGCTGAAGCGCTGGGGAACCCGCGACACGTCCGGTCAGGTCATGTTCGACAAGACCGCGAGCCTTGTCGCGACTGACGCGAAGACCATTACGCTGACGCTGAAGGAGCCATTCCCCTTCGTTCTGGATGTGCTGGCAAAACCATCCTCAGTTGTTCCGTTCATGATGCCGAAACGCATCGCCGATACCCCGGCAGATAAAGCCATTAGCGAATATGTGGGTTCTGGACCGTTCAAGTTCGTCGAGGCGGAATATCAGCCCGGAGTGAAGGCGGTTTACGAAAAGTTCGAGGATTATGTTCCGCGCTCTGAGCCGCCGGATTGGCTTTCCGGGGGCAAGGTCGTCAAGGTGGATCGGGTGGAATGGGTGTCGATGCCCGATGCACAGACGGCGCTGAACGCCGTGCAGTCGGGTGAGGTCGATTACGTCGAAGCGCCATCTGTCGACTTGTTGCCGCTGGTGCAGAGTAATGACGAGTTGACCGTAAAGCTGCTGGCCAAGCTCGGTTCGCAAACCATGGGTCGCATGAACTTCCTCTATCCGCCGTTCGACAATCCGAAGATACGCAAAGCGGCTATGATGGCTCTGAACCAAAAGGATGTTCTGGACGCACTGATTGGCAATCCCGATTATTACTCGGTCTGCGGCGCGATGATGGGTTGCGGTACGCCTTTGGCCAGCGAAACCGGATCGGAAACCCTCGTCGGTAAAGGTGATGTAGAAGGCGCGAAAGCGTTGCTCAAGGAAGCCGGTTATGACGGCACGCCCGTCGTTATCCTGCATCCGACGGATGTAGTGACCGTCAAGGCGCAGCCTGTTGTCGTGGCCGCGGCTTTGCGTGCAGCCGGTTTCAACGTCGATTTGCAAGCCATGGACTGGCAGACCGTCGTCACCCGCCGTGCGTCTCAGAAGCCACCGTCTGAAGGTGGTTGGAACATGTTCTTCACCAACTGGATCGTTCCAGAAGTCATGACGCCGCTGAACAATCCCATGCTCAATGGTCGTGGAAAGAAGGGCTTCTTCGGCTGGCCAGACGACCCCAAGCTGGAAGAGCTCCGAGCTGCTTACGTTTCGGCGGCAACGCCGGAAGATCAGAAGAAGATTGCCGGTGATATCCAGGCGCATTCCATGGAAACCGTGAATTACATCCCGCTTGGCCAGTACAAGCTGCCATCGGTGTGGCGCAATGAGCTTTCCGGGTTCGTGGAGGCACCGGTGCCGGTGTTCTGGAACATCGAGAAGAAGGAATAGTCGCAGGCTTTCGGACTGACCGATCGTTCTTTCTGTCCGGCGGCATTGTCGCCGGGCAGGCCAAACCAGACCGGACATGCGAGGAGCGCCTATGCTGGCCTACACCTTACGACGTGTGCTGTCCGCCATCCCTGTGATGGTGACGGTTGCCGTCTTCGTTTTCCTGCTGTTGAGACTGACCCCCGGCGACCCTGCCGCGATTATCGCAGGCGATATGGCAACACCGGAACAACTTGAAAAGATCAGAGCATCTTTGGGGCTCGACAAACCGCTTCTCGTGCAGTTTTTCTCGTGGATCATGCTGCTCCTCCAGGGCGACCTCGGAACGTCGCTGATCTCCAATACGCCTGTCACCGGCATGATCGCCAAGCACATCGAGCCGACCGTCAGCATCGCACTGTTGACCATTACTCTCTCCATCGTCATTGCCGTCCCGCTCGGTGTTCTGGCCGCATGGCGTCATGGTAGCTGGATCGATTATGCCGTCATGTCGATATCCGTTGTCGGCTTTTCGGTGCCGGTCTTCGTTATCGGTTACATTCTCATCCAGTTTTTCGCCATCGATCTGAAGTGGTTCCCTGTTCAGGGTTTCCGCAGCATAACCAAGGGTATCGGCCCGTTTCTTGATCGTGCCATTCTGCCCTCTTTGACGTTGTCCTCGATCTACGTCGCACTGATCGCCCGCATGACGCGCGCCTCGATGCTGGATGTGCTGGGCGAGGATTATATCCGCACAGCACGGGCCAAGGGGCTGCGCGAAAACATCGTGCTGTTTCGCCATGCCCTGCGCAACGCCGCCGTGCCTGTCCTCACCATCATCGGAACGGGTTTTGCCCTGTTGATCTCCGGTGTGGTGGTCACGGAAAGCGTCTTCAACATTCCCGGCATTGGTCGATTGACGGTCGATGCCATTTTGGCGCGGGATTATCCCGTCATTCAGGGCATGATCCTGCTGACCAGCGGCATCTATGTTCTGCTCAATCTGCTGATCGATCTTTCCTATTCCCTATTCGACCCAAGGATACGCTACTGATGGCTGCTTCACGTCCTTTCGGGGCAGCGCTTCGCCTGCCGTTCATGAAAACATCGGGAAAGTCGAAATCGCGGGTCGGCATCATTCCGGTCGTCGCCTGCATCATTCTCGTCATCACCGTTCTGCTTGCCATCTTCGCACCGCTTCTCGCCCCGCACGATCCCATGACGATGACGCCGTCCGCTCGTCTCAAACCGGCAAGCGATATCTATCCGCTGGGAACCGATGCTTACGGTCGCGATCTGCTGTCACGCGTTCTGTACGGCGCACGCATCTCGTTGCTGATCGGCGCGGGGGCGGCCATCATCTCGATTGGTATCGGCCTTGCGATCGGTCTGGTATCGGGCTTCTTTCGCGTCATGGATGCCATCATAATGCGCATCATGGACGCGTTGATGGCCATTCCTAGCCTGCTGCTCGCCATCGCCGTTGTGTCGCTCACGGGTGCCAGCATCTGGACGGTGATGTTTGCCATCACCATACCGGAAATCCCGCGCGTCGTGCGGCTGGTGCGGTCCGTGGTGTTGTCGGCGCGTGAGGAGCCTTACGTCGAGGCGGCAATTGCCGTTGGCTCCAGCCTGACAAAAATCCTCTGGCGGCACCTGATGCCCAACACCCTGGCACCGCTCATCGTTCAGGGAACCTATGTCTGTGCGTCGGCCATTCTGACGGAGGCCATTCTGTCCTTCCTCGGTGCCGGTGTTTCCACCGAAATTCCCACCTGGGGAAACATCATGGCCGAGGGGAGGGCCTATTTCCAGATCAACCCGACCTTGATCTTCTGGCCCGGACTTCTCCTGTCACTCTGCATCCTGTCCATCAATCTGCTGGGGGATACGGCGCGTGACCTGCTTGATCCTCGCATGAAGAAAAGGGAGGCCGCGAAATGACGGTGAGCGCCATGAAAGATGATGCAGCAGAGATATTGTCCATTCGCAATCTTGTCGTTGGCCTGACGGGCGATGACACAAGCAAGCCGGTGCTGGACGGAATATCGCTGACCATCCGGGCGGGCGAGACGGTCTGCCTCGTGGGTGAGAGTGGCTCCGGCAAGTCCGTGACATCGCTTGCCACTATGGGGCTTTTGCCACGTCAATCGCTGGAGCCGAAGGGCGGTGAAATTCTGTTCGAAGGCGAAGACCTGTTGAAGGCAGATGGTCCGCGCATGCGCTCCTTGCGCTCGAGCCAGATCGCCATGATTTTTCAGGAGCCGATGACGGCTCTTAACCCAGTATTGTCCGTCGGACGCCAGATTTGCGAGGTGCTTCAGGAGCACACGCAACTCGGGAAACGTGAACAGCGCGATCAGGTTCTGGCCATGATGGCGCATGTGCATCTGCCGGATGTGCAGCGCATCTACAATTCCTATCCGCACCAGCTCTCCGGTGGCCAGCGCCAGCGCATCATGATCGCCATGGCCTTGATCCTCAAGCCAAAGCTCTTGATTGCCGATGAGCCGACAACGGCGCTTGATGTCACGACCCAGAAACAAATCCTCAAGCTGATCGACGAGCTTCAGGGAAAGCAGGGAACAGCCGTCCTGTTCATCACCCATGACATGGGTGTCGTGGCCGAAATTGCCGACACTGTTTACGTCATGCATCACGGCAAGCTGGTCGAACATGCGCCTGTTGACACGATCCTGCGGGCACCCGAAAAGGATTATACCCGCGCCCTGCTATCCGCCGTTCCCAGTCTGGTGCCGCGCCATCCACGCCACGTCGATAGTCAGGAAATCGTTCTTTCGGTCTCCGAGATGGACAAGGTTTATACGAAGCGCAGCCTGTTTGGAAAAAGCATAGATGGCACCAAGGCGGCAGACAAAGTCTCCTTCACCCTGAAGCGTGGGCGCACTTTGGGGATCGTCGGCGAAAGCGGTTCGGGAAAATCCACGGTCGCCCGCTGCATCATGCGGTTGATCGATCCGACGTCTGGCAGTATCCGCGTTTCCGGTAACGAAATTGCCGATTTCTCGCGCCGCGCATTGCGCCCGCATCGCCAGCACATCCAGATGATTTTTCAGGACCCCTATCGTTCGCTCAATCCACGTCTGACAGTCGGCGAAAGTATTGTCGAGGGGCCGGTCAATTATGGAAAATCGCATGCTGTCGCCTGGGCGGAAGCGAAGGAGTTGCTAGGCCTTGTTGGTCTGCCGGAAGATGCAATCAGCCGTTATCCTCACCAGTTCTCCGGCGGCCAGCGGCAACGCATCGCCATTGCCCGCGCCATCGCCATGAAACCGAAGGTGCTGGTGGCCGATGAGGCGGTTTCGGCGCTAGACGTTTCGGTGCAGGCGCAGGTGCTCGATCTGCTGGCCGAACTTCAGGAAAAGCTCGGCATCGCTATCCTGTTCATCACCCACGACCTGCGGGTTGCTGCCCAGATCTGCGATGATGTCATCGTCATGCAGCATGGCAGAATAGTTGAATATTCCAGCGGTTACGATGTCCTGACCAAGCCGACCGATGCCTATACGCGTCAGTTGATTGACGCCGCGCCGGGTCGTCATTGGGACTTCGCAAATTTTCGCCAGCTAGACATGGCCGCGCCTACAGCCAATGGTGCTGCCTACGTCTGAAGATTTCCACCACCTTATTCCATCTGACTGCAAGGATAGCCCCCATGCCCGTTATCGAGAAGATCGAAGCCTACAAGGACGAACTGACCGCCATCCGCCGCGATATTCACCAATACCCGGAAATCGGCTTTGAGGAGGTGCGAACCTCGGGCATCGTTGCTGAAAAGCTGGCGAGCTATGGCATCGAAGTTCATCGCGGCATCGGTAAGACCGGCGTTGTCGGTGTGCTGAAGGGTAATCGCGGCGAAGGCAAAACTATTGGCCTACGCGCCGATATGGATGCGCTGCCGATGGAGGAGCACACCAATCTCGGTTATGCCTCGAAAATCCCCAACCGCTTCCATGGTTGCGGTCATGATGGCCACACAACGATGCTGCTGGGTGCCGCCCGTTATCTGGCCGAAACGCGTGACTTTGCGGGAACTGCCGTCTTCATCTTCCAGCCGGGTGAAGAAGGCTGCGGCGGTGCGCGCGCCATGCTGGCCGATGGCCTGTTCGACCGTTTCCCCTGCGATGAAATCTACGGCCTGCACAATTCGCCCTATGATGAGCCATACCGCATCGGCATCAAGCCGGGCACCAGCATGGCCGGCGCCGATTTCTTCGATATCCGCATCACCGGGCGCGGCAGTCACGGTGCGATGCCGGAGGTTTCCAGGGACCCGATCATCGTCGCGACCGCTCTGGTTCAGGCTTTGCAATCCGTCGTCAGCCGCAATGTCAGCCCGCTGAAAAGCGCCGTGCTATCCGTGACTCAAATCCATTCCGGCAGCGCCTATAATGTCATTCCGCAGGAGGCGACGATATCCGGCACGGTGCGTTTTCTGGATCGCGAGGTCAATGAGATGATCCGCCAGCGCATGCGCTCGATTGCGGCGGGCCTTGCCGCATCCTTTGAAGTGGAGATCGAGGTCGATATTCGGAACGTCTTCGACGTGCTGTTCAACACGGAAGATCTGGTGGAAGGCTTTGCTGAAGCCGCCCGCGATATCGTTGGTGATGCAATGGTCTATACAAAAAACGCTCCGGTCATGGGCAGCGAGGACTTCGCCGACATGCTGCACAAGGTGCCGGGTGTCTATTGCACGGTGGGTCACGCCGGAAACATTCCGGTCCATAATCCCGGTTTCGTGTTGGATGACGGCATCTTGCCCGTGGGCGCTAGCCTGCTTGCCCGCATCGTCGAACGTCGGTTGGCGGCCTGATGCTGGCACGCCTGTTCGCGATATTCCATTGATCTACGGGAAGAATGACAGTGCAGGATATTACAAGACTGACGGCGGCTGAATTGTCGCGCTCCATCCATGCGCGCAGCGTCTCCTGCGTTGCTATGATGGAGGCCTATCTCGACCGCATAGACCGCGTGAATCCCGCACTAAACGCCATCGTCAGCTTGCGGGAACGGGGAGGTATTCTCGACGATGCCTGCGCTTGCGACCGGGAACTGGCGGACGGCCATTCGCGTGGATGGATGCATGGTTTCCCCATTGCCATCAAGGATTTGTCGGAAGCAAAGGGCCTGCTCTGTACATGGGGTTCAAAACTCTTCGAAGACTTCGTCGGCCAGACCGATGACACTCACGTCGAGCGTATCCGTGCCGCTGGTGCCATCCTAATCGGCAAGACAAACACCCCGGAAATGGGGCTTGGCTCGCACACCACCAATTCCGTGTTCGGTGCCACGCGCAATCCCTTCGATAATGGTCGCAGCGCGGGTGGCTCCAGCGGTGGAGCCGCGGTTGCCGTGGCCGCCCGTTTGTTGCCTGTTGCCGATGGCAGCGACATGATGGGTTCGCTTCGAAACCCGGCAGCCTTTAACAATATCGTCGGCTTTCGCCCCAGTTTCGGGCGTGTACCCTCCGGCAAGGGCAACGAGATTTTCATGCGGCAACTGGCAACGGCAGGCCCGATGGCCCGCAATGTGCAGGATGCTGCGCTGCTGCTGGCAATACAGGCGGGGTATGATGTACGTGATCCGCAATCATTGCCGAATGAAGCACTGGATATTCGACCCGAGGCCGATCACGCGGGAACCAGGATCGCTTGGCTTGGTGATTTCGGCGGTTATCTGCCATTCGAGGACGGTGTGCTCGACGTCGACCGCAAAGCGCTGAATGTCTTTTCCGCTATCGGCTGCGAAATCGAGGAAATCGTTCCGCAGTTCGATATGGATACGCTCTGGATGTCATGGGTCACCCTGCGCGCTTTCAATGCGGGCAATGGTCTGCTTCCTCTTTACAGCGATCCCGAAAAACGACCGCTAATCAACGCTCAGGCCGTTTGGGAGATCGAACGCAGTCTCAGGCAGACGTCGGCTGAAATCTTCGATGCATCCGTTGTCCGTAGCGATTGGTACAAACTCGTCTGCCAGCTTTTCGAGCGATACGATTATCTCGTGATGCCGTCCGCTCAGGTCTTCCCGTTCGATATCGACAAAAAATGGCCTGATGAGATCGCTGGTCGTCAGATGGATACCTATCACCGCTGGATGGAAGTGGTCATCGGACCCAGCATGGCCGGGTTGCCAGTAGCGGCGATGCCTGCCGGATTTGGCCCCAATGGTCTCCCCAACGGCATCCAGATCATCGGGCGGCCCCGGGGCGACCGGCAACTCCTTCAATTTGCGCTGGCTTACGAACAGGCCTCAGGCATAAACACCACGCCGCTGGCGTGAGCGGTGGTCGGAAAAATTTGCGCTGCGAAGTCCCCGTCCGGCACTCTGCCATTGGAAAACTTTACCCATTGTCACAATCATGAAGCTATGGTCTTTTCGCAAAGCCGTGCGACCACTATTCTTGGCGACGTAAACCGGCAAGCCATTGAAAAGCATCGGTGAACGCGGTCAGTCAGCAAAGCCCAAGGTGCGCATTCAAGTGAAAATCGATCAACAAACGACGCGGGCGATGAACCGTCGTCTGATCCTTAACCTTATCCGGCGTGAAGAGCAGCTCAGCCGAGCGGACGTTGCTGCGGCGACTGGTTTGAGCCCGGCGGCGGTGACGTTCGTGGTCAGTGATCTGATTTCAGAAGGTTACCTCATCGAAGGCAAGACGATACCCGGCGGTGGAGGGCGTCGGCCCATTCCGCTCGAGATCAATTATGCCGGACACCTCGCCATCGGCATCAAGATGAATGTCGGCAGTCTGGAATGCGTGCTGACCGATCTTTCCACCGCAACACTCTCGTCCCTGACAATCGAGTTCAAAGACCCATCTCCGCAATCGGTTCTCGACGCGGCTGAAAAAGCCGTGACACGATTGCAGCGCCTAGCGCCGGAAGGGGCAGGTCTGCTGACCGGTGTCGGATTTTCCATGCCGGGCACAATCGATGCGGAGAGGGGCATCTGCATCAAGAGCCACCGCTTTTTCTGGGAAAATGTGCCGTTTGCCAGCATGTTGCAGGAACGGGTCAACGTTCCCGTCTGGATGGAGGATGACACGCTGGCCTTTGCGCTGGCACAACATCTTTTCGGTCTTGGGCGGCAACACAAGGTCTTCACGGCGGTGGCCATCGGTGTGGGCATCGGTTGTGCGACAGTGGTGGATGGCAAGGTGCAGCGCGGCGCGCATGGTCATGCGGGCAAGATCGGGCATTCGATGCATCACCCGGACGGACCCCTATGCGAATGCGGTCGGCATGGCTGTCTACAGGCCTTTTATTCCGAGCCTGCCATCCTTGAGCGCTGGCGTCAGGCCAGAGGCAACGACGGTAACGTCGACCGTTACGCGATGAAGGAAGCCGCGCTACAGGGTGATCCTGTTGCCAGAGACATTTTGCAGGAAGCAGGTGCGGCTATCGGCCTGCATCTGGCGCGCATGGTCGATATTGTCGATCCCGAAATCATTATTGTCGGCGGAGAAGCAGTGAGTTTCGGCGACTTGCTATTCGACCCGATGCGAAAGGCGCTTGAGCTCAATTGCTTCACGCCGCCACCTGCACTGGTGCCGGATGAGAGAGACAATTTCTGGAGCAGCGGTGCGGCGGCCTTGGCAACGCAGGGACTGTTCAATTTCGAGATGACGACGCCCGCCTTTCCCGCATAACAAAGCGGCGAAGGTGTTTGTGACACCTTCGCCGCTCATTTCGGGGGATTTACACCCCCTCTGGGAGAACTTTATGGGCTTTGGTCAGCCAAGCTCGATGACGAGGCAGCCATAGCCTTCGAGCGTATACTCATCGGAAACATCCATTCCCGTCAGCAAGTCCTTGCCGGGTGAGAGATTTTTCAGTTTTTGTTCGGTCTCAACTGTGTTGAGAACAAACAGCAGCTTGCGATCCTTTGCCGTGCGCATCACCACTTCCACGCCTTCCGGCAAATCCGCAATCAACGGTTCGATACCTGCTTTTGCCAGCACGACCTCATCCAGCACATCCACCAGTTCATCGGTGAGGTAGGTCGCGAGGTAGATGACCTGACCCTTGCCGACCTTGCGCAGCGTGGCTGCCGCGCGTCCCTTGGCAAAGCGGTTGGACCAGGTGGCGATTGTTTCGACATCGCTGTCGAATTCCAGCAATTCGTAGAGATGCTCCGCCTCGATGGTGCGCCCACCGATGTCGATCGTGTATTTGCGGAAGGCCGAGGAGGAAGGGAGAATGTGTGGTGGCACGTAATGACCGTCCTCCACGCCCTTCTTCTGGAAAAGGCCGTCGCCATCCTTCGCCGTGATGCGACCGAATTCTTCGACGCGGACGCCGCACAGCTTGGCAAGCGCGCCGCCCGGGGCAAGCTCGCGGATGATGTGGTTGTTGATGTCGCGTGTGCCGGTCATGGCACCGACGATCAGCGTGCCGCCTGCCTCGACAAAAGCCTGGACATTCGCGGTCCATTCCTGATTCCACATGACCCAATGGGGAATGTAGAGCGCCTTCAGACGGGACAGGTCGTCTTCAGGATGAATGAAGCCGCAGGAAATGCCGCGTTCATAGCAATGGCGGTGCAGAAGCGTGGCGTCGTCCTGCGGGGATGGCAGGCCGATAGGGTAGGTCTTGTGCGCTTCTTCATTGTCGAAATCAGCACCGGCGATACCAAGATCCATATGCACGGAGGTGCCGAGCAGCTTGTCCTTGATCCTAGCTATATCGCGAGCAAACTGCTTTGCCTCCTCGAAACGGCGGCGCCCGACGTCGTCGTGGTCGATCAGGCCCATCCAGTAGATTTCCGCTCCGAAATGCGCAGGACGCCAGCGGAAGAACATGAGGCCATCGGCCCCACGCGAAACGGATGACAGCGCCATGCGACGCATTTCGCCCGGTTCCGGTGTCATGGTGGTGAAGGCTGGCTGGCTGCCCAAGCCAGAAGCCTGTTCCGGCACGATGAAATTGCCGGTGTAGCTGCGGCAGAGATCGAGCTTCAGTGCCTGCGTGGCACCGTGGCCGCCGTTGCGGCGGAACTCGTCATAGAGCATCGGGTAGATATCGAAGCCGATGAAATCGAGGTCCTGTCCGAATTCACCACGAAAATCGATATCGGTCAGATTGCCGAGATTGTGGAAGATGAACCAGTCCGGGTTCGTCGCACGCAGGATTTCCACCTGATCGCGCTGGAACGCGGCAGTAGCCGTGGCCAGAAAGCGATGGTAATCCTGCACATGGCCGGGGCTGAGATAGGACGGGGCCATCGGGTAAGGCAGCACCACTTGATCGAAATTATCGTAGGACGTCGCCCAGAAATTGCCGCCCCATGCAAAATTCAGCGCATCGATGCTGTCATACTTGTGGCGTAGGAAGTTGCGGAACGCCAGCGTTGCGGAATCGGAGAAGGATTCCGACTCGGTTGTATTAAGCTCATTGTCCGTCTGCCAGCCGATGACGTAAGGATTGTCCTTGTAATGCTCGGCCATCGCCTTGGTAATGCGGCGGCTGTGGTGGCGCAGCACCGGGCTTGTGGTATCGCCATGCTGGCGTGAGCCGTGGCTCGCCCGGCGTCCCTTGCGGTCGACACGCAGGATTTCGGGGTAATTCATGCTCATCCAGCGCGGTGGTGTCGCTGTGGGCGTGCAGAGGATGGTGTTGATGCCGGTTTTGCCGAGGCCTTCGATGGCACGGTCGAACAGATCGAAATCGAACTTGCCTTCATAAGGCTCCCAGATGTGCCAGGCGAACTCGCCCATGCGCACGGCATTGAAGCCCGCTTCCTTCATCCGGTCGGCATCGCGCTGCCAGTAGCTTTCGTCCACATGTTCGGGATAATGCGGCACACCAAGCAAAAAATCGTCAAGGTTAAGGGTGCGCCAGGCCGATAGCGGCGCAGGTTTCGTCCGTTTCATCGTGGAAACTCCAGTTTTACTTTTGGGTCACAGGCTTGGGAGGTGTGAGCGTTTTGCCATCGGGGCCGAAGAGGTAGCAGTCATCAAGGCCGAAACCGACCCTGATGGATGAGCCGACATCGAAGGGTACGACCTTTCCAAGCTGGATCGTGACATTGTGCGTGCCCGTGTCGGAGCCGACAGCCATCAGCGGTGAGGCATCGGCATGCACGATGGTTTCCCGGCCCAGATGCTCCACAAGTCGCACCTTCGCGCCGAATGTAATGAGCGAAGGATCCGCATCCTGCGTTTGCAGCCGCTCTGGCCGCACGCCCAGCGTTACCGTGTCACCCGTCTTCAACGATCCGTCGCCGTTCAGAGGGACGCGCAGTTCTTCGAGGCCGGCAAAGGAGACGACTGCGACGCCTTGCTCGGCTCTGATAACCTTGCCTTCGAAAAAGTTCATGCGGGGTGCACCAAGGAATCCCGCAACGAAATGGTTCTTCGGGTTGGCGTAAAGCTCCAGCGGAGAACCGACCTGTTCGATCTCGCCCTTGTTGAGAACGACGATGCGGCTGGCCATGGTCATGGCTTCCACCTGATCGTGGGTCACATAGATCATCGTCGAGCCGAGTTCGGTGTGAAGGGTCGATAGTTCGACGCGCATCTGGGTGCGCAGGGCGGCGTCGAGGTTCGACAGCGGTTCATCGAACAGGAAAACTTCCGGCGAACGGGTGATTGCCCGGCCGATGGCCACGCGTTGGCGCTGGCCGCCGGAGAGTTGCTTTGGCAATTTGTCCAACTGCTCGGTGATGCGCAAAATACCGGCGGCGCGTTTGACTGCCGCGTCGATTTCCGCTTTCGGGCGCTTTGCCATGCGCAGGCCAAAGCCCATGTTTTCGGCAACGGTCATATGCGGATAAAGCGCGTAGGACTGGAACACCATGGCGATACCGCGGTCGCCCGGCTCTTCCTTGGTTACATCCCGGCCATTGATCATCAGTTTGCCGGAAGAGATCGTCTCCAGACCGGCAATAGTCTTCAGCAGCGTGGACTTGCCGCAGCCGGAGGGACCGACCATGACGATGAACTCGCCTTTTTCGATGGTCAGGTTGATGTTCTTCAAGGCGTGGAAGCTGGTGTAATGCTTCTGGACGTTGAGGATTTCGACGCTGCTCATGTCAGTCGTATCCTTGCTGCTCGGTGAGAGTGGGTTGATGCGGCGTGCGGAGGCGGTCATCCTTTTACGGCTCCCATGGTCAGGCCGGAAACGAAGTGCTTTTGCATCAGGAAAAACATCACGACAGGCGGCACTGCGACGAAGATCGTCGCGGCTGACACGATGTTCCAGGCAGAGACCCATTCACCCTTGAGGTTGGAAAGGCCTGCGGTGACGGGCTTGATGGCGTCGCTTTGCGTCAGCACGAGCGCCCAGAAATAATCGTTCCAGATGAAGGTAAAGACGAGGATGGCAAGTGCCGCCAGTGCAGGCCGCACCAGGGGTACGACGATATGGATCAGCGTTTGCCAAGGGGATGCACCCTCGGCGCGGGCTGCCTGAAACAGCTCATCTGGAAGGGCGGCGATGAAGTTGCGCATGAAGAGAGTGGCAAAGCCGGTCTGGAAGGCGATGTGGAATATCATCAGTGCCCAGTAGGTGTCATAGAGCCCGGCCCATACCATCAGATCACGGATCGGGATCATCATCACCTGCTGCGGCAGAAAGTTGCCGCCGACGAACAGCGTAAACAGTACCATCGAGCCGCGAAAGCGGTAGCGCGAGAGCACATAGCCTGTCAGCGTCGAGAGGATCAGCACCATGATCACCGAGGGAATGGTGATGATCATGCTGTTGGCGAAATAGCGCAGCATCTTCGTTTGCTGGAACACGGCAACGTAATTGTCGGTTAGGCTGAACTTGGTCGGCCAGCCCCAGTAATTGCCTGCCATGACATCATCGAACGACCGGAAAGATGTCATGACGACCGCGAACAATGGCAGAAGCCAGAGCGCGAGGATCACGCAGACCATGGTCATATAGGCGATGCGGGCAGCGGGTTTGTTCTCGGGAATAGGACGTGGATACATCAGATCACGCTCCCTTCTCGGCCTTGACGAGGCCGCGCAGATACCATGCGATGAATATGGACATGATGAGGAAAAGGACGGTCGCAATCGCCGCGCCATAACCGAAGCGGTAGGAGAATATCGACTGCTCATACATCTGGTAAGCCAGCACGGTGGATGAACCGAATGGGCCACCCGCAGTCATGACGGAAATGGCGTCGAAGGAGCGCAGCGCGCCGACAACTGTAATGGCGACCGCGATGAATGCGACCTGCGTCAGCTGCGGCAAAACGATATGCCGCAACATCGGCCAGCCGCGTGCGCCATCCACACGGCCAGCGCCGATCATTTCCTCATCGAGATTGTTAAGGCCAGCCAGGAACAGCACCATGCAGAAGGCCACCTGCGGCCAGAGTGCCGCGATGACGACGGCGAAGGTCACGAGGTTTTCGTCGGACAGAAGCGCCGGTGCCGTGGCTCCAAAGGCCTGATAGATGATGGCCAAAAGGCCGAAGGTCGGATCGTAGAACCAGCCGAAAATGACACCGACCGTAACCGCTGCCAGCACCAGTGGCATGAAGAACAGCGATTTGACGATGCGCATGCCGGCGATCTTCTGGTTCACCAGAAGCGCAATCGCCAGACCCATGGGCGGCGCCAGCAGGAACATGACCAGCCAGATGGCGTTGTTTTTCAACGAGACATAAAACTGCGGATCATCGATCAGCTCGGCATAATTCGCCAGGCCGACCCAGGTCTTGGCCCCCATGCCGTCCCATTCATGAAAGGAAATCCAGAACGTCTCAATCGATGATACGATGATGACGACCAGAAAAAGGATAAGACCCGGCGCAAGAAGAAGCGCAGGCGTCAGCCAGTTGCGATGGCGGCGCCACCAGATAGACATGAGACCATCCTGTCGATGAGGAGGGGGGCGGCAACGCCTCCCGTTTTGTGTTCAGGCAGAGCTTAGCCGTGGATGCGCTGGCGCGTCCGCTCGATCTGAGTGAGGATTTGCTCACGGCGATCCGGCTTGACCATGAATTCCTGGAAGCCCTTGAGTCCTGCCAGTGCAAGGTCCGGGTCGCTGTCGCGGTCGTAATATTGCGCTGTGCCTTTGACCTTCTTCATTTCCTCGACCGCCATTTTCAGGATCGGATCGTCGCTGATTGCGCAGTCACTGCGAGCAGGCACGTTGCCTTCCGGGGATAGATAGGCGCTGAGATTTTCCGGCTTGTAGAAGAATGCGAGGAATTCGCGCGCCAGTTCCTTGTTCTTGGAGCCGGATGGCATGTGGATCGAATCCACCGAGAAATCCTCGAATTGCTCGACGCCTGCCTTGATGGTGGGGAAGGGCGCAAAGCGCACATGCTGGAGGTCTTCCGGCGGGAAGGCATATTTGATGAAGTTGCCGAGATCCATCATCGCGGCTTTCTTCTGGACCAGCGATGCTGCTGCCGGGTCCCAGGCGAAGGAGGTGCCGTTCGGCGTGAAGAAATCGGCCTTGATCAGTTGTTCCCATTTGTCGAACACTTCGGCGAGTGATGGATCGGTGTATTTCACCTTGCCTGCCATCAGGTCCATGTGGTGCTGAAGACCGTTGATGCGCAGGTTCATATGGTCGAACCATCCGCCGCAAGGCCACTGGTCCTTGGTGCCCATGCTCATCGGAATGATACCGGCCTTCTTGGACTGTTCAGCCAGCGTGAAGAAGTCTTCGAATGTCTTGGGAACGCTCAGACCGAACTGGTCGAACGTGTCTTGACGATAGTAGAGACCCCAGAGAATGCCACCGGTTGGCAGGCCATATTGCTTGCCATCTATGGTAACCGAGCCGAGCGTCGCGCCGAGAACATTGGCATATTTTTCGCGCTGAACCAGATCGGAGATGTCCTCGAACAGGCCCTTTTCCACGAAGCTGCGCATGCGGCTGCCGGAGAACCAGAAGCAGACATCCGGCGGGCTGGCCACGAGATAATTGCGAATTGCGGTCTTATGCGCCTCGTGATCCATATTGTTGACGGTCACGGTGACGCCATTAGCATCACCAAACGCCTTGGCAATGCTCTCCAACGCCTTGCGCTGATCCGCATTGCCACGGTTTGAAATGATGGTTAGTTGTTTGCTCTGCGCAATGGCCGGTGCCGAGAGCGCGGCGGAAGCAATGGCTGCGCCCGTGCCCTGAAGAAAGCGACGACGAGACGTCGGCAGAAACTGCAGTATCGAATTCATATGTGATCTCCTCCTGCCAGGGTCTCCAAGACCTGACGCCAAGCCATAAAAATCAAAAAAGTACCCATCGGTCAATAATTAATTTAATAAATAAACAAACTCAGTACTCAAGATCGGCTGCCGCTCGGGCGTTACGGACAAATAACTGGAGACGTTTTTAACTCTACCGCTGATGGCCTTTTAAAGCCGTAGCAATACCTGGTCGTCCGCATTTGCCTGAACACATTCAACACTCCATCACCGTTACGTTATTGCGCAGTGCAGCGTCAAAAAAGTATCAGCTTAAACTCCGCGGTGATGTAGATGCCTTGGAAAATCAGTGCTTAATATCCTCCCGTTGACGGAATATGCAAAATCGGAGGTTTGCATTTTTGGTCACTCGTTTTTCGCGCTCGGTAGGAGGAGACGCTGTGCAACCCGATCTGGAACTCGTCCATATCCGCAAAGGCGAATCCTTCGCTGCATGGACGCACGGCTATCCATTCCGCACCGTTCGCTGGCACTATCATCCTGAATACGAGATACATCTGGTCGTCGCGACCTCTGGCCGCTTCTATATCGGCGATCATATTGGCCGCTTCGAGCCGGGGCAGTTGATCGTTACCGGCCCCAACCTGCCACAAAACTGGATTTCCGAGATTGAGCCGGATGAGATCGTGCCTGCGCGTTCGCTGGTCATCCAGTTCCCTCAGAAATTCGTCGAGGATAGCATTGCTGGTATGGTGGAGATGGAGGCGATTTCTCCGCTTTTGGAGCGTAGTCGCCGCGGCTTGCTCTTCGACAAGGACACCAGTGATGCGGTGCGACCGCTGATCGAGACGCTGATTGAGACACGCGGCCTTAAACGATTGGCCCTGTTCTGGGATATCCTCGATGTGCTGGCGACTGCGCCGGAGCCTGAGGTTCTGGCCAGCTTGAGTTACGAACTCGATCTGTCGAACGTCCATGAATGCGGTGTAAATCGCGCGATTGCCTATCTGCGCGAACATCTGACTGACGACATTGATGAGCGCGATCTGGCCAAGATGGTCGGCCACAGTCCAAGTTCGTTTTCACGGGCCTTCAAACGGCACACCGGCACGACATTGGTGCGCTACCGCAATCAACTCCGAGTCGATCTCGCCTGCCTGGCGCTGTTGACCCGGCCTGAAACGAAAATTGCCGAAATCTGCTACGAGATTGGCTTTTCGAATCTGTCTAACTTCAACCGGCATTTCCAGAAATTGAAGGGAATGCCGCCCTCGCAATTCCGCGCCACTTTCAACGCCAACGGAGCCTTCAAAGCCGCGGGATAAACGAAACACGTCCATACCCCTTCGCGGGGAACAGCAATTCGGGAAGCGTGGTGCTTTCCGGAAACGGACAGGCTTTGCCTGTCGTCGTCCAAAGGGAGGAAACCGGGATGAAAAAGACACTGACCGCGTTGTCGATTGCCGTCGCCACACTGGCGGCAAGTTCGGCTCTTGCGCAGGATGCCAAGCTCAAGATCGGCATGACCTTTCAGGAAATGAACAATCCGTATTTCGTATCGATGAAGGAAGCGCTGGATGAGGCCGCCAAATCCATTGGTGCAGAGGTGATCGTCACCGATGCCGCACATGACGTCGCTAAACAGATTTCCGACGTCGAGGATATGCTGCAGCAGAAGATCGACATCCTGCTTTTCAACCCAACCGACTCCGCTGGCGTTGAAGCTGCGGTGCAGGCGGCGAAGGCGCAGAACGTCATTGTCGTTGCGGTGGATGCCAATGCCAACGGTCCGGTCGATACGTTCGTCGGATCGAAAAACAAAGATGCCGGTTACCAGTCTTGCCAGGCACTCGGCAAGGCGATTAACGGTGAAGGTGAGGTAGCGATCCTCGACGGCATACCTGTCGTGCCGATCCTGCAGCGTGTCGAAGGCTGCAAGGAAGCGCTTGCCGAATTCAAGGGCATCAAGCTGGTCGATACACAAAACGGACGTCAGGACCGCTCGGTCGCTCTCGGCGTCGTCGAGAACATGTTGCAATCGCGTCCTAACCTGAAGGGCATCTTCTCCGTCAATGACGGGGGCGCTATGGGCGCTCTGGCCGCCATTCAGGGTTCTGGCCGTGACGTCAAGTTGACCTCGGTCGATGGCGCACCCGAGGCCGTCAAGGCTATCGCAGAAGGCACGCAGTTCGTGCAAACGACGGCACAGTTCCCGCGCGACCAGGTGCGCGTCGGCCTTGCCATGGCGCTTGCCCAGAAATGGGGTGCGCGCGTGGTGCCGAAGGAAGTGCCGATCGATGTGCGCGCCGTCACCAAGGAAAACGCTGCCGATTTCAGCTGGTAAGCGCCTATCGAGCGTCACCCTCGCCACAGGGCGGGGGTGATCCCTATCCATTCAATTGCGGGAGGAAGCGATGCTCGAACTCAGAGGCATCAAGAAAAGCTTCGGCAAAATCGAGGTTCTGCACGGCGTCGATCTCACCGTGCAGGCGGGCGAGGTTCATGCTCTCCTGGGCGAGAACGGTGCCGGAAAATCGACGCTGATGAAGATTCTGTGCGGTATTCTCAAGCCCAGCGAAGGCGAAATCCGGATCGATGGCGAGGCACGTCAGTTCGCCGACTACAACGAGGCCATCGATGCAGGCATCGGCGTGGTCTTTCAGGAGTTTTCGCTGGTTCCCTATCTGAACGCGGTCGAAAACATGTTTCTGGCGCGCGAACTCAGCAATGGCCTCGGTTTCATGAAGCGGGCCGCCATGCGCAAACGTGCTGGCGGTATCATGAAGCAGCTCGGCATCGCCATTCCGCTCGGTGTACCCATTCGCAGCCTGTCGGTCGCGGAACAGCAATTCGTCGAAATTGCCAAGGCACTGGCGCTCGACGCCCGTATCCTCGTGCTGGACGAACCAACGGCGACGCTGACGCCTGCCGAAGTCGAGCACCTCTTCCGGGTGATGAGAAGCCTTCGCGCTCAAGGCGTTGCCATCATCTTCATCTCGCATCATCTGGAGGAAATCTTCGAAATATGCGACCGCATCACCGTGCTTCGTGATGGCGAATATGTCGCTTCCTGCGATGTTGCCGAGGTGGATCAGTCGCGGCTTGTCGAGATGATGGTTGGGCGCCGGATCGAGAATAGTTTTCCGCCTAAGCCAGTCATTCCTGCCGACGCTAATGTCGTACTCGATGTGGAAGAAGTCCAGCTCGCCAAGGGCGGCCCTGTTTCCAGCTTCCAATTGCGGGCAGGGGAAATTTTAGGTTTTGCCGGTCTGGTCGGCTCCGGTCGAACGGAAACGGCACTGGCCATGCTGGGTGCTTATCCCGCTGCGCGCTGCAGGCTGCGGATGAATGGCGTGGAGATACGCTTTGCCGACCCTTCCGAAGCGCTGGCTGCCGGTATCGGTCTTCTGCCAGAAAGCCGGAAGGAACAAGGGCTGATCACCAGCTTCCCCATTCTGCATAACGTCTCGCTCAACAATTACGGCAAATATCTTCTCGGCCATTTCTTCATCAACCGCAGCCGCGAGCTGAGCGATACCCGCGCGGCCATGCAGAGCGTGCGCGTTAAGGCTCCAAACCCGCATGTACGTGTCGATACTCTCTCAGGCGGTAATCAGCAGAAGGTCGTGATCGCCCGCTGGATCAACCACAATATGAAAGTGCTGATCTTTGACGAGCCGACGCGCGGCATCGATGTCGGAGCAAAAACCGAGATTTACCAGCTTATGCGCGATTTCACCGCGCGTGGCTATTCCATCATCATGATTTCGTCGGAGCTGCCGGAAGTGATCGGCATGTCCGATCGGGTCTGCGTTTTCCGCTCGGGAGGCATCGTCGCGACCGTGGAAGGCGACGCAATCACCTCCGAAGAGGTAATGACCCACGCAACAACCGGGAGAACACGACATGTCGCATGATGCGGACGCTATTACCGGCGCTCAGGCAGAGGCCGCGACGCCAATCTGGAAATCGATCATCCATTCGCCGCTGGCGCTGCCATTGGCCGGTTTGATCGTTGTCTCGTTGCTGATGGGGTTTGCCTCGGACAACTTCTTTTCCGTTCCGAACATTCTCAATGTTTTGAGACAGGTTTCCATCGTCGCTATCCTCGCCGTCGGCATGACCTTCGTCATCCTGACGGGCGGCATCGACCTTTCTGTCGGTGCGGTCATGGCGCTGGCGGGTACGATTGCAGCTGGGCTTATGGTGCATTTCGGCATGCCGGGCTGGGCCGGTTTGCTCGCCGGTGTCGCTCTAGCGATCGGGCTCGGGCTGTTCAACGGCATTCTGGTCGCATGGGGCCGCATGCCAGCCATCATCGTCACCCTTGCCACGATGGGCATCGCCCGCGGTGCAGGCCTGATCTATTCGGGCGGTTACCCGGTCTCTGGCTTGCCCTCGTGGATTTCCTGGTTCGGCGTTGGCCGCATCGGTGTCATTCCAGTGCCGGTGATCGCCATGGTCATTGTCTATGCACTGGCTTGGGTGCTGCTGGAACGCACCGCCTTCGGACGCCACGTCTATGCCATCGGCGGCAATGAGACGGCTGCGAAACTCTCAGGCGTCAAAACCGGGCGCATCAAGCTTGCCGTTTATGCCCTCTCAGGGCTTACCGCTGGCCTCGCCGCCATCATCCTGACCGGCCGCCTGATGTCCGGCCAGCCAAATGCGGGTGTCGGTTTCGAACTCGATGCCATCGCCGCCGTCGTTCTTGGTGGAACGGCGATTGCAGGCGGGCGCGGCTTGATCCTCGGGACGCTGATCGGCGCGGTGCTTCTCGGCATTCTCAACAATGGCCTGAACCTCATGGGTATCAACCCCTATCTGCAGGACATCATCCGCGGCTTCATCATCCTTCTCGCCATCTACATCGCGCGAGAATGGCGCTGACCGAAAACCTCCCAACCATACATCACAGGAGAAACCAAATGGCTCAATCACTGGAAGGCAAGATTGCCGTAATAACCGGCGCTGCCTCAGGCATCGGACTAGCGACCACCGAAAAGCTGCTGGAAAATGGCTGCACGGTCGTCATGGTCGACTGGAACGAGAAGGCGCTGAATGAGCTTGTCGCCAAGCTCGGCAAAAATGCCATTCCACAGGTCACCAACCTGCTCGACGCTGAAAGCTGCGCGGCAATGGTGCCGGAGATTCTCGCGAAGGTCGATCACATCGACATCCTCTATTGCAACGCTGGCACTTATATCGGTGGCGATCTCACCGAAACCACAGCCGAAGAGATTGACCGCATGCTCAATCTCAACATCAATGCGGTCATGAAGAACGTTCATGCCGTCGTGCCGCATATGAGCGAACGCAAGACCGGCGACATCATCGTTACCAGTTCGATTGCCGGGCATTACCCGACTCATTGGGAGCCGGTCTATGCTGGCTCCAAATGGGCCGTCACCTGCTTCGTTCAGACCATGCGCCGCCAGATGATCCCCCATGGGGTGCGTGTCTCGCAGGTTTCTCCGGGGCCTGTGCTGTCGGCACTGCTGGCAGATTGGCCGGAAGAAAACCTTCGCAAGGCAAAGGAGTCGGGTAGCATCATCGAACCCTCGGAAGTCGCAGATGCTGTGGAATATATTCTGACCCGCAACCGGAATGTGACGATCCGCGATATGCTGGTGTTGCCAACCAATTTTGACCGCGTCTAAGCGGATAAATGCGTCGTCGCGCTTGGTCTGCGGACATGGCGCGACGAGTTTGATAAGTGGAGGATGTCATGGACGGATATTTTATTGGCGTTGATGTTGGGACCGCGTCCACGCGGGCCGGGGTCTTCGATGCTGCTGGCACACTGCTGGCCTCTGCCAAGCATGACATCTTGATCTTCCGCGATGATAATGGCCATGTGGAGCAATCGAGCGTGCAGATATGGGACGCCGTCTGCACTGCGGTCCGCGATGCGGTTGGGTCTGCCAGCATTGATCCGGCCTCCGTTGCTGGTCTGGGTTTCGATGCAACCTGCTCTCTGGTGGTCGAGGGTGCCGCTGGCGGTGTCGGCGATCCGCAGCACCCGGAACGCGACATCATCGTCTGGATGGACCATCGCGCGATAGGACAGGCCCGGCGGATCAACGCGATGGGACATGCTGTCCTGTCCTATGTCGGTGGCGTCATCTCGCCGGAGATGCAAACACCGAAACTGCTCTGGTTGAAAGAAAACCGACCGGATATTTATTCAAGTGCCCGGAATTTCTTTGATCTGACTGACTTCCTGACCTGGAAGGCAACGGCCGCTTTGGAGCGCTCATCCTGCACAGTCACCTGCAAATGGACTTATCTCGCTCACGAGGAACGCTGGGACGAAAGCTACTTCGAAGCCATTGGGCTGGACGATCTCGCCGCAGACGGCTTCAGACGCATCGGGGAGCGCATCGTGCCTCCCGGTACCCCGCTTGGCGCCGGCCTGACGCCTGAGGCGGCGCAAGCGATGGGTTTGCGACCCGGCATTGCCGTGGCGGCAGGGCTGATCGATGCGCATGCTGGTGGCATCGGCACCGTTGCAGCGCGAGGTGGCGCGGAGAACCCTGCCACCTGCCTCGGTTATGTCTTCGGCACGTCGTCCTGCACCATGACCACGACGTCAGAACCAGTTTCCGTGCCGGGAGTCTGGGGGCCGTATTACTCCGCCATGGTGCCCGGCATGTGGCTCAACGAAGGTGGCCAGTCTGCTGCTGGCGCGGCAATTGACCAGTTGCTGAGCCTGCATCCCTACGCGGAAAAAGCAAAGCTGGAGGCTGCGGGGGAAGGGCTTGGCCTGCCACAATGGCTGGCCGGGCGTGCACTGGCGTCGGTTGATGACCCGTCGCAAGCGGTGTTTCTTGCTGGTCAGGTGAACGTCGTTCCCGAGTTTCTCGGTAATCGCGCACCCTTCGCCGATCCCTCAGCGCGTGCGGTCGTTATGGGGTTGGGAATGGAAACCGGCCCCGAAAATCTGGTGGCGCTGTATATCGCAGGCCTTTGCGGTCTCGGTTATGGCCTGCGCCAGATCATCGACACGCAGGCAGAACATGGCATCTCTATCTCCTCGATTTCAGTTTCGGGCGGTGCTGGAACCCACAAGCTGACCCGTCGGATTCTGGCGGATGCGACCGGCGTGGCTGTCGAGGTGACAGCCTGCCCCGAGCCGGTTCTACTCGGCTCCGCCATGCTGGCCGCCGTTGCGGCGAGGACTTACCCCGATTTACAGACCGCCATGCCCGCCATGTCGAGCCTTGCCGGTCGCAGTGAGCCTGCCTCTGGCCCTGTGCATGCTCTGCACGAGGCACGCTACAAGGCCTTCCTTAAAATTCAAAACCTTGCGCGCGAGGTGCGCGATGACATCGAGCCATTATTGAGTACGGGCTCGCACTAACCCGCCGCAACACACGCATATCTGGAGGAGACATCATGCAGTTTTCAGGCAAATCCGTCATCATCACCGGCGCCGGAAAGGGTATCGGCAGGGCCTGTGCCAAAATCATGGCGGAGCGAGGGGCAAAAGTCGTCGCCCTCAGTCGCACCGCCTCCGATCTCGACAATCTGCGCGCTGAAATCGGCGGCCGCTCGGTTGTCGTTGACCTCGCCGACCCGGCAGCGACGCGTCGGGCCATGGCGCAGGCGGGAACAGCGGATTTCCTCATCAACAGCGCTGGCATCAATGTGCTGGAAACGAGTTTCGACATGACGGAAGAGGGCTACGAAGCCGTCCTGGGCATCAACCTGCGTGCAGCCCTCATCACCTGCCAGGAGTTTGGCCGCGCGCGTGTCGCAGCTGGCGGCGGCGGTGCTATCGTCAACATCACCTCCATCGCCGGACATCGTGGCTTTGCCGAGCATCTTTGCTACGCGGCCTCAAAAGCAGGGCTGGAAGGTGCAACACGCGTCTTCGCCAAGGAATTCGGCCCACACGGTATTCGCGTCAACGCCGTGGCGCCGACGATTACGCTCACCGAACTCGCAATGGCCGCCTGGAGCGATCCGGTCAAGTCTCAGCCCATGATGGCCCGTCATCCAGTGGGCCGCTTTGCCGAGGTTGACGACGTCGCGCGCACGATCGCCGCGCTGCTTTCGCCAGATACGGCGATGGTCAACGGTGCTGTTCTGAGCGTTGACGGGGGCTTTCTGGCCGTCTGACGGGATGGCCCTCAGATCGACGTCGCGACTCGATGTGGCCTTTTTTGGGCTAGCTTCATTGCTGAACCCGTTATAAAGATGATTATAATAATCATGTATTATGGCGCTTAGATCGAGGCAATGGTCGCGTTAGGCGACCGCAGCCGTCGAGTGAAGTCCGTTTATGAGTAGATCATTGCTGCACCTTTTGACGACGGAGGAAGAGGGCCGGTTGAACCGCTTTTTCCGTCAACGCCTTCGAGACCGAGAAGACGCAGCCGACGCAATGCAGGAGACCGCTTTACGCGCATTGCAGGTCTCGCAAGCGACCCTAATTGAAAACCCGAGGGCGTATCTTTTTCAGATCGCAAAATCTGTTGCACGATTAACCATCATTCGGCAGTCGCGGGACCGTGCGCTGTCGACCCCCTTGGAAGACGGGCTTGCCGTACCCTGTAAGAGGCCGGATCAAGAGCAAATTGTCGCGGGACGCCAACATCTTATTATCATGGAGCGCGAGATTGAGAGTTTGCCAAAACGCTGCCAGCAGGTTTTCGTGCTGAGCCGCATTCATGGATTGTCCAATGGCGAAATCGCAGCCAGACTCGGCATATCCCGAAATATGGTGGAAAAGCACATCATAAAAGCCCTACTCCACTGCCGAGCAGCCCGCGCAAAAATAAATCTATGATAGAACGTCAGGCGCTCGTGTCTTTCTCACTCTTTATATAAAGATGACACTTGATCCGATACGAGAACGGCGATCCTTCCATGCGCAAAAAACAAAGCGACCTACCCGACGATGGTCTTGCCGACGAGGCCGCCTTGTGGGTGGCGCGCATGCAGTCATCCGATGCGACGGAGGCGGATCACAGTGCGTTTCAACAATGGCTTGCATCGCATCCCTCACATGCTTCGGCCTATGACGAGATGAAAAGCCTGTGGGGTGATATGCGCGATGTGCGTATTCCCCTTCCTGTTGATCGAAAGGGCCTTGGATCTGGCCGCGCCGTTGCGATCACCCTCGGTGTCATCTGTCTTTTGGGTTTGGCAGCTCTGCTATTCCAGCAAATCGGTGTGGTCGACCGTTTGCAGGCGGATTACTACACGGCTGTCGGTGAAACCCGTGTCGTTACCCTGGAAGACGGGACGCAGGTGGCGCTCAACACCGATGCGGCTATCCAGATCCGCTATACGGCGCGGGAGCGCCGCATCGTTCTTCTGCGTGGCGAGGCTTTCTTCGATGTGACGAAAAATCCGCAACGTCCCTTCATCGTCGATAGCGATGGATTGACGGCAAAAGCGCTTGGAACCCATTACTCCGTGCGGGCAGAAAACGGCTCGTTGCCGCAGGAGGTTCAGGTGGAGGAAGGTCAGGTCGAGGTGGCGACGCAAGCCGGTGCGGCACTGTTGGGCGCGGGCGATGTCGTTACGCGCGACATCGATGGAAAGCTGCTTCGCTCCAAACAGGACGTTGCCAACAACACGGCCTGGCGCGAGGGTAAACTCGTTTTTTCCGGCCAGCCATTGCGTGAGGTTTTGAAAGTCCTTGAGCAGTATCGCCATGGCCGGATCGTGGTTCTGGATGAGCGGGCTGCGCGACTGAACGTTTCCGGCATCTTCGATCTCAAGGACACCGATCAGGCGCTTCGTATTCTGGAGGCCGATCTCCCTGTCGCGGTAACGAGGCTCTCCGGCATGATGGTTGTCGTCCGCTCCCAATAATTTTTTGCAAAACCACGTCAGGATGTCGGGCCGCTTTTCACTCTAGGTCAGCAGAACGCATTGCGCCGTTGCGCAGTGAACTGCTGATCAGGTGTGGAAGGGACATGAAATGACTTTTGCGAAGAGGGTGCGTAAGCCGCTCTGGCTAACAACGACCGCGATGATTGGACTGTCGATCGCGACTGTGTCTGGAGCGACATGTGCCAAGGCTCAAAACGCCGCTTCCGCACCCGCAGCAAACACATTGTCGGTTCCTGCCGGGCCGTTGGAAAGCGCCATTCTCACGCTTGGGCGTCAGGCCAACTTACGTATGCTTTACCCCTCCGCGATTACCAAGGGTAAAACGACATCGGGCGTCCGGGGACCTCTCAGCGTATCTGCGGCAGTGACACAACTTCTCACGGGCTCCGGTTTGAGCTTTACGATCACCAGTGCCAACACCGTTCGAATTTTCGATCCTTCAATGGCTGCAAATCAAACTACAGCAAGTGCCAATGGCTCCACGGTTCTGGAAACGATTGTCGTTCAAGGCGCTGGAGAAGATGGCGTTGAGGGCATCGCGCAGACGGACGGCTATGTTGCCAAATCGGGACGCACCGCCACCAAGACGGATACACCGATTGCAGAAACGGCACAGTCCGTGTCGATGGTCAGCCGCAAGCAACTGGATGATCTCACGCCGCAAAACCTGACGGAAGCCGTCAGTTACATCCCAGGTGTCCGTGCAGGCCAATACGGTGCCGAACCGCGCTTTGATGCCTTCAAAGTTCGGGGCATCGATTTGACCACGACAGGCATCTTCCGTGATGGTTTACGGCAGGTATCGAGCCCCAATGGCAGCGCCCGCCTTGAGCCTTATGGTGTCGAAGCCATATCCATTCTGCGTGGCCCTGCCGCGTCGATATACGGAGCCAGCAGCTCCGGTGGCATTGTGGATATCATCTCCAAGCGACCAACGGAGGAGACCCTTCGTGAAGTCGAGGTTCAATATGGCTCTTTCGGCAGAGTTCAGGCTGCGTTTGATCTTTCAGGCGCCGTTACCGAGGACAAAAGCGTTCTCTATCGGCTGACAGGTGTAGCACGCGACGCCCGCAATGAGGTCAGCGCTATCAAGGATGACAGGCTGTTCATTGCGCCAGCGATCACATGGCAACCGGACGATGGAACCAAGCTGACCATCCTCGGCGAATATATGGACAGCACCACCGGCGGGACGTGGGGATATATCAACAATTACGGTTCCAGCGGAACCTCGATTGGCGCTACGCCGGTATATGGTGGAGACAAGCGCTTTAATGACTTTGACCAGAAGCAATGGCGTATCGGTTACGAGTTCGAACACGAGCTGAACGACAATGTCACCTTTTACAGCAAGGCGCGATATTCGGGGCTCTCTTCCGACCAGCAATGGGTTTTCGACAGCTATCCCGGGATCACCCTGGAGGATAATGACGGCATCTCCGCCGACAACTTCATAAAGGCAGAGTTCGACACCGGCCCGGCGAAACACACATTGGTGACCGGCGTGGATTTCAGTCACATGTCCTATACGTCCAAGCAGGGCAGTGGATCGCTGCCCTTCACGGACAGTTTCACCTATGTGCCGGACGTATCCCTTTTGCTGACGCAGCGCATGAACACCATCGGCATCTATGCGCAGGACCAGATCGAGATCGATGCATGGCGGCTGACGGCAGGCATTCGCCATGACTGGCTGGATACGGAATATCGCGCGCAGACAGTGGGCGGAGCCACGGCACCCAGCTACGAAGGTGATGACGCCAAAACCACGGGCCGGGCAAGTCTTGGTTATGTGTTCGACAACGGCATTATGCCATATGTCAGCTATGGCACGTCCTTCGTCGCCAATCCTGGTGTCATCATCACCACCGGCTCCGTCACCGGACAGGCCGTGCCCACGGAAGGCAAGCAATATGAGCTGGGCGTCAAGTTTGCCCTCCCTGAATACAACGCTTTGTTCAGTGCCGCTTTCTTCAACATCGATCAGGACAATGCCACCGTCTATGAAACATCCTCGGGCCTGAACCTGCTGCGCCAGCTCGATCTGCGGTCACGCGGTATAGAACTGGAAGCCACCGCTTCGCTGGACAACGGCTGGAGCACCATCGCCGCCTATTCCTACAATGATGTGGAAATCACCCGGCTCACTCCTGAAACACTGGGCAAGCAACTGAATTCGACGCCCTACCATACCTTCTCCCTGTGGGCGGATTATGAGTTCCAGAGTGGCACCCTTGAAGGGCTCGGCATTGGTGCCGGTGTGCGGTATGTCGGCTCCAGCTTCGGGGACAATCAGCACACGCCTGTTCTCAACAATGAAGCCCGAACATTCGTCGATGCATCGCTGCGCTACGATCTCGGAAAAGCGATATCGTCGCTCGAAGGCGTCAAGCTGCAGGTTAACGCTACCAATCTGCTCAATGATGTCAAACAGGTCTGCACGACAGGTTTTTGCTACTATGACGAAGGCAGAAAAGTCGTTGCCAGCGTCAAGTATCGCTTCTGATCATGCAGCAGAATTTTGGACCTGAAAGGCCATCGCCCATTGCCGTCTTCACGGCGGTGGGAGGTCTCTATATCGGGCAAAGCATCATCGGCGGATTGACGTTTCTCGGTCTTCCAGCCGTTTTAAGAATGGCTGGCCTTCCGCTCGACCAGATCGGTCTTCTTTATCTGGTCGTTCTGCCATGGGCGCTCAAATTTCTCTGGTCGCCCTATATAGAGCGTTACCGATTGCCAAGGGTGGGAAAAAACCGATCTCGGATCATCGTGGGTGCGGGTGTCGTCCTTTGCGCATGTGGGCTTGTGGTTCTTGCGTTCACGGGTCCATCATCGGTGATGATGGCAATTGCCATTCTGTTCGTGGTCGCAGTCGTCACAGCAACGGTCGACATCGCCTGTGACGGTTACGCAGTCGAAGCACTCGCCGCCGAACATCACGGCTGGGGTAACGCAGCTCAGGTGGGAGGTTCCTATCTCGGCTCCGCCATCGGCGCGGGCCTATTTCTTGTCCTTGTCGATTATTATGGGTGGCATACCGCGACATTGGTCATGGCGGGCCTTTTATTATTGCTGGCGTTGCCATTCGTTTTTGGGCCTGCCTCGAAAGCAAGAGTAGAGACCCGTAATAGCACACCCTCCATTGTCTTGGCACTCAAGCGGCCTCAAATACGCAGCGGCCTCATGATTGCAGCGGTCTATGTCGCAGCCCAAAAATGGGGGCTGGCGATGCTCGGACCATTCCTTGTGGATTACGGCTTCGATCTGGCGACATTAGGGACATCCAACGGAGCCGGTAGCATGATTGTCGGTTTCGGCGGTGCACTGCTTGGGGGGCTTCTCGTGCGTCTATATGGGCCATCGCGTGTGCTGACGCTGTCGATTGCTGCCCAAATCCTTCTGCTCTGCGCCTTCGCGTGGTTTAGCCTTCACCGTGAAACCGCGAATTGGATCGTCATGATGGTGGCTGTGACAAGCTCTTCCGGAGTCATGTCGATCGGTTTCGTTGCGCTTTACGCCTGTTTCATGGGCTGGTCCGACCCTCGGCAGGCGGGGGTCGATTTTACTCTGTTCCAGTGCATGGATGGAATCGTCAGCATGGGTGGCGGCATCGGTGCAGGTGCGATGGCGCAGCGCTTTGGCTATAACACGGCGTTCATCGTCGCCGCGGTTGTTTCGAGCTGCGCAATACCGATCATATCAATACTGTTACGCCGCCAGCGGCCCAGTCATTCAGTGAAGGATATAAAACAATCAAGCTGAGCAAACTTTCAAAGCTACGTGGCGCCTGCTATGAGGCAGGACTCTGGTCTATTCAGAACGTTTTTGTACACCAAAGCAGAGGCAAAACTTAAAGCGATACTTGAACAGCTGTGGGCAAGAGACGATTAGCAAAGAGCGAGGGCTGGTCTAGCGTCGTGAGTGACTCATACCCCAAAAGAAGCCGATAAGCGTGGCGAGCCCCACTGCCTGCATAGGTCTCTCGCGTACGCGATCCCTCACATTGTCTGCCATGGTAGCACCACGATACGCTACGCTCTCGATTTCGCCTTTTAGCGCCGCAACGCCTTCTCGGGCCTCAGAGTAGGTGTCATCGTGCTGGGTCGCTACGGCTTCGAGAGCTTCATCCACCAGAGGCGCCACAGTAGCCTGATCGACGTCAGGATTGTCGGAACCTGGTTCTACGGCACCAGTGGTCGCCGTGGTCGTGGCTGAAACAGGATCTGATCCTGGGAACGTGCCCTCAAGCCCCACGTCTAAAACATCGGGTTGGTCGCGCTTTGTCTTTTCGTCATCTTCGAGTGATTTTACGGCTGGAGATTTGATGTCAGGCATGGCGTTGCTCCCTGTTCCTCCCCAAACCGAGTTTAACTCTCAAAGTTCCTTGCGATCGGTATTCATCCGTAGGCAGCTCACAACGCTCATGTCATGATCGCTGAATTGAAACCTGGACGGGTCGTGTTTTGACAATGCACGGTTCAAGAGCCACCACTTCGAAGAGGATGGAAGGCATGCAGTTCAAGCTAGAGCGTTTTATCGCCGCGCAGAAAATTACCTACGAGGTTGCGCTCGGCGAGCTGCGCGCAGGCAAGAAGCGTTCGCGCTGGATGTGGTTCATCTTTCCGCAGATAGCAGGCCTTGGTACCTCTGAAACGGCCCGTCTCTATGCCATCTCCGGTCTTGTGGAAGCGCGAGCCTACCTTGACCATCCTCTGCTTGGCGCAAGGCTGGTGGAATGTACCGAGGCCATGCTAAGCCATTCGGATCATAGCGCGCATGACATTCTCGGTTCTCCGGACGATATGAAATTTCATTCCTGTATGACGCTGTTTTCCGTTGTGGACGGGAACAGCGCGCTTTTCCAATCCGCGATCCATCGCTTCTATGATGGTAAAATCGATGATGAAACGCTTGCCCGCCTCTAGCCGAAACTCCCAAGCTGCTCGGAGTAGTGTTCTCTCGTATGGCAAAGTGACATCTACTGACGTCTTGATGTCTGGCTTGCGCTGACAACGCAAACGGGCCTTACCGGAGCATGGCTCTGACATCAGCAAGAGACTCTGCCACCAGATCGAACGGACGCTTTCCGTCGTTGTCCTTGATCTTTTTGTCCGCTCCGCGGACAATGACGGTTTCGAAATTGGGCGCGGAATCTTCATAGGCTTCATTTTCCGCAGCATAGTGGAGCATTGTGCGCCCTCTGTCGTCACGCGCATTTATGTCTATGCCCAAGCCAATCAGAAAATCCAGAAACGCCACTTCGCTCGGAAAGGTTTGGCGAGGGAGCCAATGATGGCTCGTCAGATTGTGAAGAAGCGTTTGTCGGCCCGGTTGAAGCGTCATTGGATCGACGCCTCTGGCGGCAATCAATTTGAAACTCATTTCATCGAAACAATAGGCGAGCGTTGTGCGACCGTCGGCGCTGTGGCGTGTCGGGTCCGCGCCGAGTTCCAGCAGCGCCGTTATGGGGCTGTCTCCCCTCAACTTCCCGGTCAGTAATGCGGATTGAAGAGGTGTATATCCCACAACATTCTCTTCGTGCGGGGCCACCTCAAGCGCGTTGATATCGGCACCTGCACCGACCAGCAGTCGCACCTTTGCGCCGGTGCGGGCGGAATGAAGCGGCGTCGAGCCACGTGCGTCTCTTATGTTCGGATCGGCTCCATGTGCGAGCAACACTTTTGCGGCAGCATCATCGCCCCAGGCAAGCATAGTCAGTCCGTTGTCCCAACGAGCGTCGGGATCTGCACCCCCCTCAATCAGAGCTTCCAACATCTTGATGTAATCTGCGTGGCTGATGTGCCATTTAAGCTGCTTCTCAATCTCTGATCTGAGCGACGAACCACCGACGTCGTAGCTCTCTTTCAGCGTGTCATGGTATTCCTCCAGCGTCATGGAGGCGACCACACCGCGGGACACGACGAGATCGTGCAAGGGCCAGTAGCGCTGATTCTTCCATCCATTGATGCGAGCGCCATTCTCGATAAGCCAGCGAACGGTTGCAAGTGAACCTTCTTTAACCGCAACATTCAGTGGCAATAGCCGCGTGTTGAGCGTTGCGCCTACTTGAAGAAGGCGTTCGATCATCGCCGTATTGTTGCTACGTATTGCGTAAGATATCGCGGTGTAGAACTCCTCCCCCCACACCATTTCCTCCATCATCCTTTGACTGGCGGGCACGCAATCCGGTGTTGCACCTGCCAGAAGTGCTGCATTCACGCCCGAAAGCGAATTTGCACGCGCAGCCTTGAGCAAAGCGACATCTGCTATCGTCTTCTCGACCACGGCGACCGGCGGTTCGTCCGGTTCGCTGCCGTTCATGTTGCGCCCCGTCCACGTCAGCCACGCCTTGGCGCCTGGTGTGTCTGCGTTCAGGTAAAAAGTATCGTTCACCTGGCCGCGGCTGAAGCGCATCCATGACGCCCACTCTGTGCCCGCAAGACCAAGCTTCGACATCTGTGTCATGAAGGTGTAGAAATTGGGTGCCAATGCTAACCCGTGGATCATCTCCAGCTCGTGGGAGAAATATCGAACGGGCTGCTTTTCGGGGTCCGCGTCGGACGTGTCGATCGTCAGCCAGTCACCGTTGACGAGATTGTAGAACGGAAATTGACGCTCCCACATCTCCGGCCTGTTGGGTGCTTCAGACAGGTTCTGTGACGCCAGATCCTTTTTCCAATCCAAAAAGATCGGAATTGCCATCTGTTCCATGTGCTCCAGACTCCAGATCGCACCGCGATTGAAGCTCATCGTCGGCATCTCGTCCTTTTCCATGGAATGGAGATGAGAAGGAACGTACCAGCCGAACTCCACTTCGCCTGATAGTTCCGTTAGAACCGCGCGTATTTGAGACGGCACAGGCAAACCAAACTCAATCTCGATGGCTCGCACCTGCAACTCGGACGCTGGCGGTCCAATGCGAAGAGGCGTGACCTGCCACCCGAGGTCGGTCGCCCTTTTTTCCATCCGGCGCCAGTCGGCCTTCCATTTATCCCAAAGCTTTAGCAAAGCCTGCTTCTCCAGTGGGTTTGCATGAAGATATGTCGATGAGGCCAGAAACATGCATGCCGTACCAAGTAGGTGGCGTCGTGTCATGTTTGAGTTCAAACACATATATCTGGCACAACTTTCGTGTTGGCGAATGTGAGATAAGGCGATCTATCGACAAAGCGTCGTGACTGAAATCACAACCAAAGGATTAACAATCTCACATGTCTGTGTCATCTGAAATAGGTGTAGCGACCGAAGAAACTTTGATGTCGCTGCAGCATGATCAATCACCAAGGCGTCGGAATGAGCGGTTGAAATTTCTTTTGAGAGGTGCGGGTATTTTCGGCAGTTACCTTGCCGTGGCAGTGTTTCTGCTGATGGCGATCTCGCCTCATCTATTTGGAGAAATGGAGTTTAAAAGAACCGCGCCGGGCAAGGAATCAATTTTACGCGATATCGATGATGATTATTTTCGACAAGTCTTTGCTGCCGCGAACCTCGAGAGTTCGGAGGATATGGGCTTCATGGATAACGCCATAGTCTCACGCTGGTGCGGCATATCCGAGAAAGCCGTAACGAGCCTCGTCGAACGACAGCTTTTCACCAGGTCTGATAATGAAGCTTACAACCGATTACGATTGTCAGGGCAGCCGCAGTTTGATGAATATGCCATTCATTCTACTGGCCAAAGGGAATTCGGCCTAGGTCTCAATCACGGATCAGACTGCGTTGAGCTTCTCATTATGAATTAGCTGCAACACGCAGTTTTGACATCCTATTACCGAACTACAGTGGGGCAAGGACCTTTCGCCCCCTCGGCCATCGAACAGAAAATCACAGCCGATGGACGTCTCAAGCGGCCATATTCCTTACTCAGCAGTTGCCTGGATATCGACCTTATCCAAGAGTAGCATCGGGTCTTCCGATGCGGCGATCAGATCGAAGATGCCGAGGCCGTTGGGGCCTGTCGCTTTGGCGGTGACCGTCAAGGTGCCCGGGTCGCTGGCGAAGCGGGCGAGGGCTTCCATTGCATTCTGAAGTTTGGGTTGTTCGCCCGAAATCTGCATCAGTATGACATTGACGCCTAGGCTGAGGGTCCCGCGAACCTGATCCTCGGTCATGTCGTTTTGCAGGGCGTAGAGCTTGATCGCTTTCGCCATCATACCTTCGTCTTTGACCGTAAGCTTCATTTCCCGACCGGCGATTCCGAAAAGCGCGGCTTGGGCGCGATTGATGTCGAGGGAGAAGAACTCCTGCGTGAAGCCGCTGATGAGGCCTGAAAGATTGACGCTCCCGAAATCCTTGCTGCTGAGGGAAATGTCGCGGATATCGAGATTGTCGCTCGGCTCATCCCATCCCGCGGAGAAGCCATAGGAAAAGGTCAGCGCGTCCAATTCCAGTTTGCGCGCCTCAATGAAGATTTCCTCCGACGAGTCTGCCGGGACAGGTAGTGAAAGGTCATCCTGCCTGATTTCGACATCGGTTGGGATGCCGTTGAAGGGCTTTGTCAGAGCCATTTCGAAGTTTCGAAGCGAGAACTTGATGCGCTCGGGCGTTCCGGTTGTTTCGCCGTCCGACTGTTCGGGTGCAGTGGCATCAATGTTGATCCCGCCGAGACGAATTCGGCCAATTTCCGGCATGAGACGCTGAAACTGAAAGGTTGCCAGTTCAGTTTCATCCAGCCCGACGATTTCGGAGAGACCTTTTGCGGTTGCAGTCCAGTCGAAGCCCTTCAGGCTCAACTCATCAACTCCAATTTTGTCGTTGTCGCTTCCAATCCGCATTCCATTCATGGCGAAGTCGACCTTGCGACCGTCCATCTGCATGTCCATACGGTCGATTTCGCCTTTGACCCTTTTCCCTGTCGACCCTTCTTCCTTATCCGGCACATCTGCCTTGAAACCGAGCAACTGCATGTTGCTCTTGCCGAATATGTCGAAAATTGAGAGCGCTTTGGTCAAAAGCGCTTTTTGCTCGGCTGGTGGAAGCTCATTGGGATTTTTGTTCGCTGTCAGTGCAGCTATGGTGTCCGCAAGTGGTTCGGCTGGCATGCGTACGCTAAAGCCGTCGCTGCGGATTTCATCATAGCCAAAACGTGCGTCGCCCTCGGAAAACGATATGTTCTTGACTGAGAGCGGACCGTAAAGCGGTTTTGCTTCCTTATCGTTGGGGCCTGCCTTTTCCGAATAAATTCTGGCGAGGTAAGCGAGGTCGATATCCTGGCCGGTCAACACCCCGTTCGATCCGACAACGTGCTTCTTTTTCAACTCGCCGCTGGCATCGGGCAAATCCATCTGGATGTCGTAGCTGGCCGTCTCAATTGAGTAACGCGCGATGTGGCCGTCGGTAACGTCTGTGAGAGCCGCGTTCTTGTAGGTGATCTTCTGCTGCAGGGTCGGAGTGGATTGGGTGAAGACCATCTCAGGCGTGGAGATGCTCTTTGCCTTAAAGCGCTCGATCCGTCTTGAGAGGGAGTTAGCGCGCTCTTGGTCCGACACGCCCTGCTTTCTCTGGAAAGCAACATTTTCGACGCGAACCTCAGCCATCGATATCTGTCCGGTGGGCGCGTCGATGGTAACGTCTTTCATCTCTAGAATCCCATCCAGAAATGATAATTTCGGTCGACCATCGATTGCCGCGATACGAATATTCTTGCCATCTTCAAGCGGCAGGGTCAGTTCGCGAACACATCGACGGAACCTACTGTTGCACCGCTGCGAGCGATCAAATCCTTGACTTTCCCTTCGTAGAAAAACTTTGCCCCCATGCCACCGGCTACGACAACAGCGATAAGCGCTGCGGAAATCCAAAGCGCCTTGGACTTACGCTTGCCGGTCTGGGAATTTGCCTGTTCCACGAATTGGTCCTCTCCAACACATATTAAGTTGAAGGTCTTTTAAGCACGCGAAAGTTGCTTAGCAAGTGGCTGTTAAAGGTCGGCAGTAATTACACAAATGACCGTTGGCGAGCAGCCCCATAGTGGCATGTGGGCTATCAGATTCTCCTCTTGATAAAAGTCCAAACTCTGTTAATCGGTAAGATGTCAGACCAATTAATCGCGTTGGGACTTGTATGAAGCAGGGTGCCGGAAGTGCATTGATGACGCCTTTGCCCGCTGTCGACCGGGTGCGACAGGTTGAGGTCGCGCTTTCGGAGTTTGTCGAGCGTGCGGGATTGAAGGCGGGCAGCCGATTGCCGGCGGAACGGGAACTGATGCTGGCTCTTGGCGTTGGCCGCTCCACCATTCGCGAAGTCATCCGCAAGTTTCAGGCGCTGGGCGTTATCGATAGTCGCAAAGGCAGCGGCAATTATCTGATCAAGCCTATTTCCGGCGCGACTGTGCACATGCCAATCTCGATTGAGGCCGAAAGCCTTCGTGATGCGTTGCTTATGACGCTGGAGGTGCGGCGCGGCATAGAGGTCGAGGCGTCCATGGCGGCTGCACGCCGCAGGACCGATGATGACGTTGAGCGGATGCGGCTGCGGCTTGAGGAAATGGAGCGGGTCCATCTTGCCGAGGGTACGTCCGGCAAGGCCGACCTCGCTTTCCATCTGTCCATTTACGACGCAACCCATAATTCGCTATTCAAGCAACTGCTAGAGCAGATGCGCGAAGGCTTCGAACGTTTCTGGTCCAAGCCGTTCGACAGGCCGGATTTCGCCTCTCGCTCATTTCCATTTCACCGCACGCTTTTCAACGCGATTGTCGCCCAAGACGCCGGTGCTGCGCGGGCGGAAACATTGAAAATTCTCGCAATTGTCGAGGAAGATATCAAGGACATGTCCAAATGAGCGATGGCTCCGATCTTTTCGATCCCGCATCTCTAATCGTAGCCCATGATGGCGTGCATGCTTTCGACGCGGTCGTGCCGCCAATCGTGCAGACGTCTCTGTTCACCTTCTCCAGTTATGACGAAATGGTCGCCACCTATCGCGGCGAAAAGAGCCGCCCGGTTTACACCCGCGGCTTGAACCCCACGGTGCGCATGTTCGAGGAAATGCTGGCCAAGCTTGAGGGAGCGGAAGATGCGCTTGGTTTTGCGAGCGGTATGGCAGCGATTTCGTCCACCGTTTTGTCATTCGTGTCGCCCGGAGATCGTATCCTTGCAGTACGCCACGTTTACCCGGATGCCTTCCGTCTATTCGGCACGTTGTTGAAGCGCATGAACATCGAGGTCACCTATGTGGATGGCCGGGACGAGGCGGCTATCGAAAAGGCGATGCCCGGTGCCAAGCTGTTCTACATGGAAAGCCCGACAAGCTGGGTCATGGAAGCGCATGACGTCGGCGCGCTGGCGGCAATTGCAAAACGCCATGGCGCCATCTCGGTGATAGATAATTCATGGGCCAGCCCCATCTTTCAAAAGCCCTTGTCGCTCGGTGTCGATCTGGTTCTCCATTCGGCATCGAAGTATCTCGGCGGACACAGTGATGTCGTTTCGGGCGTCGTCGCCGGTTCCAAAGCCATGATCGACCGCATCCGTGCGGAAGCCTATCCCTATCTTGGTGGCAAGATGTCACCCTTCGATGCATGGTTGCTAATACGCGGTCTGCGTACGCTGCCAATCCGCATGAAGGCACATCAGGAATCGGCGCTAGAAATCGCGTCACGGCTACAGGCGCTCGATGTGGTGGAAACTGTCTGCCATCCCGGCTTGGCGAACCGCCTACCTGCTGGCCTTAACGGCACTTCCGGCCTGTTTTCCTTCATATTCCGCGAGGGTGTCGATGTACGGGCCTTCGCTGACCGGCTTAAGCTTTTCAAACTTGGAGTTTCCTGGGGCGGGCATGAAAGTCTGATCGTCCCCGGTGAAGTGGTGCTCGAACAGAAAGCGCAGCCAAATTCGGCGCATACGTTCGGCATCAGCCCGCGCTCCGTGCGCCTGCATGTCGGACTGGAGGGCACCGACGCACTTTGGAATGACCTTGAACCCGCGATCAGGGAGGCTTCCGCCGCGGCCTGACGTTTCTAAAGAACCGACCAAAACAAAAGGGAGAACGAAATGAAAAAACTGGTAGTAGCAGCATTCTTCACCGCCATGATGGCCGGTACGGCGCTTGCCGATACAAGCCTGAAGCTCGTGGAAGTCATTACAAGCCCTGAGCGCACGGAAGTATTGAAAACTCTCGTCGCGAAATTCGAGGCTGCCAATCCCGGCACGAAGGTCGAGATCATTTCGCTTCCCTGGAACGAAGCCTTTCAAAAATTCGCCACCATGGTTTCAGCGGGCGACGTTCCAGACGTCGTTGAAATGCCCGACACCTGGTTGTCGCTTTATGCGAATAACAACATGCTCGAAAGTCTGGAGCCGTATCTGGCCAAGTGGGAGCATACTCCTGGTTTGAGCGAACGTGCCTTGGAACTGGGCCGCGATGTCAAGAACACCGCTTACATGTTGCCCTACGGCTTTTACCTGCGCGCGATGTTCTACAACAAAAAGCTTCTCGATCAGGCCGGTGTAAAGGAACTACCGAAGACGCTCGACGAGTTTGCCGACGCTTCGAAGAAGATTGCGGCCATTCCCGGCAAATATGGCTATTGCCTGCGCGGCGGTGCGGGTGGTCTGAACGGTTGGGTCATGTTCGGCGCGGCGATGGCGGGTTCAAACGAGTTCTTCACCAAGGAAGGCAAATCGACCTTCGATAGCCCCGGCTGGATCAAGGGCCTGACCTATGTCATCGACCTCTACAAGAATGGCTATGCACCGAAGGACAGCGTCAACTGGGGCTTCAATGAAATCGTTGCAGGTTTCTATTCTGGCACCTGCGCGTTCCTCGATCAGGATCCAGATGCTCTGATTGCGATTGCACAGCGGATGAAAGCGGACGATTTCGGCGTGATGACGATGCCGAAGGGTCCTGATGGCAAAGCATTCCCGACCATCGGGTTTGCTGGCTGGTCGATGATGGCAACGTCGAAGGACAAGGACCTGTCCTGGAAGCTGATCGAAACACTCGAAGGGCCAGAGGGCAATATCGAGTGGAACAAGAAGACCGGGGCTCTTCCCGTCCACACTTCTGCGGAAAAGGATCCCTTCTACGCCAGCGAACAGTTCAAGGGCTGGTTCGACGAGTTGGCAGACAAGAACGCGGTGCCAACCACCATGCCGACCTATCTCCA
Source organism: Hyphomicrobiales bacterium (assembly GCA_900473205.1). Classification (GTDB taxonomy): domain Bacteria; phylum Pseudomonadota; class Alphaproteobacteria; order Rhizobiales; family Rhizobiaceae; genus Agrobacterium. The sequence continues at coordinate 298,910 of UCLB01000001.1, forward strand.
GGAATTCGCCTATTTCAAGGATTCGCTCGTCATCAAAACCTCGCAGGAAGCTCTTCTGGGTGACATCACACCGGAAGATCTTGCCAAGCAGTGGGCGGATTACATGACGAAGGCCCAAGAGAAGTTCCTGTCTACCAAGTGAACGAGACACGCAGCGCGCTCAAAAGGGCGCGTTGCGTGACCCTGCCGCAAGACCGGAACACCTGGGATCAGCGCATGGCGTCTTAGCCGCCATGACCCTATGTCGCTGAGGAGCAAGACATGTCCTACATTCAAAACGCCGGTCCTATGGCGCAGCGTCGACCCGCATTACGCCGGCGGCTTGCTGTCGCAGCCGAGCCCTGGCTATACAGCGCACCCGTACTGGTCCTCATCATAACCGTGATGATGGTGCCGCTGCTGCTGGGTCTTTCCTATGCTTTTCGCGATGTTCAATTGCTCAATCCGTTTTCCGGCGGCTTTGTCGGGCTTGATCATCTAAAAGCGCTTTCACAGGACACCGCATTTTATCGCGCTCTCAAAAACACTCTTTGGTGGACCGGGGCATCGGTTTTCCTGCAGTTCTTCTTCGGCCTTATTCTTGCGCTGCTGCTCGACAAACCATTTGCAGGGCGAGGACTGGCACAGGCACTGGTTTTCCTGCCCTGGGCCGTGCCGACCTTTCTGGCAGGTCTCAATTGGGCATGGCTGTTCAATCCTGTCATTGGCCCGCTGCCGCACTGGTTGACGTGGCTTGGAGTGCTATCGGCTCCCAACAACATTCTTGCCGACCCGAATTTGGCAATGTGGGGGCCTATCATCGCAAATGTCTGGTGGGGCATTCCCTTTTTTGCCATCACTCTGCTGGCTGCTCTACAGGCCATACCCCGCGATCTCTATGAGGCTGCCTCCATAGACGGGGCCAGTCCGCTTCAGCGTTTCACATCGATAACGCTTCCATTTCTCGCGCCGACGATTGCCATAACCGTGCTACTGCGCACAGTGTGGATCGCCAATTTCGCCGATCTCATCATCGTCATGACAAATGGCGGCCCGGCGGATCGAACGCAGATTGTTGCAAGCTACATTTTCACGCAAGCCTTCAAGCGGCTGGATTTCGGTTATGCCTCGGCAATCGCCCTGGTGCTTTTGGTGCTTCTGCTTGCCTACTCCATGCTGATCGTCATCATGCGCCAGCGCCTCATCGAGAAGGATTGACCCATGACCGGCAAAATTCTCGTTACCGTTTCGCATCGTCTGGCAATCCTCGCTTACATCGCCTTTGCGCTCTTTCCACTGTTCTGGCTGCTCAAGGTTTCGGTGACGCCGAACGACCTGCTGTACAGCGAGGGTGTCCGCATCTGGCCGTCGCGTGCGACCTTCGATCACTACAGGTTCGTGATCGAAAACAGTGCCTTCCCGACCTTCTTCAAGAACAGCGTTATCGTGGCAGGATCGACTGCTTTTGCCGTGACGATTTTGTCGTCTCTTTCGGGTTACGCCCTCTCGCGGTTTCGCTTTCGTGGCAAATACTGGATCATTGCGCTGATGCTGATTACGCAGATGTTTCCGCTGGTCATGTTGGTGGCGCCCATTTTCAAGATGCTTTCACCGCTTGGTTTGACCAATAGCCTCACCGGGCTTGTCATCGTCTACACCGCGTTCAATGTGCCATTCGCCACATTCCTGATGCAGTCCTTCTTCGACGGCATTCCAAAGGATTTGGAAGAGGCCGCGATGATTGATGGTGCTAGCCGCTTCACGGCGTTCCGCCAGATCATCCTGCCTTTGACGCTGCCGGGAATAGCGGCAACGCTGGGCTTCGTCTTTACGGCGGCGTGGAGCGAGTTGCTCTTTGCGCTGATGCTCATTTCAGGAAACGAGAGTGCGACATTCCCGGTCGGTCTGCTGACGTTCGTCTCAAAGTTCTCGGTCGATTTCGGGCAAATGATGGCGGCGGGCGTTCTCGCGCTCATTCCGGCGTGCCTCTTCTTCCTGCTTATTCAACGATATCTCGTGCAAGGCCTGACGGCTGGCGCGGTGAAAGGATAAATCCATGGCCTCCATCGAGCTTAACCGCGTTGTCAAGTCCTATGGCGATCATCCTGTGCTGCACGGCGTTGACCTTTCCATTGCGGATGGCGAGTTCGTCGTTCTCGTCGGCCCATCCGGCTGCGGCAAATCCACCTTGCTGCGCATGATCGCGGGGTTGGAGGAGATTACATCAGGCACGCTTTCCATCGACGGGCAGATGGTCAACGACCTGAAGCCGAAGGACCGGGATATCGCCATGGTTTTCCAGTCTTACGCTCTTTATCCCCATATGAGCGTCGCGGATAATATGAGCTACAGCCTTCGTCTGCGGCGCAGCCCCAAAGAAGTGATTGCCGCCGCCGTCTCTTCCGCATCGAGCAAACTTGGGCTCGACCCCTATCTCGCACGTCGCCCGAAGGCGCTGTCCGGTGGACAGCGTCAGCGTGTCGCCATGGGACGCGCCATCGTGCGACAGCCAAAGGCATTCCTGTTCGATGAACCGCTGTCGAACCTTGATGCTCGTCTACGGGAGCAGATGCGGGCCGAGATTAAACGCATGCACGCAGACCTCGGGGCGACTTCGGTCTACGTCACACATGACCAGATCGAAGCAATGACCCTGGCCTCACGGATCGTGGCGATGAATGAGGGCTATGTTCAACAGATCGGAGCGCCGCTCGATCTCTACGACCGACCTGCAAACCTGTTCGTCGCGGGTTTCATCGGGTCGCCGGGAATGAACTTCCTTGAAGGGCATTGTGTGCAGAAGGCAGAGGGCAGCTATATGGCTCTACCCGACGGCAGCGAACTTGGTCTTGGCAGAAAACTTCCGGTCGAACAAGGCGAAGCGATGACGCTCGGTATTCGACCCGAGCACGTCATCGTGGCTCCTCAAGCGGGCGGTATTGAGGCGCAGGTCGAACTGGTAGAGCCTACAGGTCTTGGGATCATCCTGCACTTGAAGGTGCACGGCCTACCTTTCAAACTATTCTCATCCGACCGCGCGTTGCTACAGCCAGGCATATCGATCAGCGTTGGTCTGCCTGAAGATAAGCTCCATGTCTTTGACCGAGATGGAAATAGGGTTGAAGCGGATTGAGCAATGGACAGGCAGGTGGGTCTCATGTTGAGCTCAGACCGCGCTCTTTGAACTGAGCTCACGAGTCCTCAGACAACCCGCACCGGCATCTGCATTGCCTACAATGATTATTGTCTAACCCGCCCAAGGCGCTCAAGTAGCGTTTCGATAGTCTGGGAGATCGGCAGCTCAGGTGGATGGTCAAGCTTCGTGCGCTGGCGATAGGAAGGGCTTGTCGAATACCAGTCGATTAGGGCTGACGCCACTTCGGCGGCCCTCTCATCCGTTTTCCCGATATTGTTTTCTTCGCACCACGCAGTGTGAAACCGGTCTATCTCTTCAAGGTCGTCAGATGACAGCACAGGCAAGGTAGCGTTGGAAGGGTAGGGGTCCATTTTACACCGTAAATGAGCGGTTTTAGGTCGTGACTAACAACAACCGCTGGGCCACTTTGTTCCCGGACCACCCGTCACGCATTGTTGTAACGCGCAGAAATCCCACCAAACCTTCGCATTAGGCGCCATGCTCATTCGTTGCCGTGGTGCAACGCTCTTTTCATTTCTAATTTCGAAAATACCGGAAAACAAAAGACGTCATAGACAGCTAAGGCGGAATCAACCACGCTCAACCTATCGGCGGGGGCTGATTCAAAAAGGTTTTCAGATGAAAAGTCTTCTCAAGTTTACGGGCGTGTTGGCACTGCTGGCATCGTCTGCTTCTGCCGCAGACCTTGCTGTTCAGAACGAGCCTGTCGTTGTCGCCAATCCCGGCGGTTTCTACCTCGGTACATTGAGCAGCCTGACATTTCTGGATGACACGGACTTTAGTGCGGTAGGTTCTGGCTTCAACACGGATTATGATCTCGGCACCTACAGCGCATTGAGAGCCGGTTACAGCTTTGGTTCATACGGGTTTGTTTCGCCGCGTCTTGAACTCGAAATCGGCTATGGCCGTGCGGATGTCGATGAGCATACGGTCGACGGCATCGGCGCTGGCGGTGGATCATTCGGCTCGGCCAGCACCATCCAGGGCTACGTCAACGGTTATCTCGATGTTCCAACCGGCACGGCAGTCACACCTTATCTAGGTGGCGGTGTTGGCGCCATGAACCTCAAGCTTCGTCGCCAGGGCACATCTGGCACCGGCGTTCAAATGAACGACGACGATACGAAGTTTGCCTATCATCTGGATGCGGGCGTTGGCATAGACCTCAGCACGATTTCGTTTTTGCGTGATACGAACCTCTTCACCAACACGACATTCGATATCGGCTATCGTTATACAGCGGCAAATGATTTCGACTTCACCGCGAATGATGGCACGACATCAAGCACGGATTTTAACAGCCACGCAGTAACCGTCGGCTTCCGCCGCCAGTTCTGATCAGGTGAGGGCCGCACAGAGCGGCCCCACTTCGACTCTGTTGGTCGCCTCCGCCAGAAACCGATGCGCGATGGCCACCTGTACAGCGCCGTCGCCAAGCTCGACCGAACATTGCCCAACACGGCGCAAGGGAACGAAATTCCTCATTACATTCGGGATATTCCTTACATAGGCGCTCATAGCCACGGTCGATAGACGCGCCGAGCGCTCTGGCAGTGGTGAACCAAAGACGTCATCCAATATTCAAGAAAATGTCGGCAACATGTCACGGGACCTCGCTAGTACGTCGATGGTTTTGCTCGCTGCGACCGTCTCGTCCTTCACGACCAAGCCACATTTCTTGGGAAACTCTGTCATGACCTCTATCATCTCTGCCGTAGGCTTTTGCAACGCCACTGGCCCTGGTGATGTCTCCACATTGGATTCGTCCTTGAGAATTATTGCTGACACTGGCGCAGACGCCTGTGAAATCGGCATTTACGGCGAGGAAATCATATCCGGTGGCCGCATCATCGAAGACCGCACGCAGCGTGTGACTGATATCGTCAAGCAATATGGCTTCAAAAAGTTGTCTCTGCATGGCCAGATAGTCTCGAACTTCATGGACCGCGAAAACCTGCATTTGCAAAAGAAGGTTGTGCGGGCGATGCTTGAACTGTGCGATCGGCTTGGTGCAGGTGTCCTTGTTCACCACTGTGGCCACGCCCAACTCACAGATGGTGTGACGGGTGCAGATTTGGACCTGATGGAACGTGACGCGCTTTTCGAAATGGCCGAAATCGCGAAAAGTTACGGCGTGCGGATCGTACTGGAAAACATCTTCACCACCGAGCCTGGACAATACCGCCAGACGCCGCGTGAAGTCGCAGAAACTGTCAGAGCCGTTGGTCACGACAATCTCGCGGCATTGATCGATTTCAGCCACGCTTACATTGAAGCCACTTTCAAGGGCCTCGACTTTCGTGAGGAATTGCGCGCCATGGCCCCTGTAACGGGCCACTTACACGTTCATGACAGCTTTGGCCTGCCATATTCCATGAAGCAATTCTATCACCCCGCCGAAGCGACAGCCTTGGGTATCGGCGATCTCCATCTGCCAATTGGTTGGGGCGATATCCCCTGGGAAGACATTTTCTCCGAACTGACCTTCATGCCCGATACGACGCTTATCATGGAAATCGGAGCAGAGCGCTTTGCCGATCAGCAATCCGCGTGTTTGGAGCGTGCGCTCAAACTCGCGAATGCTGTAAACCGGCGGCAATCTTAGTCCTGGTATTTGATGGCCAGTACGATTAGGGCTCGCTATCGGTGTTGCTTGGTGCCGGCGGTGTGATCAAGGTGTCTGCCATACAAGCTGTTGAACCCCCAACGCTAGTTGGAAAGCTCATAATATCGTGTCAAGTTCCCACCGAGGAATGAGTTGGCGAGGGGGCGGTAGGACTTTGCGAGAGCCAGTGCGACGGTATCCTCCCGCAAAGAAAGATACGCTTCGAGCCAGGCGATCTGGAACGGCTTGAGCTTTTCCTTTCGTGTTTGGAAGCTTTGTTTGGTCCCGGCGATATCCGCGACGACTTCAGGATTAGCCAATGCGGCAATTGTGAAGTCTACAATCTTGTCGAGCTTGCCGTCACATACACCCAAGCTGTCCGGCTTTGAAGAGTGGAGAATACGGGCCGTCATTACGATTGGGGCGACGGCGTGTAGCTGATAGTGGAGCGCTTTGTCCTTTCGCTTCATCTCCTCCGGTAAGCTGCCGTCGGGATTTGCGGAGCATATCAGCATCTCATTTGTCTGCGCGCCCCAATCCAAAAGATTCTGCTGGCCGGTAATGGCCCCCACCTGTGCTGCTGCAAGACCTGCCCATGCCCGGTGATTGTTCCGAGAGGCCATGGGCGGAGCTTGCGTGTCAAAGTAGACAATCTGCTTTTGCGTGAGAGCGACCAGCCATTGCTGAATGGAGCTGGTCTCCGTGGCAGATGGCTTTTCGACGGTCAGGGCTCGGGCATAGGCTGCCGAGATACCGGCAATTCGGGAGGAAAGTGCAAGATGAGCATTCATGGTTTCGGCCTGGGTCAAAGCCCCAGCTTGCGCCCAGCCTGACAAGCTGCGAAAAATGCACTTCGCAGCCGCGCTTGCTTTCTTTTCATCGAGTGTTTTGTTGGCCAAGTCCGCCAAATTACGAATGAAGCCATCGATGGGTGCGAGCGATTTTTCGACCTCAGCGTTTAGCTTCTCATCGATTTCCGAACGGGATTTATCATCATCCTTGTATCGGGAAGGCAAATCGATATTTACGATCGGCTTCGTTGCTGCGGGGCAGTCGTCTGCTGCGAAGACATGGGTTTGGAAAAAGCAGGTGCTTAGACCCAAGGCGAGTGCCGCATATTTGAGGAAAAATCCTGTCATATTTCTATTCCTCAATTGATCTTCGCGTTCATGCCCACCAGCATTTCTGCGGCTTCGTCACTTCCAAGGTCGGATGCTTTGCGCAGCCAGACCCGAGCCTCATCCAGAGAAACCGGCCCGCCAATGCCATAGGCGTGATTTCGGGCAAGGATCAACATTGCAGGCACATCATTGAAGTTTGCCGCTGTCGCGAGCAGCATTTGCGCCTGTTTGAAGTCTTCTCCGGGCCTCGGTTCCGTCACAATAAACTTTGCATATTCTCTCATACCACCCGGATCTCCGCTATCTGCAGCAGCTTTATAAATACTGTGCAGATCGATTTTCGAAAGGATGAGAGATTTCACCGGTGTGTTCATTTTCTTGATGCGTGCAACTCGTTCATAAAGCTGGTCAGGCGTCGCATTCTTGATCGATGACAGAACGACGCTGGCGGCCTTGTCCTTCGAGTAACTCTTCTTGGCGGGATCGGAGTAATGGCTCAAAAGAACCATTTCCGCTTTCATGTCGCCAAAGCGTACGGCATCTTCGTAAAGAGCGAGAGCTTTATCGGGAATGTCCTTGCCCTGACCGTCCGATGCAACGTCGCCAAGAAGTCTGAACCGCCAACCGCGGCGTTCGGTCAGTTCTGCCGCGACACGCATCCAGCTGTCAGCCTTTGCGCGGTCAATCGGGCCGTAGGCTTTCGCCAAAGCAAAGGCATTTTCGAAGTTACAGTCCATAATGGATGAAGCCATTGATAGAAGGCGGCTTTGTTCACCGACAGAGCCTTCGGCCTCTGCCGCAAACATCAAGGCGGCAGCGTCTCCATTGGTCGAAATGACCCTTGCATATTGTGCATATACGCTACTTGTCCCCCGTAAAGAGGCAAGCGCGCGCATTGCGCGGCCGTTGCCCACTGCGCTTGCTTTTTCAAGGTAGTTCAGTGCCAGTTTTCTCAGCGTCTCATTTTCGGGAAGGTTTGCAATAACTGCATTTGCAGAGGCAACCTGAGTGGCGATCGATCCGGTCTCCGCTGCCGAAACATACAGTTTCAGCGCTTCCTGGGTCATTTTGTCGTTTGTCGCTGCAGCCAGCAACAGCTTGGCATGGCCGATCCCAGCATCGCCATCTGCAACGACCTTGGCTGTCCATTCCTTCAGCGTAGCCTCATCCGCGCGGGTCGATTTGAGATAATAGAGATAAGCGGCCAACGCATCGGCGCGACCATAAAGGGCCTCGGACTGCAAGGCTGCTATTTCAACAGCATCGGGGCGACGTACCAGCTTTACGATGCGCCAGAGGGGCCAGTTCGCGGCAGCATCCTCGTCGTTCATTTGCTGCCACTTGGCTGCTTCCTGAAAATCAGGCCCACCTGGTCTGCGGCAAAGATAGGCGGCTTTCAGATCGTTGACGGTGCCGGTGACGCCATAATTTTCGAGCACTGAACGAAGCAGGTTGGTCGCCTCGTTGAAGCGGCCCGGTTCATCGACGTGTCGCAGACGCATTTCGGCAAGGCTATGCATGGATGTTACATCCCGCAGCTTTGCGCCCTGTTCAAACAGAGCGGTTGCTTCGGCCTCACCAGCCCATTGTCCATTCTTTTCCAGAGTCAGATTTCCAAGCCGGGAAAATGCCCATGCGGGAGGTTGAGGCAACTCCGAAAGCTTTCGCAATGTTTCCTCATATGCCTGGATGGAGCGGAGATCGTCAGTATCGGCTCTGTAAAGGGCGGCAAGATGCGTCAGGCTGGCGCGATTGCCCTCATCCGCAGCCTTGATGAAATACTCTCGGGCCAGCGCTTCGTCCTTTGTGACAATGGCGCCCGCATTGTAAATCTTGGCCAGTTCCACCATCGCCGGTATCATGCCGTGGTCGGCAGCCATTTTTAGATAACGCAGCAGAATGTCGTTATCCTTTTCGATGGCCGTGCTTTCCATATGGTAGCGGGCCACTTTCCAGGCAGCCGTCCCATCACCCAAATCCGCGGCAACCCTCAGCCATGCCTCAGCAATGCGTCGATCTGCCGCGACGACTTCACCCTTTTCGAATTCTCGCGCGATACGCCCAATACGCTCGCAAATTCTGTCGTCCAGCTTGCCGACCATGGAACCCAGCGCCATGGTGATGGCCAATGACGGCTCCATATCCCAGCCGGGTGTGGACTTTCCATCCAGTTGCGCCTTCGCCAGCGTCAGCAACGCATCGGCATGGCCGTTCGACGCTGCCCGCACGAGCAATTTTTCGACTGCCTCTTGCCCGCCTTGATCCTTGACGATGCCACTCGCGATAAGGTCTGCCGCCATCTTCATTTCACGCGCAGACATGCCATTGCCAAGCTCGAAAAGCTTTTTCAGAAGGCCTGACTGCTCAAGCTCTGCGATTTTACTGGCTCGCAAATAGAGCGAGATGCGTTCCGCCATGACGTCATTGGCAGAGAGGTCGTTTCGCTCACCCAGGCGCTCAATCATATTATCGACAATCTGGAAATTGCGCGTCGCATCCATGTCGCGCAGGCGCTGGGCCTCACGCAGGATAATCCAGCCTTTCGTGTTCGGTAGCGTCTTTTGGTCCCAGGATGTCCAGCGCTTCGAGATATCGTCATCGGTCGCGCGTTGGATGCAGATATTTGCTGGCTCCACTGCCGGGGGCAGAAACTCGATTTTAAGCGGCTCTGACACCGCCGCCCACGCACTCGTGCTTGAGAAAGCCAACAGGGCAGAGGAAAGCAGGAGGCCGATAGCGCCACGGTTTTTGGGAGAAAAGGACATCATGGCCTCCTATCGCTGCAAAAGGTTGTTTTCGAGTGCGACGGCGCTGTAGCGACCGTCTGCACCGCTGATGACAATGGAGTAGGCCGCCTTGCGCTTGAGATCGATCGTCTCCGTCGTTGCAATGGCAGCACCGTCTTTCTGTATCTCAAAGGACAGTGACAGCGGCGCTTTTAACGCCACATCCTTGCTTTCACCGGCTGCCACGCCTTTGAGCGCTACGGCCTTTGCTGCTGGAACAAACAGGTCGACGCTGGCTAGGTCACTGAGATTGTAGAGGTAAAGCTGTGCCTTGGCGGGATCGTTCTTGACCGCGTCACTAAAGACCCGCTCACCGGTTCCCCCCATCGTCATCGTGTAATATTTGCCCGGTTCGACCGTCATGACCCTGCTTTGTCCGCCAGAGGACACCTCGACGGAGCCGGCATCCACATTCACATAGGGCGAGACGCCTTGCGTCGGTGGCACCGGCTTTCCACCAATCGTGGCAGATTGCTGATCAAAGCTGACAACCCGCACGAATGAGGCCTTGGGATCGGCCGCCTTGCCGTATAGTCCGGCATCCTGTGCATACCCGGCGGTAACTGTGAAACCTGCGACCAGTACGGCTATCGAAAACGTCGTTTTATGGTTCATATCAGTTGTCCTTTGTGCTGGCCGAGTGGCAAATGCTCACACCGGCGCTTTCGGGAGACAGGGTGTCGAATGTGATTTGGACGTTCTTGACCGATTTGGATCTGGCATCGAAGGGGAAGTAATAGCGCCCGCTTGATGCTGCGCGAGCAGGACGTGAAATCTGCGTTTCGATGACGTCACCGTCTTCAAGTCCAACACGGAGCATGGCTGAACGGCTGTTCTCATTCCCGGCATAGGCCAGGATGACGGACGGGCCTTCAAGGCTTTCGGGCTTTAGCGCCACATCGAGTACGTTTGCGGTTGAGGTGGAGAATGTCGGTGATGCCTCGCCATCGCAAACTTTGACTGCGGCGGCGGCAAGCTCGCGCAAGGGCGCATCTCCAAATTTGCCGAGATTGTTGTAGATCGGGTTTTCCCAGATCAGAAAGCGGGGCCGCTTCTCTGCAAAATTAGCGGAAGTTATGTAAGCGGTGATGGAACCGAACTGGTTTCCGCCTGAGACAGCATAATTGTTGACGGATGTTCCCAGTTCCTGGGAAAGGAAGCCTGCAAAATTGGCTGGAGCGAGATCGGAAAAGCTCGTGCCGACAAGCGCAACCTGTTCGCCCTGATCTGTATTGCCGAAGATATCAAGCTGCGCGCCACCCGAGGCTATGACTTCCGTCGTTTCGAACGCGTCCATTTCAGCAGCTGGCAAAGACGACACGCAGGACGCCTGCAAAAAGCGGCGCATGGTGGAAATGATCTGCTGGCGACCGGCCGACTTTGTTTCAAAAGCTGCGGTCTGCAAGCCTTCTGCGCCCGGCAAGGCTTTTATCGTGGCGGCCACTTCGTTTGCGGCAGCTTGCGCGCCCCATGCTGTCCAGTGGAAATCTGCTTGTAAAAAAGGAGGGTGCTTTCGGTCATTGTTTTGCAGCGCTTTTAGGACATCAACCGTCACGACGCCATTGCGGCGCAACTTAGCGAGCGTCTCGTCATAGGCAACCTTGGCGATATCGTAATTGAAGCCCAACTCGTAGGTGCGGTCCGGCAAATATTGCGACATTGTCAGGCTTTTTGTGGGGATCGGCACATAGATCAGCGTGGTGCCGTTGGCCTCCAATGCCCGTGCCACTTCGGCAAGTTGCTTTGCCGTATGCTCACCTAGTTGATGCTGCATTCTGATGTCTGCGAGAACGCGAAAAAAATATCCGTCCTTGCCTTCCACCGATGCAACAAGCGGGTCTTCTTCCAAGCCGGTGCAGCCGAAGTCAGAGGCTATGACCGGAGACGAGAACAAAGCCATGCACATCAAAGACACGATGAGGGGCGTATGAAGGTTCAAGATACTACTCATTCATGTCTCCAGACTTCGGTGTTTCCGTTGCCGCAGCGGAAGCAAGCTTACGCCGAAGCGCACCGGCCACACTCTGGGTCTTCAAGTCGCTGGAGCGTTCGGCAACCACCAGATAAGCTTCGATCTCATTACGCTTGGTCGTCATGCCGCTGGTCGAGATAAGGCTGATTGCCTCTTCCAATGCGGCAGTGGCATTGCCGCGATGGGCGGCATTGGCGCGGAACTCAGCATATTTTGCCGGACTGTTTTCGAAGGGCGTGCCGGAGCGATACGCGGACATAAGCCCCTCGAACGCCGCCTCATCACCGCGTGCTGCATGGGCCCGCAAGGCGGCTTCAGCCGCAGCAAGACGTTTCTGATTGGCAGGTTCAGGCTGGATTTTGCGCACCAGTGCCACAAGCGGCTTGATGGCTCCTGATCGACCGGCAGCGGCAGCCATCGTAAAATAGTGCAAGGAATCCTTTGCAAGTTCCGGCTTTTGATAAAGCTGCTTGGCAACAAGCAAGGCTGCGAGACTATCGCCGCGATCCGCCAGGACCTGAAGTTGTCGATAGGATATACGCTGGTTTTTGACCATGCGCTTGCGCGCATCACGCAATTCCGGTGTGGGAAGCTGGTCCGTGCGGGTAATGCCGGAGATGAAACCAACCTTCCGGCGCGGCTGCGCATCGCCGTCTGACACTGCTCCTAAAATCATGACAGATGTCAGGACTACAAAGCCGCAAATCCTGATGAGTGAGATGTCAAAGCTTTGCATTGACCACCTCCTTTGCTGTTGGCGCTTCTGCCCATAACTTGGCATCGGTCAAAAAACGGACAGGAAACTCCCATAACACCGTTTGAGGAAGGGATTCCGCGTGCTCCAAGGAGGCAAGATACTGGCGCATGGGTGTGACAGGCCCTTGGCCAACCAGCGCTGCGTTGGCGACGTCCAATCCGCTTTGGAATGAGAGAAACGACGCGAAGGACCAGAGTTCATTGGCGCTGTAACTCGTGCCGACGAGTGCCACGGGAATACTCGTTGCATCGCCGAAGATATCATCGACCGGCTGGTCACCGGATTTCTGCAACAAGTGATAGGGCGTCACAGTCTCGCTTCCCAGACCAACGAGCAGTGCGAAAACTCCGCCTGTCACGTACTTCACGAGGTCACCCTCGACGCGGTCTTCAGCGCCTTCCGAAATCTCATAATGTCCGGGCTTTTCACCAAGCACCTGTGCCGCAACGGCACCGGCGACTGCCTGCGCACCGGCAGGTGTCCAGTGTGTGTCGGTCTTGAGGAATACCTGACGGTCTTGCCGCGCAGACATCAGAACCGAGCGTGTATCGACGGTTTTAATGCCGTGCGCCTCAAGTTTCGCTCGGAAGTCATCATAGAGTTTTTCGCTGTAAAACGAGGCTGCGGGCTGTTCCACCTCATCTGCATAGACATCGCTTTTTGCTGGCAGTGGAACCATGGCGAGCTGCACGCCTTTTGCGCTCAATGTCTTCGAGATCGAAGAAATTTGCTCGACGGATGCGGTGAGATAAACGTCGAGATCAGAGGGTGCGCGGAACTCCTCATCCGTAAAGAGATAACCGTCCTGTCCTGTGACAACGCCTCGGCGACCTTCGCCCAAGAGAAGGTATCGGGCAGCGCCGATCATTTCGACCGCGAGTTGCCGATGGGGCAGGCCATCACGATAGAGTTTCTCCAGATGCACTGTCATGCCGCCATTCAAAACGGATGTCAGTGACAGATCGTCCTCCACATGGGCGGGCTGCAAGTGCTCCGGCATGCCGAAGTTGGCAAAGGCCGCATAGCCGAATAGCGCAGCAGGTATCAGAAGCTGGATTGCAAGAGACGAACGAATTGCCGTCATGGTCTGGCTCCTAAAATTGAAAATAGAGGAAGGGGGAATAGGCGCTATCTGCGAGCTTCAGAACCGTCACGACACCCAGCAGGAGTATGGTCAACGGCAAGGCAATCGACGTCTGCATCACCATTGTTCCGTCGGAGCCAAAGGTCACGTCCTGCTCCGGCTGGAACAGATCGCGCAGCCAGGGCTCGAATGCTGCGACAGAGGCTGCGACAAGAAGCATCAAAAGTGCTTCGCGGGTGAAGGCGAGAGACAGTGCGGAGGTGAGCGACAGACCGTTGAAGCCCAGCATGCCGGTATAGATATTTGCCGCGATTGACAGATTTTCTGCCCTGAACACGACCCAGCCTAACAAAACCAGCAGCAATGTCAGGGGTAACGAGACCCAATGACGTGCGGCCTGTTTGTCCCAACCTGTTGCCCGTTCAATTGCCAGCCAACCGCCGTGCCATGCACCCCAGATCACGAATGTCCAGTTTGCGCCGTGCCACAAGCCACCCAGCAACATGACGAGGAACAGATTGATGTATGTGCGCAGGGGCCCAAGCCGACTGCCGCCGAGAGAGATGTAGAGATAGTCGCGCAGCCATGTCGACAGACTGATGTGCCAGCGACGCCAGAATTCGGTAATGCTGCGGCTCGTATAGGGCATGTCGAAGTTTTTGACGAACTGAAATCCGATCATCAGCCCTAGACCGCAGGCCATGTTGCTATATCCAGAAAAGTCGAAATAAAGCTGGAGCATATAGGCAATCGCGCCAGTCCAGGACTCAACGAGAGTTGGTGCAGGGTTGGAGAAGACGGCATTGGCAAGCGGCGCGATGCTGTCGGCAATCAGCACTTTCTTGGCAAGGCCAATCGTGAAGAGTGCTGTTCCATCAGCAAATTTCTGAAGACTGTGCTCGCGATGTTTAAACTGACCCGCAAGATCGCGAAACCGCAGGATCGGTCCAGCGACAAGCTGCGGAAACAGGGCCTTGAACGCTGCGAGATCGATGAAGTTACGGGTTGCGGGCGTGTCGCGCCGATAGACATCGATAAGGTAGCTGACGGACTGAAATATATAGAAAGATATGCCGATTGGCAGAATGAGCCGCCAGTGAAAACCCATTGCGTCCGGTGTCGTGCCGCCAAGGGCGGCTATGCTATCCATGAAGAAATTCAGATATTTGAATACTCCAAGGACAAGCAGACAGCCCGTGATGCCCACCACCATCAGCGTTTTCGCCAATGGACGACCAAGATTTTTCTCGATGAAGATCGCAAAGAAATAGACCCAGACCGTCGTGGCGAACAACAGGCCGAGAAAGTCTACTCTCCACCAAGCGTAAAACACGTAAGACCCGATCAGGATCGTCAGCGACCGAAACCTTGGTGGCGTCAGATAATAGGCGATGAGAAAACATGGCAGGTACATGAACAGGAAAATTTCGGATGAAAATACCATTTCAGCCACCTATCGTTTTGTTGCAGGCCGCAAGACCGAAAGCTGAGAAAGTCGCCAGTTGGACAGTGGCAGGCCGCTGCTCGCCGTTCACGATGAATTCGGAATCTGGCCGGGCGTCGTGTGCACCCAGATATCGACCAGTCGCACCTGCCATTGCGCCTGCGAAAAGACGCGGCCATTGCGCAGAAAAATCGTTGGCTGAGAGCCGCAGATCACCGTGTCCATCTGAGCGAATGCCGATGGCGTTGCGCGAGAAGACATTGCCATGAATGTCTGTCGACATCGCACCGGCCTGCTCCTCGAGCGAAATGCCATCATGATTTTTGCGAATGTAATTTCCCGAAATCTCAACACTCAGACTTTCCTCGGCACGGATGCCACTGAGTTTGTTGCTGGCGGTGAGATTATCGGACACCGTGCTGCAGCCGCTTCCCTTGATGACGATGCCCGAAAGTTCGCTTTTTTCGACTCGGTTGCCTTGAACGGTGACAAGAACGGAGCCGTCATCCACGAAGATGCCATGGCCCTGGCTGGACATGATGTCGTTGTCTTGCACTTTCACCTGCTGGCTGCGGCTGGTCACTCTAATCCCGTGGCCTTTTGACGAGGTCAGACTGTTGTGCTGCACGGTGACGTTGGATGCCGATTGCACGACGATGTTGGAGGCCAACATCTCGGTCAGGCGGTTGTCTCTAATGACGCTCCCGTTCGCCTTGATGAAACTGAGGCTGACAAGACCCGAAATCGTATTGTTCGTGATCCGAATATTGGGCGTGGACAGGGAGAAGCCACGGCCAAGGAAAGATAGGCCCGACGCTTCTGCAAACGATCCAAAGCCAAGATTGCTGATATGGCTATCTTTGATCGTCGCGCCGCCTTCGGCAACGGTCAGAATGAAGGGCCGGAAAGGATTGCCGGCCTGTGAGGATGCGCGTGCGTCTACCGAGGCTTCGCTGACGACCAATGTTCCCGCATTGATAATCAGGGCAGATTTCGTCCCGTCGAGGAAAAGCTTTTCACCTTTCCCGATCCGAAGCTCCGCTCCTTTCCAGATCACGAGCGGTGCCGTGATCTGGAAGCTTTGACCTTGTTTTTGAACCGTTCCTTCGAGACGTTTGCCAGCGGCGGCAGCGGCAAGCTCGGTCAAGCTGAAGGTTCCGCTTTCGATGACGATTGCCGTTATGTCTGGACTGATGTGCTTTTCGAGTTCGGCAAAAAGCCCCTGGCTTGCACCGACCGTAGCAATGGGAATGACCGTACCGAACTTGGCGGCGCTGAGCCGTTGTTGGGATGCTGCGGGCATCGGCAACGCGCTACCCGCATCCGTCGCCAGAGATGGTTGTGGCAAAGCGACCGCCAAAGTGGCCGATAAAACTAATGCTACGATCAGCGCTTTAGACATAGTCTTCCACTCCCATCGCCTGCTGCAAAGCACCCACCGGGATTGTGGGAAGCGGCAGTTGCTGAATGGACGGTTTGATCTCGCAGGTGATCTCGATGAGTTCGGCAGGCAAATCGGAGTAGTTGCTGACCAGCGCGTAGTCGGCAGTGAGGAACATTTCCGCACTGCCCGCATGCACCGGCATACCCATAGCGCCCGACTTTAAATGGACGGTGCCGCTTAAAACCGTAACGATATGGCTCCGATTGGTGCCACCCAAAATCCGCGCCTGCTTTCCGGGTGCAATCGTCAGCAGGTTCATTGTGACGCCGTTTGCGGTGTGAATGGACTTGAAGGTTCCCCATTCCATGAACTGGTTGCGGTGAGTGCTGACTTCCGCCCGCTTTGACGACACCAGTTTTTCGACGATTTTCTTGACGTCCTGCGAACGATGCTTGGAAGCAACCAGAAGCGCGTCGTCGGTATCCACGACGATCACATCCGTCATGCCAACGACTGCAATAAGCCGGTCTCCACCCCTGATCAGCGAATCCTGCGTGTCGTGCATCACGACATCACCGGAAATGACGTTACCATTTTCACATTTATGACCGATGGAATGCAGCGAGTTCCAGGCGCCGACATCGTCCCATTTGATATCGGCTGGCGCGAGCGCAATATCCTTCGTCCGCTCGAAGATCGCTTTTTCAGTCGGCAGGTTAAGGGCCTTCAGAAACCCCTTGGCCGAAAGCGCGATGCCCCGATTTCCAGACAGGGGCTCGGCGTCGTTCAGGGATATCTGCACGGCGTCGTAAGTGGCCGGGTCATGCAAACGATATTCGCTGACGAGTTTATCGGCCCGGAACATGCTGATGCCGGACGCCCAGTAGGCAGAACCCGTTTCGAAAAGCGAATGAGCGATGCTCAGTTCCGGCTTCTCGATAAAACGCTCTACCCGGTGAAGACCCGGATAGTTATCGAAGACCCCGCCATCCATGATGTAACCGTAACCGGTTTCGGCAAATGTCGGGCGGATGCCGAACGTTACGATCAAGCCGTCCAGCGCTGCTTTGTGCATGGACTGCACAACACCGTTGAGGTCTCCCTGAATCACATGATCCGATGGCAGTACGACGAGTACTGCATTTGGCTCTGCACCCGCCACATACATGGCTGCGGCCAACACGGCGGGACCGGTGTTACGAGCCATCGGTTCTGTGATGATATGTGCTTTACACTGAATCTCCGCCAATTGACGTGACGCCGTTTCCAGATGGCGTTCCCCAACGGACACGATCGGCGTTGCGAACATTCCGCCACGGTGCCGTTGCACCGTCTGCTGAAAGAAGGACATAGAGCCCTTACCTTCAATCGACTGGAACTGTTTTGGCTGTTCTTCGCGTGACATCGGCCAAAGCCGGGTTCCAGAACCACCGCAAAGAATCAGAGGATAGATCTTGGAGGGTTTCATGGTCATGGTTTCCAGTTTCTGAGGGGTGAGATCAGACGGGCACCCGCATCGTTGATTGCGGCAAGCCAGACGGGCGTAGTATCAATCGATACGCGCACCGGCTTGTTGGCGTTGGAAGGTTGAATGGGCGCGTCAGGCTTGAGCGTGACGACCATCATCGCGGCGGGATCGACGTTGGCACCCTTGGATTTTACGTTGGCCAAACGAGCGGGAAGGGAGGTGCCATCCGCCATGGTCATTTTGATCGCGGCGTCGTCGGATAAGGCGTTGAGGTCCTTCGACGAAAAGCGTGCCTCGACCACCAGAGTGTCGCCGGCGCCAGTCAATTGCGCCACAGGATCGCCTGCCAGAACTGTTGAGCCCTGAGCGACATACTGATCTCTCAGCGTGCAATCGCAAGGCATCACCGCCGTGACCGACGCCCCAGATGAGCTTTCAATCGTATAAAGCGGCTGGTTGCTTACCGGGTTACTCGCGAAGAAAGAGAGCTGACCGGACGTGGTGGCACGCAGCACGGGCCCGTTCCAGACGGCGAGAGCAGGGCCTTCGACATTGTGCTGGTACACCCGATTGGACACCAGAGCTGACGCACCGAAGATGAAAAGAACCGACGCAGCAGCGGAAATGGTAATGCCCAGCAGTTTACTCAACAATCGACCTGAGGTCGTGTGAGCGTTCGCACCACCCGCATTCTTCGGCAGCCTTGACTTGGCCTGCAGCATATCATGAAGGTTGACCACATCCCCCGCCAGCCAGGCGTTCAGGATGTAACGAAGCTGAGGCATATGAGGACCTGCGGGCTCCGAGAATGTCAGAGCCAGTTGTCCTGTTTCCGAATTTGCCATGTCGACGATGACGGCGATGGGTAGGGAAAAGACAAAAGCCCCGAAATCGAAACGGAACATCGCCAGACGTGTTGCCTGCGTCAATCCAGGGGCCGCAAGACCGCTAACCTTGGCTTGCGCCATCGACACGGAAAGTCCGTCGTAGGTTCGACCATCGATGACGACGCTGAAGGGGAGGTTGATGGAGGGATGTTCATTCCCGGAATGCAACGCCGATGCCGCTTCCGAAAAGACCTCTTTTGACCGCTCTTGGCCATTGTGCTCGCTCGTAGTCATGCGCGTTCCTTGTTGCTTGGGTTCAACTAAGTGCGATTGCGGTGAGCAGCAGCCAACCCGTGGCAACTGCATGAAGATAGAATGACGTCAGGGATTTCAGTCGTAGCGACAGCGGCTGTCGCACCTTCGTTTTGCTGGCGGACTGCCGTGTCCACTTCTGGCGGTCGAGGCGGAACAGCACGAAGGTTTTGACCGCTGCGCCAACCAGCTGACCGAAATACAGCAGGAAAGGATAGCTGATCGGGAAGTTTGGCCGGAAACTCATGATTGCGAGGCAATAGACATAGCGCGTGATCATGACCCAGGTGATGTAGGCAGCAAGGATCAGCGGATGAACGAAGATTGCCGACACCAGAACCGTTGCTGGACCAAGCAAAGTCGTCCACATCGATATGCGCTGGTCCAGCAGCGACCACCATGTAAATGCGCCGATCTGGCCAGGGCCAAGGGCAAGGGCTCGCCCGTTGGTGCGCAGCATATTGCCAAACCAGCGCACCATCAGAACCACGGCAGAGTGCACGAAACCGGGATGTGGCTGGGTTTCCATCGACAGGCTGCTAACATCTGGAAGATAAAGCATCCGCCAACCGTTTTTCAGCAGCCAGAACCAGGTTGATTTGTCATCACCTGTCAGAAACGTTACGCGTCCCAGACGCCAGTGATCCATGCTGTCGCGTTCCACCATGCGGATGAAATCGCTGTTGCAAGCAAGCGTCGCCCGGAAAACCGACATTCTGCCGGTCAGCGTCAGGATGCGTTTTGAGAGACCCATCGAAGACATCATCATCTGGCGTTGGGTGAAGCGCAGGTTGAACCAGTCGCGGAATAAACCTGGTTTAGGCACTTCGCATCGTTCGTCCGTGGTCAGGGCGCCCACTTTGTCATCACAGAAGAAGGGCGCAGACTTTTCGACAATGTCGAGGGGCGGGCAGCTATCGCCATCCACGAAGATGACGACATCTCTGTCACTCGGACATTGGCGAGCGATGATGCGCAAAGACGTTGCAAGAGCATCTCGCTTGCCGGTTCCGGCAATGCGGTCGATGATCAGGCGGACGTTTCCCTGCATATCAGGCGTCAATTCGAAGATGCTGCGGATCAATCGTTCATCCGCAGCCTCAACCACGGAGGCTACAACAGTTGCCCCCCCTCTCGATGCCCCTGCCGCCGCAAAGATGGAGCGGTAAACGGTTGTCGAGATTTCAGGCTCGATCTTGTAGCTGGTTGCCAGAAAGAAGGCATGGGCGGGCACGCGCTGTTGTCCGTAAAGTCCTTCCACCACCGCCCGCCGGCGTGGATGCACGAAGTGAACGAAGACATGCGCTCTGATGAAGTTGACAGCTCCCCAGCTATACCGCCAAGCGCCGATAATGCCGATGGTCAACGCAAGACCGATATGTTTGGAGAGTTCCTCGAAAGGAATGAACAGCAGCAAAAGGCAAACTGTCGTCAGGTAGAGCGCATGTTTGATCATCGTTGCGACCTCACCAGCAAATGCCTTCGTAACGACCGTTCGAGCGAAGGCCCGCCGTCAGACGGGCAAGGTCGACGCAGGACTTTTCGGTGACCGCTTCGCTTAGCGGATCGACCGTTTCGTCGTAGCGATTTCCGATGAGAATGATGTCCGAGGTGTCGATGAGTTCACCGATGCCTTCAACGAGACGGTCCTGAAGATCGGGAATGGTATTGTTGCCGCGCCCGGAACCCGTCATCTGGTTATCGTAGGCCTCGCGCACACTCGGATCATAGACTTTCAGGCCGTAGCCCTTGGCGATCAGACGTGCGGCAAGATCTGCCAGTGGGCTTTCCCGCAGATCGTCAGTGCCCGCCTTGAAGCTGATGCCGACAAGTCCGACTGATTTCCCGCCAGTATTTTCGACCATTGTTTCTGCCCGTTCGATCTGTCGAGCATTGGCGATCAGCACAGCATCGAGAAGCGGTGTATTGGTCGCCTTGGCTGCGGCGAGATGGCGCAATGCACGTACGTCTTTCGGAAGGCAGGAGCCGCCGAAAGCAAAGCCTGGACGCATGAAGTAAGGCGACATGTTGACCTTGCCATCGGAGCAAAGGACCCGCATGACCTGTTGACCATCAATGCCTAGGGATTTGGCGATATTGCCGATTTCATTGGCGAACGTGACTTTGGTCGCGCGCCAGGAGTTGCTGGTATATTTGATCATCTCTGCTGTCGCGAGGGAGACGATGCTGAGCTGGCAAGGCAACCCTGCATTCACTTCCTTCAGGACGTCGAGCGTTGGCTCATCGAGCGCACCGAACACGATGAGGCCCGGATTGTAGTTGTCCTCGATTGCCGTGCTTTCGCGCAGAAATTCCGGATAATAGCCCACACCGAAATCAACACCGGCGACCAGTCCCGATGCCTGTTCGAGAAGCGGTATGCAAACCGACTCCATGGTTCCCGGCACGATCGTCGAGCGGATCACGACCGAATGGTATCGCCCCTTAGCGGCAATTTCCTTGCCGATCTGGATGCAGGCTTGTTTGACGTAAGCCAAGCCAACTCCGCCATCCGGATCGCTCGGGGTGCCGACGCAGACGAAGGACACATCCGTGTCAGCGATGGCTTCTGCGATGTCCAGAGATGCCCGCAGTTTGCCGAGTTCGACTGTTTTTTTGATCATGATGTCGAGGCCAGGCTCAACGATCGGCGTCTCGCCGCGGTTGACCTTGTCGACTTTGTTAGGATCGACATCGACTGCAACAACGTCATGCCCGTCACTGGCAAGACATGCAGCCGAAACTACCCCCACATACCCGATGCCAAATATACTGATACGTGCCATTTGGACGTTGCTCCCGTCATAGCTTGGTTCACATAACGGGCCCGAAATACGGCTCTCTAATTCGTATTCGGCCCGTGTGTCTCAGCTTATGTCGGTAAAAATCCCGTTCAAGTCAGGAAAAAGCGAAATATTAAGATTTAATTAACTATTAAATTATCGTACAAAGACAAAATGCCGCGACGATGTCTCGTCGCAGCTAAAATTATAAGATTTAATTTGATTATTAGTTCAGCAAAAATGAAAACCAGCCACTGCTATATCCATATTTTACTATTGACACACGAGATTTGAGATCAAGTTTATCTGATGCTCTGGCCTTGTATGTTTCAACGGTCTTTCCGCTGACTTTTAATTCTGAAGCTATTTCTTTGGTAGTGAAACCGAAGGCAAACAGCTTCAGCACCATTTCCTCGCGCTGACTAAGCGGTCCAGACCCGGTCTCTACTGATGCGAGAGGTGTATTGTTGAGGGCAGCATAGAACGAGCGGATGTTAGGCTCACGAATGAGGCTGAATATGCGGCGACTTATGTAAGTGCCGCCGCCGCCGATGATGCCGATTGCGCGAGAAAACTCCATCGCTATGTCCGAGACAAGCAGGATATTGTGTATGCCTGCGGCGTATATGTCTGGTGCGGTCTCTACCAAATCGTCGTTGACCACACAGATGACCGCCGCGGTGCTACGTGCACTGCGCAGCCCGCGGACAACAATATGTCCGTCGAACTCAGACAGTTTATCCCCTATCCCGACGACAACAATATTTGGCAATGTTCGAACGATGAAATCGGAAATTTTCTCAAATTCACGTATTTCGTCGACGAATATTGCCGTTCCACTGAGTGAAACATTGTCGCAAAGTCTCTTTATAGTCTCTCTATTTGCTCCGACAGTCGCAACTCGGAGCCTAGCCTGATCAATCATTGAAGTTCCCCGTTAAAGCGAAACTTCCTCCCAAGGCTTTGAACGATCTACAGTCCATCCTCCAGACTACAGGCCGCTATTAGACAAGATTTCATACTTTCGAGAGAGCTTCATTAGGCTGCATTCATTTCCGTTATATGTCAACACTGATAGTCGAACTAATGTTGAAGTAATAACAAATCAGAAAATATTTCTCAATTATTTACTCTTAAGTTTGTATTTTTAAATGTTTATAGATCAATTTATTATTTTAGGTTGCATATTTTTTATATTTTCAGATTCGCTAAATTTACATAAAGGCAGTCAATCCAGATATCATTTGATAGAAATCTGCCCGCTGGACGCAAAATATCGTCAGTATCCAATTCGGCGCATGCAGTATCCATACCGGAGTACATACCGACTGCGTAGAACCGTGTACTTTGCCGGTATGGTGAGCGTCGCCTGTTTCTGGAGGAGGAAAAGGAATGGCCCATGACCTGAGACATCATGTCACGAAATACAGCAGGGTTTCGCGGGCGTTACACTGGATCGTGGCACTGCTTGTGTTTCTGACATGGCCACTGGGTCTGATGATCGGCTTCGTGAAGGACGAGGTCAAACTCGATTTCTATCTCGTCCATGAAAGCCTTGGCTTCCTCGTTCTCTGGGTCATGTTGCTCAAGGTTGGTGCGCGGCTGGTTGCACCTGCCCCGCCAATTCAGGGGGCAGGGATGGAACGCATGGCCGCACACACGGTCCACGGTTTGCTCTACGACTTTTTGATCATCATGCCTGTCTCGGGGTTTCTGGCAAGCAACGCCCATGGTTTCCCGCTGGAATGGTTCGGTCTGGTGCCGATCTGGAGCCCGCTTGCGAAGTCACCGCAGATTGCGCCGACATTGTCTGCCATCCACGAATGGAGCGCATGGATCGTTTTGGCGCTTTTCACGTTACACATGTTGGCAGTGATCTTCCATCATCTGATCCGCCGAGACACGACGCTTTACCGTATTCTTTAGACAGGGATGTCGATGCGCAACCTTCATATGACTGACAGGCTCTGGACACGGCTCCTCTCCATCCGCGATGGGAAAGATGTCATGAAAAGAGGGGAGGCCGATGCTGCTTTGACGCTTTACGGCCCTATTGCCTCGGCACGTCAAGGTTTCGTTCTGGCGCAAGTGGGGCAGTCACTGGATGGTCGCGTCGCGACGCCAAGCGGAGACGCGCGTGACATATCCGGGCCGGATGGCCTTGCCCATCTTCATCGCTGCCGCGCTCTGGTCGATGCAGTGATTGTGGGTATCGGTACTGTTCAGAATGATAATCCACGCCTTTCGGTTCGCGAAGTAAAAGGTCCCAGCCCCACGCGCGTCGTGATCGATTGTCGCGGCGAATTGACGGGCAATGAGGGACTTTTTCACGATGGTGGCGCTCCGGTGATCGTCATTCAGGGGCATGATGCACCAGACGCGATGCACGGTGCCGACGTCATAAGGCTTATGCGCGGGCCTGCCGGGCTCGATCCTCGTCACATTCTTGAGCACCTCGCGGATCGGGGCCTGAAGCGGATACTCGTCGAAGGTGGGGCAAGGACAATCGCCCGCTTCATCGACGCGAACCTTGTCGATCGGCTCCACGTCGCCATATCGCCACTGATCATTGGCTCGGGTCCGTGTGGCATTTCCTTGCCGCCGATTGCCGAACTCTGTAACGCGCACCGCCCCACCGCTGACATTTACGCGCTTGGAAGTGATGTGCTGTTCGACTGTCGCTTGAAGACCGAAAAACCCTCAGTGATGCGGAACAGCCAGGAAATCCGTATGGCCGACGATACAGACGCTGCCCTCTACGTCAGTGTGTGACAAGCGAAATTCGAGCCACTCCTTAAAAGCATCATCATCCGTGTTTCCAATTTCATGGATCGGGCGCTGAAGCCCCGCCAGAAAATCCGTTTGCAACTGGGCCATGTCGGGACCAAGCTGCCATGGGCTCTCAGCGGTTTTTACCGAAAAGCCCTGAGCTCTGCACAACGTAGAGAGATGATCTGATGCATCCGGGCCAAGCGCCGGTCCGAAGCCTTTGTCAGAGCGCTGATGTTGGTTGAAGTCTTCCACGATCTGTCCGTCCAATGGATGAGGAACGGTCCACTCCATCTTTCCATCATAATTCAGCGCCGCATAAAGCCCGATCTTGCGAGCGGCGAGCTTTTCTACGAACAGGTCGCAGAATTCGGCCGAGCAGAGGTCGAAAAGAGCTGATGCCGTTACGATATCGACGCCATCCAGCAGCGTCTCCTCAAGATGGTTTAGATCCTGACGATGGAGCTCGACGCTCTCTGCAGCGCCGATCTGGCGCTGTGCCTCGTCCAGAAGAGCCACTTCATAGTCCAGAAGCTTCCAGGTTGCTCCGGGCACCAAAGGCGAAAGCGAGCGATAGGTCGATCCTGTGCCGCATCCTATGTCCATGATGGTCTGCGGCTGGGGACGCATGCTCAGATATTGCGTGAATGTGTCCAGCAGAGAAACTGATCGCGCGTTTCGGTCGGCAGGCTCTCGAAGTCTCAGCCAGTCCTTGTCAAAGCCGCTCATAGCAATGCTTTCAATCTGTTGGAAATGATCTCTGATGTATCTGCCCAGCTTGGCAGCAGGGTACCGGCGCGGGCTGCTGCCTGTGCACGGCGCTCCCGCTCGTGCGGATCGGTTAGCAGAGCTTGAAGCGCAGTCGCAGTTGCGTCCACATCATCGACGGGCACCAAAAAACCTGCATCTTCGGGAACGACATCCGGCACCGCACCTGCTGCACAGGCAACAATCGGCACTCCGTGAGAAAGAGCTTCTGCGAAGACCATGCCGTAACCCTCGTAGCGGCTGGCCAGCGCAAAAATATCAGCATGCCCATAGGCCGCCGC
The DNA here is from genome assembly GCA_900473205.1 of Hyphomicrobiales bacterium. Taxonomy (GTDB): domain Bacteria; phylum Pseudomonadota; class Alphaproteobacteria; order Rhizobiales; family Rhizobiaceae; genus Agrobacterium. The sequence continues at coordinate 324,407 of UCLB01000001.1, forward strand.
TACATCATCGGATTCCCCGGTGAGGATGATGCGATCCGAAAGCTGCTCCTTTTCAATCTGATCGGCGAGAGCCTGCGCAACGGTCGGGTCCAAATTCCTGCTTCCGATAATCGTTGCCTGCCAATCAAGATGAGTGAGTTTTTTCAGCGCGGCGATCAGAATATCGTGTCCCTTGCGCTGCGTAAGAGATCCAACTGAGAGGATTTGCGGGATTTTGTTCGGCAACCTGTTTGTTGCAGAGGGCTTTGCCGTTCCGGGAACGGCCACGCTGATTTTCTCAGGTCGGACCGCGAAATTTTCGGCCAGCTCTCGGGCCGTCATGGGAGACGTCACGATGACATGGCGCGTAGCGGCCAACGCCGTCTTTTCGCTTTGCCGAAGCGGTGCCTGCTGTTCTTCACTCAACCCGGTTTCAAGTGCGAGAGGATGATGAACCAGTGCAATGATACTGAGGCGTTGTGCCTCACGCTTGGCCCATTCGTCCATGACGCCGAAGGCAAGGCCATCGATCATCACGAGACTGTTGTGTTCGAGCGTAGAAAGCCGTCTCTCCGCCTCCTGCAGCGTCAGAGTGCTGGGTGAGGGAAAGCCCTCACCGAGCGCTAGAAGGTCGACATTCCAACCGAGGTTGCGCAGACCCTTTATGACTTCCCGGTCATAACCATATCCGCCGGTCTTCAGTTCAAGATTTCCCGGATAGGCAAAGGTGAGGTGTGGTTTCAAAGATCCGCCTCGTACCAGCCACGGGCTGCGTGCGATTCATGCAACGTCACTTTCAGGCGAGAAATCCGATGACTGCCGGGGCCGAGACGCTTTGCCGAGACCGCAGCCGCAAGCTCATCGAAAATATGTTTTGCAATGACCTCCGTCGTGCTGACTTTGCCTTTGAAGACATCGAGTTCATCGAGATTCTGGTAGTTCAACGGCTTTAGGACATCGGAAAGAACAGTCGTTGCCGCCCCGATGTCGACCGCCAGACCGTCTTCATCAACGTTCTTGGTGAAAAATGCCGCGTCCACCACAAAGGTTGCGCCATGCATGCCCTGAGCCGGGCCGAAAACCGGCCTTGGAAGACTGTGGGCTATCATGATGTGATCTCGAACTTCGACTGCGAACATGGTCTCTCTTTCATTCGTAAACGATGCGGTGGCAAAGCGTGTCCTGCGATGACAGGATACGCGGATAATCGATGGCCAGATCAGTAAAGGCTGTCTCGCCGGAAATCAGGTGATCGACACGGTCGTCGTGAAGCAGTTCAAGCGCCTTCGCCATCCTTCGCGAAAACGTCCAGCGGGCCTTTCTCGATGCGGGAATTGAGCCGACTTGCGAACTGATGAGCAAAAGTCGTTTGGAGTGAAACGTGCCACCCAGCGGGATCGTCACGGACTTGTCGCCGTACCAGCTCGCCTCCACGATCCGCGCCTCTACTCCTGCATGCTGGATGGCATCTGCCAAAGCCGCACCCGATGCCGAAGCGTTGATAAGCACGTCAAACTCACCTTCGAGACCGCTGGCCTCGACGAAGCGGATGCCCATCGCTTGTGCATGAGCGCTGCGCTTAGCATTGATATCAACCAGAACCGTCTCTGTGCCAGGAATGCGGCCCGAGAGGTTGGCGATCAAGGTCCCGACGACGCCGCCGCCAAAAACCGCCACGCGGTCACCGGGTTGAATACGGGCATCCCAGACAATGTTGAGCGCGGTTTCCATATTGGCGGCCAGCACTGCGCGTGCGGGCGGAAGATTGTCCGGCAGCACGGAAATCATATCTTTCGTCGTGACGAAGAAATTCTGGTGAGGGTGAAGGCAAAAGACGGTCTTACCGACAAGCTCCTCCGGCCCGGCCTCCACTGTGCCCACAGCAGAATAGCCATATTTCACCGGGAACGAAAAATCGCCTTCCATATGAGGCCCGCGCATCCGGTCAAACTCGGCTTGCGGCACGGCACCCTTGAAGACAAGAGATTCCGTGCCCCGACTGATGCCGCTGTAGAGGGTGCGGACGAATGCCTCATCGCCGTTGATGGATTCGACGGCACTTTCCCTAACGACGCAGTGATTTGCTTTTTCGATCCAGAGTGCTCGGCACGTCGTCTTTTGATGCGGGTCTGCAGTGATGGTAGGAGATGCCAAAAGGGTGATCCCATTAAATGCTTGTTCAATGGAGCGTATTGCCGAGACGCGCGTTTTGTTCCGTGCAGGTTGCCAAAATAAATTTCAGTCCCGCGAGAAATCCACTCACGATCTTCTCCGTAAAAAAACAATAACGCTAGGGAGAGAATGTCATATGTCGCCTATCAGTCAGCAAGCTTTCCAGTTCACCACGCCTGAGATCGAAGTCGAGCGCGCTGTTTCCGAGCTACGTTTCGGTCGCCCCATCGTTCTGACATCCGGCCCACGAAAATTGGCCGTTATGGCGCTGGATGCCGTTGCGCCCTCTTTGTACGATCAGTTTGCCTTAGCGACGGATCGCAGCCATTCCCTGTTGCTCACCGCTCCGCGTGCCAGCCGTCTCGGCATCATTGGAAACGGGGATATCTTGACGCCACTGTCCGGTGTGGATTTCGACCAAGCTTCTGCGCTGTCCTATGTTTTGGGGGCTGCTGGTCCTACGAAGTGGGTGGAAGCCGACGAACTTGCATCGCAAACGGCTGAATTGGCGCGGATCGCGTTGCTTCTGCCGGCAATGGTTCTTGCAGACGTCTCGGCTTCTCACGAGAGATTTGCGGGATGTTGCCAGTTGTCGGCCTCTCGGCTCAACGGTGCAGACGCTGCGCGCCAGAGGTTTGAAAAGGTCGTTCGCACACGCGTCCCTCTCAAGGATTTGGGCGATTGCGACTTTGTCGTTTTCCGGGGTGGACTTGCGCAGAAGGATCAGGTCGCAATTGTCGTCGGAAAACCGAATGTCTCGCGCACCGTGCCCATTCGCATCCATTCCTCGTGCATCACCGGTGACCTCTGCGGCTCGCTTAAGTGCGACTGCGGCGATCAGCTACGCAACGGCTTGGCGCTTTTGAAGCAGGCAGGTGGCGGCGTGCTGCTTTATCTCGATCAGGAAGGACGCGGAACCGGTATCGGTGCGAAAATGCGAGCCTACGGTTATCAGCATCTGGGTCTCGACACGATCGATGCGGACGCTGAGCTTGGCCTTGCAGAGGACCACCGCCGGTATGAGGCAGCGGTTGGCATGCTGAGCCACATGAATATATCAAAGGTGTCTGTTTACACCAACAATCCGACAAAGATCAGTGCTTTGAGAGCAGGGGGTATCGAGGTCGATGCACGTGCTGCGGTGACGGGAACAGTAACGGCAGAAAATCAGAACTACCTCCGCACCAAAACCCTTCGGGCCGGGCATCTCATGGATATCAAGACGTTGGTGGCAGCCGAGTGAGTGCGCTGATCGGGAGGAATGAATGGCTCTGATCCATGGCGATGTGCCCAGTGGCCTCAAGGGGCGAAGACCCCTTGTTCACAATACATTGGCGCATCTTGCCTGCCTGATGTTGGGTACAATTATTGTTGCTCTTCTGGTCCGCACTGAGATGTCCCTTGGCTGGGATTTTGTGGCCGCTGCCGTGCTTTCACTGTCGATCATCTTTGGCTTCGTCGTGTCTCTTCTTCCAGGCTATCCGCACCGACGGTTTGGCTATGCCAACATGGTCACGGCGTTCCGGGCATCGCTTGTCAGTCTGACCGGCGCGACGGTTCTGTGTTTTGAAAGTCTGCACAAGACTGACACCGTTCTCTGGGTACTGGTCGGGGTCGTGGTGTTTGCGCTGGCTCTGGATGGGATCGATGGCTATCTCGCGCGTCGGTATCGCCAGGAGTCCGAGCTTGGCGCGCGCTTTGATATGGAAGTGGACGCTCTCCTCATTCTGGTGCTTTCGGTCGCTGCAGCAATGATGGACAAGGCCGGTGCTTGGGTGCTCATGATAGGTCTGATGCGATATATCTTTGTCGCCGCAGGCTGGGCTGCACCATTTCTCAGCGCCGACTTGCCCCCGTCGCTGCGACGCAAGTTCATTTGCGTGGTGCAGGTTGTCACCCTTTGCCTGATTCTGGTTCCAGCCATTACGGTCCCGATGTCAGCCTATCTGGCAGCGGTCGCACTCGCGATGCTGGTCGTTTCCTTTGCCATCGACGTCGTCTATCTCGTGCGTCAGCGCGTGAGGGCATGACAATCGCCTCCAGCCTGTCGCCTTCACTGGGGCTGGCGCGTTCGCTCGTCGTCTACTACGGGCAGCCATGGCGGCGTTATGCGCTGAAACGTTTTTATCGGCGTCTTGTCGCGCCTGGTGATCTTGCCTTCGATATCGGCGCGCATGTGGGCAGCCGAACGCGGACGTTGCTGGATATTGGTGCGAAAGTCGTTGCTATCGAGCCTCAGCCGATGTTTGCGGATTTTGTCGAAAAGCGTTTTGGGGACGAGCTTGAAGGCCCTGAGCGTGTCGCCGTCGGTCGCGCACAGGGGCAGGTCGAGCTATTGATCTCAAGCCGCCACCCAACAGTCACCAGTGTCTCCAGCAGCTTCGTGGATACTGTCAAACAAAGCGCGGGCTTTGCCCATGTCGACTGGGACAAGAAAGTTACCGTGCCGATGGTGACGATGGATGATTTGATCAAGACATATGGCTTGCCCAGCTTCTGCAAGATCGATGTGGAGGGAGCAGAAGCCGAAGTGCTATCTGGTCTCACCAAGCCGATCGATCTCGACGCTTTCGAATATATCCCCGCCATGCCGTCAGTCGCGTCTCAAGCCACCGGGTTGCTGCAGGCGCTCTCCGATTATCGTTTCAACCGCGTCGAGGGAGAAACGCACCGCTTCGTGTCTCCAGACTGGAAGACAGGCGCCGAGATGTTGGAGGCGTTGCAGTCCATAGCGCAAGTTACACCGTCCGGCGATATCTATGCCAAGGTTAAGCGAACGTGAGATCGCCCTCACGCGTCGCTTGGCCGCTTTCGGAAATCCACTGCGGCGAGGAACACGATGCCTGGCGCTGCTCCCGCAAGCGAGAGCCACCCATAGGTGATGCTGGCGGCAATGCCGTCAACGGACGATGCTCCCAGCATGGGCCAAAGCGCCATCGCCGCAGCCTCGCGGGTGCCCCAGCCACCAAAGCCGGTTGGAATGAGCATCACAACGAGAGAGAAGGGAATGACCGTCAGACACGCGACCCAGGGCAGCTCCGACCCGGTCGCCTGCGCCGCGATGAAGAACACGCTAATATAGCTTGAAAGAGTACCGACGCTGGTGACGGCTTGAAAAAGCCAGGCCTTTCGCCGGACAAAACCTCCATAAGCTCCCCATTGAGCGTGCTTATGGCTGCGCCACTCCGCTTTTTCAGCGACACGGCAATGAGGGTGACGACACTCACCGTAATCGCGATGATGAGGATATAGCGCATCTGATGGCTCAAATCGTCGCGGGTGATGAATGGCCAGATGGCGAGGCCGGTCGCTGCCAAAGCAAAAAACGCAATCTGCCCAGACAGTCTTTCGAAGACCACCGCCTTGGCCGGTTGCTTCCAGCCGCCCGGCTCGTCACTGCACATCCTCCAGGCTCTAACGGCATCGCCGCCCACGCCGCCGGGCAGAGTTTGGTTGAGAAAGCTCGCAACATAATATTCCCTGATCGCCTTGAACCGCCCAATATTTTGGCCCAGACGAGCGGACGTGAAGCGCCACCGCAATGCCGAAAGAACGATCTGCACCTGCACCAGCACAAGACATCCGATGATAGCGCCCCACGAAATGCGCGCAAGCGACTGGTTGAGCGCCGCCAAATCGGTGCGAAGGATGATCGCAGCAAGAACGGCCAGCGTGACGACGGATGCAACTATTCGCAGTTTGTTCAAGCGCGGCGGCCTTTGTATGATGGTTGTTTTTCCAGCAGGCCTATACGAGCCGTATCGGAAAGCGGATTGAAGTAATGGGGAAAAGCGGATCAGGTCTTGAACACATTAACTTGAAAGCGGTCATCGGCGCAGCGCTATTCTCTGTTACCGCTTTCCTCGCCTTCACGCTGCCTGACCACCCCGACGCACTCGGCGCAAGCAATTTTGCCCGGCTACCATTGGAATGGCCACTCATTGCCTTCTTGGCGCTGGTCACACAGGGATGGCTGAGACGCGTCACCATCTTTGTTTGCGGCTTCATCGTCGTTCTCGTTCTGTTTCTGAAGACCGCCGATATCGGCGTGCAAAGCGCATTTCAGCGGCAGTTCAATCCTTATCTCGACCTGAAAATGCTGATGGATGGCTGGAACCTGATATCCGGCACTATCGGCACCCCGGCAGCCGTTGCCGCGCTGGTCGGTGGCATCCTCATCGTTCTTCTAGTGGCAACGGTATTCCTCAAGTCACTGAAGTGGATGGCGCAGTCAAAGGGACGCCTGAGGCACCTGCTGCTGGGAGCCTTTGCGGCCATCTTGGTCGCTGGTGTTGGGCTGCTCTTGCTCGGGGCGCAAAGGATCACCTTAGCGACGCCCACTTATCTTTCCGCACGGCTCAATCTCATCGTGCGTTCCGTCGCGGACATGCAGGTTTTCGAACGGGAGCTCGCGACAGGTATCGGCCCGCGCGACGGAAAGAACCTCTTCCAGGCGGTGAAGGGCAAGGATGTCATTCTCATCTTCGTGGAATCCTACGGAAGGTCCGCTGTCGAAGATCCTCAATACGCCAGCGTCACGTCACCAAGATTCTTCGCAATGGATAAACAGATCGCAGCGGCGGGCCTCCATTCCGCAAGCGGCTGGATTACCTCTCCCACGGTTGGTGGGCTAAGCTGGCTGGCCCACGGCACCTTGTTGTCAGGACTTTGGATCGATAGTCAGGCCCGCTACGATCGGCTGATGATCAGCCGCCAACCGAGCCTGAACCGGTTGTTCTCACAGGCGGGCTGGCACAGCGTGGCTGTCATGCCCGCCATCACCATGGACTGGCCGGAGGCTGACTATTTCGGCTATGATCAGGTTCTTTCGGCGTCAGGCTTGGAATATAAGGGCAAGCCCTTCAATTGGGTCACGATGCCAGATCAATACACCCTGTCGGCCTTTGATCGCCTTGCTATAAAGCCTGCTCATGCGCGCGGCCAAAATGTTATGGCGGAAATAGCCCTCATTTCCAGCCATGCGCCCTGGACGCCGGTCCCTAAACTCATCGACTGGAACGCGGTAAGCGATGGATCGGCTTTCGATCAACAGGCTACCAACGGGGATGCCCCCGCGGTCGTGTGGGCCAATCCCGACCGCGTCCGCTCTCAGTATATCCAGACCATCGATTATTCTCTGGCAACACTGGGCGATTTCATCGGCCGGCAGGGACGTGGCGCCACCTACATCATTCTTGGCGATCACCAGCCCGCGTCCATCATAACGGGGCCGGGCGCATCAAGAGCGGTACCGGCGCATATCATCACGGATGATCCGCAGCTTATGTCTCGTTTTTTGAAAGATGGTTTCACCAGCGGCATGAGCCCGACAGGTCAAACGCGAGAGCTGCGGATGGACGCGTTTCGTAGCCTGCTCATTCGAACCTTTGATGGAAATTAGGTTTAATCGAACCCCACAGATATGATGGCGGGTTGTAAATGCCCTGATGACCTTCAAGTCGGAACCAAATCCGGCTCGACATTTCGGGATCATCTCAGTTCGGCAGGCGAGGAGGATTGAATCGCCGGATTCAATCCTCAAAAGCATCAACGGGGCGCGATTAGCGGAGGACCGTGTTATCCTTGGCCACCAGTTTGCCGTTTTTGAAAACGCTGCGGCGTTTGGGGAAAGCGACGACGGCTTCGGGAATACACGTGGCCGCCAAAGTAACGAAGTCAGCCTTTGCACCGACAGAAAGACCCCAATCCGACAATCGCAAAGCAGTTGCGCCTTCAGCCGTGACGATGTCAAATGCCATCTCTAGTTCATCATCGGTATAGAAACCGGAGCGATAGCCGATAATCTCGGCCCGATGCAGCATATCGCCGTCGCC
>UCLB01000039.1 GCA_900473205.1 Hyphomicrobiales bacterium
TTGCACTTTGCATTGTTGAAGAGGATGAAGCTCGACCAGTTCTTCTTCTCGTATTTCGTCTGTGTCTGTCCGAGGAATTTGGTTTCGACCTTTGGAACATAGTCATGCTTCACGCACATCGCGGCATAACGGTCATCGCGCATATTCCAGAGCTTGGCGATATCTGAACGCATCAACATATCGCAGTCGGCAAAAATGGCCCAACCCTCGAAGTTGCACAGATAGGGAACCAGAAAACGCGAGAAGGAAAATTCCGTTGACTGGAGCTGATTGCGCTCCCGCGTAAAAATACCGTCAAGATTGCTGAGCGCGATCGGCATAAACTCCACGGGAATGGAGCTCTTCTCTTGAATGCTCTGGCAAAAGACATGGTAGGCGACAACTTCCTTGCTGTCGAAGCCAATAAATACGCGTGCCGTCTCAGTCATGTTGTCTCCCATTTATAGCCTTGAGGCCGACTGGACCCGATTACCGACGCCCTCAATTAGGACACGGTATATTATGCGGTGTCGAGGCATAAAAGGCGAAAAAGCGTTCTGAATGGGAAACATGTCATTCGCTCTTCGGGTGATAGACGATGAATCACAATATGGCAGAAGCAAACGTCTCGCCATTGACTGTCGGCGCGTCAGTCCTGCCGAACGGCGACATCACTCAGGGAATGAAGCGAGCAACGGTCCCGCGCCTGACAAGTCCGATATCTGCCGCTTCTCGTTGAGACCTCGACGTTATAGTGCAGCCAACGATAGTGATGGCAGACGAAGATATCGGAGTGTTTGACGGTATATTGAGGCTTGCTTCTGCAGTCGATCGCACCGATCTTCACCGAAGACTGGACGGCGTTTTGCCGTAGGGAGATTCTGCTGAACTCGCCTTAAGGTCACTCTCGACTTTATTATTTACGCCATACGGGGTGATTGTCGTCGACGGTCTCGTCAAATGACAAAGCGCTCGCTGTATGCATGTCGCTTTACCTGAAGCGGCTAGAAGCGGGAAAGTTTATCTGGCCCGTCAGCCAGAGTGGCTCCGCCGTGCCAGTGTCGGCGGCGCAACTCGGCTATCTCCTGGAAGGGATCGACTGGCGCAATCCACGCTGGACACAGCGGCCTTCGAAAGCGGGCTAACTGCCTGCACTGCTCTGTTTTTGTTAGTCTTTCAGCGCGCTGCATGGGAGCTTTCTGGCATGGACGATGCTGCTTCGGAGATAGCCAGACTGCGCGCCGCGCTCGCGGAATCCGAAGCACGTGCCGCGTCTACCGAGGCTGATCTCGCACAGGTGCGCGCTGTCGTGACAACGTCGGAGGCAGTGATCCGGCACCGATGGAACTGCAGCTTGAGGAACTCGAGGCAGATGCCACCGAAGACGAGATCGCGGAGGGACGCGTTGCGCAGAGGATCACAAGTGTCAGCGCCGTCGACCCACCCGCAAGCGGTTTCCCGATCACCTGCAGCGCGAACGGCTGACCATTGAAGCTCCTTCGACCTGCACCTGCTGTGGCTCAGCCCGGATCGTGAAGATGGGCGAGGACATTACCGAGACGTTGGAGATCATTCCGCGCCAGTGGAAGGTAATCCAGACGGTGCGCGAGAAGTTCACCTGCCGGGACTGAGAGAAGATCAGCCAGCCACCGGCTCCCTTCCATCCGACACCGCGTGGAGCCACCACTGGGGTCGCGAAGTTGCCAAGCTTGGTCATCAAGTAAAGCTGATTGCGCCCATTTACGTCAAACCGTTCGTCAAGCGTCAGAAGAATGATGCAGCCGATGCAGAAGCCATCTGCGAAGCGGCAATGCGACCGACTATGCGTTTTGTCGCAGTAAAAAGCGAAGAGAAGCAGGCAGCGGCGACGGTATTCAAGGTACGTGACCTTCTCGTGCGGCAAAAGACCCAGATTATCAATGCGCTACGTGGTCTAATGGCAGAGTTTGGAATTACCGTTCCGCAAGGCCCCTCGCGTGTCGGCATTCTGATCAGTTACGTTGAAGACGATAGCTCAAGCTTGACGGCGGCAGCACGCCCACCCTGCTTGGCATTGGTTTCAACATTGCGAGCCCTCATTGATAAGCTGCGGGAACTCGATCTGGAGATTGCGCGGAGGGCTCGGCACGATGATGTTGCCAAACGGCTCATGAGCGTTCCCGGCATTGGGCCTGTCATTGCAACTGCGCTCGAAGCCTTAGCGCCGCCAGCTGAGACATTTACACGCGGTCGAGATTTCTCTGCGTGGATGGGTTTGACACCGCGGCAGCATTCGTCTGGGGGTAATGCTGGTACTAACGCCAGATCATCGCTTGGATGGCTCAGTTCGCGAAATGACTTGGCCGGACGCACACGATCAGACTGACATAAGGTGGCAAAATGATCGGCATCGCCTGGGGAAGGATGACAAGTACCAGACCTCTCAATCCCCGAAGACCGGAGGAGAGGGCAGCCTCTTTTTGACCGACCGGCACAGATGCGAGTCCGGAACAAATGTTGTGAGCTCCATTCGCCCCGCCCCACTCTTGAGGCCGGTCATCAAATCCGGCAGGGCTTCGAGAATGTAGGCAAAATCCATGTTCATCGTCCCAAAGGTGACTGCACAAAGCTTGCTGAAGATGGAACCCTGGCGGCCGTTGCCACCAGGGCCAAATCATGCAGTTACTTCAAGCGCTCGGTGAACCTCTGCAAAAGTCATACCGTGCTTCAGTCGTTGCCTCCCGAAAGCACTTTGACCCTAACCCATAATCACAAGTTCAACGCAATCTGGTCCTCGATTGAGAGCGAATCCGAAATTCCAAAGTTCGCCTATTGCTTCGATGAAGTCAGTTTCAAAATGATTACTGCCGGAGGCGTCGATCCAATGATGCTTCAACCGGGGCGACAGACGCTTCATCACAATCTGACAAGCCCCACTGACTCCTCGCCAAACCTTCCTGGAAGGAGTGGCCTTCATGAATTTTTTGATTGGTTGGGCATAGACATTAACGCCCGTGGCGACAAGAACATCTCGGACAAAGACGGTGAGCGCCCCTTCGATCTCGTGGCGATAGACGCGCCAGCAGTAACCTCACCCTACGCAAAACGATCAATCGATCACATCGATATCCTTCGGGCACCATTGGGTGGGGGGATATGATTATAACAGTCACGACGCTCTACGATAAAACTTGCGCAAATCCAGTTACTATACTAGATTTGCGGAAATGTTATAGGAACCTTCCATGAAGCAAATCGATCTCATGTTCCGCACAATGGTCGCGGAGCTTCAGCAACGGACTTTCGATGCTCAGTGGTCGGCAGACTTTCCGCCAACAGGCCGCTTCGTCAAGGTAACGGTCGATAATCGCGCATATTGGTACTTTGATCAACCGAATGGCCAGGGTGGTCAGAAACGGCGATATGTAGGGCCGGTCGATGATCGGGAAATTACGGCGCGGGTCGAAACCTTCAAGGGCGAAAAGGATGATTTCCAAAACCGTAGAAAGATGGTCGCTGCTCTCACGCGCGAGGCGGGCATGATAGCACCTGATCGCTTCACTGGCACAGTCATCGAAACACTAGCAGCGGCCGGTCTATTCCGTCTTCGCAGCGTCCTTGTCGGCACGGTCGCATTTCAATGCTACTCTGCGCATCTCGGTGTCCGCCTGCCGATGGCCGCGATACTGACCGGTGATGCAGACCTGGCGCAAGACTATGCAATCTCAAGCGAAGTACAGGATTCAATACCACCAATTGTTGATCTGCTGCAGAGCGTCGATCCCTCCTTTCGCGCACTGCCCCATGTTTCCGGCTCGCCCCTCTCTAATGCCTTCCGTAATTCATCTGGCTACCGGGTGGAGTTCCTGACGACAAATCGAGGTGGTGAAGATTACTCGGACCAACCGGCAAAGATGCCCGCTCTTGGTGGTGCGTCGGCCGAACCTTTGCGGTTCATGGATTTCCTGCTGCGTGATCCGGTCCGAACGGTTCTGCTCCACAGTGCCGGCGTCTCAGTCGTTGTGCCTGATCCGTCAAGATTTGCAATCCACAAGCTGATTGTCGCCGGTCGTCGTAAAGATGATATCGGTGGTAGAGCCAAAAAAGCTAAAGATTTACGCCAGGCCGGAATGCTATTTGAAGCATTGCAAGAAACAGGCGATGGCGCAAACCTCGCTCACACTCTCCGTGAAGCTTGGGATCGAGGTCCTTCATGGCGTAGCGCTCTCACGGCGGGCGTCGATGCCGTCGACAAGCAATACCAACTAGCCGTCCATAAAATTTTCGCGATTCTTCCGACCGATGAGGTCCATCACCATAGCACGTGATGCTTTTTCCACCAAGGCTCTGACGTCCAAGCTCTTGGCGCCAACACCTGGCGAGCCGATATGAACGCGATAGGTGAAACCTGCACGCAACGGTTTGCACGAGATTTAAAAGCGCTGGCTTTTGCGGATTGATCGTCAAGAACTTTGCTCAAGGTGCCACGGAAGACGACATCAATATATCCTTTGGACCTGAGGCGCTTCTGCCCCCATCGCCTGACCTCAAGTGACGATAAGCGCAGATGGAAACGTTCAGTTCTGTAGAAGACCCCAAACCATTGAGAGCCCATCGTCCCGCTTCTCAGGCGTACCTTACTTCCGCCACGCGTGCTGTTCAGATCGGCGCTTTAAGCGCCCTCTCACAAACACCCAGAACTGCATGCTGTAACAGCTAGATGCGCTGCGCAAACCAAGCCATTTGTTAGTAATTGAATTCATAAGCGGGCCAGTATCGGGCATCGACATAAGCACGATTAAGCGGCTCAAACACCGTTTGGCAAACTTGGTATCCCGCAGCCATACTTAACTCAGTACTGGTGCAATCCGCTCGGCCTGCGTCCGCAAAAACCTCAACTTGTGGGACTTCGGGCTGTATAGCGAAATCACATTCAGCACACAGGAATAGAGCCGCTCGGTTGGTCTCGGCGAGCCTGAGCTGTTCCTGCAGCTTGGCGATTTCGTCGCGGATTTTCGAGGATGGCTTCTTCATGTCCGCAGGGGCTCCTGCATGAGGCGTTCGTAATCCCTGATGACGCGCCAGAATGGGTGCGCAGCATGATGGCCGATCGCTCGGTCGCTGGCGCATCCGAGGCGTTCTGGAACAAGGTAGAGGACTTCGAAAAGCGATCCGACGCACAACTCGCAAAGGACGTCACCATCGCCTTGCCGCTCGAGCTGACCGCCGAGCAGAACATCGAACTCATGCGCGACTTTGTGACAAGCCACATCACCGCGAAGGGCATGGTCGCCGACTGGGTCTACCATGACGCCCCCGGCAATCCCCACGTCCATCTCATGACCACATTGCGCCCGTTGACTGAAGACGGTTTCGGTTCGAAGAAAGTCGCGGTAACAGGCCCGGATGGCAAGCCGATCCGCAATGACGCCGGCAAGATCGTCTATGAGCTGTGGGCGGGAAGCGCTGAGGATTTCAACGCGTTTCGCGACGGCTGGTTCGCCTGCCAGAACAGACATCTGGCGCTTGCTGGTCTCGATATCCGCATCGATGGCCGATCCTTCGAAAAGCAGGGGATCGAACTTGAGCCAACCATCCACCTCGGCGTCGGCACCAAAGCCATCGCGCGCAAGGCCGAAGAGACCAATCGGAAGCAGCAAAGGCCTGCGAGCAAGCTCGAACGCATCGAGATCCAGGAGCAGCGTCGCAGCGAAAACGCCCGTCGCATCCAGCGCCGTCCGGAGATCGTACTCGACCTGATCACGCGGGAGAAGAGTGTCTTCGACGAGCGCGATGTCGCGAAGGTGTTGTATCGCTATATCGACGATGTCGCTCTGTTCCAAAGTCTGATGGTCCGCGTTCTGCAAAGCCCTGAAGCGCTCCGCCTCGAACGCGAGCGGATCAACTTTGCGACTGGTATTCGTTCTCCAGCAAAGTACACCACGCGCGAGATGATCCGGCTTGAAGCCGAGATGGCCCATCGTGCGATCTGGCTTTCCGGCAGCCCCTCCCATGGCGTCCCTGAGGCGGTGCTGCAGGCGACCTTTGCGCGCCATTCCCGTCTGTCGGAGGAGCAGCGAACGGCAATCAGCCATGTCGCTGCGCCCGCGCGGATTGCCGCTGTCATTGTTCGCGCTGGCGCTGGCAAGACGACGATGATGAAGGCGGCGCGCGAAGCCTGGGAAGCGGCCGGCTATCGTGTGGTCGGCGGCTCCCTGGCTGGCAAAGCCGCCGAAGGTCTGGACAAAGACGCTGGCATCGTTTCCCGCACGCTGTCGTCGTGGGAGCTGCGCTGGTCCCAGGGCCGCAACCAGCTCGACGACAAAACCGTCTTCGTCCTCGACGAAGCCGGCATGGTGTCGTCACGGCAGATGGCGCTTTTGGTCGAAACCGTCACCAAGGCCGGCGCCAAGCTCGTCCTGTCGGTGATCCGCAACAGCTCCAACCGATCGAAGCGGGCCGCCTTCCGTGCGATCGCCGATCGCATCGGCTATGCCGAACTCGAGACGATCTATCGTCAGCGCCAGCAATGGATGCGCGACGCTTCGCTTGATCTGGCGCGCGGTAACGTCGGCCAAGCGGTCGATGCCTATCGCGCACATGGATACATGAGGGGATCGGACCTCAAGGCACAGGCGGTCGATAAACTGATCACCGACTGGGATCGCGATTTCGATCCTTCCAGGACTAGCCTGATCCTCGCACACCTTCGTCGCGATGTGCGAAAGCTCAACGATATGGCCCGCGCCAGACTGGTCGACCGCGGTGTTCTCGAAGACGGTTTTGCCTTCAAGACAGAGGACGGATCTCGCATGTTCGCCACCGGCGACCAGATCGTGTTCCTCAAGAACGAGGGAAGCCTTGGCGTCAAGAACGGCATGCTCGCAAAAGTGCTTGAGGCTGCACCCGGCCGGATCGTTGCCGAGGTTGGCGACGGCGAACACCGTCGCCAGGTCACGGTCGAGCAGCGCTTCTACAACACTCTCGATCACGGCTATGCGACGACGATCCACAAAGCCCAAGGTGCCACCGTCGACCGGGTGAAGGTCCTGGCATCCCTCTCGTTGGACCGGCATCTCACCTATTTGGCCATGACCCGTCATCGTGAGGACCTCGCCGTCTACTACGGCAGTCGCTCCTTCTCCAAGGCGGGTGGCCTCACTCAAATCCTGTCGCGCCAAAACGCCAAGGAAACAAGCCTCGACTACGAGCAGAGCACTCTCTACCGCCACGCCTTGCGATTTGCCGAGGCCCGCGGCCTGCACCTCATGAACGTCGCCCGCACGATCGCACAGGATCGTCTTCAATGGGCCGTCCGGCAGAAACACAAACTCGCCGATCTCGGCACCCGTCTTGCCGCCATCGGCACAGCGCTCGGGCTGGCTCTCGGCAGCAACAAACACGCCATCACCGATACAATCAACGAGGCCAGGCCCATGGTATCAGGCATCACCATCTTCCCAAAATCGCTCGACCAGGCTGTCGAAGACAAGCTCGCCGCGGACCCCGGTCTCAAGATGCAATGGGACGACGTCTCGACCCGCTTCCATTTCGTTTATGCGAACCCACAAGCAGCCTTCAAGGCCATCGATGTGGACACCATGTTGAAGGACCCGTCGGTCGCGCAGTTCACCCTGGCAAAAATCGCGCACCAGCCAGAAAGCTTCGGCACCCTCAAGGGCAAGACCGGTCTTCTCGCCAGCCGTGGCGACAGGCAGGACCGTGAAAAAGCCATCGCCAATGTGCCGGCGCTCGCCCGAAACCTTGAACGCTACCTTCGTGAGCGGGCCGAGGCCGAAATCAAACATGAGACGGAGGAGCGCGCGGTCCGGCAAAAAGTTTCTGTCGACATCCCGGCGCTCTCCCCATCTGCCAAACAAACGCTTGAACGCGTGCGCGATGCCATCGATCGCAACGATTTGTCCGCAGGTCTCGAGTA
>UCLB01000054.1 GCA_900473205.1 Hyphomicrobiales bacterium
GCTGTGGATAGCCAGAACGCCATCCGCCCCCCTCCCCCAAACCCGTCATCAAACTGTTGCGTCACAGCGCTAAACGCCTCTCAACCGAACGAGAGGTGGAATCATATGACGGGTGTCGCGCCGAAAACCGGTTTCAGCAAAAACGTAAAACTCAAAGCCGCGCTGCTGCAGCACAAGGCATTGTCCACCAGTGGCATGTCCGAGCGCCTGTTCGGCGTGCTGTTTTCCGGCCTTGTCTATCCGCAGATCTGGGAAGACCCGGCTGTGGATATGGAAGCCATGGAACTGCGGGATGATCATAGCATCGTCACCATCGGCTCGGGCGGCTGCAATGTGCTGGCCTATCTCTCGCGCAGTCCGTCGCGCATTGATGTTGTCGATCTCAATCCGCATCACATCGCGCTCAATAAGCTGAAACTGGCCGCCTTCCGCCACCTGCCTGCGCATGGCGATGTCGTGCGCCAGTTCGGCGTGGCCAATGTCCGCTCCAACAGTGACGGCTATGATCGCTTCATTGCGCCGAACCTCGATGCACAGACTCGCGCCTACTGGTCGAAGCGTACGCTCACCGGTCGCCGTCGCATTTCGGTCTTCAACCGCAATATCTATCGCACCGGCCTTCTCGGTCGCTTCATCGGCGCGGGCCATGTGCTGGCCCGCCTGCATGGCGTGAAGCTTCAGGACATGGCCAATGCCCGTTCCATGGACGAGCAGCGCCAGTTCTTCGATGAGAAGGTAGCGCCTCTCTTCGACAAGCCAATGATCCGTTGGCTGACGAAGCGCAAGAGCTCCCTCTTCGGCCTCGGCATTCCGCCGCGTCAGTATGACGAACTTGCCAGTCTTTCGGATGGCAACACCATCGCACCGGTTCTGCGCCAGCGTCTGGAAAAACTGGCCTGCGACTTCCCGCTGAAGGATAATTACTTCGCATGGCAGGCCTTTGCCCGCCGCTATCCGCAGGCGCAGGAAGGCAATCTGCCGGACTATCTGCGTGATGATTATTATCAGGCGATCCGTGAAAATGCCTCGCGCGTCCATGTCCACCACGCCACCTTCACCGAGTTGCTGGCCTCCAAGCCTGCCTCCTGCGTCGATCGTTACGTGCTGTTGGATGCGCAGGATTGGATGAGCGACACGCAGATCAACGAGCTGTGGTCGCAGATCAGCCGCACGGCAGCTCCTGATGCCCGTGTCATTTTTCGTACCGCTGCCGAAAAGAGTGTGATCGAGGGTCGTCTGTCGCCGGATATCCGCGCGCAATGGTCCTATCTGGCCGAGCGTTCGCAGGAGCTCAACGCCCGTGACCGTTCCGCCATCTATGGCGGTTTCCACATCTATCAGAGGGCGCAGGCATGAAGAGCATCGGCGACAATATCAGCCTTGGCGATGTCAAGCACGCAAACCTGATGGACCGCATGTACCGCCACCAGCGGCACATCTACGACATCACCCGCAAATATTATCTGCTGGGCCGCGACACCACCATCGACAAGCTGGACGTGTCGCAAGGCGGCAACCTGCTGGAAGTCGGCTGCGGCACGGGTCGTAATCTTCTTCGCGCCTCGAAGCTTTTTCCAACGGCAAAGCTCTACGGTCTCGATATTTCCGCCGAGATGCTGACGACGGCTGCCGAAAACTTCGGTGGCCACCGCGAACGCCCGGTGCTGCGCGTCTCCGATGCCACCACCTTCCGGCTCAGTGAATTCGGCCGCGCCAACGGTTTCGACCGCATCATGATTTCCTATGCGGTCTCGATGATCCCCGAATGGGAAAGGGCCGTGGAACGCGCCGTACAGTCACTCGCCCCCGGCGGCTCGCTGCACATCGTTGATTTCGGCCAGCAGGAAGACTTGCCACGCTGGTTCCGCAACCTGCTTCAGGCATGGCTGACCAAGTTCCACGTCACGCCCCGCGCCAATATGCGCTATGTGCTGGAAGCTCTTGCAGGCAGCCACAATGCGACGCTGGAGTTTGAGCCGATTGCTCGAGGATATGCGTGGCGTGCGGTGCTGACGCTGCCGAAGGGCTGAGGTCACAGATCCCGGTGGAGCGTTGACGCGTATTTGCCGTCAGAGTGTGGGGCTTACCCCCCTCTG
>UCLB01000040.1 GCA_900473205.1 Hyphomicrobiales bacterium
GTGTGGCGCCGCCCCCCACCCCCCCCCCCCCGGGGGGGGGGGGGGGGCGGGCGGGGGGGAAGAGGGGGGCGATCTTGCTCCAACGCCAACAACCCAACATCGCCCCAAAAAATCACCACGCCCCCATCAGCCACCTCTTTAAACAATCAAAATCCCATACCATATCAAGCCCATCAGAGTGGAATGCGCGGCACCATGCCAAGCCCTCCACTCAAGGCGATGCAGGCAAATCTCAACAGCCTGATATCGTAGCGGGGCTTGCCGCTTCAGGGAGCCTCAACCCTAACATTCCAAACTGTGCCGAGAGCGGGCAGGGCGGTAAGAGGAGTTTGACGATGAACATTGAAAAATATTCCGAGCGCGTTCGCGGTTTTCTGCAATCGGCGCAGACCTATGCGCTGGCGGAAAACCATCAGCAATTTGCAGCTGGACACGTCTTGAAGGTGTTGCTGGATGATGACCAGGGCATGGCGGCAGCACTTATTGAGCGTGCCGGTGGCAATGCCAAGGAAGCGCGTCTTGCCAATGATGCCGCGCTGGCCAAGCTGCCGAAAGTCTCTGGCGGCAATGGCGGCCTGTCGCTGACGGCTCCGCTTGCCAAGGTGTTTTCAACCGCCGAAGACCTTTCCAAGAAAGCGGGCGACAGCTTCGTCACCGTCGAGCGGCTTTTGCAGGCCATGGCCATCGAGACCTCTGCGTCGACTTCCGCTTCCCTGAAGAAGGCAGGCGTGACCGCGCAGGCGCTGAACCAGGTCATCAACGATATCCGCAAGGGCCGCACCGCAGATAGCGCCAATGCCGAACAGGGTTTCGATGCGTTGAAGAAATACGCACGCGATCTGACGGCAGAAGCTCGCGATGGCAAGCTTGATCCGGTGATTGGTCGTGACGATGAAATCCGTCGCACCATTCAGGTTCTGTCACGCCGCACCAAGAACAATCCCGTGCTGATCGGTGAACCCGGCGTCGGTAAAACGGCGATTGCCGAAGGCCTGGCTCTGCGCATCATCAATGGCGATGTGCCAGAGAGCCTCAAAGACAAGAAGCTGATGGCGCTCGATATGGGTGCGCTGATTGCCGGTGCGAAATATCGCGGTGAGTTCGAAGAGCGTCTGAAGGCCGTGCTGAACGAAGTGCAGGCGGAAGCCGGTGGCATCGTTCTCTTCATCGATGAAATGCACACGCTGGTCGGCGCGGGCAAGGCAGATGGCGCTATGGATGCGTCCAACCTCCTGAAACCGGCTCTGGCCCGTGGCGAGCTGCATTGCGTCGGCGCAACCACGCTGGATGAATATCGCAAGCATGTGGAAAAAGACCCAGCACTTGCCCGTCGTTTCCAGCCGGTTCTGGTGGATGAGCCAACCGTCGAGGACACGATTTCGATCCTGCGTGGCCTGAAGGAAAAATACGAGCAGCACCACAAGGTCCGCATCTCGGATTCGGCGCTGGTCGCGGCTGCGACACTGTCCAACCGCTATATCACCGACCGCTTCCTACCGGATAAGGCCATCGACCTGATGGATGAAGCCGCTTCGCGCCTTCGTATGCAGGTGGACAGCAAGCCCGAAGAGCTGGACGAACTGGATCGCCGTATCATCCAGCTCAAGATCGAGCGTGAAGCCTTGAAGCAGGAGACCGACACCTCGTCTGCCGACCGACTGAAGAAGCTCGAAGACGAGCTTGCCGATACCGAAGAAAAGGCAGATGCGCTGACGGCTCGCTGGCAGGCGGAAAAGCAGAAGCTTGGCCATGCGGCTGATCTGAAAAAGCAGTTGGATGAGGCCCGCAACGAACTGGCGACGGCTCAACGCAACGGCCAGTTCCAGCGTGCCGGTGAGTTGACCTATGGCATTATCCCAGGCCTCGAAAAGGAACTGGCTGCGGCTGAAGAACGCGATAGCAGCGGCACGGCTTCAATGGTTCAGGAAGTGGTGACGGCTGACAATATTGCTCACGTCGTTTCCCGCTGGACCGGCATTCCGGTTGACCGGATGCTGGAAGGTCAGCGCGAAAAGCTGCTGCGCATGGAAGACGAGCTTGCCAAGTCCGTGGTGGGACAGGGCGAGGCGGTTCAGGCCGTGTCCAAGGCGGTTCGCCGTGCGCGCGCCGGCTTGCAGGACCCCAATCGTCCGATTGGCTCCTTCATCTTCCTCGGCCCGACCGGCGTGGGCAAGACAGAGCTGACCAAGGCTTTGGCCCGCTTCCTGTTTGACGATGAGACCGCGATGGTTCGCCTCGATATGTCGGAATATATGGAGAAACACTCCGTTGCCCGGCTCATCGGTGCGCCTCCCGGCTATGTCGGTTACGAAGAAGGCGGCGCGTTGACGGAAGCCGTTCGTCGGCGTCCCTACCAGGTCGTACTGTTCGATGAGATCGAAAAAGCGCATCCGGACGTGTTCAACGTCCTGTTGCAGGTGCTGGATGATGGCCGTCTGACCGACGGGCAGGGCCGCACTGTCGATTTCAAGAACACCATCATCATCATGACCTCGAACCTTGGTTCGGAGTTCCTGACGCAGATGGGCGATAATGACGATGTGGATTCTGTCCGCGATATGGTGATGGAGCGTGTCCGGGGACATTTCCGGCCCGAGTTCCTCAACCGTATCGATGACATCATCCTGTTCCATCGCCTGCATCGCAATGAAATGGGTGCCATCGTGGATATCCAGCTTCAGCGTCTCGTCTCGCTGCTCAGCGACCGCAAGATCGTGCTGGATCTGGATGAGGATGCCCGCATCTGGCTGGCCGACAAGGGTTACGACCCTGCCTATGGTGCCCGCCCGCTGAAGCGCATCATCCAGAAGAGCGTTCAGGACCGGCTTGCCGAAATGATCCTGAGCGGCGACATTCCGGATGGCTCGCGCGTCAAGGTCACCTCGGGCACGGACAGGCTGCTGTTCAAGGTCAAGCCTCTGCGCCCCGACGTCGAAACCGCCGACGCGGCATGAAGAAACGAAAAGGGCTCCAGCGATGGAGCCCTTTTTCATTCGGTCCGAAACGATGATTTAGCGGCTCGCGACCTGTTCCGGCTTGCCATCGATGTTCAGCAGCGTATCGATCCGGCGTCTCTCATCCGAAAAGCGTGCCAGCGCTTCGCCCGAAAGCGACTTCCCACCCGGCAGGCGCACCTTCATCGCATCGACCTTGGTGCCGTTGACGATCAGCTCGTAATGCAGATGCGCACCGGTCGATAGTCCGGTCGATCCGACATAGCCAATTACCTGACCCTGGGTCACGCGGGCACCTTCCACGACGCCTTTGGCAATCGCATTCTGGTGATTGTAAGAGGACACGTAACCATTGGCATGGCGGATCAGCGTCTGGTTGCCGTAGCCGGACGCCCAGCCTGCCTTCTCGACAACGCCATTGCCGGTCGCAATGATCGGCGTTCCGCGTGGCGCTGCCCAGTCGGTGCCGGTATGCATGCGGCTGAAGCGCAGCACAGGGTGACGGCGCATACCGAAGCCGGATGTCATGCGACCGTTCGGCACGGGGTTGCGGATCAGGAATTGGCGGATGCTTTTGCCCTGGCCGTCAAAGTAATCGACGCTGCCATCCTCCGGGTTCTGGAAGCGATAAAAGCGGGTTTCGCTATCGCCGAATTTGGCATTCACATAAAGCAGCTCGGATTGGTCGGTTGCCTTTCCATCCGATCCTTGCACGGAGAAGAAGGCCTCGAGCGAGTCCGTCGGCTTCAGCTGCGCCTGGAAATCGACGCTGCTGGCCAGAAGCTTGATCAACTGCGCCACCATCGTCTGGTTCATGCCATAGGTCAGCGCCGCGCGGTAAACGCCATCGTAAACGCGCGGAAGATCGCGGTTTGCCGTCAGTGGCGCATTGCTGCTGTCAAAGGCTGTGGCGATGGCGTCCAGATGCGGCGGCTCGGTCGCTTTGATGAAACGTTTTGTATCACTCGTCGCCACGGTTACGACGTGGCGCGACTTGCGATAAAGGCTCGCACGCACGACGTCGCTCTTCTCCTCGCTCTGCAAAATGCCGATGCGCAGCACGTCTCCGGCCTGAACCTCTGCCGATCCGTTTTCAGCGCTCAAGGCCGCAGCCGTCTGTTTGGCCTGTTCCTTGGAGTACCCGGCGCCAAACAGCGCCTCCTCCATCGTCTCGGCCTGACGAACCGGGATTACGTCGTCGGCATATTCCTGCACCTTGACGGTGGATGCCTGCGGCGTGGAAACGGACATGTTCTGCTCGACAACGCGGGCCGAAAGCCCGGCCGTCACATCCACATCTTCACTGGCCTCGAAACGGCGCGGGTCGATGTAATAAAGGGCGGAAAGCTGCTCATTGCCATCAGTCAACATGGAGCCATTGGAGCGAACAGCCTCTTCCACCTCATCAAAGCTCATCCCGCCGGCATAGGCAAAGGGGCTGTTCTTGGTCGGAAAGGCAATCGTCTTCAGGCTGACTTCGGATTCCACTTCGGAGCCATAGATCGTGCCAGTCTTGCTGGCTGCAGACGAGGCATCGTCATTTGTCGCGAAAATATTCAGCGGATCGAAAGGAGGATAGTCCTCCTGATTGTTGTAATTGGCAGCGAGCGCGATCTTCACATGGGAGAATGGCACTTTGCGCACCACTTCCTTGTCACCATCATGGATGACGGTCGAAACTTCCATGACCGAGCGGTCTGATGGCCGCGCTGCAATATTGGGTGCGAGAAGCCGCGTGCCGCGTCGCACGGTCTCGGATGCGTCATGCTCCATATCGGCGCGCGCAAAGGCTTCCGCCGGAATGGCAAGCTGCTGTCGACCATCGAGCGCGGCAAACAGGGCAACACCCATAAGGATGGAGGAGGTAATGCCGGTCAGAAACGTACCGCTCAGCCAACGCAGAGAAATCTCTCGCCGATCAGGGGCGCGCCGTCCCTCCGCCAGAATGGGCGGTTCGGTTCCAAGCGAGCGGATCATGTCTCGATCCGTCATCATGCCTGTCGCGACCAGTCGTTCATTTGATCTCCAGAAACCGTGAGCCGAAGATGTGCAACTTTCAAAGTCCGGAGTCAAACGTCGGCTTTATGCCCGCCCGAATCTTCCCCGCCTTTATATGCAGACCGCTTCGTGAATACCGGATATGGATGTGTCATGTCGAAAACGTGGCGCTTAAGAGAGTATCGCTTCTTATGAGCAGCTTTTCCGCTCTTCCTATATGAAGGAAGTCGGCCAATATCACGGCCCAAGGTACCAAAATCTAAAATTACCCAATAAAACCAATGACCTATAAAATATGTCTATTTTTTTAC
>UCLB01000042.1 GCA_900473205.1 Hyphomicrobiales bacterium
CAAGGGGGGAGATCGACCTGTGGCTCGCTATCGCCCTGTTTGAACGTTGCGAGTGGAGCGCCGGTGGTTCGTCTTGCCGATCTCCCCCCTTGAGGGGGAGATGGTCGGCAGACCAGAGGGGGGTAGCCCCACCCACCAATGCCTAATGTGAAAGTGTTTTGATCGCCGGATAAAGCGCCCGATATCGCCCATAAGCCTCCTCATAGGCATCTCCCAGCGCGGCAACTGGCTCAATCGTCTCCTCCGTTTCCGGCTGCGAACACACCGCAACCGGGTCTGCCCCCGTTGCCGCAATCAACCCCAGACGCGCCGCGCCAAAGGCCGCGCCGAAGTCTCCTTCCGCTGGAATATCCACCGGTACACCGAGTGAGGTGGCGATGGAGGCCAGCCAGTAGCGGGAGCGCGAACCGCCGCCGATGGCGGTGACGCGGTCGATCGAGGTGCCTGCGGATTTGAGCGCTTCGAGATTGTCTCTGATGGCAAAGGTCACGCCTTCCATCACGGCCTGCGTCAGCGCCTTGCGGTCGCTTTCATGGGCGAGGCCAATGAAGGAGCCGCGAATGGCTGCGTCATTGTGCGGGGTGCGTTCGCCGGAGAGGTAAGGCGCGAAGGTGACGCCGGTCGGGGCCTTCAGCTCGTCGCCCAGTTCCGTCGAAAGGTCGGCTGCGGATTTGCCCGTAATGCCGGAATACCAGTTCAGTGCATCGGTTGCCGAGAGAATGACGCCCATCTGGTGCCAGGTGTTGGGCAAAGCGTGGCAGAAGGCGTGGACGGCGCTTTCGGGCTTGGGCAGATAGGACGCGTTGGCGGCGAACAGCACGCCTGATGTGCCCAACGAAACGAAGGCGTGGCCTTCCGACACCGTGCCCATGCCGCAGGCGGAAGCCGCATTATCACCCGCACCACCGGCAACCACCACCTTGCCTGAAATGCCCCAGGCGGAGGCGAGTTCGGAGCGCAGCGTGCCCGCCTCATCCGTGCCTTCGACCAGCGACGGCATATGCTTTTCGTCAAGACTGGTGGCCTCCAGCAGCTCCGGTGACCATTTGCGGGCGCCGGTATCGAGCCACGAGGTGCCTGCGGAGTCGGACATTTCGGAGATGTATTCGCCCGTTAGCCAAAGGCGCAGATAATCCTTGGGCAGCAAGACCTTGGCGACCTTGGCGAAAATCTCCGGCTCATTGTTGGCGACCCAGACCAGTTTCGGCGCGGTAAAGCCGGGGAAGACGATGTTACCGGTGATCTTGCGGAAGCGCGGATCGGCGTCCAGCTTGGCTGCTTCGGCATAGGAGCGGGTGTCGTTCCACAGAATGCAGGGGCGCAGCACATCGCCGCTCGCATCCACCAACGTTGCGCCATGCATGTGACCGGAAAGGCCGATGCCTTTGACCGCCGAAAGCTCTTTGGGGAATTTGGCTTTCAGGCCAGCAATCGCCGTTTCCGTTGCCTTGATCCAATGTGCCGGGTCCTGTTCCGACCAGCCGTGATGCAGGCGAGAAACATCGAGCGCGCCATTGGCCGAACCGATGACGTTCTGATCACCATCGATCAGCAGCGCCTTGACGCCGGATGTTCCCAAATCGAGACCGAGATACATGTTTCCTCCAGTGCTATGTCAGTGTCAGGGGAGATTATCCCGCAAGAATATGTCGATACGGATGCGCTCCTGCGCCTCGATAACGGCAAGACCATCGGCACGAGCTTTGAGCACGCGGATGGCGCTGCGCACCTCATGGCCCGCATCCTGGTTCAGCACCGCATCCAGCACACCTTCGGCCAAGCCGTTGGCGGTGTTTTCGGTGAGTTCGTGGGCGATGACGCAAGGCGAGGACGGCTGGCGCGATGATTTCAGCGCCTTGATGAGACCGCGATTGCCTGCGCCTAAGCTGTAAAGCCCCAGAAGCTGCGGATTGGCATTGAGGCATTCCGAAACCAGTTGCTCCACCGTCTCTGGATCGTCGCGCCCTTCCAGAACCGGCAGAAGGCGAAGATCGGGGAATTCCTCGTCGATTACGGAGCGAAACCCGGCCAGCCGTTCGCGGTGGTCCTTGACCAGCATCGAGCCTGCCAGAACCGCGACATCACCGCCTTTTTCCGGCAGAAACCGGCCCATCAGGCTGGCAGCGGTGCGCCCAGCGGCGACGTTATCGACGCCCGCAAAGTGATCGCGCCGGGAGCCGGTGATATCGGAGACGAGGGTGACGGCAGCGATGCCACTATCGGCCAGCCGATCCGCCGCTTCCACCACATCCTCGGCATCGATGGCGACGAAGGCGACGCCCGAGGGCTTTTCCTGCCGCGCCACATCCAGCGCCTGGGCAAGTGCCGCCGCATCGAAAGGCGGTACTTCGATGATGCGGATGGATGTGCGCTCCAGATAGGATCGCGAGGCAGCGGCCCGCACCTCGGCGCGAAGACCGGCCATGAAGGAATTATCGTTGTTAGGCAGAATGAAGACCAGCGCATAGCTGCGGCCTTTGGCCAGATTGGCAGCCGCCATATCGCGCACATAACCCAGCTCCAAAATCGCCGCCTCGACCTTCGCACGTGTGACCGCATGCACCCCCGGACGCAGGTTGATCACCCGGTCAACGGTGGCCAAGCTAACGCCAGCCTTCGAGGCAATATCGTGAACTGTCGGCTTCATGCTTCCTCCCGGGAGGATTCCATAAAGGAGTTTTTGAGGTACGTAAATCAGAAAATGACGTACGTACCTCAAAATCGATTTGATGCAATCGTGGCCTCAGCAACCGGCAATGAAACTATAGAAAAAAACGAGCAGATCGTTTATGGGATTATTGTGACTTTAAACGGAGTAGATGCTGTGAGCATCGTGGCACAAAATTTTGGTGGACGTATTATCTCTTCCGAAAAATTTCCCGAACTGAAAACGTTGCTCGCGCGTATTCAGGACGCCTATGATCCCATCGACGTCGTTCTCTACGGCAGCCAGGCGAGGGGCGAGGCGACTGCGCAAAGCGATTGGGACCTGAAGATCATCGTGTCTGATGAAGCGTCCGAAAACCTTTTTTCACCGATGTTCGGATGGCGCGTCCAGGAAGGGTCAGGCGTTTACGCGGACCTATCCTGCGTGCGCGTGTCAGACTTCCAATCGGATTTGGCCGTTGCGAACTCTGCAGCAAGCCACATGGTTGACGACGGAATTGTGCTCCGTGTCGGCTGAACTGCATATCGCGAATACCCTGCGTTTGGCTCATGCAGACCTGGAGGCAGCGGAAATGCTGGCTGCCAAACAGAACAGAAACGATGCCTACCATGCCCAGCAGGCAGCGGAGAAAATTCTCTTGTCGCTGTTGACGTCGGAAGGCATCAGGGCGGAAAGACACGACTCCCATCGTCTCGATGTTCTGCGCGATCTTTTGCCGGACGAAAATCCTTTCAAAGAGAGATTTCGATCACTGACTTTTCTGACCATCTATGCCACGACTTACCGCTATCCCAAGGATGCCGGCCGTATGCCTGCGAGAGCGGAAAAGGATGATCTCGATTTCGCCATGAAAGCTGTCGGAGAAATATTGGCCGAGGTTGCCGTCCACTTCGGTGTCATGCTCGCTGACTCCGATAAAGTTCCCGCTACGATATCTGCTGCACCTCGAAAGTAAGTCTGTTGGGACGCTATCAAAACAAAGGGCCGCCATTTCTGGCGACCCTTCAGCGCTGCGGTGGATGGGAGGAAATTAGTGGCCGGCGTCCGGGGGTGGGGCGGCTTTGGGTTTGTTGATCAGGAGGGTGAGCAGGATCAGGCCGCTGAAAAGGATTGTCAGTGCCAGGAACACATCGGCAAAGGCCTGAAGCCATGCCTGTTGCGAGACGACGCCGACAAGTTTCTTGACGGCGACGGAGGTGCCGTCCATGCCGTAGGAATCATAATTGGCGCCGACGCTGTTCAGCCATTCCAGTGCTGCCGGGTTGCTGAAATTTACATGTTCGGCAATGCGGAAATAGTGGTCGTCCGTGCGCTGGCTGAGCATGGTGTTGATGACCGCAAGACCGACCGCACCGCCGAGGTTACGGGTGAGGTTGAAGAGGCCGGATGCATTCTTCATGCGCGCTGGCGGCAGGGTGCCGAGTGCGATGTTGTTGATCGGCACCATGCACATCATCAGCCCGAAGCCACGCAGGATTTGCGGGATCAGCAGTTCGTAGAAATCCCAGTCTGCGGTGACGTGGGTCATGATCCACGTTCCCGAACCGAAACTGATGAAACCGACGGCCATCATGAAGCGGGGATCGAGTTTGGTGGAGAGCTTGCCCGCAATTGGCGCGGTAAAGAACATGGCCATCCCCGAAACGAACATGGTCTCGCCGATCATCAGCGCATCGTAACCGCGAATGCGCCCCAGATAGAGCGGGTACATGTAGGTCAACCCGTAAAGACCGATGCCCATGACGAAGGAAAACAGCGAGCCGATGGAAAAGTTTCGGTCGGCAAAGGCTTTCAGATCCACCACCGGGAAATCGACATTGAAGGCGCGCCAGAAGAACACGACACCGCCGATGGTCATCGCAACTGCGCCGATGACGATGTTAGTGTCGTTGAACCAATCATTGTTGTTGCCCTCTTCCAGGATATATTCCATCGAGCCCAGGAACACGCCCATGGACAGCAGGCCCCACCAGTCGAACCTCTTCCACAGCGACAGTTCCGGCTTGTCGAAATCGATGAAATTCCACGTCACCAGAGTGACGATGATGCCAGGGATGATGTTGACGAGGAACAGCCAGTGCCAGGAGAAGGCATTGGACAGATACCCACCGACCGTTGGGCCGATGGTGGGTGCCAGCGTCGCCACGAGGCCGATGATGGGCGACACCACCGAACGCTTGGAGGGTGGGAAAATGGTGAAGGCGGCGGCAAAGACGGAGGGGATCATGCCGCCGCCTATGAAGCCCTGAATGCAACGATAGACGATCATCTGGTCGATGTTCGTCGCGGTCGCACACAGGGCGCTGGAAATGGTGAAGCCAGCGGCGCAGGTGGCAAACAGCACCCGCGTCGATAAGATACGCGCCAGCGTTCCCGACAGCGGAATCATGATGACTTCCGCAATCAGATAAGAGGTCTGTACCCAGGCGATTTCATCGGACCCGGCACCCAGACCGGCCTGAATTTCCGCAAGGGATGCCGACACGATCTGGATATCGAGGATCGACATGAACATGCCGAACACCATCGCGAAGAATGCGATGAGGCGTCTGCGATCCATCGGAGGATCGACCGCCGCGGCGTTGCCGCCCGCCATATTGGCTGTTGCCGCCATGATCTTGGTCCTTAGAGCAGTTCCGGCAAAAGCGTGATGCGGCTTTGGCTGCGGAACTACGTGAAAACAACGTTACTTCGACTGGGCCTGCGCCGTTTGGCTATTGTCAGGTGCTGTGCGGGTATCGACATCGACAACCACGCTCAGACCCGCGCGCAGCTTGTGCTTGGCCAGGTCTTCCTTGGAAAAGACGATGCGAACCGGCACGCGCTGAATGACCTTGGTGAAGTTGCCCGTGGCATTTTCTGGTGGCAGCAGCGAGAAGACCGAGCCAGAGGCTGGCGAAATCGACTGAACCGTGGCCTGAATGTCGTGGTCGCCGAAGGCGTCTACATGGACGCGCACCTTGGAGCCGGGCTCGATCTTGGCGAGCTGTGTTTCCTTGAAGTTGGCGTCGATATAGAGATCGTCCATCGGAACCAGCGATGCAAGGCGCTTGCCGACGGAGACGAGATCACCCGTCTGGACGGCGAGATTGCCGATGACGCCATCATAAGGCGCGCGCAGAACGGTGAAGGACAGGTCGCGGGCTGCCTTGTCGCGGGAAATTTCCAGCGACTTGACCGAGCCTTCGGCTTCCTTGCGCTGGGCTCTCAGCAGGTCAATATTTGCTTGCGCGGATACGACGCTGGCTTCACCGGCAACCAGATTGGCCTTGGCCTGTTCCATGGCGATCTGGGCATTGTCCGTTGAAGCGACGGTGCCGACAGCCTTGGACTGAAGTTCGCTGGCGCGCTTCAGATTGATGTCTGCACCGCGCAGGGCGGCATCCAGAGAACCCTTTTGGGCAACGGCTTGCGCAAGAGATGCTTCCGCACCGGCAATCTGCGCATCGATACGGTTGAGCGAAAGCTGTTGTGTCTGAAGCTGGGCTTCTGCCTGCTCCAGAGCATTGCGATAATCGCCATCGTCCAGCGTGACCAGCGTGTCGCCTGCCTTCACTTCCTGGTTGGCGACGACATCGACCTTTGCGACGTAGCCGGAAACCTTGGGCGCGATGACGGCAATGTCACCCTGCACATAGGCATCGTCAGTGGAAATGAGGAAGCGGCCGTCCGTCCAATATTGATAGCCATACCAGCCACCGGCGGCCAGAAGTGCAACGGCCACCACGGGCAAGACAAAGGATTTACCCTTCTTCTTTTCAGGCGCGGCGGTCTGAGCGGGCGCAGCAGGCTGCTGAGCCTCTGCTGGCTTTGCCTCGTCAGCCCGGGCTTCGGTTTCATCTGGCGAATTCACTGCGCGGACTGCGCCGCTTTTCTGGGCCGACATGGTAACACCACTTACTGTGAAAAAAGAGATAACTTCGAACTGAACCGTTCGGTTCGATTGACATAATCTTTTTTCTATCACATATCAAGTGACATCGAACCGATTGGTTCGATATATTGAATCGAATCTAAAACCGATTGGCGGATCGACGCGTGACCGAAGACAAGACCATGGAGGATATCTATACCGCTTCTCCTGCGGGACGCTTTGCTGCGGGCGAAGACCCGGCCAAGCGCGAGCAGATTCTGGACGGTGCATGGCGGGTGTTCAAGCAAAAGGGCTTCGATGCCGCCAGCATGAACGATATTACCCGCGAAGCCTCTGTTTCCAAAGGTACAATCTACGTCTACTTCCAGAACAAGGACGACCTTTTCGCAGCCTTGATCGACCGGCACCGGGCGGAATTTGCCCACTCGATGCGCGATATTCTGGCTGGCACCGAAGAGGTGCGCGATGGGCTGTGGCAGTTTGGCGACGCGTTTATTCACAAAGTGACATGCACTGACATGATACCTGCCATGCGCTCAGTGCTTGGCGTGATCGATCGCATGCCGAAGCTGTCGCAACGCTTCTTCGTGGCGGCACCAAATAATGTGCGTGTCGTCCTGCGCGATTTTCTGCAGCATCATGTAGAGCAGGGCACATTGGTGATCAGTGATGTAGACCTTGCCGCGCGCCAGTTCATCGAGCTTGCCACCGGCACGTTCTTTAAAATGCGGCTGTTTGGCGAACTCAACGGCGAAACGCCGCCAGACGAAGCCGACCGCGTCCTTTCCAGCGCCATCGACGTTTTTATGGCGGCCTACGGAACCAAGGCCGCCTGAACCCATTCAGCATCCGGGTTTCTCGCAATGCGCGTAATTTCGGGAAAATAAAGCGAAACACATCTGTCACACGCTTGTTTCTCGCGCATTCGAATATAAACCTATGTCGTTTCGAATTGTCGAAGCCGGATAGCTGAAAAGGAAAACAGGCCCGATGGACTCCATTGTCCCTCTATTGACAGACCCCGCCGCGTGGGTGGCGCTCGTCACACTTATCGTCATGGAGGTCGTGCTTGGCATCGACAACCTGATTTTCATCTCCATCCTGACCAACAAATTGCCGGAGCATCAGCGCGAAAAAGCCCGCAAGATCGGTATCGGTCTGGCGCTGATCATGCGTCTCGGCCTGCTCGGCACCGTCGCCTGGATCGTGCAGCTCACAGAGCCGGTCTTTGAAGTCTTCGGCCAGGGCTTCTCCTGGAAGGACCTGATCCTCATCGGCGGCGGTCTCTTTCTCGTGTGGAAGGCGACCAAGGAAATCCACCACAATGTGGACCCGGAAGATCACAAGGAAGACATGGTCGGCGGCGCTGCGATCACCAGCTTCTCTGCTGCCATCGTCCAGATTTTGCTGCTCGACCTCGTCTTCTCGGTCGATAGCATCATCACCGCCGTGGGCATGACCCCGCACGTTCCGATCATGGTCGTCGCCGTTGTCTTTGCCGTGACCGTCATGCTGCTGGCCGCAACGCCGCTGGCCAACTTCATCGAGAAGAACCCGACCATCGTCATGCTGGCACTCGCCTTCCTGCTGATGATCGGTACGACGCTGATTGCCGAAGGCATGGGCTTCCATGTTCCCAAGGGCTACGTCTATGCCGCGATGGCCTTCTCGGCGCTGGTGGAAGTGCTGAACATGGTGTCGCGAAATGCGCGCAAGAAGAAGAAGGGTACAGTGCATTAATTGCGTTGAGCCAATCTGAGACTATGAAAGGCCCGCGTCGTGCGGGCCTTTTTGCGTTCCCGGTGATAGAATGATTGTGGAGGTGAAGCATGGCCTTTGTCATCAAGACCGATATCCCAGACCCAGACGCGCAGGCGTTCACATTCACCGCGCAGAAAACCATGTATGGCGGCAAGCATATCGCCAAAGGCGACACGGTGTTTCTGTTTGCGAGCGAGAACGAAGGCGGTCATGGGCTCGTCGCCGTGGGCATCGTTGAGAGCGTAGAAGCGATTGCCAGGCAGCACTGCGTTGACCGGCAGACACCGCGCGTGAGCATCAACGTCAGGCGCACGGCACTGGCGACGCAGCCTCTGGGCCGCGCGCAACTCAGGCCGTTCAACGATTGGGACGATGGCAAGCCGGAGACGGAACTGAATTTCAAACTCTACCGGCAGGCGACCAACAAGATCGTCGGGATTTCGGAACAGGCCACCGTTTTGCTCGATGGCTTCTTCGTTGAAAATGCTGCAAAAACCAAAAGATAACGTCTAGAACAAAACATCCCCGCCCAGCAGGAACCGGCGACGGGGTCTTGCGTTCTTGATCTCACATCATGCAAGGGAAGACGGGCTTTTCGTTTTCCGCTTCCGAAAGTAAATCCGCCACATGACCATCGAGCAGATCCTAGCCTTTAGCGTGATCGCCGGAATGATGGTCGCATTCATCATCGACAAGTTCCGATATGACGTGGTGGCATGCAGCGCTCTGTTGATTGCTGTGGCACTTGGCGTCGTGCCTTTCGACAAGGCATTTTCCGGCTTCTCGGACGATATCGTCATCATCGTCGCCAGTGCGCTGATCGTCAGCACCTCGGTGGCGCGGTCCGGTATCGTCGATACGACGATCAAGAAATATTTCCCGGAGATGCGCTCCAAGCACCTGCAACTGGCCTTCCTGATGATCGTCGTCGCGGTGATGTCCGCCTTCATCAAGAACATCGGCGCGCTGGCGATCATGATCCCGGTGGCATTCCAGTTTGCCCGCAAATCCGGCAGCCCTGTTTCCTATTATCTGATGCCCATGGCCTTTGCCGCGTTGCTGGGCGGGTTGATGACGCAGATCGGCACCTCGCCCAATATCGTGGTCTCGCGCCTTCGCGAGGAAATGACTGGCCAGAGCTTTTCCATGTTCGATTTCACGCCGGTGGGCGCAACGCTGGCCGTGGTCGGCATCGCCTTCCTGACCTTTGGTTACAAGCTGCTTCCGGCGCGCGCCAAGGATGGCACCTCTGTCGAGGACATCATGGAAGAGGCGAGCTATGCCGCCGAAGCCACGCTGCCTGCGGAGAGCCTGATGATCGGCAAGACGCTGGGCGATCTGCTCAAGCAGGCCGACGGAGACGTGATCGCCAACACCATCATTCGCGGCCACCGGCGCGTTTCGCCCTTTCCCGATGTGACGCTGAAAGCAGGCGACACCATTCTTTTGGAGGGAACGTCCGAGGGGCTGGACCGCATCGTTTCCAATGCCAAGTTGACGCTGTCCGGCAAGCCGATTACCGAAAACGGCCAGAAAACCGTCGATCTCATCGCCATGGAAGCGGTGATCAGCAACGAGTCGCTATTGAGCGGATTGTCGGCCCGCGAACTCGCCCTGTCCTACACACGCGGCGTCAACCTCATCGCGGTCAGCCGCCGGGGCCACCGCGTCAATGAGCGGTTGAGCGACCTGACGCTGAAAGCGGGCGACGTGATCGTGCTGCAGGGATCCCGCAAGACCCTGCCGATGGTGCTGCGCGAGTTTTCGCTGTTGCCGCTGGCGCAGCGTGAAATTCTGCTGGGCGTGCAGCGTCGCGCCTTCATTCCTGTCATCATTCTGGCAGCGGCCATGCTGGCTGCGGCAACCGGAATTGCGCCGGTGGCGGTATCCTTCTTCGCCGCCGCTTTCCTGATGATCCTTGTCGGTGCGATCCCCTTGACGGAGGTCTATAAATCCATCGACGGGCCGATCTTGGTCATGCTGGCGGCCCTCATTCCCGTCAGCGATTCCCTTCGGTCAACCGGCGCCAGCGACCTGATTGCAGGATGGCTGGGCCATGCCGCCCAGGGCCTGCCACCATTTGCAGCACTCGGCATGATCCTGCTGACGGCCATGGCCGTCACGCCGTTCCTCAACAATGCAGCAACCGTGCTGGTGATGGGGCCAATCGCGGCGGGTTTTGCGACGACGCTGGGTTTTCGCCCGGAAGCTTTCCTGATGGCGGTTGCCATCGGTGCCGGTTGCGACTTCCTGACCCCCATCGGCCACCAGTGCAACACGCTTGTCATGGGACCGGGCGGTTACAAGTTCAGCGACTATCCGCGCCTTGGGGCTCCGCTGTCGATCATGATCGTCATCGTTTCCATTCCCATGCTGCTCTATGTCTGGCCGGTCTAAAGACCAGTCCAGGGCAGGCCAAAACAACCTAATTTTCTTGACGCCTGCGGCTGAATGTGGCCTAAGCCATCACAACAGGAAACTGTGGGATG
The DNA here is from genome assembly GCA_900473205.1 of Hyphomicrobiales bacterium. GTDB lineage: Bacteria > Pseudomonadota > Alphaproteobacteria > Rhizobiales > Rhizobiaceae > Agrobacterium. The sequence goes on from UCLB01000042.1 coordinate 10,793, forward strand.
GCAGCGTCTTCAGCCGTATTTCCGCTTTTTCCATGCATTCAACAACACATCAGTGACACGTGGCTTGCCCCGTATCACGCTGCGTCAGCACGAGTGAATTCAATGACCACTTCCGGCGTCCGCGTCCGTATCGCACCTTCCCCCACTGGCGAGCCGCATGTCGGCACCGCTTACATCGCGCTTTTCAACTACCTGTTTGCCAAGAAGCATGGTGGCGAGTTCATTCTGCGCATCGAAGATACCGATGCGACGCGCTCCACGCGCGAATATGAAGACAAGGTGCTGGAAGCGCTGAAATGGACCGGGCTGACATGGTCTGAAGGTCCTGATGTTGGTGGCCCTTACGGCCCTTACCGCCAGTCCGACCGCAAGGACATGTACCAGCCTTTCGCCGACGAGCTGCTGGAAAAAGGCCATGCCTTCCGCTGTTTTTGCACGGCCGAGCGTCTGACGGAAATGCGCGAAGCGCAGCGCGCCGCTGGCAAGCCGCCGAAATATGATGGTCTTTGCCTGCATCTGAAGGCTGAAGAAGTCACGTCTCGCATGGCGGCTGGTGAAGCCACCGTCGTGCGCATGAAAATCCCGACCGAAGGCTCCTGCGATTTCACCGATGGCGTCTACGGCGATGTTTCGATCCCGTGGGACAGCGTCGACATGCAGGTTCTGATGAAGGCCGATGGTATGCCGACCTATCACATGGCCAACGTCATCGACGACCATCTGATGAAGATCACCCATGTGGCGCGCGGCGAAGAGTGGCTGGCCTCCGTGCCCAAGCACATTCTGCTCTATCGCTATTTCGGTTGGGACCAGCCTACATTCATGCATCTGTCCTTGATGCGCAATGCCGACAAATCCAAACTGTCGAAACGCAAGAACCCGACATCGATCTCTTACTACTCCGCCCTCGGCTATCTGCCGGAAGCGCTGATGAACTTCCTCGGCCTGTTCTTTATCCAGATCGGCGAAGGCGAAGAGCTTTTGACCATGGACGAGCTGGCGGGCAAATTCGACCCGGAAGCGCTGTCCAAGGCCGGTGCGATCTTCGACATTCAGAAGCTGGATTGGCTGAACGGCCGCTGGCTGCGTGAAAAGCTGACGCAGGACGAGTTCATTGCCCGCACCTTGGAATGGGCGATGGAAAATGCACGTCTGACCGAAGGCCTGAAGCTTTCGCAGAGCCGCATTTCCAAGCTTGGCGATCTGCCAAATCTGGCTGGCTTCCTGCTGTCCAGCGATGTGGGCCTGACACCTGCATCCTTCGCGGGCCTGAAGAGCAAGCCGGAAGAGATCCACGAAATCCTGACCACGGTTGCCGCCGATCTGGAAAAAATGCCAGACTGGACGCTGGAATCCATCGAAGCGGAATTGCGCGATGTGGCCGAGCGGACTGGCAAGAAGCTGCGCGTGGTGACGCCGCCGCTGTTTGTTGCGATGTCCGGTTCTTCGCGTTCACTGCCGCTGTTTGACTCGATGGCCGTGCTTGGACGTTCCGTGGTGCGCCAGCGTTTGAAGGTGGCGATTGCGGTTGCGGCGACGATGGTTGGCGCTGGAAGCTAAAGGCGACGGACGGGCGGCTTTGATTTGGCTCCGCCCGCCCCCACGGACGTCATCCTCGGGCTTGACCCGAGGATCTACGCCGGGTGCTCAGGCATCGACCTTGAGAAAGCCGCACGGTGGTTAGATCCTCGGGTCAAGCCCGAGGATGACGACCGAGAGGCCCGAGGATGATGACGGTGGGCGAATAGCCCAAGATAACGATGCGGAGAGTGTGGGCGCGCAAGCAAAGACGACCGCACCAAACAGAACAACACAGCCCGAAAAAGGCCCCGACGATGACCGACAAGACACCCGAAACGACCGCTCTTTCCTCCGACGTAACCGAAGTACGCCGCCAGAAGCTGGCGATGCTGCGCGAGAAGGTTGGCGACGTCTATCCCGCCCATTTTCACCGCACGCTGACCAATGCAGAGCTGGCTGAAAAATATGCCGATATCGAGCCGGACGTTGAGACCGGCGATACCTTGACGGTTGCGGGTCGTGTCTACTCCAACCGCAATTCCGGCATGTTCATGGATATCCATGACGCCTCCGGCAAGGTGCAGATTTTCTCCCACAAGGACACGACGCCGCAAGAGGCTCGCGATCTGCTGCCGATGATCGACATTGGCGATATCATCGGTGTGACCGGCAAGGTGCGCCGCACCAAGCGTGGCGAGCTGACGATCAATGCCGAAGAAATCACCATGCTGACCAAGTCTCTGCTGCCAATGCCGGAGAAGTGGAGCGGGATTTCCGATATCGAAATTCGTTATCGCAAGCGCCATCTGGATATTCTTTCCAACGAGGTATCCAAGCTGCGCTTCCAGCAGCGATCCAAGATCATTTCCGGCATTCGCCGTTTCATGGAAGAGGAAGCCTTCCTCGAAGTGGAAACGCCGATGCTGCAGACCGTCTATGGCGGCGCGACGGCTGATCCGTTCAAGACCTTCCACAACACACTGAAGATGGACATGTATCTGCGCATTGCGCCGGAACTGTTCCTGAAGCGCGTGCTGGTTTCGGGCCTGTCGGACAAGGTGTTCGAAATCAACCGTAACTTCCGCAATGAAGGTGTTTCCACCCGGCACAATCCGGAATTCACCATGATGGAATGCTACTGGGCCTATGCCGATTACGAAGACATTATGGGTCTCGTGGAACGCCTGTTCGAAACGCTGGCCATTGCCATCCATGGCACGACGGAACTTGAGTTCCAGGGCAAGACGATTTCCTTCAAGGGTCCGTTCAAGCGCGTGCCGATGCCGGATGCGGTAAAGGAAGCAACGGGCATCGACTTCCTGGCCATCAAGACCGACGAAGAAGCCCGCTCTGCCGCCAAGGCCGCCGGTTTTGAAGTCGAGAAGGATGCGACATGGGGCGAATGCCTGGCCTTCATCTTTGAAGAAAAGGTCGAGGGAACGCTGATCCAGCCAAGCCACGTCACGCATTTCCCGAAGGACATTTCGCCTTTCGCCAAGGAAGTGCCCGGCGAGCCGCGTCTGGTCGAGCGCTTCGAAAGCTATTGCAACGCCTGGGAAGTGGGCAATGCGTTCTCCGAACTCAACGACCCGGAAGAGCAGCGCAAGCGCATGGTCGAACAGCTGGAGCAGGCGCACTCCCGCGGCGAAAAGGACAAGCAGCTGGACGACGAGTTCCTCGACGCCATCGACCAGGGCATGCCGCCCGCCGGTGGCCTCGGCATCGGCGTGGACCGTCTGATCATGCTCTTGACCAACGCACCGTCCATCCGCGACGTCATTCTCTTCCCGGCCCGTCGCCAGAAGGCGGATTGATCAGCTTGTAGGCTTTGCCATTGATGAGGACAGGAATGCGCGATCTTTCTACATTCACCGGATGCCCGGCACCACAGCCAGTGACGCTGGAAGGCCGGTTCGTGACGGCGGTGCCGTTTGATCGCGCGGCCTATCTCGAAAAGCTGTGGGACGCGCTTGGCGGGCTCGGCATCAACGATCTGCTGAAATATTTCCCGCAGGATGGCTTTCTCAATTCGCAGGCTTTCGGCGACTGGATCGAAGGTGCGCAGAGCGCCTTCGGCTGGGTAACACTGGTCTTCATCGAAAACGCCACCGGCGATGTGGTGGGCATGGCGAGCTACATGCGGCCGGACCCGAAGAACGGTGTGGTGGAAGTAGGCTCTGTTGCGCATGGCGCAAAGATGAAGCGTTCGCCGCTGGCAACCGAAGCGCATTATCTCATGGCACGCCATGTGTTCGATGATCTCGGTTATCGCCGCTACGAGTGGAAATGCCACAATGAAAACGAAGCGTCCAAGGCGACTGCCAAGCGCTACGGCTTTCTGTTCGAAGGCGTGTTTCGCCAGCACATGATTTCCAAGGGTGCCAACCGCGATACCGCGTGGTTTTCGATGATCGACAGCGAATGGCCGCTGATCAGACAATCGTTCGAGGCATGGCTGGCACCTGAGAATTTCGGGCCGGAAGGTCTCCAGAAGCAGAAGCTCGAAGATATACGCGCAGGGCTTGCGGCATGAACGGTTCCGGCACCAACAAATCCGCCGCCATCGCCGCCATCGCCATCATCCTCGGCTTCGGTCTGCTGTTCTTCATCCTGCCGACGGTGACGCTATGGCTGGCCAACCACTATTCGGTCTGGGTGGCGGCGGTGTTCGATGCCATCGCTGTGCTGGCGTTTTTCCTGATCTTCTGGCTGCGGGCACGCTATCAGCGGCGGCATCGCTAGGGAGTGACGATCGAAGATCTTCGAAAGGACATTCATGGCTCTGTTGAAATTCCTCACCGGCTTGTTTGGTTCAAAAGAAGAAAACAAAGCGCCCGATTTAAACGGGCGTGAGGCGGAGTTGACCGCTGCTGAAGAAGAGCAGTGGGACGAACAGTTTTTCGAAGAAAGTTGCCGCAAGCGCGATCAGTTCTGGGCGGCTGTTGGGCACGTCGAAACCGATGTGCTCGCTCATCTCATCAGCCCATCGTTTACGGGCGGTGCAGAGTGGCCAACGACGCGCCAGGCCTATCGCGTGATACGTCGCGAAAACACGACCATCATCGCGACGGACGGGCTATCAGACCCGTTTCGCGGGGTCTCGGGCGGTGAGAACGGCTTCGAGCTGGAACTGTTCATCGAGACGCCCGATATCTACCCCGCTGACGCCGGGCAGACCGGAGATATCAGCAGTATTGGCAAAAGCTGGGCATTCGAAATTCTCCAGAATGTTGCGGGTACTGTGGCCGGTGCCGGTGGTATCAACGGGCAGCTGGATCGTTACACCTTGCTATCTGTTGAAGTTCCTGGTGTGAGCCAGTCTCATGCCGTGCAGACGCAGGTGCCGAAGCGCTTCATCACCGACGATGATTGCATCGGTATTCTGATCGGCGCGCCGCAGCCGAATTTTCCGACCGATATTGCCGACATGCCGCTTTCACCGGTCAGGATCGTCCCAATCACCATCATAACCGCCGCCGAACTGAATCATATTCGCGCCAACGGTGCCAATGAGCGCATTGCTCTGGCGCAAAAGCTTGCAGAGATTGGCATCGGCAATGTCAGCGCCTTCCTGCGTCCAGATGCGCTCTAAGCATTTGCCTCAAACCTGAAGCGACGCACCCAGCAAAGCAATTCCCATCAGCAGCACGAACAACGCGCCTGCGATTTCTATGCCGTTGGTAATGCGTGACGCCTTGGTGCTGCCGGAGCCGGCGAGGCGGACGGCGACGTCCTTTGCTTTCACGGCCAGAATGGCGAGGGCCGAAACGGTGATGGCGGTGCCGATGGACATGGCCAGCACCGACAGCACGCCGCCCATCAACAGGCCGTTCAACACGGAAAAGCTCATGACGATGATGGCGCCGGAGCAGGGACGCAGGCCGACGGCGATGATAGCCGACCATGCTTCTGCCAAGCTGAAATTGCGAGATTGCAGCAGCGATGGGTCTGGCGCGTGGGCTTTGCCGCAGGCGTTGCAGATGTCACCGCTACCGCTTTGTTCGTGATCGGCAAAGACGGGCTGGCCCTGAAAGCGAAGGCCGCTGCCCATTCCGGTTCTCAATGATGCTGTTCTGGCAGGGGCGGCGGTTTCAAGCGCGAGTGTAGGGGCCGGTTCTGCCCTTACCATCAGGCTGCGCAGCTTGCGAAACAACAGCCATGCGCCAAACAGTGCCACCATGGCAAAGCTTGCGATTTCCATGGCCTGCGTGGCCTTGGTCATGGTGATGGAGGTGCCGCGCAGCACCATATAGGCCGCCCCGACAAGCGCAATGGCGACAGCGCCTTGCAGCAGGGCCGAAATGAAGGAAATGACGATGCCGCGTTTCAGCTGCGTCTCGTTGGCAATCATATAGGACGAGATGACCGCCTTGCCGTGACCAGGGCCTGCGGCGTGGAAGACGCCATAGGCAAAGGACAGGCCGATCAGCGAGGTCAGCGCCCACGGGTCTTCCCGCATCGCTTTCAGCGCGCCGGTTAGCGCCCGGTAGAAGGTTTGCTGGTGGACGTTGATCCACTGAAAGAGTGGAGCGAGCGGCCCGCCGATGGAGATGGAGGGTTCCGCCGAGCCGATGCCGAGGGGGGACTGGGCGTGGGCGGTGGAGAGGGTGACGAACAACACTGCGCACGCGATAAGAAGAAGGCGAAGGTTCTTGAATTCTTCCCGGGAAACGCGGAGTCCGGGGCTTACCCCCCTCTGCC
>UCLB01000045.1 GCA_900473205.1 Hyphomicrobiales bacterium
CCGGCAGGGCAGAGGGGGGTGAGCCAAACACTCAACCGTTACTAGCAGCCACCCCAAGCCGCTCCCCCTACCCCAGCAAATCCCGAATCCGCGCCTCTTCATCCACCGTCAGCTTCTGCCCCTCAGACACCGCCACGCGCCGCCGAGCAAAAACGAAAATCGCCGTCGCCCCGATCACTATCAGCACAACCGGCGCACCCCACAGCGCAATGGTCCGCGCACTGAACCGAGGCTTCAGCAGCACGAATTCGCCATAGCGGGACACGACATAATTCATCACCGCCTCGTCGCTATCTCCCTGCGTCAACCGCTCGCGCACCAGCACCCGCAAATCTCGCGCCAGCTCCGCATTGCTGTCATCGATGGACTGGTTCTGGCACACCATGCAGCGCAGCTGTACTGTCAACGCCCGCGCGCGGGCCTCCAATGCCGGGTCGGAGAGGACTTCGTCGGGGTTGAAGGCGAATGCGGGGAGTGATGTGAACAAGAGGGTGAGAAACAGGGCGATGGTTCGCAGGTGGCGGAAAAGGCCCCCTCTGGCCTGCCGGCCATCTCCCCCACAAGGGGGGAGAAACCACGCGGCAACCACGCGGCCCAATGAAAACGAAAAGCGTGAAGCCGGGTTAAGCCCCTCCCCCTTATGGGGAGGGGTTGGGGAGGGGTTCTTGCTCATCATTCCGCAGGCTCCGGCACGGGTCCAACCTTCACAGCCTTCGCCTTGCGCGTCGGCGCACCCACTCGCAAACGGCGGTCGGAGAGCGAGACCAGCCCACCAATCATCATGAACACCGTGCCACCCCAAATGCACAGAATGAACGGCTTCCACCAGATGCGAACCACCATGCCGCCATCGTCCATCGGGTCACCCAGCGACACGTAAAGCTGCGAAAGCCCGAAGGTCATGATGCCCGCTTCCGTCGTCGGCATGCGCCGTGCCGTATAGAGCCGCTTCGATGACCACACATCGGCCACCTCTGCCCCGCCCTTGCGCGCGGTGAAATGGCCGCGATCCTCGGTATAGTTCGGGCCCACATGGTGGCGAATGCCGTCGAAGGTCAGGCTGTATCCGCCCGCATCCACGGTCATTCCCTGCTTCATTTCGACCACGGTTTCCGTCTCGAAGGTCGTGACGATGACGATGCCCAGCACGGTCACGCCAAGCCCCATATGCGCCAGCGCCGTCCCAAAGGTGGAGCGCGGCAGACCTTTCAGCCTCCGCAAAGCAATACCAAAAGCCAGCTTGCCAAAATTGGCGCGGTACCACAGATCGGCCAGCGCCCCGAAGATCAGCCAAAAACCTGCAACGATGCCCAGCGCGGCCAGCACCGGCCCGCCATTCTCGATATACCACAGCGCCAGACCAGCCAGCGCCGCCAATCCCGCTGCCACGAACAGCCGCTGGAATGCACCCAAGAGATCGCCGCGCTTCCACGCCATCATCGGCCCGAAAGGCGTCACGATCAGAATGGGGATCATCAACAGCCCGAAGGTCAGGTTGAAGAAGGGCGCACCCACGGAGATCTTCTCGCCGGTCAGCGTTTCCAGCACCAGCGGATAGAGCGTGCCGATCAGCACGGTCGCTGTGGAAACGGTCAGGATGAGGTTGTTGAGAACCAGCGCACCTTCTCTCGAAATCGGCGCAAACAACCCACCGGCCTTCAGCATTGGCGCGCGCCATGCAAACAGCGAAAACGCCCCGCCAATGAAGATCATCAGAATGCACAGAATGAAAATGCCGCGGCTCGGGTCGGTCGCGAAGGCATGGACCGAGGTCAGCACGCCGGAGCGCACAAGGAAGGTGCCCAGCAGCGATAGCGAAAAGGTCATGATCGCCAGCAGCACGGTCCAGATTTTCAGCGCCTCACGCTTTTCCATCACCAGCGCCGAATGCAGCAGCGCGGTTCCGGCCAGCCATGGCATGAAGGAAGCATTTTCCACCGGGTCCCAGAACCACCAACCGCCCCAGCCGAGTTCGTAATAGGCCCAGTAGGAGCCCATCGAAATTCCCGCCGTCAGAAAGGTCCATGCGGCCAGCGTCCAAGGCCTTACCCATCGCGCCCATGCCGCATCGATGCGCCCTTCCATCAACGCCGCGACGGCAAAGGAAAAACAGACCGAGAAGCCGACATAACCGAGATAGAGCAGCGGCGGGTGGATGGCCAAGCCGAAGTCCTGAAGGATCGGGTTCAAGTCCTGCCCTTCCGCCGGCACCGGCGAAAGCCGCGCAAAGGGATTGGAGGTCAGCAGAATGAACAGCAGAAACGCCGTCGTCACCCAGGCCTGCACAGCCAGCACATTGGCCCGCAGCGTATCTGGCAGATTGCGTCCATAGACGGCAACCATAGCACTGAACAGCACGAGGATCAGCAGCCACAGCAGCATCGATCCCTCATGGTTGCCCCACACGCCGGTCAGCTTGTAAAGCATCGGCATCAGCGAATGCGAATTCTCATAGACGTTCTTCAGCGAGAAATCCGAGACCGCATAGGCATGCGTCAGCGATGCAAAGGCAATGCCCACCAATAGAAACAGCAGAACCGAACCGATGGGCGCAATGTCCATCAACGCCTTGTCATTCCGGCGCGCCCCGAACGCGGGCAGCACGGAAACCACCAGCGCCACGCCAAGCGCCAGAACCAGAGCATAATGGCCGATTTCGGTGATCATTGCGTCGCTCCGGTCTTTACCGCACCCGTTTGTGCCGTTCCATCCTGCTGCCAAAGACCCTTGTCTTTCAGGCGGTCGGCAACTTCCTTCGGCATGTAATTTTCGTCATGCTTGGCCAGCACACTGTCGGCCACGAAAGCATGGGTCGCGGCATCGAACGTGCCTTCCGTCACCACGCCCTGCCCCTCGCGAAACAGGTCCGGCAGAATGCCGGTATAGCTCACCGGCACACTCGCCCCGCCATCCGTCACCGCAAAGCTCACTGTGCGGCCCTCGCCGCGCTTGACCGATCCTTCGGCCACCAGCCCGCCAAGGCGGATGCGCGTTCCCGGTGCAACGCTAGTCTTTTCCAGATCGCCGGGCATATAGAAATAGGCAATGGACTGGCCGAAGGCGAACATCACCAGAAAGGCCGCGATCATGATGAAGCTGACACCGCCGCCGATAATCGCCAGTCTTTTCTGCTTGCGGGTCATTGCGTCATCCCTTTCGCATTCACGCCCAGCTGCAGCGCCAGCGCCAGCAACTGCTTGCCCTGCTCACCGGCTGGCGGAAAGGCTTTCAGTCCGTCGGCCAAAGCCTGCCTTGCCTTTTCGTCATTCTTCAGCATGGCATAGGATCGCACCAGCCGCATCCAGCCCTCGAAATTGTCAGGATTTTCCTTCAGCCGCGCGTCCAGACTTTCCACCATGCCCGCCACCATCGCCTGCCGATCTTCCGCCGACATGTTGCTCGCCGCAGCCACGTCTTCGGCGCTCGGGCCACCCGGCGCCTGCGCCCTCGGGGCAGCAGCAATGTCGGCACCGCCGGTATTTTGCAGATGCGCCTGCACCAGCGGTATCCACGGCGCGCCCTCGGGCGAATCCTTCAGCAGCGCGGCAAAGGCATCGCGTGCCTCATCCGTCTTGCCCGCCTGCTCCAGCGAAAGCGCCAGATAAAAGCGCGCCCGCGGGTTGCCGGGGCTCATCTTCTCCGCATCTTCGAGGGCAGATCGGGCATCCTCGATGACGATGCCCTGATTGGCCGCAATCAGCGTTTCGGCAAGCCCCGTCAGACGTGGCGCATTCTCGCCCTGAAGACGAATGGCATTGCGATAAGCCATTTCGGCATCGCCCAGACGCATGGTCTTGAAATAGATCGGGGCCAGCACGTCCCACCCGGCACCGTCATCCGGGTTCTGCGCCAAATGCCGCTCGGCCTTGGCAATCAGCAGATTCATGTCATTGCCGGGCTTTTCTAACCGGGCGGCCAACGGCATGTCCGGCATGCCCGGACTGCCCATATACAAGTAAAGACAGAGCCCCGTCAGCGGTAGCAATATCGTCACGATGCTGGCGAGTGCATTGTGGCTGCGCGGCGCGGCTTTGGAACTCTCCTGCGCCTTGCCGGATGCCGCCGCCAGAAGCCGCCGCCCGATTTCGGCGCGGGCATATTCCGCCTCCGTCTCGCCGATCAATCCGCTTTGGCGCTCCCGCTGCAACTCCGCCAGCTGGTCGCGGTAAACCGCCACCTCACCCTTACGGCGCGTGTCGGATACGCCTTTGCTGCGCATCAGCGGATAGGTCAGAACGATGGCGACTGCCGCCGTCAACAGGGCGATGATAATCCAGAACATGCCGTTTCAATTACTCGAATGCGCACCGCTTTGAAATAAGCCGCTGCGGGATGACGTGAATTTGAGCCAGTATGCCGCATCCGCTCACGCTTTCGCGTCGACTGCGGCAGAACAAACCCAATGATCAAGCTTTGAACGACAAGCCTTGCGCTTACCTTGACATACGTCAAGCAGGCGTCACGTTAGCGGCGTCCATGTGCCGTTCGCATTGCGACAGGCCGCGCCGCGCACCTTCGCCTGCTTGCCATCGACAGTCAGATCATGGGTATATTGGCGGCAATTCTGGTTGCCGACCTGATAGGGCGCATTGGCAACCACTTCGCCGCGCGTATCGCCGCTGCCCCATGTCACGGCCTGCCCGCCGGGTGCGGTTTCCAGCGCCTGATATTCCGCTTCCAGCGCCTTGTTGAAGTCGCTGCGGTCCATCTGCAGGCCACTTCTACCAACAATGCCGCCCTGAAGTGCCGAAATATAAGGTGTGGCAGATGCGCCACCACGGCTCAGAAGCCCGCCACCCGTGTTGCGGGTGTTGGATGTTGTGCAGGAGCTGAGAACCGAAAGGCAGATCAGCGAAAACACGGCAGGGCGCATAAAATGGGAGTTCATTCCGGCAAATCCGGCTTTGCCTGTCACATCAACCAAGAATACACTCCTTATCAACGCGCCATCCTGGCGCGGTCATTCATCATGAAATGTCTTGCCAGTTTTTGGCCGTCATGCAAGCTCTTTCGAAAGCCCCGGCAGCAGCAATTCCGCTTTCAGCCCACCAAGCGGGCTGCGCGACATGGCAAAGGTGCCGTGGTACTCGGAAACCACCTCGCTGACGATGGATAGACCAAGCCCCGTTCCCGGGCGGCTTTCATCCAGACGCCTGCCGCGCTTCATCGCCTCGGTAATCTGCTCCGGCTCCAGCCCCGGACCGTCATCCTCCACCAGCAGCGTCACCCACGACCTGCGGGTCACATCCGGGTCGGAAGAGGTGTGCGAACCGGGCATGACGGTGATCACCACTTTTGTCTCGGCAAAGCGCGCCGCATTTTCCAGAAGATTGCCCACGGCCTCTTCCAGATCCTGCTGTTCCATGGCCAGCACGGTGCCCGGCTGCTGCATGTCGAGTTCGAATGTCTTGTCCGGGTTCAGGCGGCGCATCACCCGCACCAGCCGCTCCAGCGCCGGTTCGGCCTCCGCACGCGCCAGAATGGAGCCGCGCTGTGCGGCAATACGGGCGCGGGAAAGATAGGATTGCACCTGCGCCTGCATGGCATCCACTTGCCCCCGCACCAGGTCGCCATGGTGGCTGTCCAGCGTGCGCGCCTCGTTCAGCAGAACGGCAATCGGCGTTTTCAGCGAATGCGCCAGATTGCCCACCTGCATGCGCGCCCGCTCCACCAGTCGCCGGTTGCTTTCGATCAGTGCATTGATCTCCGTCGCCAAGGGCTGGATTTCCCTCGGGAATTCCCCTTCCAGCCGTTCCGCCTCGCCGCCGCGTATCTTGCCCAGCGCCACACGCGCATGGTCCAGCGGCCGAAGACTGTAGAGAATGGCAAGGCCGTTCACCACAAGACTGCCGACACCGAAGACGGCAAGCGCCAGATAAAGACTGTTGGAAAAGTCGCGCACGTCGTCTTCCACGACGTTGAGATTGCCAGTCACACGAAACCGCGCCGCCCTTCCCTCGCCGTCCAGAACCACTTCCGTTTCGGCCACCTGCACGCGGTTTCCGGCCTCGTCCGTCACAACGTAATAGCGCTCATAGCGATTGTCGAAGGGCACATCCAGAATGCCCGGCACCGGCAGCGTCGAAACGCCCAGCGATGAGGAAACCAGCGGCGCCGTCTGGAAATTGCCCAGCGGTTCCACCACCCAGTACCAGCCGGTATCGGGCTGCGAAAACCTGAGATCCCCCAGCTGCGGGCTTCCCGCCAGCGTGTTTTCGTTGGAAACGGTAATGGAATTGATGACGTTATAAAGCTGAGCGCGCAGCAGATCGGTAAAGCTGCGCTCCACGCCCTGTCGGTAGAGCGTGGAAATCACCACCGCGATCACCACCAGTGCCAGCATCGACCATGCCGAAGCCAGCAGCAGAACGCGGGCGGTGAGTGAGTTACTTCGCATCTGCGGGTGCTTGCATCCGGTAGCCAAGACCGCGAATGGTCTCGATCAGATCGACGCCCAGCTTCTTGCGCAGGCGGCCAACGAACACCTCTATCGTGTTGGAATCGCGGTCGAAATCCTGATCGTACATATGCTCGACCAGCTCGGTACGGGACACCACCTCGCCCATGTGGTGCATGAGGTAGGACAGAAGACGGAACTCATGCGAGGTCAGCTTCAGCGTCACACCGTTGACGGTCGCCTTGGAGGATTTCGTATCCAGCCGCACCGGGCCACAGACGATTTCGGATGAGGCATGGCCCGCCGCACGGCGGATCAGCGCGCGCACGCGCGCCAGCACTTCTTCCACATGGAAAGGCTTGGTCACATAGTCGTCTGCACCGGCATCGATCCCGGCCACCTTGTCGCTCCAGCGGTCGCGCGCCGTCAGGATCAGAACCGGCATGGCCTTGCCGCTGGCGCGCCATTTCTCGACAACGGTAATCCCGTCCATCTGCGGCAGACCGATATCCAGCACGATCGCGTCATAGGGCTCGGTATCGCCGAGATAATGCCCCTCTTCGCCATCAAAGGCCTGATCGACGACATAACCCGCTTCTTTCAGCGCGTCGGTCAGCTGTCGATTGAGGTTCGTGTCGTCCTCGACCACGAGAATGCGCATCATCAGTCCCTTTTCATTCCATCCGTCGCCGATCGAAGCACCGACTAATCCAAATCATCTCTACATCAGATTTTTCGGGATTGCGACGCTCTACATCGGCACGCGCATCGTCACCTTGCGCGGGCGCTCGCCATTGCCCTGCACCAGCACGGTCACGACGCAGGACTGCCCGTCATTGGTCGGGTAAACGGAAAGAAGCTGCCCGCCGGTTTCCCGCACCACGCGCGACACGGCGGATGAGCAATCGCTGGCCACCTGAATGATCCGGCCATCCACGGCTTTCACCTGCAAATCAGCCTGCGGCGCAGGAAAACCGGAAAGACCGGCTGCGAGCGTCGCGATGATGAGGGGTGATGCCATTGCACAAAACTTCCACAGAAAAACTGGATGCACGTCGAAATGAATTCTTGGCCGAATATGTATCGCAAAGCGTCTGAATGGCAAATGAATGTGGGCTGTCGTGGAGTTGAGCGCAAGGTGAACGGTAGCGTGTGGCTCACCTCCCTCTGCCTGCCGGCATCTCCCCCACAGGTGGGGAGATAGACTGGGCGCTTGCTCCCCACTCAATCCGCAGCATCAGAGATGGCAGAGACCTACCCGCGAGTCGATCTACCCCCTTGAGGGGGAGATGCCCGGCAGGNNGGGGTAAGCCACACCCACTGCCCTACCGAAGCAATCCCCTACCGAATAACACTCGTCGCCGCCAATCGCCCATACAGCGCAACCAGCCCGCCCACACCACCGGCCACCGTCACCAGCCCCTCGGCAAGCTCACCTTCAAACCCCGTCGGCAGGTTCAGACCCACCACATGCAGCAGCGGAGCCAGCACCGCGATCAGCGCACCCCAGACGGTTTTGGATTGATACCAGGCCTTCATGTCGTCCATGTTTTGTCCTTTCTCGTTGACGTTATTGTGAAGTTTAAACACGCAAAACGGCGCTCGCCGCGATGCCAGGAGGCACCGCCCGGCCAAGCTGGCGCACCCGAATCGCAAGCGTCGTCTGCACCGCACCGAAATCCGCCAGCTCGTCGCTCGCGGCATAAAGGCAGGCCGCCTCGCTCACCTCCAGGCTGCGCCGTACCGCATCACCGGAAACGATCTCGACCCGGTAGCGCTCCGCCACCTCATCCAGCGGAATATAGGAAGCGTCCCAGCCATCGGCCTCCACCCGACCGCGCCGCACCCATGTCAGGCGCACGCCTTCCGCGCTTCGCACGCCGCGCAGATGCACCGGTGCCAGCGGCGTCTCCGCCCGCATTCCACCCGCAAAGGCAAAAGGCCCGACGCTTGAAATTTGCCCGCCCGCCGCCTCGATGATCCAGTTCAGTTGCAGCCCGCGTTCGTCGCCGCGCAAGCCCATCGGCACCACGCCCGCATCCAGCACCACCACCTCGGCACCTGCTATTGCACCGGCCACCATCGCATCCTCGGTGCCCGCAAGCCCGCGCAACAGCCGTGTCAGCCGCCAGCGGTTTGCCGCCACCTCTTGCGCCTTGGCAAAAGCCGCAACCTCCCAAGCCCCGCCCACGCAACGAATAGCGACGCGGTTCGCGCCATTCAGCACCGCAAGGTCGGAGGCGGAGGTTAGATCGCCGTAAGGCAGCGTGATCTCGATCGCGCCACCAGCATTGAACCTTCCGGCAAATCCCCTCGGAACGGCGCTCGCAAGCGCACCAATCTTCGCAGGCTGGTCCAGCAGCGCCCGCGCCTCATAACCCTCGGTTCCGGCAGAAGCCGATAGCGCCATGCGCCGCCACGGCTTGGCAAAGGCAGCAATCCGGGCAAAGCCATGCGCCTCGCCCGCCTCGTAACGCGGCAAATCCATCAGCACGATGTCAGGGTCGAACCCGCTGGTAGCACTGCCACCGCCCGTACGCGGCGTTTCCGCCTCGCTGGAAAGTGCCAATGCCGAGGGCGCAAATTCCCGCGCCTCGATGCGTCTCACATCGCCATCCTCGATCCGGCTCACCAGAAACCGCCCGCTTGGCCCGCCCTCCAGTTCCACGCAGTCACCGGGGTCGAGCGTTATCTCACTCGGCGCAATCGAAAAGCGCACCGTTCGCCGCGCCAGCCGGTTGTCGCGCAACAGCGCCTCCACCGCATTCTGCGCGGTCTCCTGCGCTAGCACCGCGCCCAGATCATACCGCAGCACCCGGTTGCCGGCATTGTCGATGCGGCGAGACCGCACGCTGGCCTGCTCATAATCCAGCGCCGGATTTTACGCCGTCAGCACCGCCTCAGACGCAAAATCGCTCTCATGCCCGCGCGCCTCAGACCACAGTGCCGAGTCCTCGATATCCGCAAAAGCCGATACCACTTTCGTCTTCGTCGCCGCCTTTCCGCGTGAGATGAAGCGCAGCGTTGCGCCGTCCTCGATCACATCCATCTGAAACGCTTCCAGCAATGGTTCCAGCAGGCTGCGCGCCGGCGTCACATCGCCCTGCGCATAACCGGCCACATCGCCGGTCACGGCAGACACATCGAAATCCGCAAAGCCATGCTCCGTCAGAACCGCCGCAATCAGATCGGCCAGCGTCGCCGCCCCCAGCCTGCCGTTCAGCCAATGACCGGTGCGCCAATTGGCCCCGTCACTCCATGTCGCCGTATCCTGCGGAAAGGCCGGGTAAGGCCGCGAATCCCACGTCCAGACGAAAACCCTTGCTGGATCGACCATGCCAGCCAGCGCCGAACCACCCGCCCAATGCCTGTGATGCGCCTCCAGAAACCGCCGCTGCTGGCTGTCGGAGCGCATGCGGCTGGAAAAATGCGGATAGGCACTTTCAGACGATTTCGGGTCGATGAAGGTGTTCGGCCGGTTCGCGCCCTTGTCGATGGCCGGGCAGCCCAGTTCGGTAAACCAGATCGGCTTCATGCCCGGCACCCAGGCGCTCGACGTCACACGTTCCACACCACCCACCCGGTCATAATGCCGGTTCAGCCACCAACCGCGCAAATCCTTGTTACGATAGACCCAGTGCTTGCCCTTCAAACCGTCGGAAATGGCGCTGCGCTTGCGGCCCGCCCGGTCAGCCTCACTGTCATAATACCAATCAAATCCCTCGCCGCCCTCAATGCTGCGGCCAAACCCCGCCGCATCGTCGGCCCCGTCGAAACCATCCGGGTTACCCCCAAGCACATCCTCATCGCGCCAGTCGGAAAGCGGCATGTAATTATCGATGCCCACAGCATCGATATGCTGGCTCGCCCACAGCGCATCGAGATTGAAGAACACGTCGCCCGAACCATCCGCCGGGTGATACCCAAAATATTCGCTCCAGTCGGCGGCATAGGTCAGCTTGGTCGCTGCACCCACAACAGTCCGCACATCCCCCGCCAACCGCATCAGCTCTTCCACGAAGGGAAAGCTATTTGCTTCGCCTCGCACCCGCGTCAGCCCGCGCAGTTCGGAACCGATCAGAAACGCATCCACCCCGCCCGCCTGCTTTGCCAGCGCCGCATAATGCAGCACCATGCGGCGGTACCCGTCGGCGCGATTGCAAAAACTCGCGACCTGCGTCCGCGCCGCGCCCGTGCGGTCCACACTGCCCGCCTGCCCCGCCGCCGGATGACAAGTAATGTTGCCGCGCCAGCCATAAGCATCCTGCTCGGTTTTGCCATAAGGGTCGGGCAGAGCATTGCCCGCTGGCACATCCATCATCACAAACGGATAGAGGCATACTTTCAAGCCACGCGCCTTCAAATCGGCAATGGCCTGCAGCACACTTGCATCACCGGGCGTGCCGCCATAGGCCGGGCCACCATCACGGCGGCTCACCAACCGCGCCTGCCCGCGCCCTATGCCCGCGACAGACCAATAGGCGCTTTCACGGTCGCGATACCCCACCTCCACACTGGGCAGAATGCGGCATTCCTCCGCGCGCATATCCGTGCCGAACCACGTCACCACCAGCGCCACGCTTTCCAGATTGGGGCACAGTGCCTGCAAGTCGTCGATGGAAGCCTGCCAGTCGGTCGCCGCTGCCAGCGTATGCCGGTTCATCACCCGGCTTTCGCCCGCCCCGGCCCGCTCGGAAACGGCAACCGTCGCATAACCATGCTCGGTCGCCCCCGGTATCACCGTCACCGCCCGTATCTGCCCCTCCAGCTTGCCGATGGGCCGCACCACCTCGAACTGCAACAGCGGAATGCGATTGCCGAAACCATCCAGCGGCAAGCGCTCGAACACGACATAGGACAGCCCGCGATAGGCAGGCGCATTGCCTGTCCCCTGCCTCGCCTCGATCAGCGGATCAGGAAGCTGCGTATTGCTGCCGGAGTAGAATCGCATTTCGATGCCGGTCAGGTCTAGTTCCTGCCCGTCGGCCCACACCCGCCGCACCATGGCCACCTCGCCTTCGCACAGGCCCACGGCCAAATTGGCGAAATATTGAAACGTCTCGACGGTCGTGCTGCTGCTACTGGAACTCTTGCCGCCCTGCCGCTCCCGCGTCACGCTTTCCTCAAAGCGCGTGGCCCAGATCAGCGTGCCACCAATCCGCACCGTGCCATAAGCCCGCGCAATCGCCGCCCCCTCCTCTGCGCCGGGAATACGCGCCGTAGAAAGCCGCGCACCGCTCACCGTTTTCGAAGAGGAAAACAGCGCGCTATCAACAGCACTCCCCGCCAACGCCCCCGCCGCCCTGCCGATAATCGCACCCACCGGTCCGAAAAGACTGCCGATAGCAGCGCCCGCCGCCTGTAGAACAAGGGTTGCCATCAGTCACATCTCCGGAAATCGAAAAATCCCAGCAACCCGCCTGCGCCAAGACGGCACCAGCGCCGAGCGCAGCACGGATGCCGCCTCATAGGCGTGGATGAAGTGGTCGGGTCCGGCCAGAATGCCCACATGCTTGGCCGCAAATTCCGGTCGCCAGCGAAACAGCAGCATATCGCCGGGCATCGCATCTGCCATACTCCCAACCGGCTGAAAATGCCTCTGCGCCGCCGCCATCAGCCGGTCCTCGTCGCCGCGTTCGGCCCAGTCGCGCGCATAGGGCGGCGGCAGTTCGGGCTCCTGTCCGTAAAGCTCGCGCCAAATGCCGCGCACCAGACCCAGACAATCGCAGCCCACGCCCTTCATGCAGGCCTGATGCCGGTAGGGCGTGCCGATCCAGCCCTCGGCAATCGCCAAAACCTTGTCGCCAATCCCGCTCATGAAAACAGCGCTCCGCCATCATGCTGCGTGCGGCTCGTCACATAGGAATAGGCAAAATCCGCACCCGGCATATGCGGAAAGCCTCGAAAATTCAGATGATTGGCAAACTTCGCCTTGCAGACGGCAAAGCTCTTGTCACACCCCGCCGTCACGGTGAACGCATCGCCCACCTGCGGCACCACCTCCAGCGGTAGCCAGAAACTCAAACTCGCCACCCCGTCACGCAGCGCATGGTCATCCAGATCGAAACTGCGGCCCGCATTCGCGCCGCTTGAAAATATCAGTTTGCCCTGCCTGAAAAATCCTTCGGCAAAAGCACTCAGCCCGGACACAACCATCCGCCCAGTGCCATCTACCGATACCACTGCGCCATCGGTCCGAAACGCCGCAATATCAGCCCCGCATCTGGCATCACCCAGCGCCGCATCGCACCGCCGCCCATAGACCCGGCCCTGCGGCTGGCTCAGCCTGTGCGCAAAGCTGCGCAGCTCCGCCGTAAAGGCACCGCCCGCCCGCGTCACTTCGCCAATCTCGCGCACCTTCAGCAACACATGCTGCTCCGGCGCCTGCCAGTTGACGAGGTAAAGCTCCACTTTTGCACCGTCGTAACGCCCTGCCGCCAGATCGGCCTCGCTCACCGCCTCGCTGGAAAACCCGCCCACCACCTCGCCACTGCTGGCCGCGAGCCCCGTCTCGCTGTCGTTTTCACCCGCCTGAAAACCGCTCGCGGCCAGATAGGTCACACCACCAAAGCTCAGCGGCTGATCATGCTCAGTAAAACCCAGCATCACACCATCACGAAGGCTCACCTTCCAGCAATGACACGTCGTCGTCGCCTCACCCGCCAGATGCGCGGCCAGAGCCGTGGGCAAGGTCTTCATGGCAAAATCTCCACCAGCGGAATGGACGGAATACGCCCGGCCTCAAAAGCACTCAGGCTCACATCGATGCGGTCGATATCGAAGCGCACGGGCACATCGAACTCGAACCCCGCCCGAACCGCCGCCCCAGGCGCGGGAACATGCCCCGCCGCAAACGTCACGATCCCAGTCGCATGGTCGATGCTGACATTCCCCGTCGCCATGCCATTCACCGAAACCAAAACCGATCCTTCCACCGGTTTGGCAATGGCCCGCGTCCACCCGCCACCGGCATCGGCATAGGTCTTTTTCAACGGAAACGCCGTCATCACCCCATCGCCGGTCCCGATCCGCTGGTCCATCGCGCTCGGCACGGCCAGCGGCGGGCAGGACTTGAAATCCACCGGATCGCGAAACCGAAACCCATAAAGCTGCCCGCCCCGCGCCTCGAAAAACTCCAGCACCGCATAAAGGTCGCTCACAGAGCGCACCCCCGACCCCGCATCATAAGCCCGCCGGGAATTGCGCCACCGCTGGTTCCGGTTCTCCCGCCCATTGGACAAATTGACAATATCCGTCCGCCGCACCGGCCCCCCACTGGTGCCCAACGCCAACCGCAACGGAAACCGCACCTCATGAAATGCTGCCATGGATTTGATTTTCCTGAATTTAAGTGAAATTTTTGCGGATAGCATCCCGCTTGCGTTCTTCCGCCATCAAGCGACAGAGTGCGTGGCTCACCCCCCTCTGT
>UCLB01000044.1 GCA_900473205.1 Hyphomicrobiales bacterium
TTGCGGACGACATCACCGGACTGTTCTGCACCGGTGCGAGCACGGGCGACCAGCTGACCGGCCTCCTGTGCACGCTTGGTCGAATCCTTCACCGTTGTGGTGATTTCCTCGAGAGCTGCTGCGGTTTCTTCGACAGACGCTGCCTGCTGCTCGGTACGCTTGGCCAGATCATCGGCAGCCGAGCGGATTTCATTGGCACCGGCATCGATACCCCGGGCGTTTTCGGCCACGCGGCTCAGCGCCGTCTGAAGCTTCTCGGCAGAGGAGTTGAAGTTGCTACGGACGGCATCCAGGTGGGCCGCGAAGGGCTGGCTGATGCGATAGGAGACATCACCGTCTGACAGGCGAGAAAGGGCGGCAGCGAGATTATCGACAGCAAAGCTGGTGTCTGCGGCTTCCTTGGCTTTCTGCTCTTCGCGGGCAATACGCTCCTTTTCGGATACGCTACGGTTGGCCTCAGCTTCCGCTTCAAGGCGCTCGCGGTCAATCGCATTCTGGCGGAATACTGAAACAGCAGCAGCCATGGCGCCGATTTCATCTTTTCTGTCACCATGCGGCACCTCGCCGGACGTATCCCCAGCAGCCAGCGTGTTCATCGAAGAGGTGATCTCGGCGATGGGCCGTGCAATTTTTCGGAAACTGAAGATGGAAGCAAATATACCGATAACACCAACAATGGTCGCCAGTATGACTGCAGCCAGGAAGGAGAAACGTGCAATTGCGTTAGCTTCGTTAACAGCAGCCTGCCCGTTGGCCTTGTTCAAAGCAATCATCTCGGAGAATTGGTGCACCGCATTGGTACCCAAAACGGTCATTTCCTTGACCTTTACTTTAGCCTCTTCGTCCTTTCCCGCCCTTTTTAGTTCGATAAGTTGCTCGCCGGCTTTTTCATATTCATTAATCGCCCCATCCGTCGCAATTGCAGCGTTCTTCATGCCTTGCGTGGCGAGGCTTGCGGTATAGGTGCCGAAGGCACGTCTGCGCGCATCGATAGCCGTTTGAAGCGGCCCCTGGAAATTGGCGATTTCTGCGTCGTTTTGCGCACCGAGAATGAATGCATAATTGCGACGAACATCACCAAGCAGACGATCCAGTTCCGCGATTTCGATCGACCGAGACAGGCGCAAACTCATTTTATCAACCTGCTGCTGAAGCGCGTTGACTGAGTACATGGAGAACAGACCCTGCCCAACGCCAAGCAAAACGACAATGGCGAACAACATAGGCAGAAGCGTTTTGATGCGAATATTACTAAGCATGACTATATCCCTTATTGGACGCGTAATTCCTCCCAAATACGCATGTGGAGCTGTGTTCTGAGCACACTGGATGCCGCTCAGACGTGAAAGTGGTGCCGTTGGGCAATCTTACTCTGACATTCCGGCAGCTATTGCGGTTGCAGGCATTTGTTATACCTTCGACTGCAATGAAGAGCGCTTGCAAAAAAATCGCGTATTTCGGGAAAGACATGTATCCTCTGATAAGCGCTTCAAGCAAACAGGAATGACACATCACGTCACTCAATAGCTTGAGCGACGACCATCGTGCTGCCAGAATGGAGGGTACTTCTTCATGAAGCGGTATGGCCCTAAGTTTGGGCAAAAGTTGTTTAAGCAGAGTTAACGGGGAGCCCCTTTATTTGCGAAATAACTCAACAAATTCAGTGGCCTTAGGTTAGATAATTCAAATAAATTAAGTTTGATATTTCTCACGTAACGTAAGTTCAGCGGCGCTAGAAAAGAATAAGTTGCATTGGAATCAATATTGTCCTTTGTCAAATTTCCTCGGTTTTTACTCTTCTCGAAATGCGCGGTTGATCTGGTCAGACAGCGGTTTCATGAGATAAGACAGCGCAGTTCTGTCTCGCGTTTTTATCATTGCTTCTGCTGGCATGCCTGGAACAAGCGTCAAATCTTTCAACCTTGCCAATTCAGGCTCAGCAACCGTAAGACGCACCACATAATAAGAAGCCCCGGTCCTTTCATTCGTGGCTAAATCTGGAGCGATGCGCGTGACACGGGCGTTTAGTTGCGGGGTTGTTCGCTGGCTGAATGCAGACATGCGCAGCACCGCTTCGTGGCCGATGCTGATCTGGTCGATATCCTTCGGCGCGATCTGTACCTCAAGCGCCAGCTCATCCCCCTCAGGCACGATGGACATGATGTCTTCTGCCGGGCTGATGACACCGCCAATCGTGTGCACCATGAGCTGATGCACCGCGCCGGATTGGGGGGCGACGATGTCGATGCGCTTCAAACTGTCTTCGGCGGAAATCTTGCGTTCCACATATTCGCCGATCTGCGCCTGCACTTCGCGCAACTCCCGCCCCACTTCGGATTTCAGATCCTGATCGACCTGTAGAATTTGCAGCTGCGTCTCTGCAATACGCCCGCCAACCTGTGCCTGATAGGCGATCTTTTCGCCGCGCTCACCGCCAAATGTCGCAATCTGCGTTTTCAGGCTGTTCAGGCGTTGGTCAGAGACGACGCCCTGTTCCCTCAACGAACTTAAAGAGGCAATTTCCTTCTTCAGAACGTCTATGCCCTGCGCATAGGCCGTTTCCTGCGCCTTCAGGCCTTCGATTTCGTAATGCGACTGGGCAATGCGCTCAAGAAGCTGAGCCTTCTTGCCTTGCCGGGATTCCTCGCGAAACTCGAAAAGCCGGGTTTCGCTGTGGATGGCCGACGCCACATCCGGGTCTCCACGTCGAGCCAGAAGCTCACTGGGATAGGATATCTGTTCCATATCATCCCGCTCGGCTTCCAGTCGCGACAGCCGTGCCGTCAACTCATCAAGCCTTTTGGTGACGATGGCCAGATTGGCGCGGGTTTGGGTGGCATCCAGCCGCATCACCACATCGCCCGCCTTCACGACATCGCCATCCCGAACCAGAATTTCCCCCACCACACCGCCGGTGGGGTGCTGCACTTTCTTGACGTAGGAATCGACCACGAAGTGACCGGACGCGACGACCGCACCGGAAAGCGAGGTGACGGATGCCCATGCTCCTGCCCCACCCACTAGCACCACGCCCATGACGACGCCCGCAAGCAGATGAGCCCGGATGGACCGAGAGACATCAAAAGCCTTAATGTTTGACATCGCTGCTGTCCTCCGTTTCCACCTCACTTGCAGTGACCTCATCAGACTGAACTGCCTGCTGGGCCACGGCGCGGAGCGGTCTTACGCCGTAACCCGTCGCCGCGAAACTTTTGGCAGGCGGCGTGGCTGCGACGCTGCTTTTGAGAACTCTGGACAGGACCTCATCTCGCGGCCCGAACGCCTTTTGTTGCCCGTTTTCCATCACCATCACCAGATCGACGACACCGATGGCGCTTGGCCGGTGCGCCACGACCATGGCAATGCCGCCCCTTGCGCGAACGGATGCAATGGCGTTGACCACAGCCGCCTCCCCCTCCGCATCCAGATTGGCGTTGGGTTCATCCAGAACCACAATAAATGGATCGCGATACAGCGCGCGGGCCAGGCCGATGCGCTGCCTTTGCCCGGCGGAGAGCGCAGAGCCTGCTTCACCGATGCGGGTTTCATAGCCCTTCTCGAAACGCAGGATCAGTTCGTGGGCGCCTGCCGCTTTCGCAGCAGCAACAATCGCTGCGGGATCGACCTCATCATCGAAGCGGGAAATGTTGTCAGCGATGGTCCCATCGAAAAGCTCCACGCCTTGCGGCAGATAGCCCATGTGCCGCCCAAGCACCTCACGATCCCATTGGTCGAGACTGGCGCCATCGAGCCGAACCTTGCCGGACGCTGGCACCCAGGCATTGACCAGCACCCGCGCAAGCGTCGATTTCCCAGAGCCCGATGAACCGATGACACCGAGCGCACTGCCTGCCCGCAACATGAAATTCAGCCCGGCAACCGTAGGCTTCGTTTCTCCCGGCGGCACGATGACCACGCCTTCGACGCGCAGGTCTCTCACGGGCACAGGCAAAGCCGTGACCGGTCGGTCCTGCGGAATTTTCGCCAGCAAATCCTGTAAACGGCTCCAGCTTTGGCGCGCCATCAAAAACGGTTTCCAGTTGCCAATCGCCAAATCCACCGGTGCCAGCGCCCGCCCCATCATGATGGAGCTTGCAATCATCACACCGCTGCTGACTTCCTGCCGAATGACGAGATAGGCACCAACAGCGAGGATGGAGGATTGCAGCATGATGCGCAGCATTTTGGACATGCCACCCAAGGTATTCGAAACATCCCCAGCCGCCCTGTTAGCCGTTAGATAGTTGACATTCGCGTCACCCCAGCGGGATGCGATACGCTTCCCCATGCCCATGGACTGGATGACTTCGGCGTTGCGCCGAGCCCCCTCCAGCAAACCGTTGCGATGCATGTTGTGACTGATCGTATCGCGGATCGGCTTCTGTGACAGGGCATTGGTCAACAACGTCAGCGCGATTAAAACGATCGCTCCGACCAGCACGGTCATGCCGATCCAGAAATGGAAGAGAAAGCAAATGCCGAGATAAAGCGGCATCCATGGCAGATCAAAAAGCGCAGTCGGCCCCTGCCCCGATAAAAAACCGCGAACATTATCCAGGTCGCGCAGCGGCTGAAGCCCGTCCCCCGGCATCCGTCTGATCAGCGGCAAACGCACAACCGCATCATGCACGCGGCCCGACAGCTGATTGTCGAACTGCTCGCCAATACGCAACAAAACACGCGACCGGATGATTTCAAGCACCGCCTGCACCATGAACATAGCGGCGGCCAGAATGGCCAGACCAATAAGCGTTTCGACGCTGCCGCTGCCCAGCACGCGGTCATAGACCTGCAGCATGAAAAGAGGAGATGTCAGCGCCAACACATTCACGACACCGCTGATCAGGGCGATGGCTGAAATGACCCATTTGAATGACGGAGCATCCGCGGCAGCCCTGTGCTGCGACGGTGACTGTTGGAAAAATCCGAACACATTCTTTTCCGTGGGTTCAAGTCGTGATGTCGACGCCACCGGCAATCCAAAGTCTTTCCGGTAACACCCGCTCTTGCGTCGCCCCAAAGACCGTCCTGATCGAGTATCGCGAAATCGCCGGTCTGCTGGCTAAGATGGTTTGGAGCGTAGCCCAAAAATAGTCGTGGCAGCGGCGGCCTGTAAACCCCGATACCGTGTCAGTGGAAATTGAGGTAGACAAGAAAACTTGCATTGCGGCAGCGAGTTGCTAACATGCCAGACAGGTAACAGCCAGGTGAGGCCAATATGGACGCTGCACGCACAGTCGAGCGAGGGACGTCACTCGCATCCAAGATCAGCACGGCCTTGCGGCGCGATCTGGTTGGAGGCGTCTTTCGTCCGGGTGATCGCCTGCCCAGCGAAAGCGCACTGACACGGGAATATTCCGTCAGTCGCACCGTGGTTCGCGAGGCTATCGCCATCCTGCGCGCGGACGGATTGGTCGAAGCCCGCAAGGGCGCCGGTATTTTCGCGCTGCAAATCCAGCAGGAAAAGGACGAACCCTTCAAGGATCTGACGACGGAACGGATCTCCTCCGTCATAGAGCTTCTGGAACTGAGAACCGTCTTCGAAGTCGAGTCGGCGGGCCTTGCCGCCTCGCGCCGTTCGGCCACCCAGATCGAGGCCATTCTTGACGCGCACAACAGGATTGGCGAGTGTCTTGAGAACGGCCAGCCGACCCGCGATGCGGATTTCGATCTTCATTTCAAAATCGCGGAAGCCACGCAAAACCGCCGCTTTCCAGAGTTTTTGCGCCTCATCAGATCAGGCATCATTCCGCGCGGAGAGCTGCAGGGCGCCGAACCCGGCTCACGCCCGAAGGACTATAATCTGCATCTTCAGGAAGAACACGGACGCATTGTAGACGCCATTATCGAAGGCGATGCAGAGGCTGCCCGCGAGCAGATGCGCATCCATCTGCGCGGAAGCCTCGAACGCTACAAGGTGCTTTTGCGGTCCAAGACGGCCCATGTCGAAGACAAGGGCTGAAGCAGGCCTAAGAGACTCAGATTACGTTCAGATAACGCCACTCAGTCCACCTATGGTGCAGCGGTGCTGTATCTTTCTTCTCCTCGCCGGGGAGAAGGTCGGCCGAAGGCACGGATGAGGGGCTAGCTCTTCGTATCCACCTACCCTGCCCCCCTCATCCAGCTGCCGCACCCTCTTCTCAACCGGCAGAACGCAAAAAGACGCGAAGCTCCTCGTCCCCAACCTGTCTCTTAACCCTCCAGCGTCACGCTTGACAGATACGACAACATGTGACAGATTTTTGAAAATTTGTCAGACATGAAGCGCTCGCTTCGGGAGACTGGCAGAGGGAGGAAATATGCACATACGAAGCCCGCGCCTTGCCGGCGCGGCCGGGCAAATCGGCACCATTGCCATTACGCTGCTCGGCCTGCTTTTGCTCACCTTCTTCATCGGGCGTCTGATGCCTGCGGACCCGGTCCGTGCCATCGTCGGTGAAGATGCGACCCGCGAAACCTACGAGCAGGTTTTCCGCTCGCTGGGTCTCGACAAGCCAATCTGGCAGCAATTCTTCTATTATCTGGGGGATGTCTTCACCGGAAACTTCGGCACATCCATCAGAACCGGCCAACCTGTCATTCAGGATATCCTGCATGTCATGCCCGCCACCATCGAGCTGGCGACATTCGCGATCATGATCGGCGCTGGTCTTGGCGTGCCCATGGGCGTCTTTGCGGCCGTCAACAAGGACCGCTGGCCGGACCATGTCGTTCGCGTCATCAGCCTGTTCGGCCATTCGATGCCAATTTTCTGGACGGGCATGATTGCACTTATCGTTTTCTACGCCAAACTCGATCTCGTCGGCGGCAGCGGTCGCATGGACCAGTTCTATATCGGCCTTGTCGATGAACGAACCGGCTTCCTGTTGATCGACAGCCTTCTGGCCGGAGACATGGATGTCTTCTGGTCCGCCGTGAACCATCTTATCCTTCCCGCCGCACTGCTGGGTTACTCATCCTCCGCCTACATAACCCGTATGACCCGCAGCTTCATGCTCGACCAGCTCGGTCAGGAATATGTGACGACGGCGCGGGTGAAAGGTCTCTCCAGCCGGCAGACGATCTGGCGTCACGCATTCGCCAACATCCGCGTCCAGCTCGTCACCATCGTTGCGCTGGCCTATGGCTCGCTGCTGGAAGGCGCCGTGCTGATCGAAACCGTCTTCGCATGGCCGGGCTTTGGCCAGTATCTGACCAGCAATCTCATCATCGGCGATATGAATGCGGTCATGACCTGCGTCCTGATTGTCGGCGTTATCTTCATCGGCCTCAATCTCCTGTCCGATATTCTTTACCGCTTCTTCGACCCGAGGACACGCTGATGACCGCGCAAGCAGAAAAAATCAGGCTCCCCGCCTCCGTCAATGCGCTGAAGAACATCGTTCTTTTCCTGTTGCGCAGCCCGACGTCGACGTTCGGACTGCTCGTTCTCGCCATTCTGATCCTTGCAGCAGTCTTCGCACCGCTGATCGCCACGCACGACCCCTATGTGCAGGATTTGACGAATGTGCTGAAAGCGCCGGGTGATGGGCATTTCTTCGGTACGGATGAACTCGGTCGCGATATTTTCAGCCGCCTCGTCTTCGGCGCGCGCATCACGTTGACCATCATCTTCCTCGTCTCCATCGTGGTCGGCCCCATCGGCCTCATCATCGGCACCGCCTCGGGCTATCTTGGCGGCAAGTTCGATACGGTCATGATGCGCATCACCGATATCTTCCTGTCCTTCCCAAGCCTGATCCTGTCGCTGGCCTTCGTTGCAGCGCTAGGCCCAAGCCTCAACAATGCAATCATTGCCATCGCACTCACCTCATGGCCGCCGATTGCCCGCCTTGCCCGCGCCGAAGCCATGACCTTCCGCAATGCCGATTACATCGCAGCCGCCCGTCTGCAAGGTGCGTCGCCGATGCGCATCATCGTCAAGTCGATCATGCCTATGTGCCTGCCATCTGTTCTCATTCGCCTGACGCTGAACATGGCAACGGTCATCCTCACCGCAGCAGGTCTCGGCTTTCTCGGCCTCGGCGCGCAGCCACCTTTGCCGGAATGGGGCGCGATGATTGCAACGGGCCGTCGCTATATGCTGGACAATTGGTGGTTAGTAACGTTCCCCGGCGTGTCGATCCTCTCCGTCAGCCTTGCCTTCAACCTTCTGGGTGACGGTTTGCGCGATGCGCTGGATCCCAAGCAGATGAACCGGAGATAAGCCATGGAACGGACAATTCTGGACGTGAAAAATCTCCGCATTCGCTACGGAGGCTCCGAAACGGAAGCCGTGCGCGGTGTGTCCTTCACCCTTGGCCGGGAACGTCTCGGCATCGTCGGTGAAAGCGGCTCGGGCAAATCCACCGTGGGGCGTGCACTCCTGCGCCTCCTGCCCGGAGCGACGATCACCGCCGATACGCTTCGTTTCGATGAACTCGACCTTCTGTCTCTGGCGGAAAAAGAAATGCTGAAGGTCCGCGGCAGACGCATGTCGATGATCCTTCAAGACCCCAAGTTTTCGCTGAACCCCATCCGCCGCGTCGGCGATCAGGTGGCGGAGACCTATCTGCGGCACTTCAAATGCACGAAAGCGGAAGCCAGGATCAAAGCGCTCGTCATGCTGGAGGCGGTCAAAATCCGTGATCCCGAGCGCGTATATGCCCAATATCCGCATGAAATCTCGGGCGGCATGGGCCAACGCGTCATGATCGCCATGATGCTTCTCGCAGATCCGGACCTCGTCATCGCCGACGAGCCGACATCGGCTCTGGACGTTACCGTTCGCCTGCAAGTGCTGAACATTCTCGACAGCCTCGTGCGGGATCGCGGCATCGGGCTCATCATGATCAGTCATGATCTTAATCTGGTCCGCAATTTCTGCGACCGCGTTCTCATCATGTATGCGGGTCAGGTTGTCGAAACCCTGTCGGCGCGGGATCTGGACAGCGCCCAGCACCCTTACACACGCGGCCTTCTAGCAGCCCAACCGCGCATTGGCGGCAGCCGTTCGCCGCTTGCCGTTCTGGACCGCCGTCCGGAATGGCTGGAGGAAAAAGTCTGATGTCAGTTTCTGTCGAAATTCGCGATCTATCGATCAGCTTCGGTGAAGGCCCCTCCGCCGTCAAGGTTCTGCCGTCCGTCTCCTTTTCCGTGCAGCCGGGTGAATGCTTCGGCCTCGTCGGCGAATCCGGCTCCGGCAAATCCACCGTCCTGCGCTGCGTGTCCATGCTGACGGATTTCTGGAAAGGCGAAATCCTGATCGATGGAAAATCCGTGCGCGACATGCCGCTGATCGACCGTTGCCGCACGCTGCAAATGGTGTTTCAGGACCCTTACGGCTCACTGCACCCGCGCCAGTCGGTCAGAACCGTTCTCAACGAACCGCTGACCATTCACAAGCTGGGTGACAAAGAAGAGCGGATGCGCAAAGCCATCACCGATGTCGGCCTGCCCGTCTCGTTTCTGGATCGCTTCCCGCACCAGCTTTCCGGCGGGCAGCGTCAGCGCGTGGCAATCGCCCGGGCTTTGATCCTTGAACCATCGCTGCTGCTGCTAGATGAACCGACTTCGGCGCTCGACGTCTCGGTTCAGGCGGAAATCCTGAACCTGCTGCAACGCCTTCGCGAAGAACGCGGCTTCACCTACATCATGGTCACCCATGACCTGGCCGTGGTGGACCATATGTGCGACCGTTTCGCGGTCATGCTGCGCGGCGAAGTCACCGAAATACTGCCACGAAACGCCATTGCCGCCAATGGCGCAACCCACCCCTACGCCCGCGAACTCATCGGCGCATCGCTGGAATATGAAGGCGCGAACGCCTGAAAGACGAGGCTCAATCCACGTCGGGATCGTATTCTCTCGGCGTGTCGTCTTTCGAAAACAGCACGCAAGGTCCGCGAGAGCCGCGCGGATCGTAGGAATATCCCTTCAACGCCAGAGCCTGCGTAATGTCGCGAATGCCTGCCAGATGATAAAGGTGGTCGTGCAGCTCCACGAATATCCTTTCGATGCCGATAAGCGCGGCATTCTGTAGCAAATCATGTTCCGCACCCTCGATATCCATGACCAGCGCATTGATCTGATGGCGCGCGATGAATTCGTCGATGTTTTCGGACGGGATTTCGATGCGATCTTCGTAAGGCCCCTGATTTTCATCCATCGATGACATCCACAGGTCTTTGCGAACGTAAAACGGGTGAACATGCGGCGCATGCGCCGTCAAAAGCCCCTGCGAAAAGGTGACATTGTCGGCGCAATTGGCCTTGATGACACGCGCAGCCAGCGCTGCCGTTCCGGGGTTGGCCTCGAAAGCCCAGACGGACACATCCTTGATGCCAGCAATGATGGAGGTGATGATGCCAATGCCGGAGCCAAGTTCCAGAACCCGGTCGCCGGGCTTGATCGCTTTCAGAATGCTGCGGGCTTCTTTCGCCTCATAGCTTCCATCTTCCAGCGCTTTCCAGATGACAGGAGAAACCTCTTCCCGCGCCAGATCGAGCCGCACTCCATGCACGTCAAGCCGTTCCATTTCAAAATCCCTTAAAGGCCGAGGCCAAGATAAACTGCAACATGATGTCTCTTAAATCGAACGCCTGAAAACATCGAGCTTTTCAGCCGGTGATGGATAGCCAATCAGGTAGCCCTGCATCTGGTCGCATCCCAGCCGGGTCATGCAATCGAACTGCTCCTGCGTTTCAATGCCTTCCGCAATCGTCGTCATTCTCAGGCTCTTTGCCATGCCGACCACGAATTCCACGATGGCCAGCGCATCCGTATCGGTCGCAACATCGCGCAGGAACGACTGGTCGATCTTGATTTTATCGAAGGGCACGCCACGCAGGTTGCCAAGCGAGGAATAGCCGGTGCCGAAATCGTCCATGGCGATCTGTATGCCGACTTCCTTCAGCTTCTCCAGCGTTTCCAGTGTCTGGTCGCTTTTGTTGAGCAGCACGGATTCGGTAATCTCAAGCTCCAGCCGGTTTGCATTCAGCCCGCTCTTTTCAAGCGCGTTAACAACGTTCTGGATGAGGCTGGTGCTGTGGAACTGAACTGGCGAAAGGTTGATCGCAACCTTCAGATCGCCCTTCCAGCTCTTGGCCTCTTGGCACGCCGTATCCATGGCCCATTTGCCGAGAGAATGGATCAGGCCCGTCCGTTC
This sequence comes from Hyphomicrobiales bacterium, assembly GCA_900473205.1. Classification (GTDB taxonomy): domain Bacteria; phylum Pseudomonadota; class Alphaproteobacteria; order Rhizobiales; family Rhizobiaceae; genus Agrobacterium. Next base: position 11,147 of record UCLB01000044.1, read on the forward strand.
GGCCACGGGAATGAAGGCAGAAGGCGGCACGCGGCCACGCACGGGGTGCGTCCAGCGCAGCAAGGCCTCGAAGCCGCAAATCTCGCGAGTCTTCGTCAACATCTGCGGCTGGTAATAGACTTCCATCTCGTTGTTTTGCAGTGCCATCTGGAGATCGGCCTCGAATGAGCGCTTTTCCGTTAACTGCTGCTGCATATGGACTTTGAAAACGCTGGCGCGGCCCGGCCCCAATCTCTTAGCTTCGTAAAGCGCCAGATCGGCCCGTTTGAACAGCTCGTCGGCATTCATAACATCACATGATACGGCGATGCCGACACAGGTACCGATTTTGATCTCAAGCTCACCGAGATTATAGGGATGGCTGATCTCGGCGATCAGCGCATCGGCCAAAGTCAGCGCCTCGTCCTCGCTCAGCCCGCTGGAAATAACGGCAAACTCATCACCACCCAGACGGCACACCATGTCGCCATCCTTGCGTAGTGAAGATAGGCGTATGCCGACGGCTTGTAGCAACGCATCGCCCACATCATGGCCCAATGTGTCGTTGATGTCCTTGAAACCATCGAGGTCCAGCAGCAGAATGGTCGCCGTTTCGGGCTCGTCCAAACTCAATCTGTCGTTCAGTTCTTTCCTGAACAGCGCGCGGTTGGGTAGTTCGGTCAGCGCATCGTGATAGGCATCGTGCGCAAGGCGCACATTGTTGGCCTGCAATTCCAGCGTCGCCGCTCGCAGATCATCCGTCAGCCCGCGCATGTCTTTCTGCGCGCGATCCAGCAGATTGTTATGACGATTCAAGAGGAAGATCAGCGCCACACCGCAGATGATCAGTCCGCCAGCCAGCCCCGTATAGATGATGTGCAGCTTGCGCACTTCCGAATGCGCTGCATCGATGACGTCGACGTCATAGGCGACGGAAGAGGATGCAAGCGTGGTCAGCGGCCCGTCCAGCGTGCTCATCGTCGGCAGCAACGCCTTGACGGTTTCCGGCTGCAACTGAGCGAGGTTCTTGTCCAGATCGGTCAGGATCGCGTCCAGCTTTGCGACGAGCTCGAGCCAGTCCGCACGCTCGGCAATGAAGGCACCGAGCTTGCCCTGCTTGAGAAGCTCCAGCCTGCCCAGCATGATATCCATGCGCAGCCGCAGATCGTCGCGGGTTATGCGATTGGGATCGAGGACGAAACCGTAGAGATTGTTCTGGAGACGCAGATATTCCGAGACGGTCTGGCTGACCGCCCATGAATCATTGTATCTGGCGAATTTCTGCAATGCGGTTTGCCGCTGTGCAATGACGTAGGCAATATAGCCCGTTGCCAAAACGAAACAGCAAATGATGACCGCCAATACTTTGCGCAAGCGGCACCTTTACTCGACTATAAGCTTCGCAACCTGCCAAGCGGAGCGCGTATAGTACGTCTGCGTTTGAAGTTCCGGCGCACTGTCATAGGGATAGATAACGAAGAGAGGTCCCTTTTCGCGGACCTCCATGTAATTGCCATCCCGTTTCATCGCCAGAATGACATTGTATTTTTCAAAATCCGCCATTGGAATGGTGCTGACATAATCGTTCAAGGCAACGGCGGTCACCGTGTCCCCCTTGGCCCCAACAAGCTCCATCAGCTTCTTGAGCGAAACGCCTTCGAAACGTGTGCGCCCGTCGTACCAGGGTGAGTTCGTCTCGACCGTGACCAGCCCCATGCCCTCAAGCATATCCCGGTCAAACTTGGCCGCGCCGTCGGCATTGGTGTTGGATATATGGCCGGAAATCGTGAGAATGGGTTTGCCCGCAGGCTGTGGCAGTGAACCGGCCTGAGCAGTGGAAAGCCATGTGATCGCCAAAACGGCGCTGAGAATTAACCGCACAAAACGCATTGTTTTTGTCCTTCGATAGACCTCGATGGCTGACCACTCGCCACGTCACGAGCTTTCTAAAATCTTATATCAGGATTCGATACAATATGCTTACTGAGATTTGATGAACATAAAGGCTTGGGCTTTTAGCATATTGAGCAGCGCCTCTGCTTGAAAAGCAATTGCGTCAGACACGTTTACCGAATGTTTTTGATAGTCGTTAGAAAAATCGATAAATTTTTGCAAAATGGTTTAGGAAAATAAAACACTTAGACACCGGGCGTGGTAACGGCCACGCCCGGTGCTATCTGTGGTTAAATCCGGCTCCCAAAAGGAACCATGGTTCGAATCACCGTCCTTAGTTCAGGTCAAACCGGTCGGCATTCATCACCTTGTTCCAGGCGGAAACAAAGTCTTTGACGAAGCTGTGCTTGGCATCGGATGAGCCATAGACCTCGGCCAGTGCGCGAAGCTGCGAGTGCGAGCCGAAAATCAGATCGACGCGCGTGCCTGTCCACTTCGCTTCACCGGTCTTGCGGCTACGTCCTTCATAAACGCCTTCCTTGCCGGCAACCGGCGCCCACTGAACATCCATGTCCAGCAGGTTGACGAAGAAGTCGTTGCTCAGCGTACCCGGACGGTTGGTGAAGACACCCTGTTCCGGCTCACCCACATTCAGCACACGAAGACCACCCAAAAGGATCGTCATTTCCGGGCCTGTCAGCGTCAGAAGCTGGGCGCGGTCGACAAGCGCTTCTTCCGGCTTCATGAACTGGTGGCGGGTCTTGCTGATGAAGTTGCGGAAACCATCGGCGCGGGGCTCAAGGGCTGCGAAGGATGCAACATCCGTCTGCTCCTGAGACGCATCGGTTCGGCCCGGCGTGAAAGGAACGGTGATGTCGTGACCGCCATCCTTTGACGCCTTTTCGACACCCACGGCACCGGCCAGCACGATGAGGTCGGCAATCGAAATCTTCTTGCCAACGGTCTGTGCCGCATTGAAGTCGCGTTGAATGCCTTCCAGAGTGCCGAGAACCTTGGCCAGCTGTGCAGGCTGGTTGGCTTCCCAGTTTTTCTGCGGCTCCAGACGAATACGCGCACCATTCGCACCGCCGCGCTTGTCCGATCCGCGGAAGGACGAGGCAGAGGCCCAGGCTGTGGAAACCAGTTCCTGCACCGTCAGACCCGACGCCGCCACCTTGGCCTTGAGATTGGCGATGTCGCCATCATCGACAAGCGGATGATCCACCGGAGGGATGACATCCTGCCAGATCAGATCTTCAGCTGGCACTTCCGGTCCGAGATAACGAACCTTGGGTCCCATGTCGCGGTGGGTCAGCTTGAACCACGCCCGCGCGAAGGCGTCTGCAAACTGGTCGGGATTTTCGAGGAAGCGGCGCGAAATCTTTTCATAGGCCGGATCGAAACGCAGCGCCAGATCCGATGTCAGCATGGTTGGAAGATGCTTGCGCGATGGATCATAGGCATCGGGAATGGACGCCTCGGCGTTCTTCGCCACCCATTGCTTGGCACCAGCCGGGCTTGCGGTCAGTTCCCATTCGAAAGCAAAGAGGTTTTCGAAGAAGAAGTTGCTCCATTGCGTGGGTGTCTGTGTCCAGGTCACTTCCGGACCGCCGGTAATGGCGTCCTTGCCGAAGCCGGTACCGAACTTGCTCTTCCAGCCCAGACCCTGGTCTTCGATGTCGCCACCCTCAGGTTCCGCACCGATGAGCGACGGATCGCCTGCGCCATGGGTCTTGCCGAAGGTGTGGCCGCCTGCAATCAGGGCAACGGTTTCTTCGTCGTCCATCGCCATGCGGGCAAAGGTCGCGCGAATGTCGCGAGCCGAGGCCAGCGGGTCAGGATTGCCGTTCGGGCCTTCCGGGTTGACGTAGATCAGGCCCATCTGCACCGCACCCAGCGGCTCTGCCAGTTCGCGCTCGCCGCTGTAGCGCTCATCGCCCAGCCATGTGCCTTCCGGTCCCCAGAACAACTCTTCCGGCTCCCAGACATCGGCGCGACCACCGGCAAATCCGAAGGTCTTGAAGCCCATGGATTCCAGCGCCACGTTGCCGGTCAAGATCATCAGATCGGCCCAGGAAATCTGATTGCCGTATTTCTGCTTGATCGGCCAGAGAAGGCGACGGGCCTTGTCGAGATTGGCATTATCGGGCCAGCTGTTGAGCGGCGCAAAACGCTGCTGACCGGCACCGGCGCCACCACGGCCATCGGTAATGCGGTAAGTACCGGCGCTATGCCACGCCATGCGGATGAACAGACCACCGTAATGACCAAAATCGGCGGGCCACCATTCCTGGGAATCGGTCATCAGTGCGTGAAGGTCGCTTTTCAGCGCATCCAGATCGAGCTTGTTGAATTCTTCTGCATAGTTGAATTCCTTGCCCAACGGGTCCGAAAGGGATGAGCCGTGATGAAGAATCTGAATGTTCAGCTGGTTCGGCCACCAATCGCGGTTCGATCTGACGGCTTTCGGCGTTTGGCCGTGGGCGACGGGACACTTAGCCGCGCTATCGGTTTTCTGGTCCATGATATCCTCCATGTCATTTATGAGTGGACGTTCAAAAAAGAGAGTTCGCAGTCAAAAATCGCAGGATTTCAGTCGTCCCAGCCGCAACCTTCGCGACCGGCAAACCCAACCTAATCTCTCCCCAAGACCTTTTAACGACTGATATCCATAAATTTAAGTTGGATTTACTGATCAAGGCGATAAGCTAAGCTTATGAAAAATCTGACCCTGAAACAGCTGCGTTATTTCGAGGCCCTTGCACGCCATCGGCGCTTTCGCCTGGCGGCGGATGCCTGCGCTATTTCCCAACCCGCTCTGTCCATGCAGATCAAGGAGCTGGAGGAGGATGTGGGGCACGAGCTGTTCGAACGCAGCGCCCGGGAAATCAGGCTCACGGGCTTTGGCCAGACATTCGCCATCCGCGTGCGTGAAATCCTGCGCGCAGTGGATGAGCTAGACGAATTGGCAAGGGTTTCGAAAAACTCGTTCCTCTCGCGTCTGCGGATCGGTATTATTCCCACCGTCGCCCCCTACCTGCTGCCCACCATCATCAATGATCTCAACAAGGCCTTCGAAGGCATCGAGATTCAGGTGCGCGAAACACAGACCGCCAGATTGATCGAAGAACTGAAACAGGGTGATCTCGACCTCGCAATCGTCGCTTTGCCCATTTCCGAGCCGGCACTGACGGAACTCAAATTGTTCGATGAGGAATTCGTGCTGGTCCGGCGGCATGAGGATGGCGGAAAACCCGTGCCGGAGCGCACCGCCCTGCCCAAGATGCGGTTGCTGCTTCTGGAGGAAGGCCACTGTTTTCGCGATCAGGCGCTTTCCTTCTGCAATGTCGGCTCCTCCCAGCCGCGCGAAGTCATGGAGGGAAGCTCCCTGTCCACACTGGTGCAAATGGTCAGCGCCGGTATCGGCATTACCCTGATCCCGGAAATGGCGGTGCCGATGGAAACCCGCTCGGCCCATGTTTCGATATCGCATTTCGAAGCACCCGCTCCGGTGCGCTCCATCGGAATGATCTGGCGAAACGCCTCCCCGCTCATCAAACAGCTGATGCCGATTTCCGAGGTCATCCGGGGTTCGTCCGAGAAGATGCGCGCGCTTTCAGTCGCCAGTTAGGCGCGCCAACATCGAGTCTTGCTCGAGCAACATATTGATTTTAAGTCATAACTAATCGTGATGTTTTTTGCGCTTGCTTAAAAACACGAACGTTCGTATTGAAAATCATATTTTAGATTGTGAGCAATTATGGCTAGAACACGCAAGATCAGTGCAGATGATATTCTGGACGCCGCCGAACGCGTTATTTTGCGTCTGGGCGCCGTTGGCGTTTCCATCGATGCGGTGGCGCAGGAAGCGGGCGTCAGCAAATCGCGGGTCGTCTATGATCATAAATCCAAATCCGCGCTGCTGGAAGCCTTGATCGATCGCCGCCTGACCTCGGAAGAGGAGCGTGTCCGTGCGTCTGTGGACGCCAACAGCGACAAGGCGCATCCGGAGCTTTTCGGTCGGATCGCCGTTGCGGAAAAAGAACCAGACGATACCGACAAGGCCGTCTGCCTTGCCATGAGCGCGGCCATGTCGAGCGAAGAAAAACTGCACGAAAAACTGCGGAACTGGACGCGCAAAGATCTGGCAGACATAGGCGGCGGCAAAAGACCCAAAGCAGCTCTGATCGCCTATCTTGCTCTGACCGGTTTCTACTGCACGGAATATTTCAATTTCTACCAGTGGGAACCAGAAGCCCGGCTGGAAATTCTCGACGATATTCGCGCCATATACCTGAACTCTCCTGACGAAACATGACGATCGCCTGCGGGTGATAAACGAGGACTATACAATGCACAGCAGAACATCTCTGCCGCGACTGCTAACCGTGATGGCTGCCGTTTCTCTGATGGTCGCCCCCCTTACTGCCAACGCCCAGGAAGGCATGCAGATGCCGCCGCCTGCCGTCAGCGTGCTGGAACTGACATCGAAATCGGTACCCGTGGTCAACGAACTGCCGGGCCGCATCGCCGCCACGCGCATTGCCGAAGTTCGCGCCCGGGTCTCCGGCATTCTGCAGGAGCGCGTCTTCGAGCAGGGCACGCTGGTGCAGAAAGACGATGTCCTCTATCGCATCGACCCGCGCCTCTTCAAAGTTCGCGTCGCCAGTGCCGAGGCCGCCTTGCAGCGCGCCCAGGCCACGCAGAACAATGCCCGCCAGCAGCTTGAACGCCAAAAAAACCTGCGCGAGCGCAATGTTTCGACCGGTATCGATTACGATACGGCTGCCGTCAATCTCGCTCAGGCCGATGCCGACGTCGCACTTCAGCAAGCAGCTTTGGATGAAGCCCGCATCAATCTGGAATATACCGAAGTCCGCGCACCCATCACCGGCATCATCGGCGGCGCTCTCGTTACCGAAGGCGCGCTGGTCACTGCCGATGGCACGCAGAACCTTGCCCTGATCCAGCAGATCGATCCCGCCTATGCCGACTTCACTCAGTCTGCACAGGATATGATGGCGCTGAAACGCGCCGTGGCAGATGGGAAGCTCGCCAGCCCCGCCCCGGATCAGGCCAGCGTGCGTCTCGTGTTTGATGATGGCTCGCTCTACGCCCAAGCCGGTCGTCTGCTGTTCGCCAGCGCCAGCGTCGATTCCACCACTGGTCAGGTCACGCTACGTGCGGAGTTTCCCAATGCAGGCCGCGATCTTCTTCCCGGCATGTATGTTCGGGTGAGAATTGAGCAGGCCGTGCGTGAAAACGCCATCACCGTGCCTCAGCGGTCCATCGTCCGTACAGCCGACGGCAAGCCACAGGTCTATGTGGCCAAGGAAGACAGCACCGCCGAAGCCCGCCCTATCGAACTCGGTCAAGCCATCGGTTCGGAATGGGTTGTCGAAAAAGGCCTGACGGCTGGCGAAAAAGTCGTGGTCGATGGCGCGCAGAAGGTTCAGCCCGGCGGCAAGATCGCGCCGGAACCGTGGCAGCCGGAAAAGCCAGCCGACGCGTCCGCGCAAGCACCCAAGCAGTAAGGTTACCCCATGGCACAGCTTTTCATAAAACGGCCGATCCTCGCCTGGGTTTTTGCGCTGTTCATTTCCATTGCGGGCCTCATTGCCCTGCCCTTCCTGCCGATTGCGCAGTATCCGAAGGTCGCGCCGCCGCAGCTGACGATCTCCACCACCTATCCCGGCGCCTCGCCGCAGGATATCTATCAGGGCGTCACCCGGCTGATCGAAGACGAGCTGAACGGCGTCGAAGGACTGATGTATTTCGAGTCTACGTCAGATACGTCAGGTCAGGTCTCCATCAACGCCACCTTCCAGGCTGGCACCAACATCAATCAGGCCTCGGTCGATGTGCAGAACGCCATTCGCCGCGTTGAAGCCCGCCTGCCCTCCGCCGTTGCCGCACAGGGTGTGACCGTGGAAGAAGCCGCCTCAGGCTTCCTCATGTTCATAACGCTCACCTCCACCGATGGCACGATGGATGAGGTGGCGCTGGGCGATTACCTCAACCGAAACGTCCTTGGCGAATTGCGCCGTATCGAGGGTGTCGGTCGTGCCCAGCTGTTCTCGGCGCAGCGCGCCATGCGCGTGTGGATCGATGCCGACAAGCTCGTCGGCCTCAATCTTACCGCTGCCGATATCAACAGCGCCATTACCGCTCAGAACGCGCAGGTTGCCGCAGGCCAGATCGGCGCGGCCCCCAACCCTGTTACGCAGGATTTGACGGCCACCGTCCTCGTCAAAGGACAGCTGACCGATACGGAAGAATTCGGCAACATCGTGCTGCGCGCCAACCCGGATGGCAGCAGCGTGCGGCTGAAGGATGTTGCGCGTATCGAACTCGGCGCGGAGACCTATAACTTCTCCAGCCGTCTGAACGGTCAGGCCAGTGCCGCCGTCGGTATTCAGCTTTCCTCTACTGGCAACGCTGTGGCCACCTCCAAGGCTGTCTCGGCCAAGCTTGAGGAATTGTCGCGCTTCTTCCCGAGCGGCGTTGCCTATTCCGTTCCTTACGACACCAGCCCCTTCGTCTCCGCCTCCATCGAAAAGGTGGTCAGCACGCTGATCGAAGCCGTCGTTCTCGTCTTCGTGGTGATGTTCGTCTTCCTGCAGAATTTCCGTTACACGGTCATTCCCACCCTTGTCGTACCGGTGGCCTTGCTCGGCACCTGCGCGGTCATGTATGCCACCGGCTTTTCCATCAACGTGCTGACCATGTTCGCCATGGTGCTCGCCATCGGTATTCTGGTGGATGATGCGATCGTCGTTGTGGAAAATGTCGAGCGCATCATGGCCGAGGAAGGCTTGTCGCCGAAGGCGGCCACGCAAAAAGCCATGACACAGATCACCGGCGCCATTCTCGGCATCACGCTGGTTCTGGCCTGCGTGTTCATTCCCATGGCCTTCTTCCCCGGCTCGACGGGTATCATCTACCGCCAGTTCAGCTTGACCATGGTCGTGTCGATCCTGTTCTCCGCCTTCCTGGCGCTATCGCTGACACCTGCCCTTTGCGCCACCTTCCTCAAGCCCATCAAGAAAGGGCATCACGAAAAAGGTGGCCTTGGCGGCTGGTTCAACCGCAAATTCGACGGTCTGACCCATGGCTACACCAAGGCAGCCACCGGCGGCGCGCGCCGTGCGGGCCGGATGATGGTGATCTATCTCGCTCTCGTTGCGGGCCTCGGCTATCTCTTCGTCAGCCTGCCAAGCGCTTTCGTGCCGGATGAAGACCAGGGCTTCCTGATCGTCGATATTCAGGGACCACCGGAAGCCAGTGCCAACCGCACGACCGCGTCCATTCAGCAGATCGAAAAGATTTTCGCCGCTGAACCTTCGGTCAAGGATGTCGTCGCCATTCAGGGCTTCAGCTTCTCCGGCAACGGTGCCAATGCGGCTCTCGCCTTCGTCACCCTGAAGGACTGGAGCGAGCGCGGTGCCGATAATTCGGCACAGGATATCGCCAATCGCGCCAATATGAAGCTTTTCGGCCTGAAAGACGCGACCACCTTCGCCCTTTCGCCACCGCCCATCGAAGGCTTCGGCACATCCGGTGGTTTCAGCTTCCGCCTTCAGGATCGTAACGGCATCGGCCAGGCAGCTCTGTCTGCAGCGGCTGGTGAGCTGATGCAGAAGGCAAGCAAGAGCCCCATTCTCGCAGGCATGCGTATCGAAGGCCTGCCGGATGCTGCGCAGATCCTGCTGGTCATCGACCGCGAGAAGGCCAACACCTTCGGCATCACCTTTGCCGATATCAACAACACCATCACCGCCAATCTGGGTTCGTCCTACATCAACGACTTCCCCAATTCGGGCCGCATGCAGCGGGTCATCGTGCAGGCGCAGGACCGCGACCGTCTTCAGGTCGAAGATCTGATGAAGCTCAACGTGCGCAATTCCAGTGGCGGCATGGTGCCTCTCAGCTCCTTCGCCATCGCACAGTGGCAGAAGGGCTCGCCGCAGATCGTCGGCTATAATGGTTACCCGACCATCCGTATCGCCGGTTCACCGGCCCCCGGCAATTCCACGGGCGCTGCCATTGCCGAAATGGAAAAGCTCGCCTCGGAGCTTCCCGGCGGCATCGGTTATGAGTGGACCGGTCAGGCGCTGGAAGAAATCAAGTCGGGCACACAGGCGCCCTTCCTTTTCGGCCTCAGCATTCTCTTCGTGTTCCTGCTGCTGGCAGGTCTCTATGAGAGCTGGTCTATCCCGCTTGCTGTGATGCTGGTCGTGCCGCTCGGCATCATCGGCTCGGTGCTTGCGGTCATATTGCGAGATATGCCCAACGACATCTACTTCAAGGTGGGCCTGATCGCGATTATCGGTCTATCGGCCAAGAACGCGATCCTGATCGTGGAATTTGCCAAGGACTATTATGCGGAAGGCAAATCCCTGCTGGATTCCGCCGTGGAAGCCGCCCGCGTACGTTTCCGCCCGATCATCATGACCTCGCTCGCCTTCACGCTCGGCGTGGTGCCGCTTGCCATCGCAACCGGTCCCAGCGCCGCCAGCCAGAACGCCATCGGCACCGGCGTTCTCGGCGGCATGGTCTCGGCCACCATCCTTGCCGTCTTCTTCGTCCCGGCCTTCTTCGTCTTCGTCCTCACCTTGATGCGAACGAAAAGGCCCGTGGAAGACCCGGCACCGGATGAGCCCAAACCTGCTCAGCCCTAATCAGAAACAGAAACGCCGCAGACATCGTCTGCGGCGTTTCTGCATGGGGAGGAAAATGAAAGCGATCAGCAATCCCGGCCGCTGGAATAACCATCGACGATGCAGACCGAACCCGGCATGGGCTGGGTGATGCTGCGGCGGATGCTGTAGGATTTCTTGGGCTGTTCCACGCGGTGGATCGAGCCGGTGCTGATCATATCGAAACTATCGGGCACCTGCGCGAAACGCGAAGGCGGCATTTTACCGGCCAGCATCGGGGTGACGATGAGAGAAAGAGCAATGGCCACCATACCGAACAGCAGCGCGACGTTCAAAACGCCGATCCTGCGTGATTTCTCGGAATAGGATTGGCGATCCTCGACTGTTTTCCAGAAATCTTCGTTCATATCAGGCCTCGCTACGCGCCATTTACCAATTATTCAGCCTCTGAATTTGCCAGAGGGTGCTAAACGAAAGGTTAATGGCGGCCCGTTTTGGCACGCACGAAGATGTGTAAGTCCCTTCTTCACAGGATTATTTTAAAAAAGCCTTTACAATAAGTCCTGAAGATAAGGGATCAGCGGCTCATCGGCGGGCGGCATGGGATAATCCCGTAGCGCCTGCGGCTTCACCCACTTGATGGCCTGACCTTCCGCCCCGCGCGGAATGCCTTCGTAACGACGGCAAACGTAAAGCGGCATCAGAAGATGGAATGTCTCATAGGTATGGCTGGCGAAGGTCAGCGGAGCAAGACAAGCGACCTTGGTCTTGATGCCAAGCTCTTCTTCCAATTCCCGGATCAGCGTTTCCTCGGGCGTTTCGCCGCTCTCCACCTTGCCGCCGGGAAATTCCCACAGCCCGGCCAGCGACTTGCCCTCAGGACGCTGCGCCAGAAGAATGCGACCATCCTGATCGATCAGGGCGCATGCTGCAACGAGCAGTATCTTTCTGCCAGTTTCGGCCATCAGGCTGCGTCCTTGCGCCAGTAGCGATAGGTATAGGCCGTGGTGAAACCGAATTTTTCGTAGAGCTTGATCGCCGGAAGATTGGTGGAGACGACCTGAAGCCAGGCGGTCTTTGCGCCGCTGATCCGTGCCCAGCGCAGCGCCGAGGTCAGAATTTGCGAACCCGTTCCCTGCCGTCTGATCTCGGCAGCCACATCAAGCGACAGAATACCGGCAAGATCATTATCCTGCACGCAGATCACCGTCGCCTGCGGCTCGCCTTCCACCTCTTCCTTGGTGAAGAGACCGAGCGTCGGCTTGATGGAGCTGACGATTTCCGCAATGGCAGACCGCAAAGACGGATCGTCCCCGCTCACCTTCAGGCTCGCCTCGACAAAGCGGCCAATATCGTGGCTGGGCAGGTGTGCCAGGGTTTCCGGCAGTTCGGCGGAAGCGATATCGGCGGTCATCACATCGACCTCCTCAAACACTGTCCAGCCGTCGTTGAAAAGATGCTCGCGCAACTGCGGCGGCATCAGCGTCGTTTCGCGCACGATCAGCGGACGTCCGAAGTCTTCAAAACGCTTGCGCGCCTTTTCGAGACGAACATCGCAATTGCCATAATCCGATGGATCGAGCGGCACAACGCAATTGATGCGCTTCGACGGATGCGAACCGGTCAGCCGGATTTGCCAGCTGCCGTCATAGATCACGGACGAAGCAGGCCAAGCCCGGAAGCTGACGGCTTCCAGACGGCGCACGAGGGGAAGGTTGACGGGCACACTGCGCATATCGAGAGACCCCACCGATCAGCTCCGGTAGTCGCCGTTGATCTCGACATACTCCTTGGTCAGATCGCAGGTCCATACGGTGGCGGTGCCATCGCCGAGACCAATATCGACCTTGACCGGAATATCCTCGTTCTTCATCACGGCGCTGGCTTCTGCTTCGGAGTACGCCGGGTCGCGTTCGCCATTCACAGCCACGCGGACATTGCCGAACCAGATGGCAAGGCGGTCGCGGTCTGCCAGTTCACCGGACTTGCCCACGGCCATGACGACACGGCCCCAATTGGCGTCCTCACCGGCAACGGCCGTCTTCACCAGCGGAGAGTTGGCGATGGAGAGCGCAATCTTTTTCGCAGCCGCATCGCTTTCTGCGCCCGTCACGGTGATTTCCACCATCTTGCGCGCGCCTTCGCCATCGCGAACGACCTGCAACGCGAGGTCTTTCAACAGGGCATTCAAGGCAGCACGGAAAGAAGCAAGCTTCGGGTCTTCAGCGCTTTCAATGCGCGCCTGGCCGTCTGCACTGGCGGCACCGGTCGCAAACAGCATCAGCGTATCGGATGTGGACGTGTCGCTATCGACAGTTACCGAATTGAACGTCGGGCCAACGCCTGCCGCCAGCAAGGACTGCAAGGCGGGTGCGGCAATATCCGCATCGGTCACCACGAAGGACAACATCGTTGCCATGTCAGGCGCAATCATGCCAGCGCCCTTGGCAATGCCGTTGATGGTGACGGTGACGCCGCCGATTTCGGCGGTGCGGGTCGCGACCTTCGGATAGGTATCCGTGGTCATGATCGCCTTGGCGGCTTCCTGCCAGAAATCGCCCTGGGCATCCGTATTCATCTGGCCGAGAACGCCCGCAAACTTCGTGGCGTCCAGCGGCTCACCGATGACGCCGGTGGAGGCGAGGAAAACTTCGCTTGTCGAACAGCCCACGGCTTCAGCCGCAGACTTGCCGGTCAGTTCGGTCGCGGCCTTACCTTTAACGCCTGTAAAGGCATTGGCATTGCCGGAATTGACGACCACCGCGCGGGCAACGCCGCCTGCCAGATTGGCGCGGCAGAAATCCACCGGGGCGGATGGGCATCGTGATTTCGTGAACACGCCTGCAACGCTGGCAGGCTTGTCAAACACCATCAGCAGAACATCGGTGCGGTTCTTGTACTTGATACCGGCGGCAGCCGTTGCCATGCGCACACCGCGAAGGGCAGGCATGTCAGGATAGGATTTCGGGGCAAGCGGAGAAACGGCAGCGGACATTGCGATGGAACCTGCATTTTTCGTGAAGAGATGAAATGAAACAGGGCGGCTCATCGCCGCCCCGCATAGTGCCTAAGACTTACTGCTGCGCAGGCGCATCGGCCTGCTGCTTGCTGGCGTCTTCATAACCCTTGCGCAGCGTCTCGTCAGGAATGTCGATCTTCTGCTCGGCCTTGGCTTTCTCGATCAAAGCGACATACTTGTCGCGCATGACGAGCTGACGAACCTGTGCTTCGACCTGGTCGAATGCCGGTGGTGGAGCAACGCGCTTGTCTTCCAGCTTGATGACGTGGAAACCGAACTGCGACTTCACAGGCTCCTTGGTATAGGCGCCCTTTTCAAGCTTGAACGCAGCTTCTTCGAATTCAGGAACCATGCGGCCCTTGCCGAACCAACCCAGATCGCCGCCGTCATCCTTGTTGGAATCGGTGGACTTTTCCTTGGCCAGTGCTGCGAAATCCTTGCCAGCGTCCAGCTGCTTGATCACATCCTTGGCTTCCTCTTCGGTCGCAACCAGAATGTGGGCCGCCTTGACTTCCTCTTCCTGTGGCAGAGCCGCGACTTCCTTGTCGTAGCGGGCCTTCACTTCAGCATCGGTCACGGCGTCCACAACGTGCTTGCGGAAGTAAGCATTGTGCAGCTCACGGTCGGAAATGAAAGCCAGACGCTTCTTGAAGTCTTCAGTCTTTTCCAGACCTTCGGCAGTGGCATCCTTCACCAGCAGCTTCACGTCGATGGCACCGGAGAGGGCCGCGACCTTCTTCTGTTCATCGGGAAGCTGGGCAAGCTGCGGATCGAGATTGCTCATGGCCAGGTCCAGTTCGGACTGGCGGATTTCCAGATCGCCGACTTTCGCGACCACGGCGTCTTCCTGCGCGAAAGCGGGAAACTGAAGACCAAGCGTAGCCACGATGACAGCAGCCGCAATTCTATTATAGCGCAACATATTAAACCTTTCGGAGACAATGCCGGCTCCAGACGTGGTTTTCCGGCTGAAAAAACTTCCAAACACCGGAATGTGGCCATTCTGTAACGGGCAGAACCGTTGACATCATTTGCCCCCCCTCTTATCTGTCGCGTAACCTCGCGTCCAGATACGTTTCAGGGTCAAGTCTGTCATTTGTACTTTATTGCAGTGCCAGGCCGCCACGCCCCGGAAAAAACGGAATTTCAGAAAGGGCCACTAAGATGGTCAGTCTCGGCGGAATAGCCCGCAAGTTGTTCGGTTCGGCAAATGAACGCCGTGTCCGCTCCTATCGCAGCAATATCAACGCCATCGGCGCACTCGAAGAGCAAATGAAGGCTCTTTCGAACGACGAGTTGGCAGCCAAGACGGTGGAGTTCCGCCAGCAGCTTGCCGAAGGACAGACGCTCGACAGCCTTCTGGTGCCGGCATTTGCCGTAGCGCGTGAAGCATCCCGCCGAGTCCTTGGCATGCGCCCCTTCGACGTTCAGTTGACCGGCGGCATGATTCTCCACTCCGGCGACATCTCGGAAATGAAGACGGGTGAAGGCAAGACGCTGGTGGCAACGCTGGCGGTTTACCTGAATGCGCTGGAAGGCAAGGGCGTTCACGTCGTTACCGTCAACGACTATCTCGCCCAGCGCGACGCCGCCACCATGGCACGCCTTTACAGCTTCCTCGGCCTGACGACCGGTGTCATCGTGCACGGTCTGGACGATGACCAGCGTCGCGAGGCCTATGCCTGCGACATCACCTACGCCACCAACAACGAACTCGGCTTCGATTATCTTCGCGATAACATGAAGTACGAAAAGTCGCAGATGGTGCAGCGTAGCCACCATTACGCCATCGTCGACGAAGTGGACTCCATTCTGGTGGATGAGGCGCGCACGCCGCTCATCATCTCCGGCCCACTGGACGACCGCTCGGAACTCTACAACACCATTGACGCCTTCATTCCGGTCCTGACACCGGAAGATTACGAGATCGATGAGAAGCAGCGTTCGGCCAACTTCTCCGAAGAAGGCACCGAAAAGCTGGAAAAACTGCTGCGTGATGCAGGTCTTCTCAAGGGCGAATCGCTCTACGACGTCGAAAACGTCGCCATCGTTCACCACATCAACAACGCGCTGAAGGCTCACAAGCTGTTCCAGCGTGACAAGGACTACATCGTCCGCAACGGCGAAATCGTCATCATTGATGAGTTCACTGGCCGCATGATGCCGGGCCGCCGTTATTCCGAAGGTCAGCATCAGGCGCTCGAAGCTAAGGAAAAGGTGCAGATTCAGCCGGAAAACCAGACGCTGTCTTCCGTTACCTTCCAGAACTATTTCCGCATGTACAAGAAGCTTGCGGGCATGACCGGTACGGCATCGACCGAAGCCGAAGAATTCAACAACATCTACGGCCTCGACGTCATCGAAGTGCCGACCAACCTGCCGATCCAGCGTATCGACGAAGACGACGAAGTTTACCGGACCGGCGAAGAGAAGTTCAAGGCGATCATCGAGGAGATCAAGGCTGCGCATGAGCGTAACCAGCCGGTTCTCGTCGGCACGACCTCGATTGAGAAGTCCGAACTTCTGGCCACCATGCTGCGCCAGACGGGCTTTGAAAACTTCCAGGTTCTGAACGCCCGTTATCACGAGCAGGAAGCCTATATCGTATCGCAGGCCGGTGTGCCGGGTGCAGTCACCATCGCCACCAATATGGCCGGTCGTGGTACCGACATTCAGCTCGGCGGTAACGTCGATATGCGTCTCGAGCGTGAGCTCGAAGGCATGGCGCCGGGCGAAGAGCGTGATGCGCGCGAAAAGACGATCCGCGAAGAAATCAAGGTTCTGAAGGACAAGGCACTTGCTGCCGGTGGTCTGTTCGTCATCGCAACAGAACGTCACGAAAGCCGTCGTATCGATAACCAGCTACGTGGTCGTTCCGGCCGCCAGGGTGACCCGGGTCGTTCGAAGTTCTACCTGTCGCTTCAGGACGACCTGATGCGCATTTTCGGCTCCGACCGCATGGACTCAATGTTGCAAAAGCTCGGTCTGAAGGAAGGCGAAGCCATCGTCCATCCATGGATCAACAAGGCCCTCGAGCGCGCTCAGAAGAAGGTCGAAGCCCGTAACTTCGAAACCCGTAAGAACCTTCTGAAATATGACGACGTCCTCAACGACCAACGCAAGGTCATCTTCGACCAGCGTCTGGAACTGATGGAGGCCGAAAATATCGGTGAAACCGCATCGGATATGCGCAACGAGGTCATCGAAGTTCTCGTCGCAAAGCATGTTCCAGAAAACGCCTATGCCGAGCAGTGGGACATCGTCGGCCTCAAAGCCGCCGTTGAACAGGCGCTCAATCTCGACCTGCCCGTTGATGAATGGGCGAAGGAAGAAGGCATTGCGGAAGACGATATTCTGCAGCGCATCACCGAAGCGGCAGACAAGGCCGTGGCTGAAAAGACCGAACGTTTCGGTCCAGAGGTCATGACTTACGTCGAGCGTTCGGTCATCCTCCAGACCATCGACCACCTGTGGCGCGAACACATCGTCAACCTCGACCACCTGCGTTCCGTCGTCGGTTTCCGCGGTTACGCCCAGCGCGATCCATTGCAGGAATACAAAGCCGAAGCCTTCGAACTGTTCCAGGCTCTTCTTGCCAACCTGCGTGAAGCGGTTACGGCCCAGTTGATGCGTGTTGAACTTGTGCGCGATCAGCCGCAGCCTGAACTTCCGGAAATGACCGCCCATCACCTCGACCCGCTGACCGGCGAAGATGATTTCGCCCAGGCCGCTCAGGGCGAACCAGCTGTCTTCGTCCCACCGGAACAACGCGACCCTAACAACCCTGCCACTTGGGGCAAAATCGGCCGCAACGAAGCCTGCCCATGCGGCTCCGGCAAAAAGTACAAACATTGCCACGGGATTTTCGAGCAGGCATAAGCCTGCTCTAAGCTCATTTGGGGATCATAGAGCAGACGATGATTATAGCTTGTGCGACAGACCGCCATTACGCAGAATTGGCGGGCGTAATGGTCAATTCCGTAGTGACGAATGGCGATGTACCGGAAGCTAAAATTATAATCTGCGATTATGATTTAAGGGAAAAAGACAGGCAAAACATCCGCGCCTGCGCGATGGGCAGGCCTGTCGAGTTTATTCGCATCGAAGATGAGATCAAACACAAGCTCTCGTCTTACATGCGTACCGTCTCTTGGTCTCGTGCCATGTATTGCCGGTTGTTGCTGCCCAATCTGATCAAAGACAACGGTCGCATGCTTTATCTGGACAGCGACATGCTGGTACTGGAAAGCCTCAGGCCATTGTTTGAGCTTTCGCTCGAGGATTGCGCTGTCGGCGCGGTTCCCGATGCGGACAATCCCGATCATATTAAGCGACGCAATATCCGGCTTGGTCGCTCGCCAGATACGCGTTACCTGAATTCTGGAACTTTGCTGATCGATCTTGAGCGTTGGCGCTCTTACGGCATTGGCGACAAATGCCTAGACCACCTCGATAACAATACGGGCGGGTACCCTGATCAGGACGCGCTGAACATGGCGCTAGGCGATCAATGGATCGATATCGGGAAAAAATGGAATTTCACGGAACGAACATCTACGAATTTCCCGCGCGAGTATTTTCTCCAAGCAGGCATTCTGCATTACACTTGGCGCAAGCCTAACCTCGCGCATTGTGAACATCCCGCTCGTGACCTGTATCTGACGCAGCGGCAAAACACGCCTTGGAAAAACAAGCCCTTGGTCTCCAACACCAGGCGTCGTATCCGCCGCGAGTGGAAAAAAATGGATGTGTTCGTTGAGAACCTCATCAAACGCATTCGGGCGAGATTCGCTCACTGAGTCTTGCTGCGTGGAGTTCGTCTACGTCAAGAGCCTACCAGCGCTCAATGCTATCTAAGCTCTGGAAATGTTGAAAGCAAAGCCAAAAATGGTCGCGTATACCAACCGCTACCCACTTACCGCCCTTCCATTTTACGCCTAAGACGGTCGATAACCTCAACCTCGTTTTTTAGGCGAACACCATGCGTCATTTTTACATTGCATGCCTTGCAGCAGCCACTTCCATTGCGTTGGCGACGCCGTCCATGGCGGAAGATTTGGTGTTTATGTTGAAGAACGGGACCGATTCGGTTCTGACACACTTCTTCACATCGCCAGTGAACGAAAACAGTTGGGAAGGCGACGTTTTTGGTAATCAGACCCTGAACCCGGGCGAGAGCATGAGAATCACCATCGCCGATGGTCGTGAGGTGTGCAAATACGACATGCGTTTCGAGTTTCAGGACAGCCCTGATCTGGATACGACCACCGATACGCAGGATTTGTGCGAACTCGGCGAATACACGATCGAAGAGTAAGCTAGCCCCCAATCACGGTCCAGACGAAGGCTCCTGCGTCGAGAAGCCGCTGCGGGCGGATCGTAGATGTGGAGCTTCGTCTATAATTCGTTTGACGCTGCGGATCGGCTCTCCTATCCGTTTTGCTAGCTTTCCATTGCCGGACGTGAAGACATGAAACCCGCAGAACTGGCCGCCTATATGTTTCTCGCCGTGGCGTGGGGCTTGTCATTTCTGCTCGTCCTTCATGCGGTTGCCGCCTTTGGCTGGGTCGGCGCCGTGACGCTGCGGTGTTTTATCGCCAGTTTCACGCTGCTAATCATCGCGCGGATGACCAAGCGAAAGCTTGACTTCAGCGCTGGCTGGCGAGCCTTTGCGGCGGTGGGCGCCACCACGGTTGCGGGCCAGCTGATTGGCCTCTCCTATGCGACGCCGGTCATCGGCACCGCCATGGCGGCTATCCTCGTGGCCAGCATACCGCTGTTTTCCATGCTGATCGGGCAACTGTGGGGGTTGGAGAAGATATCGCCACAAAGCCTTCTCGGCTTGTTCCTCGGTTTCAGCGGCATCGTCATTCTCGTCGGTTTTCCTGCCGTGCCCGTCACAACGAGTTTTGTTATCGGCTGTATCGCCTGCCTGCTCGGATGCATCTGCGCCGCCTTTGGCAGCAACTATGCAAGCCGCCACCTCAAAGGCTCGGGCTCTTGGGAAATCACCATCGGCTCGTTTCTGGCCGGCGGCCTCATCACTCTGCCATTCCTCATCGCGGTGCCTGTGCCGACAACGCCGAGCCTTTCGGACTTCGCTTACCTCTTCAGCCTTGCAATCATCATGAGTGCGCTGACTTACGTCACCTATTTCCGACTTGTTTCCCTAATTGGCGCGACGAAAACCATCAGCGTCGAATTCGTCGTCACCGTCATTGCCGTCATTGTCGGCGCGGTTGTGCTGGACGAACCCCTGTCTGCCATTCAGTTCGTCGGCGCTGTTATTATCATTGCCGGTTGCGCGCTGGTCCTGGGGCTTTATCCCAAGCGCCGCAATGCTCCGATTTTGCCTTGAGATCAAAGAGTTGAGTCACATATTTCTACGCACGCGCAATTTACTATCGCCGTACACTCAACATTGCTAATGTTTCGATGTAAGATTGAATTAGTTAGATCGTTAAAATTGAAAACATGATATGGATCGGTTCTCGACTGAAAAAGTTGATGCTTAGGAACGGGTCGCGTTTGCAACCAGATTGTCACGGAAACGCATGAGAAAGACGGTATAAGGCAGGAATGGCAAGCGACCCTAACGATCCAGATATGCGAGACAATCGTTTCGCGATGCTGCTGGCGAAAGCTGCGTCGGATCGTCCGGCCGCAGACAGCAGTGTCCGTGTCGGTCGTGCCGGGCGCGAATTCTGCATTTACCCCGCACAACTGGGCTACGATCTTCAGGAAGAACTGGATTTCCTGTCGAACCGGGTCATGGAACCCAATATCTTCTTTACCGGCAAGCTGCTGGCACCCGCCATGCCCCGCGTCGATGACCGTTCCGTGCGTTTCGCACTCATGCGCGATGAGAATGGGGCGCGCAGCCGCATGCGGTTTCTGATGCCCTTTACCGTGGAAAAGCCCGGCTTTTCCGTGGGCCCTTCCATCTTGCGCGCCTGGGCCAATCCGTTCGGCCCTCTGGGCACACCGCTGGTGGATTCCGAAGGTGCAGCCGAGACCATAGATAATCTGCTGGACGCGCTGTCGCAGCCTGACCTTCGTCTACCGGAAATACTCGTTCTGCCCCAGCTTCGTCTGGATGGCGCGTTCGTGCGCATGATCAAGGCCATCGCACTCAGCCGCAACCTGCCTCTGGCCACTGCCGAGCCGCATCGTCGCATGATGCTGGAAAGCCAGGTGGATGCGGAAGCCTATCTGCACAACACGCTTCCACCTGCGCAGCTGCAAACCTTGAAACAGCACTGGCAGCATCTGGAGGGGCTGGGCTCTCTCTCTCACGACATTGCCCGACAGCCGCAGGACATCAGGCTGCGCACCGAAGAATTTCTGGCGCTGGAAGCCAGCGGCTCCAAGGGCCGCAAGCGCTCCGCACTCGTCAGCGATCGCTATCGCGCGGCCTTCGCCCGCGAAGCAATAACCAATCTGGCAGAGATCGACGCAGTTCGTATCCACACGCTCAATCTCAACGGCGTGGCCATTGCATCAGCTGTCGTCTTCATGACCATGGGTGAGGCCTATGTCTGGAAACTGGCGGTCAATGAGGATCACGAGCGTCATTCCATCGACCGCCTGCTGATGCAGCGCCTGACGGAATGGCATCTGGACGATGCCAATATTCTCAGAACCGATAGCTGCGGTGCTTATGAAGACCGCAATCTGGATGGCTTCTGGGGCGAGACTGCTGAGATGGGCACGTTGGTCATTGGTCTGGCTCAAAACAGCGACCGTGATGTGCGTCAGGTGGCAGCGCAGGTCCACATGTATCGCAACACCCGCAACCTCGCCAAGGTTCTGCGCGAGCGTATCATGTCTCTCGGTCGCAAGTAACGATCTGATAGCAGGCAGAGAAAAGGGGTGACGTGCACCCCTTCTCTTCATTGAAATCCTTAGCGAGATGCTGTCTGGATCATTTTGCACAGCTTCGTCAAAGCTGCGTCATATCCACCGCCCAGAATATCCACGCAACGCTTGGCGAGCTTTATCTGCTCGGTGCGCGAAATGTTATTATAGGAGTTGATAGCTTCACGAATGGCACCGGGAGGCACTGTTCCCGGGTTGGCCGGCCCGCCGGGAACACCCGGTGTGCCAATACCTACGCCAACATTCACGCCCACGCCGGTCGTTCGTCCAACGCCGACATTGGCATTCGCGTTAAGCCCTCTCGCGCCCCCCACGGACGCGTTGACATCGGCGTTCACGCCGCTTCTTCCACCAACGCTAGCGCTGGTATTGGCGTTAACGCCGTGGCTACCGCCAACCGAAGCATTAACATCGGCCCCAAGTCCGCCGCCGCTTCGACCGCCAACATCGGCGCCCGCATTCACACCGCCGCTTCCTCCCACAGAAGCACTGGCACTGACCCCGCCACGGTCGTTACCGCCCACACTTGCACTGACGCCTCCCACGCTGACATCCAGTGCCTGCGCCTGAAACGGCAGCGCCAGACAGGCCGTGATAAACAAAGAAGATGTTATTGTTCTCATTTCTCTCTCCTCCTCCGCGGGTTGCGTTAGACACAAAGACAATCTAACCCACTGGGATTGCTAATATATAAGTATTTGCTTTAATTAAGAAGGCCGGACAATTAGATATCACTAATATTTGATTGAGATGGATCATTTTGGGACGAGTCTGGCCTTGACCGGCGCAAAACCGCTATCGAATCATTAAGCAACAGCTTCCGGAGCCGCATATTCTGACCAACATGCGTCGTATGCGTGCTCTACGAGGTGCCATGGACGCCGACACCAAACGCATAATTCCGCTAGGGTGAGCAAAGCATTCTTCCTCTCAGCCCCTCTATGCAACATTCATTGTTCCAGCGGTCGGGCCGGATAAAATCATTGCTATCAAGCATTTGATTTCTCATGGACACTGCGCAGGCCGAGGCTTTACACTGTACCGCGCGGCATTTTCGACAGCCGTTCCATTTCCGGAGTTTGCCATGCTTTCAACACCGCTCTCACGCCGCTCTCTGATGAAAAGTGCTGCCATTCTGGCGGCGTCCACAACGCTTGTGCGACCGGGCTTTGCGTGGGCGGCAGGTGGCAGCGGGCGGCTTGTGGTGGCAGCGGATTCGGAGCCGAAGAACCTCAACCCGGCCATCGTCGCTTCGAACGGCGTGTTTTACATTTCCAGCAAGATCGTGGAGCCGCTGGCCGAAGCCTCCTTCAAGGGCAAGGACGGGCTGGAGCCGCGCCTTGCAACGGCTTGGGAAGGGTCCGATGATGGCCTGAGCGGCACGTTCAAGCTGCGCGAAGGCGTGACATGGCATGATGGCAAGCCCTTCACCTCCGCAGATGTCGCCTTCTCCGCGCTATCGGTCTGGAAACCTCTACAGAATCTCGGACGGCTGATCTTCGCCAACCTGCAATCGGTCGATACGCCTGACGATCACACCGCGATTTTCCGCTTCTCCAAACCCACACCGTTTCAGCTTATCCGCAACGCCCTGCCGGTCGTCACCAGTGTTGTTCCAAAGCATCTCTACGAAGGCACGGATATTGCCACCAATCCCGCCAACACAAAGCCTGTCGGCACCGGGCCATTCGTCTTTGCGGAATATAAGCCGGGCGAATATTACCGCCTGACTCGCTACGACAAATATTGGGCGAAGGATGCGCCAAAGCTGGAGGAAATCATTTATCGCGTCCTGCCGGACCGTGCGGGTGCAGCGTCTGCGCTCGAAGCCGAAGAAATTCAGCTGGCCGCCTTCTCTGCCGTGCCGCTGTCCGATCTCGCCCGCATTGCCAAGGAACACGGCATCAAAGTCATTGCGGATGGTTATGAGGCGCTCACCTATCAGCTCGTCGTGGAAATCAACCACCGCCGCAAGGAACTGGCAGACCTCAAGGTGCGTCAGGCCATCGCCCACGCCATCGACAAGAAGCTGGTCATCGACACCGTCTTTCTCGGCTATGCCACCGCTTCCACTGGGCCGGTGCCGAAAAATGCCCCTCAGTTCTACACATCCGATGTCGAGACCTATGATTTCGACGTCGAGAAGGCCAATGCGCTGCTGGATGAGGCCGGTTACAAGCGCGCCGCAAATGGCACGCGCTTTTCGCTGAAGCTGCTGCCAGCACCCTATTTCAACGAGACCAAACAGTTCGGCGCCTATCTGCGCCAGGCGCTGGCGGAAATCGGTATCGATGCGGAACTCGTCAACAACGATGCCGCCGCCCACCAGAAAGCCGTCTACACCGATCACGCTTTCGATCTGGCAGTTGCGCCGCCCGTCTTCCGGGGTGACCCGGCCATTTCCACTACCATCCTCGTCAGATCCGGCACGCCTGCGGGCGTCGGCTTCTCCAATCAGGGCGGTTATGAGAACAAGGAACTGGATGCACTGATCGACAAGGCGGCAGAAACCGTCGATGAAAAAACCCGCACAGACCTCTACAAGCAGTTCCAGAAACAGGTCACGCAGGACCTGCCGCTCATCAATGTTGCCGAATGGGGCTTCATCACCGTGGCGCGCGATACGGTGCAAAACGTTGCCAGTAATCCGCGCTGGGCCGTTTCGAACTGGGCGGACACGGCTTTACAGGAGTAGCGGTGAAGCGAGCAGCACGCATTGTCGGTCGCAGAATGCTCAGCGCCATTCCGGTGCTGGTCATCGTGCTTCTCTTGACTTTCCTGCTGCTTGAAAATGCCTCTGGCGACGCGGTTGATGCCTATCTGGTGTCGATTGGCGGCGGGGACGCTGCCTTGCGGGAAACGCTGCGTGCCCAATACGGGCTCGATCAGTCCATGCTCGCAAGGCTTTGGCTCTATATCTCCTACGTGGCCCGGCTCGATCTCGGCTGGTCCGTCGCTTTCGACCGACCGGTCCTGTCGCTTATTCTCGAGCGTCTGCCCAACACGCTGTTGCTGATGGGGAGCGCAACGGCGCTGTCCTTTGCGCTTGGCTCGGCACTTGGCATCATTGCCGGGGCAAGACCGGGCAGCGTGCAGGACCGCGCGCTTTCCACCCTGTCACTGGCGCTTTACGCCATGCCGGGCTTCTGGCTTGGCCTCGTGCTGGTCATCGCCTTCTCCGTCAAGCTGCGCTGGTTTCCCACATCAGGCATCGAAACGATTGCCTCGGGCAAGCAGGGGCTGGAGCGAGCTTTGGATATCGGGCGGCATCTCGTTCTTCCCGTTGCAAGCCTCGGCTTCATCTATCTCGCCCTTTTCCTGCGTGTTATGCGCAGCGCCATGGCGGAAATCTGGCGGCTGGAATTCGTGGCTTTCGCGCAATCGAAAGGCCTGTCCCGCAGCCGCATCGTGCTTCGCCATGTTGCCCGCAACGCTGCGCTTTCGCTCGTCACCGTTCTCGGCCTTCAGTCTGCGGCCATGCTCGGCGGCAGTGTCGTCATCGAAAGCGTCTTTGCCGTTCCCGGCTTCGGCAGACTAGCACAGGAGGCTGTCACCGGGCGCGACGCTCCGTTGTTGATGGGCATCATCCTGACAAGCGCCGTCTTCGTCATCCTCATCAATCTGGTTGTCGATCTGCTCTATGCCGTGCTTGATCCGCGCATCGGCGCGCAGGAGGGCAGCGCGTGAGGTTTTTACGAAACATCATCCGAAACCCGGAAGGTCTTATCGGCCTGGTGATCCTCGTTCTTATTGCCGGTGCTGGCATCGCTGCACCGTTTCTGTTTCCCAAAGACCCGCTCTCCATCGTCGGCGCGCCGCTCACGCCGCCTTTCGTCAATCCCGCATGGCCACTCGGCACGGACGGTCTCGGGCGTGATGTGCTAGCCGGGTTGCTCCACGGCGCGCGCGTGTCGCTTGCCGTCGGCATCAGCGCCGCCGCCGCCGCCCTCTTCATCGGCGCGGTCATGGGCACGCTCGCCGGCTTTGCCGGAGGCCTTATCGATGAAGCTCTGATGCGCGTCACCGATGCCTTTCAGATCGTGCCCAGCTTCCTCCTCGCTCTCGCCTTCGTCAGCACCATCGGCGCATCCATACCCGTCGTCATTCTCGCCATTGCCCTTGGTGCATGGGCCGACCCGGCGCGGCTGACGCGGGCACAGGTTCTCTCTATCCGCGAGCGTGATTACGTGGCCTCTGCCCGCACCATCGGCATGCACCCGCTGGAAATCGCCTTCCGGCAAATCCTGCCAAATGCCCTGCCGCCGGTTTTGGCGCTGGCTGCCATCATCGTCGCCGCCGCAATCCTGACCGAGGCCGCCCTCTCCTTCCTCGGTCTGGGTGATCCCAATGTCGTCACATGGGGCTCGATGATTGCGCAGGGTCGAAATGTTCTGCGCTCCGCCGCTTATCTCTCCATCATTCCCGGCATCGCGCTCCTGCTCACGGTTCTCGGCGTCTATCTTCTGGCAGAAGGCATCAACAAGGCGCTGGCAGCGCAGGTGAAGACGCCATGAGCCAAGCCCCGCTCTGCCGCATCGAAAACCTCAGCGTCACCTATGCCGGTGCAACACAGCCAGCACTGAAAGATCTATCCCTTTCGCTCGCGGCCAATCGCCGTCTCGCCATTATCGGGGAAAGCGGCTCCGGTAAAAGCACGCTTGCAAAACGGCTCGCCGGTTTGCTGCCACGCAGCGTCAAATCCTCCGGCACCATCACTTGGAATCTGGGACCCGCCAAAACACCCCGCCCCGGTCGCGATATCGGTTATGTCTTCCAAGACCCCGGCGCCAGCCTCAATCCGGTGCTGACGGTTGGCGAACAGGTGGCCGAAGCCGCCGTCCGCCATCTTGGCCTGTCGTGGAAACAGGCGACCGCCCATGCCCGTGATCTTCTGGAACAGGTTCAATTGCCGCACCCCTCATCGCTGCTCAAGGCCTATCCGCACCAACTCTCCGGCGGCCAGCGCCAGCGCGTGGCCATTGCCGCCGCCATCTCCGCCCGCCCCAAAATCCTGATTGCGGATGAGGCGACGAGCGCGCTTGACACCATAACGCAGGGTGCCATCGCCCGCCTGCTCGACAGGCTGGTGCGGGAAAACGGTATGACGCTGATTTTCATCACGCACGATATCGCCCTCGCCTCGTCTCTGGCGGATGATATTGCCGTACTGAAATCAGGCCGCTTGGTCGAAGCGGGTCAGGCATCCCGTATTCTGTCAAACCCAACCGATGCCTACACCCGAACATTGATCGCGGCACATCTCGACCTCTCCACGCCGTCGCTGATCGAGAGTGTGCGCTGATGGCCGCGCTCCTTGCCGTCGAAGGCCTGTCAAAAACCTACCGCGCTCAAGGTCGCGAGATACAGGCCGTTGCCGATGTCTCCTTTTCTCTCGATCGCGGTGAAACGCTCGGCCTTGCCGGTCCCTCCGGCTGCGGAAAATCCACCCTCGCCCGCCTCATCATGCGATTGATCGAGCCGGATACCGGCAGCGTCACTTTCGAAGACCGGAACTGGCTGGCGCTGTCCGGATCAGACCTTCGCCACGCGCGCCGCCATATGCAGATGGTGTTTCAGGATACACACGCTGCCTTCAATCCCCGCTCCACCGTGGAAACCGCCATTGGCGAACCGCTGCGCATTCACCAGATCGTCCCCGCCCAAGATCGGCCCGCAGAGATAGCACGGCTTCTGAAGCGTGTTGGCTTGCCGCCGGATTTTGCGGCGCGCCCGGTGCTGGAACTCTCCGGCGGTCAGCGGCAGCGTGTGGCGCTGGCGCGCGCACTGGCACCGCGCCCCGCTCTCCTCGTCATGGATGAAGCCGTGTCCGCAGTCGATGTCTCTGTGCGTGCGCAGATTCTCGATCTGCTCGTTTCCATCCAGCGCGAAACCGACCTTGCCTGCCTGTTCGTCTCCCATGATATCGCCGTCATCCGCGCCGTCTGTCACCGCGTCGCCGTCATGGAAGCAGGCCATATTGTCGAATATGGTGAGACCAGGCGCATCATTTCCGCCCCGCAATCCGACACAGCCCGGCGTCTGATTGCAGCCGTTCCCAAGCTCCAGCACAATCAAGGAGACCGCCATGCCCAACCGTGACTGGAGCCATCTGCTCGACATTCCCTCTTTCCCGGCAGAGCGATACACCATCCTCGCCGACCGTCTGGGCAAGCTCATGGGCACGAAAAACGATGTTTTGCTGATACAGGCGGAAGCCGTCCTGGCATTGGAGGCGGTAGCGACCAGCCTTGCGCATCCCGGCGTCACGGCGCTCAACATCGTGACCAGCCCTTATGGCACATGGTTCGGTCAGTGGCTGGAACGCGGTGGCGCAGCGGTCCATAATCTCACCGCCGAACCCGCCCGCCCCATCGCCGTCGAGGCTGTTAAAGCCGCCATTGATGCCAATCCCGGCGTCACTCTCTTGTCCCTCGTCCACGCGGAATCCGCCAGCGGCATTCTCAACCCGCTGGAAGAGATCGTCGCGATCGCAAAACAGCGCGGCATTCTTACGGTCGTTGATGCGGTCGCATCCATCGGGGGGCATGCGCTCAATGTGGATCGCCTCGGCATCGATATCGCCGTCATCGGCCCACAGAAATCGCTTGCCGGCCCGGCGGGCATTTCCGCCCTCTCCGTCAGCCCAAAGGCGTGGGGCCTCTTGCAGCACGATAAGGCTCTCCGGATCTCCATGCTCTCTCTTCTCGATCAGAAGGAACAATGGCTCGATCTCGGGAGACCCGCACTGCCCGGCACAACCGCCCCGCTGGAACTCTTCGCCCTGCAAGCCGCTCTGGACCGGATCGAGGCGGAAGGCATCGAGGCGGTTCAGAAATGCCACCGCCTTGCCCGAGACGCAACCCGCGCCGGACTGGAAACACTCGGCGCCACACTATGGACACCGGCCACATCGGCGTCCGCACTCGTCACAACCGCCATCCTGCCGCCCGATATAAACCGCGACACATTCCTCTCCCGCCGAAACATCGCTGGTGCGGATTTGACGGCAGGCGTTGGCCCCGGCACGGAACGTCTGGTGCGGCTGAACCATACCGGCAGGCGCGCAACGGAAGAGGCCGTCCTGGCAAATCTCACCGCATTTTCTCAGGCGCTGGAGGCGCATGGACACCGCACCAACCTCGACAACGCCCTCAAAACCGCAAATGAAATATACGGCTCAAGCCGTCTTGCGTGAATGCACTGTTTTCCAACGGAGAAATGAAGCTTCGTATATTAGCGGTTTTTAGAAATGAATCTTCTAAAGTCGTCCACAGCTGTAACAGACTAATTCGCTAGGCAATCTTGACGAAATCGTGGCAACGCGCAAAACTTTACGCCTTGTTAAAGATTGTGACGAAGAGGAACGAAAAATGGTTGCTGGCTTCAATATGCTTTCATTCGATCTGTTCGGTCTTGGTCGCAAGGCCCAGGAAGAAAAACTGAAACGCGACAGCGGTTCCCCATCAGAGTCGAAGGTCAAGGACGACTCTGAACAGCACGATCGCGATCAGGAACACGAGCTGTTCTTCTGGTCGCTCTATCCAGTGATTTAGAGAGTTTCATCGAATTGACGGGCGTGTCTGCGATCTTACTCCCAAGCCAACGCTAACAAGACGCCCAACAAAAAAGCCCGGATCATATCCGGGCTTTTCCTTTTCCGTCTCAACTGGCCTTTGCTAGCTTCTTTGCTTCCACGCGGGCGCGGATGGAGTCCACGTCGGCTTTGGGGGTGGCGGCGAAGAGGGTGCGGGTGTAGCTGTGCTTGGGGTCGGAGAAGACCTCGTCGCGGGTGCCGTATTCCACGGCCTCGCCGAAATACATCACCATGACTTCATCCGCGATATATTTCACGACGGAGAGGTCGTGGGAGATGAAGACATAGGTCAGGCCGAACTCGTCCTGCAGGTCGGCGAGCAGGTTCAGCACCTGTGCCTGAACCGAAAGGTCGAGTGCCGAGACCGGTTCGTCCAGCACCAGCAGCTTTGGGTTCAGCATGAGCGCGCGCGCGATGGCGATACGCTGCCGCTGGCCGCCGGAGAACATGTGCGGGTAGCGATTGTAGTGTTCCGGCCCCAGCCCCACACGCACCAGCATGTCATTCGCCTTCTCGCGACGCTCGGCGGCGGACATGTTGGTGTTGATGAGCAGCGGTTCGCCCAGCACGTCACCGATCTTCTGGCGCGGGTTGAGTGAGCCATAGGGGTTCTGGAAAACGATCTGCACCTTCTGGCGCATTTCGGCGGTCAGATGACCAGGACGCGTATCGACCTTCTGGCCGTCGATCAAGAGATCGCCGGAGGTCGGCTCATCGATGAAGGTCAGCATGCGGGCAAGCGTGGACTTGCCGCAGCCGCTTTCGCCGACGATGGCGAGCGTCTTCCCGGTTTCTAACGCGAAGGACACGCCCTTGACCGCATGGACGGTCTTGGCCGGCTTCATGAAGCCACCGGGCAGGTGATAATCGCGCTTCATGTTGCGGATTTCGAGCATGGTGTTTTTGTCGGTCATGCTGTTTCTCCCGCGGATGTCGGGGCAGGTGTCGGCGTGCCATCGAAGAATTGCGAAACGGTGGTCAGGCGATCACCAGTCGCATTTTCGGGAAGGGCAGCCAGAAGCGCCTTGGTGTAATTGCTCTTGGGGTTTTCAAACAGAGACAGCACATCGGCTTCCTCCATCTTCTTGCCCTTGTACTGCACCACCACGCGGTCAGCCGTTTCAGCCACCACACCCATGTCATGGGTGATCATGATAAGGCCCATGCCGTTTTCGGCCTGAAGCTTCATCAGGAGATCGAGGATCTGCTTCTGGATCGTCACGTCGAGCGCGGTCGTCGGCTCATCGGCGATCAGAAGCTTCGGATTGCAGGCAATGGCAATCGCGATCATCACGCGCTGGCACTGGCCACCGGACATCTGGTGCGGGAAATGCTTCAGGCGCTCTTCCGGATCGGGCAGACCGACGAGCTTGAACAGCTCGATGGCGCGCGCATGGCGGGCCTTTTTGTCCAGACCCATGTGGATGCGCAGGACTTCCTCGATCTGGAAGCCGACCGTGAAGCACGGGTTGAGGCTGGCCACTGGCTCCTGAAAGATCATGGCAATATCCTTGCCGATCAGCTTGCGGCGTTCCGACGCGCTGATCTTCTGGATATCCTTGCCTTCAAACAGCATACGGTCGGCGGTGATCTTCGCGGTCCAGGGCAGAAGGCCCATGACGGCGAGCATCGAGACCGATTTGCCGGAGCCGGATTCTCCGACGATGGCGAGAACCTCACCCTTTTCGACGGAGACGGAAATGCCGTCCACAGCGCGGAACCAACCACTGGCGGTTTCGAACTCGACGGTCAGATTATCGACTTGCAGAAGTGCCATGTCAGGACCTCTTCAGTTTCGGGTCAAGCGCATCTCGCAGACCATCGCCTACCAGATTGATGGCGAGAACGGTGATGAGGATGGCAAGGCCGGGGAAGGTGACGACCCACCAGGCGCGCAGAATGAATTCGCGCGCTTCGGCAAGCATGGTGCCCCATTCGGGTGCTGGCGGCTGTGCGCCCATACCGAGGAAGCCAAGGGCGGCCGCATCGAGAATGGCGTTCGAGAACGACAGCGTGGCCTGCACGATTAGCGGGCCCATGCAGTTGGGCAGAATGGTCTTGAACATGAGGCGCAGCGGACCGGCGCCGGCCAGACGTGCGGCGGTAACGTAATCGCGTTCCTTTTCCGTCATCACGGCAGCACGCGTCAGGCGCACGAAATGCGGCTGAAGAACGAGCGCAATGGCGATCATGCCGTTGGTGAGGCCCGGGCCGAGAATGGCGACCAGAACCAGCGCCAGAAGCAGCGACGGGAAGGCGAGGATGATGTCCATCAACCGCATGATGACGGTGTCCAGCCAGCCGCGATAATAACCGGCAATGACGCCGATAATGATGCCGGTGGACAGAGACAGCGTGGTCACGAAAACGCCGATGAACAGCGAATATTGCGCACCGTGGATCAGGCGCGACAGGATATCGCGACCCAGCGGATCGGTACCGAGCGGGAAGCTCCAGTTACCGCCCTGTAACCATGCGGGCGGCAGGAGGATAGTCTCGCGGTACTGCTGGAACGGCGAATGCGGCGCGATGAACGACGCAAATACCGCCACAAAGACAATGATGGCGAAAACATAGAGGCCGATGACGGCGCCGCGGTTTTCGGAGAAGTAATGCCAGAATTCGGACAGCATCTGGCGGCGCATCGCCGCGCTGCTGACCGGCTGGCTCTGAGTGGTTTCAGCCATGGGAAAAGTCACCTCTTAGTGGCGGATGCGCGGGTTGATCAGGCCATACAGCACGTCGACAATCAGATTGACGAACATGATGATGCCAGCAATCAGCAGCAAGCCACCTTGAATCACGGGATAATCGCGGCGGAAGACGCTATCGACCATCCATTTGCCGATGCCCGGCCAGGAGAAGATAGTCTCGGTCAGGATCGCACCCGCCAGCATGACGCCGATCTGAAGACCGATCGTCGTGATGACCGGGATCAGCGCGTTGCGCAAAGCGTGCAGGCCGACCACGCGGAAGGGCGACAGGCCCTTGGCACGGGCGGTGCGGATATAATCGTCCGACAGCACTTCCAGCATGGCCGAGCGCGTCTGGCGCGCAATGACGGCAAGCGGAATGGTCGCCAGCACGATGGACGGCAGGATCAGGTGGCTGACGGCAGAGGCAAAAGCGCCCTTCTGGCCCGACAGCAACGAGTCGATCAGCATGAAGCCGGTGACGGGCGGGAAGAAGAACATCAGCGAAATGCGACCCGATACCGGCGTCCATTGCAGAATGCCCGCAAACAGGATGATGAGCAGCGGTCCCCACCAGAAAATCGGCATGGAGTAGCCGACGAGCGAAACGCCCATCATGGTCTGATCGAAGAAAGAGCCGCGCTTGATGGCTGCGATCACGCCTGCAGGAACGCCGATGACGATGGCAAGGATGATGGCGCACAAGGACAGCTCGACAGTTGCTGGAAACAGCGCAAAAAACTGGTCGATGATCGGCGACTTGGAAACGATGGACGTTCCGAAATCACCCGACAGGATGCCCTTCAGATAATCCAGATACTGGACGACCATGGGCCGGTCCATGCCAAGGGCGGCGCTGATCTGCGCATGCCGCTCCGGCGACATGACGCGTTCACCCGACAGCAATGCGACGGGATCGCCCGGCAGGAGCCGGATGAACATGAACGCGATAATGGAAACCCCGATGAAAGTCGGGATGAGCACGGCAATGCGCCGCACGAGAAAGCCAATCATGAAAAACCTTCGATCTGTTCCGCCTGGAACCTATGCGCTGGCAGTAGCGACCTTTTCGGTCTGCTTCTTTGTTGTTTAGGAGTGCTTCAGAACGCAAGTGCCGCGCGCCTTGAGACAAGACACGCGGCATTTGCAGATGCGTCGAATATTACTCGGCGATATCCACGTTTTCGAACGTGAAGTCACCCAGCGGGCTCTGGACGAAGCCAGTGACTTCCTTGCGCATCGGAACGACGGACAGGGAGTGGTCGATGGTGGCCCAAGGTGCCTGCTTCTTGAAGACGACCTGCGCCTCTTCGTAAAGCTTGGTGCGTTCTGCCTGATCGGTGGTGATCTTGGCCTTCTTCACGAGAGCGTCGAAGTCCTTATCGCACCACTGTGCACGGTTGTTGCCGCCAACGGCATCGCAACCCAGCAGCGTGTCGAGGAAGTTGTCCGGATCGCCATTGTCACCGGTCCAGCCGAGGAACACGGCGCCGTCACGGTCCTTTGCCTTCGAACGGTCGAGATACTCGGCCCATTCGTAGGAAACAATCTCAACCTTCACACCGATCTTTGCGAAGTCGTCCTGGATGACTTCGGCAGCGCGGCGGGCGTTGAGCATGTAAGGACGCGAAACCGGCATCGCCCAGACCTTCATCGAAAGGTCCTTAACGCCTGCGTCTGTCAGCATCTTCTTGGCTGCTTCCAGATCGTAGGTGTCGTCTTCAACCTTGTCGTTGTAAGACCACATGGTTGGCGGCAGCGGGTTCTTGGCAGGTGTTGCCATGCCCTGGAACACGGCGTCAACGATGGCCTTCTTGTTGATGGCCTTGTTCAGCGCCTTGCGGACTTCCGGCTTGTCGAAAGGAGCCTGCGTGGTGTTGTAGGCGAGGTAGGCAACGTTGAGGCCTTCCTGCTCCATAACCGTCAGGGTCGGGTCTTTCTTCATGGAGGCAACGTCAGCTGCGTTCGGGTAAGGCATCAGGTGGCATTCGCCAGCCTTGAGCTTCTGGAAACGAACGGCGGCATCGGTGGTGATGGCGAAAACGAGATCATCGATCTTCGGTGCGCCGCCCCAATAGTCCTTGTTGGCCTTGTAGCGGATGACGGCATCCTGCTGGTAGGCGACGAAGGCGAACGGGCCGGTACCGACTGGCATCTGGTTCAACTGTGCCTGCTTGCCATCAGCAGCCAGCTTGTCCGTGTATTCCTTCGAAACGATGGAAGCGAACGGCATGGCAAGGTTGGCAAGGAACGGTGCTTCAGGACGGTTCAGCGTAAACTTGACCGTCATGTCGTCGACCTTTTCGACGGACTTGATCAGCTTGGGGAAGCCCATGCCTTCAGCATATTCCCAGGACGTGCCCGGCACATACTGGTGCCATGGGTTGTCGGTCTTGATCTGGCGCTCAATGGAGAAAACGACGTCGTCGGCATTCAATTCACGCGTTGGCGTGAAGAAATCTGTCGTCTGGAACTTCACGCCCTTGCGCAGCTTGAAGGTGTAGACGGTACCGTTCTCGGTCACGTCCCAGCTTTCGGCCAGGCCAGCAACTGGCTTGGTGGTGCCGGGTTCGAATTCCAGAAGGCGGCTGTAAACGGTGTGGGCAGCGGCATCGAAAGTGGTGCCGGCGGTGTAGAGACCGGGGTCGAAACCTTCCGGGGAACCTTCAGAGCAATATACGAAGGTTTTTGCGCTTGCAGCGGCAGGTGCAAAGCACGTCGCCGAAAGCAAGGCTGCAGCGATTAGGCCAAGTTTGTATCTCATAATTGAGCTCCCAATTTTTGTATCCGGCTCGCTTATTCCGCGACTACCGATGCAACGTGGTTATAAGAAACTTTGCACATACTCAAGCGGGCAACCGAAACGATTCAAGTCATTTTTGACCAAATGTTCAACTTCCCGCGATTTTGATACTAATTTAGGCGTATGGATTAGAATCTTTGTTTCGAAAACAGGAAATAACCACTGTGTTTTTGTCAGAAACACCTGCGCTAAACGAATGAAAGCGCCCTGAACCATCAGAGCGCTTTCAACGTGAAGACCATATGACAGGCGTTAAGCCTGGGTTATCTTGTCGCCGACGACCCGCCAGTTGACGAGATTTTCAAGCACCTTTTTGATATGCTCCGGCTTGCGGTTTTCATAATCGACGTAATAGGCATGTTCCCAGATGTCGATGCCGAGATAGGCGGGCCTGCCGACGGCAACTGGGTTATTGGCATCTTCATAACCGACAAGCGCGAGCTTGTTCTGGTCATCGCGGGTCAGCCATACCCAGCCGGTTCCGAAGACTTCGTCGGATGTGGCAACGGCTTTTTCGATGAACTTGTCGTAGTCACCAAATGCGGCGCTCAACTCTTCTGCGGCCTTGCCATCCGGTCTGTTCGGGCCGCCGGGCGTAAATTGCTCCCAGTAGACAACGTGGTTCCACGCCTGTGCTGCGTTGTTGAAAATCTTCTTGTCTGCGGTTTTGCCAGCGGAGGCTTTGACGATCGCCTCAAGCTCCATGTCTGCATAAGGCGTGCCCTTGGCCAGCGTGTTAAGCTTGTCGAAATAGGCCTTGTGGTGCTTGCCGTAATGCAGAGCGACTGTTTTGGGGGAAATGTGCGGGGCAAGCGCATCTTCGGCAAAGGGCAGCGCGGGTTGCTTCAGCGGCAATGCGGCCTGGGCAATGGAAGGCGCGGAAAGGGCGGATGCTGCCGCCGTTGCGGCGGTTGCCGCCATGATGGCGCGTCTTGTCATTAACATGTGTCGGTCTCCTCTGGGTGTGTCCTCGAGAGCAAACAGGTTCACCCTTGAAAAGTTTCTTTTAGACCTTGCTTATTCGGGTTCTTCGCGATTTTGTTATCCGCAACATGCATGTTGAGAGTCGAGGAGGACAGAATGCAGTCTCAGGGAAAATCGGGCGAAGAGCGCGCACTTGTGCTGGAAGAAATGGGCAAGCTGTCCCTGCGTTCATTTCCGCTGGAGGAGCAAGTCGGCCCTCACGACGTGCGCGTCGCCATCCACACCGTGGGTATTTGCGGCAGCGACGTGCACTATTACACCCACGGCGCTATCGGCAATTTCGTGGTGCGCGAGCCGATGATTCTCGGGCACGAGGCATCCGGCACTGTGACGGAGGTTGGTTCGCAGGTAACGACGCTTTCCGTGGGTGATCGCGTATGCATGGAGCCGGGCATCCCGGACCCGATCAGCCGCGCAAGCCGCACCGGCCATTACAATCTCGACCCAGCCGTTCGGTTCTGGGCGACGCCGCCGATCCATGGCGTGCTGCGTGCATCCGTCGTGCATCCGGCTGCCTTTACCTTCAAACTGCCTGACAATGTCTCCTTTGCCGCAGGCGCCATGGTAGAGCCACTGGCCGTTGGCGTGCAGGCGGCAACGCAGGCCAAGGTCAAGCCGGGCGATATCGCCGTCGTTATCGGTGCCGGTCCCATCGGCCTTGTTACCGTGCTGGCAGCGCTGGCCGCCGGTTGCGCCCGCGTTATCGTCTCGGATGTCGATCCGGTGAAGCTAGACATGGCGCGTGGTCTTGGGCCAGTCGAAACCGTCAATGTCCGCGAGCATAATCTGGCCGAGCAGGTTTTGAAATCAACAGCCGGTTGGGGTGCGGACGTCATTTTCGAATGCTCCGGTGCGGAAGCGGCCATTACCCATGTGTTCGAACCGCTGCGGCCTGCTGGCACGGTGGTCTTCGTGGGCATGCCCACCAAGCTTGTGGCCTATGACGTGGTGGCCGCGCAAATTCGCGAGGCGCGCGTCGAGCATGTTTTCCGCTACGCCAATGTGTTTGGCCGCTGCGTGGACATGCTGGCCTCCGGCGCTATCGATGTCGCGCCGCTGATCACCCGCACCTTCGAATTCGAAGACAGCATCAAGGCGTTCGATATCGCCGCTTCTGCCCCTGCGGGCGAGGTGAAGATGCAAATTATCATGCCTCAGTGATGATTGAGGGTTGCACGAAATTTACGAGCGGTTAGCTTGTGTGCCGTTGACGGGCGGAGGCTGGAACCGTTCAACTGTATCGATGCAGGAGGAATAATTCATGAAGACGATCAAGGGACCGGGGCTTTTTCTCGGTCAGTTTGCGGGTGATGCTGCGCCGTTCAATACGTGGGATGGCATTACCAAGTGGGCGGCTGAAAAAGGTTATCTGGGCGTACAGGTACCAACCTGGGCCGGACAGTTGATCGACCTGAAAAAAGCAGCAGAATCCAAGGATTATTGCGACGAATTTGCCGGTGTCGCACGCCAGAACGGCGTTGAGGTCACCGAGCTTTCCACTCACTTGCAAGGCCAATTGGTAGCAGTGCATCCAGCCTATGACGAAGCCTTTGACGGATTTGCCGCACCCGAAGTGCGCGGCAACCCTAAGGCACGTCAGGCATGGGCCGTTGAGCAGGTCAAGCTTGCGCTGAAGGCATCGCGCAATCTTGGTATCAATGCACACGCCACCTTCTCCGGCGCGCTGGCCTGGCCCTTCATCTACCCTTGGCCGCAGCGTCCTGCCGGTCTGGTTGAGGCCGCATTCGACGAGCTTGCCAAGCGCTGGACGCCAATCCTCGACTACGCTGACGAGCAGGGCGTGGACGTCTGCTATGAAATCCATCCCGGTGAAGACCTGCATGATGGCGTTACCTTCGAGATGTTCCTTGAGCGCGTGAAGAACCACAAACGCGCCAATATGCTCTACGACCCCTCGCATTACGTGCTGCAGTGCCTGGATTATCTCGACAATATCGACATCTACAAAGACCGCATCAAGATGTTCCACGTCAAGGATGCCGAGTTCAACCCGACCGGACGTCAGGGCGTTTACGGCGGTTATCAGGGTTGGGTCGAACGGGCCGGTCGTTTCCGGTCGCTGGGCGACGGACAGGTGGATTTCGGCGCAGTCTTCTCGAAAATGGCCGCCAATGATTTCGACGGCTGGGCCGTGGTTGAGTGGGAATGCGCGCTGAAGCACCCGGAAGACGGCGCTGCCGAAGGTTCTGAATTCGTCAAGGCGCACATCATCCGCGTGACGGAAAAGGCGTTTGACGACTTCGCTTCCAGCGGCACGGATGATGCAGCCAACCGCCGCATGCTGGGTCTTTAAAAGAGTTTTCGAGGATATTTCATGGCTATTGAAGGAAAGACGACCGACAAGGCGAACAAACGGATTCGCCTTGGCATGGTGGGTGGCGGCGCAGGTGCCTTCATCGGTGGCGTGCACCGCATGGCAGCACGGCTGGATAATCGCTTCGAGCTGGTGGCAGGCGCTCTGTCCTCCACGCCAGAAAAATCGAAAGCATCCGGGCTGGAGCTTGGGCTGGACGAAGACCGCTGCTACGGCTCCTTCGAGGAGATGGCGGAAAAGGAAGCGGCACGCGAAGATGGCATCGAAGCCGTTGCTATCGTGACACCCAACCATGTGCACTATCCGGCGGCGAAGGCCTTTCTGGAGCGTGGCATCCACGTCATCTGCGACAAGCCGCTGACCTCCAATCTGGAGGATGCGAAAAAGCTGAAAGAGGTGGCGGACAAGGCCGATGCGCTCTTCGTGCTGACGCATAATTACACCGGCTATCCTATGGCGCGCCATGCGCGTGAACTGGTGGAAAGCGGCGCGCTGGGTGACATCCGCCTCGTGCAGATGGAGTATCCGCAGGACTGGCTGGCAGAACCCGTGGAGCAGACCGGTGCCAAGCAGGCGGTGTGGCGCACGGACCCGGCTCAATCCGGTGCCGGTGGATCGACCGGCGATATCGGCACACACGCCTATAATCTCGGCTGCTTCATTTCCGGCCTCGAAGCCGATGAACTGGCAGCCGATGTGCATACATTCGTGGACGGTCGTCGTCTGGACGATAACGCCCACGTCATGCTGCGCTTCAAGGCTAAAGATGGCAAAGCCCCTGCCAAGGGCTTGCTATGGTGCAGCCAGGTGGCCGTGGGTAACGAAAACGGCCTGAAGGTCCGCATCTATGGCAGCAAGGCTGGCATCGAGTGGACACAGGCGGACCCGAACTATCTGTGGTTCACCAAGCTGGGCGAGCCGAAGCAGTTGATCACCCGTGGTGGCGCAGGTGCCGGTGCAGCCGCCGCCCGCGTCAGCCGCATTCCATCCGGCCACCCGGAAGGCTACCTCGAAGCCTTCGCCACCATCTACACCGAAGCCGCCAATGCCATCGATGCACGGCGCAACGGTACGGAACTGGATAAGGCGGTTATTTATCCGACCATTGATGACGGCGTTAAAGGCGTGGCCTTTGTTGAGGCATGTATTGCTTCGTCCAAGCAGAATGGTGGATGGGTGAAGTTGTAAGGCAAATGGGGTTGGGCCACATCAACGGCACGCGATGTCGGGTGTGGCTCACGTCTTGCTGCCTACTTTTATCGCTCACTTCACCGCAACTTAGCTGGAGAATTGCTTGGCGGCATGCACCGCTCCAAGCCCGTCTCCTTCTGCAGCCATTCTTATGCACGGGCTTAAATTTACTGGTCTGCGATCTCTGCTATTGGAGTGGTGAGCGTGCCTCTTGCCAATCTCCCCCCGTGGGGGAGATGTCCGGCAGGACAGAGGGGGGTGAGCGGCTGGCTCTGCGGCCTGCGGGTTTTCACTCGGCGCAAGTGGCAGACCCCTCACCTGAAAAATCTATGAGTTAGCGTTGCTAAGATCATGATTTTTCTTCCTCTCCCACAGGGGGAGAGGTAACCCAGCTGAGATGTCGAGGACACTCTGCCCGCAACCCCCGTCCTTCGAGGGGCGCTTTGCGCCCGCCTCAGGATGAGGGTTGCTGCGGTGTGCCCTGGCTTTCACGTCAACTACAGTGATTTTGAATTACAACTAGAGCAATCGAGAAGCCTCTCGCGCGCCCGTCCCCCTGCCCTTACCTAAACCCGACAAAAGCAATGCGGCGCAGTCCCTCCACACATCCCCACCACAAAAACGAAAAAACCCCGGCAAGACCGAGGTTCTTTAACTCACAAAAGCACGCGCAGATTACTCGGCGGCGTTTTCCAATGTTGGGGCTTCGCCACCTTCGGTGCCTTCGGCTGCTGCTTCGCCATCTTCGCTGCCGGCTGCGCGGCGGGGGCGACGGGGGCGGGGGCTGGTGC